>CAKPMJ010000007.1 GCA_934167965.1 uncultured Clostridia bacterium | reverse complement strand
AATATGATATAAATATTGTTGTAAATGAAAATAATACTTTCGATATAACAGAAAAAATTACAGCATATTTTAATACTAGAAAACATGGGATAATTAGAACAATACCACTTAGAAATGAAATCACAAGATTAGATGGTAGTAAATCAAGTAATCGCACACAAATAACAAATCTTAATGTAAGTGATGAATATTTAATAACAAGACAAAATGGTAATTATGGTATAAAAA
This sequence comes from uncultured Clostridia bacterium, assembly GCA_934167965.1. Classification (GTDB taxonomy): domain Bacteria; phylum Bacillota; class Clostridia; order TANB77; family CAG-508; genus CAG-269. The sequence continues at coordinate 3,483 of CAKPMJ010000007.1, read as the reverse complement.
TAGGTTCAGAAGATCATACATTAATAGGAGAAAAAGAATATACAATTAGTTATACATATAATCTAGGAAAAGATCCTATGAAAAATTATGATGAAATATATTATAATATAATTGGAAATAACTGGGATACGGTAATTGGAAATATAACATTTACAGTAACTATGCCAAAAGAATTTGATTCAAGTAAATTAGGTTTTTCATATGGACCAGTTGGTTCAACTGATAACAGTAATATAAAATATAATGTAAGTGGGAATACCATAACAGGAAGTTATGAAGGTATACTTAATGCAAATGAAGCCTTAACAATTAGATGTGAATTACCTGAAGGGTATTTTGTTGGAGCAGGGCTTGCATCAAATATGATGAATTATGTTCTATTATTAATGCCATTAGTATTTTTAGGAATAGCAATATTACTATGGTATAAATTCGGTCGTGATGATATTATAGTGGAAACAGTTGAATTTTATCCACCAGAAGGTTATGATAGTCTAGAAGTTGGCTTTTTGTATAAAGGAAGAGCTACTTACACAGATGTTACATCACTACTTGTATATTTAGCAAACAAAGGATATATAAAAATAACTGAAACAGAAGAAAAAAGTTTATTTACTAAAGTAAAAGGATTTAAAATAACTAAGTTAAAAGAATATGATGGCAATAATCCAAATGAAGAAGTATTTTTGAAAGGTTTATTTACAAAAAGACCAACAATATCATTTGGTTCATTGTTTAGTAAAAATACTGAGCCAGAAAATGCTAACACTGACAATGAAGTAACCTTAGATGATTTATATAATAATTTCTATATAACTATGAATAGAATAATATTAGCTGTAAATACTAAAAAAAATAAAAATAAAATTTTTGAAAAATCAGCATCAAGTAAATCCAAATTTATTACTTTAATGATTATTGCAACATACTGTTTAATTACTATTCCACCAATCTTAATTTATGGAGAACCTTCAACTCTAATATTCGCACTTTTATTTCCAGGAATAGGTTTTACTGTTTTGTTCAAATTTGTATTTGGAGACCCAGAACTCTTAAATTACAATCATTCAAGTATAGGCTTAAAAATATTCGGACTTGTTTGGGGAATAGGCTTTGGCGGTATTCCATGGGCAATGCTGGTACTACCAGCATTAAAGCAAGACATAGTTTATCTAATTGGATATATAATTGGCCTAGCATGTGTTCTTGGTATGGAGATATGTTTGAAATATTTACCAAAAAGAACCCCTTATGGTAATGAAATATTAGGTAAGTTAAGAGGATTTAAAAACTTCTTGGAAACTGCTGAAAAAGATAAATTAGAAACAATGGTTATGCAAAATCCAACATATTTTTATGATATTTTGCCATATACTTATGTTTTAGGTGTATCAGACAAATGGATTAAAAAGTTTGAATCAATATCATTACAAGCACCATCTTGGTATGAAGGAACAGATACATTTGATATAGTAAGCTTTGGGTCATTCATTAATTCCGCAATGAGTTCTGCAGAAAGCGCAATGTCATCAAATCCTTCCAGTGAATCTGGTGGCTCTTCTGGTGGCTCTTCTGGAGGCGGTTCATCAGGTGGTGGATCTGGTGGCGGTGGCGGAAGCTCATGGTAAACTAGATTTGCATCAAATTACATAGGGAGAGTTATAAACTCTCCTTTAAATTTATAGATAGGAGATTACTTAATGACATATAAATGGACTTATAAAACACCAAATGAATTTGATGACATATTAATGAATAGTGATGGTAAATATTTAACTGGATTATGGTTTGTTGATTCAAAAGATGCAAAAAAACATATTTTAAATTGTTCAGAAAAAAATTTGCCAATATTTAAAGAAACAATTAAATGGTTAGATATTTATTTTAGTGGGAAAAATCCTGATTTTATACCAAAATACAGAATTGATAATTTGACACCATTTAGAAAAGAAGTATTAGATATAATGTCTTCAATACCTTTTGGAAATACATTAACTTATAATGATATATCAAAAATTATAGCTCAAAAAAGAAACATAAAAAAAATGTCTAGTCAAGCAGTAGGAGGAGCAGTAGGATGGAATCCTATATGTATAATTATACCTTGTCATAGAGTAGTGGGAACAAATGGCAATTTAACTGGGTATGGAGGGGAAATAAAAAACAAAGTGGAACTTTTAAAAAATGAACATAATGATATGAGTAAATATTTTATGCCAAAATGTAAGTAAAACTGATAAAAGATACATGTTAGTTGATATTTCAAAGATAATATCCTTAAGGCAAATAGGATTATCAATTAAAGACATTAAAAAGGTTTTAGATGGACAAGATATGTCGTTAATTCTTAATAAAAGAAAAAATGAAATTGAGAAAAATATTGCTAATTTTAATATTGAGCTTTCTAAAATAAATTATTTATTGGAGGAAAACAATATGAAAAATGAGATTTTTATCAAAGACATTCCAGGTTACATTATTTATTATCGTGATGGAATGATAGAGGATTTTAGTAAAATTACAGAATTTGTTTTACAAACAGGAGCAGAATGTGCAAAAGCAAATCCAAATTTAAAGTGCATAACTCCAGATTATTGCTATATTAGTTATTTAGATGGAGAATACAAAGAAAAAGATATTAAGATTAGATATGCACAAGCAGTAGAAAAATTAGGAAATGAAACTGATAGTGTTAAATTTATGAAATCAAATCCTATTACAGCAGTATGTATTTATCATAAAGGAGCTTATAATAATTTAAGAGATTCTTATAATATTATTTTAAAGTACATTGAAGATAATGGATATGAGATAATAGATAATGCGAGAGAATGTTATATTGATGGATGTTGGAATAAAGAAAATGAAGAAGATTATTTAACAGAGATTCAATTTCCTGTTAAGAAAAGATAAATACAAATTATAATTTAACGATGAGATTAGTTTAAAATAAATTAATCTTTTTTTATAAAAGAAAGAATAATAGCGAATGTCATATGGTGATGAATTTGTCATACATAATATAATAATATAATGATTTTCTTAAGTTTATTTCTATTTTTGTGCCTATTTTTTAATTTCTATGTTATAAATATATTTAGCAATTAATTTTTGCTTTTGTATTTCTAGAAAATCTATCAAGTGAAAGTATTAATTATATTTTCAGAATGAATGTAACTTGTATTTCAAATACCTGTCTTTTATATTCTATCATTATCAAACTTATTGATTTTAAATATATTTTAATTTTTTTTAATATTTAACATAAAATCAGTTCCTTTATATAACAAAAAAGCTAACTATTTTGATATGAACCCCGTTTCTTGGACACAAGAAGCGAGGTTTTTATATGTCAAAATGAGTTAGTTGTATTAAAAAAGCTCGGAAAGTTCGAGCGTATTTCCTTATGGAGCAATGACATGGGTCATTTGCGAAAAAGTAGAAACAAGTAATCGATTAAATCAATCTATTAATAGTATAACA
>CAKPMJ010000006.1 GCA_934167965.1 uncultured Clostridia bacterium | reverse complement strand
GAACAACAAAGAATTGACTTCGAAAGGATCAATAAGAGATTTGATACACTTGAAGAAAGATTTGATGAACATGAAGAACAACAAAGAATTGACTTCGAAAGGATCAATAAGAGATTTGATACACTTGAAGAAAGATTTGATGAACATGAAGATAAACAAAGGCTTGATTTGGCAAAATTAGAGTATGATTTATGGGACAAAACATCAGCTTTATTTGATGCAAGAGAAAGCAATATAGAAAAAATCAAAAAATCTAAGTCAAGAATTAGTTCAATAGAGGCAATTTTAGAAGAACATAATTATAGAATCTTAAATTTAGAATCTAAAGCAAATTAAACAAATTTGTAAATCCTGTATTATATCACATAGATATATTACAGGGTTTATTTTTATGTCATAAAGATATTAGTTAATACATAAAATTAGGACAAGAGGAGAAATTTATGCAAATAACATTAGATAGATTAAAAAAAGGGCAAGTCTGTAAAGTATTAAGTATTAACATAAAAGATAGAGCAAGAAAAAGACATTTATTAGATATGGGACTTACAAAAGGTACAATTATAAAAGTAAAAAGAATAGCACCAATGGGTGACCCTATAAGTATAGAGCTAAGAGGGTATATATTATGTGTTAGTAAGTTGGATTTGCAACAAATCACGGGAATACTATATTAGAGAGGAATTAGAAAAATGAAAATAGCATTGGTGGGAAACCAAAATAGTGGAAAAACTACATTATTTAATTTATTGACTGGAATGAATGCTAAAATTGGAAACTGGCCAGGAGTAACAATAGAAAAAAAGAGTGGCAAAATAAAAAATACAAATTATGAACTTATAGATTTACCAGGGATATACTCATTAAGTCCATATAGTAGTGAAGAGAGGGTTTCTACGAATTTTGTACTTCAGGAACATCCAGATATAATAATAAATATTGTAGATGCAACATGCCTAGAAAGGAGCTTATATTTAACTACTCAACTTTTGGAGCTAGATTGTAAAGTAATTGTAGTTCTTAATATGGTAGATATGCTAGAAAAGAAAGGAATGGAAATCAATATACATAAAATTGAACAATATTTAGGAACTAAGGTATGTGAAATATCAGCATTAAAAGCAATTGGAATTGATGAATTGATAGATAACATAAAACAATTAAAAGATAAAAGAAAAATATTAATATATAGTTCTAGTTTAGAAAATGGAATAGAGCAGATACAAAGAAGTTTACATCAAAAAAATAAGAGATTTTTGTCTGTAAAAATTTTAGAAAGAGATGTTAGATTTAAAAATATAAGTACATATACAATAGAAAAAATTATTCAGAATATTGAACAGAGATATAATTTAGATTTAGAAGAAGAGATTGCAACAGAAAGATATATATTTACTGCAAAAGTGAAAAAAGAAGTGGTTTATGAAAAGAAAAAATTAATAAGTACAACAGAATTATTAGACAAATTCTTTTTAAATAAGTTTATATCTATACCTATTTTCATTTGCATAATGTTTGGAATATATTTTTTATCTGTTGGAGTGGTTGGAAAATATTCAACAGATTTATTAAATTTAAAAATAGAAAGATTTTCTATATGGCTAGAAAATATATTATTAAAATTTGATACATCAAAATGGCTTATAAGTTTAGTTATAGATGGAATTATAAAAGGTGTAGGAACAGTATTAAGTTTTATTCCTCAGCTCACAACGTTATTTTTAAGCATTTCAATTTTAGAGACAACTGGATACATGTCACGAATTGGCTTCCTATTAGACAAAATATTTAGAAGATTTGGATTAAGTGGAAAAGCACTAATTCCATTTATAATTGGCTCAGGATGTAGTGTACCTGGAGTAATGGGAACAAGGATTATAGAGAATGAAGATGAAAGAAAAATGACAAGTATTTTAGTACCATTTATTCCGTGTAGTGCCAAAATGCCTATTATAGCACTATTTTCTGGCTATTTTTTTAAAGATAATGCTGGACTAGTTAGCGGTTCATTATATATTTTAGCAATAATTATAATAATTATTAGTGCTAAAATAATGAAAAAATATATTTTTAAAAATACTACAGCTTCGTTTATATCAGAACTTCCGGACTATAGATTGCCTAATATAAAATATTTAATACGAGACGTGGCGGAAAAGCTAGTTGCTTTTATTTTAAGAGCGGGAAGTACGATTTTTCTTTGTTCTATTATTGTTTGGGTGTTGCTTTCATTTTCTATAGACTTTAAATATGGAGTGAGAATAGAAGATAGCATTTTAGCATTAATTGGTAAAAAGATTTCGTGGATTTTTTGTCCTGTTGTAGGAGTAAATAGCTGGGAAGTTGCAGTATCTGCAATTCAAGGATTAATTGCAAAAGAACAGGTAATATCATCTATGTCTATTATAGCTGGATTAAATGGCTCGAACAATATGTTCGAATCAAATTCGGTATTTTGTTTTTTTAATAAGGCATCAGCTTATGCTTTTATAGCATTTAATTTGTTTAGTGCACCATGTTGTAGTGCTATAAGTGCTATGATGAAAGAATTAAAGAGTTTTGGAAAGACTGTCAAAGTAGTGTTGTTTCAAATAGGAATTGCTTGGTGTGTGTCTGTTTTAATATATAATATAATAAGTCTTGGTTAAATACCAAGACTTAAAGGAAAAGTGAAAATAAGTGTTAGTCATAAACACATTCTGGAATCTCTAAAATAAGTGAACCATCATCATCAACCACTATTATAATTTCATCACCGGGGTTTAAATAAAATAAATCAATTATTTTATTATTACCTTGAGGTACATACATAATTGTGGAAGATTTGGCCTTAAATTGTAGGTTCCGTATATTGTTGAGCTCATAATATGTTGTGTCATCCTTTTTGAATAGCTCAGAGTTTTTTATAAAATAATAAAGCAAAAATATAAATAACAATATAAACAAAGTTGAAAATATTGTTGATAATAGTGTATATATAAAGTCCATAGTCATAATGCTCCTTTTTAAACTTATTTTATCATTTCACTCTTCCAATTTAGTAAAATCAACTAACATAATAATATTATACCATATATTTACAAAAAAGAAAAGAAGAGCCAAAAATCTATTGCTTTTTTTGACAAAATATAATATAATTAAGAAGTCTAAAATAAAGCTAATAACTTGGCTTTTAAGGAGGAAAAAATAATATATGAGTAATAAAAAAACAAATAAAAAAGGTGGAAATAAAAAAGTAAAATTTTCGAAAAAACATCCTAAATTAATAATAACAATAAGATTGATATTGCTATTATTAGTTATGGCTGCTGTTGTAGGATCAGGAATAGTAGTAGGAATGCTTTATGGAGCATGGGGACAAGAATTCGAAATAAGTGAAGAAGAATTGCTTATAAATGGGAATTCTGTAGTATTAGACACAGACGGAAAAGTGATTGCAGAACTAAGTGGAGCAGAAAATAGAAAGATAATAACATTAGAAGAAATGCCAGAGAATTTAATAAAAGCATATGTATCAATAGAAGATGAAAGGTTCTATAAACATAATGGAGTTGATTTTAAGAGAACATCGGCAGCAATAGCAAGTTACATATTTCATAGAGGAAGTTCATCATTTGGAGGAAGTACAATAACACAACAGTTAGTTAAAAATATCACTCAAGAAAATGAAGATAAAGGAATTGAGGGAATTACAAGAAAAGTAAAAGAATGGGCAAAAGCGTACCAATTAGAAAGAATGTTATCAAAGAACCAAATATTAGAATTATATTTAAATATAATATTTGTTGGTGGAGATAATTACGGTGTAGAGTCAGGTGCTGCTTATTATTTTAATAAATCAGCAAAGGACTTAAGTTTAGCTCAATGTGCGTTTTTAGCTGGAATTAACAATGCACCAAATGCTTATAATCCATATAGTGAATATAAATATGGAAAAGATGAAAATAAAACAAACAAAATAAATAATAGAACAAAAACAGTTCTTGCAAAAATGCTACAACAAGGGTGCATAAATCAAGAAGATTATGATAAAGCATGTAAGGATGTAGACAAAGGATTTAAGTTTAAAAAATCAAGTATGAAGACATCAGTATATTCTTATCATACAGATGCAACAATATCACAAGTAATTGCAGATATTATGAAGGAAAAGGATTGGACAAAAGAATATGCCACAACTTATGTATATGGTGGAGGCCTTACAATTTATTCAACTCAAAATTCTAAAGTACAAGATAAAATGAATAAAGTAATGGTCGACAATAGTAGTAAATATGCTAGAAAATCTAAAAAAACAAAAGACGAAGACGGTAAGTTGGTATATAGCCAGGCAGCAATGGTAGTAATAGATAATAAAACTGGATATGTAACAGGATGTGTTGGAGGACTTGGAGAAAAAACAACTGCAAGAGGACTAAATAGAGCAACACAAAGCCCTAGACAAACAGGTTCTTCTATAAAACCAATAGCTGATTTATTACCAGCTTTAGAACAAGGAATAGTAACTCCTTCAACTTTATATAACGATAATTATACTGTTTTCTCAGGTGCATACACATCAGGAAAATATACACCAAAGAACCAAGGAAGATATAGAGGTATAATGACATTAAGAGAAGCAGTTACAAGATCACAAAATATTCCATTTGTAAAAGTAATGGTAGAAGTAACCCCACCTGTTTCAAGAGATTATATGAGAAAAATGGGAGTATCAACATTAGATGACACTGGAGATAACGGCTTGGCGTTAGCGATAGGAGGTTTATATAGAGGAATTACACCATTAGAAATGGCAGCAGCTTATGCTACTATAGCTAATGATGGAGAATATAGAACACCTTTATTTTATACAAAAGTAGTAGATAGTGAAGAAAAAACTGTTGTTGAACCAGAACAAGAAAAGACAGAAGTATGCTCAAAAGAAACTGCTTATGTATTGAAAAATATGTTGACTTCAGTAGTAAAAGATACAGGAGCAACTGCACCTTATTGTAAAATTTCAGGAATAGATGTTGCGGCTAAAACAGGTACAACAAACCAGGATTTTGATAGATGGTTATGTGGATTTACTAATTATTATTCAGGAGCAACATGGTATGGATATGACCAAAATGAGGAAGTAAGATTCCCAGGAACAAATCCAGCAGGTTTAATATGGAGTACAGTAATGAAATCATTACATAAAAATAAAAAGAAATCAACTTTTGATAAACCAGATGGTGTAATTACAGTAAAAATATGTAAAGCAACAGGATTAAAGGCAACAGATAAATGTTCATCTACATATAAAGAAATATGTATAAAAGGAAAAGAACCAGAAGATTGTACAGAGGGAAAATCAAAAGGTGTTAAGGTTTGTGAAGAAACAGGACTTTTAGCAAATAAATATTGCCCTAAGACAACTACAAAATATTCAGCATCAAGCCTACCAAAAGAAGACTTAGGATTATGGAAGACTAAGGGGGGCAAGGTAAAAAATGATTTACCAACTGATGAATGTGATGTACATAACAAAAATAATAGAACATCAGCATCAGATAAGAAAAATAAACCAACAATAAAATTAAAAGGATCAGCAAGCTTAAAGTTAAAAGTTGGCGATACATATACAGAGCAAGGAGCAACAGCATCAGATAAGACAGATGGAGATATAACAAATAAAATTATAACTTCAGGAATGGTAAATACATCAAGAGCGGGAACATATAAAGTTACATATACTGTAACAAATTCAAATAATAAAACTACAACGGTTGTAAGAACAGTTGTAGTAGAAGAAAAGGCAACCACAGGAGAAAATAATAGTGATACAAATAGCAATACTACAGAAACAAATGCAAATGTTGTAGAAAACAATAACAATGCAGGTGGTAATACATAAAATAAGGAGAAGATATGGAAAATAAAAAAAGAATAGTTACAGGAGATAGACCTACTGGTAGACTACATATTGGACATTATTTTGGATCATTACAAAATAGAGTAAAACTTCAAGATGAATATGAAACATATATATTAATAGCAGATGTCCAAGCATTAACAGATAATTTTAATAATCCTGAAAAGGTTAGAAAAAATGTTAGAGAACTTGTTATGGACTATTTATCAGTAGGGATTAATCCTGATAAAGCAACAATATATATACAATCAATGATACCAGAAACAGCAGAACTTACAGTTTTTTATTCAAATCTAGTTACAATAGCAAGACTTCAAAGAAATCCTACAGTAAAGACAGAGATTGCACAAAAAAGGGAAATATTTGGAGAAAGTGTAACATATGGATTTTTGGGATATCCTGTAAGTCAAGCTGCTGATATAACGGTATTAAATGGAGAAATAGTACCAGCAGGAGAAGATCAAGAGCCATTAATAGAACAATGTAGAGAAATTGTTAGAAAATTCAATAGCATATATGGAGATGTTCTAAAAGAACCAGAAATTTTATTATCAAAAAATAAGAGAATAAAAGGTTTAGATGGCAATGAAAAAATGGGAAAATCATTAGGAAATGCAATATATTTATCAGATAGTGATGAAGAAATAACTAAAAAGGTAATGGGAGCAGTTACAGATCCAGGAAGAATAAAAAAAGATGATCCGGGAAATCCAGACATTTGTATGGTAGCATATTATCATAATTTATTTACAGCACCTGATGAATGCCGAAAAGTATGTGAAGAATGTAGGGCAGGTGCAAGAGGATGTGTTGCTTGCAAAAAGCAATTAATAAATAATATAATAGAATACCTAAAACCTATAAAAGAAAAGAGAGCATATTATGAACAACATCCTGAAATAGTTGACAAAATTATATTAGATGGTACTAAAAAGGCTCAAAAAGAGGCAAAAGAAACAATGAAGAAAATAAAACAAGCAATGAAATTAGATTACTTTAAAGAGGAGATGGAATAGTGATAAATTTTAAAGAAGAAATAGCAGAGGTATTATCTAAAACGCTAGAACTGGATCTTAAAGAATTAGTAGATCTTATAGAAGTCCCAAAAGATAACGCAAATGGTGATTATGCATTTCCATGTTTTAGGCTTGCAAAAATATTAAAGAAATCTCCACAAATAATTGCTACTGAGACAAAAGAAAAAATTAATTTAGATAATAAAAATATAGAAAAAGTAGAAGTAGCAGGTGGATATTTAAACTTTTATATAAATAAAAATGTATTAACTGAAGAAGTTATATCAAATATAGAAAGCCAAAAAGAGTATGGAAAAGCTCAGGCCAAAAAAAATAAAAATATTATAGTTGAATATTCATCACCTAATATTGCAAAACCATTTCATATAGGTCATTTAAGAACTACAGGAATTGGACAAGCATTATATAATATATATAAATATTTAGGCTATAATACAATAGCAATAAATCATTTGGGGGATTATGGAACTCAATTTGGAAAGATGATTGAAGGATATAAGAGATGGGGAAATGAATATACATTAGATGAGCATCCTATTGATGATTTGCTAGATTTATATGTAAGAATAAATAATTTATGTAAAGAAGATGAAGAAGTTCTAAATCTTTGTAGAGAAAACTTTAAAAAGTTAGAAAATGGAGACGAGTATTGTACAAAAATTTGGAAAAAATTTAAAGATTTAAGCTTAAAAGAATTTCAAAGAGTGTATGATATGTTAGGAACAACATTTGATTCATGGAATGGAGAGGCTTTTTATACAGATAAGATGCCAGAAATAGTAGACATATTAGAAAAATCAGGACATCTAGAAGAATCAAATGGGGCAAAGATCATAAACTTAGAAGATCAAGGAATAAATACACCTTGTATGGTTATTAAATCAAATGGATCAACTACTTATGATACAAGGGATTTAGCTGCTATTCTTTATAGGGCTAGAACTTATGATTTTGATAAATGTTTATATGTAGTAGCTTATGAACAAGACTTACATTTTAGACAAATATTTGCTAGTGCTAAGTATTTAGGATTAGATGAAAAGTACTTAAAAGGTTTAGAACATATTTCTTATGGAATGGTAAGACTTAAGACAGGTAAAATGTCTACAAGAGAAGGTACGGTAATAAAACTTGAAGATTTGTTAAATGAATCAATTCAAAGAGTACAAAAAATTATAGAAGAAAAAAATCCTGATTTAGAAGATAAAGAAGAAATTGCTAAGAAAATAGGGATAGGTGCAGTAGTATTTAATAACTTATCAACAGGAAGAATAAAAGACCAAGTATTTGATTGGGATGAAGTACTTAACTTCCAGGGTGAAACAGGACCATATATTCAGTATACTTATGTTAGAACAAAAAGTGTACTAGAAAAAGTAGGATATATTCCTAAGGTAAAAGATATTAATGTTGAGTGTATGCAAGATAAATATTCTCAAAATATTATAAAATTAATTTACAATTTTGAAGATGTATTGAATCAGGTAACAGATAAAAATGAACCATCAATACTTGCAAGATATTTAATTGATTTGTCAAAGGCATATAGTAATTTTTATAATGAAAATAAAATTATATGTGATGACAAAGAATTTCAAGATGCAAGAGTATTTTTGAGTTTTGCTACAGGAAAAGTTCTGAAACAAGGTGCAGAACTTATAGGTATGAAAATGCCAAATAAAATGTAAAAAAAGGAAGGATGAAAGAAATGGAAGAAAACGAAAACAAGAAAAAATCAAAAGTTTTACCGATAGTGGTGGTAATTGTAATTATTGCACTTTTAGCAATATTAGGAGGGCTTTATTATAATAATCAACAAAAACCAAAAAATATATTTATGCAGGCTTTAAAATTAGAGGAAAATAAAGAAAATGATGTAAAAACAGTAAACGCAGATTTAGCTTTAGATGTTAATATAAATTCTGAAGATGAAAGTGTAAAACAAGTAGCAGATTATTTAAATAAAACTAAATTATCTGCCAATATACAATTAGATTTAGAACAAAAAAAGGGAATTATAAAATTAGGTGCAGATTATGAAAATGAGAAATTAATTGATGCAAAAGCAACATATAAAGTAGGAGAAGACAGTGCATATGCATATATAGAAGGATTATTTGATAAATACTTTGCTATTCCTGTTGATGAAGAAACAAAAAATAGTTTAAATACATCAATAGAAGAAGCGGGAAAATCATTAGTTGATGACAAAATGAAGACAGAAAAAGCATATAAAATATTTACTGAGACATTATCTAAAAATTTGAAAGATGAGTATTTTTCACAAGAAAAGGTAGAACTTGATGTAAATGGTACTAAAGTAAATACAAAAAAATCTATATTAACACTTACAGCAAAAGACTTAAAAGAAGTTGTTAAGAATGTATCAACAGAGTTAAAAGAAAATGATGAATTTTTAAATTGTTTCGAAGATGAAGTAAAGACAGAATTAAAAAATGAATTAGAAGATTTAATAAAAACATTAGAAGATGAAAATAATACAGGAGAAGGAACCTTTATAATGAGTATATATACTAAAGGATTTAATGCTGAACTTGTAAAAGTAGAAATGATTTTAACAGATAAAGTTGATACTTATAATCTTAGTATATTAAAAACAGAAAAAGACACATATAGAGTTGCATTATCTGTACCAGAAGAAGGAGAAGTAACAGCCAATGTTAAAGTATCATATAAGGTAAATGAAGCAATAGAAAACTTAGATACACAAAATAGCGTAGATGTAGAAAATATGTCAAATGAAGATATGATGAAAATATATAGTAATTTACAAAATATGAAAATATATAAATTAATATCAGAAGTAATTGGAAACAATATAATATTTTAATTAAATAAAATTCAAATAAAATAATTTTAATACTATTTGTATTAAAATTATTTTATTGAGATAGAGGAGGAAATAAAAATGGGAAATAGAAAAGTAATTTTAGTAGGTACAGGATTTGTGGGAACAAGTTTTGCATATTCTTTATTAAATCAAGGAGGAGTAAATGAGCTTGTACTAATAGATATAAATACAGAAAAAGCACAAGGAGAAGCTTTAGACTTAGCACATGGTGTTGCTTATGCACCAAGCAAGATGGACATTAGATATGGTGACTATACAGAATGTAGAGATGCAGATATAGTAGTAATAACAGCAGGTATAAATCAAAAGCCTGGTCAAACAAGATTAGAGTTAGTTACAACAAATGCAAAAATAATAAAATCCGTAGTAGAACAAGTAATGGAAAATGGATTTAATGGAATATTTGTAGTAGCAAGTAATCCAGTAGATATAATGACATATGTGGTTCAAAAAGTGTCTAAAATGCCAACAAGCAAAGTAATAGGATCAGGGACTATGTTAGATACGGCTAGATTACGTTATTTATTAGGAGAAAGATTAGATATATCACCTAAAAACACACATGCTTATGTTATGGGTGAACACGGAGATTCATCATTTGTTCCATGGAAACATTGTTATATAGGATGTAAAAGACTATTAGACATAATAGAATCAAGAGGAAAAACATTAAAAGACATGGAAGAAATTAGAGATGAAGTTAAGAATGCAGCTTATGAGATAATTGAAAAGAAAAAAGCAACATATTATGGAATAGGAGTCGCTTTAACAAGACTTATAAAGGCAATATTAAATGATGAAGAAGCAATACTTACAGTATCTACTTTTTTAAATGGAGAATACAATGAAAAAGACATTTATATAGGTGTTCCAGCTGTTATTTCTAATAAAGGTGTTAGAGAAATACTAGAATTACCATTAGACGAAGAAGAACAAAATAAATTATCAAATAGTTGTGAAATAATAAGAGATATTATTAATAGTTTAGAAATTTAATGTTTTTACTATTGACAAAGGCTTGTAGTAATGATAGTATAAAAACGAAAGAAAAAATAAAAGGAGAAAACAAAAGATGCAAAGAACAATAAAGGCTGAAAGCCTTGCGGGAGTACACACACACACACACACACACACACACACACACAAATAGTTTAGAAAAAAAGTTAATAAAAAACATAAATATAAGAGACAATATTATAATATTCGGTAATTATAATGATACCGGATAGTATAATATTGTCTTTTGTTGTGTTAAAAATTGTCAATGGGGACGTTCTTTTTTGACAATGAAAAAAATAATAAAAGTATGAATAAAATTCACTGTAAAAAGAAAAATAAATATGGTAATATAAAAATAGAACACAATAGATTAACAACAAAATAAAGATAAAAATGGAGGAAAATCGAATGAGGAAAGAAAGAGGAATCACATTAATAGCACTTGTAATAACGATAATAGTGTTATTAATATTAGCAGGGGTGGCAATAGCAATGCTATCAGGAGAAAATGGAATATTAAGAAAAGCAGCTGAAGCGAAAACAAAAACAGAAGAAGCTCAAAAAGAAGAGCAATCAATACTAGTTGATTATGAAATAGATGGATATTTTATAGAAAAGGGATATAAATATAAGTGCAGATATGGAATGATAACAGGAATAAATATAGGAGATAAAGTAAAAAGTTTAAAAGACTGCTTACCTTCAGGATATGATATCAAAAAAGAAGATGGAAGTGAAATTACAGATACAGAAGGAGCTATATTAACAACAGGAATGCAAGTTACAAAAAATGGAGAAGAGATTGCAAGGACTGTAATATTTGGAAATGTTGATTGTGATGAAAGTATACAAGGAGCAGATGTAACTAAAGCTGCACGAATTATGAGAAAATTAGATAATGATGTTAAAGAATATAGTATTTTTGCTGCAGATGTTAACCATGATGGATATATAAATGAAAAAGACACTAATATGCTTTTATTATATACTACGAAAAGTGATACATCTGTTTTAGACAAGCAAGATTATTATGTTCAAAAATTAAAAGAAGTAAAAGTCTTGAGTGATACTGAAATTATAAAAAAGCTAGGAATTTCTGCTCAAAATAGCTTTGAAGAAGGCGAAGATGAAGAAGGAAAATATTATAAACTAACTCTAAATGAAGAATATACGTATAAAGATTTAAGAACGAAAATAAGAAGTACTATAGAAGGAATGTCAGTGTCATACTGTGATAAAGATGGAGGAAAAATTTCAGGAAATAGTACGGAAAAGATAACTAGTGGCAATTTTGCGTATATAACAGTTCCATATGGTATAGAAGATAATTTAGTGTCAAACAGTGATGAAATTGTGATACAATTTAATTAGAAAGATCAGTATATAACGATAAAATTAAAAAAATAGCTCTTGACAAAAAAGGGCAATATTATAACATTTGGTGTTTATTATGACACCGGATAATATGATAGTGTCTTTTTGTTGTGTATAAAATAAAAAGTATGAATAAAAATCACTGTAAAAAGAATAATAAATATGATAAACTACAAACAAAATGTTATAAAAGAAAGGAAAGAAAAAATGAAGAAAAACAAAGGAATAACATTAATAGCATTAGTAATAACAATAATAGTATTATTAATATTAGCAGGAGTAGCTATAAGCATGTTGTCAGGAGAAAATGGAATATTAAGAAAAGCAGCTGAAGCGAAGACGAAAACAGAAGAGGCACAGAAAGAGGAAAGTATAACATTGTTAGACATAGAAATAGATGGGATTTTTATAGAAAAAGGCTCTAAATACAAATGTAGATATGGATGTATAACAGGAATAGATGAAGGAGAAAAAGCAGAAAATTTAAATAATGTTTTAGGTATGCAAGGATATATATTAAGAAATATTGAGAATACAGATGATGTGTTAGATAGCACAACATTGACAACTGGCATGAAGGTAGTAAAAAATGGAGAAGTAGTAGCAAAAACAGTTATATTTGGAGATGTAGATTGTAATGGTTCAATAGAAACTGAGGATATTACAGCATTACAACGTTTTTCGGTAAATAATAAGTTGAATAATGAAACTGACTGCAAAGAGGCGATGGATGTAAATCATGATGGATTTATAGATGAGGATGACTATATCATGCTTAATCGATATAAATCTGGATGGACATCAATAAGTATAAATCAATATAAATATGTACAAAAGCTAATAGAGGATATAGTAATAATGTCTGATAGTGAAATAATTAATAGTTTAAATATTTGTGATAAGGATGATTTTAAAGAAAATTATAATGCTGCTGATGATTACACATATTATGAAATTAATATGAATAAATCATATTCATATAATGAATTGGCAGAAAAGATAAAAAACGTAGATACAAGATATAAAACGGTTAAATTTTATGATACTAATTTTGAAAATGAAATAGAATCATCAAGTGAAGATACAATAAAATCAGGAGAATGGATAGAAATAGATATTGATAAAGTAAAGAAGGAAGCAACAGTACCAGAAAATGAGTATATATATTTAAAAATTAAATAAATATAAAAAACAGTAATTCACATTACTGTTTTTTATATTAAGAAAACTTGCAAAAAAGCAATAAATATGATATAAAAAAGAATGAAATCATATTAAAAGAGAGATGATTAAATATGACAATAAAAGAACTAATAAATCAAGGAATAATGTTATTAAAAAATGAGGGAGTAGAAAGTCCAAAAAATAAGGCAAGAGCAATATTACAGTATACAATAAAAAAGCCTAGAGAATACTTGATTATATATGATAACAAAGAAGTAACTGCAAAACAAAAAGAAGAATATGTTAGAAATATAAAAAGATTAATATCAGGTGAACCACTACAATATATAATTGGAAGACAGGAGTTCATGAAATTAAAATTTAAAGTTAATAAAGATGTATTAATACCTCAGCCAGATACTGAAATCTTAGTAGAAGAAGTAATAGAAATATTAAAAAATATAAAAAATCCAGTAGTATTGGATTTGTGTACAGGAAGTGGAGCAATAGCAATATCAATTGCAAAATATGTTCAAAATGTAAAAATATATGCTACAGACATAAGTAAAAAAGCATTAGAAATAGCAAAAGCAAATGCCGAATTAAATGGAGTAACAAACAGCATAAAATTTGTAGAATCAAATTTATTTGATAAAGTAAAAGACAAGAAATTTGATGTAATAGTATCAAATCCACCATATATAGCAACAGATGAAATAAAAAAACTACCATTGGAAGTACAAAATGAACCAAAATTAGCACTAGATGGAGGAAAAGATGGATTAGATTTTTATAGAAGAATTGCAAAAGATGGATATAAATATCTTAATAGACAAGGGTATTTATGTATGGAAATAGGATATGATCAAAGAATTGCAGTAAGAAAAATTATTGATAATGAAAAAAGATATGTAGAAACATATAGCAAAAAAGATTTATGTCAGAATGATAGAATTATAGTTACAAGAATAGGATAAAAAGAAAGGAAAGAGTATGCCTAAGAAAAGTATAGCAAAGAATTATTTATATAATTTAACATACCAAATATTAATACTTATATTACCACTAATAACAACACCGTATTTATCAAGAGTACTAGGTGCGGAGGGTATTGGAATATATAGTTATACATATACAATAGTTACTTATTTCGTATTATTTGGCTCACTTGGAGTATCATTATATGGACAAAGAGAAATAGCTTATGCACAAGACCATAGAGGAAAAAGAAAAAAAATATTTATAGAACTTGTAGTATTTAGGTTTATAACAATAGCAGTTGCTGTAGTAATATATTATTTTACATTTATGAGAACAGGGACTTATAGTGTATATTACAGGATTTTGATATTTGAACTAATTGCAGGAGCATTTGATATAAGTTGGTTTTTTCAGGGACTAGAAGAATTTAAGAAAACAGTAACTAGAAATATTTTGGTAAGGTTAATAAGTGTTGCATTAATATTTATAATGGTAAAAAAGCAAAGTGATTTGATAACATACATGTATATATATTCATTAGCAGATTTAATTGGAAATTTATCATTATGGTTATATTTACCTAAATATTTAAGAGGGGTAAAGGTAAAGAAAATAAGCATATTACATCAGGTACCAGCAATAATATTATTATTTATACCTCAAATTACAAATAAGTTATATAGTATGTTAGATACAACAATGCTAGGAAAAATAATATCAGATAAATCAGAAACAGGCTATTATGAACAGAGCCAAAAAGTAGTAAGGGTATTACTTACAATAGTTACATCTTTGGGTGTAGTAATGATTCCAAGAATGGCAAATATGTTTGCAAATGGTGAGAAAGACAAAATAAATTACTATATGAAAAAATCATTTAGCTTTGTATTCTTATTAAGTTTCCCTATGATTTTTGGAATAATAAGTATATCAAAAGCATTTGTTCCAATATTTTTTGGAGCAGGGTATGAAAAAGCTGCAACCTTAATTTGCATAATAAGCCCAATAGTATTGCTTATGGGAATAACAAATGTGTTAGGAACACAATATTTATTACCAACTAAGAGGCAAAAAGAGTATACGATTTCAGTAGGAGTAGGTGTATTGGTGAATTTTGTGCTGAATTATGTATTAATCAAATTATATAGTTCAATAGGGGCATGTATTGCAACAGTCTTATCACAAGTAGTAGTGGATTGGATGCAATTTAGATATGTAAAAAATGAAGTAAGTTTTAAAAAGATGATTAGAACAAGTTATAAGTATTTATTCGCATCAATAATTATGTTTGTAGCATGTAATTTAACCAAATTAATAGTTTCTACAGGAATGGCATCAATAGTACTTCAAATGATAGTTGGTGTATTAGTATATGGAATTATATTAATATTGTTGAAAGATGAATATTTATTTATGTTTTTGAACAAAGTTCGAAATAAATTATTAAATAATAAAACAGCAGAAGAATGAGAGGAAAAATAAATGTATTTAATAGTAGGATTAGGAAACCCTGAACCTGAATATAGTAAAACTAGACATAATATGGGGTTCGATGTTATTAATAGAATAGCTAATAAATATGACATTGAAGTAAATAAAAATGGGTTTAAGGCTTTGTATGGAAGCGGAATTATAGAAAATGAAAAGGTCATTTTGTGCAAGCCTCAAACATATATGAATTTAAGTGGAGATTCAGTTGTTGAAATAGCTAATTTTTATAAAGTACCATTAGAGAATATAATAGTAATATATGATGATATAGATATTAATCCAGGAATTGCAAAAATAAGAAAAAAAGGCGGACCAGGAACTCATAATGGAATGAAATCAGTAGTATATAGATTAGGTAGCCAAGAATTTCCAAGAATAAGAGTGGGAACAGGTATGCCTGAATACAAAAATGATTTAATAAATTATGTTATTTCAAAAGTTAATAATGAAGATTATATAGAATTAGAAAAAGGAATAGATACAGCTGCAGATGCAGTGGTAGAAATTTTAAAACAAGGCATTGACAATGCAATGAATAAAATAAACTAAAAGGAAGTAAGCAAATGTTAGAATTAATTATCAATAAAAATAAACAAGGTGAAACAATATGCCTAATAGAAAATGGCAAATTATTAGAAAGATATGAGAATAATCAAGAAACAAAGAATAATAGACTAGAAGGAAATATATATGCAGGAAGAGTAGCAGATATAGTGCCTGGAATGCAAGCAGCTTTTATAGATTACGGTGATAATAAAAAGGGATTCATACATTTTAAAGATGCAATACCACAAATTGACGAAAAGACAGAAAAACCTTCTATGCCAAGAAATACAGATATAAGAGAAGTTTTAAAACCTAATAGCAAAATATTAATACAGATAAAAAAGGATTGCAACGAAAAAAAGGGAGCGAAAGTTTCAACCCATATTAGTTTGCCAAGTAAGTATATAGTATTTATGCCAAATACTAGTATTATTACAATATCACAAAAAATAGAAGATAAAGCTCAGAAAGATAGACTTTTAAATTTAATGAAAGATAATTTGCCAAAAGGAAATGGAGCTGTAGTAAGAACTTTAGCTCAGGATGTATCAGATAAAGAAATAATAGAAGATATTAAAAAGATATCAAATAAATGGAATGATATACAATCAAAATACAATAAAACTCAAAGTGGAAAATTGATATATGAATGTGAAAGTGTTGCTGAGAAAATTGTAATAGATTTAAAACTTGATAGAATTATAACTAATAGTAAAGAAATATTTGAGAATATGAAAAATATAAGTGATGCAGAAGTGGAATTTTCTAAAGAAGAAAATTTACTTGATATGTATGATATAGAAAAACAAATTGAAAAGTCAACTGAAAGAAAAATATGGCTTAATTGTGGAGGATTTATAACTATTGACAAAACAGAGGCATTAACAGCTATTGATGTAAATACAGGAAAGTTTACTGGCAAAAAAGACTTAGAGGCAACTATATTTAAAGTTAATAAAGAAGCAACAATAGAAATTGCTAAGCAATTAAGGTTGAGAGATATTGGAGGCATTATTATTATCGATTATATTGACATGAAGAATGAAGATAATAAAAATGCCATAGAAGTATTGTTAAAAGAAGAATTAAAGAAAGATAGAGCAAAAACACAAGTTGAAGGTTTTACTAAACTTAATTTAATGGAACTTACAAGAAAACATATTTGTAGCCATATATTTTAATATAATAGAGTAATCTTATGTCCTTTCTTTTCAATAAATCCTTCATCTTTTAAGTGAGAGATTTCGCGCATCATAGCACTTCTATCAACACTTAGATAATCTGCAAGATCGGTTAAAGAAAAAGGTAAAGTAAATGTTTGACTTAGTCTTTTACTAGATATAAGATCAAAATATGAAAGTAATTTATCTCTAATATTTCTCTTGGCTAGAAGCTCTATTCTTGTATTTAATTTTATTATTTGATTCATTACAAGAAATTGAATGTTAGAAGAAAGTTCATTATGAAAAGTGCAATTTGATTTGCACTTTTTTATTATATCTGTGTAAATAAAAAATAATACAGTGCAGTTTTCTTTGGCTGTAACAAATAATTCATTATTTGTATTTGTAGGATAAAAAGCCTCGCCAAAAATATCATTGGCTGTGAAATGACCTATGATAGTTTTATTACCATTATAATCATATCTAATTAAATCTGCTTCGCCAGAAATCAAAATACACATTTGATTTCTTTTTTCTAGATAAGTCGTAACTGTTTCACCTCTAGTAAAAGAACGTTTGACAACCTTGGAACACTTGGAATCTAGGCTTTTAAAAAAATTTTCGAAATCAAAATCACTATTCATAATGGTTTCCACCTTTCAAAAAAAATATATCACATTTTTGTTGCATTTGCAACAGAAAAATAAAAATTTAACTATATAATTAACTCATATTTAATAAAAAATTAAACAATATAGGGGGTAGAAAAATGAAGGTAATAAAAAGAGATGGAAGAATAGTTGACTATGATAGAAGTAAAATATCATTAGCTATTGAAAAGGCAAATAAAGAGGTAAGCAGAAAAGAAAAAGCTACTAAAGAAGATATAAAATTTATAATGGAATATATTGAAGATTTATCTAAAAAGAGAATATTAGTAGAAGATATCCAAGATATAATAGAAGAAAAATTGATGGAATTGGGAAAATATGAGTTAGCTAAGAAATATATAGTATATAGATATACAAGGGCATTAGTTAGAAAAAGCAATACTACAGATGAGTCAATTTTAGGATTAATTAGAAAAACTAATAAAGAAGTAATGGAAGAAAACTCAAATAAAAATGCTATAATTGCATCAACTCAAAGGGATTTAATTGCAGGAGAAGTATCAAAAGACTTAACAAAAAGAATGTTATTACCTGAGAAAATAACAAAAGCACATGAAGATGGAATATTACATTTTCATGATATGGATTATTTCTTACAACCTATATTTAATTGTTGTTTAATAAATATTGGAGATATGTTAGACAATGGAACTGTTATGAATGGAAAACTAATGGAATCACCAAAAACTTTCCAAGTTGCATGTACAATAGCAACTCAAATTATAGCATCTG
Source organism: uncultured Clostridia bacterium (assembly GCA_934167965.1). Classification (GTDB taxonomy): domain Bacteria; phylum Bacillota; class Clostridia; order TANB77; family CAG-508; genus CAG-269. Next base: position 71,173 of record CAKPMJ010000006.1, on the reverse strand, counting down.
TTGCAAGTAGTCAATATGGTGGACAATCAGTAGATATGAAGCATTTTGGAAGATATTTAAGAAAAAGTTATAATAAATTCAAAAAAGAATTAACAGAAGAATATAAAAACAAATTATCAGAAGAAATGATTGAAGAAATAACTCAAACAAGATTAAGAACAGAATTAAGGCAAGGTGTTCAAACAATACAATATCAAATAAATACATTAATGACTACAAATGGACAATCTCCTTTTGTTACACTATTTTTACATGTAGATCCAGAAGACGAATATGTAAAAGAAAATGCTATGATAATAGAAGAAATCTTAAAACAAAGATATCAAGGAATAAAAAATGAAGCAGGAGTATATATAACTCCAGCATTCCCTAAACTTGTATATGTTTTAGATGAATGTAATTGTTTAAAAGGTGGAAAATATGATTATTTAACAAAACTTGCAGTAAAATGTTCATCAAAAAGAATGTATCCTGATTATATATCAGCTAAAAAAATGCGTGAAAACTATGAAGGAAACGTATTTAGTCCAATGGGATGCAGAAGTTTCTTAAGTCCTTGGAAAGATAAAGATGGAAACTATAAATTTGAAGGAAGATTTAACCAAGGTGTTGTAAGTATTAATTTACCACAAATAGGAATTATAGCTGATAAAGATGAAGATAAATTCTGGAAGCTATTAGATGAAAGACTTGAATTATGCAAAGAAGCCTTAATGTTAAGACATTATGCATTAGTTGGAACAACTGCAGAAGTAAGCCCAATTCATTGGAGATATGGTGCAATAGCTAGATTAAAACCAGGAGAAAAAATAGATGATTTATTATATGGTGGATATTCTTCAATATCTTTAGGATATATTGGATTATATGAAGTAACAAAGGCTATGAAGGGCGTATCGCACACAACAAAAGAAGGACATGACTTTGCTTACAGAGTAATGGAACATTTAAAAGAGACAGTAGAAAGATGGAAAGAAGAGACAAATATAGGATTTGCATTATATGGAACTCCAGCAGAAAGTTTATGCTATAGATTTGCTCGTATAGATAAAGAAAAATTTGGAACAATTGAAGATGTTACAGATAAAGGATATTATACAAACTCATACCATGTTGATGTTCGTGAAAAAATTAATGCTTTTGATAAATTAAAATTCGAAAGTGAATTCCAAAAACTATCAACAGGTGGAGCAATATCTTATGTAGAAATTCCAAACATGAAAAATAACATTCCTGCATTAGAAGAATTAGTTAAATTTATATATGATAATATTCAATATGCAGAATTTAATACAAAATCAGATTATTGCTATGAATGCGGATATACTGGAGAAATACAAATAAATGAAAATAATGAATGGTATTGTCCTCAATGTGGAAATAAAGATAAGAATAGAATGAGCGTTGTTCGTCGTACTTGTGGATATTTAGGAGAAAATTTCTGGAATGTTGGTAAGACAAAAGAAATAAAATCAAGAGTTTTACATTTATAATAAAATATGATATAATTACCTCGATTAATAAAGTCGGGGTAATTATATTTTGTAGGAGAATAAATATGTTCAAAACAATATTGGAAAATACAACAAGTGAAATTATAGAGAAAAAATCAAAATTTATTGCAAATGTATTTTGTGTGGAAAATGAAGAACAAGCAAATATAAAAATAAAAGAAATAAAAAAGAAATATTTTGATGCAAGACATAATTGCTTTGCATTTAGAGTGATGGAAAATGAGAAATTTATAGAGAGATTTAGCGATGATGGTGAGCCATCAGGAACTGCAGGAGCTCCAATGCTTAATATATTACAAAAAAATAATTTGTGTAATATATTAGTTGTAGTTACAAGATATTTTGGAGGTATATTACTTGGAACAGGAGGATTAGTTAGAGCCTATTCAGAAGCATGTATCCAGGCTATACAAAATTCAAATAAAGTAGATATATTTTGGGGAGTAGAATATGAAGTAAAACTAGAATATGGAGATCTTGAAAATTTTAGATATTATTGTAATAAAAATAACATTAATATGAGTAATATACAGTATTCAAGTAGAGTAATATGCAATATTGAAATGAAAGAAGATTTTAAAGAAATATTTTTAAAAGATATTAATAATAGAAATATAAATGTTCTAGAAAGTAAATTTATAAAAAATAAATATATAACAATAGCACTACCATAAATATGATAGTGCTATTTACTATTTAGCTAATTTTTGTATTTCCTTTTTAATAGTTGATTTTACTAGAAAAAGATGGTAAAATGATAAGGTAAAAAATAAAAAAGAGGTAGAAAAATGAAAGTAGGATTCATATCACTTGGATGTAGTAAAAATTTAATAGACACAGAAGTAGCAATAGGACACTTTAAAGAACACAAATATGAAATAGTAAATAATCCAGATGATGCAGACATAATAGTAGTAAATACATGTGGTTTTATAGAATCAGCAAAAGAAGAAGCTATAAACACAATATTAGAAATGGCACAGTATAAAGAGAAAAAATGTAAATATCTAATTGCAATGGGATGTTTAGTACAAAGATATTACAATGATTTAGTAAAATCATTACCAGAAGTGGATCTGTTTTTAAAACTAGAAGATTATGATAATCTATGGAATAAAGTAGAAGAATTAGTAAATCAAAATGAAAAATCAAAGATAGAAAGTAAAAAGACAAATAAAATAAAACAAATCCCTATGTTTAAAGAACAGGAGTATTTACAAAGAACAGTTTCTACAGGAAGCAATTATGCATACTTAAAAATAGGAGAAGGATGTAGCAATATGTGTACATATTGTGCAATTCCATATATAAGAGGGCTATTTATAAGTAGACCAATGGAAGATATAATTGAAGAAGCAAAAATGTTAGCAGAAAAAGGAATTAAAGAATTAATAATAATAGCGCAAGATACTACAAAATACGGAGTAGATATATATAATAAACCAATGTTATCAAAACTTCTAAAAGAGATATGTAAAATTGATGGGATTAAGTGGGTTAGATTTTTATATTCATATCCAGAAGGAATTACAGAAGAATTAATTGAGACTGTAAAAAATGAAGAAAAAATCTGTAAATACTTTGACATTCCAATACAACATATATCAAATAATATATTAAAAAAGATGAATAGAAAGACATCAAAGGAAAATATTGAAAAATTAATAAAGAAAATTAGAAAAGAAATTCCAGGAGTCGTATTAAGAACAAGTTTAATAGTGGGATTTCCAGGAGAAAACAAAGAAGAATTTGGAGAATTGTATAAGTTTGTAGAAACTACTAAATTTGATAAATTGGGAGTGTTTGAATATTCTAAAGAAGAAGGAACTCCAGCAGCAAGTATGCCTAATCAAGTGCATTATAAAACTAAAAAATCAAGATATAATAAAATTATGGAGATACAACAACAAATTTCAAAAGAGAAATTAGAAGAAAATATAGGAAAAGAGATAGAAGTATTAGTAGAAAATATATCTTTTGATAGGAAATACTTAATTGGTAGAACTAGAAAAGATGCTCCTGATATAGATGGAGTGGTTTATGTAAAAAATACTAAAAGAAATCAAGAAGACATAAATAAATTTATCAAATGCAAAATTACAGATGTTAAAAATTATGACTTAATTGCAGAAAAGGTAGAAAATTAGTTATGAAAAAAATAATATTAAAGATAGTGGTAGTGCTACTAAAAATAATATATATGCCAATAAAATTATTCAAGAAACAGAATAAAGTTGTATATATAAGCAGAGAATCAAATAAAGAAACTTTAGATTTTAAGCTAATACGTCAAAAGATGGAAGAAATTTATCCAAATGTAAAAAATGTTGTATTAACAAAAAAAATAGAGTCAGGGTTAATAAGCAAAATAAAATATGCTATACATATGATATCCCAAATGTACCATATATCAACAGCAAAAGTAGTAATACTGGATACATATTGTATAGTAGCATCAGCATTAAAACACAAAAAAGGAACAAAGATAATTCAGATATGGCATGCATTAGCAGCAATAAAGAAATTTGGATATCAAACAATAGGAACAGAGGCAGGGTCTGATAAAATTACAGCAGAAGTGATGTGTATGCATAAAAATTATAACTATGTTTTAGCACCTAGCAAGGTAACAGCAAAGTATTTTAAAGAGGCATTTAATGTAAAAGAAGAACAGATAAAATATATAGGAATGCCAAGAATAGATTATATATTAAAACAAGATGATGAAATAAAAGATAAGATTTATAATAGATATTCGGAGTTAAAAGAAAAGATAAATGTTTTGTATGTACCAACTTTTAGAAAAGGTGAGCAAATAGAACTAAATGAACTAGTAGAAAATATAGATACTAATAAATATAATCTCATAATAAAAATGCACCCATTAGATGTAAATGCAGGGAATTATAAACAAAAAGATGGGGTAATATATGAAAAAGAGTTTGGAACCTATGATTTACTAAAAATATCAAATAAAGTAATAACAGACTATTCATCTTTGGCTGTAGAAGCAACATTGTTAGATTTGCCAATATACTTCTATACTTATGACATTGAGAAATATAAAGAAACGCCAGGTTTAAATATAGAGTTTGAAAAAGAAGAAATAGGAAAATATCAAACATCAAATGTAAATGAACTATTAGAAAAAATAGAAGAAGAATATGATTTAAAGGTATTAGAAGAATTCAAAAACAAATATATATCAATAAATAAAAAAGATTGTACAGAGCAATTAGTAAAGTTTATAATGGAGGATTGCAATGAGTAAATTAAAAGAGAATATAAGAACAAAGTTAATAAACATATCAAAAAAACATATAGGGTTTAGAGCTATGCTTAGAAAGTTATTAGGAGTATATAGAAAATTAAGATTTAAAATCGAAACATTAGGAATAAAAGTAGATGACAAAACTATGATATTTTCATGTTACAATGGACAAAGTTATACTTGTAGTCCGAAGGCAATTTATGAATATATGTTAACAGATGAAAAATTTAAAGATTATAAATTCATATGGGCATTTAAAGATGTCGAAAAATACAAAGAAAAACTAGAAAAAAATCCAAATACAAAAGTAATAATGACAGGTACAAAACAATTTAGAAAATATATTGCAAAGGCGAAATATTGGATATTTAATTTTAAAATAGATGATACAATTAAACCTAAAAAGAATCAAGTATTTTTACAATGCTGGCATGGAACCCCTCTTAAGAGACTTGGATGTGATTTAAAGCATTTTGATAATGTTCTAAATACAATAGAAGGAATGAAAAAAAGATATAAAATAGAAGCAGAAAAATTCACATATTTTATATCACCATCAAAATTTGCGTCAGAAAAATTTATATCAGCATGGAACCTTAAAGAAATAGGAAAAGAAAACATAATAATAGAAGAAGGCTATCCTAGAAATGATTTCCTATTTAACTACACTAATGATGATGTAAAAAAGATAAAAGAGGAACTTTTCGGAACAGATTATGAGGAAAAAATAAAAAACAGAAAAATAATATTATATGCACCAACTTATAGAGCAAATCAACATCAAGCAGGAGTAGGTTATACTTATAAAGAAGAAGTGGATTTCGAAAAAATGAGAAAAGAACTAGGAGAAGAATATATAATATTATTTAGACCGCATTATTTTATAGCAAATCAATTTGACTTTAAAAAATATGAAGGATTTGTTTATGATGTATCAAAAGTAGATGATGTAGCAGATTTATATATAATATCAGATATATTAATAACAGATTATTCAAGTGTATTTTTCGATTATGCAAATTTAAAAAGGCCTATGATTTTCTATATGTATGATTTAGAACATTATAGAGATGAATCGAATGGATTTTATATAGATGTGGAAGAAGAGTTACCAGGAAAAATAGTTAGGACAGATGATGACTTAATTAAAGAAATAAAAAGAGTATCTAAAGAATTCAAATATGATGAAAAATACAAAAAATTTAATGAAAAATATAATTACTTAGATGATGGACAAGCAAGTAAAAGAGTAGTGGAAAAAATAGTAAAATAAACTGTATAAATCTTTTCATGAGAGCTAATAATAAACATAGATATATTATGCTCTTGTGAAAGGATATTATCATGAAAAATATTAAAAGAATAAAAAGGACAATAAGAAGCTATTTCAAAAGTGATTTTTTTAAGGCAAGATTCACATATACTAAATATTATGAAAATAAAAAAATACAAATAAAAAATGATGAAGTTTTATTACAATCTTATGATGGAAATAGTATTTCTGGAAATGTATATTATATCTTGTTAGAATTATGCAATAATGAACAATATAGAAACTTAAAAAAATATGTTGTAGCTGATAAAGAAAACTATGAAAGAATACAAGACACAATTACAAGAAAGAATTTATCTAATGTAAACGTAATAAAAATCCACTCAAAGGAATATTGTAAAAAGCTAAATGAAGCAAAGTACTTAATAAATAATTCAACATTTCCATCGTATTTTATAAAAAAAGAAAAACAGATATATGTAAATACATGGCATGGAACACCATTAAAGGCAATGGGGAGAAATATAAAAAATGCTCCAAATGAACTAGGAAATACACAAAGAAATTTTTTAATGGCAGATTATTTATTAAATCCAAATGAGTTTACTTTTGAACATATGAAAAACGATTACATGTTAGACAACTTATATAAAGGGCAATATATAATTTCTGGATATCCAAGAAATACAGCATTTTTTGATTATGAATTAAAAGAAAAAATAAAAAAAGAAATAGGAATAAAAGATCAAAAAGTAGTGGTATATATGCCAACCTGGAGAGGAAGTTTAGACAATAAAGAAAATGATAAACAAATTATTTATACGATGCACATGTTATATGAGTTAGACAACAAACTAGATGAAAACACGATACTATATGTAAAACTTCATAATTATACAAATAGCCTTATAGATTATTCACAATTCAAAAAAATAAGACAGTTTCCAGAGGAATATGAGACTTATGAGTTTTTAAATATAGCAGATTGCTTAATAACAGATTATTCAAGTGTATTTTTTGATTTTGCGAATACTGGAAGAAAGATAATACTATATGCGTATGACAAAGAAGAGTACTTAAAAGATAGAGGTATGTATTTAGATTATGATAAATTACCTTTTGAAATTACAACTAATATAGATGAATTAGTAAAAGAGATAAAGTTAATAGATGAATATAGTAATTATAAAAATTTTTCAGAAGAATATGATAAATATGATTATAGAGGAACTACAAAGGATGTATGTAGTTATATATTTAAACAAATAAAATCAACTAATATTAAAGTAATAGATGGCACAACTTATGGTAATAACAAGAAGAATGTTTTAATATTTGGAGGAGCATTATCTAAAAATGGAATAACAACTGCTTTAAAGGGATTAATTAATAACATAGACAAGAAAGAATGTAATTATTTCTTGAGTTTTTATAGAAATAAGGTTGAAGAAAATAAAAAGACAATAAATGATTTTAAAAATATAGATTACTTTTCAATACAAGGTAAAAAAGACATGACAATATCAGAAGCAATAAGTCATTTTCTATATTTTAGATGGAATATAACAAGCAAGTGGATAAAAGAAAAATTAAAGATAGTATACAAAAGAGAAGTAAAAAGAGCATATCCAAATGTAAAATTTGACTATGTAATTCATTACTCTGGATATGAAAGACAAATTTTACAGTTATTTAAATATATAAATGCAAAGAAAATTTTATTTGTTCATAATGACATGGAAAAAGAAATTAAAATAAAAAGTAATGTCCACGAAAGGTCATTTAAAGAAGCACTTGAAACTTATGATAGAATTGCAGTAGTGAGAGAAACATCAAAAAATGAAATTATAAGATATTATCCAGAAATAGATAAAAATAAAATTATAGTTGTACACAATTTGAATAACATAGATGAAATTATAAAAAAATCAGAGCAAGATGTAGAATTTGACAGCAACACATATTGTAATATATCTTTAGAAGAATTAAATAATATTTTAAATGATGATAAAATATGTAAATTTATTAATATAGCAAGGTTTTCACCAGAAAAAGGACAGGATAAATTAATAAAAGCATTTATAGAATATAGAAAACAACATAAAGATTCTTATTTAATTATTATTGGTGGAAATGGAATGGACTTTCAAAAAGTTAATGAATTAGCAAATAATAATGAAAACATTATAATAATAAAATCAATTAGTAATCCATATCCAATACTAAATAAAAGTAATTTATTTATATTATCATCTCATTATGAGGGGTTACCAATGACAATAATGGAAGCACTTATTTTAGATAAGCCTGTGGTTTCAACTAATATTACTGGACCAAAAGAGTTTTTAAAAAATGGTTACGGATACTTAGTAGAAGACTCTGAAAAGGGAATACTAGAGGGGATGCAACAGTTTACAAAAGGAAGCCTAAAAACATTAAAAAAGTTTAATGCAATAGAATTTAACAAAAAGGCTTTACAAGAGTTCAAATATTTAATAAAATAGAGAAGAACGAATGGCCAGGTATGGCCGTACATATTTAAGTGAGGTCGGGAAAGGAAAAAAATGAAAAAAGTAAAGGACATAATAAAGAATATTGACAAAAGATATATTATCATATTTGCAGTAACTTTTTTTGTATTTATGCCATTCATGTCTAAAAGGTTTATTGAAGGGCACGATTATATAACACATATATCAAATCTATATGCAATGACCGAATCGACAGGTTTATCTAAAATAAGAGGAGTAATGTGCAATAACCTAGGATATGCAAATGGAATCTTTTATCCGCCATTACCATATTATATAACATTTATTGCATATAAAATATTAAATATTGTAGGATTAAGCATGATTTCAACAATAAAAGTAGTTGAGTTTTTAATAGTGCTATTATCTGGAATATTTATGTATCAATTTACGAATAAAGTATTTAAAAATAAATGGACAGCCTTAGTTTCTGCAATTATGTATATAACAATGCCATATTTTATAACAGATGTATTTATACGAATGGCTTATGCAGAAATATTTATGTTTTTATTTATGCCAATAGTGATGATGTCAATATATTATATACTAGAAAAAGATTACAAAAAATTTATGATATATTTTATCATAGGGTATAGTGGAATGATATATTCTCATTTAGTAATGACCTTATTTTTTACAATAGGTTTAATAATTATATTATTAATAAATATAAAACAGTTATTAAATAAAGAAACGATTATTAGCTTTATTATAGCTACAGTAATGGTTTTAGGAATAACAGCACCATTTACAGTACCTATGCTAGAGCACAAGGTAAAAGGGGAATATGTAGTATTTAATGATGGAAGTATGTCAACTGTGAAAAAGATTACAAAAGAGAAAATGGACATAGAAGATTATTTTAATGAAAAAGTATTAAGGTTAGATGTACCAACTTATGTCAATATAATAGTATCAATATTTGCTATAATAAGTATAGTAAAATCAAAAAAACTAATACAAGACAACAAACAGAAAAAATGGTTTTATGGAATAATATGTTTTACTTTATTTTCTATGTTGATAAGCTCTAAATTAATAAATTGGAATAAAATGCCTAAGGTTTTGTTGAATATACAATTCCCATGGAGAATGTGTACATTTATTGCATTTGGTATGAGTATAATTGCTAGTTTAGCAATAAATAATTTCAAAGGGGATAGTAAAAGAATTGCTTTTATGATAGTATTAATAATATGTCTAAATACTTCTAGTATGGTAATGTATAAAAGCAAGACAAGGAGCATGAAACCTGTGACTTATTCTCAGGCTTCAGCAACAAATAATAGAGCAATGGGAGCACAAAATGAATATTTACCAGTTAAAGCAAAGAAGAATATAAAATATATTAATGATAGAAGTCAAAATATAATTGTAAAATCTGGTAATGCAGAAATAACAGATGAATATAGTAAAACACCATATTTTAGTGCAAATGTTAAAGTAAAAGAAAATGATGTTGCAAAACTAGAATTGCCAAGAATATTTTATTATGGCTATAATATTACTTTAGAAAAAGAAGATGGAACTACAGAAAAAGTTAATTACTATGAAAATGACAAAGGTTTTATTGAGTTTGAACTTAAAGACTCAGGTAAAATTATTGTTAGATATACAGGTACGACTTTGAGTAAAGTGGCTGATGTGGTGGCTGTGATTATGGTAGTTATGTTTGTAGGGTATGTAGTAAGGTATGAAAAAATAAAAGAAAAAATAAAAGGAGCGAGTTTTTATAATGAACAGGAAAAATAATTATATATGGTTATTTGGAGAAAACTTAGGAAATACTGCAAATAATAATTCATTTTATTTATGGAAGTATATAGTAAATAATAAAAAGGCTAATATAAACAAATATTTAATATTATCAAAAAATGAAGATAACAAACAATTATATAAAACGTTAAATCAAAAGGAACAAAAATCAATAGTTTGGAGAAATAGTTTAAAACATTTGATTTTATATAAATATGCAGATATGGCATTTGTAACATTAAGTTACAAGGATGTTAAACCAGATATATATTATAAAAATAAAAATAAAGTTCCGATAATATACTTACAACATGGAGTTTTAGCTATAAAAAAACTGGGATATAAAGGAAATAGTTATAATAATGATATGTTGAGATTTTTATACTATAATAAAAATATTGAAAAAGATTTAAAGGAAAAAAATGACTTTAGAAATTATCAATTATATTATGGAAAATATCAACCAAGATGGCAAGAATTAGTGAGAAGATATAATAAAAAAATATTAGAAAACGAAAACGAAATTCATAAAATTACATGGTTTTTAACTTGGAGAGAATATTTAGGAAGTAATGTAGAAACCAAATTGCTAATTAGAAAGATAAGAATGGTGCTAAAAGATGAGAGATTAAGAAAATACCTTGAAGAAAATAATATAAAGTTAGAAGTTGTATTTCATCAGTTTTTTGCAGATAGAAAAAATGAGATAATGAGAGGAATAAATAATAAAAATGTAACTTTAGTAAATCAAAAAGAGATAGATGTGATGCAAGCTATAGTAGATACCGATTTGTTAATTACAGATTATTCTTCAATAGGTTTTGATGCAACTTTAATAAATAAACCAGTTATACTATTTTTCCCAGACATAGATGACTATTTAGCTAAAAGGGAAACATATTGCTCTATTGAAGAATTGAAAGAATCAGGAGTTAGCTGTATAGATGATTTAATAAATAACATTATAAATAGAGATTATGGTATCAATAAATTCTATAGAAGTAGACTGCCAGATAAAATAGAATTGGACAAAATAGAAAAAGGAAGACATTTAGAAAGAATATATAAATATTTTAATAAATTACAAAAAAATAAGATAACTTTTATAGGATATAATTTCTATGGGGTAGGAGGATCTGTATCTGCGACTAGATCTTTAGCAGAAGGATTACTTGAAAAAGGATATATGGTTAGCTTACTTTCTTTAAAAAAAGTTGGAGATGCTAAAAAACCACCTTATGCATTGAATATGAAAGCATTGTATGATTCGAATTCTAATAAATTGAAAGATAGAATAAAAAAGAGTAAAATAATATGGAGAAAATCAAATTTTAAATATTTAAAAAATGATCCATCAAAAGATTATATGACACCATATGTGGGATATGCGTTGCAGAAAAAATTACATAATATGAGGAGTAATACAGTAATTTCTACAAGAGAATCTATGCACCATTTTTTAATAGATGCTACATCAAATAAAATAAAAAATAAAATATATTTTTATCATTGCTCTGCTGATTGTATGGAAGAACTATTTCCAGGAGTAATAGAAGATTTGCAAAAATATAGAATAGATAAAGCAGTATTTGTGACAGAAAAAAATAGAAAAGAAATGGAAGAAAAGTGTAAATATAATAACTATAATAAATTTTTAATATCAGGAAATACAATAGAGAGAAAAGACTGCAGAAACATTAATAAAATTGAAGCAACAGAAATAAAACCTATATATAAAGGAATATATCTTTTAAGGATTAGTAGAGAAAGAGAAAAAGATTTGGATAGATTAATTGAGTTTGGAAAGTATTTAGTTATTCATAATATTAATAATATTATAATAGACGTATTTGGAGACGGAGACTATGTTGATAAGTTTTTAGACAAGCTCGAAAAAGAGAAGGTGATAGATGTTATCCACTATAGAGGAAAAACTAAGAATCCGACTCATCACATAAGGCATCATGATGTATTAGTAGATTTCTCTTTAAATCAATCTTTTGGAATGACATATATAGAAGGTATTTTAAATGGAAAAATGGTATATTGCATGAGAAACACCGGTTCAGAAGAGGTATTAAAAGATATTGATGGGGTATTTATTGAATCTAATGAGGATTTAGTAAACAAAATTAATAATTTACCTAATATTAGTAAAGAAACTTTACAATCAAATTATAGAAAAATAGAAAATAGGTTTTCACGAAAAAAAGTAGCGGGCAAATTTATAGAATTTATAGAAAATTAAATAATAATAGAGGAGCTAAATAATGAGTAAAATAGAAGTATCATTTAAAAAAAATGTATTAACTATAAATAAAAAAAATACTAGGAAAGACAATAAAAATATAGAAAAAATAGATATAAGTACTTTAGATAGAGATGTTGAATATGAATCTAAAATAACGGCAACAAGTGAAAAGGAAAAGAATAAAATATTTTTGAAAATGAAAATGAAAGACAAATCATTAAACAACATTTCAGAAGATGAGGAAATATTTAGTAGTGAAGATAGCAGTATGATACTGGTTTATTCGCAAAATGGAAAAATAAAGTACATACATGGAAGTGAAAATAAAGTATATAAAAAAATTATAAAACTTAGATATAAAGTAATGCATATGTCATTAAACAAAAAGTACCTTAAATTAAAAATACTAGCATATATAGTTAACCCATATGACATAAAAATAAATGAAACTAAATTTTATATTGATGAAATATTAGGAAAGAAGTGTGATTTGAAACAATATAAACAACAAATATCAAAGCTGGAAATGCTAAAAGATAAAAATATTTATATTTTCAAATTTAAAATGGATGATATTTTAAGTGATGAATCTATTATTAATGGGGCTATAAGATTCACATTAAATATTGATAAAAGCGAAATAGATTACAAAATAGGAAAATTTAATAAAAGAATAAAAGAAAAGAAATATTATAATTTACCTATGAAATCTATATATGTTAAAGATTTTGCAGTACATATAAGAAGAACAATAGCTGGAAATTTAGTACTGGTGAAAAGAAAGGTTGAAGATATAGAAAAAACTTTTAAATTTAGGCTAATGGAAAGTAAATTTGTATCATTTATGTTATATAATATAGGCAAAATATGTACTAAATTAAGAAAGAAAAAAATTAACTTATTTTATGAAAAATTTGCAGCAAAAGCAGAAGAAGGAGTATATGATATTTGTAAACTGTGTAAAAATAGCGATAGAACTAAAAACTATTTTGTAATTGACAAAAATAGTCCTTATTATGCAGAAATAAAAAATGATAAAAATGTTATAGTAAAAAATTCTTTTAAATTTTATTGGTTATTTTATAATACAAATTGTTTTATTGCATCAGAAGCACCAAGTCATTTGAATGTATTGAGATCTAACAATAAGTATTTTAGAAAAGCAACATATGACAAAAAATTTGTATTTTTACAACATGGAATTATATATATGAAAAATTTAGGAATAAATTCAACTTTTTCAAAACAAAAAGAGGGAGAATCAAACTATATGGTTGTTAGCAGTGAGAAAGAAAGAGATGTAGTTGTGGAAATGTTGGGATATGATGAAGAACAACTGATAAAAACAGGATTAGGAATGTACAGTAAAATAGAATATAATCACATAAATCAGAAATCAGACAATATAGTAACTATAATGCTTACATGGAAACCTTATGAGGAACAATTATATGACTTTGAAAAATCAAGTTATTATAAAAATGTTGTTGATATATATAATATGCTTGCAAAATATATGAAAAAAGATAATATAATAATTATTGGACATCCAAAAGCATATTCTTTATTGGTAAATACCGGGCTAAAAAATAGTTTATGGAATAAACCAATATCAAAGGCTTTGGAAAAAACAAAATTATTAATAACAGATTACTCATCAGTATGCTATAACTCTTTCTATCAAGGAGCTGGAGTAATATTCTATCAAGAAGATTTAGAAAAATATGAAGCTGAAAATGGAAAATTAATACCAAACAATGATGAGTATATAGGTAAAAGGGCATTTAACTTAAAAGAATTAGAAAGTATAATTAAGGAAACAATAGAAAATAATAACATTAAACTAGATAAAGTAAGGACTAAAGAGTTTGAGAATAATTATAAAACAATAAATGAGTTTACAGATGGGAAAAATATTGATAGAATTTATGAAAAGCTAGTAGAATTGAAATTAGTATAAATCTATGGGAGGTAATTTATGAAAAGAATATTAACTTATGGAACTTTTGATTTGTTGCACTATGGACACATAAATATTTTAAAAAGAGCAAAAGCATTAGGAGATTATTTGATAGTTGCATTATCAACAGATGAATTTAATGCAATAAAGGGGAAAAAAGCATATCATAGTTATGAAACAAGAAAGAAGATGTTAGAGGCTATAAGATATGTTGATTTGGTAATACCTGAAAACACTTGGGAACAAAAGCCAGAGGATATAAGAAAATATGAAGTGGATGTAGTAGTAATGGGAGATGATTGGGCAGGAAGCGATAAATTTGATTATTTACAAGAATATTGTGAAGTTGTCTATTTACCAAGAACGCCAGGGGTATCTACAACTAAAATAAAACAAGAATTACATTTGCAAGAACCTGTACCTAATGCAACGTCACTACCAGAAGAGAAATTTAAAAAAATAAATGATTGAGGAGAAATTCGGTGAAAAATATATTAATAAAATGTAAAAAGAATATATATTTATTATATACAGTATTATTTGCAATAATATGCGGATTATCTTTCTATACTTTTATAAAATTAGGGAAAAGTTTTATGTGGAATCCAGATGGAATACAACAACATTACGCAATATTATATGATTTTAATAGAATGATAAAAAAAGGATTTAAACTATTTTCATGGAATATGGGATTAGGATTAGATGTAATAGGTCAATATTCATATTACATCTTAGGAGATCCGTTTGCATACTTAAGTTTATTATTTCCTCTTAAATATTTAAGACAAGCATATCATATTTTAATAATACTTAGAATGTATTGTGTTGGAATTTCATTTATAGTCTATTGCAAATACAATAAAAAAGAAGGGTTTGGAGTACTTATTGGAGCTATAGTATATACATTTTGTGGATATATATTATATGCAGCAATTAAACATCCATATTTTACAAATGCGGCTATTATATTGCCATTAGTGTTTATGGGAATAGATAAAATCTTGAAAGAGGACAAGTACACATTTTTTACAGTAATAATTGCAATACTTGCAATTATGAATTATTATTTCTTGTATATTATTACAATACTTGCGGTAATATATGCTATTATAAAATATGTAGTTGAATATAGAGAAAATGGAATAAAAGATTTTGGTATTAAATTTGGAAAAACAGCATTGTGTTATATAATTGGAGTAATGGTATCAGCAATAGTATTGTTGCCAACAATTTATGGATTTTTAAACTCAGATAGAAGTGGAGTAAGTTATACATATTATGGTTTAACATATTATGAAAAGATGTTTTTTGGACAACCAGACGCATTATTCTGGTCAAAAACTTTTGTATCATCAATATTATTAGCAATAATACCAGTAGCAATATTAAATAGAAAAGATAAAGAAAATAAAACAACATTAGTAAATATTTTGGCAATGATTATAATATTATTAGTGCCATTTTTGGGATCTGCAATGAATGGATTTTCTTTCCAATCAAACAGGTGGATATTTGGATATGCATTTTTTATGGCATACTTAGTAGTATTAAACTTAAATGAAGACATAAAGTACAATAAAAAACAGATAATATCTATGATTATTTCAGTTTTAGTTTTTGGGCTACTTTCATTGATTGCAACAAGAATAAGAAAAGTATTTGTATTAATACCATTGATTCCAGCGCTTTTGATGATTATACTTATAATAATTAGAAATACAAGAGGAAAAGATAAAAGAACAATAATAAATATATGTAAGTTAGGTATTGTGTTATTAGTTGCAATAAATTGTATATCTTATGCTTGGGCTTCTTATGACAAAAAAGGTTGTGCATATGCAAGCCAATATATAAATATGTCTAAAGTTAATAGGTCATACAAAAATTATCTTGGAAATATACCTCAATTTGATAAATGCATAAAGTATATCAAGAAAAAGGATAAAGGCTTTTATAGAGTAGGTACAGCTGTTTACAGTAATAGTAACATTTCAATAAGACAAAATTATAAAGGACTAAATATGTATTTATCTATTGGAAACAAATATGTAAGCAATTTTTCAAAAGATTTAATGATTTTAGGGGCAAATCCAACTAATGCACTAAGAGAATTAGATTCTAGAACAAAGATAACAACATTATTAGGCTGCAAATATTATATAGTGCCTAAAAACAAAACACAATATATTCCATATGGCTATGAGCAATTTAAAGAAGAAAAAGATAGTGTGGTATATAAAAATAACAATAGTTTAGGAGTAGGTGTATTTTATAATAATTATATATTACAACAAGATTATGACAAATTAACACCACTTGAAAAAGAACAAGCTCTTATAGAAACAGCGGTAATAAATGAAAACCCTGACAATTCAAAAATTAATTATGGTGAGGATAAAATAACAAAAATAAAAACAGATGCCTTAAAAGAAATAGAATGCAATATCAAAGAAGAAAACAAAAAGTTTGAAATTACATTTAATCAGAGTATAAAAAATAGTGAACTATATTTATATTTTGATAATCTAAAATATGATAATCAAGATGAGTATTATGTTAAAGTAAATTATAATGGAGTTGAAAAAAAACAGAGAGTAAGAGATAAAAAAGCATCTGCATATTATGTTGAAACTCCATATATATTAGTTAATTTAGGATATAACAAAGAACATAAAGATGGAAAAATAGATGTAGAATTGACAGGTGTGGGAAACTTTACGTATAATAGCATAAAAGTACTAGCAGTACCAATGGATAATTACGAAAATGATATAGCAAAACTAAAGGAAAATCAATTTAAAGTAAAAGAATTTAAAAATAACTATATAAAGGGTAATATAGCTAATAAAGAATCAGGAATATTACAGATTTCAACTTCATATTCAAATGGTTGGAATGCATATGTAGATGGAAAAAAAGTAAATACAATAAATGTAAATAAAGGATTTATAGGAATAGAATTAGACGAAGGACAACATGAAGTAATTCTAAAATATTCGACACCTTGGTTAAAAATAGGAATTATTATTTCAGCTATAGGAATTATTATACTAATTATTATGATAGCAAGAAGTAGAAAGGAAACTAATAGTAAAATGAAGGATCTAATAAGAATATTAAAAGAGCATTGGGAATATAGACAACAAATATTCAAGTTAGCTAAATCAGACTTAATAAAAACTTATAGAGGAGCAGCTTTAGGATGGTCATGGGCAATAATAAAACCAACAGTAACAATATTTGTATATTGGTTTGGTTTCTCAATTGGATTAAGAGCAGGAAGAGATGTAGCAGGTTATCCATTCTTCTTATGGTTAATTGCAGGAGTTGTACCATGGTTTTATATGAGTGATATGTTAACAACAGGTACAGAATCTATAAGAAGGTACAGCTATTTGGTTACAAAAATGAAATTTCCAGTATCAACAATACCTACATTTGTATCAATATCTAAAATGTTGATAAACTTAATATTAATTGCTATAACCATAGTAATATTTATGGGATTTGGTTTTATGCCAGATATGTATTATTTACAATTGATATTCTTTATAGTGTTAGAATTTGTATTTTGGACAATATGGTCATTATTTTCATCATTACTTGCAGCAATCAGTAAAGATTTTGCAAACTTAGTAAAATCATTTGTATCTGCAGTATTCTGGCTTTCAGGAATAATATGGGATCCAAATACTATAAAAATAGGATGGCTAAAGAAATTGTTAATGTGTAATCCAGTTACATACTTGGTAAATGGATTTAGAAACTGTTTTATAAACAAGGTTTGGTTTTGGGAACAACCAGAAAGATTAGTATATTTTGTTATTATAACAGTAATATTATTAATACTTGCCTTATGGGCATATAAGAAAGTTAGAAAAGAAATACCAGATGTATTATAAAAGGAAATAAAAGAATGAATAAAAAAATAGAAAAAGTACTTGTATATGCAATAGAAATAATATTCATATTACTATTATGTTTTTTAACAATTGAAAGTAT
Source organism: uncultured Clostridia bacterium (assembly GCA_934167965.1). Lineage (GTDB taxonomy): Bacteria > Bacillota > Clostridia > TANB77 > CAG-508 > CAG-269. Next base: position 52,610 of record CAKPMJ010000006.1, on the reverse strand, counting down.
ATTTAAAACATGCACAATAGTGAGTGGAGAAGCAACAAAATATTTATGGGATAATCCATTTATTCATATTGTTACAATCAGTATTACAATTGGAATATTTATATTAATAAACAGAGAAAAAATAAAACTAAGTAAAAAAACATTATGGATATTAATTGGAATATGGTTTGCTATATCACTTATATGGGTATTTACAGCTAATATATATCCAAGAGCAGATCAAAAATATATCTATAAAATAGCTGAACAGATGAGAAGTGGTAATTTTAGAGGATTTGAAAAAGGAAGGTATATGTATTCAAATCCTCACCAATCAGGATTGCTATTATATGAATATATTTTAGGATTCATATTTGGAAGTAAAAACTATTTAGCTTTACAAGTTATAAATATATTAGCTCTGTTAGGTGCATTTTATTGTATATATAGAATAACAAGGATATTATTTAAAGAAAAGAAAACATCAGTTACGACAATTGTTGGTTTATTTATGTTCATACCACTTTGGTTTTATATTTCATTTATATATGGAAATATAATAGGATTAACATTGTCAATGGCAGGAGTGTTATTTGCATTAAAATACATTGAAAATAGAAACATGAAATATATTATATTTTCCGCAATTACAATAGCATTAGCAATTTCAGCTAAATCGAATTATCTTATAACTTTAATTGCAGTAATATGTATTTTAATATTAGATATAATTTCAAATAAGAAATGGAAGAATATTATACCTATTATAATTTTAGTAGCAGTATATATAATTGTTAAATTAGCAATACCTTTTGCTGTAAGATGCATAACAAAAACTGAGGAATCTAAAGGAATTCCAATGCTTGCTTATGTAGAGATGGGATTAGAAAATGGAAAAAGAGCTCCAGGATGGTATAATGGATATAATAGAAGAGTTTATAGGAAAAATAGTTATGATTATGATAAATCATCAAAAGCTGTAAAAAGAAAACTTAATAAATCTGTTGATAAATTTAAAAACAATCCACAATATGCAGGAGAGTTTTTCTATAAAAAAACGGTATCACAATGGAATAATCCTACTTTCCAAGCGTTTTGGAATAATTGGGGAAAAAGAGGAAAACAAGATAGAAGCTTGCCGGTAAAGGTTTTATGTGGTAATAATATTGTAAACACAATAATTGCTGAGTATATGAACATACTTCAAACAATTATACTATTTGGTGCAACAGCATATATGATAATAAGATTTAAGAGAAATGACATAAAACAATTAACATTTGCGATTATATTTATAGGTGGATTTTTATTTCACTTAATATGGGAAGCTAAATGTCAATATACTATAACTTATTTTGTGTTATTAATACCATATAGTGTAAAAGGCTACATCGACTTATCTAAATATATAGATGATAAAATAAAAAATAGAAAGGTGCAAAAAGATGGAAGATAAAGTTGTTATTAAATTTCACAATGTAACCAAAAGATATAAATTATATAAAAACGATAAAAAAAGGTTTTTAGGTTTGTTTTTTAAAAATATAAGCTATAAAGATAAAAGAGCAGTAAATAATGTATCTTTTGATATAAAAAAGGGGGAATGTGTAGCGTTATTTGGAAAAAATGGTGCTGGTAAATCTACGATATTGAAATTAATAACAGGAGTTACATTTCCAACAGAAGGTGAAATAGAAGTAAATGGCAGAGTTAGTGCGTTACTTGAATTAACTTCCGGATTTGACCCAGAGTTCACAGGAAGGGAAAATATATATTTAAAAGGACAAATATTAGGATTAAAAGACAAAGAAATAAAAAAATTAGAGCCCAAAATAATAGATTTTGCAGAATTGGATGACTATATAGATCAACCTGTAAGAACATATTCAAGTGGTATGAAAGCAAGACTTGGATTTTCGATAAATGCTAATATAAACCCTGAAATATTAATAATAGATGAAGCGCTAAGTGTTGGAGATGAAGACTTTAGAAAAAAATGTGTAAAAAAAGTAAATGAGATTACCAGCAAAGAAGATGTAACATTATTATTTGTTACACATTCTACAATGGTAGCTAAAGATTTCTGCAAAAGAGGAATTGTTATGAAAAAAGGTGTAGCAATTTTTGATGGACCTATAGATGATGCAATAGAAGAATACAATAAAATTTTAGGATAAAACAGAAATGGGGGAGTAATTAATGAAGAAAATTTTTATTAGAGTATCTATAATAATAATGTTTGTTATAGGAATTATGTGCATAAACCAAAGAGTATATGCTAGCAATGAAAATTATAATTTATTTAAAGAAAAAGTCAATAGCAGTAATATACATAAGTTAAATGCCAAGAATAACACAAATATAACAAACGAATTAGAAAAATTATTAAAAATTACAAAAGGATCTTCTGAGTACATAATGATATATGTACCTTCTGGTACATATTATATAAATTATGCAAATAACTTAGTACTGAATTCAAATTTATATTTGGTACTAGAAAATGATACTAATATAATAAAACAAGATTCATCAGATAGTATTATTAGAACTAGGAAAGAAGAAAATATAAATGGATGTACTATTTATGGTGGAACATGGTATGGACAAAATAAAGCTAAAAGAGCAATAGAGATTAATAATGCTAAAAATATTTTGATACAAAATGTTAATATTAAAGAATGTAAAGAGAATGGCATATATGTGAATAATAGTTCACAAGCTAGTATAAAAAATTCCACAATTACTAAGAATTACAAAAGTGGATTAGCTATATATGGAGAATCCAATTTAGATATAAACAATTCAATTATATCTTATAATAGCGAATATGGAATATGTATAGCAGATTCAGTATTAAATTGTAATGGTAGTGATGTTATATATAATAATTATAGTGGTATTTCAGCAACTAAAAATACTACTAAAGTATTTGCAAGCAAAAATAAAATTTCTTATAATGGTCAAAAACCTAAAAATTCAAGTTCTGGAGCTATAGGACATGGTATAGGAATATCAGAAAAAGCATCTGCTATTATTTCTGAAAATTTTATTGAATCAAATAAAGAATGTGGTATATCTGTGTTTGATGGCGGAGATGTTAGAGTTGCTGGAAACGTTATTGAATATAATAAAAGACATGGTGTAGGCGCTAGAAAAAATGCAAAATTGGATTTATCAACAAATGATATATGCCAAAATTCGTATAATGGAATACTATTGTCAGATGGATCTAATTTAAAACTTTATAGAGATAATATAAGTAACAATAATAACTTTGGATTATCTGTAGTGGATTATTCAAAAGCTAATATAGATGTATCTAATATAAAAAAGAATAAGTCTGCTAACATAAGTGTTTCAGTTGGAAATGACAAAAGAAATAATTCGAAAGTTACATTATTAAATAATAATGATATTTCAGAAAGTAAAAGTAATCATGGAATTGTTTTATCAGGAAAAACAAATTTAGAGATAAAAGGAAAGAATAATAATATAAATAAAAATGCAAAGTGTGGTATATCTGCAAATAAAAATTCTAAGGTTAAAGTAACAGGAAAAACAACAATAAGTAGAAATAAACAGTCTGGAATAAGTATTAATGGGGGAAAGGCTGAAATTTCAAATGTAGCTTTAACAAGTAATTCTAAGTATGGGATTACAGTAATGGGAAAAGGTGACTTAAATATAAAAAAATCAACAATAACTAAAAATAAAAACTATGGTATAAATGTTGATCAAAAATCTACAAAAGCAAAAATTGAAAATAATAAAATAGAAAAAAATGCTAGAGCTGGAATTATGATTAAATCTAAAGCTAAGGTAACAAGTATATATAAAAATACTTTGAATAAAAATGGTCAAATAGGAATTTCTATAAAATCTTCAACAGTAAATAGTATAAAGAAAAATACTATAAAGAATCATACTAAATATGGAATTTATATAGAAAAATCTAAAAAGCCAAAAATTACAAAAAATAAGATGTCAAATAAAAAAGCTAAAAAGGAAGTTTATACTAAGAAATAGGGTTGTGTAATATTTCTGTAATATAAATGTAATATAAAAAGCATTGAAAAAAAATACGAATAATGTTATCATAATAAAAGAAAAAAAGATATTAACAAAAGATAGGAGGAAAAAAATATGTTTATATTAGACATAGCTAGTCCATTAACATTATTTTTAATACTAACAGCAGTAGTATTATTAATATTTTTAGGACAAGAGATAAAGAAAAGTATTGCGGTAGCTATACCACTATTTGCATTTTTAGTATTATTAGTTATACATGTAGTGCAAGTATCAACTTTATCAGCTGATTTTGCTTATCTAGCTGGAACATTATATAAATGTATAGCACTAGACTTCTTATTTATATTAGTAACATTCTTCTCATACTTATGGGTTGATGACTTAGAAGCAAAAGCTAATAATAAGAAAAGTATTGATAACAGTTTAGATTGGTTCTGGAGAGAAGTTTAATAAAAAGAAAATTTTTAATGCCCCCTTTTAATTACATTAGGGGCATTTTTTTATGAAAAAGTAAATGAAAAAATAATCAAAATATTTAGGGGAGATAAAAATGACAATAACATCATTGAAATTTATATTATTTATAGCAATAGTATTAATAGCTTATTACAGTATGTGTAAAAAATATAGATGGTGCGTTTTATTAATAGCAAGTTATGTATATTATTTTATATCAAGTGGAAAATTAACTATTTTTTTAATTATTTCAACAATAACTATTTATGCAACAGCTCTGTTATTGGAGAAGATAGAAAAAAATACTAAAGAAAAATGTAAAGGACAGGAAAAAAGTGTAAAAAAAGAGATAAAAGCAAAATGTGCCAAAAATAAAAAATTAGTCTTGTTTTTTATGGTGTTGATTAATTGCGGAATATTGATATTCTTAAAGTATGGTAATTTTATTAGCAATAATTTTAATAAAGTGTTTGAATTAATAAATATAAATGTAAAATTGCCGTTAAGAAAGATTATTTTACCTTTAGGGATTTCTTACTATACTTTACAAGCAATAAGCTATGTGGTAGATGTATATAGAGAAAAAGTGAGTGCTGAGAAAAATTTAGGAAAAGTTGCTTTGTTCCTTAGTTTCTTTCCACAAATGCTAGAAGGACCAATTGGTAGATTTGGTGAGTTATCTCCGCAGTTATATGAAGGACATAAATTCAACTATAAAAATATACAATATGGAATACAATTAATGCTTTGGGGATTTTTCAAAAAGATGGTAATTGCTGATAGAGCAGCATTATATGTAAACGAAGTATTTGGAAACTATAAGAACTATGAAGGCATTGTAGTCTTTATGGCAGTTATGTTATATACATTACAAATTTATGCCGATTTTTCTGGATGTATAGACATAGTTAGAGGAACGGCACAATTATTCGGTGTTAATTTAGCGGAAAATTTCAAAAGACCATTTTTCTCAAAGTCTATACAAGAGTTTTGGAGAAGATGGCATATAACATTAGGAGCATGGTTAAGAGAATATGTATTTTATCCGATATCATTTTCAAATGTTTCTATAAAGTTATCAAATATAACAAAAAAGATATTTAAAGGGAATATGGCTAAAACAATACCGGCAATCTTTGCATTGTTTTTTGTCTGGTTCACAAATGGAATTTGGCATGGCGCTAGCTGGAAGTATATATTTTATGGATTATATTATTATATCTTAACAGTATTAGGTATAATTTTTGAACCATTATGTATAAAAATCATTAAATGGTTAAAAATCAACGTAAAGTCATTGGGATATAGATTATGGCAAATAATCAGAACAAATCTACTTGTTTTTATAGGTATGTTAATATTTAGAGCTAACAGATTAAAAGTTGCTTGGACAATGTTTAAATCTATATTTACATTTGAAAGTATAGATAAATTATTTAATGGAAGTCTCTTTAAAATAGGGTTAAAGTCGCAGGATTTTGTGGTGATAATAATAAGTGTCATTATTATGTTTATAGTAAGCATATTACAAGAGAAGGGATATAAAATAAGAGACAAAATATCAAAGCAAGATTTATTATTCAGATGGATACTTTATTATGGAATAATCTTTGCAATAATTATTTTTGGAATTTATGGCGAAGGATATTCTGCAAGTAGTTTTATATATGGTCAATTTTAGGAGAGTGAAAAATGAAAGGAAAAATAAGCAAAAAAGTAATTATTGGAACAATATGTTTTATATTTATAGGTATGATTTTATTACATATTGCTACGCAAATATTAATACCAAAGTGGATAGTGCCAAAAGATAGTAGAATGACATATGTTGTGAAAGGTTTCTATGAAGAACCCAAAGATTCTTTAGATGTATTATTTATGGGAAATAGTGATGTTTATAGAGGAATTTCACCAATAAAAATGTGGGATGAATATGGATTTACTAGTTATGTATTTTCTACAGCTGGTTCAAGAATGTGGACAGCGTATTATCTATTAGAAGAAAGCCTAAAATATCAAAATCCTAAATTAATCGTGTTGAATATGGATTTTACATTTAATGAAAGTGATGCAAGTGAGGCAAACTATAGAAAAGCATTTGATAATATGAAATTGGGAACAACTAAAATAAAAGCTATACAAGACCCAATATTTAATATTAGCAATGAGCAAAAATTAAGTTATATTTTTCCTATTGCAAGATATCATTCAAGATGGGATGAATTAACAGCAGAGGATTTTACAGAAGTTTTAAAAAAAGAAAGATTTGCGTATAAGGGATTAGATATGGTTAGCGATATAAAACCATATACTGGAGGAAATAAGTATATGGAGAGAAGAGACTTTGAAAATGAAAAAATAGGAGAAAGATGTAATCAATATTTAGAAAAAATAATAAATCTTTGCAAAGAAAAAAATATACAATTGTTACTTATGGAAATTCCATCTGCAGATTCATGGACAAAAGATTTAAGTGATAAGATAAAAGATTTTGCACAAGGTCATGATTTGGATTTTGTTGATATGAATTTGAATTTTATGGAATTTGGATTTGATTGGGAAACAGCTACTTGTGATGGCGGAGATCATTTAAATGTTTATGGAGCTGAAAGCGTAAGTACATATTTAGGAAATTATATACAAGAAAAATATAATATTCCTAATAAAAAAGGAGATTCTAAATATTCATATTGGAACGAAGATTCAATTAGGTATAATAATGATAAAAATAATTTGAAAAAAAATATTAAATAGTTTTTGGAGGAAAAGATGAACTTGTTAGAAAAGAAAAATTATCTTACGTACAATGATACAGCTTTCATAAAAGGTATTGCTTTAATTTTTATGTTTATACATCATTTTTTTGCATATCCATCTTGGTATATAGAAGGAATAAGATATCCGTCACTTGTAAATTTAGCCGAAATTTTCAAACATCCATTTAATAGTGTTTCTTTATTTGCATTTTTAACTGGATATACATACTATTATACTAAAAAGAAAGATATGAAATATTCTTTAAAAAAGATATTAGATATATTTATACCATATGTTTTAATTTATATAGTATTTTTAATAATAGCAATATCAACAAAATGTTATGTGTTCAACATAAAAGACTTTTTGCTAGAATTATTTGCATTGAAACGTCCTATTATGAGGTTTTGCTGGTATGTAATATTTTATATTATTACAATGTTAATTTTGCCGTTGGTTGAAAAAAAATTAAATAAGGGTGTAAAATATGCAGTTTTATATGGTATAATATTACCAATAATAATTGGTACAGCTTTAAAAGGAATATTTATAAAAAATGAAATAATTCTAGACATAGTAAATAATTTTATAAGATTTTTTCCAAGTGTAATTATAGGATATATATCTTCAAGGTATGAATTATTTTATAAGATAGACGATTTCTTAAAAAAGAACATAAAAATAAATATAGTATATATATTAGTTCTTTTTATACTAGCTGCTGGGTCATTTATGGGAAAATATTATTTTCCAACATTATCAATAGGAAGTATAGATTTTATTAATAAAACATATGCATTTTATTTTAATTTAGATATGTTATATACTCCAATTTTTATATATGCAATTGTTAATATTAGTAGATATATTTGTAAAAAAGTTTTGGTAGTTTTTGAAAGTATTGGTAAGTATTCTTTGCTGATGTGGTTTTTACATTGTATATTTTTTAATTGTTGTCAGGAAATATTTATGCCAATATTGTATATGCCAGGAAATGCATTTTTAGTATTGATATGGGGATTGCTAATATGTTACATAGCGGCATTTATATTTGAAATTCCAATAAAAAAGCTTACCAGTTTGAAAAATAAATTGATAGAGAAAGAGGGATAGTAATGAAGGAAAAAGTAGAGGAGATTGACAATCAAATAAACAATTTGAAGAAAAAGAATAATATAAAAAATATAATAATTATAGTATTAAGTATTATATTAGTAATTGGTGCTATATTAAATATTCCAAAGGTTAGAAAGAGTATAAATAATTATTCTAAACAACAAAAGTTAGAAAGTACATATAATTCAAAATATAAACTAAATTTAGAAAGTGTGTATGGAGACACAGAAGCATATCACCCAAAGATATTATCTTTTGATAATCAATGGAATGGATATTATTATTGGATGTCATATACACCTTATCCAGATAGTGATGAACAAAAGGAAAACCCACATATTGTAGCTAGTAATGATTTAGTAAATTGGGTAACGCCAGATGGATTAGAAAATCCTTTGGATGACATAGAAGGAAATGATAGTAGAAAATATAATTCCGATTCTCATTTAACAATGAATACAGACCTTAATAGATTGGAATGCTACTGGAGAATGGTAGATGATGAAATAAATAGAGTTACAATTTATAGAAGATATACAACTGATGGGGTAAATTGGTCAGATAAAGAAGCAATTACAATATCAAATGATAGACATAAAAAAGATTACATAAGTCCAGCTATAATTTATGAAGATGGTATTTATAAAATTTGGTATGTTGACCATGATTATACAGTAAGATATGCAGAAGCAAAAGATAATGAACAATGGAAAGATATTAAAGAATTAAACTTGTATTATCCTAGAAAACTACAATCTTGGCATTTAGATGTTGTAAAAACAGATAAAGGCTATGAAATGTTAATAATGGCATTTAAAAATTGGGATAAGAGAGGTGTAGCTAGTTTATATCATACAGAAAGTAAAGATAACAAGAAATGGTCAAAATGTACAGAGATAATTAAACCAACATCTAAAACAAAAAATTGGGATAATAGAGGTATGTATAGAAGCTCGATGATAAAAAAAGATGGAATATATTATGTATTTTATAGTGCTTCTGATAAAGAAAATATAAAAGGTATAGGAATTATGTATGGAAAAGATATAAATAAATTACATAAAGTAAATATTGATTACAAAAATGATGTTGATGCTGCGAAGAAGTTTGAAAAATTAATAAAAAAAGAAAAAAATAGATAATTTGAAATGTAAGGGGAATGAAAATGAATATAACCAGAAATAACAAATTAATTAAACTATTAACAATGCTAATAATAGCAATTATAACAGTAAGTTTTTCAGCACAAGTAAAAGCAGTAGGATTGATGGAAAAAGTAACAGGATTAAAATTTTCTATAGAATCAAATAAAATAAAAATAACATGGGATGAAATAGAAGGAGCATCAGGATATGAAATATATAAATCATACTCAAAAGATGGAAGTTATTACAGTGTGGGAAAAGCATTAACAAATACATATTTAGATACAACAACATATAGCGGACAAGTATATTATTATAAAGTAAGAGCATATATGATAGGTGAAGGAGGAGTAACCTATACAGGAGAATATTCAGATATATTACAAGCAATATATTTACAAAAAACAAAATTAACTATAAAAAGTTATAAAAATAGAGCAGGCCTAAAATGGGACAAAACAGAAGGAGCCACAGGATATAAAATTTATAGAGCAACTTCGAAAAATGGTAAATATGAAAGAATAAAAACTATATCAAAACAAAATACTACATCATATACAGATAAAAAAATAAAATCAAAAAAGGTATATTATTATAAAATAAGAGCATATAGAAAAATAAACAATATAGAACTATATAGCCCATATTCAAATATACAAGAAAAAACAAAATATGAACAAGTACAAATAAAGAGCTCAACAGAAAATTCTAAAAAGAAATCAATAACTCTAAAATGGCAAAAAGTATCAGGAGTAACAGGATATAAAATTTATAGAGCAACTTCAAAAAATGGTAAATATAAACATATAAAAACGATATCAAAAAATAAAACGACTTCATATACAGATAAAAAAGATATTGGAATAGGAAAACTATATTATTATCAAATAAGAGTATATAAAAAGAGTGGCAAGAAAACAGAATATGGTCAATATTCAGATAGAAAAAAGCAAACAACAGGTACAAGAAAACAACAAATGAATAAAATAAAACTAAAACCTGGTACTGCTGGAAGCAAAGACTTAGATAAAGAGTATAAAAAGATTATAAAAAAAGCCACAAAAGGTAAAAAATCAGTATATGATAAAGTTTATGGATGTTATAAATTTTTAGAAGAAAATATGAAACACAAAGATGGATATAATTGTAAACACTTTGCCGGGACTTTTGTAGGAGTTATGAAAGTTTTAGGAATTCAAAATGTGTATTGTGCATCAGGAGAAACAACTACAACTTCAGGTGGATGGACAGCGCATACATGGGTAATAATGGAGATAAATGATACAAAATATATTTTTGATACATCAATAGACAGACATATAAAAGACAGTACAGGAAGGACAAGTTTTGATAGATTTTTTAAGACAGAAAAAGAACGCTCAAAGAGATATAAACTAGATTATTATCATACATATTGCTTTCCAACAATATTATCAAATGGTGGAGCATATATAGCAGTTTATTAATATTAAATAAAAAACCGTTGAAATTTTAAGTTTCGACGGTTTTTTATATTGATAGATTATATTATAAAATAATACAGATTAATCCTCCACTACCCTCATTGACAATACGCTCTAAAGTTTCTTGAAGTTTCATTTGGGCTTCTTCAGGCATTTTAGATAACTTAGCTTGTAGTCCTTCATTAACAAGAGAATGAACACTTTTTCCAAAAATATTAGAATCCCATATCTTTTTAGGATCACTTTCAAATTCAGATAATAAGTAATTTACCAATTCCTCAGACTGCTTTTCAGATCCAACAATAGGAGAAACTTCAGTTTCAATATTAGCTTTAATAATATGAAGAGATGGTGCTGTAGCTTTTAACTTAATACCAAATCTAGAACCTTGTTTAACCATTTGAGGTTCATCTAAAATAAGTTCATCCATAGTAGGAGTAACTATACCATATCCTTTAGCATCAACTTCAGCTAAAGCAGTAGCAATTTTAGAATATTTTTTCTGAGTAATAGAAAGGTCACTGATGATAGAGAATAGATCAGCTTCATTATTAACTTGCACACCAGTCATTTCAGTTAAAACTTGATAGAATAAGTTTTCTTTTAAAGTAATAGATACATTAACTCCGCCATTGCCAAGCATAATATTATCTACATTTGTTTTTGTGATGATGCTAGTTTGCTCAATAGTTTTGCTACATTGTGAAACTTCTCTTAAGAGGTTTACATTAGAAAAAGCATTTTGTATTTCTGTGTATAATTCTTGTTTTAAAGGATGAGACATATCTAAGCCATTAACCCATGCAGGAAATTTGAAATTAATTTGACTAACAGGAAATTCATATAATATTTTAGAAAATATATTAGTTAAATCATTCATATTTAATTCTACACAATTTATAGGAATAACAGTTGAACTATATTTTTTACATAATGAATTTGCAAGCTCCTGAGTTTCTGGCGCATTTGGATGTTCCGAATTTAGTAGAACTATAAATGGTTTATTTATAGCTTTTAATTCAGAAACAACACGTTCTTCAGCCTTTATGTAATCTTCTCTTGGAATATCAGTAATTGAGCCATCAGTTGTTATAAGTATTCCAATAGTTGAATGTTCTTCTATAACTTTCTTTGTTCCTATTTCTGCCGCTTGTTCAAAAGGTATTTCTTCTTCTGACCAAGGAGTCTTAACCATTCTTGGTTTGTCATCTTCTAAGTAACCAATACTATTTGGAACCAAATAACCAACACAATCTACTAAACGAGCTTTTAATTTTAGTTTTTCATCAATTGTAATTTCAACTGCTTCATTAGGAACAAACTTTGGCTCGGTAGTCATTATAGTCTTACCTGCTGCACTTTGTGGCATTTCATCTTTTGCACGTTCTTTTTTATAATCATTATCAATATTAGGAATTACGAGCAAATCCATAAAGTTTTTTATGAATGTTGATTTTCCAGTTCGTACAGGCCCAACCACCCCAACATAGATATCGCCATCTGTTCTTTTTGCAATATCTTCATATAATCCTAGATTTTCCATCTATTTTTACCTCCCTTTATACGTGAAAATGTTTGTACTAAACTTTAGTTAATTTATATGATCCAATTTTGCAAATATGCGAAAAATAAACAAAAAAATATTAAACCAGCAAAAGTTATGTGATTCGACAAAAAAGTATTGCAAAAATAAGAAATTATGATAAAATAGAAATATGTATTGAAAAATACAAATAAATTCAGAAAGGAGAGTTCAATATGGCAACAATTGTTGTAATTGGACCGCCGGGTGCCGGTAAAGGAACTCGGATTGCAGATGCAAAAGAAAAAGTTTCTAGTATAGAAACAATTTCAACAGGAGCATTATTAAGAAAAAGCGGTATAGACACATCGAGTGGTGCATTAATAGATGATGACGTAGTTATGAGTTTGTTACAAAACAAAATCAATTCTATTAAGTCTGATATTATTATACTTGATGGTGTTCCGCGAACACTAAATCAGGCAATGATGATGGAGAAATATGGGATTGAAGTCGACCATGTAATCTATTTGCCGATTGAAGAAGAGGAAGCGGTAAGAAGGGCAATGAATAGATTAATATGTCCTAATTGCCAAGAAGGATATACCAAAGATGGCTTTAAGCCTTCTAGAATAGAAGGAATATGCGATAAATGCGGCTCGAAGTTAACTCAAAGATCAGATGATACACCTGAAACAGTTAAAAGACGGCTGAAAATTTATCAAACTGAAACGAAGCCTATACTTGATTGGTACAAGGCACAAGGAATTACAATTATTACAGTAAATACAGAAACTGATAATAATGTGTTTATTGATGCTCTAGTAGAATAATAGGCTTTAAGAGTGGTAATTTTGAATTACCACTCTTTCTTTATAAATTTGAAATAAGTTGTTGATATTTTTATTTAGATGTAGTAAAATAAGCTAGGAAAAAATAAGAGAAAGGAAAAGCTAATATGTCATTTATTGAAAATGTAAAACAAAGAGCAAAAAAACAAATGAAAACAATAATATTACCAGAAGCAGAAGACACTAGAGTAATAGAAGCGGCAAGTAAAGTAATAGAACAAGGCTTTGCTAAAGTAATATTACTAGGAAATGAAGAACAAATAAAAAAAGATGCAAATGATAAAAATTTAGATTTAAATGGAATAAAAATTATAGATCCAAATAAATCAGAGAAAAAAGAAGAATATGCAGAAGCATTATTTGAATTAAGAAAGAAAAAAGGAATGGCATTAGAGGAGGCTAAAAAAATAATACAAGAGCCAATATATTATGGAATGATGATGCTAAAAAATAATGAAGCAGACGGATTAGTGTCAGGAGCAGCACATTCAACTGCAAATACATTGAGACCAGCACTTCAAATATTAAAAACAGCACCTGGAACAAAATTAGTATCAGCATTTTTTGTTATGTGCGTGCCTGATTGCGAATATGGTGAAAATGGAACATTTATATTTGGAGACAGTGGATTAAATCAAAATCCAACAGCAGAAGAATTGTCAGAAATAGCAATATCATCAGCTAAAAGCTTTGAACAATTAGTACAAAAACAATCAAAAGTTGCAATGCTTTCATATTCGACTTATGGAAGTGCAAAATCTGAATTAACAGATAAAGTTATAGAAGCAACAAAATTAGTAAAAGAAAAAGATCCAAATTTATTAGTAGATGGAGAATTACAATTAGATGCAGCAATAGTTCCTGAGATTGGTAAATCTAAAGCACCAGGAAGTAATGTAGCAGGATATGCAAATACATTAATATATCCTGATTTAAATGCAGGAAATATTGGATACAAATTAGTACAAAGATTAGCAAAAGCAGAGGCTTATGGTCCATTGTGCCAAGGAATTGCAAAACCAGTAAATGATTTATCAAGGGGATGCAGTGCAGATGATATTGTTGGAGTTGTTGCAATTACAGCAGTTCAAGCACAAATATAATATATAAATTTAGAAGGGAAGTATAAAAATGAAAATTTTAGTTTTAAATTGTGGAAGTTCATCATTAAAATATCAATTAATAAACATGGAAAATGATGAGGTAATAGCATCAGGAAAATATGAAAGAATAGGAGAGCAAGAAGCATTTATAACACATAAAGCATTAGGAAAGAAAATAACTATAAACCATGTTGCTTTAGATCACACAGAAGCAATAGATTTTACTTTAAAACAATTAACAAATCCTGAATATAAAGTAATTGATTCTTTAGATGAAATAAATGCTATAGGTCATAGACTAGTTCATGGAGGAGAAAAAATAAATGAATCAACAATAATTGATGATAAAGTAATTGATATAGTAAAAGAATGTATAGACTTAGCACCACTTCATAATCCAGCAGGAATAATGGGAATAGAAGCGTGCAAAAAAGTTATGCCAGGTAAGCCAATGGTTGGAGTATTTGATACAGCATTCCATCAAACAATGCCAAAAGAAAAATATATATACCCTATAGCCTATGAATATTATGAAAAATATGGAATTAGAAAATATGGATTCCATGGAACATCACATATGTATGTATCACAAAGATTAGCAGAAATAGAAAACAACCAAAACTTAAAAGTAGTTACTTGTCATTTAGGTCAAGGATCTAGTATTTGTGCTGTAAAAGATGGAAAATCAATAGATACAAGTATGGGACTTACACCACTTGGAGGAATACCAATGGTTACAAGAAGTGGAGATTTAGATCCATCAGTTGTTACATTTTTAATGAAAAAAGAAAATATGACAGCAGATGAAGTAGAAAATGTATTAAATAAAAAATGTGGAGTTCAAGGAATATCAGGATTGGCACCAGATTTTAGAGAAATTGAAGCTGCATCTTATGGAGAAAATGAAAGAGCACAAATTGCTATAAAAACATTTACATACTCTATTGCAAGTTATGTTGCTAAATATGCAGTTGCTATGGGAGGATTAGATGCAATAGTATTTACTGGAGGAGTTGGAGAAAACCAAATAAATATTAGAAAATCAATTTGTGAGCAATTAGAATTTATGGGAGTTGATATAGATGTTGATGCTAACAATATGAGAGGAGAAGAAAAGTTAATTACAAAACCAGATTCAAAAGTTAAAGCATACGTAATTCCTACAAATGAGGAACTTATGATCGCTAAAGAAACAATGAGATTAATAAAATAAAAAGAAGTGCTGTAATAATCACAGCACTTTTCTTGGTCTTAAAACGAGATAATTCCGTATACCGGATAAGAGATCGATCTCCATACCACTTGATTTACGAATCTCGATTAAGCTAGCTTTATCTTCAGGGATTTTATAACATTCCTCAATTGAAACTTTTTTATCCCAGAGATATTCTAGTTTTTTCATTATGACTTCACTCCTTAGTTGATGTTATAATTACATTATAACATAATTGGAAAATACTGTCAATTGATTTGCAAAATCAAAAATAAAATTAACTTTTATTTCCAAAAACTTTACTTTTTTAGTAAAGTAGTATATAATAGCAAAGGATAAATGAAAGGAATGAAACTTATGCAAGAAAATAATGAAAATAGCCAAGAACAAGAGATAGATATGAATCATCTAATGCAAGTTAGACGTGAGAAATTAGAAGAATTACGAGCAAATGGAAAAGACCCATTTGAAATAACAAAATTTAATAGAACAAATACAGCTGGTGAAATAAAAAATAATTATGAGCAATTTGAACAAAAAGATGTAACAGTTGCAGGAAGAATAATAGCAAAAAGAATAATGGGAAAAGCATCATTTTGTACAATACAAGACTGTGATGAAAAAATCCAAAGTTATGTAAGCATAAATGATTTAGGCGAAGAAAGCTACAAAGCATTTAAAACTTATGATATAGGTGACTTTATAGGAATAACAGGATTTGTATTTAAAACAAGAACAGAGGAAATATCAATACATGCTAAAGAGGTAACTTTACTTTCAAAATCATTAAGACCATTACCTGAGAAATTCCATGGACTAAAAGATACAGATTTAAGATATAGACAAAGATATGTAGATTTAATAATGAATCCTGAAGTAAAAGAAACATTTATATTAAGAAGTAAAATATTAAAAGAAATAAGAAACTTTATGGATAGTTATGGATATATGGAAGTAGAAACCCCAATGTTAACAACAGTAGCAACAGGAGATGCAGCAAGACCATTTATAACACATCACAATACACTTGATTTACAAATGTATTTAAGAATAGCACCAGAATTAAATTTAAAAAGACTAATAGTTGGTGGATTTGATAAAGTATTTGAAATAGGAAAGAATTTTAGAAATGAAGGAATGGATATAAAACATAATCCTGAATTTACAAACATGGAGTTTTATGCAGCATATCAAGATTATAATGATATGATGGATACAGCAGAACAACTTATATCAACAGTAGCAAAAAATGTATTAGGAAAAACAACAATTGAATATGACGGTAACGAAATAAATTTAGCACCAGGATGGAAAAAAATATCTATGATTGAAGCAATAAAAGAAGTAGCTGGAGTAGACTTTAATACAATTAACACAGATGAAGAAGCTCAAGCTATAGCTAAAGAAAAAGGTGTTGAATATGAAGAAATCAAAAACACAAGAGGACATATTATAAATGAATTTTT
Organism: uncultured Clostridia bacterium; assembly: GCA_934167965.1. Taxonomy (GTDB): domain Bacteria; phylum Bacillota; class Clostridia; order TANB77; family CAG-508; genus CAG-269. The sequence continues at coordinate 35,504 of CAKPMJ010000006.1, read as the reverse complement.
CGAGACATTTGTAGAAGAAACATTAATACAACCAACATTTATAATAGACTACCCAGTAGAAGTATCACCACTTACAAAGAGAAAGAAAGAAGATCCAAGATTGGTTGAAAGATTTGAATTATTCATAGGTGGAAGAGAATATGGAAATGCATATTCAGAATTAAATGATCCAATAGATCAATATGAAAGATTCTTAAAACAAGTTGAAGCAAAAGAAAAAGGTGATGAAGAAGCTGGAGGAATGGATGAAGACTTTGTTAACGCCTTAGAAATAGGTTTACCACCAACAGGAGGAATGGGAATAGGATTAGATAGATTAATAATGTTATTAACAAATTCAGCATCAATAAGAGATGTATTATTCTTCCCAACAATGAAACCATTAAACTAAGAAAGGATATTTAATATATGTTTTTAGACAAAAGATCAGTATATGTCATAATGGCAATAATGATTGTATTTGGATTAATGAATTATTTAACTGATACAAGTAAATTATTAAATTTACTATTTACAATACCAGGAGTATTAATTGCAATAACATTTCATGAATTTGCTCATGCTTGGGCAGCAGACAAGTTAGGTGATGATACACCAAGAAATGAAGGAAGATTATCCCTTAATCCTTTGGCTCATTTGGATCCTGTTGGATCAATAATGTTACTATTTGCAGGATTTGGATGGGGAAAACCAGTAATGGTGAATCCAAAGAACTATAATAGAGATATGTCAATGGACAAAGCTGATGCATTAGTATCAATAGCAGGCCCAGCAATGAATTTTATAATAGCAATAATATTAACTTTAATATATTGTGCAATATACAAATTTGCAGGGGTAGCAGTATTAACATCAAAAATACTTGGAATAATAATGATAATGTTAATGTATGCGATTTCTATAAATATAGGTCTAGGAGTATTTAATTTAATACCATTACCACCATTAGATGGCTCAAAAGTAATAAAGCCAATATTACCATATAATGCAAAAATTTGGTTTGAAGATCATGAACAAATATTTTATGTAATATTTGTAGCATTATGGATAGTAGGAGTGTTAGGTACAATAATTACACCAATTATAAACATAGTATATAGTGGAATTATTAATTTGGGATTCACTATTTTTGGACTTTAAGTAATAATCGTAGTAGTAAAAAGAGGTGATTAAATGATAAAGGCTTATGCGAGTACAGATGTAGGAAAAGTAAGAGAAATAAATGAGGATAGTTTTTATATAACAGAAGATCCATTTAATAATGTCCAATTATTTCTTTTAGCAGATGGAATGGGCGGATGTAATGCTGGAGAAATTGCAAGTAAGCTGGCAATTACATCTGCAAAGAAATATATAGAAAATAACTTTGCAGATACACCAAAAGATAGAGATAGTTTAATACAGTTAGTTGGAAGTAGTTTAGAATATGCAAATATGGTGGTTTATGAAAAAGCTTTAAGTAATCAGGAATATTCCGGAATGGGTACTACTTTAGAAATATGTTTAATATATAATAATAGGGCCTATATAGGACATATTGGAGATAGTAGAATATATAGAATTAGAAAAGAATTTATGAGGAAGTTAACTCAAGACCACAGTTATGTACAAAAACTATTACAAGAAGGAACAATAACAAAAGAAGAAGCAGAACATCATCCTAAAAAAAATATGTTAATGAAAGCATTAGGATGTAACGCTTTTGCAGAACCAGATGTCATGATAAAAGGTTTCCAAAAAGGAGATATAATAATAATCTGTTCAGATGGATTATCAAATATGGTATCACAAGAAGAAATATATAAAATAGTAAAAGATAATTTTGAAACAGCACCAAAAGAATTAATAGAAAGAGCTAATCAAAATGGAGGATTAGATAATATAACTATTATAACAATAAAGAATTTATAAACATTATTCAAAAGAAAGGAATGTTTAAGATATGAATTTAGAAGGAAGATTGTTAGGAAACAGATATGAGATTTTAGAAAAAATAGGTAATGGCGGAATGGCTATGGTATACAAGGCAAAATGTCATGTATTAAATAGACTTGTAGCTGTGAAAATCCTAAGAGATGAATTCACAACAGATGAAGAATTTATAAAAAGATTTTCAATAGAGGCACAGGCAGCTGCTAGTATTACACATCCTAATATTGTATCTGTGTATGATGTAGGAAGAGAAGGAAACCTATATTATATAGTAATGGAATTAGTAAAGGGAAAAACTTTAAAAGAAATAATAACAGAAGAAGGAGGACCTCTGCCTTGGAAATGGTCTATAAATATAGCTATGCAAATAGCATCAGCACTTGAAACAGCACATAAAAATAATATTGTACATAGAGATATAAAACCTCATAACATAATAATCACAGAAGATGGAATAGCAAAGGTTACAGATTTTGGAATAGCAAAAGCAGTATCAAATTCTACAATAACAGCATTTGGTACAACTATTGGATCAGTACATTATTTCTCACCAGAACATGCAAGAGGTGGATATACAGATAGCAAATCAGATATTTATTCATTAGGAATAGTTATGTATGAAATGCTTACAGGAAGAGTTCCTTTTGATGCTGATACACCAGTATCTGTTGCATTAAAGCATATGCAAGAAGAACCAATACCACCAATTGAAGTAAATCCAAAAATACCTAAAGCAGTAAATGATATAATAATGAAGGCTATAAGAAAAGATACAACATTAAGATATCAAACAGCAACTGACATGTTGAGAGATTTAAATAGAGCATTAAAGAATCCAAATGGTGACTTTGTAGATAATGAAGAATATGAAGAAATAGCAGAAACCAGAAAAATACCTACAATGAATAATGTTGAAATAAAAAAAGAAACAATACCAAATAAAAATAAAAAAGAAAGCTTCTTTACTAAACACAAAAAATTAACAGTATTTATTTTAGTAGTTGCTTTATTTGCAATTGGTCTTATAGGAACATTAGTATATTTAAGAGTATCTAATCCAGCAGAGACAGTCTTACCAAACTTAGTCGGTGTAAGTAGAGAAGAAGCAGAAAAGACGTTAAAAGATAAGAAGCTAGAATTAGGTGAGGTAAAAGAAGAATATAATGGAGATTATGCACAAGGATATGTTATATCACAAGACCCAGCATATCAATCAAATTATAACGTAAAAGAAAAAACGAAAGTTAATTTAGTTATTAGTTTGGGAATTGAAGAAGCAACTGTTCCAAAGGTAAAAGGACTAAAACAAGATGAAGCTATAAAAGCTTTAGAAGATGCTAAATTAAAATATGAAATAGTAGAAGAAGAAAGTAAAAAAATTGAAGCAGGATATGTTATATCTCAAGAGACAGACGAAGATACAAAAGTTAATGCGGGAGATACAGTGGTTATCCACGTAAGTACAGGAATAAAAATGGTAGAAATTCCTTCAGTTGTAGGAAAATCAGAAAGTGATGCTAAAAAAGAATTAAAAGATGCAGGACTAAAAGTAATAGTTGTAACAGAAGAAGATACAACTAAGGACAATAATACAGTTCTAAAACAAAGTTTAGATGCTGGAAAAGAAGTTGAAGATGGAACATCTATTACAATAACAGTAAATAAAGTGTCTCAAACTAAATCAGCTACTTTAACAGTAAATGTAAAATCTTTATTAGGTGGAAACTACAAAAAGGAAATTGTTGATACTGGAAAGAAAGATGAAGAAGGAAATCCTATTAAAGAAGAAAAAATAATAGATGTAAAAGTTAAAATTGTAGTTGGAGATGATAAGGTTTATGAAGAATCAATAGATCCAACAACAACAAGTCTTGTTCAATCAATATCAGGAAAAGGAACTGTTACAGTTAAAGTTTATGTCGATGATGTCTTAAAGAAAACAAAAGACATAAATTTAAATGAAAAGAACAAATTAACTATAGAATAAAAGTATTGACATATAAAAGAAAATCATATACAATATAAGAATAATAAAAACTAAGAAAAAGAGGAGTAAGTTTAAAACTACTATTACAGAGAAAAGAAGTCATAGGCTGTAAACTTCTTATAGAAAGATAAACTGAAGTAGCTTTGGAGTTGATATAGAGAAATAATTAGTAACTATATCCGTTTAAGCAACGTTAAAAGCTAAATGAGATAAAAATTAAGGTGGTACCGCGATAGTTATATATTCGCCCTTATGTGTGAAAAAAGCACATAAGGGTGCTTTTTTGTATATAAAAAAGGAGGAATTTTTATGGGAAATAGTTTAGAAGGAAAATTTAATCCAAAAGAATTTGAAGAAAATTTATATGAAGAGTGGGAGAAAAAGGGTTATTTTAAACCAAGTATGGATAAAAATAAAAAGCCATATTGCATAATGATGCCACCACCAAATGTAACAGGAAAATTACATATGGGACATGCATTAGATGATACAATTCAGGACATATTAATAAGGTTTAAAAGAATGCAAGGATATGATTGCTTATGGCTTCCAGGAACTGACCATGCAGCAATATCAACAGAAATGAAAGTAGTTCAAAAGTTAAAAGGTGAAGGAAAAGAAAAAAAGGATTTAGGAAGAGAAAAGTTTCTAGAAGAATGTTGGAATTGGACACATGAATATGGAGGAATAATTCAAGAACAACAACGTAAATTAGGTTGTTCATGCGATTGGGATAGAACAAGGTTTACATTAGATGATGGAATGTCAGATGCTGTTTTAGAACAATTTGTAAGTCTATATAAAAAAGGTCTAATATATAAAGGGACAAGAATGGTAAATTATTGTCCTAGCTGTAAAACATCAATATCTGATGCAGAGGTAGAATATAAAGAAGAACCATCACATTTATGGCATATTAGATATAAAATAGTTGGTGAAGAAGAAAAATATGTAGAAGTTGCAACAACAAGGCCAGAAACTATGCTAGGGGATACTGCAGTTGCAGTTCATCCAGAAGATGAAAGATATAAAGACATAGTTGGCAAGAAGTGTATACTTCCAATAATGAACAAAGAAATTCCTATTATAGCAGATGATTTTGTTGAAAAAGACTTTGGGACAGGATGTGTTAAAATCACTCCGGCACATGATATGAATGACTATCAAGCAGGGTTAAGACATAATCTAGAAATAATAGAAGTGTTTGATGAAAATTATAAAATGGGAGATTTAGTACCTGAATATAAAGGAATGGATCTTTTAGAAGCAAGAAAAATGATAGTTAAAAAACTTGAAGAAATTGGAGCTTTAGTAGCTACAGAAGACTATACCCACAATGTAGCTAAATGTGAAAGATGTAAATCAACAATAGAACCAAAAATATCAATGCAATGGTTTGTAAGTATGAAAGATTTAGCAAAAAAGGCTGCTGACAGTGTAAGAGAAAATAAAACACAATTTGTACCAAAAAGGTATGAAAAACAATATTTTAATTGGTTAGATAATATACAAGATTGGTGTATATCAAGACAATTATGGTGGGGACACAGAATACCTGCATATTATTGTGACGATTGTGGACACATAAATGTATCAAAAATAGCACCAGAAAAATGTGGAAAATGTGGAAGTACACATTTACATCAAGATGAGGATACATTAGATACATGGTTTAGTTCTGCATTATGGCCATTTTCTACACTTGGTTGGCCAAATACAGAAAGTGAAGATTTTAAAAGATTTTATCCAACAAATGTATTGATAACAGGATTTGATATAATAACTTTTTGGGTATCAAGAATGATGACACAAGGACTTGAATTTACAGGAACAGAACCTTTTAAAGATGTATTAATACATGGAATTATTCGTGATAGTCAAGGAAGAAAAATGTCTAAAACACTTGGAAATGGTATAGATCCATTAGAAGTTATTGAACAATATGGTGCAGATAGCTTAAGATTTTCTGTAATTTCAGGAACAACTATGGGAAATGACATAAAATATATGCCAGAAAAATTAGAACAAGCATCAAATTTTGCAAATAAAATATGGAATGCGGCTAAGTTTATAATAAATTCAAATGTTGATGAAAATGATATAAAAGAATTTTGCCAAAAAGTATATAATAATGAAAAACATAGTTATAATACTGAGTTATTAACATTAGAAGATAAATGGATTTTAAATAAATTAGATAAATTAGTTGTAGATGTAACCAAAAATATAGAAAGTTATGATTTAGGAATAGCACTTGACAATATATATGGATTCATAAGAGATGAATTTTGCGATTGGTATATAGAAATGGTAAAACCAAGACTATATAGTGAAGACTATGAAACAAAAGTTGCAGTATGTGATATTTTAAATCATGTATTTGGTACAGCATTAAAATTATTGCATCCATTTATGCCATTTATAACAACAGAAATATATAGCAATTTAGTAAATTATAGCGACAAAGATTTAATGGTTTCAAAATGGCCTGAAATTAAAACAGAATTCATTTTTGATAAGGAAGAAAAATTAGTAGAAAATTTAAAAGAAATAATAGTAGAAATACGTAATATTAGAGCAAAAATGAATGTACATCCATCTAAAAAAGTAGAATTAATTTTTGTAACTAATAAATACGAAAATGAAATAAATTCATCAAAAGAATTTATTATGAAACTAGGCTTTGGAAATAAAGTTATAGTTAAAGGGGATAAAAAAGATATAGCAGATAATGCAATTAGTATAATAAAAGATGGAATTGAGTTATATATGCCACTTGAAGGTTTGGTTGATTTAGAAGAAGAAGCCAAACGTAAAGCAGAAGAAAAGAAAAAAATTGAATTTGAGATTCAAAGAGCAGAAAAGATGCTTTCAAATCCTGGATTTGTAAATAAAGCACCACAATCAAAAATTGATGAAGAAAGAGCAAAACTTGAAAAATATAAAGAAATGCTTAAGAATTATAACTAAATTATTATAGCCTTACACTTTATTTAGTGTAAGGCTATCTTTTAATAGATATTTTTTATGACTTGAAAGAAATCATCAAACTCTGATTCAGCAATATATATTTCATTACCAACATTATCTTGGATAAAGTTGGCTAAGAAATTAATATGGCCTTGATTAAAAATTAAATAATTCTGCAACAAATAATCTCCAGCAACTAAATGACTTGATTTGTCATAGCTGGAATATTCTCTGATGTCAACCAGAATTATATCATTTCTATCTTTGAGTTGGCTGATTTCAAGCAACTGTATAGTTGCTTTTTTTCCAAATGTCTTTAAAAACCGTGAATCGTCAATAGACTTAAAAGTAATGTTTTTAAAATGCTTTTTCATAAAAAATCCTTTCTGGGAATATTCATTCCCTATCTAAAATGAATTGAGTTGCAATTAAAATAATAACACAATTTACATAAAATGTCAATAGCTGTCAGTAGGGACGTCCCTTTTTGACACTCTTTTTTTATAAATGTCTCAAAAATATGATAAAATATCAATAATGTTATTGACTAAACAAGAAAAAAATGGTATAAATATATATGTAAAAAAATGGCCCCTTGGTCAAGCGGTTAAGACGCCGCCCTCTCAAGGCGGAATCATGGGTTCGATTCCCGTAGGGGTCACCAAATAAAAAATAGCGTATCAATATAGCACAAAATATTGATACGTTTTTTAAATAAAAGGAAGGAAACAAAATGGAAAAAGACATTGAAGAAATGAAATCAATAATAGAATCTATATTATTTTCGGCAGGAAGAAGTGTAGAAATAAAAGAAATAGAAATGGCTTTAGAGATAGGAAAAGACGATTTAGAAACGATAATAAAGAGTATGCAAGAAGAATATAAGCAAAAAAATAGAGGAATAGAGTTAATCAAGATAAATGATGGATATCAACTTTGTAGCAAAAAAGAAAATTATGATTATATATGTCAAGTAATAGATAAAAGAAATAAACCTAAATTATCAAATGCAGCATTAGAAACATTATCAATAATAGCATATAATCCGAAAATCTCTAGGGCAGAAATAGAATCTATTCGTGGAGTTAATGTTGATGGAACAATATATAAATTATTAGAATATGGTTTGATAGAAGAAGCTGGAAAGCTTGATTTACCAGGAAGGCCAATGTCATACCAAACTACAAATGAGTTTTTAAAATTGTTTGGGTATAGTTCACTAGATGATTTACCTGAACTACCAAAATACAAATTAGATGAGAATCATCAAATAGTAGTTGATGAAATAGTAGCAGATGACTAAAAATCATTGACTATAAATCCATATTGTGGTAATATAATAGATGTTAAATAAGGAGTGAAAATAAAAATGAGATTATCAAAAACAGGACAAGGAACAATAAAATTAAACAATATAGATGAAATGTATCCAGCACAAAGTATATTATTGCAATCAGGGCAAATAGTACAATATGGAGCAGGAATATTTGCATACAACAATATACCATTATTAGTGAAAAGAAATGTAGAAACAATAATACAAAAAACATTAAATAAATATGGATGTATAGAAGTGTCACTTCCAATATTGCAACCAGAAAAGATATGGAAAGATTCAGGAAGATATGAAGGATATGTAAATGATGGTACAATGCTTACAGTAGACTCAAACAAAGGTGGATTCTGTTTGGCACCAACAGCAGAAGAAGCAATAGTAGAGTTCTTGCGTGAAAAGTTAAAATCATATAAAAATTTACCTGTAACATATTATCAAATTGGTGAAAAAATAAGAAATGAAATAAGAACAAGAGGGTATTTATTAAGAGGAAAATCATTTGAAATGCTAGATGCATATAGTTTTGGAAGAGGAGAGCAAGAATTAATAGAAGCATACCAAAATTTAAGAGAAGCATTTTTAGAAATATTTGAACAAATAGGATTACCAGTAATACCAATAGCAGCTGATAATGGAGCAATGGGTGGTAAAAAATCAGAAGAATTTATGGTAGTATCACCAATGGGAGAAGACAAAATATTAGTAGACAAAGAAACAGGAAAAGGATTAAATACAGAAATATTAGAAAGAGAAGACTACAAAGAATACTTAGAAAAAGAATATGGAATTAAAGACATATCTAAACTAGAAGAAAGAAGAACAGTAGAATTAGGACATATATTCCAACTTGGAACAAAATATTCATCAATGATGAATGGAAAATATATAAGTCAAGAAGGAAAAGAAGAATTATATTATATGGGATGTTATGGAATAGGAGTAAGTAGAACAGTAGCTACAATATATGAAACAAATGTTGTAAAAGACAAAAATGGAAAACCAGCAGGATTTGCATTACCAAAATCTATTGCACCATATAAACTACAAATAATACCAAAAATGGAATCAGAGGAAAAAGTAGCACTTGCTGAAAAAATATATAATGTATTAGAAGAAAATGGTATAGAATCTATTTTAGATGATAGAGAAAAAATATCAATAGGTGCAAAAATGAAAGATTGTAAAGTTTTTGGAACACCTTACATGGTAGTTTTAGGAGACAAAACAGAAGGAGAAAATCTAGAAGTGGAAGATATAAAAACAGGAGAAACAAAAGTAGTAACAATAAATGAACTAATAGAATTATTAAAATAAATAATAAGTGATGTAGTAACAATATAATTTATATATATTGCTATATCACTTTTTATTTGAAGAATTTAAGATAAAAAGATAAAAAATTAAAGGAGAGCGACGATAAAATGGCAAACAAAAAGGAAGAAGTAAACATCTCAAAGATGTATGGAAAAGAAGCCACATTAGAAAAAGAGGAATTTATAAAAACATATAAAATAAGGGAAACAGGACTTTCGCAGAGTGAAGCTCTGGAAGAAATAAATAAGAATGGATATAATGAATTAGAACAGGCTAAACCAAAAAAATGGTATCACTATTTATTAGCAACATTATTTACACCATTTAATAGTATTTTATTAGGAATAGTATTAGTATTATGTTACACAGATATAATTTTACCCCAAAAACCTAGTTATGCAAATATTATTATAATAATAGTGTTGGTTTTAATAAGTACATTTTTAGAGTTCTTTGAAGAATATAGATCAAATAAAGCAGCAGAAAAATTAAAAGAAATGGTTGCTACTACAGCAACTGTAATAAGAGATGGAAAGAAAATACAAATACCTATAAAAGATGTAGTTTTAAGGGATATAGTATTACTTTCAGCTGGGGATATGATACCGGCAGATTTAAGAGTTATAGAAGCAAAAGATTTATATTTGGGAGAATCTTCGTTAACAGGAGAATCTGATTCTGTTAAAAAGACAGTAAACTTAGAAGAAATTGAGGAAATAGAAAGTGTAACTGACCTAGAAACAATATGCTTTATGGGGACAAATATAATTAGTGGAAGCGGAAAAGGTGCTGTAATAAAAACGGCAAATGATACTTATTTCGGAAAGGTTGCACATACATTAAATAATGGAAAACCAGATACAGCATTTCAAAAAGAAATAAAAAATATAAGTAAAGTTTTAATAAGATTTATGCTTATACTAATTCCAATAGTATTTTTTATAAATGCCTGGAAACATGATACAATTTTAGCATTTACATTTTCAATAGCAGTTGCAATAGGAATTACACCACTTTTATTACCAGTAATATTGTCTTCTACTTTATCAAAAGGTGCTATGAAAATGGCAAAGAAAAAGACAATTATAAAAAAATTGGATTCTGTCCAAAATTTTGGCGCAATGAATATTTTATGCACAGATAAAACAGGAACATTGACAGAAGACAAGATAGTCCTTGAAAAATATTTAAACATTAAAGGTGAAGAAGATACAAGAGTTTTAAAACATGCTTTTTTAAATGCTTATTTCCAAACAGGATTAAAAGGAAGCATAGATGAAGCAGTAATAGATAGAGGTATGAAAAATGGAATGGAAGAATATACAACGAAATATAAGAAGATAGATGAAATACCATTTGATTTTTCAAGAAGAAGATTATCAGTAGTTGTTACTGATGGAGAAAAAAAGCAATTAATAACAAAAGGCGCAGTTGAAGAGATACTTTCGATTTGTAATATGACAGATTATCAAGGACAAGTTGTAAGTTTAACAAATGATATAAAAGAAAATATTAGAAAAATCGCAAAAGACTTAAATAAAGAAGGATTAAGAGTTGTAGCAGTTTGCCAAAAAAATGATATAAATGGCATAGAGAGTTTCTCAGTCAAAGATGAGAGCAAAATGGTATTAATAGGATTTATAGGATTTTTAGATCCACCAAAAGAAAGTGCAAGAGAAGCAGTACAAAAACTAAATGATGCAGGAATAAGAGTAGTTGTTTTAACAGGAGATAATGCTGAAGTTACAAGATGTGTATGTGAGAAAGTTGGAATAAATTCTAAAAAAATAGTATTGGGAAATGAAGTAGAAAAAATGACAGATATGGCACTTAGAAGAATGGTAAGAAAAACAAATATATTTGCTAAACTTTCTCCAATACAAAAAGCTAGAATTGTTAGAATTTTAAAAGAAAAAAATATAGTAGGATATATGGGAGATGGAATAAATGATAGTCCATCATTAGTAAATGCAGATGTAGGAATATCAGTAGATACAGCTGTTGATATTGCAAAAGAATCGGCAGATATAATTTTATTAGAAAAAGATTTAAAAGTATTGTTAGATGGAGCAGTTGAAGGAAGAAAAACATTCTCTAATTTATTAAAGTATATAAAAATGGCGGTAAGTTTTAATTTTGGAGAGGTTATGTCTGTAATTATAGCAAGTGCAGTACTTCCATTCTTACCAGAAACACCAATACAATTATTAGTTGAAGGATTACTTTATGATCTGGGACAACTTACATTACCATTTGATAATGTAGATAAAGAATATTTAAAAGAGCCTAAAAAATTGAGTATTGATAGCTTAAAGAATTTTATGTTATATATGGGACCATTAAGTTCAGCTTTTGACCTTATTGTATTTGCATCACTTTGGTTTGTATTTGGGCTTAGAGATGCAGCAGAGTTCCAAACAGTATGGTTTTCATATAGTATAATTTCAAACTTGTTTGGAATGCATATTATAAGAACTGCTAAAAAACCATTCATAGAAAGCAATGCAAATAAAGTTGTATATTTTTCTTCAATATTAATTTGCATAGTTGCATTAATTATACCTTCAACATATTTCGGAACAATAATTGGATTAGAGCCAATCCAAACTAGATTTTTACCAGTTATTTTTGGAGTTAGTTTATTATATTGTATTGTTGCAACTTTTGCAAAAAAGAGGTATATCAAAAAATATGGGGAATGGATATAAAAAACTTGAAAAAATTGGAGAATTGTATTGAAAAAAAATATGTAATATAGTACAATAGGAAACAGTTAAACAAAAATGAGGGGGAAACATAAATGGTAGATTCAATGGAGAAATTAGTAAGCTTATGTAAAAATAGAGGGTTTGTATATCCAGGTTCAGAAATATATGGTGGACTTTCAAACACTTGGGACTATGGACCAATAGGAGTAGAATTAAAAAACAATTTAAAAAAAGCATGGATGAAAAAAATGGTTCAAGAAAATAAATACAATGTAGGAATAGATTGTAGTATATTAATGAATCCAGAAGTATGGGTAACGACAGGTCATGTAAGCACATTTGCAGATCCATTGATAGACTGTAAAGAATGTAAAACAAGACATAGAGCAGATAAATTAATAGAAGAATGGGCAGCCAAAAATGGAAAAGATGTAATAGCAGACGGATGGAGTGACGAAGAAACAGTAAAATATATAAATGACAACAATATAGTATGTCCTAATTGTGGAAAATTAAATTTCACATCAATAAGAAAATTCAATTTAATGTTTAAAACATTCCAAGGAACAACAGAAGATGCAAAATCAGAAATATATTTAAGACCAGAAACAGCACAAGGAATATTTGTAAACTTCAAAAACGTATTAAGAACAACAAGAAGAAAATTACCAATGGGAATATGCCAACAAGGAAAAGCATTTAGAAATGAAATAACACCAGGTAATTTCATATTTAGAACACGTGAATTTGAACAAATGGAAATAGAATTCTTCTGTAAACCAGGAACAGATTTAGAATGGCATGAATATTGGAAAGAATATTGTAAAAACTTCTTATTATCATTAGGAGCAAATGAAGAACATATCAGATTTAGAAATCACACAAAAGAGGAATTATCATTCTACAGTAATGCAACAGCGGACATAGAATACAAATTCCCATTTGGATGGGGAGAAGTATGGGGAATTGCTGATAGAACAAATTATGACTTATCACGTCATATGGAAGCAACAAAGCAAGACCTAACATATCAAGATCCAGAAACAGGAGAAAAATATGTACCATTTGTTATTGAACCATCTGTAGGTGTGGATAGATTAATATTAATGTTCTTATGTGATAGTTATGAAGAAGAAAAAATTGCAGAAGATGATACAAGAGTAGTAATGCATTTACATCCTGCAATTGCACCATTTAAACTTGCAGTATTACCATTATCTAAAAAGCTTTCAGAAAAAGCTACAGAAATATATGATAACTTATCAAAAACATTTATGTGTGATTATGATGAGGCAGGTTCAATTGGTAAAAGATATAGAAGAGAAGACGAAATAGGGACACCATATTGTGTAACAGTAGACTTTGATACATTAGAAGATAACTGTGTAACAATAAGAGATAGAGACACAATGGAACAAGTTCGTGTACCAGTTGAAGAAGTAGAAGCATGGATAGCTAAGAAAATAGAATTTTAATAATAAAAAATACTAATATAGGTAATTAACTTATATTAGTATTTTTATGTCTATAAATTTCTTTCATACAAATCATCAATAAAGACATCTCTTTCTTCAAAATTATCAACAAATCCCACTTTAGCCATACGATTATTATCATTTATACTTTGAATCCAGACTTGTCTATTATCGTAGAAAACGTCAAGTTTTGAATCATTAGATAAAATATCATTAATTCTTTTTAACTCCATAAAATACCTCCTAATAACTTTTAATATAATTATATACATTGAATAGAGAAAATATACAAAAATATAAAAAATTGCGTATATTACTTGAAACTGTAATAGTGAAATGTTATAATCTTTTTAGATAAAAAGGAGAAAATGATGAAAAAAGTATTATTAGGAATGAGTGGAGGAGTAGATAGTAGTGTGTCGGCATTACTATTAAAACAAAAAGGATATAAAGTAATAGGAGCAACAATGGAACTATTTTCAGGTAGTTGTTGCAATATAGACACAAATATGGATGCAAAGAATGTATGCAATTTAATAGGAATACCTCACTTTACATTTAATTATAAAGAAGAATTTAAAAAATATGTAATAAATGACTTTATTGATTGTTATTCACAATGCAAAACACCAAATCCATGCATAGAATGTAATAGATATCTTAAATTTGGAAAAATGTATGAAAAAGCACAAGAAATGGGATGTGAATATATAGCGACAGGACATTATGCAAAAACAGAATATAGTGAAAAATATCAAAGATGGGTATTAAAAAAATCCAATTCATTAAAAAAAGATCAAAGTTATGTATTATGGAATATACCAAAAGAATTAATAGAGCATATAATATTTCCATTAGGAGAATTTGAAGATAAAGAACAAATAAGAGAAATAGCAAGAGAAAATAATTTAAAAGTTGCAAATAAGCCTGATAGTGAGGATATATGTTTTGTACCAGATGGCAATTATAAAAGATTTTTAGAAAATAATTCGAATTTGAAGCCATTAGAAGGAAATATAGTAAACTCAGAAGGAAAAATATTAGGAAGACATACTGGACTTTATAATTATACAATAGGGCAAAGAAAAGGATTAGGAATATCAAATCCAGTACCTTTATTTGTATTAGGATTTAATGAGGAAAAAAATGAAGTAATTGTTGGAGAGGAAAAAGAGCTTTACAAAAAAGAAGTCCTAGTTGATAGTATAAATTTACTATTAATGGACAAAATTACAGAATGGATAGAAGTAGAAGTAAAGACAAGATATTCAACCAAATCAGCAAAAGCAAAAATAATTCAGGAAGAAAATAAAATAAGAATAGTATTTGAAGAACCACAAAGAGCTATAACTCCTGGACAATCGGCTGTATTTTATAAAGATGATATAGTTGTTGGTGGAGGAAAAATTATATAAGAAATACTTGTAAAATAAAAATTTAATGATAAAATAATAAAAGATTAAAAGAGAAAAGGAGAGATTTAAAGATGTCAGATTTAAAAAAAGTAGCTATATTAATAAATGGAGGAGATGCACCGGGATTAAACGCGGTAATAAGAGCAATAGTAAATTCAGCAAGACAAAATAATATAGAATGTTATGGATTTATAGAAGGCTTTAAAGGTTTATTAGAAAATAATTATATAAGATTAGATAATAATCCAATATCATCTGGAATTTTACAAAAAGGTGGGGCAATAATAGGATCATCTTTAAATTCAAATGTATTTAATTATAAAGTAATAGAAAATGGAGAGGAAGTATATAAAGATTTATCAGATGTTTGTGTAGAAAACTTAAAGAAAAATGGATTTGACTGTTTATTTACTCTAGGTGGAGACAGCACACAAAAATCAGCAAGAGACTTCTCGTTAAAAGGAGTAAAAGTAATAGGAGTTCCAAAAACAATAGATAATGATGTTGCTTGTACAGATGTAACATTTGGATATAATACAGCTGTATCTGTTGCAACAGAGGCGTTAGATAGATTACACACAACTGCTGAAACACACAATAGAGTAATGGTATTAGAAGTAATGGGAAGATATGCGGGATGGATAGCATTAGAAGCTGCTATTGCTGGTGGAGCAGATGCAGTATTACTTCCAGAAATACCTTATGATATTGAAAGTGTAATAAGGAAAATAGAACAAAGAAGATCTTATGGAAAGAATTTTAGCGTAATAGTAGTTTCAGAAGGAGCTTATCCAAAAGGAGGAAGTATATCGGTAAAAAATACTAGAGAAGGCGGAAAAGGAGTTATAAATATTCAATTAGGTGGAGCAGGAGATACAGTTGCGAAAGCAATTGAAGAAAGAACAGGAATAACAACAAGAAATACAACTCTTGGATATATGCAAAGAGGAGGAAGTCCAACAGCAACAGATAGAATACTTTCAACAGAATATGGTGCGAAAGCAATGAGTCTTGCATTAGAAGGAAAATTTAATGTTTTAACAATATTAAAAGGTGGAAAATTAGATTATGTATCACTAGAAGATGTTGTTGGAAACAATAAAGAAATAGGAGCAGTTGAAGGTGGAACAGAAGACAGTAATATGAAAGTGGTTACAATGGATGATGATTTAGTAAAAACAGCTAGGTCTATAGGTATATGTTTAGGAGACTAAAATAAGGAGAATATCATGCTAAAATCGAAAAAAGTTAAGATAATACTAATATTAGTAGCAGTAATAAGTATATTAACAATATTGATGGTTGCACTAGGTAGTAGTCCCAGTGATTTAACAATTAATATGTACAAAAAAATAAATAATAGCCAAAATTATACAATTACATTAAAAGGAAGAGAAGACGATGAGTATAGTTACACAATATCTATTGCTCAAAGAGGGACAGATATAAGTATAGATATGATATCAAAAAGTGATGATGAAGAACAACATACAACAACATTGCTAGAAGATGAAAATGTATATACAATAATGCATAATGATAAAGAATATGAAACAATGAGTAGTAAAGATATTGAGGCAGATATATTGATTCCTGAAATGAAAGACATTGACGAGAAAACTTATCAAAAAGGTAAAGAAAAAGTTAATGGAAAAACTTATTATTATGAAGAATATAAAGGAATATCAACATTTTTAATGTTAATTGATGCTGACAATGAAGAAAATGTAAAAACAAGATTTTATTATGATGGAGATAAATTAGTGTATATAAAAAACATGATAGATCAAGATGGAGAAAAGCTAGAAGAATTGATACAAGCGGAATGTAGCTATGAGGTTGATGATAAATTATTTGCAATACCAGAAGATTATGCAGAAGTTTAAAAGAGCAATTATGCTCTTTTTTTATGAATAAAATTATACGAATCGCATACACATTATGTATAGAAAAAATATAAAGGAATAGATTATGAAAATAAAAGCAAATGTACCTCAAATAAGAGGCAAAATAAAGCAATATGTGTATGATAATATAAAAGAATATGCATTAGTTACAATTCTGTTTATAATAGGCATTTTCGTTGGAGTAATAGTAGTAAATAATTTAGATGATGTAAAGACACAAGAAATAAATATATATATAACAGATTTTATAGAAAAATATAAAACAATTGAAAAACTAGATAAAGTATCTTTAATAGGAACATCAATAAAAAATAATATTATATTAACAATTATTATTTGGATAGCAGGGACTACAGTAATAGGTGTACCAATAGTTTTGGCAGTTATATTATTTAGAGGAGTCTGTTTAGGATATACAATATCATCAATAACATATTCAATAGGTCTAGGAAAAGGAATTTTATTTTGTATAGTTGCATTATGTTTACAGAATATATTATTTATACCAGCTATATTAAGTCTTGGTGTAAGCAGTTTAAAATTATACAAATCAATAATAAAAGACAGAAGAAGAGAAAATATAAAAATAGAAATAATAAGACATACAATATTTTCATTATTAATGCTAGCAGTACTTATTTTATCATCTTTTATAGAAAATACAATTTCTATTAGTATTTTACAAAAAATAATAAAATTTTTTTGAAAAATATCGTAAAAACTATTTACTTTTTTTGAATAGTTTGATATAACATAAAATATAAAAAATTTATGTAAATAGGTGGGACGAATAATGGAAAAACAATTAAAACAATTTTTGAATTTTCTTCAAAATGAAAAAAGAGTATCAGATAATACACTTCAATCTTATAGAAGAGATTTAACACAATTTAAAGAATATTTAGATAGTAATGATAAAAAATACAAAAAAATGCAAGAAAAAGATATACAAGAATATTTAGAATATTTAGAAGCACAAGGGAAAAAGCCATCAACAATATTAAGAACAATAGCATCTATTCGTTCATTTTATCAATATGAATTAAAAAATGGTATGGTTTCAGGAGATCCAACTGAAAAAGTAAAATCACCAAAAGTTGAGAAAAAAGCACCATGTATATTAACATCAAAAGAAGTAGAATTATTATTAGAGCAACCTCAATGTATAGATTTAAAAGGAATTAGAGATAAGGCAATGTTAGAATTTGCTTATGCAACAGGAATGAGAGTTACAGAAATAATTTCTTTAAATGTAGAAGATGTTAACATAGAACAGGAAGCAGTAATTTGTAAATCAAGAAATAAGACTAGAACAATACCACTAGGAAAAATTGCACTTAATGCAGTAAAAGATTATATGGATAGAGCACGTGGTATACTTGTTAAATCAGATAAAGAAAAAGCTTTATTTGTTAACTTAAATGGTAAAAGATTAACAAGACAAGGTTTTTGGAAAATTATAAAATTCTATCAAGAACAAGCTCAAATTGATAAAGACATAACACCACATACATTAAGACATTCTTTTGCTACACACTTATTACAAAATGGAGCAGATTTAAAAGCTATTCAGACAATGCTTGGACATTCAGATATTTCATCAACACAAGTGTATATGCAATTTCAAAATGATGGATTAAATAATATATATAAAAAAGCACACCCACGTGCTTAAGTATAAAAAGGCATAGAGATATGTCTTTTTTTGTATGAATTTTAAATGTTCGCTTGATTTTTACTAATTGTACAAGTATAATTGTTATACTCACTTTTAAAAGAAAAGTCAATATTTTTTAAAATTTTAGATGGAAATAAAGGAGAAATGTTTATGGAAGAAAGATATAAAAGTATGATGGTAGTTGACTTAATGCTAACTAGAACAAATGAAATCACAGGAAAGAAAGAAGTTTTATTAGCATTAAGGAAAAATACAGGATATAATGATGGCGAATATGAATTACCTGGTGGTCATGTTGAAGAAAATGAAGATCTAATGAATGCTATGGTTAGAGAAGCTAATGAAGAACTAGGAATTAATTTAAAGGCAGAAGATTTGAAAATAGAACATATTTTGCATAATTATAAAGGAAATAGATTAAATTTTATTCTTACTACAAAAAAAATATGAAGGTGATTTACAGATTGGAGAGCCTGATAAATGCGAAAAGTTGGAATGGTTTGATATGGAGAATTTACCTAAAAATATGTATAAAAAAGCAGAGAATGTAATTAGAGAAATTAACAATGGTATTTTCTATGATAATAGCGACTTTTTATATTTAAAATGAAATATATATTAAAGGATTGTTCGAGTAAAGTAAACTCAGGCAATTCTTTTTTTGATGCCAAAATAAATAACAAAACCTCTATATTTAACATAATATATATAGAGGTGAATTATGAAAGAAATATTAGAAATAGAAAAACTAAGTAAAAAATATCAGCATAAAAATGGAGAATTATTAGCAATAAATGATGTAAGTTTCAAAGTTAAGGAAGGAGAATTCATTAGTATAATAGGCCCAAGCGGATGCGGTAAATCTACACTACTTTCAATGATATCAGGACTAGAGGAAAAAACAGGAGGAGAAATATACATAGAAGGAAATAAAATACAAGGATTATCATCTAAAATAGGATATATGTTGCAAAAAGATTGTTTACTAGAATGGAAAACAATTTATAATAATGTATTATTTGGATTAGAAATACAAAACAAAAAGAGTAAAGAAAATATAAAATATGCAGAAGGTCTTTTAAAGAAATATGGATTATATGAATTTAAAGACAAATTCCCTAGTCAATTATCAGGAGGAATGAGGCAGAGAGTTGCATTAATTAGAACATTAGCTGTAAAACCCAAAATATTATTACTTGATGAAGCGTTTTCTGCATTGGATTATCAAACCAGAATAAAAGTAACAGTGGATATTTATAAGATATTGAAAAAAGAAAATATTACTACAATAATGGTAACACATGATATCACAGAAGGTAGAGGTCAAAGTAGACAGTATGTGAGATAAAACAATTTGAATGTATAAAAAATATATAAATTTCAGAGTTTGAAAAAATTTTGAAATTTATTTTTGACTATTGACAAAAACAAATGTTTTGTATAAAATTATAATAGATATTTAAAAGGTAATCAGGTAGAAAATAAACTTTGAAGGGAGTTTTACATAATGAACAATAAATTAAATGAACAAAATAATTTTATAATGTATACAACAGATGATGGACAAGTTGATATTGAAGTGAAACTAGAAGATGAAAATGTATGGCTTACTCAAAAAGCAATGGCTGAATTATTTGAAACCACGAAACAAAATGTAAGCTTACATATAAAAAATATTTTTGATGAAAAAGAATTAGACGAAAATGTAGTTGTCAAGAAAAACTTGACAACTGCTAAAGATGGAAAAAACTATAAAATAAAATTTTATAATTTGGATTTAATTATATCAGTGGGATATAGAGTCAAATCAGTTCGAGGTACGCAATTTAGAATATGGGCAAATAAATTAATTAAAGAATATCTAATAAAAGGGTATAACCTTAATGTTAAAAGATTCAAAAACAATGGAGGAGGAACATACTTTGAAGAGGTTTTAGAAAAAATTAGGGATATCCGTTCATCAGAGAAAGTATTTTGGAGAAAAATATTAGATATTTATGCTACAAGTGTAGATTATGATGCTAAAAATGAACAGACAAGAGAATTTTTTAAAACAGTTCAAAACAAAATGCACTATGCCGTTCATGGTAACACAGCAGCAGAAGTAATATTTAATAGAGTGGATAGCAAAAAAGAGAATATAGGATTAACAAACTTTAAAGGAAATATGCCTACAAGAGCAGAAACTGAAATCGCTAAAAATTATTTGAGTGAAAAAGAATTGGATTTATTAAACAGAATGGTGTCAGCATATTTAGATGTTGCAGAGATTAATGCTTTAAATATGCATGCGATGACAATGAAAGACTGGGTAAAAGAACTAGATGGATTTTTAACTATGACTCATAAAGATATATTAGAAGGAGCTGGGACAATATCTCATGAAAAAGCATTAGAGAAAGCACATAAAGAATATGATAAATATATGAGAAATCATTTAACACAAGCAGAAAAAGATTATCTAGAAATAATGGGTGAAGATATAAAAAAGTTAAAATAATGCAAGAGTAAAATGCTAATTAAAGGATAAAAAAAGAAAGATAACTAGTAATTTGGAGGGCAAACAAGTAATGAAAAAGATAAATTATATATTGATAATATAGGTTTTGCTTTAATTGGAGTGTCTGGCTTAATTTTAATATACTTACTTATTTATAGGTATGTAAACAAAAACAAATCTTAACAAGAAGTAGGCTAGATAGGTATTTACCTCAATTTATACTAATAAGTCAATTACAATTAATTTACTAATTTCTATGTTATAATGTATTAAAATTAATATGAGGGGAAATAGAGATGGAAGAAAAAAATAAAATATTGTTAAAAAGATTACTAATTGCAGTATTAATTATAGTTATAATTAGTATAGTTGCTACTATTGGAATTGGAAATTATTTTGTGAACTATGCTATATTAAGAACTGGAAATGGCGGAGATAGAGAAGTAAAAAATGCAGATTCAATAACAGTTGCAAACATAGATAATGAAGCAGAAAAAATTATAGAAGAAAATAAAAAGAATGAAAAACAATTAGCAAATGAATGGTCTGAAACTATTGAGAATAAAAAAGTAGAAGTAAAAGCAAAAGACGGAATTACTTTAAGAGGGACACAATATATAAAAGATGAATCAAGTAACAAATGGGCAATAATATTACATGGTTATCGTTCAACTCCAAATTCTATAATTTCAATAGGAATGCATTTTTCAAAAGAAGGCTATAATGTTTTAATTCCAAGTATGAGAGCATGTAGTGAAAGTGATGGAGAATATATAGGAATGGGGTGGCTAGATAAAGAAGATTTACAATGTTGGATAAATTTAATTATTAAGCAAAATGAAAATGCAGAAATTATACTACATGGTTCATCAATGGGAGCAGCAACGGTCTTAATGGCATCAGGTAAGGACTTACCTACAAATGTAAAAGCAATAGTAGCAGATAGCGGTTATACATCAGTTTGGGACATATTTGCATCAGAGGCAAAAGCAAGGTTTAATTTACCAACATTTCCTGTACTAAATATGTTTGAAATAGTTGCAAACGTAAGAGCAAATTATGATATAAAAGAAGCATCTGCATTAGAACAAGTAAAAAATAATAAAACATCAATTTTATTTATACATGGAGATGCAGACGATTTTGTACCCGAATATATGTGTGAAGAACTATATGAAGCAGCAAATTGTAAAAAAGATAAGCTAATAATACATGATGCAGGACATACAGACTCTAAGTACAAAGAGCCAGAAACATATTATAATAAAATATTTGAATTTTTAGGGAATATTTAAGCAATTTTAATTATATCAGTAATAAGAAAAATAAAAGAAGAATGGAAAAAAATAAAATTAGAAAAATAGTAATTTGAAAGTGAAGATTGAATTTTAGAAGCTATTCTTATCTGCAAGAAAATATAGCAAAAATTAGTTGCTAATTATCTATTCTTATGCTATATTATAATAAAAATAAATTGATATGGAGGAAATTTATGGAAAAAGAATTAGTAATAAAAAAATGTTCTAAATGTAATACTTTAATTGAAGTTATAAAAGATTGTAACTGTGATAATTGTATTATTAAATGTTGCGGAGAGGAAATGATAGAATTAGTTCCCAATAGTGTAGATGCAGCTTTTGAAAAGCATGTACCAAATTATGAAGTTATAGATAATCGAATAATTGTCACGGTTAACCACGTTATGGAAGAAAATCATTTTATAGAATGGATTGCAATGTCATCAAATAACAAAATCATAAAGAAATTTTTATTGCCAAATGAAAAAGCAAGTGCAATATTTCCATATGTTAAAGGAAGCAAGATTTATTCTTTTTGTAATAAACATGGACTTTGGGCAAAAGATGTTGAATAAATATATATAATTAAGGTTGAAGGATAATTAATTTTTTTCAATCAGGTTTGTAACTAGGAAGGAATGTGATTAAAAATGAGGGATATTAGTATTTCTAATGATATCATATATATTGGAGCTGATGATAAAGATATAGAATTATTTGAAAATCAATATGACGTTCCAAATGGAGTATCATATAATTCATATATAATAATTGATAAAAAAATTGCAATAATGGATACAATCGATAAAAGAAAAACTAGTCAATGGCTTAAAAATTTAGAGAAAGTATTAAATGGTAGAAATCCAGATTATTTATTTATTTCACATCTGGAGCCAGACCACGCTTACAATATAGATACTTTAATAAAAAAATATCCAAATATAAAGTTAGTTGGAAATTCAAAAACTTTTACCTTTTTACCACAATTTTTCGAAATACAAGATTTAGATTCAAGAAAAATTGAAGTAAAAGAAGGGGATATTTTAGACTTAGGAAATCATAAATTGAAATTTATTATGGCACCAATGGTACATTGGCCAGAGGTAATGATGACATATGAAGAAAAAGAAAAAACATTATTTTCAGCAGATGCATTTGGTAAATTTGGAACATTAGACACCATAGAAGATTGGGATTGTGAAGCCAGAAGATATTATTTTAATATAGTTGGAAAATATGGTATGCAAGTACAAACACTATTAAAAAAAGTTATGAATTTAGATATAGAAAAAATTTGTCCTTTACACGGGCCAATATTAAAAGAAAATTTGGAACATTATATTGAAAAATATAATATTTGGAGTAGTTATAAAACAGAAAACGAAGGAGTGTATATAGCTTGTGCATCAATTCATGGAAATACATATAGTGCTTGTGAAAAATTAAAGGAGATTTTAGAAGAAAAAGGCGAAAGAAATGTTGTTTTAGTTGATTTATCAAAAGAAGATTGGTCAGAAGCAGTAGAAGATGCATTTAGATATGGTAAAGTTGTATTCGCTTCTTCAACGTACAATATGGAAATATTTACTCCAATGAGGAACTTATTATTGAATTTAAAAGAAAAAAATTATCAAAATAAGATTGTTGGACTGATTGAAAATGGAACTTGGGCTCCAAATTCTGCTAAATGTATGAAAGAGATATTGAGTACAATGAAAAATATAGATATAATAGAACCAGTAGTTACAATTAAATCTAGACTTTCAAAAGAAAATTGTTTACAGTTATTTGAAATGGCAGATAATTTAATAAAAAAATAAAAAGGAGGTTTGTGATATGAAATATAAATGTACAGCTTGTGGATATATTTATGATGATAATGTAGAAACAGTAAAATTTGAAGATTTACCAGCTGATTGGGTATGTCCTTTATGCGGTCTTGGAAAAGAATTTTTTGAAAAAATAGAAGAATAAGAAATGATTTAAGAGTTTAATTCAGTATTGAATTAAACTCTTTTTGCAAGAAAATTTAAATTAGATAAAACTTGTACTGATTTGAACTTTAGCGACAACTTACAATTTAGCGAATAGAAAGTAATAGATTTTACAAAAATTTCTATTGCTTTTTTTATATCAATAAGGTATAATAAGTATGAAAAGTATAACAAATAAGATTCAAAGGAGAAATATAAAATGGAAAAAGATAAGTATGTAGGTATCTGTAAAGTAGGAGAAAAGGGGCAGATTGTAATACCAGTAGAAGCAAGAAAAATGTTTGATATAAAGTCTGGGGATTCTATTATTGTTTTATGTGATAAAGAAAAAGGAATTGCACTTGTAAAGTCAGATGTAATAGAAGATTTAGCAGATGATATATTAAAGAAATGAGGTAATAAGAATGTATTTAATAAATAAACAATTTAGAACAAGTGATAATAGTATAATTGACTATTATGAAACAGATAACCATAAACCTATATTACTAATTATTCATGCTCAGGGAACAAGTGCAGTTAGTTATTCAAAAATTGCAAAAGATTTAGCAAAAAACTTTCATTTGATTTTGGTAGATTGCTATGGACATGGCAAAAGTTCTCATAATAAAGAAAAATATAATTTAGTAACTCAAGGAAATGATTTAATTGAATTTATACAAGCTATTACTAATAGTAATATATCTGTTTTAGGACATTCATCTGGAGGATTAATTGCTTGTTACATTGCCTCTAATTCTAATTTCTGTAGTAACTTAATATTGGAAGATCCACCTTTATTTTCAAGTAATGGAAATAGAAGGTTTAATACTTTTAATTTTAAAGACCTATCAACAGTATGCCATAATTATATAAATCAAAAAGAAGAAAAAGATTTTGTATATTATTATTTTATGAATCAATATTGTTGGAACTTCTTTCCAGAAAATTCAAGAGAAAAAATAAAAAATAAATTGGGAGAATTTGCTTTAAAATATAGAAAACAACATCCAGAAAGAACTTTGAAAGTTCCATTCTGGCCAAAAAAGTTTTTAGAAGGATTTAATGGCTTGAATGAGTATGATCCTTATTTTGGAGAAACTTTTTATAATGATTCTTTTAATGCAAATGTTAATTATGAAGAATTACTTTCAAATATAAAATGCGATACTTTATTTATGAAAGCAAATACTACTATTGGTAAAGATGGACTTATTCAGGGAGCATTATCAGATGAAGATTTAGAGCAAGTTTCAAAATTAATTCGCAATATCAAAGTAGAATACTTTAATTGTGGACATGGTATTCATAGTGAGAAACCAAAAGAATTTATAAGAAGTGTAAATGGAATAGTAAAAAAGCAAGAATTACACAAAGATTATGAAAGATAAATTACAATTTGGTGATTTTTTATAGAGAAAAATAAATTATTATAATTATGAAAAATACGAATAAAGACAGCTTTTTGCTGTCTTTTAATTATAACTTTCTATATATAAAGCTTTTGCGATATAAGGAGTTATCTCTTTGAATTTGTACCAACCTGAACTTTTACTATCATTTTTTCCACCATTAGGATTAGAAATATAAACCATGTCATTATCATCTGTTGCCAGTAAAACCATATAATGCGAGCTCGTTGTCCAACGATTATCATGAGGCTGATTCCATACACAAACTAAAATAGGTCGGTTTGTTTTTAAATGCTCTTGCAATTTTTCTTTAGATAAATGAACACTATCATAGTAAAAATCTGTATTTTTAATATTAAATGTATTAGATAACTCTTTTGAAAGTATGTCATAATTTAATTTAGGATAATATTGTTGCCTAAGATTTTCTGGAGCATAATTTTTATTATATCCACTTAAAATAGTTGCAAGTGCAGTAATGCCACAGCCATTTTCTGCCATAGTACCACCCCAATATTGATTATTACTCCAAGAAGAATCAGCATTTTGTTTATATTCAATATAAGTTTTTTTATGACTTTCAATAGTAGTAAATGTAGTAAAATAACCATCTTTATTTTTTACTTTTTCTTGACCAATTCCAGAATAATTTTTATTTATATCTTGCTTTATTGTTTTATATTCCGAAGTATTAGTTATTTTAGAAACAAATTTATTTAATCTATAAGAGATATTATTAAACGAGATATTTCTAAAAAATATAAACATTCCCAAAATTATTATTAATAACATTAATATTTTTCTTTTCTTCATTTGACTTTCTCCTTTTTCTTTTAATATATTTCTAGTATAAAACTCAGAATAGAAATAAGTTTTAAGAAATAATTAAATAAATCTTAACATTTCCTTAAAAGCAATAAGAGTGTTGGAAATATTAAAAAATTATGATAAAATATTGAAACAGAAATGAGGGAAAAAATGAATATTTTAGTATTAGATGATGAAAAAGAAATTGCAGATTTGGTGGAAGTTTATCTGAAGAATGAAAACTATAATGTTTTTAAATTTTATGATTCTAAAGAAGCACTAAAATGTATCGAAAATCAAAAATTAGATTTTGCAATTTTAGATGTAATGATAAAAGATGTAGATGGATTTGAAATATGTAAAATGATAAGAGATAAAGGACTAAACTTTCCAGTAATAATGCTAACTGCCAAAATCGAAGATAAAGATAAAATAGAAGGATTAACTTTAGGAGCAGATGACTATATTACAAAACCATTTAATCCATTGGAATTAATCGCAAGAGTAAAGTCCGCCTATAGAAGATATACAAAATATAACGAAAAAAATGAAGAAAATATTATCTATATAAATGGATTAGAAATAGATCAAGACAAACACATTTGTAAATTATACGATAAACAAGTTGAATTAACACCTATGGAATTTGATATATTATTATATTTGGCACAAAAAAGAGGAAATGTAGTAAGTTCAGAAGAATTATTTGAAAAAGTATGGAAAGAAAAATATTTAGAAAATAATAATACGGTAATGGTACATATAAGGAGAATACGAGAGAAATTAAATGAAGACACAAAAAAGCCAAAATTTATAAAAACAGTATGGGGAGTTGGATATAAAATTGAAAAATAAAGAATTGTTTAATGAAAAAATGAATTTGATAGGTAGCCTGATTCTTAGAATTATCATCTACTACATTGTAGCAGTAATTTTTTACATTGTAGTTTTAGATAATCTTTTAGGAAACTTTTTAGGAAATACTTTGTATAGGTTTAATTATAACTTATATGAGTGGTGTGTTTATAATAAAGAACCTATTTTTTTCTTTTATATGATAATTATTTTAGTAATTGCTTTATATCGATTTTTTTCCAAAAAAGTTGATAATATAGAAAAATTATATAAATCATTTGATAACATTTTAAATGAAGAAACTCAAAACATAGAATTACCAAATGAGATGACAAGATTTTCAGAAAAATTAAATAAAATTAAATATGAGTATATTTTAAGTACAAAAAGAGCAAAAGAAGCTGAACAAAAGAAAAATGATTTAATTATGTATATGGCACATGACTTAAAAACACCGCTTACGTCAGTAATAGGATATTTATCGTTATTAAATGAAGAACAAGAAATATCAAAAAAATTACAAAATAAGTATATAAAAATAGCACTTGATAAAGCTTTAAGAGTTGAAGAACTTACTAATCAATTTTTTGAAATTACCAGATATAATTTGAATGATATACCTCTAAATAAAACAAATATTGATTTGGTAATGCTATTAGACCAATTAGTAGAAGAATTTTACCCAATGTTAGAAGAAAGAAATTTAAAATTGAATATAACTAAACCTAATATTTTAATGTATAATGCCGATGGAGATAAATTGGCAAGAGCTTTTGGAAATTTGCTGAAAAATGCAATTAACTATAGCTATGAAAATACTACTATTACAATAAATATGATAGAAAATGAAGAAAATATTGAAATTACATTTAAAAATAAAGGAGCTACAATTCCTGAATATAAACTGGAAAGAATATTTGATAAATTTTATAGAGCAGATGAATCAAGACAAACAAATAATGGTGGAGCTGGATTAGGACTTGCTATTACAAAAGAAATAATAGAATTACATAATGGAAAAATTTATGTAAAAAGTAATGAAGAATTTATAGAATTTCGAATTGAATTGAAAAAATAATATTATAAGGTGAAAAATAAATTACAATTTTCTATTACTATTTTAGCAGTTTAAATTGATTCTATATGTGAGTTTAAAATGTCCAAATCTTTGAGTAAAATAAACTTGAAAAATGGACATTTTTTATAATAAAAAAAATCAACAATACCAATGCTTTTGAACAAAATAGATGACATATTTTACTAGACTGGGTAGGTGTGTAATAGTGAAAACTATCGCATAGCTACCCTTAAACTATTTATGAGCAAATGAGGACATATTTAAAAAATTAAAAAAATAAATTTTAAAATAGGGGAGAATTTTTATAAGAAAACAGATGTATATATAGTATAGGGAGAGTGAGTTAATATGAGTGAAACTTTCAAAATCAATATATACTTTGACGAAAAAGGAGAAGAATTAGAAGGAGTAATAAAACACTTAATAATTAATATCTTAAAGAAAGATATTTTTGAGCATTAAAATTTTATTCAAAATAAGCTATAATAAAAATCAATTCAAATTGTTTTTATCAAGCATAGAAGGGAGGAAAAATGCTTGAACAAATAGAAAAAACAATATACAAGGTAGCAATTTATATAAGACTATCAAAAGAAGACGAAGATAGGGGTTATGATGAAAGTGAAAGTATAAAAAATCAAAGAACACTACTAACTGAATATGTGCAAAAATTAGGATGGAAGTATCAATTAATAGATACATATATAGATCAAGGATTTACAGGAACGAATTTTAATAGACCAGATTTCCAAAGAATGATAAAAGATATAGAAAATAGAAAAATCAATATGGTTGTAACAAAAGATTTATCTCGTTTAGGTCGTGATTATATAGAAACAGGAGAATATATAGAAAAATGGTTCCCAGAAAATAATGTAAGATATGTTTCAGTAACAGATGGAATAGATACTTTTGAAGCATCAAATGGCAACAATGATATTGCACCTTTTAAATCAATATTAAATGATATGTATTCAAAAGATTTATCTAAAAAAATCAGAACAGCACTTCACACTATGCAAAAACAAGGAAAATGGGTAGGAGGAAAAACACCACTTGGATACATAAAAGATTTAAAAGATAAAAACAAATTAATAATTTATGAGCCAGAGGCTCAAATTGTAAGGAATATTTTTAATATGGCATCCAATGGAAATCAAGTTGGAACTATAAGAGACTATCTAAATAGTAACAACATTCCAACTGCTAATAAATCAAGATATAATAAAGATACATTCTGGGAAAATAAAACAGTAAAAAACATATTAAAAAATAAAGCTTATATAGGCACAACAGTACAAAATAAAAGAAGTAGAATAAGTTATAAAAATAGAAAAATTAGAACAAATCCAGAAGAAAAATGGATAGAAGTAGAAAATACACATGAACCAATAATAGATAAAAAAATATTTGATGCTGTTCAAAAAATGGTAATAGTTCAAAACTACAATAGAAATGAAAAGAAAAATATGTTTTTATTAGACGGTTTACTTTTTTGTTATGAATGCAAACATAAAATAGGAGTGAGAGGAAAAAAGAATGAAAATTATTATATGGTATGTAACAATTATCGCAGAAATTCAAAATTAAAACTTTGCACATCACATGGTTTTAGCTATTCTAATTTAGAGGAAACTATAATTAATTATAGTAAAAATTTATTTCAAAAAATAGATAGTAAAAAAATAGAATTAGAAGTAAAAAAAGGAATGACAAAATATGATTATGGAAAAATACTTCAAAAACTAGAAAACGAGATAAAATTAATAAATAACAATATTGATCAAATGTATGTTGATAAATTAAATAACAAAATAAGCGAAGAAATGTATGAAAGATTATTGAAAAAATTTAGGAATGAGGTAGAAGAAAAAGAAAACGAATACATAGAAATTAAAAGACAAAAAGAAGAATCAAAAAAAAATGATACCGAAAAAATAAAAAGTATTATACGAGAATTTTTGAGTCTAAATAAACCAACACCAGAAATTATGAAAGTTATTATTAATAGAATTGAAATTCATCAAGATAAACAAGTAGATTTGTATTTCAATTTTAAGCAATTAAATAACTTAAAAGAAAAAATATAAGGCTAATTTAATTTTGAATATTAAATTAGTCGAAAACAAAAACTAGAACTGCCTATTTTATAATCAACCAGAAGCTATAAGTATGGCAGACAGAGTCATAGTATTAACAAAAAGACCAGGAACAATAAAAGTTATTCATGACATCAAGTTCGAAGCACCAGATAGAGATCCCCTAAAATGTAGAGAAGAAAAAGCATTTAGCAAATATTTCAATACTTTATGGAAGGAGCTGGGTGTAGATGAGTGATGAAAGAAAAAGATATTTAAGAAAAGTAAAAATGCAGAAAGTTATTATACTAGGAAGTCAAATACTTCTTCTAATAGTATTTTTAGGATTATGGGAATTCGCAGCAGACAAAGGAATGATTGATAGTTTTATAACAAGTAGTCCTAGTAGAATTGCTAAAACATTTGCTAATTTTTCATCAAATAATTTATTTGAACATATAAAAGTAACGTGTTATGAAACAGTAGTAGGATTCACATTAGGAACTGTTATTGGACTAATTATAGCTATAATTCTATGGTGGTCAAAATTTATTGCTAAGGTTTTAGATCCTTATTTAGTAGTTTTAAATAGTTTGCCTAAAGTTGCATTAGGTCCAATAATTATAATTTGGGTTGGTGCAGGAACAGGTGCAATAATAGTAATGGCTATTGCTATATCTTTAATAGTTACAATATTAGATATATTAAATGGATTTTTAAACACAGACAAAGAAATTATTAAGATGGCAAGAACATTTAATGCAAGTAAACTTCAAATATTAACCAAAATAGTAATTCCAGCAAATATATCTACTTTTATAAATTCATTAAAGATAAATATAGGACTTTCATTAGTTGGAGTTATATCAGGGGAATTCTTGATATCGAAAGCAGGACTTGGATATTTAATTACTTATGGTGGTCAGGTATTTAAGTTAGATTTAGTAATGTCTAGTGTAATTGTTTTAGGTATAGTTGCAGGACTAATGTATGTATCTGTTACCATATTAGAAAAGATACTTTCAAAAAAAACGAAAGTAATATAATTTGATTAAGGAGGATAATGTTTTGAAAACAAGAAATATTACTATTGCAATAATAGCAGGAATATTAATATTAACTAGCATAATTATTGCAGTATATAATATCAATAATACATCAGATGAAAATAATAATGGTTTACAAAAAATAAAAGTTAGTGAGGTAACACGTTCTGTATTTTATGCACCTCAATATGTTGCAATATCACAAGGATATTTCAAAGATGAGGGACTAGAACTAGATTTAACAACAGGTCAGGGAGCAGATAATGTAATGACAGCGGTATTATCAAATCAAGTTGATATAGGATTTGCAGGACCTGAAGCTTCAATATATGTTTATAACGAAGGTAAAGAAGATCATACACAAGTTTTTGCACAACTTACACAAACAGATGGGTCGTTTTTAGTAAGTAGCAAAGACATAAAAAATTTTAAATGGAGTGATTTGAAAGGAAAAACTGTAATACCTGGAAGAAAAGGTGGAGTACCATATATGACTTTATTATATGTACTTCGTAAAAATGGTATAGATCCACAAAAGGATTTAGTTTTAGATGATAGTATAGACTTTGATTTAATGGCTAGTGCATTTTCAACTGGTGAAGCTGATTTTGTAACATTATTCGAACCTACAGCATCTCAAATTGAATTATCAGGAAAAGGCTATGTAGTTGCATCTGTTGGTAAAGAAGCGGGAGAAATTCCATATACAGCATATTTTGCTAAGAAAAGCTATATAAATAAAAAAGCAGATGTTATACAAAAGTTTACAAATGCAATATATAAAGGTCAACAATATGTCAAAACACATTCAAATGAAGAAATTGCAGAAGCTATCAAAGAATTTTTCCCTGGTACAGATACAAAATTACTAGTGGAAGCTGTTAAGAGTTATAGAGAAATCAATGCTTGGAGCGAAACACCATTTATGAAAAAAGAATCTTTTAATTTACTACAAAAAGTTATTAAAGATGCAGGTGAACTTGAAAAAGAAGCTTCTTATAAAGATGTTGTTAATAATTCTTTTGCTGAAAAAGTAACTAAATAAAAATTTGTTAAAGAATGTCAAAAAGGAGTGTCAATGGGGACGCCCCTTTTTGACAACCATTGACCTTTGTGAAATTGTATTGTATAATTGAAACAAAAAATAAGGAGAAAAATAATATAAGATGAGAGATTTATTAAAACAATATGCAGCAAATGAAAATAATCCTAAATGGGAGAAAATAATAGGAAGAAAAGAAGAAATGTATTCAAGAGGAAATGATATACGTTCAGAATTTGAAAGGGACTATACAAGAATTATACATTGTAGTGCTTATAGAAGATTAAAACATAAGACACAAGTATTTTTCTCACCAGAGAGTGATCATATATGTACTAGAATAGAACATGTTACTCATGTTGAATCAATAAGCTATACAATAGCAAAATATTTTGGATTAAACACTGAACTTACAAAAGCAATAGCAACTGCACACGATATAGGGCATAGTCCATTTGGACATCAGGGGGAAAGTATATTATCTAAAATTTTAATGAAAGAAATAAATGAAACGTTTTGGCATGAAAAAAATGGATTAGATTTTGTCGATAAAATAGAATTATTAGAAGATGATTTGAAGAATAAAAGAAATTTGAATTTAACTTATGCAGTAAGAGATGGAATAATATCACATTGTGGTGAAATAGACGAAAATAGAATAAAACCAAGAGAAGAATATATAGATTTGGAACAATATCAGAAACCAAATCAATATGCACCATATACATGGGAAGGTTGTGTAGTTAAAATTGCAGATAAAATAGCATATCTAGGAAGAGATATAGAAGATGCAATCAAACTAGGAATATTGGACAACCACTTAGAAGAATTGTATAAAATACTTGATTTGGATAATAAACAAATAATAAATAATACTGTAATTATAAACAAATTAGTACAAGATTTATGTGAAAACTCTAGTATAGAAAATGGATTATGTTTTTCTGATGAAACATTTAAGTTAATAAATACAATAAAATTATTTAATTATGAGAATATATATTCATCAGAAAGATTAAAGCCATCTAATAGATATTTTGAATTAGTAATAAATGAAATATACAATACATTTAGAAAAGGATTTAAAAATTATAAAGCAGGAAAAGAATATAACAAAGTTTTTCCGGAATTTGAAAAATGGTTATCTAATTATTGGAATTTACCAAGAAGAGAAGATTTAAAAAATAAAGTTTTGTTTGATGTTCAAAATGAAAAAGATTATTGCAAAGCTGTTGTTTATTATATTTCTGGAATGACAGATAATTTTGCAATAAAAGTTTATAATGATATTATAGGTTTTTAATTAAATTGTCAATGGGGACGTTCTTCATTGACAATTTATTTTTTTATTCATAACTTGTTCAAATTTGAATATACTAAATAAAAACGGAGGTAAATATATGTATAAAAAAATAATTGGCATTTTATGTATGTTTTTAACAATATTGCTTTTTCCTTTATATTGTTTAGGAAATTATTCAAATTATATATGGAGTTCAAACAAAGATTTAACAGCATTAACATCTGCTAATATTACTAAAGAATATACAGATGATTCATCAAATCCATTAAAATTGGATTGTGAGTCAGCAATCCTTATTGAGCAAACAACAGGGAAAGTTTTATATTC
This sequence comes from uncultured Clostridia bacterium, assembly GCA_934167965.1. Lineage (GTDB taxonomy): Bacteria > Bacillota > Clostridia > TANB77 > CAG-508 > CAG-269. The sequence goes on along the minus strand of CAKPMJ010000006.1, from coordinate 1,063 downwards.
ATATAATTCGCATGAAAAACTACGTCCAGCAAGTGTGACAAAGATAATGAGTTTATTACTTATTATGGATGCAATAAAAAGTGGTAAAATCAATTATGAAACTCAAATTCCATGTAGTGAAAATGCTGCATCTATGGGTGGTTCTCAAATATGGCTTGATACAACAGAAACTTTATCGGTAAATGACATGTTAAAAGCTATATGTGTTGTATCAGCAAATGATTGTGTTGTGGCTATGGCTGAATATTTAGGAGGAACAGAAGAAGGTTTTGTGAAAATGATGAATGATAAAGCAAAATCACTTGGAATGAATGATACAATTTTTAAAAATTGTCATGGTATAGATGAAGATGGACATGAAACATCAAGTTATGATATATCAATTATGTCTAAGGAACTCTTAAATAATTATCCTGAAATTACGAAATACACAACTATTTGGAATGATAGTTTAAGAGGCGGTAAATCTGAGCTAGTAAATACTAATAAATTAGTTCATAATTATAAGGGATGTACAGGTTTAAAAACAGGTTCAACATCACAAGCACTTTTTAATTTATCTGCATCTGCAACTAGAGACAGTTTGTCTTTAATTGCAGTAGTTATGAAAGCACCTACTTCAAAGCTTAGATTTAGTTGTGCATCTTCATTGTTAGACTATGGATTTACAAACTTTTCTTTCAGCAAACTTGCTACAAAAGGAGATTTTGTACAAAATGTTACAATATCAAAAGGTGTAAATTCGAATGTAAATGCGGTTTTTGAACAAGATTGTGGAACATTAATTGCTAAAGGTAATGATGGAAATGTAGATAAAATAATTTCCTTGAATCAAAATATTTCTGCGCCAATATGTAAAGGAGATACATTAGGAACTGTTACTTTTAAATTAAATGATGAAAATATAGGAACAGTTAATTTGGTGTCTGATAGTGATGTAGCAAAGTTTAATGTAGTATCTATGAATAAAAAAGTTTTTAGTAAGTGGTTTTATTTACTAAGAAAATAGGAGAAGAGTGTCAGTGGGGACGTTCCTTTTTGACAACATTTGTTGTCAAAAAGG
>CAKPMJ010000005.1 GCA_934167965.1 uncultured Clostridia bacterium | reverse complement strand
CCGTTTTGGTTTTATCTCTAAAGGATTTATTGTTTACTTTTCAATGTACTTTTTCGTTCCTCTTTTCTCGCGGAACATTTTGTATTATACTATGCTGTTTTTGTTTTGTCAATACCTTTTTTAAAAATTTTTATTTTTTTTATTTTCGGTATTCTAAGGCATAAAAAAAATAGTAATTACTCTGCTATTTATATGTCAGTTTTTCTATTTTAATTACTAACGATTTAATAAATTATTTAAACTTATTATGTCGCTCTCCTTAGTTCTTTTTTATCTTACCATCTTTGTCGACTTTTGTCAATAGAATTTTTAAAAATTTTTCATATTTTTTTATTTATTTTTTTCAATCTGTTCTTTTACATCTTAAATAAGGCTATTAATAGTTCATTAACAGCCTTATATATCAACTAATATTAAATCTTCTCCTATACATTTTATATTTTCCCATTCTATTATTATATCACTATTAGAAGAAAAAAAATTCAAAAGTTTATTAGATCTACCTGGAACAATTATAGATGTTATAGTCCCTGTTTCTAAATTAGCACACACATCTTGTACAAAACCAAGCCTTCTTCCATCTCTTATATTTATTACTTCTTTATGTTTAAAATCCATTCCTTTATTATCTTGCATATAATCACCTATATAAATATATGAAGGAACTTCTATTTATATAATCTTCTTATATGATTTATTGCACTTTTTTCTAACCTTGAAACTTGTGCTTGCGATATACCTATTTCATCTGCGACTTCCATTTGTGTCCTTCCATCAAAAAATCTTCTTACTATTATTTCTTTTTCCTTATTATTTAATTTTTCCATTGCCTGCATTATAGTCATATTTTCTGTCCAATTTTCATCTGTGTTTTTTAAATCCCTTACTTGATCCATTATATATATGTTGTCAGTTTCATCATTATATAATGGTTCTTGCAAAGATATAGGATCTTGTATAGCATCCAAACTAAATGCAATATCTTCTTCTGACACTTCCAATGCTTTTGCAATTTCTGATATAGTTGGTTCTTTTCCTTTGTCTTTTATATATTTTTCTTTATACTGAATAGTTTTATATGCCAAATCTCTCACAGATCTACTAACTCTTATACTATTATTGTCTCTTAAATACCTTCTTACTTCTCCAATTATCATAGGAACAGCATAAGTTGAAAATTGTACTCCTTGGTTCAAATCAAAATTGTCTATTGCTTTTATTAGTCCAATGCATCCTACTTGAAATAAATCATCTGCTGATTCCTTTCGTCCTAAAAATCTTTGTATAACAGATAATACTAATCTTAGGTTTCCATTTATAAATGTCTGCCTTGCTTCTTCATCTCCATTTTTTATTTTAATAAATAGTTCGTCTTTTTCTTTGTTTGTTAGCACAGGTAATTTTGATGTGTTTACTCCACATATTTCTACCTTGTTAATCACAAAAAGACCTCCTTTAGAATAATAATGTTATTTACATTATGTCCAAAAGAGGCATTTTTATACTTTTGTAATTACTTTAACTTCCATTAATAATATATTCTACTATTGTATGTTGCAGAAATTGTAATAAATTTAATAGAATAAATATCACAATAAATTAAGCTATCACTTTCAAAAGAACGAAGTAAAATATAGCTTGCTCCTACATCTTGTAATATACCTATTCTATCTACTAAATTATTTGTTCCTATTAAAAATTCTACTCTCATTAGTTTACCAATTTGCTTTCTTAAAAATCCAGGTGTATAAATTGGATTGGTTAAAATTTCTGGTGAATTTTGATTTATTTCATTTTGTCTATTTTCTCTTTGGTTAGAATCTTTAATGTTTTCACTCATATCTGAAAACTCCTTTCAAAATTAAGAATCTTTATATTTATCAGTAGGTCTATAAAAGCAATGGTTGGCAAGTCTAGTGTGTAATATACCAGAACCATTAGATGGAAAAGTAGGATTACATGTTGGTTTAAATGGGTTTAAATACCAAAGGCAATCTGCTATTTCATTTAATCTATTCCCCGACAAAGCCCAATCTGCAATATTATAATGAATATCAGTTGGATTCATGTTATAAATATTTTGAGGGTTATACTTATTAAAAAGAGATTCAGTAGCACAATCAAACTGACCTGGCTGATAAATAATATTTCTAATACTCCCTCCTTGTGATATCCTCGCATATTCACCTTCTGTAGAATTTACTCTATTTAACACCACACTCGCTACAGCTCGCATTCCATTATCGCCTTCTCCACCAGCTTCACATTGTACAATTCTAGCTAATAACTCCCTATCAGAATATGCCATTTTAATCACTCCTATGTTTTATTTATATGTAGCAAAAGAAAAAATGTGAAGAAATTTTGCAAAAATAGTTGACAAAACTAGTGCTTTTGGGGTAAAATAATAAAGTACTGCGAAAATGGTGGATGTAGCGTAGTTGGTTAACGCGCCAGTTTGTGGCACTGGAGACCGTGGGTTCAAGTCCCATCTTCCACCCCATTAAATAAATATTGGACTGTAGCCAAGCGGTAAGGCACCAGACTTTGACTCTGGCATGCGCTAGTTCGAATCTAGCCAGTCCAGCCAAAAATAAAAGGAGTTTAAAACTCCTTTTTATTATTTTTAATCAAATTGTACTTGCCAATTTTCATCATTGTATGCTTTAAAACACATTTCAATTTGTTCTTTATTGCATTTTTCATCTGCCAACTTTTTTGGTAACTCTTCTAGTGTAAAATAATCTATTTCTGTTGTTTCTATGTTTTCTTTAAACTCTCCGTCAATAATCTCACATAAAACAAAAACTTTACACACCCCATATGCATACATTGGTGTATTGTGTTTGTTTCTGTCTTGAACTGAAATAATTTTTATTGCTTTCACATTTAACCCTGTTTCTTCTTTTACTTCTTTTATAGTATTAGATTTTATTGATTCTAAAACATCACACCATCCTCCAGGTAAAGACCATGTATCATTTTTTTCATGTACCAATAATATCCTATTACCTTTAAATATTGCTGCTCTTGTATCTAGTTTTGGAGTCTGATAACCTATCTCATTACAAAATAAATCTTTTACCTTTTCTAGTGGTACATTAGTTTTTTCTTTTAGCATTTCTGCCGATATTTCTCTTAGCCTCTCATATCTTTCTTTATCATATAAGTCTTTTGTATATGTAATTCCTGCTTGTGCCAAACTTTGTATTTCTATAGCCCATGATAACCATTTTTCCATATATCATTCTCCTTTTTAAATCTAGATAGATTCTTATTTAAAAAAACAGTATTTAATTTATATAAATACTGCTTACTTGGTGCTGATGGTGGGACTCGAACCCACATGGTTTCCCGCTGGATTTTGAGTCCAGTGCGTCTGCCAGTTCCGCCACATCAGCAAAATTAATACAATAAAGATAATAACACAAAATAATTAAATTGTCTATACTTTTGATTGGATTTTACAAAAAAATGACTTAGAATTTAACAAATTAAATCTAAGTCATTTTTTATATTAATCATTTACTAAGTCATCCATATTATACAGTCCTGCTCCTTTTCTTACTATAAACTCTGCTGCTCTTAGTGCACCTTCTGCAAATACATTTCTTGAATAAGATGTATGTTTTATTTCAAATGTTTCAAACTCTCCAAAGAATTGTACTGTATGTTCTCCAACTATGTTTCCACCTCTAATTGAAGACATTCCAATTTCATATTTGTCTCTTTTCTCATGTTTATCATGTCTATTATATTCACAATGATATTTTCCTCCAAGTGCTTCATTTATACTATCTGCAAGCATTTGAGCTGTACCGCTAGGACTATCAACTTTTCTATTATGGTGTACTTCTGTTATTTCTATATCTGTATTCTTTAATTTTGGTGCAATTTGCATTACTAAATGTTTCATCATATTTACGTCAAAAGACATATTTGCTGATTTAAATATTGGTATTTCTTTTGCATATTCCACAATCTTCATTTCTTCACTTCCCGTAAATCCTGTTGTCGCAATAACTACTGGAATATTATTTTGTTTTGCATATTCTAATATATTAAATGTAGATACTGGTATAGAAAAATCAATTATAACATCAGGTTTTATATTTATATCTTCATTTTTTGTAAATACTTCAAAGTCTGAACTATCTAATACTTCTCTATCAAATCCAGCACATAATTCTAATGTATCACTTTCTTTAATTAAATTGCAAACTGTTTGTCCCATTCTTCCATTGCATCCATTTACTAATACTTTTATCAACTAATATCAATCCTTTCTAAAAACAATCATTACATTTAAATCTACACTTCCATCTACACCACTTACAGATCCAGTACTTGTGTATTGCCACATTTCATAACCAGTATATGATGTTTTATCTGTATAATGAGCAAGCCAAATAGAATATTTTTGTTTTAATGCCTCTCCATCTAAATATGTATCTAACCAATATTTATTCGCATAAACTCCTGCTTCAAATCCTTCTTTTATCATTATAGTATTAAACTTTTCACATATGCTAGTAAGTGTTTTCTTTCCTAATCCTCTAATAGAATCATCTTCCATGTCAATATATACAGGATAATCTAATTGTTTATTTTTTAATTGTTTAGTTACCCAGTTAGCTCCTTCTTCTGCTTTTTTTGTGCTAGCACTATAACAATATACATAAACTCCTACTGGAATGCCTAATCTTTTACATTCATTGTAGTTTCTTTCAAATTTGCCATCTAGACTATTTCCATTATTTCCAATCCATCCTAATCTTAATATTGCAAAGTCTATTCCCTTATTTTTAACCTTTTGCCAGTCAATATCTCCTTGCCATTTTGATACATCTATTCCTGCTTTAATCTTATCTGTAGATAGTGTTTTTTGTGATAATACTCCTGATTGTTTACTATAATATTTAACTCCATTTATTGTTTTATATGTCTTAACATATATTTTATAGAATTTAGCTGTATCTAAACCTGTAATTTCAAATGAATTATTATTTGTTGTTGCTTTTTCTTTATATGATTGGCTAGATTGACTATATACATATATTGTATATCCTTCTGCTTTGCTTACTTTATTCCAGTTAATTATTATAGAATTTTCTGTTTGCTTAGAAGATTCTAATCCTGTTACTCTAACTGTAGATGTTGCTGTCTCTAATACATTTGAGTAATCTCCATAATTGCTGTTCTTATCTAGAGTAATATATGCCCTTATCTTAAATTTATATGTAGTTACTTCTGATAAACCTGTTACTGTTACTTCATTATTTGTTACATTTGAATATACATCATATTTTTTTGAGTTTCCATTATATTTATATACTCTATATCCTGTAGCTCCACTGATTTTATTCCAAGATAATTTCAAACTATTTTCGTTTCTATCTGCTACATATACTCCTGAAACTTTACTTGGTTTTGTAGTTAATTTTACTACATTTGAATATGAACCATAATATTTATTTTTATTTACTTCTTTATATGCTCTTACTTTTATTTGATAAATTTGTGTTGATTTTAGTTTTTCAATTTTAATTGAAGTACTTTTTGTTTGTCCATAATATTGATATTTATTAGATGAATCAGCTATGTATAATCTATAACCTGATGCTCTTGAAACTTTATTCCAAGATATATTAACTGAATTGTCACCTTTAGATTTGATTCTTAAATTTTTTACTTGTTCTGGGGTAGTTGAAGTTGTTAATACATCAGAATATGAACCATAATATTTTTTACGTTTATATTCTTTGTATGCCCTTACTTTAAACTTATATTCTTCAGCTGATTTTAATTTTTTAACTGTTATGTTATTTGATTTAGTCTGTCCATAATATTCATATTTTCTTTTTGATGAATTGTATTTATACACTCTATATCCACTAGCTCTTGAAACTTTATTCCATTCTAACTTTAGTTCTTTTTCTTTTTGAGATGTAGATTTTAAATTTTTAACTTTTGATGGATTTGTTACAACAGTTAATATAGATGAGTAAGACCCATAATATTTTTTACCTTTTACAGTTCTATATGCACGTATTTTTATTTTTTGCTCTTGAGCAGATTTTAATTTCTTTATCGTCATAGATTTACTTTTAGTTTGTCCATAATATTCATATTTTTTCTTTGAACTATTATATACATATACTCTATATTTTGTTGCTTTGCTTACACCTTTCCATGACAATTTCATTGTAGTATCTGTAATTGATGAGGCTTTTACACCTTTTACCTTTCCAACTGATACTTTAGCTGCATTTACGTAATTTGGCATAATTACAATAAAGCCAACTAATAACACCAATAAAATTACTTTTTTTAATTTATTTTTTATCATCCTTTTCCTCCTATTTTATATGTATTTTTCTTTCTTCTACAGCAAAATATTTATCTATGAATATCATTAAAAATGTTTCTTTATATCTTGGTAATGCTAACGTTACTGGCCACATATGTTTTATAATCATGTCTTTTTCTTTATCATTTAGTTTTAAGAATGTACTTGCATTTTTGTATGCTTGCATAGGATGTGTATATGCATGTAATCCTTTTCTACCATCTTGTCTTTTTCTCCAGTCATATAAAAATAAATCATGTACCATACCTGCTCTTGCTGCTGAAATATAATCTAAATTATATCTTTTACATAACAAATATGTATTGTATGAAACATATAGACAATGGTCAAAACATGTTACATTAAAGTGTTGTCTATATTGTTTCATTTGTTGTACAGATTTATTTTCTAAGATATCTTTAATGATTTGCATATATTCTGTATCTTGCAATATTACTGCTTTATCTTTAATCATTTTTATAACCTCTTTGCAATCATTATATCATATCATTTTTTCTCATACAATAGAAATATTACCCAATCAAATTTGATAATTTTTTCTTTCCTTCTTCTGACATTTCAATTAGCGGAAGTCTTGGAATTCCAAAATCATATCCAACCATATTTAATGCTTCTTTTACAGGTATTGGGTTAACCTCTGAAAATAGAGCTTTTATTAATGGTATAGCTTCTATTTGCATTCTTGCAGCCTCTTTTACATTACCATTGAAATAGTTACAACACATATCATGTGTGTATTTTGGTTTAATATTTGATAATACTGATATTACTCCTTTTCCACCTAATGATAAAATAGGAATTACTTGGTCGTCATTTCCTGAATATATGCTTAATTCTTCTCCACATAAATTGATTATTTCAGCTATTTGTGACAAATCCCCACTTGCTTCTTTTATTGCTACTATATTAGATATTTTTGAAAGTTTTAAGCACGTTTCTGGTTTTATATTTACTCCTGTTCTACTTGGTACATTATAAAGAATAATTGGCAACTTTGTGTTTTCTGCTATTACTTTATAATGAGCTAATAATCCTTCTTGTGTTGTTTTATTATAATATGGAGTAACTATTAAAACTCCATCTACTCCTAATTGTTCTACTTTTTTATTCATTTCAATAACTGCTTTTGTATTGTTTGCTCCTGTTCCTGCAATTATTGGTATTCTTCCATTAGATGTTTTAACTGCACATTCTATTGTTTGCAATCTTTCTTCTTCTGTCATTGTAGCAGATTCTCCTGTAGTTCCACATACAATTAATGCATCTACATTGTTTTCAATTTGGTCTTCTACTAATCTTTTGAATTCTTCTAAGTTTACTCCATTTTCATTGAATGGTGTTGCTATTGCTGTTCCACAGCCTTCAAATAAAATTTTTTTCATAAGCTTTCGCCCCTTAATATATTATATAATACATTTATATTTATAAATTGTATTAAAAATTCATGTATATTTTACCATAAAATGATAATAAGTTCAAGAAATATTACTTGAACTTATTAATTATTTTTATTTGTAATTATACCATAATCCTTGCTTTCTTAAATCACTAATTATTTGTCGATGTTCTTCGTAAGTTGTTGCGAAATGTGCATTTCCATTCATATCTGCAACAAAATATAGATAATCTGTTTTGCTTGGATTTAATGCTGCATTTATTGATTCATCAGATACACAACATATTGGTCCAACTGGTAATTTTCCTTGCATCTTTGGTCCTCTAGTATTATATGGATTATACGTGTTTATCTCATTTTTATATAAATCTCTTTCTCCCATATCCACTTTTATTCCATAATATGTTGTTACATCACTTCCTAAACTCATTCCTTTTGCAAGTCTATTATAGAATACACTTGATATTCCTAATCTATCATTATTGTTTTTTCCTTCTAATTCTATCATTGATCCTATAGTAAGTATTTGATGTACATTATATTTGCTTTCTTGTATTTGAGTTTTGTAATTAGCTAAAACTTTTTCTGTTTTGTTTAATATAATATTAAAAATTTCTTTTACTGATACATCTTTATTTTCGAATATATATGTGTCTGGGTACAAATATCCTTCTAATGGGTAATAAATATTACTATTCTGTATATTATCCGTTAAAAACCAATATTTTTTGATTAAAGATTTAATATATTCTTTGTTTTGCAATAGTGTATATACATCATCTTCAGTATTATTTGTTTGCTCTGCAATTTTCTTTGCAACCCATCTCATATTTTTTCCTTCAATAAATGTAATCTTTACTTTTTCATCTAATACATCTCCTGAAGATATTACTTTTATAATTTCTTCTAGCGTCATTCCTGTATTTAAAGTATATTTTCCAGCTTGCAACGATTTTACTTTGTTTAATTTTATATATATTTTTGCAGCTAATTCATTATTTATTAAATTATTTTGTTTTAATAAATCTACAATTTGTACTGTACTTGTTCCTGAAGTTATTTCTATTGTTTTCTCTTCTGCATTTTTATTATTAGCAGGCTTTAATTGTGCTTGATACCATGCTATAGTAATAATTATGATAATAACTATAAAAGCTATTATACTTCCTAAAATAATTAGCGGTGTTTTTTTCATCATTTCTTCCTTTCGTTCTATTCAAAAACAATTTTAATTCCACATTCTTTTAGCATAGGCTCTGATTCTATTTCAAATCTTTCTTTTCCTTCTTGATTATCTTTAAAGATTATTTTTACACCAAAATATTCTTTATTAATTGCCTCATTTAAAATAGATTCTATTACTTTTTGCCTTTTGGAATATGTACTTATATCTTTTTTTGAAATGTCTTTTCTAAGATATTTATCTATCACTTTTGAATTTTCATTTGTATTCATATTTTCTCTTTCTGTAGTAAAATTGGTCAATTTTTTCATTTTTACATATCCAATGTTTCCTTCTTGAGTTCTAACTTTTGCCCATCCATTCTCATCTGATATATATACTAGCCAATCTCCCTTTTTAACTTTTTGTATGGTTCTGCTACTATTTTTAGTTTCATTTTTTATTGCAACTTTTTTCTTCGTGTATGCTTTTTTTAGTTCTTTTGAGTAATAGTCTATAGTTACAGTGTTACTTTTGTCTATATATATAAAGTCCATATCATATATATTTTTCATTTCTGATATAGGTAAATATATCTTTTTTTGTTCGATTTTGTATGGCTTTCCTTTAATAGTTATTTTGGAACCATTTATTTTTACATTATCTTTATCTATTTTTAATGTAGCAATTTTTTTATCGCTTGAGGTTATTATTAAGTCTTTTTCTTGATATATAGTATTGTCTATTAAATTTTTTATATCCTCTAAACTCATATATATAACATCTTCATTTTTTATTAAATCATTTTGTAATTGACTTGTACATTCTTGGTTTTGTATTATAATTCTAGTTTTAGTAGATATCTCTTCTTTTTTATTGCTTTTTATTATGAAAATTATAATTATTATTGCTATTATTACTAAAAATATTTTTTTAGTATTTTTATTTTTTCTTTTTATTTTTATCTTTTTCTTTGCCATTATGACCTCTCTACATTTTTCTAAATACTCCTATTACTTTTCCAAGTATATCACAGTTTGGAACTATAATTGGATCCATTGTAGAATTTTCTGGTTGTAAACGTATATGATCTTTTTCTTTATAAAATGTTTTTACTGTTGCTTCATCTTCTATTAATGCAACTACTATTTCTCCGTTTGTTGCATTATTTTGTTTTCTTACCAAAATATAATCTCCATCTAGTATTCCTGCTTCTATCATACTTTCTCCTCTGACAGTAAGCATAAAACTATCTGAATTTCCAACAAAGTCAAGTGGAATAGGAAATGTGTCTGTTACATTTTCTACTGCTAATATTGGTGCTCCAGCAGTTATTTTTCCTACTAATGGAACATCTACCATTTCTTTTTGTAGATAGAAATCCTTTTTGTTATTTTGCTCGATAGGTTGTCCATTTCCACCTTTTAATAGTTTTAATGTTCTTCCTTTATTATTTTCTTTTGATATGTATCCTTGCTCTGTAAGTCTTGCAACATAGGCATGTACTGTTGCTGTTGATTTTAATCCTATAGCTTTTCCTATCTCTCTTACTGATGGTGGATAACCTTTTTCTTCTACTGATTTTTCAATAAATTTTAGAATTGCTTTTTCTCTTTTATTAAGTCCTTCTCTTCTCTTTCTTCCCATTCTTACACTTTTTACCATTTAAAATCACTCCCATTATTTTATTGTACATATAATATCACAACTAATTTAAAAAGTCAAACAAAATTTTGCATTTTATTTGACTTTTTTATTTTTTATTCATACCATTCAAATTTGTAATCCAAAATATTAACTATATCTCCTTCTTTTATTCCCATTTCTTTAAGTTTAGCATCAACTCCTAAATTCACTAAACATTTGTGGAAATAATACATTGATTCATTGTCATTAATATTTACTCTTCCCATAACTCTCTCTACAGCTTTTCCTGTAACTACAAATTCACCTTTTATTTTTTCTATTTCAAATTTGTCTTTTTCTTCTTCAAGTGTATATACAACTCTTTCTTCTTCCTCAAATATATTTTCTTTTGGTAGTGTTTTTAATGTTTCAGTAACAAAGTCTAATAATTCCTTCACTCCTTCACCTGTTACACTTGAAATTTTAAATATTTCCATATTTTTTTCTTTTGCCAAGTCTTTTAATCTGTTATATAATTCTTCATCTTGAATAATATCTGCTCTACTTGCAACAATAATTTGCTTTCTTTTAGCTAATTTTTCACTATATTGTTCTAATTCTTTATTTATAGTATTAAAGTCTTCTATCGGATCTCTACCAGATGCCCCAGATACATCAATTAAATGTAATAATAAACGTGTTCTTTCTATATGTCTTAAAAATTTAAGTCCTAGTCCTACACCTTCACTTGCACCTTCTATTATTCCTGGTATATCTGCTATTACAAAACTTTCTCCATTTTTAGATTTTACTACTCCAAGATTTGGTTCTAAAGTTGTAAACTCATAATTTGCAATTTTAGGTTTAGCATCTGTTACTGTACTTAAAAATGTAGATTTTCCCACATTTGGGAAACCTAATAATCCTACATCAGCAAGTAATTTTAATTCCAGAATTACTTCTTTTTCTTCTCCTTTTTCTCCATCTTGAGCAAATCTTGGTGCTTGCCTTGTTGCTGTTGCAAAATGAGTATTTCCTTTTCCTCCTTGTCCACCTTTTAAGACAAGTTCTACTTGCTCTGGTTCTGATAAGTCAGCAACTATTTTTCCTGTTTCGGCATCTTTTATAACAGTACCTATTGGAACTCCTATATAAATGCTTTCTCCATATTTACCATTACATTTTGCTCCACTTCCATTTTCTCCATTTTGGGCTTTATATTTTTTATTATATCTAAAATCTATTAGTGTATTTTTGTCTTTATCAACTTTGAAATATACATTTCCGCCTCTTCCACCGTCTCCTCCGTCTGGTCCCCCAGCAGCTACATATTTTTCTCTTCTAAATGATATGGCTCCATTTCCGCCATCTCCAGCTTTTATTATTATTTTTGTATAATCTGTAAACATTACTTTCTCCTTTTTTATATTTCATTTAAATAATTTCTTCCGCCATAAACAATTCTGATAATATAAACCACTTTGTTTTCTTCATCAATGCGATATATAGCAACGTAATTATTTATTATTAATTTTCTATATTCATATTTCCTATCTTTATATTGTTCTATTACACTACATGATTTAGGCATCTCTTCTAACATCAAAATATTGTTATGTATTTTGCTCATCAAATTATTAGCTGCTTTTTCCGCCATTAATGATTTTGAAATATAATTATAAATCTCTTCTATTTCATCCCTGGCTTTAGCCGTTAATACTACTTTATAATTAATACCCATATTTTTCTCTCAACTCCATTAGTACTTCTCTAGCATCATAAACTTCTCCATTTATTATATCTTCTTCGCCCTCTAATAATTTTTTATCTAAATCTGCTAGGTATAATTTTTTTTTGTACTCTTCCATACTTATAATTATTAAGTCATCTTTATTTTCTCTCTTCACTATTATTGGTTCTTCAATATTTGTATAACTATTTATTGTTGTTTCAATTTCTTCCACTGTTATTTCTCTTTGCATTTTAATCCCAACCTCTCTAAAAAATATATTATTAGTATACCACAAATTTGTTTATTTTTCCAGTAATTTTAAACTTTTTATAAAAAAATGTATCCTCACTATGAAGATACATTTTTAAATTTCTATAAGTTTCTTGTAAACAGATTTATATAATTTCAATTGACAAATTAATTAATTTTGTCATATAATATTCTCATAAAGAGGTGGTTTACATTGAATAAAAATTACAAATTAGCAATAGTTGGAGCAACTGGTTTAGTAGGTAGAACTGCTCTAACAGTATTAGAAGAAAAAAATTTACCGAATTTTGAATATAAATTATTTTGTTCCAAAAAATCTGCTGGAACGGAAATAAAATTTTTAGGAAAAACCTATATAGCAGAAGAATTAACTGATAATTCATTTGATGAAGGATTTGACTTTGCAATCTTTTCTGCCGGTGGAGAAACAGCAAAACATTTTGCACCAATAGCAGCACAAAAAGGCTGTATAGTAATTGATAATAGTAGTGCTTTTAGAATGGACAAAGATGTTCCATTAGTTGTTCCAGAGGTTAATCCAAATGATATAAAATCAAATAAAGGTATTATTGCTAACCCTAATTGTTCAACAATACAAGCAGTAGTGGCATTAAAACCATTAGATGACAAATATAAAATTAAAAGAGTTGTTTATTCAACTTATCAAGCAGTTTCAGGTGCTGGGATTTTAGGTTTAGAAGATTTAAAAAACAAATCAACAGGAAATGATTTAAAGAAATTTGCACATCCAATATATAATAATTGCTTACCTCATATAGATGTATTTACTGAAAATGGATATACCAAAGAGGAATTAAAAATGGTGAATGAAACTAGAAAAATTTTAAATAAACCTGATCTTGCTGTTACTGCTACTGCAGTCAGAGTACCAGTAGAAAACTGCCATGGTGAATCAATAAACATTGAATTCGAAAACGACTTTGAGCTAGATGATGTTATAAACACTTTAAAAAATGCACCAGGAATTATTGTATATGATGATGTTCAAAATGATATTTACCCTTTGGCAACTGTTGCAAATGGTCATGATGAAGTATATGTTGGTAGAATAAGAAGAGATTTCAGCCAACCAAATACTCTAAACCTATGGGTTGTAGCAGATAATATTAGAAAAGGTGCAGCATCTAATGCAATTCAAATATTAGAAAAATTAATCTAGAAAATAAGAGGAGTACCAATGAGTATAAAAAACGATTTAAAAAGAGAAGGAATTGAACCAATATACGAATTAGATAAATCAGTAACTATACCTATAATCAAGAATATATCACATAAATTAGTTACTGCATTCCCAAATTTCTATCTAGATGAAGATAGTATAATTACTAAGTTTTTAAAATTGAATATGTATAAAGCTAAAATGCGTGAAGGTATGGCTGAGGCTAGCTATTTTCATAAAAATACATCCATTTACTTCAATGAACATATTGCTGATGAAGATTTAGAGGAATTTGCTATTCATGAGTGTTTACATTATTTCCAGGAAGTGAAACAAGGAAATAAATTAATAAGAATGGGACTTACAGGTACTGGTCTAAATGAAGCAGCTGTTCAATATATATCTGCAAAGTTAATTGGTATCACACCAGATATTGAAATGTACTATGGAATTACAATGCGTACACCAAGTCCATCATATTATCCATTAGAATGCGCACTTTTAAATCAATTAATATATTTTACTGGTGAAGAAATTATGTGTAAAAGTACATTATTTTCTAATGATGATTTTAAAAACTTATTAATTAAGCAAACTTCACCTAAAATATATAAAGCAATAGAGTCAGGGTTTAACACAATTTTAAGATTAGAAGAAAAAATTATAAAACTTAATAATAAAATTTCTTTATTAGATGATGGTGACTCTAAATTTACAGATTTAACAGAAAAATTAAATGCTTATAAAGATAATATTTCCGATACTTTTATAAAAGTCCAAAATCTAATAATAGAAAATATGTTTAATTATGAATTTAATAATATTTTTAATTTAGAAGATTTAGATATATTTAGAAGAAGATTAGATAAATTTAAAAATATTATAGGAACTACCAATGATTATGTATTTTTCGAAAATTACTATATTGAAACAATGAATAAACTTGAACATAAAAGTAATGTCTTAGAAAATGGTGGAATTGAAACTGCCATTTCCAATAAACATAAATTTAATATTTTTATAAAAATCAAAAACATATTATTTAATAATAAAAATTTAAAAGAAGAAAAATAGTAAAATACTACTTTTCTTCTTTTTTACTTATTAATTTCCTTATTCCATATACTACATAAAAAGGTGCTGTTGCTTGACCAACAACCATTACCGTTGTAAACAATTCTCTTGATGCGTGATATATTAATGATATAGGTGTACCTGGAAAATCTTTTGAAATAAACATTAAATTACTGTCAAAGATATTGTTTATTATATATGCTAAAACGCTTATTATTAAAATCAATATGGCATAATAGTTTATGTCCTTTTTTTCTAATTCAATATAATGTGTTACATTTAATAATATTCCTAAATATACCATTGATCCATGTAATATCATACTTTGTATACTTATATAATGAAATATTGGATATGTAGGTAAAGATGTACTTGGATATAGTAAAAATACTATACCTGCAATTAATCCCCCTGTTGATAGAAAAACATCACCTGTATGTTTTAATCTTCCTTTACAAAATCCACTAAGTATTCCTGCATATAATATTATACTACAAAAATATAATGGTATATATGTATTTGGATTGCTAACATTTCCTATTATCATATTAAAAATTATTTTTATTATTTCTAATATCCAAAGAAAAACCGTTATTCTTCTAATTATTTTTTTTACTTCTTCGCTACTTTTATTTTTTGTATATTTTAAAGCTATAATTACTCCAAGTGTAACAATTGCCAATAGAGCAAAATGCCCTATTGTATATATTCCACAAGGCTTATATGTGCCCGGTCTTGCAAAAAACATCATTATTCTCCTTTACCATTCATATTTTCTTATTTCGCAATTATCTTGCCTTCCACAATTATATAAATTTCCATCCTCTGGAATACCATAAAAATATACATAAATTGCTCTAGCCATTCCATTATGTGTTACTATTAATATATTTTTATCTGGATATTTATTTTTTATATTATCTAGGCACCTTTTCCCTCTGTTTATAATATCTTTTGCTTGTTCTAGTCCTTCAAAATCAACGCTTTTATTATATTCCCACATATTATGTCCTTTGGTCAATTCTACTGACTTACCAGTTAATTCTCCATAATCTCTTTCAACTAATAACTCATCATATATTACTGGAATATTATTAACATTTATTAGTTCCATAGTATGCCTTGTCCTTAATAATGGTGAACAAATTATTAAGTCTATATCTAAACGTGCCACCTCTCTGCTTGCAGCTTTTGCTTGTCCTATTCCTGTTTCATTTATATCTTCATCATATAATCCATTAAAAATTCCCTTATCATTGTCATCTGTTCGTCCATGTCTAATTACATATAAATTCATATTAAATCTCCTATTATTCTATATAGTCATATTATAGCATATCTTGTCTAAAAATCAATATATAATTTTTTAAGAGTTCAATGCCAAAATTGAACTCTTAATTTATTGTTGTACTAGTTGCACCTGTTCCGACTACCGCTTCTTGCAAAGACCTCCATGTATTACATCCAACTATTCCATCTACTGTAATCCCTAGTTTTCTTTGATAATTCCTAACAGCTGTATCTGTTTGCTTACCAAATATTCCATCTAATCCACCCGTAGGATATCCTAAAGTGTTTAAATCATCTTGCAATATACATACATAATTACTTATGCTTCCTCTTCTTAATGTAGGAAATCCACCAGAAGAACAAGCAGGAGTCCCAAATCTTTTATCAAAATGTACCCATGTTGGAGTTAATGACCTTGGTTCAACATACGCCCATACTCCTGAACTTACAGCACTATTATATAGCCTATTTCTTTGTGTAGCACTTAATGTCTGACCAACGTCAAAAGATACTCCTGCATAGTGTTGACTTTGGTTTCCATGACCACCTTCATAAGGTCTCTTAAATGCAAATCCCACTGGTATTGGAGCACCATATATATATCTTTGGCTATTCCAACTTTGCATTGTTCTCTTAGTAGTCCACAATATATTTGATTTACTTGATCCTCTAAATTCTCTTACAGTAAGAGTTCTATTTGTATTGTATGGCATTGAATCAGATTCTGCCCTTGTATATACCTCCATCTTGTTCGTATCATTATTAAAAACTAATATTCTAGCCATAAAAAAACTCCCCTTTCATAAATATCTATATATTTTATGAAAGAAAAGCTCTTTTAGTTAATACTTTTTATTTTATTGCTTCCGCTTTTACAATAACTCTCTTCTTGCTATCATTTGTACATGTAATCAATGTAACAATTTTCTTTCCATTTGTTAACTGACTAGTACAACTTACATCTTTTGATCCAACTGTGTATTTATCATAAATCTTATATTTTAACTTGTTTTTGTCTAAATCAGTAATTTCTATAATATCTCCTTTTTGTAAATTAATTACTTTACTGAAAAACTTTTTGTTTCTATAGTTATGACCTGCTATACATAAATTTCCTACCTCATTAGGGTTTCCTCCCCAAAATTTACACACTGAAACTTTTAATAAAGCTACACTTGTTTCTGATAAGATTGGATATTTTACATCTATTGATGGGATACTAATATATCCAATGTAGTTATATACTTTTCCATTTGGTGCTGTATATTTTCCTCTGTTTTCATCTATTTTAGTTTGTTTAGTATCTTTTTCAGAAACTTTTGATATTGATGTAGTTACACTTTCTTCAATTTCATAATGATCCGCCTGAGTAGCTTGCAAATCTATTACCCATACTTTATCATCTTTATTGATTGTTGTATTATCTTGTGCATCTGCAACTTCAAATTTTTCTTCTATATCTTCTAATATATCTTGTGATAATTCTTCACTTTTATTTCTATCATATTGAGCATAGGCATAAGCAGAAATTAATGCTATTACTAAAAATATTGATATAATAAAACTGAATTTATACATTTTCTTTTTTCTTCTTAATTCTGGTGTAACATACAATTTTTCTGTAACTAAAATCTGGTTCATACCTACCCTCCTTCTCTAAAATCTCTATATATTATAGCATAAATACTGTAAAAAGCCAATATATTTTACATATTAGCCATAAAAATATTTGTGATATTAGCAAAATCTTGAATAGTTAGATTTTCTGCTCTTACATCTTCTCTTAAATTCAATTTTTTTAAAATTTCAATTCCTTCTTCTTTACTTTTAAATAATTTTACATTTGTTAAAGCATTTAATAATGTTTTTCTTCTTTGCATAAATGCACTTTTAATTATATGAAACATCACCTTTTTATCTTTTACTTGTATTGGTGGCTCTTTTCTTATCTTTAAATTTATAACTTCTGATGTAACCTCTGGTGCAGGTATAAAGCAACTATTCTCCACTTCTCTAATTTTTTCTGTTTCACAATAATAATATATTGTGTATGTAATAGCTCCTGCATCCTTTGTTCCTGGAACAGCAATTAATCTATCAGCAACTTCCTTTTGAATCATAACTGTTATACTTTGTATGTCTAAGTCATTTTCTATTAGTTTCATTATTATTGGTGTTGTTATATAATATGGTAAATTTGCTACTACTCTTACATTTTGAATGGCACTATCTTTTTCTTTTTCTTCTTTAATAAGTTTATTTAGATCAACTTTCAAAATATCATTGTTAATAATTTCAAAATTGTTATATGCTATAAATCTGTCGTTTAATAATTTCAACATGTTTTTATCTAATTCTACACATATTACTTTTCTTGCCTTGTCTAACAATAATTTAGTTAAACTTCCAAGACCTGGTCCTATTTCTATTACTATGTCATTTTCTTGTATATTGGCTCCATTTGCTATGTCTTGTAAAGCATTATCATCTACTAAAAAGTTCTGGCCTAATCCTTTATTAGCTTTTATTTTATATTTTTTCATTAAGTATTTTGTTTCTTCTAATACTGTTTCCATTTTACACCTCTTTTATATTTTACTACAAAATGATGAATTTCTCAAGAGCTTTTATACTATTTCTATTTGTTTTATATGATTTACTTTATATCCATCTTTATTTAATAATATCTCTATTACATCAAATCTTATCGGACCCTCTTCTATTTTATATTTATATAAAAAATATCTAGTAACATTATATATATGCTTTTTCTTTAAACAATTAACCGCTTCTGCTGGTTGTCCAAACATTTTGCTATTTCTTGTTTTTACTTCTATAAAGACATATTCATCTTTATCTTTTGCAATAATATCAACTTCTCCTTGTTTACATCTAAAATTTCTCTGTATTAATATATATCCTTTCTTTTTGATATATTCTACCGCAATCTTTTCTCCTAAATCTCCAACTTCTTTATTATTCATTTTTACTAATCCTATTTCCTGGCAACCTTTTAATATATCCCTCTAATTCAAGCATTGTAATTTTTGCCATAAATTCATTTATTTTTAAGTTACTATTTTTTAAAAGTTCATTAAAATCTATTGGCTTATCAGACAAAATATCTAATATCTCATCTTTAATCCCAATTTTTATTTTCTTTTGTAAATTATAGTTTTCTATTATATCTTCCACCTTTGTAACAAGATTAGCTCCATTTTGTATTAGTCTATTAGTTCCAATACTTTTCTTATTGTCTAAACTGCCTGGAATACAAAATACCAATTTACCCTGCTCTTTTGTCATTCTTGCTGTTACACTGGTTCCACTTCTATATTCAGCCTCTATAATTAGCGTCCCAATAGATAAGCCACTTACTATTCTATTTCTTTCTAAAAATCTATTTGAACTTGATTCTATTTCTGGCATATATTCACTAATAATTAATCCATCATTAGCTATTATCTGCTCATATAATTCTAAATTCTCTTTTGGATAAATATTATTAAATCCACTTGGTAATACTGCAATAGTTTTACCTCCATATTTTAATGCTGTCTTGTGTACAATTGTATCAATGCCCCTAGCCATTCCGCTTATAACTACCAAATCATATTCTAATAATTCCTTTACAAATTTTTCGCACCATCTTCTCCCATATTCAGAGCATTCTCTTGTACCTATAACTGCTATACCATTTTGATTTAAAATATTTATATTTCCTTGAAAATATAATCTATTTGGAGTTTTTTTTAAGTTTCTTAAACTCTCTGGAAATTCTTCATCATTAAACTCAATAACTCTCATCTATTCCAATACTTCCTATCCAAACTTCTATACTGTATTGCCTCTGCTATATGAGTAACTTTTATTTCTTCTTCTCCTTCAAGATCAGCAATTGTTCTAGAAATTTTTAAAATTTTATTGTATGCTCTTGCACTAAGCGATAGATTTTCAAAGGCCTTTTTTAATAATTCCCTTGCATTATTATCAATTCTGCAAAATCTACTAATAAGGCTAGGCGTTAACTCAGCATTACATGATAAATCTAAATTTTGATATCTTTTTTGTTGAATATTTCTGGCTTTATTTACCCTCACTCTTATACTTTCTGAGCTTTCCTCTCTGTTTTCCTCTCCTATCTTTTTATATGGTACAGGTTTAACCTCTATATGTATGTCAATCCTATCTAGTAATGGGCCACTAATCTTTCCTAAATAATTTCTTATACTTTTCTCTGAGCATTTGCATTTGTCAGTATTGGTGCCATAATATCCACAAGGACATGGATTCATACTTGCTACAAACATAAAATTACATGGATATGTAATTATAGAATTAACTCTACTTATTGTAACTTTTTTATCTTCTAATGGTCCTCTTAATACTTCTAATGTATTTCTACTAAACTCTGGCAACTCATCTAAGTACAAAATTCCTAAATGAGCCAAACTTATTTCTCCTGGTTTTGGATTTCTTCCTCCACCAATCATTGATATTGGTGATGCAGTATGGTGAGGATTTCTAAATGGTCTATTTCTTAACAAATTTTCTACATTTTTTATATTTCCAGCTACACTATAAATTTTTGTAATTTCTAAAGATTCTTCAAAAGTAATATCAGGCAATATTGTTGGTAACCTTTGTGCCAACATTGTTTTTCCTGCACCTGGGCTTCCTATTAATATACAATTATGTCCTCCTGCCATTGCAATCTCTAATGCTCTTTTTGCACCATCTTGTCCTTTTACTTCTGAAAAATCTATATTGTAACTATTTTTATTTTGAAATATTTTTCTTATATCCATTACTTGTTTATTGATATTTAAATTTTCATTTATATAATCTATAACTTCCTGTAATTTTGATACAGCAATAACTTCCAATCCCTCAACCAACGCCGCTTCTCTTGCATTTTGTTTAGGTAAAATAACTCTTCTTATTCCCAAATTTCTTGCTTCCATGCACATAGGTAATACACCTTTTATTCTATTTATTTTTCCGTCCAAAGACAATTCTCCAAGAAACACTGTACTATTAAAATCCTTTACATGATTTTTATTTATTTCTCCAAGTGCGCTTAAAATTCCAACTGCAATTGGTAAATCAAATATAGTTCCTTCTTTTCTTTTATCTGCTGGTGCCAGATTTACTAATATTTTTTTACTAGGTAGTGTTATATTTGAATTTCTAATGGCTGTTTTTACTCTTTCCTTAGCTTCTTTTACACTTACATCGGGAAGTCCTACTACATCAAAACCAGGTAAGCCATTTGCAATATCTGTTTGAATTTCTACTAAACTACCTTCTATTCCTTCTAATGACATAGATTTTACTATTGATAACATTATTTTTACCTCCTATATTTTTTTATATTTTTATTTTTAAATATTGATTTTTTAGTTCAATTCTTATACAATTGAATTGGTGATTAATTTGAATAAAGAAGAAAAATTAAAAAGACAATTAAAATTAGCCAAGCAAGCTAAAAGAAAAGAACGCATAAAACAGCAAAAAGCCAACCTGAATTCACCTAATTTGATATGTATTAAAAAAATTAAAATTGGTCGAATTTTACTATTTCTAGCTCTTTTTCTTTTAATCTGTAGATTGTTTTATCTGCAATTAGTTGACGGAGATCATTTACATGACTTGGCATTAAAAAATCAAATAACTACAGAAATAATTAGTAGCAAACGTGGCAATATATATGATTCAACTGGTTCTTCACTTGCAATAAGTGAAACAGTTGATACAATAACACTAAATCCTAAAAAGATACAAGGTAAAACAGATGAAGAAACTAAAAAATTGAAAGAAACCATTGCTAAAGGATTATCTGAAATTTTCTCACTTGATTACAAAGAAACATTTGACAAAGTAAATAGTACTTCTTCAGTAGTAACCATAGCTAAAAAAGTTGAAGAAGATAAAGTAACTGAATTAAAACAATGGGTGAAAGACAACAAAATTAAATCTGGAATAAATATTGATGAAGACAGCAAAAGATATTATCCATACCACAATGTTGCATCTCAAGTAATCGGTGTCTGTGGAGATGATAATCAAGGATTAAGTGGAATCGAATATTCTTATGATTCAATTTTGAAAGGAACTTCTGGACAAATTGTTACTTCAACAACTGCTGCTCAAACAGAAATACCTAATTCTGTAGAATCTTTCGTTGAAGCTGAAGATGGATATGATCTAACATTAACTATTGATGTTAATATTCAAAAAATAGTAGAAAAATATTTGAAAAAAGGTGTAAAAGAAAATAAATGTGCTCGTGGTGGAAATTGCATTATAATGAATCCTTCAACCGGTGAAATCTTAGCAATGGCATCTTATCCATATTATGATTTAAATTCACCTTATAAAGTTACATCATATTATGCTAATAATTGGGATAGTTTAGATAAAACTGAAAAACTGAAAAGAATATATGATATGTGGGGAGTACGTTCAGTATCTGAAACTTATGAACCTGGTTCTGTATTTAAGCTAATAACTTCATCTATTGCATTAGAAGAAAATATATTAGATACAGATGATAAAAGAGAGTTCAACTGTACAGGGGTTCAAAAAGTAGGTGACAGAAATATTAAATGCTGGAGTAAAACTGCTCACGGAAAACAAAACTTAAGAGAAGCTTTAGAGCATTCTTGTAACCCTGCTTTTATACAATTAGGAAGTAAAATAGATACAAATACTCTATATAAGTATTATGATGCTTTTGGATTATTTTCTAAAACTAATGTAGGACTTTCAGGTGAATCTTCTAGCCAATTTTATAAATTAGATGATGTTGGTCCTGTTGAAAAAGCAACTATGAGTTTTGGACAACGTTTTACAATTACTCCACTTCAAATGTGTACAGCTGTATGTGCAATAGCCAACAATGGATATTTATTGCAACCTAAAATTGTAAAATCTATGAAAAATAGTGATACAGGAGAAGTTATAGAAACTGAAACCAAAACTATTAGACAAGTTATATCTTCACAAACTGCAAAAAAAATCTGTGATATGATGGAATCTGTTGTAATAGATGGAACTGGTAAAACAGCTGCAGTTAAAGGCTACTCTATTGGTGGAAAATCTGGTACTTCAGAACCACCTCAAAATGACGAAGATGCTGGATATGTTGCATCATTTGCTGCTATAACACCTGTAGAAAATACTGAATTAGTTGTACTAGTAACCATGTATAAACCTGAAAATGGTAAACATCATGGTGGACAAGTTGCAGGTCCAGTAGTTTCTAAAATTCTTGAAGAAGTTTTACCATATTTAGAAGTAGAACCTAATAAAACTAAATAAAGTATGAAATGGCAATATATAAATTGCCATTTCTTTTTTAATGATTTTTCTTATATTCTTCTAGAGCTTCTGCAATTTGATCAGGACAAGATGTTCCTTTATTTCCACATTGTATCCCTTTTAATAACTGGATTATTTCATCAATGTTCTTTCCCTCAACCAATTTTGATACGCCTACTGTATTTCCGGGACATCCTCCAATGATCTTTAAACTTTTTACAATATTGTTATCAATATCAAAAATCATCCTCATTGAACAAACTCCTTGTGGATTATAAATATATTCCATTTTTATTACCTTCCTTTACTATAAACTACATTTATTATAATAAATTTTAGCCAATTAATCAATACCAATAATTCCTAAAAACAAAATATCTTTATCATTATTTTCTAAATAATTAAGCAATTTCTTTAAATTTGGATTTTTTACAGATTTCTCTATTATAAAATCTTTCAATTTTATTAACTTAATTTCTGTACTATAATCAAATTCATGATTAAAATTTAATATTACATCTTTGTTGTTTTCTTCTATTTGTTTCTCCGAGATAGTTACTTTCTTTGGAAAAACTCTATCCATATTTAATTCATGTAATAATGACCAATAACAAAAAATTGACTCTTTTACCTTGCCTCCTTTTATCATTTTTATATACAGTTCTTTCTTCTTACCACTTTCTAAAACTGTTCTAATTTTTATTAATGAAAATCCATATTCCATTATAGAATTAAACTTTAATGGTCCCATATATTGAAAATCCTTAATATCTTCATTTAATAAACATTTTATCAATGCAATTATTTCTTCTTTATTGTTTGCATTTTTAAACATACATTCTAACATATAAGTGTCTGGTAAAACTATTTTTGTTCCTCCTTTTATAATACTTCATTTTTCCAATAATCATCTAAAAGATTATCTAATTTTTTTATTTTCTCATTTTTAGGCTCTTGTATTTCTTCTTTTAAATATTCTATCCATTCTTTTTCTTTTTCATCATAGTTTTTTCCGTCAAATTTTTTTAGTTGTATCAAATAAATCTCTCCAAACTTTTTACTAGATACCGCTCCTACTGTTTTAACTTGTATTTGTTTTTTGTAATCTGTTACATCAAAATATTCATCATCAAGTATATTTATTGTTACTGTTTTGGTTACATCTTTATAAACCTCTTCATTAAGTTGAAGTTGTGCTTGATACAATACCATTTTATTTTGTATATAAAATCCGTCAATTATTTGCATTCCAACTAAAATTTTTTCTTCATCAGTTGTGGTAATTTTTACTTCTGCAATACCTTTTACTTCTTTATATATTAAACTATAATGTAAATTTTTAACTAAATTTATTTCTTTTATTTCTACATTTAATATTGTTTCAATAAGATCTTTTAGTACATCTATATTTTCTTCATCTTTAAATATTTTTCTTAAAACGCTATTACTATCTGCTATAATTTTTCTATTCAATCTCTGCCGTTTCACCTCCTGTATTTATTTTTGTTAGTTTTGATTTTTATTTAGAAATAAAAAAACGATTAAAAGTTTTTTGATTAAAAGTTATAACTTTTGACAATTTGAAATTATATAATTCGCTTACAGTATAAAACCATTTTTTTACTTTGTCAACATTTTTCTTGAAATTTTTTCCATTTTTCATCGCATTTTTCGCTCCTTTTCGACATTCTCTTAAAAGTAACATTTTTTTCACAAACTTTTCACAAAAGTATTGTATTATAAAGGAGAATTCGATATATTATAATATAAACAAGGAGGTAAAATAATGGAATCAAATCAAAATAATTTTAGAAATATAGTTGATTTAGAACCAAAGAAAAACTCTATGGGAGGTTTTAAGAAAAATATTGTAGTACCATTTTTAAGTGGTGTAATTGGTTGTAGTGTAGTATTAGGAACTTGTTTTGGTGTTCCTAGCATAAAAGAAAAGATAGTTGGTAACTCAACAGTTACTACTTCTTCACCTAGTGAAAAAACTAGTGGTTTAGTTGAAGAGGTGTCTTTATCAAAGTATTCAGATACTGCTGTGTATGCTGCAAATAAAATTCTACCATCAATTGTTGGAATTAAAATAACATATAATGTAACAACATCTTCAATGTTTAATATGTTCGGTGGAGGAAAACAGTCAACTTCTGAAGCTCAGGCTTCTGGTTCAGGAATTATTATAAGTGAAGATGGATATATTTTAACAAATAATCACGTAGTTGACTCATCTTCTGAAAGCACATATTATGACATATCAGAAGCTACAGCTGTAAAAGTTGTTTTATCTACTAGTGATAAAGAATATGATGCAAAAATAGTAGGTAAAGACTCTCAAACTGATTTAGCTGTATTAAAAATTGAAGCAGAAAATTTAACTGCTGCTGAATTTGCTAATTCAGATGATGTAAAAGTTGGAGAATTTGCAATGGCTGTTGGAAACCCATTGAATCTAGGAACTACAATCACATGTGGTGTTGTAAGTGCTTTAAATCGTGAAGTAAAAGATAATCAAGATGGAACAAATTATGTATGTATACAAACTGATGCAGCTATAAACTCAGGAAATAGTGGTGGAGCTTTAGTTAATAGTGAAGGTAAGGTTATAGGAGTTAACACATTAAAAGTTTCTAGCACAGGTGTTGAAGGTATTGGATTTGCTATTCCAATTAACTCTACTGTATCTGTTACAAAAGATTTAATTACTTATAAAAAAGTTAGAAGACCTTATATAGGAATTACAGGTCGTGACCTTAATGCAGAAACAGCTAAAAAATATAACTTAACTGAAGGTATTTATGTAGTTTCTGTTGAAGAATATTCTGCAGCCGAAAAAGCAGGAATTAAAGCAGAAGATGTTATCGTTGCAGTAGATGGTGAAGAAGTTAAAACAATGGATAAATTAAATGAGATTAAAAATAAACATTCTATTGGAGATAAAATTACTTTGAAAATTTATAGAAATAACAAGGAAAAACAAATCACTATTACTTTAGGTGAAGCTAATTAATTTTAGATATACTTTCACGGTCTATTCACAATTTGGACAAAAAAGTATTGTATTATATAAGTATACAGTTAGTATATATACTAACTTAAATAAAAACATCCCCTTTTATTTTCAAGAAAAGAGAAGTAACCCCTTCTCTTTTTTTATTTGTTCATAAAAATAACTATATCCATTTCACTGGTACTATCTGTATTTCCATATGGATATATTACATATAAATTTCCATCCATACCTAAAAAGTATTCCTTTGTATTTTTTACATCATATATATCTGAATTATAATCCCTTTTATACATGTTATATCCAAGTTCTGCTAATCCATCATTTTTTTCTTTTACTTGTTTTATTTCACTTTTTATTTTATTGTTAGCAGTTTTTACCTCTATATTCCTTAAACTTAATAATTCTTCTAATGAGACTCTTTTATCATTTATTATATCATAATTATAAGTTTCAATCATTAATCTTTGGTTATTACTTCCTTCTTTCAATTCTGCATATATAATAAGTGATAAAATATTTTCTTGTATATAAGCCTTATATTTCACATTATATATATAACCTTCATTTGATGCTTTACATTTATCAACTTGTTCTTTATATGTATTTTTTACATGCTCATTAAATTCTGTTATTAAATCACTTTTTATATTAATGTTTGGAATTGTAACTTCTAATGTTGTATCCTCTGTCTGTTTACTATATTTATAACGTGTAGCAACAATGTCAAAATTTTGATTTATCTTCTGTATATTTAATTTACCATCTTGCATATTTTCTACATCATTAGTAAATATATTATTGAAATTATTTTTCAAATCATTATATTTGTCTTCTTCTTCTGAATCTGTTATGCCAAATATTACCCCCAATTTCTCATCCTGAAAATATTGCATATATAAAGCCATACCTATTCCTACTATACAGATTATTGCTATTAATATATATATCACAAGTAATTTGTAATTTTTCTTCTTTTTTTGTAAGACAGGTCTCATCCTATACTCCTTCTTTTATATCTTTCTTTTTCCAAGAAAAAATTTTTTTAATAAATTGAATTATTTTTTTATACCATTTTGTATTATCTATTACCATAGGTAAATTGTCATTTCCTTCTAATGATTCTTCTTCTATATCATTATATACTGATACATATTCTGGTTCTTTTTCATCTATGTTTTCTTCAATCTTGTTTTGCTCAATATCTTTTTCTCCCATATTCCAGTATTTTGTTGCAATCCAATTTAATATAGCCCATGTCTCATTCATTAGATTTTGTTCTTCTAATGGTATATCCTTAGATATAACTGGCTTATATTCCGCATCAGCATTGTTTTTAAACATTTGTATAACCTCAAAAGGTATATTTTCTAGCTTTTCTGGTTCTTCTATTAATTTTAATATTTCTACTATTTCCGAATAGGCTCTTTTCTTATTTTCATCCATTTGTATTTCCTCCATTTTTAATCACAATTAACGCAGATAAAATTGTAATTATTTTTAATTGCATAGCTTTTGTCTAACATACTCATACAATATAACTCCAGTAGCAATTGAAACATTCAAACTTTCTGTACTTCCTAGCATAGGAATAATAACTTTTTCATTTGCCATTTTTTGTATGTCCTTAGACACTCCATTTGCTTCATTTCCCATAACTATAACTCTTTTATTATACTCAATATCATAAATAGATTTAGCTGCTTCTAATGAAGTAATTGTTAATTTAAATTTTTCCTTCTTTAATTCTTTTAATGTTTCTTTTAAATCCTCACATTCTATAACATTAACTCTGAAAATCGCTCCCATTGTAGAACGAATAACTTTAGAGTTATATACATCTGCTGTTCCTTTAGAAACTAAAACTTGTTTTATACCTACACTATCTATTGTCCTTAATATTGTTCCTACATTTCCAGGATCTTGTACATCATCTAAGGCCACTATTACATCTGCATTATAATCAATTTTATTATCTTTTCCCGACTTTTCTATTACAGCTAAAATTCCCTGTGGATTTTCTACGTCTGTAAGCATTTTAAATATATTATTTGGTACATATATACATTCATATTTTGCAAGTTCATATTTTAAGTTAGCTTCTATAAGTTCATTATTCTCACATCCATCACATATAATGATTTGCTTTATTTTCGCATCTTCCTTAATTGCCTCTCCTATAATTTTAGCTCCCTCAACTATATATTCATTATACTGATTTCTATATTTTTTATCTTTCAGTTTTTTTATATGTTTTATTAAGCTATTATCCTTGCTTGAAATTTTTTGCATCTTTTCCTCCCTAATTATCAAAATATGTACTTATTTCTTGCATATTTTCAAAATTCTTCTGTCTTAAAATTTCATATACCACTACGCAAACAGAGTTTGAAAGATTAAGTGATCTTAGAGTTGGAAGCATGGGAATCCTTATAGTTTTCGTATCTAAATATTTTTTCAACAACCACTCTGGAAGCCCTTTTGTTTCTTTTCCAAATAATATAAACACTTCATCCATTGTTGAATAATCTACATCAGAATATACTTCTTTTCCCTTTGTGGTTGCAAAAAACATATTGTTTTCTTCTGGTTTATATTTTTCTAAAAACTTTTCTAAAGATTCATGTTCTTCTATATCTAGTTTGTCCCAATAATCTAGTCCTGCTCTTTTTACTGCTTTTTCTGATATGTCAAACCCTAATGGATGTACTAAATGTAATTTAGCTCCTGTAATTGCTGCAGTTCTTGCAATATTTCCTGTGTTTTGTGGTATTTCTGGCTCTACCATTACTATATTTATTTTCATTTTTATCCCTTCTAATCTTCATCATCTAATTTAAGTACTGATAGGAAAGCCTCTTGTGGCATCTCTACCTTTCCTATTTGTCTCATCTTCTCTTTACCACGTTTTTGTTTTTCTAACAATTTTTTCTTTCTTGTTATATCTCCACCATAACATTTGGCTAGTACATCTTTTCTTAATGCTGATATTGTTTCTCGTGCTATTATTGTTCCTCCAACAACTGCCTGTAGTGGAACAGTGAATAAATGTCTTGGTATTACCGTTTTTAGTTTTTCTACCATTTTTCTGCCTCTTTTATAAGCCATATCTTTATGCACAATGAATGATAGTGCATCAACATTTTCTCCATTTACCCTTATATCAAGTTTAACCAATTTGGCTTGTCTATATTCTTTAAATTCATAATCAAATGATGCATATCCTTTTGTTTTTGATTTCAAATTATCAAAAAAGTCATAAATTATTTCATTTAAAGGCATTTCATATGTTAAAGTTACTCTATTTTCATCTAAATATTTCATGTCTATATATATGCCTCTTCTATTTTGGCACATTTCCATTATTCCACCAACATAATCTTTAGGTGTTATAATATTAGCAGTTACAATTGGTTCTTCTATATATGCTAGTTCAGTTTGTGGTGGTAAATCACTCGGATTATATATTTCTAATACTTCTCCATTTGTTTTATGAACTTTATATATTACTGATGGAGCTGTTGTAATTAATCCTAAATCAAATTCTCTGTCCAATCTTTCTTCTATAATTTCTAAATGTAATAATCCTAAAAATCCGCATCTAAATCCAAACCCTAATGCAGCTGATGTTTCTTGTTCAAATTCTAATGCTGCATCATTTAGTTTTAACTTTTCTAATGCTATTTTTAAATTTTCATACTCACTACCATCTATTGGATATATTCCACAATATACCATAGGAGTTACTTTTTTATATCCTTCTAATGGTTCATCTGCTGGATTATCTTTTAATGTTATTGTATCTCCTACCTGTATTTCTGATAAACTTTTTATACTCGCCGCAATATACCCTACTTCTCCTGCTTTTAATTCTTGTGTTGGCATATATGACCCTGGTAAGAAATAACCTACTTCTGTTACTGTAAATGTATCCTTTGATGCCATAAGTTTTATTTCATCACCTATTTTTACTTTTCCATCTACTACTCTTACATAAGCTACTGCACCTTTGTAATTATCATAGTATGAATCAAATATTAAACATTTAGTCTTAGCCTCTTCATCACCATGTGGTGCTGGTAAGTCTGTAACTATTCTTTCTAATACTTCTTCCACATTTAAACCAGTTTTTGCTGATACACATGGTGCATCTTCTGCTGGTATTCCAATTATATCTTCTATTTCCTTTTTTACTTCATCTGGTCTTGAACTTGCTAAATCTATTTTATTTATTACTGGTAAAATCTCTAAGTTATTATCTATTGCTAAATACACATTTGCTAAAGTTTGTGCCTCTACTCCTTGAGTACTATCTACTATTAATATTGCACCATCACATGCTGCCAAACTTCTTGATACTTCATAATTAAAATCTACATGACCTGGCGTATCTATTAAATTAAATGTATATTCATTTCCGTCTTTAGCTTTGTATTTCATTCTTACAGATTGGGCTTTTATCGTTATTCCTCTTTCTTTTTCTATATCCATATTATCTAAGACTTGTGATTCCATCTCTCTTTTAGACAATACACCTGTCAATTCAATTAATCTGTCCGCTAAAGTTGATTTTCCATGATCAATATGTGCTACTATACTAAAGTTTCTTATATATTTTTGATATTCGTTCATTCTTCCTCCATTTTCATGTTTAATATTTTATCATAATTTAATAAAAAGCTCAATAGTTTGAGCTTTTTATAATTATATTTTTTCTATATTTTTACCATATTTAATTCCTAAAGTATAAGATAATGCTGTATAATATTCTTCTGTTTGATACATAAGTTTTATAATTTTATCGAATTTGTCCTTACCCTCTTTTGATAGATCTCTTTCAAACTCATCCATATATGATGCTAAAGTTTTTTCTATTACTTTAAAGTCAGGTATCTGATTTAATAATCTTGATTTACTTTCAACAAAATCATTTATACATATCATAAAGTCCTTATCAAAAAGTTCCTCTTTATCACACATTACTTTTTCTCTCCTTCTTTAAAAAATTAAAAAGTTAGACATAACTCCAACATTTTTCGTCTTTGGATATTATTTAACCTTTTTTGAATTTGTAATTATTTTGTCTATCTATTTAATATTTTATTCAGACTAAGTAATTTATAGATAGAATTTTTGATATTTAATTTTACTGAAAGAAAAATATTGACCTAATCATTAGTACACCTATTATTATATTCAAATTTCATTTTTTGTCAAGTAAAATTCAATTCATATTATATACTTGAAAAAAAATTAGTAATATGGTACTATTAAATCATATTAATAAATAAGGAGGAACAATTATGGGAATTGGATGGATTATTTTGATAATAGTAGTTATAATAATTTTCTTTATTATATCTGTTTATAATGGATTAATTCAACAAAAATTAAAAGTTGATAACGCTTGGAGTCAAATAGATGTGCAATTACAAAGAAGATTTGACTTAATCCCAAATTTTGTAGAAACAGTAAAAGGATATATGACACATGAAAAAGAAACATTTGAACAAATTGCAAAATTACGTACATCATGGGCAAACGCTTCTTCAGTATCTGATAAAGCTAACTTAGATGGCGAATTATCTTCTGCTTTAAAAACAATAATGGCTGTTTCAGAAAATTATCCAGAATTAAAAGCAAATGAAAACTTTTTACAATTATCAGAAGAATTACGTAATACTGAAAATAAAATTTCTTTTTCTAGACAATTTTATAATGACAGTGTTACGATGTACAATACTAAGTTACAAGTTTTCCCTTCAAACATTGTAGCTGGAATGTTTGGTGCAAAATTCCAACCAGCAGAATTATTTAAAGTTGAAAATGATGAAGTCAGAGAAAATGTTAAAGTTGATTTTGGTAATAATTAATAGAAGAACTAGAATACTGTTTCATTAGTATTCTAGTTTTTTTTACCTTTTGATAACTAATTTGTCAAATTTAAGTATAATATAATTTTTTAACTTATCCATAAAAATTCCTGGTTCTATTTCTTTTTTAGCAACCATATCTAAACCTTTTTCCCAACTTGCTGTAAGTTTTGGATTTAACATATCAGGCATAGATGTGTAAACTACGTCGAAAATAGCTTCTCCTTTATTAGTAGGTGTAACAATTTGTGTTTTTCCATTAATAGCAATATAACCTATCTTTTCTAATTTTTTTATAATTTCTGCACGGGTAGCACTTGTACCTATTCCTGCTCCCTTAATCTGTTCACGAAGTTCCTCTTCCTCAATTAATTTTCCTGCATTTTCCATTGCCAAAATAAGTGAACCCGAATTATACCTTGATGGCGGAGATGTTTCACTATCTTTTAGTTCAAAATTATTTACTTGCAATTTGTCTCCTTTTTTTAAACTCTTCAAAACATCTAAATTATTTTCTTTTTCCACAGTTCCTTCACCATCTGTGGATTTTTTTAATATTTCTAAATATCCTCTTTTTAAGCATAACTTTCCTGTTGCGTAAAAAGTTTCATCTTCTATATTTACTGTTACATTAATTTTACTGAACTCTGCCGCTGGATAAAAAATTGCTAAAAATCTTTTTACAATAGTTTTATATACCTGTTTTTGTAAATCTGGTAATTTATCATAATTTTCAAATCCTTGGCCAGTAGGAATTATGGCATAGTGATCTGTAATCTTACTGTCATTTACATATTTTGTTTTTACTAAATTAGTAGAATATTTTTCGTCAACCATTTTTTTTATAAAACCTTGTATTTCTTCATCTTTATATCCTTTTGCTAACCCATTTAAATTTTTATTTATTTCTTTGGCAACAGCTGTAGATAGCACTCTTGCATCAGTTCTAGGATATGTAACAAGTTTCTTTTCATATAAGTTTTGAATAATCTCTAATGTTTCATCTGGCTTTATTTTAAATTTTTTAGTACACTCGTTTTGTATTTCGGCCAAATTAAATAATAATGGTGGGTTTTCTTTTTGCTTACTCTTTTTTATTTCTGTTATAACTGCCTCTTTACCTGCCAATGATGCAATAAACTTTTTTGCTACTTCCTCTTTTTTGAATCCACTTTCATTATATAATAGTGGTGATTCAAATAATTTTGACTTTTCATTTACCTTCCACTCTGCGTCAAAAATTCCACTTGCATTTTCAAAACTTCCTATAACCTTATAATATTTAGTCTTTACGAAATTCCTTATTTCTCTTTCTCTTGACACAATCATTCCCAATACACAAGTCATAACTCTACCTACAGATATTGTAGCCTTTTCTTCATTTATCTTACTTGCCATTCTTCTACCATAAATAATTGTAAGCAACCTAGAAAAATTAATACCTATTAAATAATCTTCTTTTGCTCTTAAATATGCGCTATCTGATAAGCTATCATATTCTGATTGGTCTTTTGCTTCATTTATACCTCTTTTTATTTCTTCTTCTGTTTGTGAATCTATCCATACTCTTTTTATTGGTATATTAGCATCTGGTTTTGCCATCATAAAAACTAACCTTTGGATATATTCCCCTTCTCGCCCAGAGTCTCCTGCATTATATATTTCTTCTATATCATCTCTATTTAGTAATTCTTTTATAATATTAAATTGATTTTGAACAGCAGGTATTATTTCATATTTCCAGTCTTCTGGAATAAATGGTAGTGTATCTAGTCTCCAAAACTTAAGGTTTTCATCATATTTTTCAGGATAACTCATTGTTACTAAATGACCTACGCACCAAGTTATTATCCATTCATTCGACTCTATGTATCCATTTTTTCTAGTTGTATTTAATTTTAATGCTTTGGCAAACTCCATTGCTACTGATGGCTTTTCTGTTATTATAAGTTTCAATCAAATCATCCTTCATTTCTTTTTTCTATATATCTATTAGCTATATTTCTAATATTTATAAACTTTTCTTTTACTTCTTTGTCTTCAAAATTAAACTTGTCTAAAATTTTGTTTATATAATCCTCTTTCTTTAATACAATAAAATCATATTTAAAATATATATCAAATATAAAAGATACAAAACCCATAAGACTATCTGCAATTGTTTCATTAGGTCCTCTTTCTATTTGTTTTTCATTTATAAACATTTCATATGTAGCTTGAGTCAATTTTGATTTATTTACTCTTTCTTTTTCTTCTGGCAGTTGCCAAAATAGCTCTAGTCCCTCATAAATTATATCTAATTTATCTGCATCTCTTATTATTTTACTAAATAATAATTCTTCTTCGCTTAAACCTTCCTGAATTGCATATTTATTATGATTTTTTATAGCGACAAATATAATATTATCATATTTATCTTCTTCTATAAACTTTCTAATAAAATTATTTTCTTTTAAAATTTCTACACCTAAATCACCATGATCTACACTTAATTTGTCTTTAAACGTTCCGTATCTTTTCATCTGTTCAAATCTTGCTATATCATGTAATAAACCAATCAAAGTTGCTAAATCAACTTGTTCCTCTGTTAAATTTAAACTTTTTGCAATTTCTCTACTTATTTCCATTACTCTTATTGAGTGTCCTATTTTTCTAAAAATGTGCGGATTCTCAGCATCATAATTATTTGTATATTTTATAAATTCGCTTTTAGTTTTATCTAAATTCATTTTTTCACTTCCTATACCTCGTATTGTATCAAATAAGACTAATATTATCAAGTGAATTTATTTATAATATTGACAAAAAAATTATAAATTCTTATAATATAATTGTTAAAAATTATATTAAGTGAGGTAATAAATATGGGAAAATTATTTGCAATAGATGGAACAGATGGTAGTGGAAAACAAACACAATTCAATAAATTGTGTGAAAGATTAACAAAAGAAAATATTGATTATAAAACTATAAGCTTTCCTAATTATGAAAGTGAATCTTCTTCATTAGTAAAAATGTATCTATCTGGTAAATTTGGAGAAAATGCCAATGATGTTAGTGCTTATATAGCATCTACTTTTTATGCAGCTGATAGATATGCAACTTTTAAAACAGAAGGTCTTTTTGATTATTATAATAATGGTGGAATTATTTTAGCTGATAGATATACAACTGCTAATATGGTGCACCAGGCAGGAAAAATCCTTGATCCAGAAGAAAGAAAGAAATTCTTGGATTGGCTTTGGGATTTCGAATTTAATTTATACAAATTACCTATACCAACAAAAGTATTTTTCTTAAATATGCCAACTGATTATGCCGTTAAGCTTATAAAGGATAGAGAAAACAAATTTACTCATCAAGCACAAAAGGATATTCATGAGAGAGATAAAAATCATTTACTTAATAGTTATAATGCTGCTTGTTCTTTAGTTGATACTTATGATTGGTATGAAGTTAAATGCGTTCAAAATGATGAAATTAGGACAGTTGATGATATACATGAAGAAATATACAATGAAATTAAAAAACATATTTAGGCTACAAACGTAGCCTTTTATTTTACCTTTATAAAATCTTTAATATTTTCAAATTTACTATCTCCTATTCCCGCTACATTTTTAATGTCTTCAATCTTTTTAAATTTTCCATTTTGTTCTCTATAACTTATAATTCTACCTGCTAAAGATGGACCTATTCCCGGTAATGTTTCAAGTTCAGTTTGAGTTGCTTTATTAATATTAACTATAGAACCTGCTTTTTCATCCTCTTGTAGTATAACATTTTTACCACTATCTTCACTAATATAAGTTTCTTCTGTTTCTTTACTTTCATCATCAATAGTCGGGATTTTTACCTTTACCCCATCATCTAAAACATAAGCTAAATTTACATTTGATATATCAGAATCTTCTGTCAATCCTCCTGCTGCTTCTATTGCATCTTCAATTCTCCCTCCTTCTTTTATCTTTACAACACCTGGTTTTGCAACTCCTCCTATTATATGAACCATAATTATATTTTCATCTACGTCTTTATTATCTTTGTCATCAGTGTTACTTGCAACTTCTAAAATATTGCTTTCTAAGTTACTTTCATTATAACTTGTATTTTTATTATATATCCAATATACAATACATATAATTACTACAGTTATAGTAATTATCAAATTCTTTTTTTGTTTTATAAATTCTAACATATTTATACCTCCTTAAATTTTTGAAAAAAATGTCGAAAAACAATTGAAAAATTATAATAAATAATATATGATATCTCATATATGAAAAAGGGGCGAACTAATAATGAAATTCAAAAGATTAATAATTTATATTTTAACTTTAATTATAATACTTGCAGGAGCAAATATTTCTTTTGCAAGTGAAAATATACATTCTGAAAGTGCTATATTAATTGATAGTACAACAGGGAAAACACTTTATGAGAAAAATTCAACTGAAAAAATGTATCCGGCAAGTACAACTAAAATACTTACTTCCATTATAGCCATAGAAA
Organism: uncultured Clostridia bacterium; assembly: GCA_934167965.1. GTDB lineage: Bacteria > Bacillota > Clostridia > TANB77 > CAG-508 > CAG-269. Next base: position 181,155 of record CAKPMJ010000005.1, on the reverse strand, counting down.
AAGGAAAATTGGATGATAAAACAACTGTAAAAAGAGATGCAATATCTGTTATACCAAGTGGCTACTCTTCTGCTTATTTATCAGAAGGAGAAGAAATTACTATAAAAGAATTACTTGAAGTGTTCCTTGTACATTCCGCTAATGAAGCAGGTAATGTTTTAGCAGAATATATATCTGGTTCAATAGATGAATTTGTTAAATTAATGAATCAAAAGGCTTCAGAATTAGGATGCGAAAATACACATTTTGTAAATACAAACGGAATACATAATGAAAATCACTACACTACAGCAAAAGATTTAGCAATAATAGCAAGATATTGTATGCAAAATCAAACATTTAGAGAAATAGTATCAATGAAGTCTTGTACAATACCTAAAACAAATAAATCAGATAAAAGATTTTACAAAAATACTAATGATTTAATAAATCCTTCTTCTCCATATTATCTTAGTTATTGTATAGGAATAAAGACAGGATATACATCACAAGCCAAGAACTGCTTAATTTCAGCATGTAACAAAGACGGACTAGAATTAATTGCAGTTGTATTAGGAGCACCAAATTTACCAAATAGAAAAAGTGCTAGATACATAGATTCAATTACATTATATAATTATGGATATTCTAATTATAAAATGAAAAAAATCGCTTCTAAGGGAGATGTAGTTTATAATATAGATGTAAATAAAGGCAATAAAGAAACAAAAAATCTTGATTTAGTGCTTGGCGATGATGTTAAATCTCTTGTCAATATAAATGATGAAAATGTAACATATTCTATTGATTTAGAAAGTAGTATAGAAGCTCCAATATCAGCCAATTCTAACTTAGGTACAATTACTTATACAGTTGGAGATTCTACTTATAGTACAAAACTTCTTGCATCACACGATGTATATAAAAGTGATTTTACTTTTATAATTGGAATAATTTTAGCTTTGATTTTAATCTTAATACTTTCAATAATATTAATTTTGATAAAAAATAAAAAGAAATAAATTTTATAGGGCATTTATTAATAACAAATGCCCTTTTTTATTATTTATAATCTGTTCCTAATATGATTGTTATATCTATTGTTCCTGAAGATTGTGATGTACTTGATATAATGCCTTTTCCTAATGTTTTCTTTATACTATCTACTATATCAGAAGATACATTGTTTTTATTTGCGATAGTTGTTTTAGATGTTCTTGTTGTTGGTCCTGTTTTAGAAATTGAATATCCTGCTTTTTTTAGTTCTTGAGTTGCCTTTGTTAAATTAGAACTCGTTCCGCTTCCATTTAAAACTTCTATTTTTACATCAGATGTTTTCATATTCTCATTGTCTTCTGTTTTTTCTTCTACTGAAGCATTTTGTTCTGTATATAACTCTTCAACCAATTTTTTAGTTTCTTGTTCATTATGAACAAAGAACCATAATCCTGTTTTTGCTGGAATTCTTCTTGAAGTTCCTGGTATTGTAGCAGTTTTTATGTTTTCGGTATCAAATTCTACTGCATATGGTATATAGTCTTTTACAATAGACCAATCTTTTATATTCGTTTTTACATTTTTCTTTGTAATATCCATTAATTCATTTATTTTAGTAATATTTTTTAATTTTAATGTTTGCTTTGCAACTGCTTTAATAAAATCTCTTTGTGTTCTCATTCTTCCATAATCATTGTCTCCATAACTTGATGGATAAGATGTTCTATTGTTATTATGTCTAAATCTAACTAAACCTTCTGCTTGTTCTCCATTAAGTTTTTGTTTTCCTTTATTTAAATGTATATGCAAGTTTTGTTTTTTACTATCATAATCCATTTTGATTGGCACATCAAATTCTACTCCACCAATTTCATCAACTAGCTCTACTAAAGCATTATTACTTATTGTTACATAATACTTTATTTTTAGTCCTGTTAATTCATTTATATCTTCTAAAACTCCTTCTGCTCCTTGTTTTTGGTATACTGCATTTATTTTGTCATAAGAGTTTGCAGAAACCTGACTTTTTCCGACAAATGTATCTCTTGGAATAGATAGCAATACCGCTTTTTGTGTTCTTGGGTTATATGATGCAACCATTATTGTGTCTGTTAATGGTGCTGATATATCTTCACTTATACCTAAAATTAAAACTTTAAATTCCTCTAAATTTTTTAATTTTTCTTCACTTTGACCTGTTACTGTTTGTAGAACTCCTTTTAGTCCCCAACCATTTTTAAATGTACTGTATCCTAGGAATCCCCCAATAAATAAAGCTATCATTAATAAAATAATTAGAAATGCTTTTAATACTCTATGCTTTTTTTTCTTCTTTTTTTTGTTATTTTTATCTTGATCCATATCTAATTTCTTTTGCTTTTTTTCCATTTTTCCACTCCTAAATTTCAAAACTTGTATTTAAGTATAACAGATTATGTTAAAAATATCAACTAATTACTATTTATTTATTGTAAATTTTTAGTAAATTTTATTTAAATATAATATTTAAAATAATATTATTTTCATATAATATTTTAGAAATTATTGATGTGTCAATCGAATTAGCAATTATACCATTATTATTCATAGATATAACTATAAACATTATCGTTAGTATTCCATATACTATTACTAATCCTCTCAAAATACCATATAAAAGTCCACCCAGCTCATTAAATTGTTTTATAATAGGAAGATTTGCAATTCCATTTATTATTGCTTTTGCAAATATTAATAGTATTCTAATTACAATAAATAATGCTATCATAACTACAATTCCTATTGTTTTTTCTGCAATAATTGTTGCTGTAGATTTTACTATTTCATTTTTAGTATTATCAACTGATTTCATGACATATTCTTCTATATATTTATTTAATGTTCCATCTTCAGTTGTATTTTTTTCATCATTTGATAATCCCTTTTCTATTATTACGCTTTCTATTTTCTCATCAAATTCTGTATTGTCTATAACAAAATTTGTAATTGGTTTATATAACACTAAAGTTATGATTAAAGCTATTATAAATGCACATAAGTTAAAAGCAACATTTATTAATCCCTTTTTATACCCTAATACTATACTAATTAATAATATAGCTATTAATAATATATCTAACAAAATTCCCATTTTAAATCCTCCTATAAATTTATAATTACAATTTTATCTTTATAAACTACCCCTGCCAAGTTATTTGAAAACATTATGCTAGTTACTTCTTGACGTGTTGTATATTTTCTTACAAGCCATCCATTTGCATTTAAAAAATATACTTCTGTTCCAGTATTTACCGCTATTATATTATCTTTTGCATACATTTCTTTTGGTACATCATTTATATTATAACTATTCTCTTCTCCATTTTGAGTATTTGTTATTTTAACATGTGAATTAGTTTTAAACACTCCTGTCATTTCTTCTTCTATATGAACACTTGAATTATTTAGATCTACTGACATAAATGTAACTTGCTTATTATTTATTTTCAGTAGTTCCTTTTCTTGTTCATTTTGTATTACATTTATTGAATCATCATACATACATGCAATTTGACCTTTAGATTGGTACTTTACATTTGTTAAAAGTTTACCATCTTCTGCATTATAAGTATTTGTAATCGCATTATCAGGATCATTTTTTGCATTATCGACAGATAGTATTTTTACACTTGATTTTATCATTGCTCCTGATGAATCTACTTCCCCAATCGCTACAGATTTATTGTCAGCTGAAATACTTGCATCTACTATTCTGGTTGATGCAAAATATCTTTTAAATAACAATGTACCATCTGAGTTATAGAGAGTCAAAATGGATTTATATATTGTGTCTTTTGTTACTACAGCAACATATCCATTTCTGTTTACATGCACTTGTAAAATATCTCCTTCTACTTTGTTACTCCACAAGTAATTTTTATCCAATATTAAATATAGTTCTTTTCCACCATTTTCTGCTATTGCAAAATATTTTTCTGATGAATCAAATATGGCTGTATTTATATTAACATCTATGTCTGTCACCTTTTCTCCATAGCTATTATACAATGTAATTTTTTGATTATTTAATATTGCGATATATTTACTATAAACATGTATCTGATTATTTTTATCTGTATTTAAGTCTATTGTTGAAATGTTTTCATCTGTAATGTTTCTTTTAAATATATATGTATCAATAACATTTCTAAATCTTTCCTCTGCAATGTACAGTGATACCATTGCTATTAACAATATAATTATTGTAAATATTAATGCTACTATAAATATTTTCTTCTTTTTTCTTTTCTCCATTTTTCAACTCCTGTTTTTACTGCTTTTATTATATAAATTTCTTCATTTATTGTCAACAAAAAAAGAGTCGAATTCTACTAATAGTAAAATTCGATTCTTTTTACATTAAAGTACTTTCTTTTTTATGAAAATTATTCCTAGAGTAATAACAACTCCTGATAACACAGCTATTAGTATATATTCAACTACTTTTCCAATACCTGTTGGTGGTATTACTGTTAAATATACTTCTTCACTAGGGTTACCACAATCAGTACCCTCATGTTCATATTTAAAATAATTTGTATATTCTGCATCTTCTTTATGTTTATCTAAATCCTCTACTAATGATGGTCTTGTTTCTACATGTGCTGTTATTACTTTTGCCTGATTTACAAAATCCATATCTTCTTCTTTATTAGATAAAGTCCTTGTTGCAATTAAATGTAATGTATCTTGATGTTCTTTACCATCATTTTTTCCTGTATAGATAAGGTTCCAACAATTATCAAGTGATATTGTATTATTTGTATCTGCAGTAGTTATTTCACTACCATCAATTTTTGTACGATCTATCTTTTCAAATTTTAATTTCTTATCCAGATAGTCTTCTACTTTGTCTATTCTTATTGCTACTTGCTCATTTTTATTTGCATCTCCAAACCAGTAATAATCTCTTCCATAATAATTCATGTCTGAGTTATTAAATATTGTTATTGCATATGTTATTTCTACTTTAGAAGAATAAATTTCTTCATTATTTATCTCAATTTTAACATAAGTACTTCCGTCAACCATACGTTTTTTATTATCTAAGTTGCTTACTTTTCGTATGTCTTGAGTTGCCGGATTTCCTTGTGCAATTATATTTCCTTGAACATTCGTAACTTTAATGTTTGTAATATTTTTTTCAAATCCTAGATCTATTTTTGGTGTTTGAATTATACCAAAATTCATATTTTTAATATCATACTTTTTATACGCATTATTGTTTCCTTGTTGCCAATCTAATGTAATCTCTAATTTAGGAGTATCTGCCTTTATGTCTGCTGTTTTACTTGTCCCTTTATTAAGATTTTCTCTATCTGTTAAGTTATCTACTGCTAACGAGTATCCAGACATTATTGAGCTATCTCTATACCAACTATAATTCGTTGATCTACCTTCAGCTTTTATTATATTCTTTATAGTATTATTTTTTATAATTGTAGACTTATAATTATATGCTGTTACATCTTCAATTTTATTGCCAGTAGCTCTATATATTGATTGTTGTCCATTTCCATATGTAAATCTAACATAATATTGTCCTGGAATTATACCACTAAATGTATAATTACCTTTATTGTCTGTGTAAACTGGGTCAGTAGTTGATTTAAATACATTTATTCCCCATGCATTACTTTGTACTTCCTCATAAATATATCTAGTAGCTATATTTTTATTTTCATCCAACAAGTCTACTCTTACTTTTTCAACTAAATTTTCATTTGTATCATATCTTCCATTACCAAGTACTTCCCCAGTAGTACTATTTATAATTTTATCCTGGAATACTCTACCACTTATTGTTCTATCTGCTCTAGTTGCGTCTTCAAACTCTTTTATAGTAAAACTAATTCCCGGCGCATACTTTGGTGTAACTGTACATTCATCATAATAATATCTTCCTTTATCACCACTCCATTTATAGTAATATACCCATTTCCAAAATCTTCTTCTTCCATTAACCCATTTATATCTAGCTTCTCTATGGTCATATTCATACACTTCATATTTATGACTACCGCTAATATCCACCTTATTTTTTGCAGTAAATACTCCATCAGTTAAAACCTTTTCTAATGCTGTTGGCGTTAATTTAAATGTTATCATCAATTCTCTGCTTTGTTTTGGAGCTAACGTTACAGTCATAGTTGCTTTTTTATCTCCGTCTTCATCTGACACTCTTCCTCCGTCACTCCAGCTATAATTACTATTTATGCCATAACTTCTATTAAATTCATAAAGATCACTTTTATATATATCATCTACTGCTACTGTCATGTTGAGTTCATGAATGTTTCCTTCTCTTGGATTTCTCTGTCTATACGCACTTTTATTACTAGCATTAGTTACTGTAATTTTATAAGTTACATATACTTCTAAACTTCCATTTTTCCAATCATTTCCTTTACTGTATGCTATATCTGAAGCATATATGGTTTTATGATATGTTGGAGTTCCTACTGATACAGAACCAAGATTTCCATATTGGTTATTATTTGCATTATATCTATAAAGTGTTCCTCCTTTTATTCTAGATTCAACATAAGCTACCTCTTTTGTTAATGTTTCCTCAGATTTTGCAACACTCACTAGTCCAATATTCATATGTTCTCTATTAGATTCATCTATTTCTTCTGTTAATGCTGCACCATTAATTTGGTGTTTTGCTTTAGAACCATTGTCTCTATCACTATATTCGCAAATAGAATATCGACTGCCTATACCACTATACGCTAATTCAATATAATAATTTGATAATTCTGTTTCTTTTATTCCTGTAAATGTATATCTTCCCCTACTGTCTGTTCTTGTCGAAGTACTGTATGTCTCATCCATATTTTTTAGATAAACAGTTGCTCCACTTATAACTTTTTCACCTGAATCATATAGATTGTTATTTCCATTTTTTGCAACTCCATCTATCCAAATTACTCCAGATACATTTACTGTTGTTGAACTACTTCCTGGTGTAGATTTACCTTTAACATTAGTAATCTGAACATTGGCTCCATACTTATACTCTGCATAAGAATATCTACCACAAAAAACTAACTTTGTATTTCCTAAACCATTTTCTAGATTTGTGTTTCCATATCCAATCTTAGAATTATTATATTTTACTCCTCCAATTGTTACGTTCATTCCATTAGCTTGTATTTGGTTTTCTAATTTATATCCAGTTGCCGCTTTTGTTTCAAAAATCTCATAATTATATGTTTTATCTAAGTCAGTTATTGACCTCTTACCACCATTTGTACTCCAAAGTGTAGCATTATTATAATTTGCTGTATAAATATATCCATCTTCAGTCTGTTTTAACCATCCTAAATAGCTATTTTCAGAGCTATCCTCAAATACTTTAATTTTAAATTCAGCACCATCTATTGTTTCTCTTCCACCTGATTTGAATTTTGTGATATTTATATCAAATTTATCCTTAACTTGTTGTTTTTTATCATAAACTTTTAGTACATTTTCCTGTTCTGTACTTAATCTAATATTATTAATACAGTTATTATATGGTTGACCGAACACTATACCTAATTCTATATTTGCCTTTCCATTGCTTAATGATGTATCATCTCTTATGCTTACAGGCATATATCCATCATTATCATTGTAACTTTCTTGCAAGGTGTATACTCTTGAACTGTCTAAACCTTTTATAATAATTTTTCCATCTGTTCCAGTAGTAAATACTCCTGGTGTATCTTCATCTGTCCAATATTTAAATCCTGTAACTGTATACTCATTTGGATTACTTCCAGTTTGTTCACATTGTGCATACATATTATTACCTTGTATATTTAGAATAAAATTAACACCTGATTGAAAATTATTATCTTCACCTCTTTTTTCAATTGTCAAATCCACTGGCTCATTATTTTTAACTACATATTCTATGCTTGCTCTATACGGATCATTTGCTTTTGCACCATATACCATTAAATTTTGTCCTGATCCATTGGCTACCTTTAATAGCATTATTCTTGCCTTATATGTTTGTATTTCATTTTGGTAAAAATTAATTTTTATATTAGAACTCTTTTCATAAAGGTCTTTATCTTCATCAAGAACTTTTATATAGAAATTCATACCTGAAGGAATATCTGGTAATACATTTGACCAATCTCCTTCTACTGTCTCAGTATGGCTAGTACTATAATATATATCTCCGTTTGCATAACATTCCCAGCTTTTTGTTTCTCCAATTATAGATATTTTATTAATTTTTCTTTTTTCCAAGAAAGATATATTAAAAGGTCCGAAAATAGTATATTTATCATCTGCTGATCTTGTTTTTTGAGTTATATTTTCGCCATTTACTATAGAATCTTCATCCATATTATCTAATCCGTAGTCTAAAGCAGTATTATTACTGTATTCATATATTAAATCTTGAGCTGTTTTGGTGGAATATTTATCTTTATATATATTGGATTCACCATTCCAATTAGCATTTTGGAAAAAATCAGTTGACACATTAAATCCATTATCACCATTTATAGTCCAAAATCCACCTGATTTCAATCCATTGTAAAACACCGTTTTCATAGCAGATTTTTCTGTAGTTGTATATACGTCTTTTTGATTAATATATGCATTATATATAGATTGTGCAAATATGTCTAATTGGGTTATTTTAGTACCTGTTATATCCTTTATTTCTCCAGATCCGCCATTCCACCAGCCCCAAGCATGATAGTTATTTATATTTTTATCGTAATTGATGTTAATTACATTTGTAATTCTATATTTATTTCCACCAGTCCAACCCTGAGCCTCATATAAACATGTAGCAGAAGATTGAGCAATTGTAGAATCTGTTTTCCAATTTGAACCGTGAGCAACGTAACTGTCTAAATCTATGTTAAACCAATTATCATTTGGTATTGTTTCAGGCCATTTATTATAATCCCCAATGAAATAATCTAAATTTGTTTTTGCCAGTTCTGCTAAGTTTCTGTCTGATGCTTGTCCCATAATATTACCAGTAGCAGCATCTGCATTTATTAATATTCCCATTAAAACAACAGAGACAATTACTATAAAAATTATAATTTTATCTTTTAAGTTCAAAGGTATACCTCCTTTCTTCTAAATTTTATTAATGTTTATATCTTCTCATTATATAATATGCAACTATAATTATAGAAACAATTGAGCTTATAGTTATTAAAGTAAGCCTCATAACTCTACCTGTCTTTACACTTATTATTAAATCTGCACTTCCTTTATTATTTTCAGCATTGTTATCTTTAATATTGCTACTATTTGCTGATTTATATATAGCTGCTGTATTGTTTATTAAACCTGTATTTGAATCAGTCATCTTTTTAGTTAACGTTAATTTAACTTCTGCTGATTTTCCCGCTTCTAGCTTTTTGTCACTTAAACTTTTATTATATAGATTCTTACCAGATTTATACCAATCTTTATTTAAACTTGAACTAAACTCAAATTCACTTGGCAAATAATCTACTATATTTTTTACATTTCCTGCTATATCTCCTTTATTAGTAACTTTTATTGTATATTCAGCAATTACTGTTGAATTTTTCAAATTTTTAGCAGAAATTTCTACTTTTCCAAGAGTAGATTTTTCTAAGTTATAAGTCTTTGTTCCTGACTTATTCGTAACAACTATTTTAGTAATGTATTTTTCAAGTTGTAAATCAAATTTTTCTCTTCTTACTAAACCTATATCTATGTCACTTTTATTACTTACTAAATTAATTTCATCTGTTGCACCACATTCCACTTCTTTATCATCTATTTTAATTTTTTTTGATATTGCATCTGAATTTATATTTTCTTTAACTCCATCTGCATGATATGTTGTACAATAATACTCTTCATTGTCATACATAAATATGATAATGTATTTTCCCTTTGGTAACTTTAATTTATAAGTTCCATCCTCTGATGATTTAACATTGCTTTCTATAATCTTTTGTGTTTTTGTGTTTATTGCCTTAATCTCTATTTCTTTTATTCTTTCTTCGTTATTATCTCTTTTTCCATTTTTGTTGCTATCTAGCCACACTAAACCACTAACAGTATAATTCTCATCAGTATTTTGTTCAGGCTTTTTACCTGTATAATATGTAATAATGTTTGAAGAAAAATCAGGGTAATCTGATTTTATAATTATCTCATTAGTAATTTTATCTTGTTCATAACCACCCAAATTAATGTTGGCTGTTATTCTTAATGTTATTTGTGTATTAGGTTTTATAACATAATCATTAATTTTAAATTCATTTCCTGTTAAATATTTGCTTGTTACATCATTGCCATCAATAAATACTTTTATATTCTCAAAGCTACTATTTAAATAATCTAAAATAGTTATCTTTCTATCATAATCACATGTATTCTTCAACACTGTTTCTAATGTAATTTCTTGTCCATTTTTTATTAAACTTTCATCTTCAGGAGTTGAAGTCTGAACAGCTGTTATATTTAATTTTCCATTATCAGGAGCAATTACATTTACCTTAAGGCTCACACTTGCACTATATATATAGTTTAATTCAACTGTATTTGTTATATCTATGCTTTCTTCTAATAATAGTGTATTAATTTTTGCAGTTATTTTTATATTTATTTCTTCATTTGATTTTAATATAAAACCATAATTAAAATTATTGTCATTCAAATTACTTTTTAAATCAACTGCTTGGTTTTCGTTGTTTATTAAATATATACTGCTTACTTCTAATCCTTTTGGTATAAAATCAGATACAACAGAATTGATATCTTTGCTTTCTTCATTTTTTATTGTTATATCAAATTCTACAGTATCATTGTTATTAGCTATTGTATTTTCAGTAACTTCACTTCCATTTATTTTGGCAGTTTGTGTTATAGATATATTATTTTTTGTTCTAGTAGCATTTCTCACTATACTATTTGAACTATATGTTTTATTATCACTTGTCATTGCTAAAGCATAAAATTCAACATCTTTATTTTTTTCTTTAAAATCATCTATCTTAGGACTTACATATATATACCCTGTTTGTCCAGAAGCTAATTTTGTAATTTTTACAGTAACTATTGTTTGACCTAATTCGTTTATCTCTTTATTTTTTATTTCTAATTGTATATCATCACTAAACTTCAAATATTTATCATAATTAAAGTCTAGTCCCTGTGAAAATACCATCTGAACTTCAATATCAGTTAATTCATTGGTAGAATTATTTATAATTTCTAAATTTGTTTGTTGTATTGTATCTGACTTCCAAGTACATTCCTCTGATACTGCCGGAACAAATTTCATTTTAATTTCAGCATCTTCAATTGTATGTTTTTCAGTAGTTATACTTTCATTTAAAGTATTATCTGCATTAGTAATATCTATTTTATTATAAGCCTCTGTTCCATCTTCTTTTTTTATAGTAACTTGCCAATCTAGTGAAATTTCTTTACCTGCATCTATACTTAGATTTTCAAATTTCTTAGTAGAAGAATCTGTTACGTCCCAATAGTGTTCTATTCCTTTTCCCTCATTATCTTCATAAATTTGTGGATTATATACTTCTTTTTCAACTAATCCAAAAACCTTTCCATTTGTCTGAGTAGTGTTGATATTTAAATTATTGATATCATTTCCTGTATTATTTTTTATATTAACTATATATTTTAAGGTTTCTCCTTCAAATATACTATCTGCATCTTTTATTTCTTTGTTTCCTAACATTTCAGTTACTTTTACTTCAATCCCACTTGCTAAACTATATGTTTTTCCAGTTGCAACTTGATTAATTAATGCTTTTTCTGTTTCTAAAATGATTTCTCCATTTTCATTTAAATTTTGGTTGTAATAATTATAACTAACATTTGTAGTGATTACACCTTTTTCATTATATGATAAATTTTTTGGTATATCTATATTATAAGAGATAGTTGTAATACCTTGTGCTTCCATACCATTTAGTATAACTTTATATGCTTTAGCATTATTACTATCCTCTTTCCAATTATTATCATTAGCACTCGCATTAGAATTAGTATTGTAATATACTTTTGCACTATTATTTACTTTTAATTTTTTTATCTTTGCATCAAATGTATTTGTAGTATCTTTACTTGGTACCTTCCCTATAACTACTATATCTTTAGTTAGTTTATCTTCATAATTATTAACCACAGCTGTTTTTACTTCAATTGTCTTTCTATCAGAATTAATATCTAACTTTGCTTTTGCATTTTCATCATTTACTACTTCCAGATTATTTCCATTTTTATTATAGTTACTTAACTGATTATATAAAATAAGTCCATCTTCTGATTTTATATTTACATTTGTTTCTACACTATAATCTTTTTTATTGATTTTTTCATTTGTATAATTCATTATTAATTTTGTTTCTTTGTCTGCTGTTAGCTTATTTAATGTTATGTCTGCATATATGTGTATTTCTAATCCATTTAATATTTCTGCATTATATTTTTCCTGTTTTCCTTCAAATTCTATATGCATTATAAATCTTCCATTTTTGTCTTTTATCTTTTGACAGTTTTTAACTTTTAACCCATTTCTATATAAAGCCTTAGCTGATAATATTTTAAGTTCTTTTATTTCTTCAGGAAATACTATATCAACTCCGGGATTTTCATATAGTTCTTTACTTTCATTATCTACTTCTAAAGTTGCAACTATCTCTATATTTTTGTTAGTGTCTAATGCTGATAATGTAGTATTGCTTATTTTTATATTTGCTTTTGATTCTACTTCTTTTAGTTTTATATTTTTTGATATATATTCACCATTATTTATCTGTTCTTTTATGTTTGTTATTTTTGCAATTTCTTCTTTTGAATAATTATCTTTCAATACAACTTTTCTATGCCTTATATTAAGTGTTCCCTCATTTTCTATTTTACTAGATTCTATTTTTATTGCTTTTATTCCTGAAGGATAACTTATATTTATATATCCTTTTTCATCTGCTGTTGTTTCTTTATTGATTTTTGCTATTTCTTTTCCTTCTTGATTTAATATTACTAATGTTCCATCTGTTCCCAATATATTTTCTAATTCTGATTTATTAATTTTACTTTGTACATATTGGATATTGGCTTCTTTTTCACTTTCATCTAAAATAAACTTTGAGGCTTTTTCTTCTACTTTGATATTTTTATTTATTTTTGCATAATTAGAATTTATAACAGTTGCAGTTGTATAATATCTTTTTTCATTAGTATATAATTTTCCTTTATAAAACTCTGGCTCATCTAATGTAATATCACTTGTAACTATTCCATCTATTTCATTAGTTATTTCTGCTTCAACACTTTTCTTTATGTTATCTTTATCATATACATCAATTATAGATTCAATATTTATCTTACCTTCTATTTCTATATTTTGAGGGTAAATAAGTGTAACTATAAAAGTATCATATTGTTTTTTATTCCAATTAATTTTTCCATCTATCTCTTCATTTTTTACGTTTATCTCTAATATGTTTGTGTCTTTGTTATATTCATAATTATTTTCATTAAATTTTAAATCTTTATTTGTAGCTCCTAATTGTCTTGCAAATACATTTACATCTTCCACTCCATTTGGAACATTAACTTTTACCTTTGTATTTTTTATCGGATAAGGATCTTCTTTTAATTTACTATTTATTTCTAATTGTATTATTCTCTTCTCTGATGTATCCATTGTATAAACTTTATTTGTTATTACCTTTGCATCTACATTTACTTCTAATTTCTCTTTTGATTTCCAATTTATTTTTAATTCTGTTTTACCATCTATGTCCACATCTTTTTCGCTACTCTTATATATTCCGCTTAATTTTACAATACTATTTTTGCTTAATGAATCTAATTCTATTTTTTCATTCCATATATATTTTACTTCTACTTCAATTACTGCTGTAGTTCCTGAATTTATTTGATTTAAATCAATCTTATCTTTATTGATCTGTTTTATATATTCGCTACTATCGTTTTGCATAAATTCAAAATTTGGATTGTCTAAAGATATAGTTCCATTAAAATATCCTTCTTTTTTCACTACCACTTCTATATGCATTTTTGCACTAGATCCTATTTCGTTGTCTATTTCTTTTAATTCTCGCTTTTTATCATCTACAAAGCTCGCAAAAAATTCAACATTATTGCTATTTGTTGCAACCATGTTTAAAGCATAGCTTATTGCATTTATTCCAATTACTGCTGAATCTGCTAGAAGCATAATTGTTATGATGATTATTGCAACCATTTTTTGAATTAGTCTATTTATTTTAAGCTTCATAGATGTTCCTCCTTACTTAATATATGTTCTCTAAGTTTATTATAAAATCATTAATAAATCAGGTCAAGTATGGTTTATTTTTGTTACATTGATTTGTTTCAAATGCCTTTACGGAAGCCATTTCAAGGCATTTAATTTACATTTTTGTTACAATTTAATTACAATTTTTATTGATTTTCTATTAAAAATTGCCTAAACTCAATATATCCGTAAGGAAATAGGCAAAAAAATAATGGGAGTTTAACTCCCATTATTTTTATTTCTTATCTATGAAACCTTTTTTTATAACTACAATACCTACAGATAGTATTACCAATGCAATAGCACTTGTTACTCCGTAAATTACATTTACTAATTTATCTTTTCCTGTTGGTGGTGTAACTGTTACATATACCTCTTCCGTTGGGTTTGGCATACTGAAGTAATGTTCTGATGAATCTATTGTTTCTATAAGACTAGGTGTATCTGTAACATGCATTTTTGTAACTTGTGCTACATTTGATACACTCAAATCACTATCTTGTGCTGATAACAATCTTGCTGCTTGTAATGTTGCTGTATCTTGAGTATCTTCTTTATTATGTCCACCATTATCTGTATATTTAGTTGAATATAATGGTTTCCAATTCTTGATATCATATACTGTTGTATATGTTAAATTTGTTTTTCCTTGCATTTTATTTATAGCATCTTGGTTACTTGAGATATCTGCCACATCTACCTTATGTTTTTCATCTACTGCTTCATATTGTATTGATGGATCTAAGCAATCAAGTACTGTATCTACAGTTATAGTCTCTTCAGTAGATATACCATTTATATCGCTAACTCCAAATTTGTAATAATATCCATAATACTTGTTATTTTTATCAATATTTTTTTCATAGTAATTTATATCTGAATTATTTTGAACAGTTACAGCATAAGTTAATCTTAATGTAGAACCATATAACTCATTTTCTGCAATTTCTGATTTAACATAAGTACTTCCATCTACTAAGTGTTTACTTTTATCTAAATCATTGACTACCTTCATATTTTGTGTAGCTGGATTTCCATCAGCTATTATATTTCCTTGTGCATTAGTTATTTGAACATTGTTTACAACTTTATCAAATGCTAATGAAATTTCAGGAATTTCTATAATACCTAAATTCATTCCAAATATGGTTTCCTTAGTACCATTATCAGATTTTGTTATTGTTACATAATCTTCTTTGGTATTTTCTACACTTACACTCATTAATGCTGTATTTGCTTCTATATTCGTTCTTGTTTTATTTGCATTATATTCAGCCCTTTGATCCAAATTATCTGTGGCTACTGAGTAATTAATTGATTTTACATTCTTATACCATTCCTCATTTTTACTACTGCTTTCATATCCTAATGCTTTCATTGCAGCAGTATCTGTAACTATTGTTGACTTATACTTATCTAATGTAATCTTTGTATTTGTTTCTTTATATTCTGTTCCATCTAAATTGCATAATACTTGTGTTCCATCACCATAAGTAAATCTTACAATATATTTACCTGGAGTTACACCTACAAATGAGTATGTACCATCATTGTTGCTGACAGTTGTCGCATCTTTTTCTACATAATTGTCTTTACTACTATATGTCTTTGCAATTGTTGTTCCATTTTCTGCAAATAAATCAACTCTTACATTTTTTACAGTCTGTTCTTCTTTATCATACATACCATTTCCTAATACTTCTCCATTAGTATAAATATTTTTATCTTCAAATACCTTTCCTGTTATTGTTCTTTCTGTTCCAATATTAAATCCTAAATAGTTAGCTGATGCGCTTTGAGTTACAGAAGGTGTTTTATTATCTGAAAATACAAGCTCATGTTCCCATTTTCCGTTTTTATACTTCCACTCATATCCTGCTGACCAATATTCATGATATGCAGTTGTTGTTGCTGTCGTAGGTTTATCCTCAGTTGTTTCCTTATTATTTAATAAATCATTTAATGCTTTTCCAGTTACTTTAAATTGGATATAGACTGTTCTAGGTTGACCATATGTAACTAATTCATCAAGTTTATTTCCTACATATTTTACTTTTCCTGTACCATCAGATTTCCAATTTTTAAAGTCTCCATCATATTTGTTAGAATCATAGTTGTTTTCTATTTCATATCTATTTGTATCATATTTATTGTATAATTCTGTATCTTTTAATCCTACTTCAACATATGAAACTGTACTTGTAGTTTCTGATTTTTTCTTTCCATAGTTTACTCTGTTATCATTCATAATGTTTATTCTATAGACAACATATATTTGTAATGATTCGCTTACCTTATTGTTATATGCAATATCTGAAGGATATATAGTTCTTTCATATCCAACTTTACCATTTCCAAATTTAACAGTTGGTGCTGCAGTATTTTCAGTTTTTCCTGTTCCTCTATAGTTATATGTATATGTATATCCATTCATAACAACTTTTACATATGCTACATCTTGTTCTATTCTATAATCATCCTCTTTTATTAATTTTAGTCCCATATGCATATTGCTTAAGTTTTGATAACTGTAGAACTTATCTACATAGTCTGATAAATTATATATATATGCTTCCCCTAATTTATTGTCTTTTATCAATGCTTTTGAACCATTTTCTTTATCAAGATTTGGATTTACTAAAGATACTATATATCTTACATCTTTTCCATTTACCTTTTCTGAATATCCTGTCTCATAATCGAACTTCAAATAATAGCCTTTTAAGTTATTTGCTATTGATTCTTTAGAAGTAGATGATGTTATCTTGATTCCTGTATTTATTGAATATGATCCATTTTTAGTTGTTGTACTTATAGTTCTTCCATTTGAATCTATTAATGATACCTTTACTTCCCTCGAATATAAATTTTCTCCATTTTGATCATATAAATCATTATATTCATCTTGTTTTCCTAGAGGTTTATCTATCCATATCTTTCCATTAATGTATAGATATTTGGAGCTGCTTCCGCCGCCACCTCCGTCCTCCACCAGGAGAATAGTTTGTTACTGTTACTGTAATATAAGATCCATCATTTTTGTATGATACTACACCACAGTATAATACTTTTTTATTATTTGAACCATCTACAGAATAGTAGTCATCATTAGTTAATTTTGTTTTATTTTTACCAATTGTTACTGTTGCATGTCCAGGTTGTTTTGATAAAGTATATGGTGAATATGTCTCATAAATTTCATATTTATAACCTGCATTTAATCCTTGAATTGAAATAGTTCCTGATTTTGGTGTTTTCCACTCTTCAGCATCTTCAAAATCTGCATCATAATCATATCCGCTATTATTTTTAGCTAACCATCCATGTCCTCTAACTTTTATTTTAAATATAGCATTTTGCACTGCACTTGATGTACCTAATCTAACCTTCTTGATGTTAATATTAAAATCTTCAGGCTCCTCATCTTCTCTATCTATTACTTCTAAAGTATCATTTTGAGTTGTTAGTTTTATATTTCTTACTACATTCCTGATTTTATTGTTAGAATCTGTACTTTCTATATTTACTGGATTTCCATTACTTAATGTTGCATTTTTTATATCAATAACTGAATACCCACTATTTGCATTATATGTTTCTTGCAATGCATACGTATATGAGGCATCTATATCTTTTACTATAAACTTTCCTGATGTACCAGTTGTAAATACCCTTGTTTCATCATCTGCCCAATCTTTAAATGTTATATTAGAATATACTGTCACACCATTTTGGTCTTCTTTGCTTCCCCAATGAGCAAATGCTCCTGCATCATTTGTTAAAAAGAAGTTTACATTAGCTAATTTATTGCCATTTTTACCTGATTTTACTACTGTTAAACTTACAGGCTCTTTTTTAGTTATATAAAATGTTTGCTCTCCAGTATAATTTTGTGATTCAGCTGCGAAAAATCCTATGTTTTGTCCATGTACTTTTGGATTACTTGCCAATACCAATCTTGCTCTATATGCTTCTATACTTTGTTGGTATATTGTAACATTTAAATTATTTCCTTTATTAAACTCTTCATATTTATCAGATACCACAATATAAAATTCAACTCCTGATGGTATGTTAGATAACTGATTACTCCATCCACCATTTGCTATTCCTTCTTCGACATTGTTCAAGTCTTTATAATATGTACTATAATAAATTTGTCCACCATTTCCGTCTTTAAAATCTTTACGATCTGAGTTAATTTTTATACTATCTATTCCACTTCCTGCAAAAGTTACATTAAATGGACCTATCATTGTATACCCACTTGCAGAAGCATTTTCATGTTGAACAGTTATAGATGAATCTGCAGATTGTTTAGTTATCCCGCTAAAGCTTGATGCCACATATCCATAATTAGTATCTATATCATTATATGTCATTGATCCAATTGAAACATTAGCTTGATTTTTATAAAAATCTTCGCTTGCCTGAATTCCACCATTATTTGCTGCTAGCAAAAATGCATATGTAACTTTATTTTTAGCAGTAGTAGAATAATCTTTACTACTTATGCTACTAGTTGAAGAATATGCTTTATATAATTCTTTAGCAAGAGCTCCTGTATATGAATTTATTCCTATACTGTTTCCATTTCTTTCTAATTTAATGCCTTGACCATCAAATTTAAAATCTAGGATATCCTTAATTACATATCCTGATCCAGGAATAGTACTTGATCTATGGTACATACATATACCAGATTTATAATATACTGCTTCATCTGGATTTCCCATAGATATACTCTTATTAGCCCAATCGCCAACAGGTGTATTCATAAACCCATTTGAATCTGTTGCTGCCTTATATGCTAAATCATTTAAGTTAAAACTTCCTAAATCATATGCTAATTGATTAATTGTAATTCCAAATAGTATCATTACTAAAATTGTTAATACTATAGCAACTTTATTCTTCGTACTCATTACATTTCTCCTTTCTTTTAAATTTTTTTGTTAATATATTTCTTTGTTACATAATATGCTGCTCCTGCTATAGCAACAGTAAATGTTATTGTTAACAGTACTAGTCTTATTGCTGCACCTGTTTTTACACTTATTGCTACATCTGCAGAATCTTTATTGTTTTCTTTATTCGCATCAGAAGAACTCTTTACATTATAAGAAGATTTTATTTCTGCCGTATTGTTGACTAATCCTGTATTAGAATCTGTCATTGATTTTGTTAAAACTAATGTAACTTCTGTTGATTCTCCTGGTGCTAATTTTTTGTCTGCAATGCTTTCATTATATAAGTTCTTTCCTGTTTGATACCAATCTTTATTTACATTTGAACTAAATGTCATATCACTTGGCATATAATCTACTATATTTTTAACATAGCCATCTATATCACCATTATTAGTTACTTTTATTTTATATTCAACTAAAACAGTTGAACCACTTAAATATTTAGCTGCTATTTCCACTTTTGCAAGCTTAGAATTATCAAAGTAATGTGTCTCTGTTCCTTTCTTATTGCTTATAACCATCTTTGTAACCATTTTTTCTATTTTTAAGTCAAATTTAGTTCTAAAGATTAACCCTAAGTTTATATTTTCTTTATTAGAATATAAATCAATTATATCAGTTGCACCAACTGTCACTTTATTATTGTCTATTGTTAACTCTTTAGATACTGCATCTGAATTTAACTCCTCGCTTACTTTTTTAGCTTTATATTTAGTAATATAATAATTTTCATTATTATACATAAATATTATAATATATTTTCCACTATGTAATGTTAAACTGTATTTTCCATCCTCTGCAGTTGTGACAGTTGTATCTACAATTTTGTTTGTTTCCAAATCTATAGCTTTAACTGGTATATCTTTTAATAATTCTTCACCGTCATCTTTCTTTCCATTTTCATTAGCATCAACCCAAGCTATACCACTAACTGTATATTTTTCCTTATCATCATCTGTCTTGTTATCATTGTCTTTTCCATCTTGAGATGTATAATAAGTTATAGTATTAGATTTTATGTCTCCTAAAGAAGATTTAACTATTATCTGATTCGTTATGCTACTTTCTGTATATTTTTCTAAATGAATAACCCCTTGTATTTTTATTTCTTTCTCTTCATTTGCTTTTAATACATAATTTTCTATTGCCACATCATTATCCGATAGGTATTTTTTTGTAACATCTTCATTTCCAATATATACTTTTATTTCTTTTATTGCACTACTTAAATAATCATATATATTTATCTTTCTATCAAAATCAGATGTATTTTTTAATTTAATAGCAAATTCTACATTATCCCCATCTTTTACTATACTTTTATTTTTAGTCGCTGAATCTTGTATTACTGTTACATTTAGCTTCCTGTCATCTATCTTTTTAACGTTTACATCTAAAGTTACAATGTTTGAATCATTTATTACTACTGATAAATCTTTTACCTCCACCTTATTACTTATTTTGTGTTCTTTATCTATTAAATAAATTGTCTCAACTTTTGCAATAATATTGATTTTTATTTCCCCTTTAGAGCTCAATTCTGTAGTATACGATAAAGTTTTATTATTGTATTTTCCAGTAATGTCTATGTCTTTACCATCTTTTGTTAATGTTATTTTTTGAACAGTTAATCCATCTGAAATAACATCTGATACATTTAGACCAACATTTTCTTTGTCATTATTTTTTATAGATATATCAAACTCTACTTTATCTCCATCATTTAACTTTGTATCTTTATTAACTATATTTTCATTTACTTTAGTCGATTGACTTATTGATATATTATGTCTCGATTGTTTTACATTTCTTATAATGTTATTTGATGTATACTCTTCGTTTTCCATAATTGCTTTTGCAGATAATTCTACACTTTCTTTTTCACCGTTAAATCTTGAAATATATGGTTTAACATATATTTCTGCAGTTTTACCTGCTGCTATTGATTCAATCTTTAATTTTATAATTGCTTTTCCTGATGCCATCTTAGTTTTACTCAAAATAGTTGCTTGTACATCCGAATTCCATTCTATATAGTTATCATATTTATCACAATCAAATTCTTTTGATAAAGATATTTGTACTTCTATATTTTTTATCTCTTGGTCTGTTATATTAGTTATATCTAAATTTGATTGTTGAACTGTTTCAGATGTCCAATAACATTCTTCTGAAAGTCCAGGAGTAAACATTAATTTTAATTTTGCATTTTTTATTTTATTTTTTATTGTAGTTATATTTTTATTCAAAGAATTATCAGTTGACATTATATTTAGTTCACTATAAGTAGTTTCTCCTTTTTGAGCTACCATCTGATATTCTACAGTAACTGTTTTTCCGCTTTCAATATTTAAAGAATTAAATTCTTTTATATTTGTATCCTTTACTCCCCAGTAATGCTCTATTGCTGTTTTGTCTCCATATAAAGGTATGTTAGTTACTTCTGTATCTATTAAATCAAATAATTTACCATTTGTTTGTGTAGCTTTAATATTTATATTATTGTAATTTTTATCAGAATCATTTTTTATTTTTACAATATATTTTATTGTTTCTCCTTCATATATGCTATCTCCGTCTTTTAACTCTTTATTTCCAGAGATTGCAGATATGTTAGCTACTAAACCTTCAGCTATTTTTTCATCTTTTCCTGTTAAATCTTCAGTAGAATCTCCTTCTTCTGTTGATAAAACGATATTTGATGATCTAGCTATCTTACTTTCTCCATAATCTGCATTAACTGTAGTTGTTAATGTTCCTGTCTTATTTAATGCTATATTATTTTCAAATCCTAAATTATAAGTTATTTTCACTACTTCCCCAGATTCTATACTAGATATTATTATCTTATATGCTTTAGCATTTTTACTATCCTTATTCCAAGATTTATCGCTAGAGCTTGCATTTATATCTGTATTATAGTAAATATCAGCCCCTTTATTT
Source organism: uncultured Clostridia bacterium (assembly GCA_934167965.1). Taxonomy (GTDB): domain Bacteria; phylum Bacillota; class Clostridia; order TANB77; family CAG-508; genus CAG-269. The sequence continues at coordinate 158,925 of CAKPMJ010000005.1, read as the reverse complement.
TCAACATTTAGATTTGATATTTCAGTATTGAAGGTATTATCATCTATTTTTGATGGTAATTTTCCTATTATTTCAATGTTCTTCAATTCTTTATTATAATTATTAATTAATGTCGTTGTAACTTTTGAAGTTACATTTTCTTTTCCATTATTTAATTTTGCTTCTGTCTTCGTGTCATCAACAGTTTCTAATATATCTCCTTTAGAATTGAATCCTTCCATCTTGTTATATAACATTAATCCATATTGAGATTCTAATGTTACTCCTGTTGATACTTTGTATGAATCTTCTTTCCCATTTTCATTTGTGTAGTTCATTTCAATTTTTGTATCTTTAGTTGGAGTATTTTTATTTATTACAATACTTCCATATAAATGTATTTCTACATTTACTAAATCACTATTATACTTTTTCTGTTCACCACTAAGTTCTATTTCTAGTACTATATTTCCATTACTATTTTTAGTTTGACTTTTGTTTGCTATTTTTAGTCCATTCATATATACATCTGTTATTTGAACATTTAAGTTTGTTATTTCCTTTGGAAAAACAATATTAATTTTTGGATTTTTATATAAATCCTTACTTTCATCATTTGTCTCTAATGTTGCTACTATTTCTATATTTTTATTCTCAGTAATTGTAGATAATTTTTGTTTATTTAGTTTAATTGAAGCTGCTGATGTTGTTTCTTTTAAATTCATAGTGTTTGACATTTTATTTGTATGAATATTTGAATTAGTTTCTTTAAATCTAGCTTCAACACTTTGTTTTAACCCTGTCACTTTTCTAATTTCTTCTCTTGATAATTTAGAATCTGTTAGTTTCTTTGTATGTTCTATATTTAGAACACCTTCACTAACCGGTTTACTAGTCTTAACTTTTATAGATTTTACACCTATAGCATAATATATATTTATATAACCATTTCCATCTGTTTGACTTTCTTTATTTATTGATATTATTGTATTTCCTTCTTGATTTAGAACCTCTAGTGTTCCATTTTCTCCAAATATTTTTTCAAACTCTGATTTCTTTATCTTACTTTGAACATATTGTACATTTGCATCTGCTAAATTATCTTTATTATCTAGATAAACAGGTATATCTTCACTTAATTCAACTTCATCTACAACATTTGCATAATCTACATTCATAACTGTAATTGTCTTATATTCCCTGTCTTCTCCTGTATAGATTTTTCCTTTGTATATTGAATTTTCATTGTTATCAGTATCAACTGTAATAACTCCATTTCTTTCTTCATCTAATACAAGTTTTGTATTAGAATCCAATTGTCTATTATCAAATGTATTTATTACATCTTTGACAGTTAATTCTTTTCCTGATAAATCAACTTTTTCATCATATAAGTATGTTATTACTATTGTATCTGCAGCATTTTTCTTCCAATTAACTAATCCATTTGCTTCTTTGTTAGAAAGGTTTATCTTTAAAACTTTATTTTCAGTATTATAGTCATAATTTCCTGTTCCGAAATCTATATCACTACTTGTTGCATCAGTTTTTCTAGCATGTACTCTCACTTCTTCTACTCCATCTGGTACATTAAGTTCGATATCTGTAGTTTTTACTGGATATGAGTTATTGGCCAATTTACTATCTACTAAAACTTGTACAATTTTTTTATTAACATCATTAACTTTATGAATAGAATTTGTTAAAATTTTAGTCGTCATTTCTAGCTTTGTTTCATCACTAGATTTCCAATCAACTCTAAGTTTTGTTTCTCCTGTAATACTTTTATCTTTCTTACTACTTACATAAGTTCCTGTTAATTTAACTGTACTTTCTTGATTTAATGATGCTACTGATATTTTTTCTGAATTATTATATTCTACTCCAAGTTCTATAACAGCTGTATTATTAGCATTAATTTTATTTAATGTTACTGTATTTCCTTCTATCTGTTTTACAAACTCACTTGAGTTTTCCTTTTTTAGGTTAAAACTAGAATTTTCTAATGTTATCTGTCCATTTAAATATCCTTCTTGTTTTACAGCTATTTCTACATACATCTTTAGGTCTTTTGCATCTATATTACTTTCTATATTTGTTACTTTATCCTTATTTGCATTTATAAAATATGCAGAAAATTCGACATTATCACTATTGGTTGCAACTATATCTATTGCATAACTAATTGCACTTATTCCTACAATTGCAAAATCAGATAATGTCATCATCATAATTATAAAAATTGCCACTACCTTTTGAATGATTCTTTTTCCAGTAATTTTCATAACTTTACTCCTCCTTAAAAATATCTAGTTTCCTATATTTATTATATATATATTATTTTTACAGTCAATATACATATTTTTCTATTACAAAATAGTTCGTTTGTTGCCTTTACGGAAACCATATTTATCCATTTAATTTACATTTCTATTACATTTTATTTACATATTTCTCTTATGTTTGGCGTAAATCTACCCTATATATTATTATATAGCTTTTTGTCAAATTTTGCAAGGCTTTTTGGCGTTTTTTGTAAGTTTTTATGTCACTTTTCTCATATATATTTTTTAACACATATTAATATAAAACATATAATAAAATATTAGTGAGGTGATATTATGAATAATAATGATATTTCTAATTTAATAAACATGATTAGTAGAATGGATAAAAATCAATTGATTAATAGTATGAATAAAATTAATCAAAATTTAAGCAACGAAGATAAGGAAAAAATAATGAAAATGTTGAATAATAATAACAATCATTAATTGAGGTGATATTATATGGCAGACAATATAAACATTTCTCCAGAAATGATAAATAATTTAATGAACATGATAAAAAATAGCAATTCGAATTCTAATCCAAATCCTAATCCAGGAGAAGGCTCTAATAACATAAATCCGAGTGATTTATTATCTAGTTTTATTTCTAACTCTAACTCTAATTCTGATTCTAACTCCAACACTTCTGATAATGCATCATCTATAGATTTAGAAACAATAATGAAAATAAAATCTATTATTGAAACCTTAAACACTAAAAATGATCCCAGATCAAATCTGCTTTATTCTTTAAAGCCTTATCTCCGTAAGAGTAAACAAAGCAAATTAGATCAATATGCTAATTTGCTCAAAATTACTCAAATGACAGATTTATTTAAAAATGAAAAAGGAGAATCTAAATAATGATGCCATTTCACTTGCCATTTTTTCCTCCTTATTTTTCTAATCCTAGTTATAGATATACATATAATCAAAATAACCTACTATCCAGAAAACCTATAACTGCTAAAAATCCGGAGGTTAAAAATACAAAAACAGAAGATTCAACTAATAGCACTAACCAACGCTCTGATGAATCTTCTGAATATTTTTTTGAAATATTTGGTTTAAAATTATATTATGATGATATTCTCATAATATGTTTACTATACTTCCTATATAACGAAGGTATACAAGACCAAGAACTATTCTTGTGTCTTATATTATTACTAATTTCATAAATTATGTAGTAATAATATTAATTTCCTCTCCCTCAACATATACATAAGCAAGTTTTGTAAAAGGTTCTTCTTCTCTGTCAATTTCTTTTACAATGTTTGCAATACGAATTTGAACTGTGTCAAGCCTTCCAGCAGAAATAATTGCCTCTTTGTTTCCCTTTGCGCCTGCATGAGCTAAACCTCTTAATGTTCCTACTACTACTATATTATCTGATGCTATAACCTCTGCACCCGAATTTACATCTCCCAGTATTACAATGCTACCATCTTCTTCAATTCTTTGACCAGAACGCAATGAGCCTCTATGGAATTTTGTTTCAGATGTAGAAATTTCTCGTGTAAATGTTCTTTTTATGTTAGAAAGTCCAAGCTCTCTAGGCATATCAAAATCAACATCAACATTTAAGTTTTCTTTTATTAATTTTTCGATTGCCTCAATCTCTTTATTTTTTAATACTTTTCCAACAATTTTTATTGGTGTTTTTTCATTTTTATATAATTTTCTTAATTGTGCAATTTTAAATCTAAAATTTTTCATAATATCATCAAAATTTGCATCTTCATTAATCTTTATTATTATTAGGTTGCTCTTTTGTGAAACATTGATACAATTCTTCATTTTTTTAGCTCCTTTTCTAATTTATTGATTCAACATAACTTTCTGCTGTATTATCTTCTTTAATTTCCTCATCTGTAATGTTCATTCCAAAGTATTCTGCTATTATTTCTTTTGCAACCTCTGCTGTATAATAACCATGTCCACCATTTTCTACCATTACAACCACACATATTTCCGGATTATCATAAGGAGCAAATCCAGCAAACCATGCATTTACTTTGCTTCCTGCTTCCGCTGATCCAGTTTTTCCTCCAACCTCTATATTGAAGTTCTTAAATATTGTATGCGCTGTTCCTCCTGCATCACCTGTAACTGATTTCATTCCTTCTAAAACTACTTTTAAGTTTTCTTTAGATATTTTTATATTCTCTGTCTTACTATCATCTAACCCTAATTTTTGATTTACATATTTTCTTATTTCTGATTTAGATGACTCTGTACCATCAGCATTTAGCACATTTCTTACTATATTTGGATTTATCTTTTTTCCACCATTAGCTACCATTGCAACATATTTTGCCATTTGAAGTGGTGAAAAATTGTTATAACTTTGTCCTATAGCTGCTTGTAACGTTCTACCTGCAGACCACGTTTCACCAACACTTTTAGCTGTTTCTGGAGATGCAAGTATTCCTGCCGTTTCACTTGGTAATTCTATTCCAGTCTTTGTTCCTAACCCAAAATATCTTGCATACTTATTCAATTTTTCTATTCCCATTCTGTCTGCAGTTTCATAGAAAAAGTAGTTGCATGACTTTTCTATAGCTTGTGAAACATTTAAATTTCCATGGCCTCTATGATAACTTGTATAATACCAACATTTTGGTTGATAATCCCTATACTTTCTATATACTCCGACATCATTTATTCTTCCTGTTCGAGTAATAGCTCCTGTCTCTAACCCAGCTATTGCTGTTGCCATTTTAAATATAGATCCTGGTGCATAAGAACCAGAAATTGATTTATTAAATAATGCATTATTCGCTTTTATTTTATTATAATCAGCTTGACTTATTCCTCCAACCCATTTATTTGGATCATAGTCAGGATAACTTGCCATTGCCAATACTTCACCAGAGTTTACATCAAGTACTACTACGCTTCCTCCCTCTGCATTATATTTTTTTCCAAAACCACCTTTTTTGATTTTTTTAATGTTATTTTCTAATGCATTTTCCGATATTGCTTGTAGTTTAGCATCTATAGTTAGTACTACATTTGAACCTTGTATTGCTTCCTGTGTAACCGTTTCTCCAGTAACAGTTCCATCAACAGACATTTCTACTTCTTCTCTTCCATCTGTTCCTCTTAAATAATCTTCAAATAAACTTTCAATTCCTGTCCTACCAACATAATCATCATTTTGATATTTATTTTCTTTATCATTGTTTAACTCATCTTGAGTTATTCTACCAATATAACCTATTATATGTGATGCCAAGTTTTTATAACCATATTTTCTATCAGAACTTGTTGATATTGCTATTCCAGGAAATTCTGAATTCTTCTCACTAATTTGTGCAATTACCTTTCTTGATACATTGCTTGATATTTTTAAAGATTTTGTATTACTATATCCTTTTGTAGATATTTCATATCTTATAGCTATTATCCTCCTTATATCTTTCCATTCCTCATTCTTTATTTTATACTTTTTCACAAAATAATCTATTGCTTCTTGTTCTGATGTATTTTCTGACAATTTATATGTCTTTAACCATTTTTCTCTTTCTTCACCTTTTATTGTATATTTCTTATTTCCGTCTATTGGAAAATTGTTAGGATATTCTCCTTTATTTTTTTCTAACAAAGTTGTTATATTTAATATACATTTATTTAATGTGTCATCATCTGATTTAGTTTTATATAATTCTAAATCAAAAGTTGTATATGTAGTTGCTAATATGTTTCCCGACCTATCTAAGATATCTCCTCTAGTTGCTTCCAGAATTCTTTCTCTTGATAATCTAGTATTTGAAGTTTCTCTATATTCTGCACCATTTACAATTTGCAAATCAAATAGTTTAGTAATCAGTATTATACCAATAATATAGACTATGATTATTAATACATTAAATCTAAAATTTACATGTTCCTTCTTTATTCTCTTTCTCAAAATATATTATCTTCCTTTCAAAATTAAAAATATCTTGTTAAAATCTTATTGCCCTTATATTCTTCTTCAATTTTATTTCCAAAAAATTGTATTAGTGGATATAATAATATTGTTAATAATGCATTATAAACACATTCTACCATTAATATTTTTATAAATGGTACTATTTGTATATAATTTTGATATATAAAATAACTTAAAATATATGACCCTATTTCAAATGCTAATGTAGCTACAATTACCATTACAATTAGGGTAAATCTATTTTCTTTTGAGAAATTCCTATCAAATATAACGCCAATAACAGAAACTACTCCAAACATGATTGCACTCATTCCCACTTTTTTTCCTATAAATAGATCTAGTAATAATCCTATCGCTATTCCATATGTAACTCCTGTTACTTTATTTGAATATAGACTTATAAATAAAATAAACATAACAAATAAATTAGGCATTACTCCAAATATTTTAAACCAACTAAAAAAGTTTGAATGTAAAAAATATATTATTAAAAATGTAAAGAATAAACTTATATTTATAATTAATTTTTTCACCTTCAAACCCTCCTTGTTTTTTAATTTGTTACTACTAATACTGTTTCCAATCTTTCAAAATCAACTGCTATATTAACTAAAGCATATCTATTTGATAAATCTGTTGCATTTTCAACTTTTGATACAGTTCCCACATATATTCCCTTTGGGTATATTCCTCCTAATCCTGAGGTTTCTATACTATCACCTTGAGCTACTGTAGCATCTGTAGCAATATACATTGCTTTTATGCTTTTTTTATCGTTTAAAACTCCCTTGCAAACTATACTATCTCTAGAAGTACTTAATAAACAACTTGTAGAACTTGAACTATCAATTATTGTTTGTACCTTTGCTGTTGAGTCTGTAACTGCTATAACATGTCCAACTAATCCTTCAGCACCAATTACTGTCATGTTTTCTTTTATTCCATCTTTTGATCCTACATTTATTACAATTGTTTTAGAATAATTACTTATATCTCTATTTATTACATCTGCTGGAACTGTTTTGTAATCAGTATATTTTTTAGTTAAATTCAGATATTGCTTTAATGTCTCATTTTCTGCTTTTATTGTCTCAAGTTCTCTAAGTTTTTCTTCTAATTCATTATTTTTCTGTTGTAATCCTGTATTTTCTTCTTTTAGATTATCAACATTTTCGAAAAATGATGAATTACCATTTACCTTATTTTTCAAATATGTCATTCCATTTTGAACCGGCATAACTAATTTGTTTGCCAAATTTTCAACATAGGACAAATTACTATTTTCAGTATTTGTTAAAGCAAAAAGCAATATTAATATAACAACTGTAACAATCATTCCTGTAATTCCTATTTTCTTTTTTTTATACATAATTTGTCCCCCTTTTATTATCTTCTTTTTCTAGCATTAATTAATACCTGTTTAAGTTTTTCAAGATCCTCCAATGTTTTCTCTGTTCCTTTTACTACACAATCTAAAGGATCATTTGCTACATATATTGGTATATTTGTTTCTGTACTTAGTAATTTATCTAAATTTTGTATTAAAGCTCCTCCACCTGTAATCATGATTCCTTTTTCTATTAGATCTGATGCTAATTCTGGTGGCGTTTTTTCTAATGCTTGTTTTACTGTATCAACTATTTTCCCTATTGATTCTTCCATTGCATTAATTATTTGAGATGATTTTAATGTTATATTTCTAGGTAACCCTGTAGTTAAATCTCTTCCTCTTATTTCTAAACTTAAATCTGTCATAAGCGGAGTTGCACATCCAATTTTCATTTTAATTTCTTCTGCTGTTGTTTCTCCAATAGCCAAATTTTCTTCTCTTTTTATATAATTTATAATATCTTCGTTTAATTCATCTCCAGCTATTCTTAAAGATTTACTGATTACGATTCCTCCAAGTGAAATTACTGCTACCTCTGTTGTTCCTCCACCAATATCTACAACCATACTTCCACTTGCATCAGCAACATTTAACCCTGCTCCTATTGCTGCTGCCATAGGTTCTTCCATTAAATATACTTCTCTTGCTCCTGCTTGTGTTACTGCTTCTTCAACTGCTCTTTCTTCCACTTCTGTAATTCCTGATGGAACTCCAACTACTATCCTTGGTCTTCTTGCATTATATCTTCTACATACCTTTCTTATCATATTTTTAAGCATCAATTGCGTTGCTGTAAAATCTGCTATTACCCCATCTTTTAATGGTCTTACTGCTTTTATATTTTCAGGTGTTCTCCCCAACATCTCTTTTGCTTCATGCCCTGTTGCCAATATTTCTCCTGTTTTTATATCTATTGCAACCACAGATGGTTCTCTTAAAACTATTCCTTTTCCTTTTATAGTTATTAATATATTGGCTGTCCCTAAATCTATACCAATATCTTTAGCTCCTAATGTAAATAAATTTCTCATTTTCTTAAACTCTCTCCTAACTTTATTTATCTTGAATTATGCTTTTATAATCCATATTACCAATTATTATATGGTCTAACAATCTAACTCCTAATATCTCCGATGCTTGTCTCAATCTTTTAGTAACTTCTATATCTTCTCTACTTGGTGTTACATCTCCACTTGGATGATTGTGCACTAATATTATTTGTGGTGCTCCCATTTTTACTACTTCTGACAATATAAATCTTATGTCTATAATAGCATAATTTCCTCCACCTAATGATATATCCATAATCTTTAAAATAATATTCTTATTATTTAATATAATTAGTTTTACTATTTCCTTTTTTTCGAATCTTAAATCATTCATTAGTAGATTTGCTACATCTTTCGAACTGGTTATTTTTATCTTTCTATAATTACTTGGCTTATTCATTCTTGAACTTAATTCACACATTGCCTTTAATTGAATTGCCTTTACTCTACCAATTCCTTTTACTAGCATTAGCTCTTCTAAACTTATGTCTCTTAAGAAATTTAAATCTCCTTTATTTTCATTTTGGTTTAGATTAAGTATTTGTTTTGCTATGTCAATTGATGTAAGTTCTTTGGTTCCTGTTTTTATTATTATTGCTAATAATTCTGCATTTGATAAATTTTTTTCTCCATACATTTCTAATTTTTCATATGGTCTTTCACTTTCTGGTAATTGTTTTATTTTTATTGCCAATCTTTCCTCTTTCTGCCCCAATTATACCTTTCTGTATGCAAATACTGCTGCTAATACCCCTATAATACTTGCAATATTAATTCTAATTTTTAATCCAAATGTAATCGTTAATACACTTAAATCTAATGTTACTGGGTCTTGCAGACCAAACTTTTCTCCAAAAGATAGCCACCATAGCCAATCAACATTAGCTGCTAAATCTCCCAACAATCCTCCTAATACTAATCCTGATAATAAAAATAGGACTAATATCCATCCATTTTTTTCTTTTAATGCCATTTTTTATTCCTCCATTTCATTTGTATATTAATTATCTTTTTTCTAAATTTCTTACGGAAATTACCATTTTCAATCTTCACATATTATATATTGTATTTTGCTTTTTTTCAAGTAAAATATAGATTTTTTTTATTTTTTATGTTATATAAAATATATTACCAAATTTTGTGTATTTAAATATAATAATAATGATGATATAATATAATTAATAGATTGTGAAAGGATGAAATTTTTATGAAAATAGAAAAACTTACTGATAATAAAATCAGAATTATATTAAACACAGATGATTTATTAGAAAAAAATATAGATGTTAAGTCTTTAATAAACAATACAGATATAGCTCAGGATCTATTTAAACAAATATTAAAATGTGCTGAAAAAGAAGTAGGGTTTGTAGTTGCTGATTCTAAGTTGTTAATTGAAGCATTCGTTTCTTCGGAAGGTTTTTTTGTAATTACTTTCACGAAATTTAAATCAGATATAAAAAATACAAGCAATAAAAAATCCAAATTAAAAGTAAAGCGAAAAACGCTCTATCCTTCATGTAAAAATGTTGCTTTTATGTTTAATAATTTTGAAGAATTTTGTAACTTTTGTACATATTTAAACAATATAAATTTTACTACTAAATTAGCTAAAAAAATTATTTTATATGAATATAATTCTAGGTATTATCTAGTACTTTCTAATATTAATGATACTATTGATATTTCTCCATTCTATACTGCTATTTCTGAGTTTGCTAAAATTGTTAGTGACTCAACAAATTTTGAATGTAAGCTTCTTGAAAGAGGAAAAATTATATTTAAAAATAATGCAATTGAAAATGGTATTAAATATTTTGTGTAAAATTTGAAAAAAATAAATATCAAGATAGTTACATTTATACAGCTAAACAGTCTGAACTTAAGATATCAATGGCAATATATTTGCTGTTAATCCATCTAGCATATATTTAGGTTTCTCCTTACTTGGAATAATTTAGAGGTGTATAATATTGAAAATTAAAAGTCTCACTAAATTAGTGAGACTTTTTCCAGTAATCATGGCTTCCCCAACCAGTATTCTTCTCAAACTCAAGTTTATGCAATGCAAAGCCTGTTTGGCAATGATAATTGCAATGTTCAAAGGATGGTTCACCATATTTTTTACGGCATTCTATGCATTTTGCATTCAACAACCGTTCTCTTTCTTCTATTGTTGCCATAATAAATTCCTCCTGCTTTTTTCTGGATTATGAATTCAATGAATTCTATTTCATTATAGCACATTTTTAATATTTTTTCTACTATTTGTAACTACAATTCAATGTAACTACTTTTTAAAACTTGCAATTTCTTCTTTTAATTTTTCCATAAATTCTTCTGTAGGCATTTGACCAATATCCCCATCTTTTCTTGAACGAACTCCAACAGCCCCTGCCTCAATTTCTTTATCTCCAATTATAAGCATATATGGTATTTTTTGAAGTTGAGCTTCACGAATTTTATAACCAATTTTTTCACTTCTATCATCTAATTCAACACGAATACCATCTTTAAGTAATCTTTCATAAATTCCTTTAGCATAATCTCTTTGTTTATCTGTAATTGGCATTACTTTTACTTGAACTGGTGAAAGCCATGTTGGAAGAATACCTTTTGTTTCTTCTAGTAAGAATGATATAAATCTATCTGAACTACCTAAAATAGCTCTATGAATTACAACTGGTCTGTGTTTTTCTCCATCTTCTCCAACATATTCAAGTTCAAACCTTTCTGGTAATGCAAAGTCTAATTGGCAAGTTGGTATTGTTACATCATGATTTAATGCTGTTTTGATTTGTATATCAATCTTTGGTCCATAAAATGCTGCTTCACCTTCTGCCTCATAAAAATCAATATTTAATTCTTTCAATATTTCTCTTAATTGACTTTCAGCTGTTTCCCACATTTCGTCATTATCAATATATTTTTCTTTATTATTTTTATCTCTTAAAGATAATCTATAACTAAATGCAGATGCTGGGAATCCAAAATCTTCTTGATATACTTCTTTTATTAAATTTAAAACCTTTCCAACTTCTTCTTTTATTTGATCTGGTCTAACAAATAAATGTGCATCATTTTGACACATTTGGCGAACTCTTTCTAATCCGCAAACACTTCCGCTATCTTCATATCTAAAGTCATGGGCAAGTTCCCCAATTTTTATTGGTAATTCTCTATATGAATGCATTTTATATTTATATACTAACATATGATGAGGACAATTCATTGGTCTTAAAACTAATTCTTCATCCCCCATTTTCATCATAGGAAACATATCATCTTTATAATGCATCCAATGTCCACTTGTTCTATATAAATCAACATTTGCTAGTGATGGTGTATATACATGACTATATCCAAGTGCTAATTCCTTATCCTGAATATATCTTTCAAGTAATCTTCTTATTGTTGCTCCATGTGGTAAATATATTGGAAGTCCTGCTCCTACTAACTTATGTGTCATAAATAAATCTAAATCTTTTCCTATTTTTCTGTGATCTCTTTCTTTTGCTTCTTCTAATTTAGCTAAATATTCTTCCACTTGACTTGCTTTTGGGAATGATATTGCATAAATTCTTTGTAACATTTTATTATGCTCATCGCCTCTCCAATATGCTCCTGAAGTCGATAGTAATTTTATTGCTTTAATCTTTCCTGTACTCATTAAATGAGGTCCTGCACAAAGATCTGTAAATTCTCCTTGTTTATAGAAAGATATTTCTTCTCCTTCTGGCAAATCTTCAATTAATTCAACTTTATAAGGTTCATTATTTTCTTTCATCAATTTTATTGCTTCTTCTCTAGGTAATGTAAATCTTTCTATTGGTAAATCTTCTTTTATTATTTTCTTCATTTCTGCTTCAATTTTTTCTTTATCTTCATCAGAAAAATGCTTTTCTACATCAAAATCATAATAAAATCCTTCATCTATTGATGGTCCAATAGCTAATTTTATGCTTGGATTTATTCTCTTAATTGCTTGTGCCATTATATGTGATGTTGTATGCCAATATGCTTTCTTTCCTTCAATACTACTATCAAATGTATGTATTGTTAAATCACAATCTTCATTTAAGATATATCTTAAATCTACTACTTTTTCATTTACACTTGCACAAGTTGCAACTCTTGCTAGCCCTTCACTTATTTCTTTTGCAACTTCATAAACACTTTTTCCTGCTTCTACCTCTTTTATGCTTCCATCTTTTAGTTTTAATTTAATCATTATTATTCCTCCCTTTTATATAATATTTATTATCAAGAGGTTTATCAAATCTAACCTCCATAACATTCTTTATGTCTATATTATAAAATTTCTTAAAAACATTTTGTACATCAATTGTTGTCATTTTCGATTTATCTAGATCCAACCTGTTTATCATATCTATTACCTCCTCATTGGAGGTTCCTTCTACCTCTACATATGTTGGAATATATGGCCAGGTATCTATGTCTATTTCTACTCCATCTAATATGTATCTTGTTCTTTTGCTTTCTTGATATGAATGAGCATTATATCCTAGTTTATTTAATATAATATCTGTATCATTAAAATTAGATACCTCTATCTCACATTCTTCTGTTCCATCAATACTATTTGATTTTACTTCTTTTATAGTCAATGTTGTTTTATTTCCATCTGTCCTTAATCTTATCCATTTTTGATTACTTTTAGGAACAAAATCATAGACTTTTCTTTTATAATTAAAATCAGCAACTTTTTTTGCTCCTAAAGAAATTAATTTTTGCTCTAGCTTTTCTTTATTTATATCCAAAACTCTTGCTTCATATTCAATTCTCATTTTTGTCCCCCTTTGTAAATTTAAAAATAAAAACTCCTGTAGATTAAAATTCTACAGGAGTGTATATTACACGGTTCCATCCATTGTTTTACTTAATTATAGACTATAACGTATCTTACACGTCTAGCTTATTCACTAGAAATCTAAAGAGGTAGTTTTCAAATAGCTTTACTTGAATTAGCTTACAGCCAATGACTAATTCTCTCTTTAAGCAAATTCTACTTTACTCGTCTCTTATATTTTTACCTATGTTATAATATTACTACGTTTTTTCACTATTGTCAACAGTTTATCGCCTATTTTATTATAAAATGTAAACATACTGTTGTATCTATTCTAACATATGTGCCATCTAATATTGCGCCTTCTGTTAGTTTCTCTGTCTTTTTTGTTCCGTCTTCATTTATTATATATCTATATACTACAACATTTTTACCCTCAAAATATCCTTTTAAAGTTTCTACAGTAAGAGTATCATCTTTGCTTAATTCAACATAGTAACATCTATCTGCTTCATTATATTCTTTCTTATAATTTTCTGGAAAGCCTTCTATTTTTTCATCTATCAAACATTGGCGTGTATATAATTTTATACTATTAGGATCTCTTATAGGTTGGCTCTGGTCTATTTTAATTGCCCCAACTGTGTTCCAGTTCAATATAATATCCGCATCCTCATTATTTACTATTCCATCGCCATTTACATCTGCGGCTATTTTAAAACAATCTTCTCCAAACCCTACATCTGTTGATCCACCACTTACAACATTCGATGCGTAACCTGCGTCACTTAAATCTACATCACCATCTCCATTTATATCTCCAAATATAAGTATCATACCTTTTTTATTTCCCGAATTATCTCTCAATGTCATTCCTGTACCTAAGGTTTTATCTTCTGCTAGCTTATTTCCATCTTTATCACATACAATGTATTGATCCTTTGGAAAATCATTTAATAATTCACTTACTTTTTCTCCTATCTTTATATTTGAAATATATCCATATGTAGCTTTCGTTTTTTTATTTTCTGTTACTAAATATGTTTGTAATTCCATTGATGCTAATGTTTCTTCTTCTCTTTGAGATGCGGTCTCTGTATTTACCTTTGCTTCTGCCGCCTTCTTTAATATTCCATTCTCTCCTGATAGCATTGCAATTGCTACTCCTGCTAATATTAACAATACTATTATTGTTATTACTAATGCTATTAATGTTATTCCTTGATTTTTTTTCATATTTCATTCTTCCTTTCATTCCATCTTCAGCCTATATTGTTCTGTTTTTATATTATCATATTTATTTATCTTTTTACAGTGATTTTTATTCACACTTCTTATTCTTTTTACATTGTCAAAAAAGAACGTCCCCTTTGACAACACCACAAAAAGACAACATCAATTTATCCGGTATCATTATAATTACCAGATAAACTAATGTTGCCATTACTTTTATTTATATATTTTTTATTATTTAAACTAATTGTGTGTGTGTGTGTGTGTGTGTGTGTGTACTCTTGCAAGGCTTTCAGCCCTATCAATTCTTATCATCTTATGTTTTCTCCTTTTATTTTTTCTTTTGTTTTTATATTATCATTACTACGATTTATTGTCAAGTTTTTTACAAATTTGTAGAACTTCTAGGATTAAAAGATGACACATCATTTAATTTTTCAAATAATTTTCTTTCATCCGGAGTTAACTTCTTAGGCACCATAACTTTTACCTCAGCAATTAAATCTCCTCTACTACCTTTGCCATCTTTATAACCTTTACCTGGTATTTTTAAAATTTCTCCTGTCTCAATTCCTTCTGGTATATACACTTGAGTCAATTCATCTATAGAATAGACTTGTGTTCTTGTACCTAAAGCTGCTTCCCATGGAGTTAAATACAAATTTGTGTACAAATCTGTACCTTGTAATTTAAATTTTTCATTGTCTTCTATATTTACTTTTATAAATAGGTCACCATTTTTGCCGCCATCTTGTCCCTCTTTTCCTTGACCTAATAACCTAATCTTTTCTCCATTTCTAATTCCTGCTGGAATTGTAACAGTAAATACTTTTATTTTTCCGTCCACTGTTCGTAAAGAAATCTTCTTATCTAATCCATAAAATGCTTCTTCTATTTCTACATTTATTGATGTTTCTATTGATTCACCTTTTTTAGGATTTTTTTCATTTTTATTTTTTCTTTTTATTTTTGTCTCTTCTTTTTTGTTTTGAATATTACCAAAGAACATTGCCGAAAAATCGCCAAATACAGATCCTGTTGATCTATTTACTTTTTGTTGTTCTCTTTTTTTACCAACGCTATTTACCCATGTTCTATCATATTTCCTTTTTGAAGTAGAATTTGATAATATTCTATACGCTTCATTTATATCTTTTATTTTCTCTTCTGAGAGTCTGTCTTCAGCATTTATATCAGGATGATATTTTTTAGCTGCCATTCTATATGCATTTTTTATTTGTTCGGAAGATACTCTATTTGTCTCTAGTGATAATATTTTATAATAGTCTTTAAATACCATTTTTATCCTCTCCCAATTTAATGTGTCCTCATTATATCAAGTATTAATAAAAAAATCTATACTTTTTTTGATTTTTTTACAATTTTTAAGAGCAAGAAATTTTACTTCCTTGCTCTTTTGTATCTAATCTAATATTAATCCAAATCCAGTTGCAATAAACCTTGTTTTGTGTCTTCCTGCTCCATCTATTGGGTCATTTATAAGCTCTCCATTTACAGCCATAACACTTGATGTTCCTCCATCTAAGTTTGCTGCATTATATGCTCCATAGTTTTGCATAATTTTTATTAAGTCATCCATGTCTGCTCCTGGCATTGATACTCTTCTTCCATCTAACACAAGCATTAAAACTATTCCATCTTTTCTTTGTCCAAGTACTGTACGAGGTGCTTTTCCCCATCCACCATTTCCTAGTACTGATGATGCTTTACCATTTACAATTAAGAATGGACCACATGTTACACAATCACGAATTTTTAATTTTTCCGCATTTGCTTTTGTACAATTTGATGATAAAACTAACACATTATCTTTGTTGAATCCTACTATACCACCAGTACTTCTATATGAATATGATGTTTTGCATACTCCATTTGAATATGTTACTCCCCTAGGGTTTGCTCCATTACTGCTATATCCTGGATCACTAAATCTTCCACCATTTATTGCTAAAACTGCATTATTATTTTTAGCCATTGTCGTTAAGTATTGCCCACAATTTCCAAGTCTGCTTGTAACTAAAGTTTTAATTTTAGATGCATCATATATAACTGCTAAATATCCAGAATATCCTTTACCTTTAATATTGATAATTCTGTAATCTTTTTCATCTGCATATATGTCATATTCTTTTTTATCTAAATTCTTAGCTAATATTTGTTTTTCATACTCATTAGCATATGTAACTTCTTCTTTTTTAGGCTCTTCATTTTTAGTATTAATAGCTGATATGTCTGTATCTTCTTTTACCTCTTCAACTTTGTTTCTAGACATTACCTCTTCTATTGTTTCATCACTATAGAAAAGTTCTGCTATCCATTGGTGAGTCATTGTTGTCATTGATGATGTTATTAACCAATCTCTAAATCCATGATATGGTCCATATAATAAGAATGCTAATGTTGCAACTCCTATAATGAATAATACTAAAATTACTTTTAATATTCTCTTCCAAACACTTTTCTTTTGTTTCTTTTTATTTCCTTTTCTTGATGCTTTTCCTTCTACTATATCATCTAAATCTCTCTCTTTTACTGTTTCCATTGTATCTTCATCCTTTTCAATTTTTTCTACTTTATTTTACTATATATTTTATTATTTGACAATATTTTTTCATAATTTTTTAGTTTACACAATTTTCCAATAGTCTTATTTCCCTATGTTTTTCAGTATTTATACTAGCTTTAATTCCTATAGGAATTATTGTTTTCGTTTCTATGTGTCCAAAATTATTTGATTTAATAATTGGGAATTTATACTCATCTCCAATTGTATCTAAAATTATCTTTTCTAGTGATATATTTGATTCATGTTCATAATTACCTATCCATAAACCTTTAATTTTATCAAACACTCTATTTTGTTTCATGTAATATAAATTATTGCTTACTAAAGCTGGATCTGATTCAAACCCTAATTCTTCTAAAAATAAAATCTTATCCGTAAAATCTATACTATACTTTCCACAAACTAAATTTTTTGTCAAACTTAAATTTCCTCCAATAAGTTCACCATCTGCTATTCCATCTTTTATAACCATGTATTCTTCACTTTCCGCTCCTAAATCCAGTGAACCATCTACAAATTTTTTTATCGCTTCTTTGTAGCTATAGTCTGTTTCATCTGTTGCAATAGTTTTAAAATTTGTTCCGCTAAATGTTACTAAACCTGTTTTAGCAGTTATTATGTTAGTTATAGATGTTATATCACTATATCCACAGATAATTTTTGGATTATTTTTTATTAATTCATAATCCAAGTATTCAAAGACAGAATTCGAGTTTTCTCCTCCTTTTGCACACCAAATCATTTTAACTTCTTTATCTTTAAACATTTCATTTATATCTTCTGCCTTTTCTTTTGCTGTCGCACTATATCCATTTGTATTTGAAAATAAATTTTTTGAATACTTTACTTTAAATCCGCTTCTTTCTACTATTCTTTTTGCTTGTTCTAATTCTTCTATATTTTCTCCTATTATTGGATTAGATGGTGCAACAACGCCTATAGTATCACCTATTTTTAATTTATTTGGTTTTATCATAACTACTCCTTATTTTAAACTTATAATAGCTGTATTTAATCCATATCCAGGACCCTCTGCCCTAAAAGAATGAATTAAATCTCTATTACATACTGAACAAATACCACTATCTATAATATTTTCCTCTAAAAGTCCTGCTCCTTTTAGAATTATTTTGTTAATCAGAATTGTATCTATATGCCATTTATTTTCTCTTTTTTCAATTATATCATTCAATTCTTTTAAATCACTAAATCCATTTGCAAATAAATTATATACATCTTCATCTACTTCAAAATGACACTTCCTAATACTAGGACACATACAGCAAATAATATCAGATGGATTGCATCCATATTCTTTCTGCATTTCATTTACAGCAGTAACAGAAATACGTTGTAATGTCCCTTTCCATCCAGAATGAACATTTGCAATTACTTTTTTTGCAGGATCAAAGAAAATTAATAAAATGCAATCTGCATTTGTTGTTGATAAAACTAAATTGGATTTATCTGTTATTAATCCATCTGTTTCTTTATAAATAGCAAAATCAGGTTTATCTGTTTCTACCTTAGCGTCTACTCTTCTTACATTATTTGAGTGTGTTTGATTTGTTTTAACTATATCATTATAATTAATGTTTAGTTCATCACATATCTTGTGATAACTTTTCACTGCCTTTTCAAACTCTGCATCATTTATCTTTACTCCTCCTGCTCTTGCTGTTCTAAAATTTTTATCTAATCCAATTACATAAGCATGTGTAATTAAATCAGAATATTCTAGTAATTTTCTAAATTGCAAATATTCTAATCCATCTTTCTTTATATGAATTATACTATCATTTGATAAATCCATAATTTCCTCCTTAAATTTTATTTAAAACATCATCTTTCGTAAGTTTTTGTATATATTTATAACTATTTTTGCAAATTCCGGCATTGAAGTTACACATTGACTTGTATGAGCAATACTCACAGGGAGTTTTCCTATTTTTATAATATGGCTTTAATTCAATATTTCCATTAAAAATCTCTTTTGAAATTTCTTTGATAGTCTTATCTATATGTTTTTGCAGTTTCTTAAACTCTTCTTCAGTTGCTATACTACTTCTTTTTGGACTCAAACTACCAGTTGAATCAATATATACAGGTACTAATTTAGAAGATCCCTTTTCAAGATTTTTATCATGCAATTTAGCAACATTTACATTTGCTAAAATTAATCCTTTCATTTTAAAGTTATTCTTTATTTTTTCTTCAATTTCTTCCTCAGTTAGCTTTTTGTCAGAATTAATTATTTGCTCTAATAAACTGAAATATAAAATACCTGCAGGCAAGAAATCTTCTGCTTTGCAAACAGCATCTAAGTATGTAAGTAATTGTAATTGCAATCCTGCATAAACATCACCAAAGTCTATATTTTTTATTGATGATTTATAATCTATAATTCTTACATAATTATTATTGCTATCTTTTGCAATATCTATCCTATCAATTTTCCCTGTAATTTCTACTCTTTTGCCATTATCTAAATTTAATATAATAGGTTTATATTTTCCTTTATCTGAAAACTCAACTTCTGTCCCCTCTAGTTTAAATTCGCTATTAACTAAAGTTTGAATAATATATTTTAATGCCTTAATAATTATTCTTTTTAATCTTTTTACTAATAATTTATATTTTGCATTAACTGTAAATATAAAATTCTGGTTATTTAATAATTTCTCATCTATTATTTTATTTACTATATTTTCTATTTCTTCATCTGTTATTTCACTTAGATTGTTACTATCTACTTCTTCAAAAAAGCTGTTAATTACATCATGCATAAAACTTCCTGTATCCATGTTTTGTACTTTTAATTCCTCTTTTTCTTTTAGATTTAAAACATATTGTAAAAAATAAGAATATTGGCAAGAATTATACCTCTCTAGTCTTGATATACTTGTATTTAAATTATTTCCATACAATTTTTCTATATTTTCTTGTTCTATTTTTTCTTCAAATTTAAAAGTAGCCTTATTTAATTTTTCCTTTTCTATAAGATCATCTTCTTCATTTATCTTGTGAAAAATCTTTTTTATTCTTAAAATTAATAATGATGGTCTAAGCGATTTTCCTTCTGTATCTGAAGATGAATAAGATAAGTATAATTTTTCTTCTGCAGTTGTAAATGCTTTATATATGTTAAAATTATCATCATATACATTCTCTAATGTACCTTTTGCAAGTTCAATACCGTCTTGTTTTAGCAATTCCCTATCTGCATCATCTATAAAACCTTCATTTGTATTTATATTAGGAAATACACCATCATTTAATCCAATAATAAAAACTGCCTTAACCCTACGGCTACGTGATCTATCTGTATCCCCCATGATAACCTGATCCTGTTTTGAAGGTATCTTTCCTAAGCCACTATTTTTCAATCCAATTTTAAAAATCTCATAAAATTTATCTAATGTAATTTTATCATCATTAAATATTAAGACTATTTCATCAAAAACATCAATCAAAATTTTATAACTTTCTTCATATTCTTTTGCCAAATCTAGAAAATTATTTTCATTTAATTTTTGTATCTTAATATTTAATTTTTGTTCAATATTTTGTTCTATTAAAAACAAATATATCTGTTCAATAATATTTTTTATCGTTTTATTTTCATTTATTTTTTCTTTTAATTTATTCAATGGGTTAATAACTTGTTTTCTTATTTCATTTAAATTATTTATTTCTTCTTGATTTTTTTCATTTATTCCATAAATAAAATCTTTTTTAAACTTGTTATTTTTTATTCCATATTTTAAACAATACTTTTCTAATTTAAAAATATCATTTTCATCTATTTCTAAAAATCCTGTCTTTAAGTAATTAAAAACAGACTCATAAGAATAATTTTTTATAAATACTTCTAAAATCGATAAAACATACTGAATAAGTATATTTTGATTTAGGTCTCTTTTTTCATCTATAAAGATAGGTATTTCATATTTACTAAAAATAGCTCTTGCTAAGTTTGAATACTTATCTGTACTTTTAGTTATTATAGAAATGTCTTTATATCTATAGCCTTCATCTTTAACTAACTTGATTATTTGTTTTGCTACATTTTCTATTTCTGTATACTCATTTTTAGCTAAAAATAAATTCACATTTTTAAGTTCTTTTTCATACTTTTCTATTTTTCTATTATATAGATAATTTTCAATATGTATTAGTTCTTGATTTTTAAATCTATTTAATTTATCTAAATTTATATATTCTATTCCTTTATTTTCTGCCAAATCTATTATTTTTTTCAATGTTATTTTATTTTGATAAAATATATCTATATTAGGGTCTGTATTAAAATCTAGATTATCTATTGTACATGATATTGATATTTCATCTGCTATTTTTATTAACTTTTTTATTATTAAATACTCCTGTTCAGTGAACCCTGCAAATTCATCTATATAAATTTCTGCATCTTTTAACAAATCAACCTTATCAATATTTTCTGCTAATATTGATAATAAATCTGTTTCATCTATATACTTGTCTTTTATCTGTTCCTCAAAATTCTGATAAATTAAAATTACATCATTTAATTTTGATTTTAAATATTTATCTTCTATTTTTCTCTGCTCATCTTTTAAACTCTCGATACTTACACCATGTTTTTTTAATTCTGTTACCATTCTCATAGACAAATCTACATTATCATTTGATTTATTTAAAAACACTAAATTATTCTTTTGATTTTGTAAAATTGAATAAATTAACATTGCTTTTCCACATTTTGATAAGTTAGTGTTGACAATTCCTCCAATTTCATTTATCACTCTATATGCTAATCTGTCAAAAGTGACTACTTCTGCATTTATTATAGACTTCCTGTTTTCCATTAATTTTTGTTCTGCTGTAAATGAAAATTGTTCAGGTGTTATTATATATATTTTTTTATCATTATTTTCTCTTATTTTTTTATCTATTTCATTATATATGTATGTACTTTTTCCAGTACCTGATCTTCCATATATTATCTTTAATCCCATTTATTCACCTTCTTTTTCATAATTATATATAGTCAAAATATAAAAGTCAACAAAATTATTGCACATTAATTTTTTTTGTATTATAATTTAATATATAAATTAAAAGGAGTTTTACTTATGAAAAATGAAGTTTATGATTTTTATGATAGAAGTGCACTTAAATCTTACAATTTAGATATAACCATGCAAGAACAATTAAAGGCTTTAGACAGTCTAGATGTTTTTACAAGAAAACACTGTGAAAACGTTGCCACTCTTGTTTGTAGATTGTGTGAATATTTACATTGTTCAAAAGGATTTACTGAATATTGTACAATATGTGCTTATTTGCATGATATTGGAAAATTATTCATACCACCAAGCATATTACAAAAACCTGGTAAGTTAACTGATGAAGAATATAATATCATGAAAACACATACAACAATAGGGTATAATATGTGTATGAAAGATGAACATTTAAGGCCTTATGCCGCAGGACCTATATATCACCATGAAGCATTAAATGGAACAGGATACCCAAATGGATTATTCAAAAAAGATATCCCTTATGAAGGTCAAATCATAAGAGTTGCAGATGAATATGATGCTATAGTTAGTAAAAGACAATATAAATCTCACATTGGTATTTCTGACACTTTAAAAATTATTATAGAAAATGCCCAACCAAGTCCTAATCCTAAAGTATCTGAGGCACTATCTAAAGTGGTAGAAAGTGCAAAACTTGGAAAAAATAATCCTGCTATTGTAAAAGTATTACTAAAAGTTGTAATTGACGATATTTCATATGAAATAAGCTGTACTCAAGACTATGTAGATTATTTAGAAGAAAACATAAAGAGATTCAAGCAAATACATAAATATTTAGATAAAATGAACTCAGCAAAAAAAGATTCACAAAGAGAATATTTTAAACAATATACTGAAATGTATTTTGAAAAAGGTGAAACCTTTGATAATATTGCAGAAATAGAGCAAGAATATATAAATGCATTTAATGTTAGGAAAGCTAAAATAGACAATTTATATAATGAAATTAAAATTATAAAAAAATTAAAAGTATAATTTTTACAAAATTTTTAAATTTTTTCGAAAAAAGTATTGAATATTGTAGAAAAAAATATTATAATGTATGGAGCAAAAGACAAATAAGGAGAAATAAAAATGGAATTAACAAAGAATATATTTTTTAATACTGACAAATTAATTGAAAATAGTGTTGTAAAGATATCTTACACAGGTAAGTTCTTTCAAGCTGGAAATGAAAAAGTATATGCTCATTATGGATTTGGAAATGAGTGGAATAATGTAAATGAAATTGAAATGGAAAAAACAGATTTAGGATTCCAATCAGAAATCGAACTAAAAGAAGGAGACACATTTAATTTATGTTTCAGAAATGAAAATGATGAATGGGATAATAATGAAGGTCAAAATTATATATTTAATTTAGAAAAAATGTCTACAGAATTAGTTGTTTTAGAAGATGAACCTGTAGCTATTGGAACTGCCAGAAAATTAAGAAAATCTTACATATGGAGCAAAAAAATCAAACTAGCAGTTTATAAAATAATTACATATTTACCAAAAATCATTTCAGGAAATTATAAAAGAAAAATTAATACAGAAAATTAATATAAAAAGAATCTAGATAATATTTCTAGATTCTTTATTATTTTTATGTAATAATCCATCCACCGTTTATCGATATAACTTGACCTGTTGTATAATCATCATTTACGAGCCAATTAACACATTTAGATATACTTGCAGTATCTCCAATTTTACCTAAAGGTATTTCTTCTTCTATACTCTCTATATCTTCTTTTGAATAATTTTTATTCATATCTGTATCTATAAATCCTGGTGCTATTGAATTTACTCTAATATTTGATGGTCCTAATTCTTTTGCTAACGATTTAGTCATTGCATCTATCCCTGCTTTTGAAATTGAATATATGCTTTCACACGAACTCCCTACTATTCCCCATACAGATGATATATTTATTATGCATCCCATTTTATTATGAATCATGTTTGGAAGTACTTCTTGTGTCATGCAAAATGCAGAATATAAGTTGTTATTTATTATTTTGTTCCAATCTTCATCTGTTACATCTGTAAATAACTTTGTTTCTGCAATTCCAGCATTATTTACTAATATGTCAATTTTTCCGTATTTATTTATTGTGTAGTCTATTATTTTTTTTACTTCTTCTCTTTTTGATATATCTGCTTGGAATATATCTATTTCTGGATTTTTTTCTTTTAATTCTTTTGCTTGTTTTTCTGATGTGTTATAGTTTGCTATTACTTTTATTCCTTGTTTTGATAATCCTTCTGCTATACTTCTTCCTATTCCTTTTGCTGCTCCTGTTACTATTGCAATTTTCATTTATACTAATCTCCTTCTTTATTAACATAATATTTACTTCTACATTTTCTGCCATTATTTAAATTAGCACCTTTATATGTACTTGTTAAAGAATGACAATTAGGGCATAATAATATTAAATTTTCTTCTTTATTATTTTTATAGTTTCCATCAATATGTTCAATTTCTAATGGAATATTATTAGTATATGGATTCATCTTTCCCCAACCACATCTAGCACACTTATTATTAAATTTTTTAAATAAATATGTTTTTATATGCTGGGAAATTTGATAATCTCCCCTCATTCCATCTTCATACCCATCTTTCCATAATTGGATATATTTTTTATATTGATATTCTGCTTGACATTTATTTGAACAATATTTATTTCTTTTTGGAACCGTTAATTTACAGTTTAAACACAACATACTTTTCTTCCTTTTAGAGAAAAATAAAAAAGCCAATAATTAAGAGTATCTCAAAACTAATGACCTTATATGGAGCCACTTGTCCGAATCGAACGGACGACCTACTGATTCATACTACTACAATTTTCATTGCCATAATTTTTTATGTTTGTAGTCTGGACTTTCTCTTTGCCATAGCTTGAAGCATTAGGCACATCGTATAAAGTCTCTACACTCGAAAATTTCTTTTCTAGCTCGGGATTAACATATATATTACTATACTTAGTCTTCCCCGAATTAGCGATGTCCACTTTATAGGTTTCCCTATAAAGGTGCAAGATAGTTCAAAATAAACTAATTCGTTTATCTATCCCACAAGTCAGTTGCTCTACCAGCTGAGCTAAAGTGGCTTATTCAATTGGTGACCCCTACGGGAATCGAACCCATGTCTCCGCCGTGAAAGGGCGATGTCTTAACCGCTTGACCAAGGGGCCATGGTGAGCTATCCGCGACTCGAACGCGGGACAACTTGATTAAAAGTCAAGTGCTCTACCACCTGAGCTAATAGCCCGTCTGTCTGTTTTCAAACAGAACAATACTATATTACAACATTTCTAGCACTTTGTCAATAGTTTTTTTACATTTTCTTTAAATTTTTGCAAAAAATAAAAATGATAAACATACATTTATCATTTTTACCATAAAATTATTTATTAATCTTCATCTATAGGTCCAAACAGTTCATCAAATTTAGCCTCTAACTCTTTTTGTAAATCATATTCTTCATCTTTAGACTTATCGTTTTTATCATCTAATGGCATCATAGGTGCATCATCTTCTATATTATCTAAACTTTCTAAATCCAACTTAGGTACACTTGTTTTTTCTCTTACATTTGTAGCAGCCTTTATTGTTTCTTCCTTTTTACCACTTGTTGGTTCATCATCAAATAAGTCATCTAATGACTCAACTTTCAAATCATTTACTGGTTGTTTGTCATCTTCTTCAACATAAGGATTATAAGGATTATATTTTCTCCATTTTCCTCTATCTATCTCGCCTATATCATTATGACTAATTTCACATTGTTCTAATCTTCTAGCCATTGGATGTTTGAAATAATAGAATTTGTTTGCTTTAATTGGTCTAATTCCCTTTTCAAATATAATACACAAATCATTATCCATTCTACGAAGTTCATCAGGAGTCATAAGTGCTCTTGCCATTATTTGGTCTGAATTGCTAGTTCCTGTTCTATGGAACTGTTTATCTCTATTTGTAGATACACTATAATGGCTAATTGTTTTTTCTCCTAGTGCTTTTGAGAAATACTCAACTGTTTTTTGCGAGTTACTTCCTAAAAATACATGGGTATCGCAGTTACCTATAATTGTTTCATATGATTTATCATATACTGCTTCTAACTGGTCTAAGTTTTGTAAAATTACACTAAATGATAACTTTCTACTTCTACTTGTAGATATTTTTTTATCAAAGTCTGGTATTTTACCTATGTTTGCAAACTCATCAAGTATGAAATATGTAGGAACTTTTAAAGCCCCACCATTATTGTCTGCAAAATCGTATAATTGTTGTATCATTTGAGAGAAGAATATTGTAAGCAAAAAGTCATATGCTGTATGTGTATCAGATGATATTACATATACTGCTGTTTTTTGGTTTCCAATCTCTTCAAAGTCTATTGTATCTGTTGATGTAAGTTCTGCTATTTCTTTTGAATCAAACTTACCTAATTTTGATTGCAATGTACTTAATATTGAACTATATGTTTTTTCTGGTGCAATTTCTATAGATTTATAGTTCATTCTTGCTGGATGGTCATAAGGAAGTGAACTCATTAGTTCTGTAAGTAAGTTGCTTCCTCCGTTTGTGTTTGCTGCTCTTACAAGTTCTGCACAACTTGCTAAGTTTTGTTCTTCTTCTGGTCTAGTTGCTATTAAATAATATATTAATGCTTTTAATAGCATTTCTGCCGAATCATCCCAGAATGGATCTGATCCACCACCATCTGTTTTTTGTCCTTTTACTATTGTATTTGCAATTATATCTACATCTATTTCAGATGATATATGCATTAATGGGTTATATCCATCACTATATTGTGGATGTACTAAATTTAAAACTTTTATTTTATATCCATTTTGTTTTAAATATCCTGCAGTTCTATCATATAATTCTCCTTTAGGATCTGTAAATACATATGAACCTAACATTTGATATGCATTTGGAATTGAATATGATGCAGATTTACCAGAACCTGAACCACCGACTACTAATACATTTACGTTTCCTCTTTTATCTACTGGTAAATAATTATTTTCTGCTAATATTATTCCTTTTTTGTTGCTTAGTATTTGATATTGTTCTCCATGTTCACTCCAATCACTTGAACCATGTTCTATGTCATCATATTGGTGTTTTGGCATTGTCCTTATAAAACCTATTACAAAAAATATTGCGTACACAATTGTTAAGCCAAACCAATTTGACATCATATTTCCTATTATATTATTTTTAAATATATATGATAAATTTCCAAATGGTTTAAATACATTTCCTCCAAAAGCATTAAAAAATTCCATTAAGTCAAATGTTCCACTATTTGTAGCTATATGTTTTGCATAAGTAAAAGGCAAAACAAGTACTATGGTCAAAATTGCCCATAGTACTACTCCAATTATAAATACTTTTTTATTTCTTCTCAATCCACCTGATATTTTATAATTCATATAAGACACCTCTCTTTAGTTTATAACTACTATCTTCCTTCTTCTCTATTAGGATTTCCTCCATCATAAAGTGGTATTTCTACTCCTTTTGTTAGTTCTGGATGAATTGGTGCTGATTTTTCACCTTTTTCAGTCTCTTCAATTTTATATACCTTCTCTTTTACATCTCTTCCAATAAAAGTAGTGCCTGTAAATTCATATCCTGTATCATTTTCACCTGCGGCTCTTTTTTTGATTCCTTTAGATTTAGACATTATCTATAACCTCCCTAATTTTTCTCTCTTAATTCGAATGCGAAATAAGATTTATATGGTTTTAATTTACATTTTCCTTTAACTTCATTTGTTTCCTCATCAAAATAAAGCCTAGGCTTTACTTCCTCTGTAGTTTCTGGGTCTATTATTGTAATTGCTCTTTTTAAGTTTGGCGTATATTGAAATTCTTTAAATACTGTTTCTTTTTCTGAATACATAGTATCAAATTTTAGTGGCACTGGTGTTTTTGTTATTTTTACTGAGTCACCCTGTAAAAGGCCAGTATTAACTACTACCCTATCTTTTGCAAATGATAAGATAATAAGTTGATTTCCATTTTCTTGTGGATCTTCCACATAAAATGTTTTTTTAGTTAAGTCTCCTCTTAACTCTTCACTACATTCTAGTCTTTCTACAGTATATTTAGGATATTCCCCTAAATACTCCTTGTCCGTCACATACACCTCATAAATTACTGTGTTTACTCCTTTAGGATCTGTAATACTAAAATGTTTACCTTGCCATGTTTCCATTTTAACTACCTCCAATTTCTATATGGTTTAACACATAGTTTCTCATTAGTATAATCGCCATTCTTAATTATACCATTCAAAACTTATTATGTCAATACAATTGTATCTTTTTGTCGAATTTTTATAGCATTTTTACTCTATATCTAAATATTCATTATAAGTAACTTCTCTATCAATTATCGTTCCATTATTTTTTATATCAATTATTCTATTACTTACTGTTTGTGTTAATTGATGGTCATGTGATGTAAATAAAATATTTCCCTTAAATTTTGTCATTCCTTCATTTAATGCTGTAATGCTCTCCATATCCAAATGGTTAGTTGGCTCATCAAATATTAAAAAGTTAGCTCCTGAAAGCATCATTTTAGAAAGAACACATCTTACTTTCTCTCCTCCTGACATTACTTTAACATTCTTTAATGCCTCTTCTCCTGAGAACAACATTCTTCCTAAGAAACTTCTAACATAAGTTTCATCTGGGTCTTTTGAGTATTTACGAAGCCAATCTGTAATTGTTTCATCTTTTTCAAATAAATAGCTATTATCCTTAGGGAAATAAGAACTTGTAATTGTCATTCCCCATGTTATTTCACCTTCATCTGGTTCCATTTCTCCCGCTATTATTTGGAATAATACTGTTTTTGCATTTTCATTATCTGCTAAAAATGCAATTTTATCATCTGATTTAACCGTAAACGAAACATTGTCCAATATTTTTTCTCCATTTATTGTTTTTGATATGTTCTTAACTTGCAATATTTCTTTTCCTGGTTCCCTATCTGGTTTAAAGTCTACATATGGATATTTTCTACTTGATGGCTTAATTTCTTCAAGCTGGATCTTTTCCAATGTTTTCTTTCTTGATGTAGCTTGTTTAGATTTTGAAGCATTGGCACTAAATCTTGCAATAAAGTCTTGTAATTCCTTTATCTTGTCTTCTTTCTTTTTATTTTGCTCTCTTGCTTGCTTTAATGCCAATTGACTTGATTCATACCAGAAATCATAATTTCCTGGATATATTGTAATCTTTCCAAAGTCAACATCTGCAATATATGTACATACTTTGTTTAAGAAATATCTATCATGTGATACAACTATAACTGTATTTTCAAAGTTTATTAAGAATTCTTGTAACCAATTTATGCTTTTTAAATCCAAGTCATTTGTTGGTTCGTCCAATAATAATATGTCTGGATTTCCAAATAATGCTTGTGCTAATAATACTTTTACTTTTTCTCTTGGTTCTATATCTTTCATTAATTTATAATGATTTTCTGGCACTATTCCTAAATCATTTAAAAGCATTGCCGCATCTGATTCTGCATTCCAACCATCAAGTTCAGCAAATTTTTCTTCTAGTTTTGCAGCCTTCATTCCATCTTCTTCTGAAAAGTCTGGCTTAGCATATATTGCTTCTTTTTCTTTCATTATATCATATAATTCTTTATTTCCCATTATTACTGTATCTATTACTAGATTTTCTTCGTAAGCAAAGTGGTTTTGGCTAAGTACTGATATTCTTTCTCCTTTTTCTTTTGTTACATCTCCTTTGCTTGGCTCTATCTCTCCTGATAAAACTTTTAGAAATGTTGATTTTCCAGCCCCGTTTGCTCCTATTATTCCATAACAGTTTCCTTTATTAAATTTTATATTTACGTCTTCAAATAATACTCTTTTTCCAAAGCGTATTGTAACTCCATTAGCAGATAACATGACGTCTCCTTTCATTTTCTCTTTTTATACATTGTTATTTTAACAGAATTTAATTAAAATTGCAAGATATTCGGAAATTAAGTTTTTATTTAAGTTGATGTTTTTTTGCTTATAGTTTACGTAATGCTACTTTTAAGCAAAAAATTTTCGCTTTTCTCAGCATATTTCTTGCTTTGAAAAGCGATTTTTTTGTTCTAACTGCTTATTCTATTTCAAATCATAACTTCCGTCTGTTCCTTCTCCTAATTGGATGTCAGACTTTAGAGAAACTACGGGGCGGACCCCATAGCTCGTACTAATTACGTTACCATTCGAGGCGTACAAGCTGAGGCTGTTCACGTAGCCGCTAGAGCTCACAACGCGCATACCGAAATAAGCATAGCTAGAGTCGGTACAGACAAACGACGAAGCCAGCCAGTAACTTACTTTTGAGCCTGCTTTGTTCATAAACAATGTTTTATATTCTTCACTTGTTGTACTTAATCCTTCTCCTGCTCCTGATGATGTTTTTAATGAATCAGGATAGTAATAATAACTTGTACTTGTTAATGTTGTTATATCTGCTGGATTAGTTGTATCTTGCATTGAATTTTTCCATGTCTTACTTCCTATATCATACCAATTGAATCCATAATCCGCATATTTGCTTTGAGCTGAACCTGTTCCGCTTTTTGTGTTACTTCCTGACCATGATACTACATTTGCTGTTGATGTCCATTTATATGTTGTTTGATTTCCATATTCATATGCTTGACCAGCAGAATATTTTGTTCCTGTTGTTTTTTGCTCTGGATCATATTTTCCTACATTATTTGGATTATACCCTGTTATTTTATTTATATCATCTACATTTACACTTCTTGCTCCTGTTGCTCCATATCCACTTCCATATACACTACATACTTTATTTAATTCACTTTCTCCATAATTATATCCTGCTATTCCTCTTAAATAAAAATTTGCATTTCCTGTTGTTTTTACTGGGTCTGCTGAAATTATTAATAGTTCTCCTGTTTTTTCGTCTACTCCTAACACTCTCCATCCGTTTGTTGTGGCTTTATTACTATACTCTTGTGCTCCATATCCATTTCCTTCTGTTTCTGTTTTTTCACTGGCTTTGTAATATCCTGTGTCTGTTGGACTTCCTCCATTTGATGTTATTGTCTTCTCTATTTCTTTTCCATCAGCATCTTTTGTTGGATCATAATTTATATATGTTCCTATTGGCAATTCTACTGTTCCATCTGTTATTATTGTTTTTCTTCCATTGCTATCTTTCTTGTATTGCCAGCATCTATCTCCTGTATTCTTTTTTAATAGATATTCTAGTGCTTGCAAATCCTTTGTTTCATTTGTTTGTGCTTCATCTGTTTTTGTTTTTGCATCTGCTGCCTTTTTTAATATTCCATTTTCTCCTGATAGCATTGCTATTGCTACTCCTGCTAATATTAGCAATACTATTATTGTTATTACCAGTGCTATTAACGTTATTCCCTTGTTTCTTTTCATCTTTCTTTTTCCTCCCTTTTTTACTTTTGCTTTTTATATCTATGTATTTTACAGATATAGTTTTTAGTCTGTTTAGCTCTAATGCTATATTATCATATTTATTTTTCTTTTTACAGTGATTTTTATTCATACTTTTATTATTTTTTTCATTGTCAAAAAAGAACGTCCCTATTGACAACTTTCACTCACTATAAAAAGACAATATAAACTTATCCGGTATCATAGTACTTACCAGATAAGCTAATATTGCCTTTTTCACTATATATTTTATTATTCTTATTTAAACTAATTGTGTGTGTGTGTGTGTGTGTGTGTGTGTACTCCTGCAAGGCTTTCAGCCTTTATTATTCTTGGTATCATTTGTAGTTCTCCTTTTTTCTTCTTTTGCCATTATATTACCATTACTGCAATTTTTTGTCAATATTAACTTTAATTATTTTTTCATTTGGGGACGGTTCTCCAGTGAACTTTGGGACACATCTTAAAACCCAGTTAGGGACACATGTGGTCCTGTAAGATAGGTATCAAAAAAATCTTATAAACTCGCTATTTTAATATAGCTTTGAGGTTTATAAGATTTTTTCTTGTTCACTGGAGAACCGTCCCCAAATGATTAATCATCAAATAATAATTTAATTCCCCATATACCAGAAATACCAACTAAAGCATAAATAATTCTAGTAAATGTTGTCATAGCACCAAATATTGCAGCAACTAAGTCAAAACTAAAGAATCCTATTAATCCCCAGTTTATAGCTCCAATAATTATTAATATTAATGCAATTGTATCTATTGTTTTCATCTAAAACACCTCTTTTCATTTCATATCTTTATGTTTCAAATAAAAATATGTCAAACTTACTATTCCCTAAATAAAAATTTTTATTCAATTATTATAATTTTATTGAAAAAAAAATGTTTTTATGATATCTTTTATATATAAAAAATGGAGGTGCATTTTATGAGAAGCCAAAGAAGCAGACAAGCTAAAAAACGTAGATTAAAATTTTTAAAAAAGATTGAATTAATTTTATTTATATTAATAATTTTTGCTACAATAATTTTTATAAATAAATTTACACATAGAAATAAAAATACTGAGTTAAATACATCTAAAGAATCAAATTTAACAGAAAATTTTGCAAATGAAAATATTAATATAGAAAATAAAACTGAAACTAATACTGAAGAAGCAAATAATAATACAACAGAAAATAAAGCAGATAGCACATTTACTATGGCTATAACAGGAGATATTATGTGCCATAACACCATGTATATGGATGCATATAATTCATCAAAGTCTTCTTATGATTTTTCATATTATTTTGATGATATTAAATATCATTTGCAAACACCAGACATCACTGTAGGAAATTTAGAAACAACTTTTGCGGGTTCAAAAGTTGGATATAGTGGATATCCTACATTTAATACTCCAGAAATATTAGCTAAGAACTTAAAACAAGTTGGTTTTGATGTTGTTTCAACCGCAAACAACCATTGTTTAGATAAAGGATATAATGGAGTCGCAAGTACAATTAAATATTTAGATCAAGCTGATCTTTCTCATACAGGTATATTTACATCTAAAGAAGAACAAGATAATATTTTAATAAAAAATGTAAAAGGTGTTTCCATTGCATTTTTAAGTTTTACTTATGGAACAAATGGCATTCCTGTACCTAAAGGCAAGGATTATTGTGTAAACTTAATTGATAAAGAACATATATTAAACCAAATAAATTTAGCAAAAGAAAAAAATCCAGATATTATATGTGTTGCTATGCATTGGGGAATTGAATATCAAACTAAGCAAAATGCTACTCAAAAAGATTTAGCAGATTTCCTATTTGATAATGGTGCAGATATTATTTTAGGTAACCATCCTCATGTACCACAACCAATGGAGAAAAGAACTATTAAACTAGCAGATGGAACTAAAAAAGACGGTTTTGTTATTTATTCATTAGGGAATTTCATGTCAAACCAAAATAAACAATATACACAAGATTCTGCTATAGTAAATTTAACAGTAACAAAACATGGAGATACTAATAAAATTTCTATAGATAAAGCAACTTATACACCTATTTATATGTATAAAGATTCTTCTAAGTCAAAGAAAAAATTTAAAATTTTAGATATTAATAAAAATATCGAAGCATATGAAGCAGGTAATAAAACAATTAATAAAACTACTTACAATGCTTTAAAAACAGAATTAAAAAATATAAAGAAAATAATTGGTAAAGAAATAAAATGAAAATTTAGAGATAGAATTTTTTAAATATTCTATCTCTTATTTTTAATGTTTTAATCTTATATCTTCTCCAAAGAATTGATAAATATCATAATATCCTGCTATTCTTGATCCAATTCGTTCTTCATAAGTATTAAAAATCTGGTTAATATTTAAGTTTGTTGAAATTATTGTTTTTGTTGGTTTATTTAAATTCAAAATTCTTGTATTTAATATTGTAAATAACTCACTAAGTTTCATACTATTTAAATATTCTGTTCCTAAATCATCTATTATAAGTAAATCTACATTTAAAATATCATTATAAAAATTATTTGTATCTGTTGTTTTATATTTATTAAATTTATTATCTATTATTGTTTCAAGTAATACTGGTGCTGTTTGATATAATACCGTCTTTCCTCTTTTTAGTAATTCATTTGCAATACAATTAGACATATAACTTTTACCAAGCCCTGTATTCCCCGTGAATAATAAATTTTTTGTATTTAAATCATCAAATTTTTCTATAAAATTCAAACTTGCATTTTTTATATTTATAATATTTTCCCTGGGCGAAAAACCATATTGTACTTCTTTTTTATTAGAAAATTTATCTTCATCAAAATGTTCAAAATTTTCTTTATCTATGTTTGATAAATTAGACTTATTATATAAATTATTTAATATATTTTGCTTTAAACAATTACACATAACATTTTTTCCATCTTCAGTCATTATATAACCTGTATCTTTACACAAATTGCATTCATAATATGGTTTGAAAAATGTTTCTTTTATTTTTTCTTTTTCTAAAATATCTTGTCTTTCTTTTTTTAAGTCTTCTACTTTTTTATCTAATTCTTTTACATTTTCTTTATTTGTAAGTATGGATTTAGCTTTATCTATAGCAATTTTATTTATTTCAAGTTCAATTTCTTCAAGTCTCGGATTTTTTCCATATAACTCTTTTTTTCTACTATCTAAATCCATTTCTGCTTTTCTTCTCTTTTGCTCATATTCAGTTAATAAAAGTTTTAGATAATTATTAGCCATTTGCCTCTCCTTCTACTATATTTTTATTTGCATATAAGAAATCTAAATTATTATATTGCCTTTGATCAAATGATTCCTTTTTTACTTGATTCTTTAACTCTTTTACATCTTTATTTTGTTGTTTTCTTTGCTCTAAAAATGCTGATACTTCGGCAGGTGTCTTTAAATTTCTGTCATGCCAATCTGTCATTATATTATTTATATATTCAAATGTTGGATTATTTTTAAATGTTGTTCTTTTTAATGCAATTTCAATTACATCCATAGTAAATCCATATTCATTTACCCATTTTTCTATATATGCTTCTTCATATTGTGTAAGTCCACTATGCTTTCCTAATTTTCTAGCAATTGACTTTTTAATCTTCATTATTTTTTCTTGCTCTACATAGTAATTTTCTAGATCTGTTAAGTTTTTAATTTGGTTTAATCCCCATGCTTCCGCAACTGTTTGTACATAGTTTCTGTGTAATGCTGCTTTATTAAAACAGTAATCAAATAATGCAATCATTACTTGGTCATCAAATTCATATTTTGATAACCATACATCAATGTCATTATACCAAGTAGGTCCCATAACGCCTTGAAAATATTTGTTATTTAAGTAACTTACTAATTTTAATCTTTCTTTATTTTTTGCATTTTCTTCTAATTTTTCTTGTGTAGTAACAATATTTGGTTTGTATAATTCATTTAGCATTGCTTCTTGAATATCAGCAATTATATATCCTTGAGGTTTTCTTATTACCAAATTATTTTGTTCTAAATATTTCATTCCTTCACTAATAACATTAAATGGTAAACCTAGTTTTTTAGACAAATCATTTACTTTAACGTCTGTGCTATTATACTTGGCTAAAAAAGATATATATAAATATATCTTTAAATAATCTCCTGGAATATCTGCTAAATATTCAGAAAAAAATATATCTGGTATCTGAGTCATATTAAATATCATTCTTTTTTCATTTTGCTCTATTTTCATTTTTATTCCCCCAAGTATAATCTTGGTTGCATTATATTACTTTTTTCTTCTTTTTGCAACTAAATTTTTTACACTTTGAGGCAAGTTTTTACAATAAATATTTATATTTGTTTATTTAACTCTCTTTTTCATAAAAATACAATTTTTGTTTAATAATATATTTTAACAAATATGAACATACATATATCACATTTTCACCATTTATTCCTATAACACTAAATAATAATATTGGAAATACTAACACAATGAAAAAAAATATTTTTAAATTTAAACTTAAGAAAATTATATTTACTAAAACATATATAAGTATCCCCCATACAATATTTAATATTGCTGTTGAATAATCAATTAATCCAAATAATTTAGTGTTAAAATCATAATTCTGTGGAAAAATAAATTTCATAAAACCTCCTATTTCCCTAATATTCTATTTATATTAAAACCATTTTGTACATTTATGGATATTCCATTTCCCATCATAAATTCTCTTGCAAAATTATTTGCTTTTATTAAAGCATAAATTCCTCCTATATAAATAAATTTTGTTAATAAATCATTCTTTGAAACATTAGTAGAAAATAAAATTAAAATTACAATTGAAACTATTATTTGAATAAATAATAATGAAAATAAATTTTTATACCATGCTTTAAAAAACCATGATGTATTTTCTAAGCAAAGTGAAAGAAATGCAATTGGTGAAAGTATAATAAATACTTTTATCATTATATATCTAAATGCATAAGATAATACTAAATTTAATAAAGATATTGTTAATGTTCCTTTTATCATACCATCAACAGAAAATACATCAAATGTTTTATTACCTATTTCTAAATTTTTATTTATATATTTTATTAAATTACTAAAGCAAATTTTTTGTTTAAATAAATCCTCTCCTAAATTTCTTATTGCAGAACATATATTATTATTCATATCTAATATTTGTTCAATAATAAAATATGAAGAATTCATTAATACTGCAAATATTATTATTTTAAATATAAATTGCACCGGATTTTCAATTCTATGATAAGTAAAATTAGAAAATAAATATTTAAATGCATAATACAGTATAAAACCTATTAATAATGCATTTGCAATTAATAATATTCCATTTGAAGTTGATGTTCCTAATATTTTTTCAAAATGTTTATCATTTAAAATATTGGAATTTATAAATGTTAAATCATCTAATACATCATATAATTTATCATCAACAGAAGAAAATATTTTATTAAAAATTGTATTTATTGTGTTTATAATTGAAGTTGTTGCATCATTATTTGAGTTCAATTAACCACTCCTTTATATTAAAGACTGAATTGCTGATAATATTAAATCAATTGCCAAAATAAATGCATAAGAAAATAATGATGTTTTAATTAATTTCTTTCCCATTCTCATTTTTTCTTCATCTCCAAAGCTAAATTTTTTCATAAATACTCCAGTTCCAACAGCAACAGCTGCTGCAGGCGTCGCTAATTTTATAAGCCAGCTTTCTATATTCTCAAATGCTTTTTGCAATTTATTAATAAGTTTTGGTGTGGCAGCATAAACATCAATATTTATATTTATTATTAAAAATATAAATAATATTGCAAAAATAATATAAAACCATTTTTTCTTTTTCATAATATCACCTCATTCATTATTAAAATATGGAAACATTTTTAATTTTCTTGGCTTAATTATTTTGTTTCCATCTGATAAAAAAGCTAGTGCAAAAAATGTTTCTAAATCTTGTGTAAAAAAATTAGTATCATAAATATATTCATTTTGTGTATACACATTTAAACTTTCAGAAATACTTGTATCTTTAGAATTAAATTTTTTAGTTATATAACTATATTTTGTTTCTTTAGCATTCTCTGATATATTT
Source organism: uncultured Clostridia bacterium (assembly GCA_934167965.1). Classification (GTDB taxonomy): domain Bacteria; phylum Bacillota; class Clostridia; order TANB77; family CAG-508; genus CAG-269. The sequence continues at coordinate 120,899 of CAKPMJ010000005.1, read as the reverse complement.
TTCGAAGTCTTAATTTTTTCTTCTTTCCCTAGTTGTTTTTGTGCTTCATCTATTGTGTATATGTCATCTGTTCTAAACCATATTTTATTTATTAAATTTTGGCATATTACTTTTACTGTTGTATCATCTTTAAGTGTATTTTTTAAAGATGAATAACTTTGTGTACTCACAATATTTATACATTTTGCTTCTCTACTTAATGAGAAAAAATCACTATCTGTTTTTGTAACATATTCTGCATATTCATCACAAATAAAAGCTGTCATTTTTTGTTTCTCTTTTGCTAAACTTCTCATTACTTCATTTTGAAAATCTAATTTTAAATATGCTGCTATTATTTTTGATAAATTTTTATATTCAGCAATATTCATATTAAGTACAACAATTTTTCCTTTATTTATAACATCTTTAAATCCTTTAAAATTTAATTTTTCTTTAGGGGCACAGAATGTTTTTAAAACATCATAATCAGAAATAAATGTATTCGTGATTAAAGTTATTTCAGATTTTAAAATCGCTAAAGTTCTTTGATCCAAATTTTCAAATTCTTTTTGAAAAAAATCCAATGCTGTATTTAATTCATAAATTTGTTTTGTTGTAAATTTTCCTTTTTCAAATAATTCTTTTAAAATATTTATTTTTTCCTTGTAATAACCATTTACTGTTACTATTTTATGAATTTCCTGAAAAGTAACATATCCATTATTATATAACCTACATAATTTTATTGATTCAGTTAATATCTGTTCTGCTTTATCTAACCAATAGCTTTCAGAATTATTTTCAGAAAACAATTCTAATATTGTCCTTAATCTATTTGCTAAAACACTTGGCTGTAAATTTGGTTTATGTAAAGGATTGTATGTTACTTTTCCACCTAATTCTATTACTATTAAATCATTTAACAAATTATATTTTTGGCAATATTTTTTTACTTGTTTATAATAATTACCTTTTACATCTAAAATTAATATTCCTATTTTTTTATCTTTATTTTTAGAATTATACTCTAATAATTGTTTAGTAAATGGATACATTGCTGAACTGGTTTTTCCTGAACCAATTGTTCCTGTTATTAAAAAATTTTGAAATAATCCTGATTCTGGTAAATAAATTTTTTGTTTATTTTTTATATCTTCTCCTATAATTAAATTTAATTTATTATTATCTAAAATAATTTCTTTATTTTTTATTTTATTATTTTTATTTATTATTTTTGAATAAATAAAATTACTAATAATTATATTAGAAAAAATAAATGTAATAATATATATTGTTTTTAAATAATACCATAAATTATTTTTTTCACATATATCAAATGGATTTATTCCATATTTAATTATTATTTCTTTTGCAATAAAAATAGGATATAATTTTGTAAATATAAAATAACCAGAAATAAAAACAAAAATTAAAATAAATATTATTCTTTTTTTATAATTTATTTATTAGTCCTCCTTTATCTAAATTATTTTTTATTTTTAATTTTGAGCCTTGCTCATTTTTTAATATTTTTAATTCAATAAAATTATATATTGTATAAATTAAAATAAAAATATTAATAATAAATGTGATAAAAAAAATATTAATTAATTTATCTATCATTATCACCACCTGTTTACTTTTTATGGATTTTATGTTAGAATAATAAAAAATTTGAAAGGAGAATTATTATGAAATTTGAAAAAACAACTCTTATTGGAGATTTATTAAAACAAGCACCTGAAAAAGCTGATATATTATTAGAAGCTGGCATGCACTGTCTAAGCTGCCCTGCTTCACAAATGGAAACTTTAGAAGAGGCTTGTGAAGTTCATGGAATTGATGTAGAAGAACTACTTAAAGAATTAAATAAATAATTAATTATGGCGGAGTGAGTGGGATTCGAACCCACGGGCCGCTATTAAACGGCTAACTGTTTTCGAGACAGCCTCGTTATGACCACTTCGATATCACTCCAATAAAATAATGTTATAATATGAATTATAGCATTATTTTATTTTTTTATCAACTAACTAAATTTAATTTTTGACTAAGCTGAATTTCTTCTATTTTTCTGTCTAATGTTTTTTCAATATTCATTTCTACACTATCTAAAATTGCATCTTTTCCATTTTCAATTAAATCCATTATTTTATAATTAACATTTCCATTATATCTTATTTTTTCAAATACGTTATCTAATAGTTCTGATATTGAATCTAGTATTCCTCCTCTTTTTAATACATTTTGAATTTGTGATATATTTTCAAATTTTCCAGTTACAATACCAAGTGCACTTTTGCCTGTATCTATTACGGACTCTACACTTTTTGTTATTCCATCTTTTAGTCCGTATTTAAGCAAATTATTTTTTAAATCTATAATTTCATCTTCTATATAATTAGGAAGTAAACATCTTATTCCAATATCAATTCCATTATTTATTGCTTTACCTATAGTTGTATTTAAAAATTTATTTTGATTATTTTCTAAATTTTTTTCTGTATTATTATTTAAATTATTTTCTATTTCTAAATTTATAATAATCTCTCCTTTTTTATAAATAATAAAATTTTATTTTTTTATATTTATTTAATAAATTAATTTTTTAATTATTTTATATTTTTTAAATATATTTTTTATTATTTTTAAATTAACTAATTTATTTTTATTATTTATTAAAATATTTATTTTATTTTTATTTATTGAAAATTTTAATAATAAATAATTAATTAAATTATTTATATTTTTTATTTCATTAATATTTAATTCTAAATTAAATATTATTTTTTCACAATTTTTTATAAAATATTTTTCATAAATATTTTTATAATTTAAATTAATAATAATTAAATCATATTTATTTAATAATTGTAAAAATAAATTATTTATTGTTTTTTCAATATTATTGCTTTTATTTAATTTTATAAATAAATTAAAATTAAATAAATTTATATTTTTGTTTATTTTTTTTATATAATTAATTAAATTATTTTTATTTTTTATTAATTTATTTTCATTATTAAATTCAATAATTAATATTTTTTTATTATTTATTTTTAATAAATTATTAATTATTATTTTTTTATTTATTTTATTATTTCCATAAAAAATATTTATTTTATAATTATTTATTTTTTTAATATTTAATTTATTATTTTTTATTTTTAAAATAATTTCTTCAATATTAATTTTTTTATTTTCAGAAATAAAAATAATTTTAATTTTATTATTTATTTTTTTGATTTTATTTTTTAGTTCACCAAAGGTAATTTCTCCTGGTAATTTATTGTAGACAATTAAAAAATCAAAATTTTTATTTTTTTCTATTACATCAATAATTGCTTCTTTATATTGAATATCATTTTCATAAACTTCAAATTCATTATAATTTTTTAAATTATTATTGAATTTAGCATTACCTGTTGCCGTAAGGATTTTTAACATTTAATTCTCCTTCAACTATTTCTTTTTCTTTATCAGATGCTTCAATTCTAACTAAAATATGATCATCTCCAACAATCATTAAATTCTCTCCTCTTTTTAAAGATTTTATTTCAATTTTTTCTTTTTCTGATAAATTTATATTTTCCGATAATATTCTTATATTTTCTTCTTCTAATGAGAAAAAAGTTTTTATACTAGAATTATTTAAAATACTTTTTCCATAAGTTCCATTTTCTAAACTAAATAAATCAGATATATCTTGAGTAATTGCTACTCCACTTCCACCATATTTTCTAATGGTTTTAAATATTTTATATATAAATGATGCTACCTGTTTATTTGATGTAACTCCAATTAACCTCCAAATTTCATCTAAATAAATTGCCTTTTTTATTTTTCTATTTATTTTTATTTTATCCCAAAATAAATCTGTAAATAAATACATACCATATTTTAAATTTTCTTCTCCTAATTCATAAACATCTGCAACAATTAATTTATTATTAATTTCTATATTTGTATAATTATTAAAAAAATTCAACGAACCTTTTACAAATGGTATTAATTTAATTTCAAATTTTTTTGTTCTATTATCTTTTCCTAAAACATTATATAAATCTTCTAATAATGGCATATCTTTACTTGATTTAAATTTTTTTGAATTTAAATATAAACTATTATCATTAAAATCAATTCCTTTTAATTTATATGTCTCAATTAATTTTTCTTCTAATAATGCTTTTTCTTCTTCATTTAATTCTCCAAAAATTAAATTAAAAAATCCTATTAATTTGCTAATTTTAGTAGCTAAATATCCATTTTCTCCATCTTCTAAACTTTCTTTCCTAATTTCCATTATATTTACATAGGTGTTTGATGCTGGTCCTATTTTAATTTCCGATCCATTTAATTCTTTGCAAATATTTGTATATTCTCTCTCTGGATCTATTACATATTGTTCAATTCCAAGTAATCTATATCTTAGAATTAATAATTTCGTATAAAAAGACTTACCTGCACCACTTGTTCCAAAAATACACATATTTGCATTTTTATATTTTTTATTATCATATCTATCAATAAAAACCAATGAATTATTATAAATATTTTGTCCTATAAAAATACCATTTTCATCAAATATTGAAGATGACACAAATGGGTAAGTAGCAAGAAGTCCACTTGTTAATATATTTCTTTTGGCTGATTTTTTTACATCTATATTATTTTCCATTAGTGGTAAGCATGACCTAAATAATTGTTCTTCTCTAAAATTAGCTCTTCTTGTTTGTATTCCTTTGCTTTGTGTAATTCCCTCAATTTTATTTAAATAATATTCTAATTCTTTTATAGAATCTGCATATACTGTAATATACATATATAAAAAATATAAATTTTCATTATTTACCTGCATTTCTTTTCTTATATATTTTGCATCATTATATGCAAATACTGCTATATCCATGTCTTGTCTATTTTGATTCGTGCCTTGAATATCTACACCTACATTTCCAATATGATAGGTTAAATCTTTAATTGTTTTATACTGATCTTGTTTCTCATAAAAAATTGAAATATTCATATTTATATTTGTTTCAATTAATGTTTTTAATAAAATGTCATCTTGTTCTCTATAATAATTAACAACTATTAATCCTGCATAATATAAATTATCTATTTCTACATATTTTGGATTTTGCATATTTATATATGATGGAGCAATTAAATCTTTTTCTGTTATTCCTCCACTATAAAATTCTAATTGATTTTTATTATTTTTATTTTTGATATAACCACCTCTTTTTATTTTAAATAAAGTCTTGAATTAAAAAATGAAAAAATTACTTCTTGAATTTCTTTTTTATTATTTAAGTTTATTACATTATTTCCGCATCTTGATAAACATTCTTTTATTTTTAAAAACTTTTCATTTAATTCATCAAATATTATTTCTTCATTATTTTCTATATTTTTGGGGCTTGAAATAATTATATAGAAATCTTTTGTTGATGATGTTTTTAATGAATTAATTTTATTTATATAATTAATATAATCTTCTGCAATATTATTTAAATATTTTTTATTTTCTTTTTCTAAATTATTTTTTATATTTGATATATTATTTTGAAGATTTTCTTTATTACTTTGAATTAAAATCTGGATATCAAAATTACATGTTTTTAAAAATATTTTATAAGATGATAAAATAGATTCTTTTTCTAAATTTGATTTTAAATTAAAATTTATTGGAATTATTTTTAATATTTTTATATATTTATTATTTTTTAATTTTATAATTCCATTAGTTAAAATTTCTTCAATGCCAATCCAATCCTGTACGCTTAAATTATTCACTAAACCTCCTTTTTATTTATTTTTAATTTTTTATTTGAAAATTAGAGAACTTTGATATTTAAATTGTCTGAAGTAAATTACCAAATATATAATAGCATAATTTATAAAAATGTCAAGAAAAATCGTTCGACATAAATCGACAATTGCAATCAAAATTACTACATAAGCACTTTATTTTTATTGACTTACAGCCTATTTTGATATATAATACCATCAATAAAAAGAAAAAAGGAAGTGCACTATATGAGTTATGATTTTAAAAATATAGAAAAAAAATGGCAAGACAAATGGGAAAAAGAAAAAACCTTTAAAACTGATATATGGGATTTTAGCAAACCTAAATATTACGCTTTAGACATGTTTCCTTATCCATCAGGACAAGGTCTACATGTGGGGCACCCTGAAGGATATACTGCAACAGATATAATGTCAAGAATGAAAAGAATGCAAGGATATAATGTTCTACACCCAATGGGATGGGATTCATTTGGACTTCCTGCTGAACAATATGCTATAAAAACAGGAAATCACCCTGATGGATTCACTAAAGATAATATTGCAACCTTTAAAAGACAACTAAAAATGTTAGGACTTTCATTTGACTGGGATAGAGAAATATCAACTTGTGACCCTAATTATTATAAATGGACACAATGGATTTTCAAACAACTATATAATGACGGATTAGCCAAACTCGTTGATATGCCTGTTAATTGGTGTGAAGAATTAGGAACTGTTTTAGCTAACGATGAAGTTATAGATGGGAAAAGTGAACGTGGTGGATTCCCTGTTGTAAGAAAAAATATGAAACAATGGATCTTAGATATCCCTAAATATGCAGAGATTTTATTAGATGGTTTAAATGATTTAGATTGGCCAGAATCAACTAAGGAAATCCAACGAAATTGGATAGGAAAATCTGTTGGTGCAGAAGTTGAATTTAAAGTTGCAGATACAGATCTAAAATTTACTGTATTTACTACAAGATGTGATACTTTATTTGGAGCAACTTATTGTGTACTTTCACCTGAGCATACATTGGTAGAAAAAATAACTACACCTGACAAAATGGAAGATGTTAATAATTATATTTCTGCTAGTGCTAAAAAATCAGATTTAGAAAGAACAGAATTAAACAAAGAAAAAACAGGTGTATTTACAGGAAGCTATGCAATAAACCCTGTAAATAATAAAAAAATTCCTATCTGGATTTCTGACTATGTACTTGTAACTTATGGTACAGGTGCAATTATGGCAGTTCCTGCACATGATGAAAGAGATTATGAATTTGCCAAAAAATTTGGAATTGATATTATTCCTGTTTTAGATGGTGGAAATATCGAAGATGAAGCATTTACAGGAGATGGACTTCATATCAATTCTGATTTTATAAATGGACTTAATAAAGAAGACGCCATAAATAAAATGTTGGATTGGCTAGAAGATAAAAAAATAGGAAAGAAAAAAATAAATTATAAACTTCGTGAATGGATATTTGCAAGACAAAGATATTGGGGTGAACCTATTCCAATTATACATTATGGAGATAAAACTGAAGCGCTTGAAGATTCTGAATTACCATTAGTTTTACCAGAACTTGAAGACTATAAACCATCAAAGAGTGGAGCCTCTCCACTTGAAAAAGCAACAGATTGGGTAAATATTACCAAAAATGGTAAATCAGGAAAAAGAGAAACAAGTACAATGCCTGGATCTGCTGGCTCTAGTTGGTATTTCCTAAGATATATCGACCCACACAATGATAAAGAATTAGCTGAAAAAAAATTATTAGAACATTGGCTTCCTGTAGATTTATATGTTGGTGGTCCTGAACATGCTGTTGGACACTTATTATATTCTAGATTTTGGAATAATTATCTATATAATAAAAATGTTGTTCCTGTTAAAGAACCTTTTCATAGTTTACGTCACCAAGGTATGATTTTAGGTACTAATGGTGAAAAAATGAGTAAATCTAAAGGAAATGTTATTAACCCAGATGATATGGTTAAAGAATATGGTGCTGACAGTTTAAGACTTTATGAAATGTTTATGGGTCCTATTGATGCAACTAAACCATGGGATGCAAATGGAATTAATGGAAGCAAAAATTTCTTAGATAGAGTTTGGAGATTATTTGTTGAATCTGATAAAATCTCAAATGAACCAAATGCTAATTTAGAAAAAATATATCATTATACAGTCAAAAAGGTTACTAATGACTATGAAACAATGAACTTCAACACTGCAATTAGCCAAATGATGATCTTTATAAATGCCGTTTATAAAGAAAATAATTTACCAAAAGATTATGCTGAAGGATTTGTTAAACTTTTAAACCCTATAGCTCCTCATATAACAGAAGAATTATGGGAACACCTTGGACATACAAATACAATTTCTTACGAAAAATGGCCTGAATATGACGAATCAAAAACTATTGATGATGAAATTGAAATACCTGTTCAAGTAAACGGTAAATTAAAAGCTACTATAAAAATTGCTTTAAATGAAGAAGAGGAAACTGTTAGGGAAAAAGCCTTATCAGCAATATCTAGCAACTTAGATGAAAAATCTATAATAAAGCAAATATATGTAAAAAATAAAATATACAATGTAGTTGTAAAATAAATGCAAAAGGATAATAGTTTATAAGCTATTATCCTTTTACTATATAATAAATTTGCAACAAACCTAAATAACCAAAAATAGGAAACAATAAATTGACTAAATTAGAAAAGCCAAAATTTGAAATTAAAATACCTGTTATACACATAATACCCGCAAATTGTGGAAAACTCTTCTTATTTTTAACTATATTTTCTAAGAAGCTCATACCTATAGAAATAGCAGTTGTAAAAATTGAAAATAAAATTATAACTCCATACATTCCTTTTAAAGTTTTAGACATATTACTTATAGCATAAACTGCTGGCATTTGAACCGTAGAAAAAGGAACTTTTACATTTACTAATAATAAGTATATACATAAAGCTAAGAAAAATGCTATTATTCCTGTTAATAATGCAATATTTATAACTGATTTTTCATTTTTTACATAAGGTTTTAAATTTACTATTACAGGCAATAATAAAATAATATTATAACTTGCATAAATAATACCTTGTAAAAACCAATTCTTAAATATATTTTGTCTTAAAACTATATTGGTTCCTATATCACTAAAATCAATATTTATAGCATTTTTAATTCCAACAAATACAATAAAAAATATCAAAACTGGAACTACAACAGAATTTGCCTTTGCAACTCCTTTCATATCTTTTAAAAACAAAATAAAACATATAATTGCAAGTATTCCGCTTCCTATAAATTTATTCATATTAAATTCCTGTTCAAAATATGCTCCAAAACCAGAAATCATTATAAAAAATGATATTAATAGAAACATATTTACAATGATATTCATAATATCACTTATTTTTTTATTTCTAGCAAAAATAAAATCCAAAAAACCTTTATATGAATTTATGTCATTTTTAAAAGTTATTATCAAACATTTATAAATTATAAATCCAATTAATGTACTACATAAAATAAGCCCTAAAACTCCATATAGACTATACTTATAAAAAAATAAATAAATTTCTTGACCTGATGCAAATCCTGCTCCAACTAGTGCACCTATCAAACTTAATACAACCATAAAAAAACTCCTCATAAAAAATTATGAGAAGTTTTTTTATTTATGATATTATTTTTTATTTTTTCTTATTATCCAAACTATAATTCCAGCAGCAATTATTGCAACAGGTACTATAAATATAATTTTAATAATCATATTTATTTGACCATCTGTAGCACTAAATGTCGTAGCTGTATTTGCATAATTTTTTCTAATTGTAATATCTTCATCTTTATTATTTAAATAAGCTAAAGAATTTAAGAATAAATCAGAGTTATTATATTGATATACCATTGGATACATACCATCTACTAGTTGTAAATCAGATACGAAATAATCATTTCCATAAATAATTAATCTTGATTTCTTTTCTTCTTCATCATCTTTAGATACCTTTTTCTCTAATAAAGCTCCTAATACATATGAACCTTTTTTATCTTTCTTCTTATCTCTAGTTCCAGTAAGGTTTGTAGAGAAATATGTTGTATCTGCAGAAGTAATAATATCTGTTTCTTCTACATTTAATTCTGATAATTTATCAGTATTTATATTAATCTTAGTAGAATTGAAATATAAAACACCTTTCTTTAAGTCATTTGTGATTTTACTTGTTCCTTCAACTGGTTTAAAGCATGTATCATATCCCATTATATTACCTGAATCTGTTTCATAAATAAATCCTACATCAAATGGATTAATTCCATATTGTGCTAATACTTTATTAACATTTGTCAATTTTAAATCTTTTGTATATACACCATTAAGCCATAATATGTTTCCGCCCTTTTTTATGTATTTAATTATTGCATCTGAAACTACTTTATCAAAATCTTTATCAGGTGTTGCTATAACTAATGTATTACAATCATCTGGAACTTCTTTTTTTGCTAATAAATCTAATGTATCATAAGTTAATACCTCATCTGCTAAATATTGATTAGCTAAATAATATAATCCACCCTGTTGTTCAAATGAAAATGTTGTATATCCTGTTAAGAAATACATTTTGGGTACATTTGTAGTAGTAACATTTAAAATTGCTGAAGTTATCTTTTGTTCTGTTAGATCTACAGTACCACTATAGTCTTCATTATATGTATATAATTCATCCTGACTTATTGTTCTTGATGTATCTCCTGATTCTACAACTATAACATATTGACTGTCTGCTGTTAAATTATATTTATTTGCAAACTCTAAATTCTCATTAACATCAATCATCTCTAATTTTATATTAGAATTTACTTTATTATATTGTTTTGCAAGCGTATATGCTTCATCACTCTCTTGATATCCTACAAAATTTAATTTAACCTCTTTATCTATGTCTTTAATCCTATTTTTACTTTCATCTGACAACGTATTAGTTTTATTAGCTGTGCAATCTATAGCAGTTATATTTAATTTCTTTACACCCATATTTATTAATACAAATGCTGCAATTAATATTGCAATTAAAGCAATTGTTGTGGTTCCTTTTATTAGCCATTTTTGTTTAATTACTTTTATAAATTTTTTCCATAATCCCTCTTTGTCTGCATTCGTTTTCTTTAACGCTTTATCATTTTTTACTTTTTTCTCTTTTTTCAATTTATTCCACTCCTTTCTATTCTACACTTTTTCTTCTTTGCATTATTATCATTGTAATTAATATGCACAATATAGTAAGTGTTACAAATAATATTGTAGCTGTAATGTCTATTTTTCCATATAAGAAGTTAATAAATAAATTCATTAAAGAAAAACTTGATAATTTCTCTACATATACTGGAACCCATGTAGATAAAATAACAGCTCCTCCTGTAAGAATTCCTGCAATTATTGGAGATTCTGTAATACTTGATGCTAATATTCCAAAAGATATATAAGACATTGAAAGTAGTAAAAATCCTAAAGCAGATGTTAAATATGTTGCAACGTCTGGCATTTGAAAATAGCTTAATATTCCAAAATACATCAATGTAAATATTACAGGTATTAAAACTAGTAAAAATGCTGATATAAATTTAGCAATTACAACACCTAACATACTTACAGGTGCTGTTAATATTAATTGCTCTGTACCACTTTTTCTTTCTCCCGCAAATGACCACATTGTAAGTAATGGGACCATAATCATTAATCCATACATTACCGCACAATAAAATAAATTTGTTAAATCTACACTTTTAACAGTTACAGAAGTTATATAGAAAAACAAACTAAATATAGCTAAAAATATTCCTATAACTATATATCCAATTGGAGAAAAAAAGTAATTTTTTAATTCTTTTTTCATTATTGCTAACATTATTTATTTCCTCCTTCATTTATTATTTGCATAAATGCATCTTCAAGAGTAACTTCAGGTTTTTTCATTTCGAATATTGTTATTCCCTCTTTTGCAAATTCTGTAAAGATTACTTTTCTTAAATCTTCATCTTTCTCCCCTGAAATCATATATCTCTTTGTTTTATCTTCGTTGGTTTCTATTAATTTAATTTCTTTTATTCCTTTAATCTTTTCTTTCATTGTATTAATTTTATCATCATTGTCTTCTACTGTTATATATATAATATTGTTACTTGATACTTTGTTTTCAAGGTGCTCAGGTGTGTCTTCCGCAACTATCTTTCCATTGTTTATTATTATAACTCTATCGCATATTTGACTTACTTCTGATAATATATGAGAACTTAATATAACTGTATGCTCTCTTCCTAAATCTTTTATTAGGCTTCTTATTTCCATTATTTGCTTAGGATCCAATCCTACAGTTGGCTCATCTAATATCAATACCTTAGGGTTTCCTACTAAGGCTCCTGCTAAACTTACCCTTTGCTTTTGACCTCTTGATAAGTTTTTAATAAGTTTATTTTGTATTTCATCAAGGCCTGTCTTTTTTATTATGTCTTGAACTTGTTCTTTTTTTTCTTTTCTTTTTACCTTTTTTAATTCTGCCATATATGTAATAAACTCTTTTATGCTTAAGTCATCATATAAAGGCACTCCCTCTGGCATATAACCTATTTGTGATTTTGCTCTTTTTGATTTTTTTAATGTATCATATCCATTTACAATAACATTTCCTTCTGTTTGCTCTATAAAACCTGTTATTGTATTCATAGTGGTACTTTTTCCAGCACCATTTGGTCCTAATAGTCCAACAATTTCTCCATCTTTAATAGTGAAGCTTATATTGTCTACGGCCACAAAGTTTCCATACTTTTTAGTAATATTTTTTACTTCAATCACTAAAGCTTCCTCCCTTACTTTTTTATTCTTGTCAAATATATCATTTATCATTTTTATTGTAAATATTTTTCACATAACTTTCACATATTTTTATTTTTTTACTTAGGGATACCATGCTTTTTCATTTTTTTTGTCTTTTTGTATTGACTTTTTACGCTTTCTGTGTTATTATTATATATGTTCTATGGGTCAGTAGCTCAGTTGGATAGAGCACAGGCCTTCTAAGCCTGGTGTCGGGGGTTCGATTCCCTTCTGGCTCACCATATAGAGAAAACCATACAAATATTGAAATGTCAATATTTTGTATGGTTTTTTTATGAAAATGTGTATCATCATTAAAGTGATACTTATACTTTTATGCTACAAAACCATATGAAAGATAAAATTAAAACCACAAAAGTAACTGTATAAGCCACAATAATTGTGCCATAAATCGATATACCCAACATAAAACTTATCATTCTAATTACAAATATATTTATTCCATCTACGCCATTTTGTAATGTCTCATTTTTCTTTTCAACAATCTCTGTTGATGGAATCCCATATATTTCAGATAATTTATATATTGCATCTAAATCTGGAAATTCTAAGTCTCTTTCCCACTTCTTAACATTCCTAACCTGAACATTTCTTTGATTTATTTTCTCTACTAGTTCTAATTCAGTATATCCTCTTTCTTTTCTTATTTCATACAACCATTGGCCAAAATCAATATAATTTTCCCTTTTTATTTTTCTTCTAATACTTTTCATGGTGGATCTCCCTTAATAATATTTGATTCTATATTATCATAAAGTGGCTATTTTGTCAGTATATTTTGTTATATTATAACATTGTAATTCTTCACTATGTAGTACTTACGAATACCTTATCTATATTTTAAAAATGTTGTAAAATATTATAGTAATATAGAAAGGATTGGAGTATTTATATGGTAAAAGTTAATATTGAAGAATTATTAAAAAGAAAAGGCAAAACAAAATATTGGTTATGTAACGAAATGAATATAACTTATCGCAATTTAAATAAAATAATCGATGGATTAACTTCTTCTATTTCTTTTAGGTATATGGAAAGTTTTTGTAAATACTTAGAATGTACTCCTAGTGAATTGTTCACTATCGAAGAAAGTAAATATGAAGAAGAATTTTAAAAATAGAAAAAGACCTATTAGCTAACTAATTAGCATTTAGGTCTTTTAATTTATTTTAATAAACTTGTAATTGTTGATAATCCACCTATTGAACTTAAAGCTGTGTTAAGTTTATTTGCTGCAATTAAAGCTAATATAACAACAACTACTACAATTACCAATGTCGTTGCTATTACAACCCCATCTGAATTTTCTACAGATAAAGTGTCCTTAAATGCATTTATAAGAGCGAAAAATCCATATACAGATGCTGCAAATAGGACTATCCACCCTAATGGTGCATATATTAATGAAAGTATTAAATTTAATACTAAACCAGAAGCATATACTATGTAAGCATTATTAGTCATAGATAATGTACTTTGATATGTTTTATCACTTTTCACTATTTTAGCAATTATAAATAATATTGCTGCTATTATTGCTATTACTACAGCGAAAATAGCTAAACTTTTGAAAAATGAGCCAAATAAATCTGCATTTTTTAATGCTTCTTTTTTTAATTCAGCCAATTTATCACTTGAATAAAACCCAGAAAAAGTCCCATCTTTTGAATACATAGAACCTATAGATCTTGCTTTTGTAATTACTCCTACTAGAGACATTACAGCTGATATTATCGCTAATTTTATTGCACCTTTCTTTAAATCTTCTTGTTCTGATTTTTCAATCATTGTTGTTACAGGATGTTTTAAATATTCTAATAAGGTCTGAAACATAAAAAATCCCCCTTTCTAAATTTAAAAATTCTTTTGTCGAATTCTGTCATTATTATACCAATACTTATAAAAAATGTAAATATTATTACAAAAACTTTTAAAAAAGGTGTATTTAAAAATACACCTTTAAAATTAATTTTTATTCCAAAAAGCTTTATAAGTTCTATAAGCTGAATATATATCATATTTACTTGTAACTTCATAAGGAGCATGCATAGATAAAACACCTACACCACAATCAATAACATCTACACCTTTATTAGCTAAAATGTATGCAATTGTGCCACCTCCTCCAATGTCAACTTTTCCAAGCTCTGAAACTTGATATTTTATTGCATTTTCTTCTAATAAATTTCTAATCCATGCGACGTATTCAGCATTAGCATCAGAAGCACCTGATTTTCCTCTAGCACCTGTGTATTTATTTAAAGTTATTCCTCTTCCCAAATAACCAGCATTATTAGTATCAGATACACTTGCATAAATTGGATCATATCCAGCATCTACATCTGAAGATAACATTTTAGAGAAACAAAATACCTTATCTAATAAGTTTACTCTATTTTCTCCTGTTTTATTTAATAGTTCAGATACAAAATAGTCAAACATGTGTGATTCCATTCCTGTATTTCCCATGCTTCCTATTTCTTCTTTATCAGCTAAAATACATATAGCTGTTTTTGTTACATTTCCTAAATCCATCATAGCCATAAGTGAAGTATATGCACATACTTTGTCATCTTGACCATAAGCTGCAACCAATCCTTCATCTAACCCTAAGCTTCTTGCTCTAAATGCAGGTACTAATTCAATCTCTGCACTTAAAAAGTCCTTTTCTGTAATTCCATATTTTTTATTTAATATGTTTAATATATTTAATTTTACGGCTTCTTTTTCATCTTCATCATTAAATGGAATACTTCCAACTAATAAATTTAAGGCTTCTCCTTCAATTCCGTTTTTTAACTTTTTTTCCATTTGATCCTGAGCAAGATGAGGTAATAAATCTGTTATTGTAAATATTGGATCGTTTTCATCTTCTCCTATATTTACAGTTATTTTTTCTCCATTAGCTTTAACTATTGCTCCATGTATACTTAGAGGTATCGTTGTCCATTGATATTTCTTTATACCACCATAATAATGTGTTTTAAAATATGCAAAGTCTCCATCTTCATATAAAGGATTTGGTTTTAAATCTAATCTTGGTGAATCTATATGAGAACCTACTATATGAACTCCATTTTCCATCTTTTCAGTTCCTATTATTGCTAAATACATACTTTTGTCTCTATTTACAAAATATACTTTATCTCCTGGATTTAATTTTTCCATTGTATTAACATCTTTAAATCCATTTTCTTCAGCAACTTTTTTTGCTTCTACTACAAACTCTCTTTCTATTTTTGCCTTATTTAAAAATTTCATATATCCATTACAAAAATTAAATATTTCTTCTTTTGTCCTTTCATCTACTGTTTTCCATCCTATGTCTTTTTTATTAAATAGGTTTTCTCTTAAATTCTCTCCCATTAAAATTCCTCCTTTTGGGTCTCCCCCTGTTTTTTTCCAATTATATCACTTTATTTTTTATTTTTCCATAGATTTCTAAAATTATTCTAAACCCTGTTATATTATAACAATTTTTTATTAAATATATAAAAAAGAAAAACTCAAATAAATTATTATATTTGAGTCTTTCTTCTATTCTACTCTTGCTTTTGCAATGAATCTTTTACTTGCATGCTTATCTCCTGGTGCATAATAACATGTAATTAATGTAATTTCTGTTTTTCCGTCTGTTTTTTGACTTGTACATGACAAATCATCTTCTGTAATTATTTTTGTCTCATATACTTTATATGTTAAAGTTCTTCCTTCTAAGTCTGTAATATATACTTTTGCTCCTTTTTTTATTTTTGGTAAGTTTCCGAAAAACTTGGAATTTTTATAATTATGTCCTAATATACACATATTTCCTACTTCATTTGGATTTGCGCCCCAATATTTATTAACAGAAATTTTTAATAATTCTGCTGACGTCTCTGATAATATTTGATATTTAATTCCTAAACTAGGTATATTCACAAGCCCTATTGACGTATATTTTTTTCCATCTGATGTTTTCCTTGTTTTTGTATTTATTTGTTTTAATGCTGTTGTATCTTTTACAAAATTATTCTTCTTGTTTTGCGCTTCCTTAGAATGTATTATCACATTTTTTACTTCATTTTGTACTTCATTTTCTATCTCATTTACAGTATTCTGTACTTCACTATTTTCTAATATAGTATCACTTATTGAAATCTCTTTTTCTATTGCCAAAGAAAATATTTCTATAGATATAAATATTGCCATAATAATTATACCTATTAAAACAGGTAAATATATTATTATTTTTTTATCTCTTCTATGTGTTAATCTATTCATCTATTTTTTCCTCCATATTAGAATAGGGGCCTA
Source organism: uncultured Clostridia bacterium (assembly GCA_934167965.1). GTDB lineage: Bacteria > Bacillota > Clostridia > TANB77 > CAG-508 > CAG-269. The sequence continues at coordinate 103,900 of CAKPMJ010000005.1, read as the reverse complement.
TATAATATGCCCCCTTTTATTTATATATCTCTATATTTATTATATTGTGTTTTTGCTACAATTCCTATAACAAGTATAATACCTATTGCGAATACAACAGTTAAACTTGCACCTGTATAAGGAATTTTACCTTTTGCAGTAGTTTCATCCTTATCACCTGATTTATTAGATGATGAATTTGAATTTTTATTTGTATTATTTGATGTATTATTAGTTTTATCTTGATTTTCTGTATTATTTGTTACAGTTCCCTTAGTATTAGCTTTTATAGTAATACTTCCTGATAATACTGGACAAGATAAAATTGCAGCATTTCCATCTTCATCTTTTATTGTTCCTCCAGTTAAACTTACTGTTGCAAGCTGTCCATTATCTCCTGATTGAATATTATATGAATATTCAATATATTGACCTGAACTCCTTACGGTCGCATCATTATGAATAGTTCCATTCGTTACACTTCTTTCAGCACTTGAACCAAATTTTATTTTTAGAGTAGGTACTTTTGTCCCTGTAATTTTTTTATCGAAATATACTCTTATTTTTACAGTTTGTTTTGTTTTATATGTACCTGATTTAGGAGATTCTACTTGTATTTTTGTAACTTTTGGTCCTTCTCCATTTATATAATCAGCAACTTTAGTTGCTTTTGGTAAACCATCATGAACTATACAACCATAGATATCTTTACAGTTTTCTCCTGTTATTTTTACCCACAATAGATATAGACCATCATTATTTTTTTCTACATCTTTTTGACTTATCCATCCACCATATGACATATTTGTTGTACTTCCATACCCTGTTGTTGGTACATTTCCAATATAATTACTCAATGAACTTACATCACCATTTTTTGTTTTTATTTCTACGTATTTTTGTATTAAAGTCCTATCTGAAACTTTTTTAAACTGAATGTATACTCTGTCTTTAATCCCATATGTATTATATATATCATAGCTTTTATCATATTTGTAGTTTATTGCTTGCAAATAAGGCAATTTTAAATCAATCTCTTTAGCCTCAACTACATAAGAATTATCATCATTATTTTTAATATATAAATATCCTTTATCTGTAACCTTTAATACATCAACTATTGCCTTAGTTCCGGAACTTAATGTTACTTTAGCAGTTGATGATGTAAAATCTATCAAGTTATTCCATGTTGCAGTACTCAAATCTCCTTTACCTTTTAATAAAGTAAAAGAATAATTTTTATTTTCATCTAAAGTAAGACCTGTAAGATTTAAAATTATACTTCCATCATTTCCTGGAATCGTTCTTGTATATTCAACTGTAGCTTTAGATATATTAGGTATCAAGAATAATAAAAGCATCATAATTGCTGTTATAACAACATATTTTACGTTTTTCATTCTTTCACCCCCTTTCATTTGTATCCTTTTATATTTGCATAATATCAATATCGACAAAAAAAGTCAACACTTTTTTATAAGCTTGCTTATATTTTTTATCTTTTTTTGTTATTTTGCTTCATTCATATAAATATTTTTATGGGATATAATAAATAGTAATAATATAAGGAGGTTTATATGGAAGAAGATAGAAAAGATTTAATTGCCAAAGAAATAGGATATAAAATTTATCAATTACGAAAACAACAAAAATTAAGTCGTGAAAAACTTGCTGAACAATGTAATTTGTCTCCTCATTATATTTATTATTTAGAAAAAGGAAAATATTTACCTGGTTGTATAGCTATTATAGATTTATGTAATGCTTTAGATATAACTCCATCACAATTACTATCTCCATCACTAAATATGAATATTAATTTATTCAATGAAACTATTAAAAACGATTTTTCTAAATTATCTAACTATGATAAAAAAATTATTATAGATTTAATAAAATCAATGAATGAAAATAAAAAGTGATATATAAGTTTAATTAAATTTATATATCACTTTTATTTTTTAACTTTTATTCACCTAAACCGAAACTAACACCTAAAGCATTATTAATTTTATTCATAACCTCAGTGTCATCAATATGACCTATTCTTTCCTTTAATCTACTTTTATCTATAGTTCTAATTTGTTCTGTTAAAATAACTGAATTACTTTTTAATCCTTCTGTATTCTCATCTAATTCTATATGAGTAGGAAGTTTTGTCTTATTTGTTTGTGAAGTAATTGCTGCTGCAATTACTGTGGGACTGTATTTATTTCCCATATCATTTTGTATTATAAGAACAGGTCTAACACCACCTTGCTCTGAACCTACTACTGGACTTAAATCTGCATAAAACATATCTCCTCTTTTTATTGTCATAATCTTCACTCCTACTATTAGCATATTTTAAAAGTCTGTATATTCGTAGATAGAATTTATTTTAATTTAATTCTATATCATTATATTCTATGATTATTGTCGTATTTTGGTTATCATCCTTTATTACTAACTTTGTAGGTATGATTTTTTCTCTATTTATGTATAGGGTTTTACTTTTAGTAAATTTAGTCTTTCCTGATGTCCTCATTATAATTTCATTGCCTGAATCATTTTCATCAAAATTAGATTCTGTATTAGAATTATAATCTTGGATAAATTCACTTAAATCTAATTCATTGCTTCCAAGCCCTTTATAACTTGTAAACATTGTAGATAAATCCAATCCTGCATTTTCAACAATCAAATTTCCATCCTTGCTTGTGATCTTTACCCCTGCAATATTTGCTGGCTCTACAACTTCTTGAATGCACCCATTTTCCGTATTATATTCTTGTCTTAAAATATATTTATTATTATTTTTATTACTATTAACTTGGACTGTAACTTGTGCTTTGTAAGATTTTACGTCTAAAATACAATCTACGATTTCTTGACTATTCATATTGTTTCCATTTTTCGAATTTCTAACCCTATTTTTTGAAATAAATATTATTAAAATAATAATCAATAAAACAATACCTATTAAATAAAGATATTTTCTACTTTTTTTCTTTTTCAATTATATTTCCTCCTTAAATTTATTTACTATATCTTTATTCTCTATATCTTTTTATATACTTATAAATTTTCTTGTGTTGCTTGTACACATCTACGAAATTTCGGCTCATTTTCAACACAAGTTATTAAAGTTATTTTATTTTCATCTGTTTTATCCAAATAACTCCAATCTGTATCTTTAATAATTTCTATTTTATCTACTATATACGTATTTTTATAATTTTTATATTTATAAATGATTTCATTTCCTATTTTTACTGACTTTAAATCTTTAAAATAGTTTACTTTGTACCCTCTATTATGTGCGGCTAATCCTATATTTCCTTCTTGCAAACTAGTTTCCTCAAAATGTCCTACTGACCTAGTTAATATTTCTGTTGATGTTGTTTCTTCTATAGGAGCTTTTAAATTTATTGAATTTATTTCTATGTACCAATTATCTTCTTCCTTAATTTCAGCTATATAATTAATTTGTTCTTTATTATTTTCTTTGTTTTCTATATTAAAAAATGAAACCTTACTTTCCTGAGTAATATTGTTTGAATTTAATTTATTTATTATAAAATTATTGATTAAAAAATTACAAAATAAAAAAATTAGAATGGTTAAAATCAAACTTATGCTGTAAACACTTTTAGTTGAAAAAATATTCATTAAAAATTATCTCCCTCTTTCTTGAATTAAAATAATATTGAAAAAACAACTATATATTAACATATTTATTTTAATTTGTAAACAATTTTTCATTGACAAAAATCGACAAAAAAGATATTTCACTATAATTTGTAAAATATCTTTTATTCATCTATATTTTTTTATTTTTTACTCCTTTAGCACCTTTCGTACCAAAACTATCTTTAGATAATGCCAATATATTTTGGTCATAAGAAAATGTTAAAGTATCTCTATATCTTTTTCTTTTTAAAGCTAAATCAATAATTTCATTTAATTCATCTTTAAACTTAGTACCTGTAGCTTCCCATAAATAAAATGATAGCGCTCCTGGTATAGTATTTATTTCATTAACATATACCTTATCTGTTTTTTTATCTACAAGAAAATCTACTCTTGAAACTCCATTACAACCTAAAACTTTGAAAGTTTTTACCGCTAAATCTTCTATTTCTTTTCTCATATCATCAGATATGTCTGCTGGTAATTTTTTATCTGAAACTGCCATTCCTTGTTTAGTTCCAGAATTTAAATTCATCTTGTCTTTTCCGCCACCTACATACTTATCTGTATAGCTTAAAATATCGTCATTAAAAACAGGCTCTTCACACACTGAAGGTCTAGCTTCTATCATATCTCCTATAACAGAACAATTTATTTCTTTTAAATCTGTTACAGCATTTTCAATTATAATTCTATCTGTAAACTGTGATGCAAAGTCAATTGCATCTTGTAAATCCTTTGCATCTTTAACTTTCTTTATTCCAACACTTGATCCTAAATTTCCAGGTTTTACTATTAGAGGATATTTTAATTTCTCATTAACTTCTTTTATTATTTTTTCTTCATCATTTAAATATTCTTGTGAATAAAAAGAATAATAATTAACTACTGGAAGTCCTGATTCTTTAAGAACTTTTTTCATAGCAATTTTATCCATACCTATACTTGAAGAAAGTATATCACATCCAACATATGGAATACCATTTAATTCTAAAAATCCTTGTATTGTTCCATCTTCTCCATGAGTTCCATGCATTATAGGCATAGCAACATCGATTGTATTAATTTCATTATTTCCAAATTTTCTAATTGGATATCTTATTATTTTTTTAACATCTCCATCATTAACAATTGCAATCTGTATACACTCTTTAAGTAATTTATCCATATCTCTATACCTAGATAAATCAAACAAATTTTCTCCTGTATACATCACACCATTTTTTGAAATATATATAGGAATTATCTCATATTTCTCTTTATCTAAGCTTTCAAAAGCTTGATTTGCTGTAATAACAGCTATTTCATGTTCTACTGATTGGCCTCCAAAAAACACTGCTAATTTTATTTTCATATTTATCATCCTTTCTTTTTATAGATAATTATCTGGTAAATCATTTTCAAATAAGATTACCGATTTTTCTATTAGTAAACTATTCATTTTATTTAATGCATCATCTAAATCTTTTGCTATATAAACCTTTTCCAAATTAAATGTTGTTTCTTTTATTCCATCATATATTGGTTTTGCAGCTTTTTCTCCAACTAATATTATAAAGTCCGAGCTTTGGGCAGCTTGCTTACCTAAGTTTTTGTTGATTTCATATGCACTTTCACCTAAATCAACAATTCCTGGCGTTATTAAAACCTTTTTCCTATCTTTAAATAATCCTAAAACATCCAATGCCATTTCTGCACCTTTTACATTAGAATTATAAGCATCATCAATTATAATATTCCCATTTGCAGTTACCTTCATCTCTAATCTATGAGGAACTGCTTTTAATAATTTAATTCCTAATTTTATTTCATTATCACTAAGACCTAACCTATATGCTACTAATGAAGCCCCAAGTATATTTAAAATATTATGTTGTCCTAATAGCTTGGTTCTAACATCAATTTTCTTTCCATCTTTAAAACAAATAGTAAAACTACTTCCCTTTTCGTCTATTTCTATATTTTCCGCCCAAATGTCATTTTCTTTATTATTTAGACCATATTTTAGTACATTTTTATTTGTTTTACAAGATACAATGTTATCATCATCATAATTTAAGAATCCAATTCCATCCTCTGGTAAAGCATCAATTAATTCCATCTTAGTTTTTTTAACGTTTTCAATATTTTTAAATGTTTCTAAATGTTGCTTCCCTATTGATGTAACTAACCCATATGTAGGTTTTACTAAATCACAGATTTCTTTTATATCACCAATGTTTTTAGCTCCCATTTCGCAAACAAAAATCTGATTAGTTGATTTCATTTTTTCATTAATAGTTCTGACAACCCCTAAAGTTGTATTATAACTCTCTGGTGTCATCAAAACATCATATTTTTGCATTAATATTGTTGACAAAATATACTTTGTACTGGTCTTTCCAAAACTTCCTGTTATACCAATAACTTTAAGATTTGGCATATTTTCTAATTTATTTTTAGCTTTATTATAAAATCCTCTTTGAATATTTTTTTCAATAGGAGAATTTATTATATTAATCAATATAACAACAAAATATGATAGTATAGTTATTAATAAATTAAACAATATAGCATATCCCTTTGCATCTAATAAATTTAAAAGTACAAACTGCATAATAGTTAATATAAAATATGTCATATATAATCTTTTAACTCTATTTGTCACAACAAGTGGCTTTTTTTGCTTTTCTTTTTTATATGTAAAAATTAAAAATAAATTAATTATTATTAAAAATATAACTCCATATAAATTATTTATAAAATACAAAATTATAGGAAACAAAAACAATATTTCTTTTTTTTGAAATACCTTTTTTTTATTATTTTTTATCCATTTAAAATATCTTTCATTTTTATAAGATTCTAGTTGTAACATATGTATTGCATTTTTTGTTTTTTTATAAAAATAAATTATAAGTGTTATAAGAATAACATTATATAATATATACACTTAAACTTCTCTCCTTTATCTATCATTCTTTAAAAATTCATTTATAATTGTATTAGTTCTTCCAATTTGCTCTAAAAATGCAAAATGACCTGCTCCCTCATATATAACTAAACCGCAATCTGGAATTTCATTTTCTATAATTTTAGCATCTCTAATAGGAGTTGCAGTATCTTTATCTCCCCATATCAACAATGTTGGTATATTAATATTTTTTAATAGTTTTGTTTGATCTTCATTTAATATAATTGACATTGTTTTTCTTAACACTTCTGGTGAATTTTTATAATCCTCAGAAGCAGCTTTATTGAACAATGTATCTTTCATTTTTTTTACTTTTTCACTTTGTGGTAAAATATTTAAAATATTTTTTCCAAATTTAAAACTATATATCTTAAAAATTTTCTTCAAACTCTTCTTTTCCTTTATTCCTGCACTATCTAGCAATATAATTTTTCTAGCTTTAATTAAATGTCTACCTATACAATTCAATATAATCCTACCACCGTTTGAATGTCCAATTAATATAGGATTTTCTATATTTAGTTTATGTACAAATTCACTTAAAAAGTTCCCAAAATCATCTGAAGTATAAGGATGTTTAGGCAATTCGCTTTTTCCAAATCCTATTACATCTACATTATATACCCTAAAATTTTGTGATAAATTTTTCTCTAATGTTCTCATTGTTTCAAGGTTTGCAAGCCACCCATGTAAAATTATAACTGCATTTCCTTCTCCTGAAACTTCATAATTTATATTAACATCATCTATTTTTATATTCAAGCTATCACCTCATAACACTTATATTTTACACTATTAAGCCAAATTAATCAATAATATTTAGAAATTCTTGACATTTTTTCGTTCTCATACTAATATATTACTAAAGGAGAATATAAGTTAATGAATAAAAAAGATTTTATAAAAAAATATAATTTAAAAGAATTATCTTTTGCTGATGATATAAATATAGATTTAGCATATGCTACTAATAACAATTTTACTCATCAAAAACTTTATAATACTACATCTTGTTTATTAAGAAAAGGCACTGCTGAAAAACTATTACTAGCAAATAATGAACTATCTAAATATGGATTTAAGATTAAAATATGGGATGCTTTTAGACCACTGAAAGTTCAAGAAAAAATGTGGGCACTATATCCTAATGAAAATTTTATATCTAATCCCCAAAACGGTAAAAATAATCATTGTAGGGCTTCTGCTGTAGATATAACTTTGTGTGATTTAGATAATAATGATATTCAAATGCCTACTAAATTTGACCATTTTGGAGAAGAAAGTCATAGAAATTACTACTGTCATCTTTCTCCACAAGTTAGAAAAAACGTTACATTGTTAGAAAACGTTATGATAAGCTATGGTTTTACTCCCCTTCCTACTGAATGGTGGCATTTTGATGATAATGATAACTATGACATTATTTATGAATCATATAAATAAATCCCCTAGAAAACTCTAGGGGATTATTATTATGAATTAACTCATTATTCTATGACAATGCAATTCGGATCAAACCTTAAGGTTAAAAAAAGAATTTTATTTGTTTGGGGCTCTCCGTCTGCATCCTCACCGGAAATAAATCCGTGATACAACTCACCGATTGATCTGCTTTGTATACCTGATGCCAAAATATGACTTTCTCCATTGGTTTCGCTATTTAATAATAGCGCTTCATTCCATTCTAATTTGTTTAATTCAACAAAATTCTTTATAGCAAAATTGACTTTCAGAAAATTATAAAGCTCTTCCCATTCGGTATCATAGCTTACCGTTACCTGGCAACCATGTTTTTCTGCAAACTCAACCGCAAATTCCTTCGCCTGGTTAAGCCTCCGTATGCCACTTGTCTTTGGCGGCTTTAAAGTAATAAAAGTTCCCTTTCCTAACCGCACCAACTTCAAATCTCCCCATCTCCAGATAGGAATTTCCTTGTACATAGACCGATTCATAATAATTTTTTCCATACAATATTCCTCCTTTTTGTAATTTATTTTTGTTAACATGTATGGTTCTATGCCTGTCGTACTTGACGAGCATAGTATCATTATACAACACATTTACATAATTTGTCAATGGCTGTCAATAGTGGACGTTCCTTTTTGACATTATTTAAATAAAAAGAATGAAGAAACATATATCATTTCCTCATTCTTTCATAACTATTTAATAGATCTATTAGCTATTTCAATTGCTTTAGAAACTATATTACCACAAGTCTTAGATGAAACATTTTCCCATCCTCCATCTTTTTTTACTTGATCATATACACCTAATTCCTTCGCAATTTCCATTTTTAAATTTTCAGACATTTTTGCACTATTTCTAGACATTAAATATCCCTCCTCTAAGAAAGTTTTTTACTTTCTTAATAGATATTATTGACTTAAATTCAAAAAATATTATATCAATAAATCCCATTTTTTTTACATTGTTAAAGTTCCATTTGGAGTATTAACAATAAGTAAAATGTCTTGTTCTTCCCCTGTCTCTGCATTTATATATACTAAATATTCCGTATCATCTATCTTTCCTTTAAATTCATAACATAAAACTTCACTTTCCCATTCAGTAGGAATAATTGCCATTCCTTCGCTTCTAATATCCAGATTTTTATTCAAATTCTTTTTAGCTTGTTCTTTGGTAATCTTAGCTTTAGGTATGCTCCTTTTATGATGATTATTTAAATATCCTGATGTCTCCATTCCTAAAATTTCTCCATTATCTAATGCAATTTTTAATTTTATTAGATCAGGATATATCACTACTCCATTTTGTTCATAAGCGTAATTTACGGTAAGTATCCCTTCTTCTTTCAGATAATATGTTTCTTTCATATTATCTATTCCTTTACCTTTTAAAAACTTTAATCCTTTATCTTTTGCTTCATCATTTGATATTTTTTCTTCACTAACATTTCTATCACAATTTAAATAAACTATGTGTCCACCTTTTTTTGAAATTGTCGCACTTACATTATTATTATTTTTGGTATCGACATTAAATGTATATACTGGAATTTCTGCATTTTCTGAAAAACCAAGATTTTGAATATTTTCTATGTTGTCTTTTCCTACAAATTCTTCTATCTTATTTTTTGCATCTTTTTCACTAACATCATTTCCTGTTAACCCTTTTTTTTCTTTATTAGTTATGTGCTCAGAATAAGCACCATCATATATCAATCCAGAATATTCATGAAAATTATCCTCTAACGTTGAAGCTAAATTAACACCTGAGCTAACTTGTTGTGTATAATCTATATTTCCATCTTTGGTTAAATCTTTCCAATTTAAACTTCTATTATTTAATTCATTAACAATTTGATTTAATGCATTTACTACATTTATACTATATGAATGCAAATCTTCTAAATTTTTAAGTTCTTCTTTTGTTAATTTTTTACCTTTTATATTTTTCCTAGATAATGAATAACTATAATCACTAACTTGATTTAAAAACTTCGCGGTTCCTTCTAAATCTTGACTTTCAATCGGAAGCATTGACAAATAGGTTTGGGCTAAATTTGCTTCTCTCCATAAATTTGTAAGTGTTTCGGCTCCATGGGCAGAACCTGTCGAGATTGTAGCTTTTGCTAAATAACTTTGTACATTTTCCATATAATCCACTAATTCATATAATGAACGATTATATAAATTTTCATTAGCAGTCACTGTCTCTTGATTTTTTTTATACAACTTATATCCTAACACAGCAATTACAATTGCTAAAATCACTATCAATATTATAGTTACAATTTTTAATTTATTTTTCATTTTGTTTCCTCTTTCACTTTTTTCTTTTATTCTGTATTAAATTTTAAAAAATATTCCATTTTATAAAAAAATATGATACAATGAAAAAAAATTTAAAAAGGACATATGAAAAAATGAAAAAAATAATAATATTTTATGCATCTTATGGTGGAGGACATCTATCAGCTGCAAAATCATTAGAAAAACATTTAAATGAAAATTATACCGATCTAGACGTAGAACTAGTTGATTGTATGAAATATGTAAATAAAACAATTGAAAAAGTATCTACAGCTGCATATCGTGAAATGGCTAAAAAAATACCTTGGGCTTGGGGAAAAATATATAATGATTCACAAAAGGGACCTTTGGCACACATATCATCTAGAGCAAATTCAATTATGGCAATTAAATTATCACATCTATTAAGTGAAAAAAATCCTGACATAATAATATCTACACATCCATTCGGAAGTCAAATGTGCAGTTATTTAAAAAGAAAAGGAAAACTATCTTGCCCCGTTGCTACAATACTAACAGACTTTAAGTCTCATGATCAATGGCTTGTAGGAAGTGATTACATTGATTATTTCTTTGTTTCAAATGAAAGTATGAAACAAGAACTTATAGATAGAAATATAGATGCTTCAAAAATACATGTGACAGGTATCCCTGTTGGAGACAAATTCTTAGTAAATTATGATAAAAAAACAATATTAGATGAACTTAACTTTTCTAAAAACAAAAAAACGATATTATTTTTTGCTGGTGGAGAATTTGGACTTGGCAAAAATAAAACCCTTGAAGTATTTGAATGTCTTATTAAAAATTTTGATAATATTCAAGTTATTGCAATCTCTGGTAGAAACCAAGCCATGAAAGACAACTTTGTTAAAATAGTTTTAGAAAATGATAAACAAGCAAATGTACACATTTTTGAGTACACAGATAAAATTGCTCAATTCATGAGTATTTGTGACTTAGTTATCAGTAAGCCTGGTGGCCTTACTACATCAGAAAGCTTAGTTTCAAATGTACCTATGCTTATTATAAATCCAATCCCAGGTCAGGAAGAAGAAAATGCTGAATTTTTAGAAAATAATAAAATCGGTATATGGCTAAAAAAAGATTCTGATATATATCTAACTTTAAATGTATTATTAAATGATGATTCTACATTAAATAATTTAAAGCAAAATATTAGCTCAATTGCTAAACCAGATTCAACAAGAAATATATGTGATATAATTTTAAAAACTTGCTAGAAATAGCAAGTTTTTTTATTAACAAATCCTTATCTCCCTCATATATTATATAAAAAAACATTTGGAGGCAATATGAATCTGAGTAATTTGTCTAGTTGTAATTTAGTTGGTCTTTCTAGTTCTTTAGCAATCATATTAGGAGAAAATTTATCTTTGGACGACTTAGGTTTACTTGCTGCTTTTTTGGTTAGTCTCTCTGATAATCTTGCTTTAATATTAGCAAAAAAAGCCCTAGAAGAGACTCAAGAAAAATAAATTACATTTCCCTTCTACCTTCTAGTGCTTTTGTTAAAGTTATTTCATCTGCATATTCTAAATCTCCACCAACAGGAATTCCATGTGCAATACGAGTTACTGAAACTCCAAGTGGTTTTATTAATTTTGATAAATACATTGCTGTTGCTTCCCCTTCAACTCTAGGGTTTGTAGCTAAAATTACTTCTTTAACTTTTCCTTCCATTAGTCTTGCAAGAAGCTCTTTTATTTTTATATCATCAGGTCCTACTCCATTCATAGGAGATATTGAACCATGTAATACATGATATACTCCTTTAAATTCATGTGTTCTTTCCATTGCAACAACATCACGAACATCTTCTACCACACATATAATACTTTGATCCCTTTTGGGGTTATTACATATTGGACAAGGATCTACATCTGTTATATTATAACATTGGCTACAATATTTTAGATTTTTCTTACAATTTATAATAGAAGAAACAAACTCATTTGTTTCTTCTTCATTCCAATCTAAAACATGGAAAGCCAGTCTTGCTGCTGTCTTATGTCCAATACTTGGTAATCTTTCAAAACTTTCAATTAACTTTTCAATCGATGGTGCATATTCTGACATATTTTATATCTCCTTGTTTTACATTAATCCTGGTATATTATATTTACCCATAGCTGCTGTTTGTGCTTCATCAACTTTTCTCATAGCTTCATTAACACAAGTTACAATTAAGTCTTGTAGCATTTCAACATCATCTGGATCAAGTACTTCTGGTTTTATATTTAATTCTTTTATAACTTTAGAACCGCTAACTTTAACTGTTACAGCTCCTCCACCTACTGAAGCATCAAATTCTTTTTCTGCAAGTTCTGATTGATTTTTTTCTAAATCTGCTTGCATTTTTTTAGCTTCTTTCATTAAACTATTAAGATTCATTCCTCCGAATCCTCCCATTCCTCCTGGGAATCCACCTCTTTTACCCATAATAATTCTCCTTTCATTAAACCACATTAAATGGTACATCTATATTACTTACAAATGATTCAAAACCACTTGTATCACTACTTTCATGTTCAGGCTTTGTATCCACAAATTTTATTTGCATTTCTTTACCTGATGCTAACTGTATAGTATCTTTCAACTCTCTTTTGTTCTCTGGTCTTTCTAAATATCCTTTTGCAGCCCCACTCATTCCATTTGGGAACTCTATAACTATTGTCATATCATTAATTTCTTTAGCTACTGTTCCTGATAAATTCATATACATAAGCATCTTTCCACTACTCTTAAAATCATTTACTAACTTAGGCCAGTAATCTTGTGTTTTTCCCTCATATTTTGGCTTTGGTGGTACTTTAGGCGCTTTCTTGTTTTCAACTTTTTTACTATTTGCACCTTTTACAAAATTACCAGCTCGTAAAAAATTTTCGATTTTTGTTACCCTCATTTCTAAATTAGAATTATTTGTTGTGCCATTTGTATTTTCGCTTTTAACGGTAACATCATTACATAATTTAATTATTCCTGCTTGGAATATAATTAATTTTTGTGTTGACATTTTAATTTCATTTTCTAGTTCTGATAAACTACATATCAAATCAATTAATTGTTCTTTCGAAACTTTATCAGATATTTGTTTTATATCTTCTATTTCTTCTTTGCTATATGTCTCTGTTTTATTAGTTGATTTAAATAATAATATGTCTTTTACATACTTTATTATTTCCCATAGTAAATTATTTAAATCTTTACCGTCTTTTAAAACATTATCAACAACTTCTAAAGTTCCTGCAACGTCTTTATCGATAATTCCTTGAGTAATTTGTTTTATAAATGTAACTTTAGGAATACCGACTAAATTTCTTATTTTTTCACCATCTATTTTGTCTTCTCCATCTTGGTTACATCTTTCCAAAATTGATAAAGCATCTCTCATTCCACCTTCTGCAAGTGTTGCAACTAGATTTAATGCTTCATCAGTTATTTCGATTTTACTTTCTTCACATACAAATCTTAATCTTCTTATAATATCTTCATTTGATATTCTTTTAAAATCAAACCTTTGACATCTAGATAATATTGTAGCAGGTATTTTTTGAGGCTCTGTTGTCGCTAATATAAATTTTACATGTTTTGGTGGCTCTTCTAATGTTTTTAGTAATGCATTAAAAGCTCCTGTTGATAACATATGTACCTCATCTATTATATATACTCTATATTTAGCTTTTGTTGGTAGAAAATTAACCGCTTCTCTAATTTCTCTTACATCTTCTACACTATTGTTTGATGCAGCATCCATTTCTACAATGTCTGTAAGTGAACCATCAAGTGCTGCCTTACAGATTTCACATTCATTACATGGCTCTCCGTCTTTTGGATTTAAACAATTTACTGCTCTTGCTAGTACTTTTGCAGCTGATGTTTTTCCTGTTCCTCTACCACCATTAAATAAATATGCATGTCCAATTCTATCTGCTATTATTTGGTTTTTAAGTGTTTTTACAATATGTTCTTGACCAACTATCTCATCAAATCTCATTGGTCTGAATTTTCTATAAAGAGCTGTATACCCCATCTTCGCACCTCCTATTTAATAGAAAAAATGGTGTGAAATATTAAATTCCTCTAGGGAAAGTACTCCCACATAAAAGTATCTACTTATTGCTGCTTCCTTCCGGACCTGACAAGGTTCATAGGCTTCTATTGGTAATACTCTCCTTACAAGAATTTAACTTCATACCATTTGTATTATATAACGGATTTTCCTTTTTGACAAGGGTATTTTTTAATTTATTTTATTTTTCAACTCTTTTAAATATATTATCTAAATTCTTAATTTCTGTTTCAGTTCTTCCATCTTTAACAATATCTCCTATTGGCAAATCTACATTACATGTTGATTTATATGACACACCTGAATCTAAATCTATTGTTAAATCAAAAGATAAACTTGATTTTAATTCTTCATTATTTATATTTAATTTTTGTAACAATTGTTTATAACTTACTGTCTCATCTTCATTTGATTTATATGTACCTAAATTGATATTGGCACATCTAAATGACGCTATCCCACCTTGGTTTGATATTTGTAAATTTTGCATATCACTTTTCTTATCACCTTTAAATATTATCTCATCTGATATATATTCGTCTTTATTCTCAAAAACAGACACTTTATTTTTTGAAGGCCCATATATTTTAATCTCACCCTTTATAGGTTTTTTTACCATATTAATATTATCAATTTTTACTTCTTTTATAGTTTCTGTTTTTTTATGTTTAGAATTCTTCTCTAAATAAATGTATAAATCATTATTTTGATTTACAGTTAAATTCCATTTTTCTTTTGAATTTTCCACATCTTGTGCCCCAACTGTGGATATCACTGATATTTTTGATACTTTAAAAGGCATATTAGTCTCTCCACCTTCATTATATTTTAAAACTAGTATCAGTGCAGTAAATATTATTGATACTATTATTACTATAATTATACATAAATGTACCATATCCTTACTCAATTTATACATCTTTTGTTTTCTCCTTCTTAATTCTTCTCAATTCTTTAAAAAAATCTTTTAAAATTTTCTCACATTGTTCTTGTAAAATTCCTTTTTCAAATTCAACATCATGATTGAATTTATAATCTTCAAATAGATTTAGCACAGATCCTACAGCCCCTGTTTTTTCATCACTTGTTCCTATATACACTTTTTTTATTCTAGAGTTTATTATTGCTCCTGCACACATTGAACAAGGCTCTAACGTCACATACATTTCACAGTCATTTAATCTCCAAGCCCCAAGTTTTTTACTTGCTTTTTGTATAGCTAAAATTTCTGCATGTTTAGTTGTATCAAATTTTGTCTCTTTTTGATTATGAGCTCTTCCTATTATTTTTCCATCTTTTACAATTACAGCTCCAACTGGTATTTCCAATTTATTATAGGCCTTTTTTGCTTCTTTTAAAGCCTCTTTCATATATTTTTCTTTATTTTCCATAATATCTCCATTAATTTTTATATTTTTAGTATAACATATTATTATTTAAATGGGTAGCTTTATTTATATAATATACAATATTTATTTATAATCTTTTTATAAAATCCTTTACTCTCTAAATCTTCTATATTTTTATTATCATCTGTATCTAATATATATATTGCTTTTTTATCAATTGTCTCTGGAAAATAGAATCTATAATTTCTATATCCACTAAATCCTTTATTTTTTGCACTCTTATTAAATTTATATGGTGATGTTTTGTTTACAAATAGCGTGTATATATATGGTTGTCGCAAATCTCTGTCATAAAAATAAATAGTTTTACCATCATTTTTGTCTTCAATATATTCTGTTATTTCTATTATGTCATTTTCAAAAAATGGTTGTTTTACTTTTACATAGTCAAAATAATAATAACTTATAAAAAATATAAAATTTATAAACATCATACATAATATCAATATATCAAAGTATTTAATATATTTTGATAAAAATACTATTCCAACCATCTCAAAATATATCATTGGCATATATATACAATTTGCCTTATTTATATTTGGTGATTTTATTAGTAACATACATACAAATGTGCTTAAAAATAGTGCAATGAAAGCGCCTTCTAGTAATTTATTTTCTTGTTTTCTTTTAAATAAATTTGCTACACTTATAATAAACCCAATTATCACTAATATAATAGACATTTTATATAAGGTGCCTACTTCTCCAAAGCCATTGTAAACAAGCAAATCTGATATAAATAAAATATTAAATATATTACTTACATTTTCTCCCATATTTAGAGTTGATATTTCTGATCCTCTATAATTAAATAATTTTGGAATAGTTATAAAAGGTAATTTTACTTCACCAATAAATTCATTATTATAAAGCAATAATAAAATTAACGGAATAGCTAATATTGCTAAAGGAATAGAAAAAATTATCATTTCTTTTATATTAACTTTATGCTTTAATAACATAGGTAATAAAAATGATATAAGGAATATTGGTAAAATTATATATGATATCGCATAAGTATATAAAGTTATTCCAAATGATATACCTGCAATTATAAAACACCTATATTTATGAGTATTTATAGCCTTAATTAAAAAGTAAATTGATATAATACTCATTGAACTTAATAAATTACAATCTAATCCCCATCTAGCTTTCATAATAAACCATGGACATAATGTAACTAAAACAGAAATTATTAATGCCTCTTTATTTTCTTTGTTCTCTTGTACCATTTTATACATTAAGACAAGTGAAATTAGACTAAGCAACACAGCTGGCAATCTAATTATAAATATGTTAAGCATTCCTGCAATTCTAACTATTATTGCCGTTAAATATGCATATAATGCACTTTGTCCACCACCAAAATTAATTAAATATACTGGTAGTCTATTTAAATATCTATCTACACCATGTTTTGATAAACACCAAGCATCATAAGCCATTCCTGCTTCATCTACATGTAAACCATAAGGTACTTTTCCTAATTTATAAAATAAAATTATTACAGATAATACAAAAATACCAATAAATATTTTATTGGCAATTTTATTACTTATTTTGGTTTCTTTTGGATTTAGTATGTTTTTTAGTTTATTTATTATTTTAATTTTTTTAGGTACAATTATAATAATCAATCCTATGGTTACTAGTATTATAGATATTATCTCTAATATGTTTGTAACTTTTAACAAATTTTCCATACTTACTTCCTTCTATTTTTTTATGGTGTGCCCATGCGGACTCGAACCACAATCGGTCGCTTAGGAGGCGACTGCTCTATCCTGCTGAGCTATGAGCACATATTCAGATATTATAATAACAAATTGATATAAAAAAGTCAAGATTTTCTAATAATCTTAAATATACCAAATCTTTTATCATATCTATTGACTTTTTGATTTAAAATGGAGTATAATAAATATAGGAAATGACAAATCCACAAACGTGGTTTTGCCGATATAAAGATTTAATAAACCATTAGCTCGGCTAAGCAGAATGGTTTATTTTTTTATTTATGTAGTTGCTTATCAACCCAGTTCTTATACAGAACTGCTGTCAAGGCAACGTTTAATGTTAAAGATAACATTAGAGATATTATATAAAATAGTATCACTTTAACCATAAACATCACCACCTTTCCTACGAATATTCGTAAAACTGGTGGCAAAACCACATCTGCCAATCATCATTTCCTATAACTAATACTATAACTTATTTTTAAGTAAAAAGCAAGCATTTATAATAAATATTTCGTCTTTTATTTTACCAATTCCATCATTGCGTTTTTAACATTTTCAAAAGTTTTATTTACATTATCTAATGAATCAGACTTAACACCTATATAAATCTTAATTTTAGGTTCTGTACCAGATGGTCTAATACAACACCAATTATCATCTTCAAGTTCATAATATAAAACATTAGACTTAGGTAGCCCTGTACTTGATTCATTTCCTGTGTCCATGTCTTTGCATATGTCTTTTGCAACATCTTTAAACTTTAGGACTTTATACTCTCCTATTTCTGATGGTAGGTTATTTCTCATATTTTCCATCATTTCTTTAATTTTCTCTGCTCCTGATGCACCTTCCAAAACAATACTTACTTGGCCCTCTTTATAATATCCGTATTTTTCATACATTTCAATCATTGCGTCCCATAAAGTCTTACCTTCTGATTTGTAGAAACTTGCTGCTTCACACAAACTCATAACTGCTGCTATTGCATCTTTATCTCTTGCATAGTCATCAATTAAACAACCATAGCTTTCTTCAAATCCAAATAAGTATTTTTTACCATCTTGTTTTTGCTCTTCTATCTTTATTTGCTCACCAATAAATTTGAACCCAGTTAAAACTTCTCTAAATTCTACATTATAATTTTTTGCAACTGATTTAGCCAAATTAGAAGATACTATTGTAGATACTAACATACCATTTTCTGGTAAAATTCCTTTTTTCTTCATTTGTGATAATCTATATTCTGCAATTAATAATCCTGACATATTTCCTGTAAAGTCCATGTAATTTCCTGTTTTAGAGTCTTTTGCATAAATACCTAATCTATCTGCATCTGGATCTGTTGCTAAAACTAAATCTGCATCTAATTTTTTAGCTAAATCTAAAGCCATTTTAAATGCTTCTTTTGCCTCTGGATTTGGATAATCCACTGTTGGAAAATCTCCATCAGGTTTTTCTTGTTCTGGCACAACATAAACATTTTCAAATCCTAACTCTTTCAATATTCTTTGAGCCATTTCATTTCCAGCACCATGTAAAGGAGTATATACAATTTTTAAATCCTTTCCATATTGTTTGATAATCTCTGGATTTAATACACATTTTTTTAATGTATCTATATATTTGTCATCAATTTCTTTACCAATAACATTATATAAACCTTTTTGTATTGCTTCTTGTTCATCAATTGTTTTTATTTCACTATAATTTTTAATTGCTTTTACTTCATCCATTATTCCTTTATCTACAGGCGATATTATTTGAGCACCATCATCCCAATAAACTTTATATCCATTGTATTCTGGCTTATTATGACTTGCTGTTATCATAACTCCTGCTGTACAGCCTAATTCTCTTACGGCAAATGATAATTCAGGTACTGCTCTTAAATGATCAAATATGTAAGTTTTTATTCCATTTGCATTTAAAACCAAAGCTGTTTGATTGCTGAATTCAGGAGACATATGTCTTGAATCATAACTTATTGCAACTCCTTTATCTTGAGTTCCTTGCTTTAAAATGTAATTTGCGAGTCCTTGGCTTGCTTTACCAACTACATATTTATTCATTCTATTTGTTCCAGCACCTATAATCCCTCTTAGACCTGCTGTTCCAAACTCCAACTCTTTGTAAAACCTATCTTCTATTTCTTTTTCATCATCTTTGATTTTTAATAATTCTTCTTTAGTTTCATTGTCAAATTCTTCACTCTCACACCATTTCTTGTATTCTTCTAAATAGTTCATATTATCATCCTTTCTTTTAAATATAAAAAGTGCAAACTTAGAAAATAAATTCTAATTTGCACCTATTCTTTATGATAGTTTATGTAAATTATTATATAATTCTCTTGCTGTTTCTGGACTATCTACACCTGTTGCGTTTTTTACAGGAGCAAATTCTTCTTCTCTTTTAACTCTCATTACAACCATGTCATCAAGTTCACCGAATGCATCAAATAAGAATGCTTCAAATTTATATGCATTTGGACTTTCTGGAACGACTACCTTTCCGTTAGTGTCTATATAAGAAGCTTTTTTAAATGCACTGTGATATGGTAATGGATTACTTCCCATTCTATCTATTGCTTTTACACTAAATAAATTGCATAATATATGAGATTCTCCATATAGTAGTTCACCTGCTGCATCTGTTGCTTCAGCCATCTCTTCTGAAATCTCAGAATATTCTATAACATTTGGTCTTCCATTCTTTTTACAAAATACTCCTACTTTTTCATGCGGATTTGCTTTTACTACTGATTTTCCGGCAGCTGCTACTTCTCTATATATTGCTAAGCCCATAAGTACAGGATCTACCATTCTTACTAAGCAGTTATCTACTCCTCCAATAAATACCCATTCTACTCCTAGCTCTTTCATTTTTTCAACCATTCCACTCTTTACAAGTGATTCATATACTCCACCGTGTCCATCAGAAGCTTCTTTTATTAATCCATTTTCTCCAATTAATATCTTTCCTTCTGTATCTACCATTGGAAGTTGACCTTGTTTAAAGAAATAAATATTTTTTTCATATCCAAAATATTTATTTTGCTTAAAAAATTCTATTGTTTGCTCATTATTTTCTTCACTTGTCATTATAAACCATGGAATTGTAGCATTATATTTTTTTCCTGCTTCTTTTAATCCATCACATAATAGTTCAAATAAAGATTTATGAGAATCTAATCCTATATCAAATGTTCCCTTAGGACCTTTATGTCCTAATCTTGTTCCTTGACCTCCTGCCATTGTAACTGCAGCAAGTTTTCCTTGTGAAATTGCTTTTTTTCCTATTTCCTCATAAAAATCATACTTACCACCTAATCTTTCCTTATCCCAGTACTCAATAGGTTCAACCTTAACATCTTCTGGTTTAAATTCTTTGGCTGTACTTTTATATAAATTGTCTATAAGAGCATAGTCAATTTTAGCTAATTGCTCTAAAAATTTTTCTTTGTTTTTTCCTTCTAATTTTTCATAAAAGTCCCAAAGATGTTCTTGATGATATTTCTTCAAGTTTCTTTTAATTTCTTCAATATCATATTTCATAAGCATTTCCTTCTTTCTTATTTTTTTGCTGTCATTTTAATATATACTATTTTTAATTTTTTTTCAATAGTTTTTACGAAAATTTTACACTTATGAAATATATCTTCTCTAATTTAAGGTACTAGTATTAATAAATTCCTTATATTTATACTGTATTTCTTCTATATTAGTTTCGCTATCACTAATATTAAAGCAGTCAATAATTTCTAGATTATCTTTCATCAATTCATTTAATTTCTTGTTTTTTTCTTTTATATAATTGTAATTACCATTAATAATAATACAAATTTTATTATTTTTTTCATTTAATTCTTTTATCTTGTCAAGCTTTTCGTTGTCATTTGAATACCATTTTAAATCTAAAATTTTGTCTTTATCACTTTTATCTATATTTATTCTATTTAATAAAGTCTTTATTGTATCTTCCAAATTGTTTTCTGTTAAAATTACAAACTTTGTTTTATCAAATCTTTTTTTTATATATGGAACAAGTATCATCTCCAAATGGAAATCACTTGCATATAAACAACATTTCTTAGTAGCTTCTAACTCTTTTGTAATCACTTTAACATCATCCTTCCTTCGTTTGTTTACTGGTAAATTTTACCATTTTATTACAAATGTGTCAATATTATTTCAAATAAAACTTATCGATTTTTTTCGACAAATGGCTCAAAATCCACTATCCGCAAAGAAATGTATATAATTTTTATTTTTGGAAATAATTAAATTAAAGAATTTTTTTACAAAAAAGGAATTCCCAATTTTAAAAAAATTTAACTAGAAAGGAAACATATAAAAAATGAAAAAAAATTTAAAACCTATACTTATTTTAATAATATTATTTTCTATATATACATTTATTTGCGCATATTCATATGTCAATGCCGTATCAGAAAATTTGTCCAATAGTGTATTTAGATTACATGTTATTGCAAATAGCGATACACAAGAAGATCAAGATTTAAAATATATCGTAAGAGATAAATTAATTGAATATATGAACACATTAAATGAAAGTAATTCTTCAAAAGAAGAAGTTATTAAAATCGCTCAAGATAATTTAAAAAACTTTAAACAAATAGCTGAGAACACAATAAGAGAACAAGGATATTCCTATTCTGTAGAAGTTGAAATTGGAAATTTTGAATTTCCAACAAAAACTTACGGAGATATATCATTTCCCGCTGGATATTATGATGCATTAAGAGTAAAAATCGGTGAAGCCAAAGGGAAAAATTGGTGGTGTGTCATGTTCCCTCCATTATGTTTCGTTGATGTAACAACTGGAATTGTTCCTGATAATTCTAAAGATGATTTAAAACAAAACCTATCTAATGAAGAATATAAAATAATATCAGATACTGAAAGTTCAGATATTACACTTAAATTCAAACTAATAGAATTTTTTGAAAATAATGGTCTAATTACCGCTAAAAAATAAATTTTCCTATAATGGTTGTAAAAAATATCATTTTGTGTTATATTACAAGAGTATAAAAACGTAATAAATTTTTGGAGGTAATACATTTGGAAAAATTAGTAATAACAGGCGGAACTCCTTTAAAAGGAGAAGTAACAATTAGTGGAGCAAAAAATGCAGCTGTAGCAATATTACCTGCTACACTTTTAATAAATGGGATATGCACAATTGATAATTTACCTAATATAAGTGATGTAAAAATATACTGTAATATATTAGAACAACTTGGTGCTAAAATAACATGGAATTCAAAAAATGAAATAACTATAGATACTCGTAATATAACAACAACAGAAGCACCTCTAGATTTAACAAGAAAATTTAGAGCTTCTTATTATATGATAGGATCTTTACTTGGTAGAAAAGGATCTGTAACTGTAGGTATGCCTGGTGGATGTAAATTAGGGGCAAGACCTATCGACCAACATATAAAAGGATTTGAAGCATTAGGTGCAACTGTAGATACATCAAAAGGAAAAATAGTAGCAACAGCTGATAAATTAATTGGAAATTCGATATATATGGACATAACTTCTGTTGGAGCAACAATAAATATAATGCTTGCTGCAGCTTTAGCAGAAGGAACAACAATTATAGATAATGCAGCTAAAGAACCACACATCGTTGACGTAGCTAACTTTTTAAATACAATGGGAGCAGATATTAGAGGAGCTGGTACAGATACAATAAAAGTAAATGGTGTTAAAGAATTAAAAGGAAATTCTACATATTCTATTGTACCTGACCAAATTGAAGCAGGAACATTTATGGTAGCAGCAGTTGCATCACAAGGAGATATATTATTAAAAAATTGTATAACAAAACACTTAGAGTCAATTACTGCTAAAATAATTGAAGTTGGTGGACATGTAGAAGATTATGGTGACAGTATAAGAGTATCTTGTAATCATAGACCTAGCAAAGCAAATATTAAAACACTTCCATATCCTGGATTTCCAACAGATATGCAATCTCAAATGGGAGTTCTTTTATCAGTTGCTAACGGTACAAGTTTTATTACAGAAAGCATTTGGGATTCTCGTTTCCAATATACTGAAGAATTAACTAAAATGGGAGCTCATATAACTGTTAATGGAAAAACAGCTACTTTTGAAGGTGTTGAGGAATTAACAAGCTCACCTGTATATGCTTCAGACTTACGTGCTGGTGCCGCTTTAATTGTAGCAGGAATAATTGCAAAAGGGTCAACTGAAATATATAATTTAGAATATATTGATAGAGGATATGAAAATATTGAAGAAAAATTCCGTAATTTAGGAGCTAAAATCGAAAGAGTAGTAGAATAGGAAAAAAACATGTTTAATTTTTGTAGTTTATATAGTGGAAGCAGTGGAAATTGCTTATTTATTGAAACAGAAAATACTAAATTATTAATAGATGCCGGTGTAAGTTTAAAGAAAATCGAAGAAGGTCTAGATAAGGTTAATGTAGAACCTTCTTCTTTAAATGGTATTTTAGTTACACATGAACATTCTGACCATATAAAAAGTTTGGGTAACTTATCTAAAAAATTTGATATACCTGTTTTTGCAAATCAAAAAACTTTTGATGCAATGCCTAAGCAGGTAGAAAAAATATCAGATAAAAATATACATAAATTTAATGTAAATGAAAAATTTTGCATAAATGATATTGAAATTAATCCATTTTCAATATATCATGATGCAGCTGACCCTTGTGGCTTTAACTTTTTTAGTCAAAATAAAAAAATTAGTATAGCAACCGATATAGGACATATGGATAAAGCAATATTAGAAAAACTAGAAAATAGTGTATTTCTTCTTTTAGAAGCAAATTATGATCCTGAAGTTTTAAAATATACTAAATATCCTTTTGTTTTAAAACAACGTATTGCTGGTCCAAATGGGCATTTGCCTAATGAAATGGCAGGAAAAGTCATAAATTATCTTTCAAATTCCGGTTTAAAAACTGCTATGCTTGGTCACTTAAGTAAAGAAAGTAACTTCCCTGCATTAGCTTATCAAACTGTTATTGATGAATTAATTTCAAATAATACCGATATCTCTAAATTTAATTTATCTGTTGCAAGTAGAGATCAAGTCGGTGATATTATAAATATATAAAAAATTGTAGAGAAAATAAAAAATATTTTTTTCATAATTATAGGGGAATATATGATAATAACAATTATTAATTGGGGCTAAATAATTGATTGTAGAATAAAAAATTATTTTCTCTACAAGATTAAAAACTAATTTTCTTTTATTTTATTCATTAAAATTTTTGATAATATTTTTATTACTATAAATTTCACGAAAAAAAATATTGATATAAATAATAATATTTTTAAGATTATTAAATTCATTTAAAACTTCCTTTGAAATAAATTTTGTATAACTTGTCTAAGATAATACAACAAAAAAGCTAATTTGTCAACAAAAACTTTACGACAAAAATCGCCAAATAACGACAGATGCTATCATTCCTGTTATATCTGCACACAATGATGCAAATAAAACAAACCTGGTTTTCTTTACCCCAACCGAGTTAGAGTAAATTGCAATTGTATATAATGTAGTCTCTGTTGATCCCATAATTGTAGCTGTTATTAATCCTATTTTCGAATCTACACCAAATTTGTTCATAATATCTGTAGCAATAGCCATTGAACCACTTCCAGAAATTGGTCTTAACATTGCAAGTGGCATAATTTCTTTTGGGATTTTTAATAAATCTAATATTGGAGATAAAATTCCTATTAAAAAGTCTAATACTCCTGAACTGCTTAATGCTTTAATCGCCAAAAACAAACCTATTAAAGTTGGAAAAATACCCATTACCATTTTAGCACCATCTTTAGCCCCAACTAAAAATATATCAAACACATTCTTTTTTTCTGACAAACCATATAACAATATAATCACTATTATTGCTGGCACTGCTATATTAGAAATATAATACATATTTATCCTCCAATTTTAAACTTAATACAAATTTTGGTAACAACAATTCCCACAATTAAAGCACAAATTGTGGAAAACCATACTGCAAATATTATTTTTGTAGGCTCTACTGATCCTAATGACATTCTAATTGCAATAACAGTTGTTGGGATAATTTGAATTGATGCTGTATTTAATATTATAAATGTAGCCATATCATCTGTTAATTTACTTTTATTATCATTTTTCTCTTGCATATCTTTCATTGCCTTTAGCCCCAATGGTGTAGCAGCATTTCCTAGCCCCAACATATTAGTAACAACATTCATAGAAATATCTTTTTTTATTTTTTCATCTTTTTTTGCACCAACAAATAACATGTTAATAATTGGTTCTAATAATTTTGTAAGTCTATTTATTAAATTTGTATTTTTTGCAATTTCCATAAGTCCATTCCATAAACACATAGTTCCAAACAAAGTTATAACTAAACTTATCGCACTTTCTGTTGACTCGAATACAGAATTATTTATTTCTGCTAAATGACCTGTCAATATTGCATAAATATAAGAAATAATTATAAAAATTGGCCATAATATATTTAGCATTTTTTTCCACCCCTAACTAAAACTTATTCGAATTGGAAAAAAATAACACAAAATATATAAAAATTTATTGACCAATATGGTAATTTATGGTATATTATTATAGAAAAAATAATCGAAAAATGTAGCATAAAGGAGGAAAAAAGTATGAAATCAACAGGTATGGTAAGAAGAGTAGATGAATTAGGTAGAGTCGTTATACCTAAGGAAATAAGAAGTAAGTTAGATATTGAGGAAAAAGATCCTTTAGAAATATATGTGGAAGGTTCTTCTATAATATTGAAAAAATTTCAAACTAATTGTATTTTCTGTGGAAGTACTAATAATTTAATATCATATAAGGATAAATTAATTTGTTCTAAATGTATTGAGAATTTAAAATAAAAAAGTTTGCATTTGATTGCAAACTTTTTTATTTTTTTTCTAAAAACAACATATATATATCATTTTTATTTTTTCCTCTGTCTTTAGCAATTTTTTTTATAATTTCTTTTTTGTCTAATCCCTGTCTTTCGTAGAAATTATAATGTTCATCTAAAGATAAATTATTCAACTCACTTTCTTTTTCTACTTTTTCACATCCTTCAATAACTAAAATCATTTCTCCCTTAATATTTTCACTTTTAGACATAACTTCGTCTATACTTCCTCTAATAAATTCTTCATGTATTTTCGTAAGCTCTCTTGCTAATACAACCTTTCGATTATCTAGAATACTCTTTAAATCTTGTAACGTTTCTTTCATTTTATGGGGTGCTTCATATAATATTAAAGTTTTATTTTCATTTTTAATTTCTTCTAATTTTATTTTTCTTAATTTTTTATTTATAGGTAAAAATCCTAAAAAAACAAATTCTTTTGTATCTAATCCAGAACAAATTAATGCATTAATTGCTGCACATGCACCTGGTATTGAAATTACTTCTATATTATTCTCTATCGCTTCTTTAACAATAACTTCTCCCGGATCAGAAATACCAGGAGTTCCAGCATCTGTAACTATGGCAATGTTTTCCCCATTTTTTAATTTATCAATTAAATTATCTTTTTTTATTTCTTCATTATGTCTATGATAACTAATTAAAGGTTTTGTTATTTCATAATGATTCAATAATTTTAGTGTATTTCTTGTATCTTCTGCTGCAATCAAATCAACTTCTTTTAAGATCCTCAAAGCTCTAAATGTAATATCTTCTAAATTTCCTATAGGTGTTGCTACTAAATATAATTTTCCACTCATTTCTCTACTCCTAACTTATTATATATTTTTAAAATATCATTTGTATATGTGCCATCTAAATTATAAACATATAAATTGTCATCAAATTCTAAAAATGGATTCCCTAATTTTACTCCTTTTATTAACACTAAGTTTGTTTTCTTATTTACATTTGGATACACAAATTTAATTTTTTTAGGCTCAATTTTTTCTTTTCTCATAATAGAAAAAATATCTACTAGTCTCTCTGGTCTATGCACCATATAAAATTCACCATAATCTTTTAATAAATATGAAGAAATATGTATAAAATCTTCTAAACTTGCTGTAATCTCGTGTCTAGAAATAATTTTTTTATCTTCATCATTAATTATACCTGTATTTATCTTTTTATATGGAGGATTTGAAACAACTACATCAAATTCTCCCTTTTTATAAATATTTTTTAAATTTAAAATATTTTCATTAATAATTTCTATTTTATTTTGTAAATTATTTAATTCAATACTTCTTTTTGCCATGTCAGCAACTTCTTCTTGTATTTCAACTCCAACAAAATTGCAATTATTAGTTTTGCCTGAAAGTAATATATTAATAATTCCTGTTCCTGTGCCTAGATCAATTACTTTTGCGTTCTTTATATTTTTTGCAAAATCAGAAAGTAATACACTATCCATCCCAAAGCAAAATCCGTTTTTATTTTGTATTATTTTTAAATCTTTAAATTCTAAGTCATCTATTCTCTCATTTTCTTTTAACATAACATCACCTTTACTTTTAACTTTACATATTATACTATAAAAAAGGAGTTTTTTCAATGGATAAGAGAATTTATACAAAATCTAGAGGAAATCCATCACCGCCAAAGCCTCCTTGTACACCACCTAAACTTCCACCTGGTCCACCACCTCCTAAACTCAAAAAGAAAAAAATTAAATTTGATTTTAAAAAAATAAAAAAAAATACTATTTGTTCTTTAAATGAAGTAGAGTGTTTTTTAAATAATTTTAATAAATTTTATAATTATATTAGGTTATATAAAATATTAAAATAAATTCGAAAAAAATCGTAAAAAATTCTTAAAAATAGATAAAAAAAGAAAACATAAGAAAAATCATAGAAAATCGCCTTATATGATTTTCTATGATTTTATATAATTTTATTTGAATTTATTTAATTATTTATATTAGCTTTATTAACCTCTTTATTTTCATTTTCTAAAGCAATTTTTTCTTTCTCTTGTAATTCCAAATTATCTTTAGCAACTGTCATAAGAAGTTTAATACGATTAGTTTGGTTAGTTTCACTAGCTCCTGGATCATAATCAACAGGAGTAATATTAGCCATAGGATACTTATTTCTGATAGTTTTTATAACACCTTTACCAACTACATGGTTTGGTAAACATGCAAATGGTTGAACACAAACAATATTTGGAATATCATTTTCTATATATTCAATCATCTCTGCAGTCAAGAACCAACCTTCACCTGTTTGGTTACCAATAGATAATACATCTTTAACTTGTTCTTCTAAGTGCCAAATATTGCAAGGCATTAGATAGTTTTTCTTAGATAACATTAAAGCCGCTCTTATATCTTTTTCTAATAAATCTATTAATTTAATAGCAATTTTCATAACTTTAGATGATGTTTTATTTATATTTAATAAACTATTAAATGTAATTTTATGTGTGCACATAAACTTTACAAATCCCATAAAGTCAGGTAATACTACTTCAGCGCCTTCTTTTTCTAATAAATCTGCTACATAATTATTTCCAAATGGATGATATTTTATAAGTACTTCTCCAACTACACCCACTTTAGGTTTTTTAATAGATGTATCTAGTTCTATTTTCTCGAAGTCATTAACCATATCATAAATAGCTTGTTTAAATTCCTTATTTGTAGACTTAGCAACAAGATCCTTACTCTTTTTCATCCACATGTTATAAAGAGCATCTGTTTCACCTTTATTTATTTCATAGGCTCTATTTTTATGTAACAACTTTTGAAGTAAGTCTCCTAAAATTACAGCTCTTAACAATTTTTCCATTAATCTAGGAGTCAATTTAAATCCAGACGTCTTTTCCATACCTACAATATTAAATGATATTATAGGCACATTAGCAAATCCTGCGTCTTTAAGAGCTTTTCTAATAAATCCTATATAATTTGTTGCTCTACAACCTCCACCTGTTTGTGACATGATTACAGCTGTTTTATTTAAATCATATTTTCCTGATTGTAATGCTTCTATCATTTGTCCAGTTGTTAAAATTGATGGGTAACATGCATCATTATTTACATATTTTAATCCAACTTCAACTGTATGTTGAGTACAATCCTTTAATAAAACTGCATTATATCCACTTGCCTGCATAGCTGCAGTTAACAACTCAAAATGAATTGGTATCATTTGAGGAATTAAAATTGTATAATCTTTCCTCATATCTTTAGTAAATAATTTTTTCTTAACTTCATAATCTCCTTTAGCTAATTCTTTATCCTTTAAACGTTTATTCATACTAGCTAAAAGTGAACGTATACGGATTTTTACAGCTCCCAAATTATTTACTTCGTCTATTTTTATTAAAGTATACATCTTATTATAACTTGTAAGTATTTCTTCCACTTGATCTGTTGTAACAGCATCAACGCCACATCCAAATGAATTTAATTGTATTAGTTCTAGGTTATCATTTTTTCCGACAAAGTCTGCACTAGCATAAAGCCTAGAGTGGAATACCCATTGATCAACTACTCTTAGTGGTCGTTTTGGCTCTGTTAAGTTTGATATACTATCTTCAGTTAAAACACATAATCCTAATGATGTAATTAATGTATCAATTCCATGATTTATTTCAGGGTCAATATGATATGGTCTTCCTGCTAAAACAATTCCTTTTAAATTATTTTCATTTATATATCTAACTGTATCTCTTCCTTTTTCTTGAATATCTCGTTTACACTTTTGATATTCAGCTTCAGCTTTTCTTGCAGCTTCTGTTAATTCTTGTTTTGTAAAATTATATTCTTTAAATTCATCTAATTCCATAATTCTCTTTACCAAGTTTTCTTCTTCAAATGGTAAAAATGGATTAATAAATTTAATATCTGTTCTTTTCAAATCTTCAACATTATTTTTTAAAACCTCAGAATAAGAGATTACTATAGGACAATTATATTTGTTATCTGATTTTTCATATTCCTTTCTAGAATATGGCATACATGGATAAAATATAGTTTTAATTCCCTTTTCAATTAAACTTTCTATATGTCCGTGAGAAAGTTTTGCTGGGTAACATACTGACTCAGAAGGCATTGATTCTATACCTTTTTCATAAGTATGTCTTGTACTTTTTTCTGATATAATAACTCTAAATCCAAGATTTGTAAAAAATGTAAACCAGAATGGATAATCTTCATACATATTTAATACTCTTGGGATTCCAAGTGTTCCTCTTGTAGCATATTGTTCTTCTATAGGTTCATATCCAAAAATTCTGTCATTTTTATATTTGACTAAATTAGGTAAATTAGCATTTTTACTAACAACTCCAGCACCTTTTTCACATCTATTTCCTGATATATATCTTTTTCCATTATTAAATATATTTATAGTTAGTTTGCATTTGTTTTCACAACCATTACAACGTGTGTGATTTACTTTTATATCTAACTTGTCCAATTCTTCTAATTTGCAAATTGTAGAATGATATTCCATGTCCATATTGGTTTCAAATTGTTCTTTTGCAATTAATGCCATTCCATACGCACCCATAAGTCCAGCAATGTCTGGTCTTATAACTTCTTTATTAACTATTTTTTCAAACGCACGAAGTACAGCATCATTATAAAAAGTACCTCCTTGAACCACAATATGGTTACCTAATGTCTCTGTATCCCTAACTTTCATAACCTTTTGAATAGCATTTTTAATGACAGAATAAGAAAGTCCACTTGATATATCTCCAACTGTATATCCTTCTTTTTGTGCTTGTTTTATCTTTGAATTCATAAATACCGTACATCTTGAGCCTAAATCTACTGGTCTTCTTGAATGTAATGCTTGCTCTACAAATTCATTTATTTCTAGTCCTAAGCTATGTGCAAAAGTTTCTATAAAAGATCCACAACCTGATGAACATGCTTCATTTAGCATTATATTGTCAATACCACCATTTTTTAGTTTGATATATTTCATATCTTGTCCACCAATATCAACAATACTTGTTACATCTGGTTCAAATTGTTTAGCTGCTGTGTAATGCGCTATTGTTTCAATTTCTCCAATATCTAAGTTTAACGCTGTTTGGATTAACTTTTCTCCATATCCTGTAACACCACTAAACCTTAAATCCGCACCTTCTGGTAAGACACTATATAATTTTCTAATCATTTTTATAGTACTATCTAGCGGATTTCCTTCATTGCTTCCATATAAAGAATAAAGTAAATTTCCATCTCTATCTACCAGAACTAGTTTTGTAGTAGTTGAACCTGCATCTAATCCTAAGAAGCAATCTCCTTTAAATCCCAATAATTCACGTTTTTGTACAGTTGCTTTTTGGTGTCTTTCTTGAAATTCTCTATAAGACTCTTCATTTTCAAATAAAGGTTCTAAAGGATGTGTTGTATTATCTTGTGAATTACGCAAATTATCTATTTTTTGTGCAAGTTCTTGGTTTGAAAATGCTTTTGTTCTTAAAGATTCAAGTGCTGCTCCTTGTGCTACTAAAAGATGAGCCTCTTCAGGAACTATTATTTCATCAGGACCTAAATGTAATGTTTCTATAAATCTTTGCCTTAACTCTGATAAATATGTAAGTGGTCCTCCTAAAAACGCAACTTTACCTCTAATTGGTCTACCACAAGCTAGTCCACTAATTGTTTGATTTACAACAGCTTGAAATATAGATGCTGCTATATCTTCTTTTGCAGCTCCTTCATTTATTAATGGTTGTATATCTGTTTTTGCAAAAACACCACAACGTGATGCTATTGGATAAATCATATCATAATTTTTAGCATATTCATTTAAGCCTGCTGTATCTGTGTGTAAAAGTGATGCCATCTGATCTATAAATGCACCTGTTCCACCAGCACATGTACCATTCATACGTTGCTCAATAGATTTATCAAAATAAATTATTTTAGCATCTTCTCCGCCTAATTCTATTACAACATCAGTTTGAGGTATATATTTTTCAACTGCTCTTTTGCAAGCAACAACCTCTTGAATAAAATCAACTTTTAAAAATTTAGCAACAGATATTGCTCCTGATCCAGTTAATGATAAAGTAAAATCATTACCTGGATATTTTTTGTTTAAATCATCTAAAACACTACAAACAGTATTTTTAGTATCTGAGTAGTGTCTTTGATAATCTTTATATATAATTTCTCTATTGTCATTCATTACAATTATTTTTACAGTTGTAGATCCTACGTCTAGCCCTACATGTAGTATATTTTTGTCCATAATCTATTTCATTCCTTTCAAACCCAATCCCCTTTTATTTCTTAATGGTTTTTATAAGTACAATTATATATAAGTTCTGTTTTTATTTTCTTACCATTTTGTCTTACAGTTCTATATGTTGTAGATTTTATATATGATGATGTTCTGCTAGTAACTTTAGCTGAAATTGATACATCATAATCTGGTTTTTCTTTAACACCATAAATATTAAATTTCGCAATTCCCCCAGATACACTACAAGTTATTTTTATAGCATATTTTCTTGAATTTGAAAACTTAAAATCTTTTACTCCATATACAACAGTTGCATCTCTTCCTGCACCTGCATAAGATGGAACAAATTGGTGATTATATAATTCTACAATTTTCAAATTTGAGAATAGAACAGCATTAAATAATGTAGTTGATATCTGGCATATGCCTCCTCCTAAGCCGTCTACTACTTGACCATTTAAGTATGTAGCAGCTTCTTTATATCCTGCTGCAATAGTTCTTTCACCAACTACCTCATTATAAGAGAAAACTTCTCCTGGAAGCAAAACTGTTCCATTTATTTTATTTGCAGCTAATTTTAAATTAGTTGTTCTATTTTTATTTGATGCATAATAATGAGTAGAAAACGTAGCTAATAAATCAGGAAATGCATCCATTCCCAGGTCTTTTGTTGTAACTTTTGGATACAATGTTTTTAATGGAATTGTACACTCATTCTTTGATTTATCTACTATTTTTTGTGCTTCCTCTAAAGATATTTTAAAATCTACTCCTGTTGATGAAGGAGTTACTACATAAGTTTTTTTATCATATTTAGCATTTGTTGGTTCTTTATAAATTTCACTATGTATTTTTTCTAGGTCTATCTTATCTGGACTCTTTTTTGACAATACTAAATCAATTTTACCATCTAAAAAACCTAGATCTGTTATTTTTGATTTTATATTTGAAGATGTTTTTGCTACATCTACTACATATCCATCTTTTCCTTTAGTAATTATTAACTTTGCTTTTTCTTTATAGTAGCTACTTTCAACTACTGCATTTGGTATTTCACTTGACAACTCATTTAATGCCTTATTTAATTTTTCATCATTTAATGAATATGTAGGAGTAATGTTTACTCCATTTAATAGAGCATCAAATATTAAGTAATTATTTTTTATAATATTTCCATTTTTTCCAATATTGTAAGCATAATTAACTGCAGATGAAATATCAAATTTTAAATCTATTTCTGAAAGTTTTATATATGCCTCATAATCTTCATATTTAAGTATAATATCTTTTGTCAATATATTTGTATCATAATATTTTTGTACTCTTTCTTTAGCTTGTTTTATAGACAAACCAGATACATCTACTCCATTTATGTATATACCTTGTGATATTGTATCTTTATTTAAGTTATATAATGTAAATATTGTAAATATTATCAATAGGATTAAAGCAATTACTCCTAAAAATATTGCACACAATCCCCATACACTTTTTCCTTTTACAATTTCATCGTTTGTTTCTGTTTCAATTTGTGTATTTTGTTGTTCTTTTTTATCTTCAATTACCTCTACTTTTTCTTCTTCTACAATCATTAATTTTACCTCATTTTTTTATTATCTTCCAATATATAATTTATAATATTTTGCCCACTTTGTCAATGGATTTTTTAGGTATTTAGTAAATTGCCTTATACTCTTCATTAAAGTTTTTATCTTCTTTATTATTAACCAAAATTTTAACTGAATTTACTTCATTTAATTGACTAAGTGAATTTAAAATACTATTTATAATATTATATTTTTGGACATCATCTTTAAAATTAGATATTTCCTCAGAAAAATTTAATGTAACACAATTATTTTCTATTTTTGCATCTAAAATCTTTGCATTCTCTGGAAATACATTTGTTAATCCTTCACTTTTTGGTCCTTCTATTAATAGTTCTACTATTTTTTTATATGGATTTTCTATTAATAATTTTGCATCTAATGATTTAGTCTCTGATTTTAGCTCTTTTGTACTTGAATTTAAATAATATAAATTAATAGATGTTTGCCTCATTTGTGTATCACTTATTTCTTCTTGTGGAGTATATTCTAATCCCTCTCCAATTGCTGTCTGTTTTTTTTCTTTATTTTTTATACATATAAATATAATTCCTCCTATAATAATTAGCATTATTAATATAAATATTATTTTTTTTGTTTTTTTCATAATATTCCCTCCTGTTCTTTCTTTTTAATAATTATTGTTTATTTGTCCTATTTAGAACAAATAATTGAATTAATTTAAAATATATGTTATTATTAATTCATAAAAAATAAGGAGATTAACTTACATGGAAAATTATTATAAAATACTCGAAGTAGATAAAGATGCTTCACCTGAAATAATAGAAAAAGCATATAAATTATTAGTTAAAAAATATCATCCTGATTTACAAACAGGTAATGATAAATTAATCGCTGAAGAAAAAATTAAAAAAATAAATACTGCTTATGACATCTTATCTAACGAACAAAAAAGAAAAGAGTATGATGAACAATTAGGAAATAATTTTGTCTCTCCTGAAGAATATAATTTAATATTAAATGAAAATATTGAATTAAAAAACCAACTAAATTATTTAAAAAATAAAATATATAATAATGAAAATAATTATCAAAATATAAATTATACTAATTATTATAAGGAAAATATAAATAATAAAAAAAGATTTAATATTAAAGATTTAGTAAAATTAATTTTTAATATTTTAATTATTTTTTTAATTATTTTTATATTATTTAATATTCCATATTTATCTAAATTATTAGGTATAATTATGGATTCTAATTTATCAATATTATTAGTTATTATTTTTATAATAATTATATATAATTCAAAAAAATAAAAGGTTTTAAAAACCTTTTATTTTATTTTATTAAATAATTTATTTTTTATTTTATTAATAATTATTATTAAAATTATTAATAAAATAATTAATATTAAAATTATTAATATGCATGATATATTTAAATTTAATTCATTAAATATTTTAGAAAAATATGTTAATAATAAAATAATTAATATCGTTAACACATATTGATATATTTTTTTGTTATTTTCACTAATCACTTCATATTCTGAATTCCACTCTAAATTAGGCGAATTTGAATCCATAGCTGTCATCAAAATACTATTAAAAATATTTACTAAATTGGCTATAATTAAAATATAAATACATTTTATTAAACTAATTGGTATTGCTAATTTTATTAATAAAATTAAAATAAATATAAATATACCATTAATAATTATTTGTGACATACTTTTGTAAATTATCTGCCTGCAATAATCTATCGGTAAAAACTTCATATAAACTGCACTCTTCCCTTCTCTTGAAATAGCTGTTACCGCATTATTTGAAAAGGTTAATATAATTTGTATCCCGCACAATATTAAACATATTTTATTTAAATTAATTTCTAAATCAACACCTTTAAATAAATCTGTATTATTAATTGCATTTCTTATATTTGGAATTGCAAAAATTGAAATAATTAATAATGAAATTATCATAATTAAAGTTGGATATATACAATTTATAAAAAATATTGGGCTTTTAAATAATAATTTAAAATCCTTTTTTATATATGAATTTCTTTTATTTATTTTTTTGCATTTTTTTTCTAAATTAATTTTATTTATTTTGTTTGCAGTATTAAATATATTATTTTTTAATATATTTTTTAAATAAATTAATTTTCCAATAAATATAAAAATTATAAATCCAATAAAATCGTATAATAATATTTTTAATAAATTAATTATTGCATTTTTAAAATTTAAATTATTTAAAAAATTAATACTAGGATTAATTTGTAAAAAATAATTATTAATATTAATTAATTTACTATTTAATTTATTAATTTGTTCTATTGCTTGGCTATCTTCTGTTGCAAATTCATTATATACCATTATATTTTTTGATAAATAAAAAATAATTCCAAACACTAGAAACACAAGTATAAAAGTAATTATTATTTGAAAAATATCTTTATTTTTTATAAATTTAGATAGTGGCATTAATAACATCATAATAACACTCACAATAAGTGTTGGTAAAATCGGAAATATTAACAACATAACAATTAAATTTATATAATATAATAGACCAGATGATGTGTATATTCCATAAATAATTAATGGTGCAAAAATAAATATAGATTCAAAAAAATAAGTTTTAATAATTATAGTATTAAATTTAGATATTAATAAGTCTATCGGATTTATTGGTAATGGTAAAATTAAATCCATATCCTTTGAAAAATAATACACATTAATACTAACCATTATTACTTGAAATATTAAAACTAACATTAATACTAATAACATAAAATTTAAAAATAATATGGCTTGATCAATTAATACCAAATTTTTTATTAATATATAACTCATATAAACTACCGTAATAATTAAAATGGTTGCTATCCAAAACATCGCAGATTTTTTATTAAATTTTCCATTCTTCAAATAAGGGGATTCGTCTGAATTTTTATTAAGAACTTTTGTTAATTTAAAAATATTTTCTATTCTTTTAATCATTTTTTATTATCTCCATAAATAATTCTTCTAATGACTTATTTTCCTTTAATTCATTTTTCATTTCACTTATTGTTCCAACAAATATTAATTTACCCTTATTTATAATTCCAATTCTATCACATAATTTTTCTGCAACATCTAATATGTGAGTAGAGAAAAAAACAGTTTTACTCTTTTCCGTGTATTCTTTCATGATTTTTTTCAACTCAAAAGATGCTTTTGGATCCAAGCCAGTCATTGGTTCATCCAAAATCCAATTATTTGGTGAACTTAGTAATGAACCTATTATTAATATTTTTTGCTTCATTCCATGAGAATAACTCTCTAATTTATTATTTAGTACTTCATCCATCTCAAATCTTTCAGTTAATTCTTTTATTCTCAATATTCTATCTTCTCTTGATACATCATATATATCGGCAATAAAATTTAAATATTCTATCCCTTTTAATTTTCCAAATACTTCTGGATTGTCTAATACCAACCCCAATTTTTTCTTAGCTTCTATAGGATTCTTTTTTATACTATTATCATCTATATAAATATCCCCTTCTGTTATATCTAATATTCCTGTTATCATTTTTATTGTAGTAGTTTTCCCTGCTCCATTTGGTCCCAAAAATCCAAATATTTCTCCGTTATTTATTTTTAAATTTAAATTACTTATTACATTTACATCTTTTTTATATGCTTTAGAAACATTTTTTATTTCAATCATTTAAGTCCTCCTTTTATATAACAAATTATATAATAAAAAAGGTTGCAATGCAACCTTTTCATTTTTATTCAATATTAAATGACATTTCAAAGTCTGTATTTTCTTTTAATTTCATTATAATTGTTAATTTCTTTTCTTTTGCATTTTCGTTCTCTCCATTTTTAACACCTAAATTATAAATATATATATTTCCTTCTTTAGTAAATTTCATATACTCTACTTTGTTGGTGTCGTAAAACTCTTGCTTCATTTTATTTTCAAAAATATTTAATGTACTATAATTATTTTTCTTAAATGTTTTATCTAGTTTGTCATACACATATTTATAATCTTTGGAATTTATAGCATATATAATTTTTTGTATGTTCATTCCTACTTTTACTTGATCTGTAGCAGATTTATACTTTTCTATAAATTCAGGTAAATCAATTGTATATGTATCTAAAATAATCTTATAATTCATTACCGAATCTTCCCTAAATATATAATAATTACTATTGCTATCTATACAAACATATTGAGTATAATTATCATATACATTTTTTTGATATTTCTCTATATTCATCATTATATTTTTTAGAGAATTATCTTTTAAATATTTTTTAAATGCATCTATAGATGAAAATCGTTTACTTCTATAATCACTTTCTAACTCATCATAAACTAATTCTGGATTATATATAAAATCATTTCTAAGTTTATCAAATACATCTTTAATATATTCATCATCAAGTACAATATTGTATTCAAATATATTATATGTGTCATTTTTTATGTCATTTTGAACATTTATCTCTATATTATCCCCAACTTTTATATTATTATATTTTTCATCAACATAATCTTGCAATAATAGTTTAAATGTCTTATTGAGCATATCTACTTTTACGGCCATAGAAAAATTTGTATATTTAATATTTATTTTATCATTCAAGATTCCATATACAAAATATATTGCTGTATTAGCACTTTTTTGTGCAACATACATTTTATTTATTTCTACTGTAGCATTATTAAAATTAGGAATTTTACGCAGTATATTATCTTTATTTATATCGTTAAACTTAATATATTCATCATCTAGCATTGAATATAATGCTTCTTTATTGTTATCATCTTGTTTTTCATCCACAATATATTTACTATCTTCTGTTGTATTTGATGCACTATAATATGTAAAAAATTTATTAACGCAACCTTTAACCGCATAGAAATTATTTCTAATTTTTACTGTTTGCACTGTTGTATCAAATTTATACAAACTTGAATCTTCTATAGTATCATCAAATTCATTTGGTAATAACTTTGCATTTTCTTTTTTCAAGTGTATAAACATATTCAATATAATTACTATTAAAATTACTAAAATTACAATACATACTTTTATAATTTTCTTCATTTTATATTAATACCTCCACATATTAATTAGGTGCTCTTAATGCTCTGGCTTTAGATATATTTTTACTCTGTGGTGATGAATTACGTATAGCTTTTCCACTACCCGCATTATAGACTGTTCCATCACCTGCATAAATTTCTACGTGACTGCTATATGTTAATACATCACCTGGTTGAAACTGATTAATATCTGTTATAACAGTCCATCCCTTATTAATTAAAAGATTCGTCAAATTATCTGCGCCATCATTATGCTCGGATTCAGTTAAATAACCTGCTTCTTGCAATACCCATGAAACATATGTAGCACAACAAGTATTTTTATTTGATTTAGACGCTTCAAAAGTCCTACTTAAGCCATGAGATTTTCCATTCCTTCCACACTCTTCATAAGAATTTGAACCATATACACAATATGTATATCCATTCTCTTCCATATACTGGTGTATTGCCTTTGCACATTCTATTATAGAACCTCCCATTCCTTCTACATACCATTTATCTAGTACATCCATATATCCTGTTTGAAATAATACCCATTCTGATTTTCTTCTTCTTTCTAATCCCGACATATACCCTTTATCTTTGGCCGTAACTGGCTCAGACATATAATTAGTATATAATGAATGGTTAAAATCTGCATTTGCATCTTTAGCCTCAAATTTATCATCTTCTGATTTCCAATACTCTTTATAAGAAGACATAAAATCTAAATTAGATGAACCTCTTCTTATTGCAACAGCTCCAGCTTTTCCACAATTGTATGCTCTTGAAACTAAAGCATAGATTTGATATTCACTTAAATTCAATCCATTTGTCATACTTTTTATGTAATTTATACACTCTTGTATTTCTCTATCCTCTAATGCATCTACAAATGCTTTATCAACTTCTCCTCCAATTGTTATTGGGTACCCAGCTGCAATAAATTCCTGTTTAAATCCTCCGTTAATAATATCTACTCCATATCCAACTGTAGGGTGTCCTGCACCATCATCTTCAATTATGTACTTTGTACCATCTGCATTTGTTGGTGGTGGTGATGAATGTTCCCAATAATGTATATACTCTTTTAACAAGTCTACTCCTCCAATAGAAGACCTTATATCTTTAAAATCAGACATGTAGAAACTATTAAAATCAAACTCTGTAACTCCAAAATCAATGTTGGTTGCTTTATATAATAAGTATTTTGTTAAATCTATTAAATCAACTGTACTCTCATTTGTCTCTAATAATTCAAATAACCACGATGATACATCTAAAATATTATTTTTTGCTTTTAAATTGTCCAGATCTAAAAGTATTGTCACAAAGTTTGGTTCTTCTGAGTTTTTGTCAGTCTTTTCCTCAACGACCATTGGTGAAGAAACATACTTTTTATTTTTTAACGTATTAGTAATTTTTTCTTTTCTATCTGTTGTAGAATAGTATATATCTTCATTTAAATAATTAATCTGTCCATTACCAATACTTTTAACATATGTACTCTTATTTAACATATTTTTAATTTTATTTATTAAATCTCTTGCATGACCATATGTATCATTATTTCCTGTATCAACTGGATCATCTGTATATCCAATATCATCTAATGATTGCTCTTCACCACCACTAACTATGTCTTCTGGTGTTTGATAAGAAAACTCTTGCGTATATTTAGCCATCCAGACATCAGCTAATGTCACCGCTATATCTAAAGTGTTCGTCTTCGTAGTTATAGTTGTTGTAATTTTATATTTATTTGGTTCTTCATCTGTCCAATTTCCTGATTGCGACGAATTTCTAGATGCCCCTGCATCATCCGTATAATAAACTACTACTTTTGCAGAAGTGTTCGTTTTCTTTGTTTTTGTATATGTATAAATATCCTCGTTTATATTAGTTGATAAGCTATCATGAACTGTAATTTCAATTTTACTGTTATAAACTAAATCTACCAAATCCAGTACGAAATCTTTATCCTCAGTAACACATAACATTGACCATAAATATTCAAAAGGCATTGTATATCCACTAACTAAATCTTGGTAATTAATTTT
Organism: uncultured Clostridia bacterium; assembly: GCA_934167965.1. GTDB lineage: Bacteria > Bacillota > Clostridia > TANB77 > CAG-508 > CAG-269. Next base: position 62,259 of record CAKPMJ010000005.1, on the reverse strand, counting down.
AGTAGTGGTCATATTATATATTGTATTACTAGTTGATTCCACATCTGGATCATTAGATTCTATTACTTCTGTTGTCTCATTCCAAGTGGCCACTAGTGCATTATATTTTACTTCTGTTGCCGCTGCAACAGTTGTACCTCCTTCTGCTACATTTTCGGTTCCAAAAGTTGAATTTCCAAAATAGCTTCCTCCATTTACTGCTTTAACAATATTTTGGTTCCATTCGGGATGGCAATTAGAATTTCCAGGATTTGTGTGACTACCTTTGCCACCACTATACCAAGAATCTTTATCAACTATAAATTCTACTATACAAGTCCCATTATTATGTCCATATTGGTTACATCCTGCATCTCCCTGACTTTTTATGTCTCCAATAATACATGGTATAATGCTACCATCTTCTTGGTAAAAATCTATATAATCTCCTACAGCTCCAAAAGTTGTTGTACACGCAATTACATATCTTCCATTGATTTTTCCAAATCCTTCTTCATCAAATGCCATACCTGCTTGCTCTCTTAATTTATATTGCGTTGATGAAGGCGATGTAATCATTTGCCATCCCATATATGTATGAACAGATCCTAGTCCTACAGGCACTTCAATTGTAGTACCTGCAGCAATAGCACTTGCTGTATTTGTATTTGATACATAAGTTTTTTCCAAAGTAAAATGACTTAAAGCATTATTTTTAGCATCCTCAGATCCAGATGAATTATATTCATCTATATATGATTGAAAAACATCTGGAGCAGCATAAACCATTGTAGTTTTATCTTCCCCTTCAGATGAAGCCCTTTTTAACTTGATAATTCCCTGCAAAGTTGGATTATCTACATTATTTATCTTATCCCACTCTATTTCCTGATCGGGATCCTCTCTCGTATCAATAAACTGTGTTATCATTTCAGCATTCATTAATTTTATTAATTCTTCCGGACCATCTAAATAAAGATTAACCCTACTTCCTTCATCTATCATCTTGTTCCATAATTCTTTTGCTGAAGTAGTTCCTGTCATATTTCCATCTTTATCTATGGAAATACTACTAGTATATTGACCTGCTCCATATGGAGTGCTTGTCCAGTCATCATCTTTATATGTACCATCATCTATTGTAAGAAAATATGTAGCTGAAGCGACAAAAGTAATTATTATTCCTATAATCAAGATCATCATTACTAGTTTCATTCCTATAGCTTTTACTACAGCTTTTAATCCATTTTTTAACTTATTTAAACCTTCTTCCATCTATTTCACTCCAATTAATTATAAATCTATAGTAAATTCATTATAATCATTATATAAAGAAGCATCTCGCAATTTTTTATATGATTCATAATTTATTACAACCTTGGAAAATCCTACACTATATATTTCTCTTCCTGATTGATATTTATTATAATATTTAACCTTAATTATTTTTTCTTCTCCTCGTTTTACTAATAATTGTGACTCTGATAATTCGTGGGTATAAGCATAATATCTCAAATTATTTTTATCTTTCAAATATATGGAATCTACTTGTTGTAAATTATCCATTAAAATTGAGTTATTAGTAGTATTCTTAATCTTAAAATAATATATTTCATAGTCCATATGCATGTCTTTTCCAATTACTGTCATTTCAATATTATCTCTTACTGTCTTTTTTTGATTTATTGTTTTTCTTTCTATATATCCATTTATATTTAATTTATAACTAGATTTTTTATCTGAAATTACTGTAATAAAATCTTGCTTTGCATTGCTATTATCATATCTTCCTGATGCTAATATATCTTCCATTATTTTTATTTTATAAGTACTTCCAATCCAGTTTTCCACACTTATATCCATTTTCTTTCCATTAAAAATATTCTTATAATACGATTTTTCAAAATAACTTTTTTTAGGATACATTGTACTCTTACATTCATCAGATAATAATGAATAAGCCTTACCCACTTCTCCATTATTACAATAATTAAAAAATTGATTTATAGTTTCCAATTCGTTTGAACTGCTAGTTGTCATTTTCTCATTAGATAATACTGACTTATCTGAACTAACAGATAAATCAGTATAGTTACTGTTATTTATAAAACTTGAATTATTATTTATATTATCTGATATATTGTTAATATTCTTGCTTTTAGCAAAATAATTTAATAATTGTATTAATAAAATAAAGAAGACTATAATCCCTGTTACTTTCCATATCGTCTTTTTGTTTTGATTGTAATATCTTCTAATCTTTAACATAATTATAATCCTCCTAATATTTTATTTATACCTAATATTATCTAAATCTTTTACTGCTTCTATTTGCTTATTTACAAAATTATTTAAATTATCTCCTTTTAAACTTCTTTCTTCTCCTCTTTTTCTTATTGTGTCTGAAAACTCTTTTTTAGTTTTACCACTTCTTGTATTATAATCTCTGCCATCAAGGTCTCTTTCAGATATTAATGCTGCAGCAATTGTTTCTTTTTCTGTGTACCCTTTCTTCTCTTGCATTTCTATCATGGCAGCTATAGTTTTATTATCATCAATGCCATACTTTGTAACTTCTGGTATAAAATTTTTCATATATTTTTTTGCTATCTCTTTTCCATATTCATCCTCTAGCTTATATTTTAATTCTAAATCATGCTGTTTTTCTTTTGTAGCTTTTTCTATTTGTTTATCTTGATAAACTTTTTTTCCATAATATTCTTCTTTAAATTTCTTTCCAACACCTTCTACTGATAAAGATTTTGGAATATTTGCTATTTTATTTCCAACTCCTGAACCAGCTTTATATCCTGCTGCTATACCAGCTGTTGTATATTGAAAGGCTTTTGATGGATCACCTGAAGCTATACCTGCAACCACCCCAACAGTTCCTGCTGCTGCACCCAAAGCAGCTCCTCCAGCTATCCTAATTGCTCTTCTTCCAAGGTGTGCATTGTTAACTTTGTTTGCTATTTTATTGCCCATACCATCTGAATACATTCTACCTGCCCTTGTAATAGCTTTTTTTATGCTTCCCTTTGATTTGTAATTTTGGTCTTCTTCATTATCTTTATTTGCGGCATTTGTATCTGGTTGTGATTCTTGTTGAATATTCTCATCTAAGTTATCATTACTGTCATCTTTATTATAGTCTTTCATATATTCAGCAATTTCTTCATCACTATAACCGCTATCCCTCAAAATTCCTTCCATCTCTTCATCTGTATATTTCATTCCTTCACCATCACCATATGCATCTCTTGCATTTGCTTCCAGTGTTTGAATCTCATTATTATCTGCACCTAACCAATTATCTTCATAATCCGCATCAGACATTTTTTGTAAATCTGTCTTTTCCTCTTCACTATTTTCATCCAAATTAACCCTAGAATCTTCTTCACCGTTTTCATCTAAGCTAATACTAGAATCTTCTTCTTGTTTACTATTATCGTTTTTATCAGATAATGCCTTTCCTCCAAATGCTTCATCAGTATCAAAACTTTTATGAGTTTTTACTTTATCATCATCCTTTTCAGAATTAGAATTTCCACCTTTCCCATAATTATCACGTCCTCCTTTTGGTCCGCGTCCTAACAGTTTATTCATTCCGCTCATCATCATTGCTGCTCCTGCTGGTCCTGCTAATAAACCAGGTGTATGAGCTTTTTCAAATCCAAAGAAACTACGAAGTAATTTTTCTGCTGGAATCATAAACCCTAAAGCACACACTACATATATTATATTAGTTGAAGCTAAATCCATTGCAGAGCCAATTAATACTGTATATAATACTAAATGCATCGGTTGTATTAAAAGGTTAAATATATACTCCTTTATCCATTTATCAAAAGCTTGCGCTTTTCCATCATTTATTTTATCTAACGGATATGTCATTGCAACTAATGGTGCAATCATTGTAAGAAAAGCCATATATAAAACCCTTCTTACATATGTAAATAAGAATGTACATGTAAAAACTACTAACACAGCATAAATGATTTTATATCCTATGCTTTCCCATGTTTGACCACCATTATACAATATTTGCATTCTCATTCTAACCTGAGCCATTTCATCTTCTGCCGGCCATACAAAAGTACGCTTTCCAGAATCATCATTTATAAAAAATTTGTACATAGGTGCTGCTGATTCTTCTTTGCCATTTTCTTCAGCCCAAGTTTCAACAAAAAGTTTATATATGTTATTAACCGTAGTTTCATCACTTATGGTAAAAGTTTCAAAACCTTCCTGAATCTTTTCAGGGTTAGCATTAACTTTCGATTTTATCTCATTAGTGTCGTACGTATTTGTATTTATAGAACTTGCAAGCTCTATAATCTTATCAGCTAGTATATTTGAAAATGACATAATGTATTGCATTGTAAACAATAAACATAATGCCACAATCCAATCTACTATCATTTGTTTGTATTTTGCCTTATCATTAGATGTACTAGAAATCAAAATTCTAATACCAATATATACTAATATTGACAATAATGCTACAACTGCAATATCTCTTAATCTCTTATACCACTTAGATATTGTTTTTTGTAATTTTCCTGCTGTAGAAAATAATTCAGCTGTTTGAGTATTTCCATCATTATCTACGTACTTTATTGTTTTATTATCTGAAGGATTAAAAAAATCAACATCTAAAAGTGGTATTTGATTTGAAAAAATATTCTTAACCGTGATTGAATAAGTTGGTAAAACTAATTTATCCGGTAACTGTCCACTTTTTAAATTTGTATCATATTGATAAACTACACATGCTGCGGCTCCACTTGCTGCTGCCGCAAAAATCAATCCTGCTCCTATTTTTGCTAAAATTACAGTTGCCCCACTTCCTAGTCCTCCTGTAAATGCTGCTATAGCAACTCCAACAATTATCAATGTTGCACCAGCAATATATCCCCACTTATCTTTTATCCAATTCCATGTTTTTTCATACCATGCTTGATTTTGCTCCACTGTACTTACTTCTGTAAAAGTATTTTCAATTCCTGCAACAACTCTTTGTATTAATGACATTATACCATCACCTAAAGATACAACTAGTGACATTACTGGATTTAATAATTTGCCACCTATTCCGTCTTCTCCTTCTCCTGCTGCTTTTGCAACTTTTGGTGAGCAAAAGCTAAACATCATTAAACATACCAAAACTATTGAAACTTTTTTCATTAAACTCTTAAAGTTCATATCTTTTCACCTCAATTAACTATTATTTCTATTTGCAATCTTGTTTAAATTAGTTTCAACAAATTCAAACTCTTTTTTCGTTGGCATAATCTTTAAAATTGCAGAATCAGCTCCAACTTTAAACAAACCTTCACCTTTTTGGCAAGTAACTAAGAAATTAGCCTCTCCTTCTGAAAGTTTAAATACTTCTTTTAAATACTGAATCTCTGCTTTATCTTGTGCTAAAAATAGTTTCGTATCTGAAGATGTAAGTACTGCTTGTGCTTCTGGTTTTTCATAAAAATCTTGAAATCTTTGAGAAATAATTGCAAGTGAAACATTTCTCTTTCTGGCACGTCTTGCCATCTTATTTAAGAAATCTACTGCTTCTGGATATGGTAATAACATCCATGCCTCATCTACCAAAACTCTTTTCTTTGTCGCTTTCCTCCTATCTTCACTGTTTTTCTTAACAAACTTTTCCCAAATCCAAGAAAGTAATATTTGTTGAGCAAGTGGTCTTGCAAATCTTTCCTCTAATTGAGAAATATCTAAGTTTATAAAAGGTGATCCCTCTAACAACTCAAATGTAGATTGTCCATCAAAATAAGCCATTTGTCCATCATACTCTCTTGTATATTGTTTCATAACTTTTAATAAATAGCTGTAATGATATTGATAATCACTATTTGTATTTTCTTGTGCTTTTCTTGTCATTCTTCTATACCATGATCCAATTGTTGGCATATCTTTTTTCTCTTTACTAAAAATATCCCTTTTTATCATGTTTTCTTTTATGTCTTTATATAAACTTTGTGGATCACTTGTTATACCAAGTGCTGCATATTCCTCTGCAACTGATTCAGCTATAATTTGCTTTGTAAGCTCGTTAACCTCATCACTTCTTGTACTACCTCTTGCCATTGTAAGTAAGGCTTGAGTAACATCCTCAACTTTGTTTTCTACGTTTAAAATTGCTCTTTCTCTTCCTGTTATTTCGTCTTTTGTCATTTCTGGTTCTATATCAAATAAGTTTATAATTGTATTAGAATTAGGACTTATAACAACGTTTATTCCTCCTAAACTTTCTGCAACTATAGTATACTCTCCTTCAGCATCTAATGCTAAACTCTCTATTCCCATAAGAACTGAAGACCTTGAAATTAATGTTTTCATTGTTACTGATTTTCCTGCACCCGACTTAGCAAATATAACCATATTATAATTTGTAAGTGATGAATGGAAATTATCAAATAATATCGGTGTTCCTGTTTGTTTATTAAATCCTAATGGTACACCTGTTGGATGTCCTACTTCAGAAGTTACAAATGGAAATACTGTTCCCATTGAATTTCTGTCAAATGTATGTACTTTTCTTATTTGGTCATCCATAAATGGTAAATTAGATTGAAATGCTTCTTCTTGTAATCCCCATGCATTTTTTACACCAACTAAAGTTTTTGACATTTCTGAAGATAATAATTTAGTATTTCTATCTAATTCCTCTAAACTATATGTAAAAATGGTTGATATTATTGAAGCTTCAAATAATTTATTAAATCCTGCTGCAATTTCATCTCTTAATTGTTCTGCTTCTAACCTTTTTCTTGAAAGTACACTTTCTCTATTTATATTTCCTTTGTCAATTGCAACAATTCTTTCTGTTTCCAATTCATTTATTACTCTATTTAATTCATTTTGTGATCTTTCTTCTTTTATTGGGTTTATATATATAGATGTATTGATATCTCCAAACATATACATATCCCTAAATAATTCTGGGAATGTACACATTCTTGGAAGAGATGATACGAAGAAACTTCTAGCATATCTTTTTGTATTAGATATTATTTCCAAATGATCTATATTAGAAGCATCTATTCCTGATGGTGCAATCAATTCTTTTAATGATTTTTTACGTAACACTCTTGTTTCTTCCATATCCTCATTCTGATTTTGTAGTTTTTCTCTTTCTTGTTGTTTTTTTGCCATCTGTTACTCCTCCCTTCTCTTTTGTCTTTGCTTGTTCTATATCCTTAATAGCTTGTTCTGCAATGTCATTTCCAATATATTGTTTATTCTCTTCTATTATTTCCATTGCCATTTGATCTATTAAATCATCTAATGCTGCTTCTTTCTCTTTTACTTTGCTACTCTTTTCATTTTCTTCTATAGCATCAAATATAAATTTATTTGCCTTTGCTGTAGCTTCTGCTTCAATCTTTTTATCTAATTCTTTCATTCTCTTATCTAGTACATTTGGTGCTGTAGAATACATCTCTTCAAATCCTGCTCCTAATGCTCTCTGTAATGAAAATGCCTCTGATTCGTCTCTATTATAAGCAGAATATAATAATTCCGACAATTCTATTGAATCTAGTATTTTTCCTTTAACTCCACACACTCCTAATGAATTTATTATACCTTGTGATTTTGTGTACAACTCTGAAAATGCTATATTCTTTATTTCGCTTTTATCATAATCATCACTTGACAAATCTTCTGGATAGTATGGAATTATTATATAATAAAATTTACTTAATATGTTTTTATTTAAACTCATTCTTTCTGTGTTTGTTACAATATCTGCTCCATATTCATAAAGGTTTCTTAATCTAATAACTTCCATTCTTTCTTTAGCAAGTTCTTTTTCAGTATACATTCCTGATGCTACATCTTGATTATATTTTGATTGTTTTTCCGATAACTCAAAATAGATATCTCTTATCTTTTCTTTATATGAGTCTATACTAGATGTTAAATTTACTGTTCTTGTTTGTACATATATTTGTATTTTATGTCTTAATGTATTTAAGAATTGTAAAAATCCCTGTTCAACACTATTTTTTTCTAGTCCAGACATTAAGTCATAATTAATACCTTGGCATTCAATTACCATAAGATATCTTTTTCCTGCTTTTTGAATAATCATATTATCTTCTATTTTATCAAAATTCATAAATTTGAATATAGATTGCTTATTATATGATTTTTCTGTTGTTTTTTCTTCTGGTTCATTATCTATGTTATTTTTTTTCTTTTTAGGTCCTTCTTTTTCTTTTCTATTTATAAATAAAAGTACTACCACTAAAACAATTAATAGCATAAATAATATCGAAACTGCTATTAGAAATATTGTTGACATTGTATCATTATTCATCTTTTGTATCCTCCCATCCTTTATAAACATATACTTTATTTGATTTTTTCTTAAATTTTATCCATCTAACTATTATATCGTCTATATTTTCTCCTCCAGTTAGCTTTGTAAATCTAAAAGTATTACTTTCTGGTATTTTAAATGTACCTATTGCAAATCCTAATAGTCCTAATATTCCCATTATAATAAATCCTACCATTGATAGATTAACCATTTTAAATAAAAAATAAAATATTAATCCTATCGCTACTCCTATAACTGTATATATTAGTGCTTTTGTTGAAAATATAAATAATATTCTCCCTTCACCTTTGTAATTTCTTGGTATTTCATATGTTTGCATGGCATTTCCTCCCATTTCTTATAATCACAATTATTCAATATTATTATATCATAATTCATTATTTTTTGTATATATTTTATCGAAAAAAAGTTTATTTGTAATACTTTTGTAATATTTTTGGACATAAAAAAAGAATAGTTCGTGATGAACTATTCTTGTATGTATAAATTTTATTAGTTACTTCCAGCCAAATTAAATATAAATCCAGCAATTGAAGATGCAGCTACTACACATAATACACCAATAATTAATGGTAAGAATGATTTTTTGTATTCTGCTTTTTCTTCAACACTTCCCATCATATATTTCACACCTAAAACCATTATTATAATTACAGCCGCAATAACTGATATATTTCTAATTACACCTATTACTTTTCCAGCAGTAGTTAATAATGTATTATCACTCATAGAATAATCTGCATTATCTTGTACCTCTTTTGGTGTGGTAGGTGTCCCCGTTACAGCTATAACACTTGATGCAAAGCTCAAAATCATTATTGTTACCAATGTTACTATTAACAACATTTTAAATGTTTTTTTCATATATATTCCTCCTTTTTATATATTTTATATTATAATTACCTAGTTTTCTAAGTAAATTTTAATAACTAATTTATTAAAGTCTTCTTGCCATTCCAACTACAATTTTCCATATTCCAAAAGCACCAAATACAACAATACATCCTATTACAAACGGAATTAATTGATCTTTTATTTGAGCTTTTTCTTCTACTGAACCAATCATAAATTTTATTCCTAATACTCCAGACACTATTACTGCCACTCCAATTCCAATTACAAGTAATATATTATATATTAAATTTGAAGTTGCTATCAATTTATTTTCTTGTTCATCGGTTACATCTCCGCCTTTTGACATAAAGTCTTTAGCACCTGTGAAAATATCTGAAATACTTGTATCTTTTGCATAAGATTTACTTGTAAAAGTAAAAATATTTATTAATACTAGTATTATAATTATCCCTAACATTATTTTCTTGCGCATACTACCACCTCAATCCTAGATTCTTCAATATTATTTTCTTTATGTAAAGAATCATAAATATATGACACTAAAGATGTTCCGGCAATTAATATAACACATCCAATAACATATGGTAGTAATGTTTCCTTATATTTTGATTTTTCTTCTACACTTCCTAACATATACTTAAATCCTATAATCATTAAAGTAATAACAGCTACTACTGTTCCAATATTCCTTACTGTTCCCAATATAATACCAGCTCTTTCTGTTATCATCTTTGATTCTTCAACTGTAGGATCATCTGGCTTGTATTTATCTAAATCATCATATAAAGCAAATGTCTTACTAGATATAAATATTAACATTATTATTATAATTAATACTGTGCTTATTTTCAATACTTTTTTCATAAAAATCACCACAATTCTTCTCTTATAACATAATTATAACTTATATTCCAAATTTTTTCAACTTTTTTTTACTTTTTTTGTCTTTTTTTGGATGTAAAATAAATATAGCCGGGATAAATCCCGGCCTTGAGGTTAATTTAAAAATCAAAATCTACATAATCATCATACTTGTTATAGTATCCATCACTCATATAGTCATCATCATCAAAATATTCGAAATATTTTCCGATGTATTTTCTATATGAAGAACTTGTTTTTCCCACTGGATATGCATATACATAACCACTAGTTGTTGCGTAAATAATGTACCCTTCATCAGAAAAAGTAATTTCTTTAACTGATGTTTCTAGTCTCTCGTCATCATAATACAATGTAGAATTTTTCAAGTAATACTCATAGTTTTTTGTATTACTCTTATAATAGTAATAGTAATTTCCAGACTTCTCTACATATGGGTAATCTTCATCTGTGTCATACCTATAATCAAAGTTTATATACCTATCGTTAGTGTCATAATATCCATCACCCATATAATCATATTCGTCAAAATAGCTAAATTTTGTTCCTATTTGTTTCTTATACGAGGAAGATGTTTTACCAACTTCAAGTTTGTATACTTTACCTGATGAAAGGGCATATACAATATACCCATTATCATTAAAGGTAATCTCATCCACTGAATTAGAAATTAACGTATCACTTCTACTATTTCCTGTTCCTTTATAGTACAATGACGAACCTCTTAAATAATACTGATAATACTTTGACTTGCTCGCATAGTAGTAATAATAGTCTCCCGAAATTTTTACGTAAGGATAATCATATCCATAATCGTAATTATAATTATAGTTGTTGTTATTACTACTATTAGCATAATTGCTGTTTACATTTACAGTTTTTCCTTCAAGTTGTACACTGATTACCCAACCTTTGCTATCATAGTTAAATCCATTAAACTTCGTTCCAATTTGAGTTGAATTATTTACCTTTCCTACAGAAATCTTATATACTTTTGAGGGACTCAAATTAGTTACATATATTACACTACCATAAGCAAAAGCAATTTCATCAACATTATTTGTGACTAATTTGTCATTACAGTATAAACAATTCCCTAAAATTTTATATACAAATTGTCTTCCATTGTAATTATACCAATAATAATTATTATGTTGTGTCACAATATCATCATAACTATAAGGTGCATTACTTGTAATGTTTGTTCCTGAATTTGTATTGCCTGTTGTACCATTGAGTAAATCCGACAGATTGTAATTTCCGTGGTTTGTATACAGTAAATAACCTACTTTGTTATTATCTCTCGCGAAACCTGTACAACCTGTAATAGAATTATTTACTACAAAACCTGTACTATTGACTCTGCATAACAGCAATTTTTGGTTACTATCAATTGCAAAGCAATTTCCATACTGGTCATAGCACCAATATCCTGTATTATATAAAGTATACAAAACAGGGATGCTATTTACCCAAAGTGTATGACCCTCGCCTGCAATATTTCTAACCCATTGGCCATTTCTCCAAAAATTGATGCATTGTTTGCCACCAACCCAAGTTTCCTCCAAATAAACTCCATTTGTTGAAATACCGCTATTGTATGTTTCCCATCCTGCAAATACGTTTGTTGCCATTCCTAATACTAGCACAAATGCTAATATTATACTGCCAAGTCTCCGTCCAGCTGTGTTAGTCTTTTTCATAATGTTCATTCCTTTCTTTTTAAATTTGATTTTTATTTTTAACCTCTTTGCTTAATCAATGCAAAAAAGCAATGACATTTAAGCATTTTACGTTTCTATTATACCATTTATTTCCTAAAACTTCAATAGTTTTACATAATGTTTATTTTACACAAAAAAATAATACAAAGTTTAACCTTGTATTACTTTTGGCGGAGTAGAGAGGGTTCGAACCTCCGCGCCGTGTTACCGACCTAATTGTTTAGCAAACAATCCCCTTCACCACTTGGGTACTACTCCATATGCAATTAATTGATAAAAAAATGGCGGAGAGGGTGGGATTCGAACCCACGGTAGGCTACAAACCTACGGCAATTTTCAAGACTGCTGCCATAAACCAACTCGACCACCTCTCCGTGTCACTATCAACGAATATTATATTATCATAAATTATTTACATTTGTCAATACTTTCATACAATTTTTTTCAAAAAATCCATCTTTAATTATAGAAATAGCTGGGATAAAATCCCAGCTATTAAAAGGTTAAGAAAAAATATTTATTTAGAAATCTTGGAACTCTTCATCTTCATCATAATACCCATCAGAGAAATAATTTTCCTCATCAAAATATCCAAAATTATTTCCTACTAATTTTTTATATGATGAACCTGTCTTTCCAATTTCTGCCTTGTATACCTTTCCAGAAGTAAGTGCATATGCGATATATCCTTCCTCCCAGAAGGTTATTTCATCTACAGAAGAAGAAATTAAAACGTTTGTACTACTTTTGTTGGGTCCTTTATAATATAAGTTTTTCTTGTCAAGGTAATACTTATAATAATTATTTGCCGATGTATAATAGTAATAGTATCCATCATCCTCCTTTATATATGGATATTGACTCTTCTTGTCATATTGACTAGAAAATGTTGTATATTTATTCTTTGAATTATAATATCCATCAGAAAAATATCCATTACCATCAAAATCTTTAAAGTTTGAACCTATTAAAACTTTTTTAGATTCTGCTGTTTTGCCAAGTTTAATTCCATATACTTTTCCAGAAGTAAGTGCATACATTATACATCCCTCATCCCAGAAAATTATCTCATCTACTGATGATGATATAAGGATACTAACATCTTTACTATCTGTACCTTTGTAATAAAGACTATTTTTGTTCAAATAATACTTATAATATTTATTCGCAGACGTATAGTAGTAGTAATATCCATCCTCTTCTTCGACATATGGATATTTTTTTGTGTTACCTTTGTTGCTGTTATTATTTGAGTTTTGTGAATTATTCTTAGGGCTATCTTTTGGAAACTTACCGTTATTTACTAACTGCTCCAATTCATAATTTCCATTATTAGTATATAGTAAATACCCTATTCCCTTTTCGTCCCGCTGAAATCCTGTACAACCATAAATGGTTGATTCAACTAAAAAACCCATACTGCCACTTTTGCAAAATAGTAATCTTTGATTTTTATTTATTGCAAAACAGTTACCATATTGATCAAAACACCAATAACCTGTACCATACAAATCGTATAATATTGGTTGGTCATTTATCCATAAAATATGGTTTTCTCCTGCAATATTTCTAATCCATTCACCATTTCTCCAAAAGTTGATACACTGCTTATTACCGTACCAGGTTTCAGTTAACAAAACATTGCCAGTTTGAGTGTTACCTGCATTATAGGTTGAATTGTATTCTACCCACTCTGCACAAACATTTAAGGATATTCCAAACACTAACAATATCGTTAATATTGTTGAAATTATCCTCCGATATTTTGTTTTCACAGCCTCTCATTCCTTTCTTTATATTTTTCTTAACCTTGAAGTAGTTATATAGCTATTAATCAATAACTACAATTAAACATACTTTGCAAACATTATATCACATTTTACATAATATAACAATAAACCTTTCTTAAAATTTAAGAAAGGTTTATTTATATAACTATTCATTTATATTTATAGCTTTAAATACTGCATCTTGTTCTTCCTGTGTCATTGTATAACTTGATTTTCCATTTTGAATTGGCTTTGCATATATATTTGACATTTCTCTCGAATATATTCCATTTAGTACCACTCCATCATTATCTTCATTTAGCATTGCCAAAGCGAAACTTAAATTACTTGTTGTGTCATTATATGCATTATATCTAACTATTCCAACTTTTTGAACACAACCTTTTATTCTTTTATCTAAACTCTTACAAACTATATTGGTATCTCCCAATTCTCTTTCTAAGTTTACAACTTTGTCCATATACCTTGTTAAATCTTCTGCAAAGTCTTTTCCATTGCCTAATTTTCTCATAAATTCTTTATTATTTTTTCTTATATTTTTTATTCTTACATTACTTACTATTGACCATATAAGTAAAACAATATTTAATATAAATAATAAAATTAAAAATGCATCTGTCCTTAAAAAATCTAACATTCACTAGCCTCCTATTTTATTAGTCCTAAGATTCTTTCTAAATCTGTATTTGAACTGTATTCTATAACAATTTTTCCACTTCTTTTTCCTGCATTAACTTTTACTTTTGTTCCAAAAAACCCTTGGAATGTATCTTCTATATCTCTATATACAGCTTCATATTGATGATTTACTTTTGGTAATTTCTTTTTTCTATATGCTCTTGTTTCTATTTCTCTAACTGTTTTACTACCATCTAATATTGTTAATGCTGTATTATATTGATCTTCTGGGTCATCTATTGCCATAAGTGCTTTACAATGAGATTCCCCTATCTTTCCTTCTTTAGCCATTTCTAATACTCTTGGCTCCAAGTTTAATATACGAACATAGTTTGCTACAGCACTTCTACTTTTTCCTATTATTTTTCCTACTTCTTCTTGTGTTAAACTATAGTCTTCCATCAAAGATTTTATTCCCAATGCTTTTTCATAAGGATTTAAATCCTCCCTTTGAACATTTTCTATTAATGATATTTCTTTATTTCTTCTTTCATCATAATCTCTTATTATTGCTGGAACTTCCTCTAATCCTGCTATTTTAGCAGCTCTCCATCTTCTTTCTCCTGCAACTATTGAGTAATATCCTTCCTTTTCTGTAACAACTATTGGTTGTATTATTCCATAAGCCTTTATTGATTCTGCAAGTTCTTCTAAACTTTCTTGATCAAAAGTTTTTCTTGGTTGCTCTCTATTAGGTTCTACTTCTACTATTTTTAAGTTTTTTAATACGTCTCCCTCATGTTGTTTTTCTTCTTCTGCCATTGGCATAGAAAATAATGCATCTAAACCTTTTCCTAAACCTGTTTTCTTTACCATTTCTTATTCCTCCAATTTTATTTTCTTGCTTCACTTATTTTTAAAAATTCTTTTCCGAATTTTTCATAGCTCTTTGCACCCTTTGAATGTGGATCATATATTGTTATTGGTAATCCATAACTTGGCGCTTCACTAACTCTTACATTTCTTGGTATTACTGTTTTATATACCTGATTATTGAAATATCTTTTTACTTCTTTTACTACTTGGTTTGATAAGTTTGTCCTAATATCATACATAGTCAATAATGCTCCCTCTATATACAAACCTTTGTTTAGGTGCTTTCTTACCAATTCTACTGTATTTAGTAGTTGTCCTAATCCTTCTAGTGCATAGTATTCGCATTGTACAGGTATTAAAACACTATCTGATGCTGTAAATGCATTTAATGTTACTAATCCTAATGATGGAGGACAATCTATAAATATATAATCAAACATATCTTTTATCTGATCTAATTTTTCTTTCATTCTTTGTTCTCTTGACATCATTGATACTAATTGGACTTCTGCTCCTGCCAAATTCATATTTGAAGGGCAAATATTTAAGTTTTTTATTTCTGTTCTTTTTATTATATCTATTGCTGGAGTTTCTGATATTAATAGGTCATATGTAGAATATTCTACATCTTTTTCCAATCCTAATCCACTTGTTGCATTTCCTTGTGGATCTGCATCTATTAATAATACTCTTTTTCCTCTTTTTGCTAGTATTGCACTTAAATTAACTGTTGTTGTTGTCTTTCCAACTCCACCTTTTTGATTTGCTATTGATATTATTTTTCCCAATTTGCTCCCTCCATTTTTGCATTTGTTTTCTTCTATTTTTTACTCTTATATTTTATATAAATATAAGAAATATGTCAATATTTTTCATAAAAATATTAATATAATTTATATCTAACTTATACTTATCTTAGTTTTAAAATTTTTGCCTTGTTTTTGGTCGAATCTTGTCGAATAAATTTCACATCTTTTCCACATATTTCTAAATGTTTATCACGTTGTTTAGCAAAAAACAGCCTTTATGTCCGCTAATACCAACGGTTACAAAAAGACTGTTTTTCACACAAATTATTTTTTTAATGGATCTTTAGATGGAGTGCCTGATTTTCTTGGATATTTATTTGGAGTCACATTTTCTTTTCTTATAATAATTATTGTTCTCTTCATATCTGTACCAGATAAATAAAACTCATCTACTTTTTCAATTTTTCCACCTAATTGCTTTATTGCAAATTTTGCATCATTAATCTCTTGTTCTACATCTTGTCCTTTCATGCAAATGCATTTTCCACCTACTTTAATAAGTGGAAGTAAGTATTCAACTAAAGTGCTTAAATTCGCAACTGCTCTTGATATACTAATATCAAAGCTTTCTCTATATTCTTTATTCTTTCCAAATTCCTCTGCTCTTGCATGTATTGCATAAGTATTTTCCAAATTTAATTTATCAATAACATCATTTAAAAAATTTATTCTTTTATTTAATGAATCAACTAATGTAACTTTATTATTCTTCATTATCGAAATCGGAATTCCTGGGAAACCTGCACCTGTTCCTACATCTACAATAGATTCTTTATCATCTATATATTTTAATACTGTCATAGAATCAATAAAATGTTTTAGAATTATATCATTTTCTTCTGTTATTGCTGTTAAATTTATTTTTTCATTCCATTCTAATAATAATTCCATATATTTTTTATATTTTCTAGCTTGATCTTCATTTAAATCTACATTTATTTTATTAGCAAATTCTATTAACTTTTCTTCCATACTTTGATTTCTCCTTATTTATTAATCTGTAAATAAATTAATAATACATTTATATCAGCTGGTGAAACCCCTGATATTCTTGACGCTTGGCCTATAGAAGTAGGTTTAACTTTATCTAATTTTTGTCTAGCTTCTAAACTTAAACCTTTAATTGAAGAATAATCTATATCTTCTGAAAGTTTCTTTGTTTCCATCTTTTTAAATTTTTCTACTTGTTCCTCTTCCATTTTTATATATCCTTCATATTTTATTTGAATTTCAACTTCTTCCTTTTCTTGTAAAGAAAGTTCTGGTCTGTCCTTATCTATTTCAAGTAAATCTGCATAAGTTATTTCTGTTCTTTTTAATAATTCAGACATTTTGGCACCTGTTGAAAGTCTAGTAGTACCATGGTTTTCAAGAAATCTATTTACTTCTTCTGTTGGTTTAACTACGATGCTTTTTAACCTCTCTATTTCTTTTTCTATATTACTTTTCTTAATTAGAAATCTATTATATCTTTCGTCTGAAATAAGTCCTATATCATGTCCTATTTCAGTTAATCTTAAATCTGCATTATCTTGTCTTAATAAAAGCCTGTATTCAGCACGAGAAGTCATCATTCTGTAAGGTTCATTAGTTCCTTTTGTTACAATATCATCAATTAAAACCCCTATATATCCTTGTGTTCTGTCTAACACTAATGGCTCTTTTCCTTTTATTTTTTGACTAGCATTTATTCCTGCAATTAACCCTTGACATGCAGCCTCTTCATAGCCTGAAGTACCATTTGTTTGACCAGCAAAAAATAATCCACTAATGTTTTTATATTCTAATGATAATTTTAATTCAGATGGGTCTATACAATCATATTCTATAGCATATGCAGGCCTTGTAAACTCTGCATTTTCTAAGCCAGGAATTGTTCTATACATTGCTATTTGTACATCTTCTGGAAGTGATGAACTCATACCCTGTATATACATTTCATCTGTATCTAACCCTATTGGCTCTACAAATATTTGATGTCTTGGCTTATCACTAAATCTTACTACTTTATCTTCTATAGATGGACAATATCTAGGCCCTGTCCCCTCTATCATCCCTGCATATAGTGGAGATCTATGTAAATTTGCTCTAATAATTTTATGAGTTTCTTCATTTGTATATGTTAAATAACAATCTTGTTGTTCAAATTTTTCTACTTTATCATCAAGAGAAAATGGTACTATATTATCATCGCCTTTTTGTACTTCCATCTTAGAAAAATCAATACTTTTGCGGTTTATTCTAGCTGGAGTTCCTGTTTTAAATCTAATTAAATTTACTCCTATTTCTTTTAAACATTCAGATAGTTTATTTGCTGGAAATACTCCATCTGGTCCACTCTCTTGTGAAAATTCTCCTATAAATATTTTTCCCTTTAAATATGTACCTGTAGCTACAATAATTGCTTTTACTTTATATATTGCCCCTACTGCTGTTTCAATACTTTCTACTTTTCCATCTTTTAAATTAATTTTAACTATTTCTGCTTGCTTTAACTGTAAATTTTCTTGTCTTTCCAATGTATGTTTCATTTCCATTTGATATCTTTTTCTATCAGCTTGTGCTCTTAAAGAATGTACTGCTGGGCCTTTTGATGTATTTAACATCTTTATTTGAATCATTGTTTTATCTATATTCTTTCCCATCTCACCCCCAAGACAATCTATTTCTCTTACTAAATGTCCTTTCGAACTTCCTCCTATATGCGGATTACAAGGCATATTAGCTACTGCCTCTAAACTTATAGAAAAAACTGCTGTTTTCATTCCTAATCTTGCTGCAGCTAATGCAGCTTCACATCCAGCATGTCCTGCTCCTATTACTGCTACATCTAATGTTTCACAAAAATAACTCATCAAAAAATTCTCCTTTCTATTGGTATGACTGACTTTCTTTCAAAATGTTTCACGCTGACATTTTTTTCCATTTGCTCGTTTTCCGTGAAACAGAGATTACTGTTTGTAATTTGTTTTTACATAACAAGTTTACTTTCCTAAGCAAAACCTTGCAAATATTTCGTTAATAATCTCTTCTCCGGCTTCTTCTCCTGTTATTGTTCCTAAATTACTTAATACATTTTTTAAACTTATAAAAACAATATCAACTGGCATATTATGATTTAAAGATTTTTCTGCCTCTGTTAAATTTTCAATTGCTTTAGATATTAAATTTTTATGTCTTTCATTTGTGATTACAATATCATTATCAAAATTTATTTCATTTAAATTGAACATAGCCGTAATTTTATCGTAAAGCAAATTTAAGCCAATTTTTTCTGTTGCTGATATCTTTATTATATTTTCTTTCAAATCGTCTAATATTTGATTTTCGTCGCTTATTTTTTGTTCTAAATCTATCTTGTTTAATATGACAATTGATTTTTTATTTTTAGCAATTTCTAAAATTTCCATATCCTCTTCTGTTAAGTTTTTACTTCCATCAATAATCGCTATAATTAAATCTGCATCTTTTGCTAATTTTCTTGATTTTTCTATTCCAATTTTTTCAACCTCATCTTTTGCATTTCTTATTCCAGCAGTATCTACTAAAATAAGTGGAACCCCATTAATATTTACAAATTCCTCTATAGTATCTCTTGTAGTCCCCTCATATTCTGTTACTATTGCCCTATCTTCTTTTAACATGGCATTTAATAATGATGATTTTCCTGCATTAGGTCTTCCAATTATAACTGTTTTTATTCCTTCTTTAATTATTTTGCCGTTTTTAAAAGAGTTTTTTAGTTCTTCTAATAAATTCTTTGCATTAATAATTTTTTGTCTTATTTCTGTTTCTGATACCTCTGGAGTATCATATTCTGGATAGTCAATAGATACTTCTATATTTGTTATAACCTCCATCAATTCATTCTTGATCCTCTTTATTTCCCTAGATAAATATCCATCTAGCTGTTTTATACTCTCTTTTGCCTCTCTTTCTGATTTTGCATTTATAATATCAATTACTGATTCGGCCTGTGATAAATCAATTCTTCCATTTAAAAATGCTCTTTTGGTAAATTCACCTGGCTCAGCAAGTTCAGCCCCATTTTTTATACAAAGACTTAATATCTCCCTCATGATAATTGTTCCACCATGTGAATTTATCTCACACATATCTTCTGTTGTATAGCTTTTAGGAGCTTTAAAATATGATACTAAAACTTCATCAACTATTTTATCTTCATCTACAATATGACCATATTTTATTGTATATCCGGCAATTTCAGCTATATCTTTTTCATTCTTTTGTTTAAATATTTTATCTAATATCTTGAATGTATCTTTTCCACTCATTCTAATTATACCAATTCCGCCAATCCCTGGTGCAGTAGATATTGATGCAATTGTGCTCATAAAAACCTCCTTAAAAAATAAAGTCAAAGTTACAATTAATCCATTAAGACTAAATCTGAACTTTGACTTCTGATTTATTACATATTTATTTTTTTAAACTTATTACAACTCTTCTTCTTGGCTCTTCCCCAATACTTCTTGTCGTTACTTTTGTAGAATTTTGCAATGCTGAATGTATTATTTTTCTTTCATATGCTTGCATAGGTTCTAAAGTAACTTCTCTTCTTGTTTTTACAACTGTTCTTGCTATTTTTTGAGCTAAATCTTCCAATGTTTTTTCTCTTTTTGCTTTATATCCCTCTATGTCTAATATTAATCTAACTCTTAAGTCTAAGCCTTTAGAAGCAATTGAAGATAATATACTTTGGAATGCATATAGTGTTTCTCCCCTATATCCAATTAAAAATCCTATATTTTCCCCATGTAAATCAACATTTAAACCATATTGATTTTTCTCAATTTTATAATCTATTTCTGTACCTAGTGATTTTCCAAACTCTTCAAAAAATGCTTGTAAGTTTTTTTCTGCTTTTTCTAAATCTTCACTAGATATTTCTTTTAACTCTTTTTTTACGATAGTATCATTATTTTTTTCTGCTTTATTTTCTTTAACATCTTCTTTTACTGTTAATTCAACTTTAACTACTCTTGGAGCTAAAATACTAAAAAAGCTTCTTTTATCTTCGCTTTCAAGAACTTTTATTTCTACTTGACTTTTATTTACTTTCAATTTTTCTAATCCGTTTTCTATAGCTTCATTAGTAGTCTTTCCTTCTGCAATAATACTATTAGGCATTTTCAGTTGCCTCCTCTTCTTTTTTTAATACTTTATTTAAAACAATTCTTTCTGTTATTGATAGAAGATTATTCATAAGCCAATATAATGCTAATCCCAATGGTGCTATGATTGCTATAGATACTGACATCAATGGCATAAACCATGACATACTTTTATTAGCTTCTAGCATTGGATTATATTCTTCTTCTTTCTTTTCTTCATTTCCATCAGTTATAAGCTTTTTATCTTTTTTATTATTTTGCATATTTGTTGTCATTCTAATAGATATAAATGATGTAATAACATATAAAATTGGTATTACAAGTGTTTTCCAATCAGATAAATTTTGAGTTGGAACAGCACTTAAATCTATTCCTAAAAAGTCCATGTTTAAATTTACTTTATCTTTATACTGATTTATTAATTTATAATTATCATCTTGTTCTTCTTCGCTTACGGATTCTTCGTTTTTAAGAGTTCTTACATATTGAATTACCTGTATTTCTTTATATCTACTATTTGATACTTGACTTTGATTTGCAATTGTATCTAATTGATTTATTACTTGTGAATCTAATTTTACCATATATGTTAATGGTGATTGTACAAGTATAAATACTGATAATAACAAAATTATTTGAACTATAGAACTTAAACATCCTGAAAAAGGACTCATGTTCTCTCTTTTATATAATGCCATAACTTCTTGGTTCATTTTTTCCGGATCATTTTTATACTTAAACTGTATTTGCTTCATCTCTTCTTGAATTTTAGCACTTTTTTTCATTGTTCGTTGTTGTTTTATTGATATAGGAATTGTTAATAATTTTACTAAAATTGAAAATAAAATTATAGCAACACCATAATTTCCAATTAATTGATACAAGAAATTAAGTACATATCCAAAGATTTTAGCAAAGAAATATAATATACTCATGCCAAACCCTCCAGGTTATTTATTTTAAAGGATCATATCCACCTTTTGAAAATGGATTACATCTTAAAATTCTACATATTCCTAATCTACAACCTTTTAAAGCTCCATACTTTTCTATTGCCTGTTTTGTATATTCTGAACAACTTGGGTAGAATTTACATCTTACATTTTTGCTTTCTAGCCATAATGATATATGCTTTTGATAAAATTCAATTATTTTTATTAATGACTTTTTCATTTTTAAACACTTATATCTGAACTTTTTAGTATTTTCTCCATATCTTCTTTTACTTGATAAAACTGGGCTGTTTTTATATCACACTTTTTCTTCCACAAAAAAATTACTGTATAACCATCTTTAACTTGGTTCTCTAATCTATAATAGCTTTCTCTTAGCAACCTTTTTACATGATTTCTTTGATATGCCTTACCACTTTTAGTGCTTACAGCTAATCCTAAATAATTATTTTTTGTTTTATTATCTAGGATAAAAGCCTCTATAGTTTTACCTGAATAATATTTGCCTTTTGAAAATACCATATTAAATTCATAATTTTTTTTTAACATTTTCGTTTTTTTCATTTAACAATATCATTCCCTGCTTTATAAATTAAGCACAAATATTTTTTCTTCCTTTTGCACGTCTAGCCTTTAATACGTTTCTTCCTGCTCTTGTTGACATTCTTTTCAAAAATCCGTGTTCTTTTTTTGCTTGTCTTTTTTTAGGTTGAAATGTCATTTTCATCCTTAAAGCACCTCCTAAATCTATTTTGCATTGTTTTTTTAACGCAAGTGTAATTATTATACATTCAAATCCCTAAAATGTCAATGGATTTTTTTATTTTTTTATTTTTTCTTAAGGAAATAAGGGTTTTAAGATGTTTTTTTTATATTTTTTCATTTTTTTGTTGCATTTTGAAAAAAAATGTTGTATAACTTTTTTATCAAGTGAAAATTTCAAAAATTTGTAAATTCTAAAAAAGTTATCCACAATTTTTTAACAAATTGTTTAAAACTTTCCACAAAAATTTTCAAATTTAATTTTCAATTTTGATTTTTAGTAAAACAGCTTATTCGAATGGTTTTAAGTCAAAAATCTTTGTTCGAATGAAATGAGTTTTTTTACAGAAACATTACAAAGTTATCAACAACTGTGGAAAACTTTGTGGATAATTTTTTCATCGATATTTTTATAAAATGTTACATAATTAGTTACATTTTATTGATATATATAAATAACAGACAAACTGTCAGAAAAGGAGGTTTTTTATGGATTCAACTATGGACGGAAAAGCTCTAGTTGATAAATTGCAAGAAGTGCTGAGCAAAGAAATACCCTTTATAACTTACTCTACATACATCGCTCCACTTAGTTTTGAATCAATAAATGGAACACATATAGTTTTTAAATGTGATTCTCATTATGTCAAAGAACCAGCAGAAACTAGATATGCAAGTCTTCTTTTAAATGCATTAAAATATATTACTAATAGAGATTTTACATTCTCTGTACACGCCTTAGATAGTGATGATAACGATGTAAATAACGAAGTCATAGCAGAAACAAAAACAGAAGAAGAAATAGATTATTCAAATCAATCTTTAAATCCCAAATATACATTTGATACATTTGTTGTAGGAAATAATAATAGATTTGCACATGCAGCAGCATTAGCTGTAGGAGATAATCCAGCAAAAACTTATAATCCACTTTTCATTTATGGAGGAGTTGGACTCGGAAAAACTCACTTAATGCAAGCAATAGGAAATCGTATATTACATAATAACAGAACGATGAATATTGTATATGTAACATCTGAAAAGTTTACAAATCAATTAATTAACTCAATAAGAGATGGAAAAAACGATCCATTTAGAAACAAATACAGAAATGCAGATGCTTTACTTATAGATGATATTCAATTTATTGCTAAAAAGGAAAGAGTGCAAGAAGAATTTTTCCACACATTTAACACATTATATGAAAACGGAAAACAAATAATAATCTCAAGTGATAAGCCACCAAGAGATATTCCATTTTTGGAAGATAGGTTAAAATCAAGGTTTGAATGGGGGCTTTTAGCAGATATATCTTGTCCGGATTATGAAACAAGAGTTGCTATACTTAGAAAAAAAGCCTTAGATGAAAGTATAATAATTGATGATTCAATATTAGCAAACATAGCTACAAAGATAGATTCAAATATTAGAGAACTTGAAGGAGTATTCAATAAAATAGTTGCAAGAGCATCATTAACACATAGTCCAATTACAATAGAACTTGCAGAAAACATTATAAATGAATTTATATCAAAAAGAGAAAAGGTAATCTCATCAGAGTTTATACAAGAAACTGTAGCTAAATATTTTAGTATAGACAAAAAAGAATTAGCAGGGGAAAAGAGGTCAAATGATATTGCTTTTCCAAGGCAAATTGCAATGTATCTATGCAGAGAAGTAGCTAATATGTCTTTTCCACAGATAGGAATAGACTTTGGAAAACGTGACCATTCGACAGTAATGCATGCTTATAAAAAAATAGACAAAGAAATTAAAGAAAAAACAAATACAAAATTAATTGTGGAAAGTGTGAAAAACATTATCTTAAATAACGAGTAATTGAAATATAAATAAAAAACTAAAATTTTTAAAATTTATGTTTGAAGAATTTTCGTTCGATAACAAATTTGCTTTCCATTCCTACGGAAACAATAGATTAGATATCCACACCCATGTTGTGGAAAACGTGTTAATAAAATGTTAATAACTCATTTTCCACAATAAAATGTGGATACTGTGGATAAGTAGGGTATGTTTTCCACAGAATTATCCATACCGAAAACCATAGGGATATAAACTTTCCACATAGTTTTCCACACTTTCCACAGCATCTACTACTACTACTACTAAATATATTAATTATATTAAATATATATTATAGCATCAGCAAACAAAAAAATGAAAGGATGATAAAAATGAAATTCGTTTGTTATAAAGACACATTAACTAAAGCTCTTAACTCCGTAGTTAAAGGAGTAGCTTCTAAAACAACAATGCCAATATTAGAAGGTATATTAATTCAAACAAATGATAATGAAATAAAACTTACAACATATGATTTAGAAATTGGTATAGAATATACAATGAATTGTGAAATAATAGAACAAGGAAGTACAGTTGTTAATGCAACTATGTTTACAGAAATTATAAGAAAATTACCTGATTCAGAAATTAATATAAGCGTAAATGAAAATAATTTATTAATTATAGAATGTGAAGGAGCATTATACAAATTAGCAACTATGAATCCGGATGAATTCCCAGAACTTCCAAAGATAGAAATTGAACATTCAGTTACTTTAGAACAAAGTGCATTAAAAAATATGATTAGAAAAACAATATTTGCAGTAAGCAATGATGAAAATAGACCAATATTTTCAGGATGTTTATTTGAAATAAAAAATAATAGATTAAATGTTGTTGCAATTGATGGATTTAGATTAGCATTAAGAACAATAAATTTACCAGTACAAGTAAATGATTTCAAAGCAGTTATTCCTGCAAAAACATTAAATGAAGTTATAAAGATTTTAACAGATTCATTTGAAGAAATAAAAATAGGAGTTTCAAAAAATCAAGCACTTTTTGAAATGGAAAATTGTAAGCTTGTTACTAGAATATTAGATGGAGAATTTTTAAATTATGCGTCTGTAATTCCAGATAATTGGCAAACAAGAGTAAGAGTAAATAGAAATAGTTTACTAGATAGTTTTGAAAGAATTAGTTTAATATCTTCATCAAGTATAGAAAAAGAGAAAAAATATCCAGTAAAAGTTTCAGTTGATATTGGAAAAATGACGATCTCTTGTACGAATCAAACAGGAGATGCAAAAGAGGAAGTATTTATCTCAACTGAAGGAAAATATTTAGAGGCAGGATTTAATCCTAGATATTTCTTAGATTGTTTAAAAGCAATTGATGATGAAGAAATTTTTGTAGAGTTTGGAAGTAATATATCACCTTGTTTGGTTAAGTCAACTGAAAATAATGATTATGTTTATATGATTTTACCAATAAGATTAAAAAATGAATAAAAATAAAAAAGGTAAGAGGATATATTCTCTTACCCTTTTATTTTGAAAAAGTTATCCACAAGTTATAGACAAAAAGTGGATAACGCTGAAAAACGAAGCGCTAGAATCGAAAATAAGGCATTTTTATTTTTTAATAATATAATTTAACATTAAAAAAATAAATAGAAAATTAATTAAATAAAAAATATGGAAAAATTAGCAAAAAATAGTAAAAAAAAGATAAAAAAATATATAAAGAGATAAAAATATGTTTTTAGACGAATTTGCCTTAAAATGGTCTGTAAAAAATCGAGAAAATTTTATATAGCGATTTTTTATATATTAAAAACATATAAAATTTGATAATAAATAAAATAATTATAAATTAATTATTCTAAATATTTTTTTATAAAAAAATAAATAAATAATTAATTAAATATAAAATGAAAAAAATAGCAAAAAATAGTTAAAAAAAAATAAAAAAATATATAAAGAGATAAAAATATATTTTTAAACAAATTTGCCTTAAAATGAGCTGTAAAAAATAGAGAAAAATCTATATGGAAAATATAGAATTAAAAATAAATCAAAAAAGTTATAAACAAATGGAGAACAATATGTGGATAAATAAAATTAAAATTAATAATTTTAGGAATTATAAAAATGAAGAAATTAATTTAAATAAAAATATTAATATTTTTTATGGAGAAAATGCACAAGGAAAAACAAATATAATAGAAGCAATTTTTTTAAGTAGTATAGGAAAATCTTTTAGAACAAATAAAGAAAAAGAATTAATTAAATTTAATGAAAAAAATTGTGATATAGAATTAAATTATGAAAAATCAGATAGAGATGGAAAAATAAAAATAAATATAGAAAATAAAAAAAGTATTTTTATAAATGGAATTAAAATTAAAAAATTAAGTGAATTATTAGGAAATATAAATGTAGTAATTTTTACTCCAGATGATATAAATATTTTAAAAGGTGGTCCTCAAAATAGAAGAAAATTTTTAGATATTATGATTAGTCAATTAAAACCAAAATATATGCATATATATAATATATATTTAAAAACTCTAGAGGAAAGAAATAATTATTTAAAAAATGTAGAAAATAAAAATGATAATTTATTAGAAGTTTGGGATGAACAATTAGCTGAATATGGATATCAAGTTTATTTATATAGAAAAGAATTTATTGAAAAAATTAAAAATAAAATAAAAAATATTCATAAAAATATTACTAATAATAAAGAAGAAATAAATATAGAATATAAATCAGATTGTGAAGATAAAAATAAATTTTTAGAATTATTAAAAACAAGAAAAAAATTAGATATAATAAAAGGATATACAACAAAAGGAATTCATAGAGATGATTTTACAATTTTTATAAATGATATTCCAGTTAATGTTTATGGTTCACAAGGACAACATAGAACTGCAATTCTTTCATTAAAACTTTCAGAATTACAAGTTATATATGATGAAATTGGAGAAAATCCTATTTTATTATTAGATGATTTTATGTCAGAATTAGATGAACAAAGAAGAAGAAATTTTTTAGAAAATATTAAAGATACACAAGTTATTATTACGTGTACAGATAAATTTGAATTAAAAAATGTAAATTGTAGCTATTTTAATGTAATAAATGGAAAAATTAATTAAAAAATATTTGACAAAATTAAAATTTACAATTATT
The DNA here is from genome assembly GCA_934167965.1 of uncultured Clostridia bacterium. GTDB lineage: Bacteria > Bacillota > Clostridia > TANB77 > CAG-508 > CAG-269. Next base: position 34,505 of record CAKPMJ010000005.1, on the reverse strand, counting down.
ATATAATAGTAGAAATAATATCGAGAAAAGAGGAGACAATATGGAAAAATATAATCACGAATATGGTGCAGAACAAATACAAGTACTAGAAGGTTTGGAAGCCGTAAGAAAAAGACCTGGTATGTATATAGGAAGTACATCAGTTAGAGGTCTTCATCATATGGTTTATGAAATAGTAGATAACTGTGTTGATGAAGCATTAGCAGGTTATTGTACAGAAATAAATATAGTATTAGAAAAAGGAAATATAGTTAGTGTAGAAGATAATGGTAGAGGAATACCAGTTGAAATACATCCTAAAACAGGAATATCTACTGCTGAAACAGTTTATACAGTATTACATGCTGGAGGAAAATTCGGTGGAGATAGTGGATATAAAGTATCTGGAGGATTACATGGAGTTGGTGCTTCTGTTGTAAATGCTCTATCAGAATGGACAGAAGTTATTGTTCAAAGAGATGGCGGAATATATCAAATGAGATTTGCAAGAGGAAAAACAGACAAGCATATTGAAAGAATTGGAGATTCAAAAAAGACAGGAACAAAAGTTAGATTTTTAGCAGATGATACAATATTTGAAACAACAGATTATGATTTTGATACTTTAGAAAATAGAATGAGGGAAATTGCATTTTTAACAAAAGGATTAAAAATAACAATAGAAGATCAAAGAGAAGAAACACCTAAAAAATCAGAATTTTGTTTTGAGGGTGGATTAAAATCATTTGTTGAATTTTTAAGTAAAAATAAAGAAAAAATAAATAAAGAACCAATATATATAGAAAAAAATGGAGAAGTTCCAGTAGAAATTGCAATACAATATACAACAGCATATTCTGAGAATATATATACATTTGTTAATAACATAAATACAATAGAAGGAGGTACTCACTTAGAAGGATTTAAGAGAGCGCTTACAAAAGTATTTAATGATTATGCAAGATCTCATAATATATTAAAAGATAAAGATGGAAATCTACAAGGTGAAGATATAAGAGAGGGAATTACTGCAGTTGTTTCTGTAAAAGTAAAAGAACCTCAATTTGAAGGACAAACAAAAACAAAATTAGGAAACAGTGAAGTTACAGGTGTTGTTCAAAGTATGGTAAATGAAGCATTATCAACATTCTTAGAAGAAAATCCACAAGTTGCTAAAGCAGTACTTGAAAAATGTATAAGTGCTTCAAGAGCTAGGGAAGCAGCAAGAAAGGCAAGAGAACTTGTTAGAAGAAAAAGTGCTTTAGAAACAACAACTTTACCAGGAAAACTTGCAGATTGTAGTGACAAAAACCCTATGAATTGTGAAGTATATATAGTCGAGGGAGACTCTGCAGGAGGAAGTGCAAAACAAGGAAGAGATAGAAAGTTCCAAGCAATACTTCCACTTTGGGGAAAAATGTTGAACGTAGAAAAAGCAAGAGCAGATAAAATTTATGGAAATGATAAATTAAATCCAGTAATAGTTGCAGTTGGTGCAGGTATAGGTGCAGATTTTGATATTACAAAAATAAGATATGGAAAAGTAATAATAATGGCAGATGCCGACGTAGACGGTGCACATATTAGAACATTATTATTAACATTCTTCTTTAGATATATGAGACCTTTGATTGAAAATGGTAATGTATATTTGGCACAACCACCACTATATAAATTATCTAAAAAAGGAATGACAGATATATATTGTTATACAGATGAAGATTTAGATAATGCATATAAAGAATTAGAAGAAAAAGGAATTTCTAGAGATCAATTAGGTCTACAAAGATATAAAGGTTTAGGAGAAATGAACCCTGAACAATTATGGGAAACAACTATGAACCCAGAAACTAGAATATTAGTAAAAGTTACAATGGAAGATGCTATTAAAGCAGATGAAACATTTAATGTTCTTATGGGAGACGAAGTAGAACCAAGAAGAGAGTTTATACAAAAAAATGCAAAATATGTAAAAAATCTAGATGTATAATAAATATTTAATAGCCAGTAGAATTTCTACTGGCTATTAATCGTAAAGCTAATAACAATCTGTGCTAAAACTAATATACCTAATAGTTTAACCTAATATATATTACTATATAAATAAGCTATATACCAAATATATTAATCATTCGCTCAACTGTTAATACACTTTTAAAATCTTCATTCATCCACTAGGGACTATTAAAAAACATTAGGAAATATAAGAACAATCTTAGCTCGAATATATTACCTATATTGTAACCATATAGTTCTGCTATACAGCTTGCCTACAAATAATATATTCTTATCTCTGAAATATAATAATCTTTCATCAAAACCACTATACCTCGTTGTCCAAATATTAATAAACTAAAATATATTTTAACCTATTAACACTCTTGGCTCAACTGTTATTAACCTTACACATATATTATGAACAATTTATTTTTTTTTATTCAAAAAAATTAAAAAAATAAAAATCAAATTAATAATATATAAATTACTAATTCGATTTTATTTATTATTTATTTTTTTATTATAAGAATATATACTATGAATGATATTATATATAAATTCAACAGTATCAGGGGAAGATTTTTTTAGAATTCTATTAATTTTTTTTATTGTTAAATCATTTGAATCATTTCCATTCAGAAAGTAATCAGCAGATACACCAGTATATGAAGTTATATTAGATAAAGTTTTTAAACTAAGGGATTTTTCGCCTCTTTCTATTTGACCTAAAAATACATCTGAAATATCTATCATCTCAGAGAATTTTTCTCGACTCATAAACATTTCCTCACGAATACTGCGGATTCTTTCTCCAATTTCCATATTGTTTAAATTATTTTGCATTAAAAAAACCTCTTTTCTATATTAAAAAATATATACTTTAAGCATATAAAAATTATATAACAAAAAAATATAATAACTAATACACCAAAAGTATATAATAAAAATATGCTAAAAATATATAAAATTTTACAATAAATAACAATGAAAAATCAACAAAAATATATAAAAATAAATAAAAAACAACAATCACATAAGACGAAAATAAATTGCTAAAAATGGTTGAAAAATAAAAATCCCTATGCTATAATAAACGTGTAAATTTTTTAGGGAAAAATAAATAATAGCACATTGAAAATTAAATATCTTTGCTGAATAGTTCAATAAACTATTATTTATTTTGAATAAAAAAATACAAAATGTTATTATTAAATAAAATAAAAACATAAAAATAAAATTCAAAAAATTACAAACCTTTAGAAAAAATGAAAGGAGATTAACGATATGACAAAAAGATTAAATACCAGCAAAGGTATAACATTAATTGCATTGGTAATAACAATAATAGTATTACTAATATTAGCAGGAGTAGCAATAGCAATGCTATCAGGAGAAAATGGAATATTAAAGAAAGCGGCAGAAGCTAAAACTAAAACAGAGCAGGCACAAGCAAATGAAACTGAAGACTTAACAGACCTAGAAATCTTAATGGAAGAAAGCACAGGAAACTTAGGAAAGGTAAAAGACAATAAAAATAAAGTTATAGAAGGAAGAAAGGTAAAATTACAAGATGATAATGGAGAAACTATAGTAGTGCCAGTAGGGTTTAAAATAAAAGAAGATTCACCAACAGAAGTAAAAAGAGGAATAGTAGTAGTAGCCCCAGATAATAGTGAGTTTGTATGGGTACCAGTAAAAGATGTAAGTAAAATGTATGGAACAAATGCAGAAGGAAAGAAACTGGGAAAACTTTATAGTTTTACTAAAGATGGATATACAGCATTAAATTGGACAGAAACAGCAGGAGTAATGAAATGGAAAAGTTTAACAAGTAACAAAGAACCAGACTACTTATCAGATCCGAGAGAGGGAGATGCTGCAACAGGAAATGATACAAGAGGAATAGGGTTATTAAAAAGTATAATTGGATTAAATGGAACAGATGAAGAAGTACTAGTTAAATGGAAAACACAATTACAAAATGAATTTAATGAAATGATAAAATATGTAGAAAAAAATAAAGGATTTTATGTAGGAAGATATGAAACAAGCTTAAATGAAACATCAAAAAAAGTTCAATCAATATCAGGAGCAACTTCAGCAACAGTAGCAAAAAATAGTGCAAATACATGGTATGGATTATACCAAAAAGAGAAAGAATACAGTGGGCAAGATAAACTAAAAGATGTAGTAGGAAGTAGTATGATATGGGGAAGTCAATATGACCAAATGATGATATGGATGCAAGAAAATGGAATAAACGTAAGTTCACCTATGCCCAATGATTTTGATGGTACAGAAACAAGTGGAAACACAACAAGAAAAACAGGAACAGTATCAACAGATAAATTAAATAATATATATGATTTATTAGGAAATAGTTTTGAATGGACATTAGAGGCGCTCAGCACTAACTGTCGTACTTCCAGAGGTGGTCATTACGACTATGGCAATTCACCTAGCCGTCGCGACTACAACAATCCGTACTATACTCACAGCAGCTATTCTGCTCGCTTCACACTTTATATAAAGTAGGTCTGAACTCTAAAAGCGATAACCTAGAAAAGGCTATTGCTATGAAAATATAGAAAATTAATAAAATAATGAAAAATTAGTCAAATATTCTTAATTTAAATTTAAGGAATTTGGCTAATTTTTTTGTTAATAAAGGCTTGCCAAGATTAGTATGAAAAATATAATAAAATTGTATTGACAAAAAATTGCAGTAATGGTAATATAATTTTGAAAAAAATAAGATGAAAAAACAAAAGAAGGGACAAGAAAGTATGAAAGATAGAAGCGTTGAGGCTGTAGAGAGAGAGAGAGAGAGAGAGAGAGAGAGAGAGCCATAGTTTAAATAATATAGTATATATAAATAATAAAAGAGGCAATATTGGTTTATCTGGTAAGTATTATGATACCGGATAAGTATATATTGTCTTTTTATAATGAGCGAAAGTTGTCAATAAGGACGCTCCTTTTTGACAATGAATAAATAATAAAAGTATGAATAAAAATCACTGTAAAAAGAAAAATAAATATGATAATATAGCAGTAGAACCAAACAGACTAAAAACTATATCTGTAAAATACATAGATATAAAAAGCAAAAGTAAAAAAGGGAGGAAAAAAGATGAAAAGAAACAAGGGAATAACATTAATAGCACTAGTAATAACAATAATAGTATTATTAATATTAGCAGGAGTAGCAATAGCAATGCTATCAGGAGAAAATGGAATATTAAAGAAAGCAGCAGAGGCTAAAACAAAAACAGAACAAGCACAAACAAACGAAACTGAAGACTTAACAGATTTAGAAATTTTAATGGAAGAAAGTACAGGAAACTTAGGAAAGGTAAAAGACAATAAAAATAAAGTTATAGAAGGAAGAAAAGCAAAATTACAAGATGATAATGGAGAAACTATAGTAGTACCAGTAGGGTTTAAAATAAAAGAAGATTCACCAACAGAGGTAAAAAAAGGAATAGTAGTAGTAGCACCAGATAATAGTGAATTTGTCTGGATACCAGTAAAAGATGTAAGTAAAATGTATGGAACAAATGCAGAAGGAAAGAAACTAGGAAAACTTTATAGTTTTACTAAAGATGGATATACAGCAGTAAATTGGACAGAAACAGATAGAAAAATAAAATGGACAAGTGCAACAGGTTGTAGAGAGCCAGATTACTTATCAAATCCAGAATATGGAGATGCTGTAACAGGAGATGATACAAAGGGAATAGGATTATTAAAAAGTATAGTAGGATTAAATGGGACAGATGAAGAAATACTAACTAAATGGAAAACACAATTGCAGAATGAATTTGATGAAATGATAAAATATGTAGGGAAAAATAAAGGATTTTATGTAGGAAGATATGAAACTAGTTTAAATGAAACATCAAAAAATGCTCAATCAATATCTGGCGTAGCATCAGCAACAGCATCAAGTAGTAGTGCAAATACATGGTATGGATTATATCAAAAAGAGAAAGAATATAGTGGGCAAGATAAACTAAAAAATGTAGTAGGAAGTAGCATGATATGGGGAAGCCAGTATGATCAAATGATGATATGGATGCAAAGAAATGGAATAGACGTAACATCATTAACTCCAAAAGATTTTGATGGTACAGCAACAAGTAAAAATACTACACGAGACACAGGAACAGTATCAACAGATAATTTAAATAATATATATGATTTACTTGGAAATAGTCAGGAATGGACATTAGAGGCGAATAACACTCGCAGTCGTATTTTTAGGGGTGGCGGTTATGACTACCGTGTTTCACCAAGCAGTCGCAACGGCAACCTTCCGTGCAGTACTAGCAGCGATAAGTCCTCGCGCCTCACACTTTATATAAAGTAGAACTGAACTCTAAAAGCGATAACCTAGAAAAGGCTATTACTATGAAATGGTATGTTGTTTATTGTTTATGAGATAATAAAAATGTAGGAAAATTATAAGTTAAAAAATTAGTCAAAAATCTTAAATTTAATTAAAGATTTTTGACTAATTTTTTTTATTTTTAAATAAATAATTAAATGTATAAATTTTTTTGATTAAAATAGAATAAATTAGAAAAAAATAGATAAAAATTATTAAAAATAGAAAAAAATAGATTTTATAATGAAAACGAGGGAATATCAACTGAGAAAAATTTAGAAAATTTATTTTGGCGTATTTTACCAGAAGTAAAACTATTAATTAGATAAAAAACAAAAAATTATTGAATATAATAAACTAGTTTGTTATAATAATTTATATAAATTAAAAAAGGGGGAATAATATGGTAAGATAAAAAATAAAAAAGTCTATTTTATATTAAATAAAAAGGAGAATATTATGAATAGTGAAAATATTAAAAATAAATTATTAGAAAAAATATATTTATCACAAGAAGAAAAAATAGACGAAATAATAAAAGAAGCAAAAAATGAACTAAATAATAAATTAATAAAAACAAATAAAGAAATAATTTTAGAAAAATATAATAATAAAGAATTAAATGATTTAATTAATAAAATTGAAGAAAATAATAATATTAAAATATCTTATTTAAGTAAGAAAATATATAAACAAGGTTTTATAGATGGAGTAAATTTATTACTTGAATGTTTATAATTTTTTTATAATCAAACTATTGATTATATTTAAATGATATGCTATTATATATGCATATTTATTTTATTTAATTTTAAATTTATTTATTTTATTTTTATTTTTTAATTCAATTAAAACTTTAAAATCTGGAGGTGGATTACATGGAAAAACAAATTTTAGAAATCTTAGTAGATATTAAATCAGACATAAAAGAAATGAAAGTTAATATTGCTAAAAACACAGAAGACATTTCAGCACTTAACAAAAATGTAGCTAAAAATACCAAAGACATTGAACAAAATACAAGAGACATTACTAAAATGAAAAAAGACATTGCAAAAATGAAAGACAATATTGAGCAAAACACTGAAAATATAGCTATATTAGCTAAGCAAAGAAGAATTGACAGCATAAACATTGCAAAAATATTAGAAACACAAGTAAAACAAGATTATGCAATATAAAAAGTAAAATAATGCTTTACAAAACCTATATAGTTTGTTATTATAGAACAAGTTATATAGGCTTTTTATTTAATAAATAATTGCCAATTGAGAGAGGAAGGAATTTAATAATGGACAAAATAATAAGTAAAATTGCAGAAGAATTACAAGTAAAATACACACAAGTAGAAAATACAGTAAAATTAATAGATGAAGGAAATACAATACCATTTATTGCAAGATATAGAAAAGAAGTAACAGGGGGACTAAGTGACGAGCAATTAAGAAGTTTAGGAGAAAGACTTACATATTTAAGAAACTTAGAAGAAAGAAAAGAAGAAGTAATAAAATCAATAGATGAACAAGGAAAGCTAACAGACGAAATAGTTAAAGCCGTAGCATTTGCACAAACTTTAGCAGACGTAGAAGACATATATAGACCATACAAACAAAAGAAAAAAACAAGAGCAACAGTAGCAAAAGCAAAAGGATTAGAGCCATTAGCAGAAATAATATATAAACAAGAAGAAAAAGAAGATATAAATGAAATAGCAGAAAAATATATAAATATAGATAGTTTAACAGAAGAAGACAAGAAAAATAAAGATAAAGTAGTGGCAACAGTAGAAGATGCCATACAAGGAGCATTGGATATAATTGCAGAAAATATTTCTGATAATGCAGAATATAGAAAAAAAATAAAAAAGATTTGTTATAGAGAAGGTGTAATAAACACAAAAGCAACAAATGAAGAAGAAAAATCTAATTATGAAATGTATTATGATTATAATGAAGTAGTATCAAGAATTCCAAGCCATAGAATACTTGCAATAAATAGAGGAGAAAAGGAAGAATTCTTAAAAGTCAAAATAGAAAAAAATGAAGAAAAAATCTTATCTATAATGGAAAGAGACATTTTAAAAGGTGAAAATCAATTTACAGAAATGCTAAAAAATACTATTTTAGATAGTTTTAAAAGATTAATAGAGCCATCAATAGATAGAGAAATTCGTTCTGATTTAACTGAAAAAGCAGAAAATAAAGCTATAAAGGTATTTGGTAAAAATGCAAAGCAATTACTTTTAGGAGCACCAATTAAAGGAAAAACAGTAATGGGATTTGACCCTGCATATAGAACAGGATGTAAAATTGCAGTTATAGATGAAACAGGAAAAGTTTTAGATTATACTACAGTTTATCCAACTGAACCACAAAATGATGTAGAAGGTGCTAAAAAAGAATTATTAAATTTAATAAAAAAAGATAAAATTGATATGATTGCTATAGGAAATGGAACAGCATCACGAGAGTCAGAAATGTTTGTGTCAGACATGATAAAAGAAGCAGATAGAGAAGTTAATTATGTAATAGTAAGTGAAGCAGGAGCATCTGTTTATTCTGCATCTAAACTTGCAACTGAAGAATATCCAGACATAAATGTTTCTATAAGAGGAGCTATATCAATTGCAAGAAGATTACAAGATCCACTTGCAGAACTTGTAAAAATTGATCCAAAAGCTATAGGAGTTGGACAATATCAACATGATGTAAACCAAAAAAATTTATCAGAGAGTTTGACAGGAGTAGTAGAAGATGCAGTTAATAAAGTAGGAGTAGATGTTAATACTGCTACACCATCACTTTTAATGTATGTTTCTGGAATAAATTCATCTATTGCTAAAAATATAGTTAAATATAGAGATGAAAATGGAAAACTAAAAAATAGAAAACAACTTTTAAAAGTTCCAAAATTAGGGAAAGTAGCCTTTGAACAATGTGCGGGATTCTTAAGAATTACTGATGGAGATAACCCATTAGAGATTACTGCTGTACATCCAGAGAGTTACGAGGCAACTGAAAAGCTATTAAACATAATAGGTTTTAGTAAAGAGGATTTAAAAGATAAAACACAAGTTGATAAAATTAGAGAAAAATTAAAGAGCATTGATATAAAAAATACAGCTAAAGAATTAGAAATAGGAGAGATGACTTTAACAGATATTATTGGAGAACTTTCTAAACCAGGAAGAGATCCAAGAGATGAAATGCCAAAACCTGTTCTTAGACAAGATGTTTTAAAGTTTGAAGATTTAAAAGAAGGAATGATTTTAACAGGGACTGTTAGAAATGTTATAGATTTTGGAGCATTTGTTGATATTGGTGTTAAGTATGATGGGCTAGTACATATATCAGAGATGAGTGAAAAATATATAAAAAATCCATCTGATTTGGTATCTGTAGGAGATATTGTTAAAGTAAAAGTAATTGGACTAGATAATAATAGACACAAGGTTGCATTAAGTATGAAAATATAAATTAAAAGAGTAAGTTTTAAAACTTACTCTTTTCTGGTGTTTCAGTATCATATTTACTTTGAATTAGTATTATACTATTATAATCATTACGTAAAATATCTAAAAATGCATCAGCTATTTGAGGGTCAAACTGTGTACCTTTACATTTTTCTATTTCAGATATAACTACATCTAAAGGAAGAGAATCTCTATAAACCCTCTTAGATGTCATTGCATCAAAACAGTCTGCAATAGCCGTTATTCTTGCAAGATAAGGTATGTTTTCTCCTTTTAAATTACTAGGATATCCTGTACCATCATATCTTTCATGATGATATTTTACAATAGGTAATATGTCTTGAAAAATAGTTGCCGTAGATAGTATGTGTGCTCCTATTGTAGGATGGCTTTTTATTTCTGAATATTCTTCATCAGTAAGTTTACCATTTTTTTGTAATACACTATCAGGAACACCAATTTTTCCAACATCATGGAAAAGACCACCAATTCTGAGACGTCTAAGATCTTCTTCAGATAGACCTAATTTTTTACCTATTAAAACAGAATATTCTGCAACTCTATCAGAGTGACCTCTCGTATATGTATCTCTTGCTTCAACTGTATATCTAACTGTTTGAATGCTCTCCATGTAAGCTTGTTCTAGTTTGTTATAAGTATCAGCAAGTTGTTCATTTATTTTCTTTATTTGTCTCATCTGTTCAACAGATTTTATTCCAGACTCAATTAATAAAAGTAATTGGTCGAATTTATCACTCTTTTCACAATATCCTTGTATATCAAGTCTTTTTATTGTTTCTAGTGGTGGAGCTAAATCCTTATGACCAGTAAGCAATAAGATATACAATTCTTTATTAAATTTTCTAATTTCTTCAACGACTTGGTCTCCGTGTAATGGAGTCATAATAAAGTCTAATAGCAATATATCAAAATGTTCATTTTTTATTTTTTCTATTGCTTCTAAAGGATCTGTAACTCCTGTAAAAGAATATCCAGATCTTTTTAAAAATATAGATAAGGAATCAACTATTCCTATTTCATCATCAACTGCTAGTATTTTATATGATGAGTTAGGATTTTCTTCTGTAGTATTTTCTTGTTTTATCATATTACCAATACGCATAATAAAACCCTCCTTATTATATCCACATTATAATCATAATTTTTACAAAAAGCAACAGTTTTTGGCAAAAATAAAAAGATATAATTTCATTCAAAATTATATCTTTCAAGTATTATAAAGGTAAAATAATATTAAAGGTTGTACCTTTTCCTTTTTCAGACTCAACAGTTACATTACCATTAAAATGTGCTTTTATTGTTGAGTATGACATATATAAACCAAGTCCTGTACCATTTTTACCTTTTGTTGTTATCATTTCTTTAAATAATTTATCTTTTACTATATCTGGAAGTCCAGGTCCATAATCTTTTACTGATAGTACGACATGATTATTATCATATAAATCAACTATTAAATCAATATTTTTTTCTGGTTCTCCATTATATGCTTGAATTGCATTTGAGATCATATTATTAATAACTTGTACTAAACTATTAACGTCACCATTTATATAAGTATTCTCATCTATTTTGACAACAGTATTTAGGTAAACAACAGCATTTTTTAGTTCATGTCTCATTAAAATATTAACTCTTTTTAATAATTCACTAATAGTAAATTTTATCTCTGTATCATTTCCAAGCACTACAGCTTGTCCTTTTACTGCTGTTATAACATCTGACATGTATTCTGTATATGACTTGATTTTATCTATCCAACCATACATATCACTTGCAATAGCGTGAAAATCATCATTATTTACAACAGGGTTTCCAATAGATGCATCAAATTCATTTACTAGGTCTCTTATACCTTCTGCTGCACCTGATATTGACATTATAGGAGTTTTTAAGTTATGTGCGATTCCTCCAATCATCTGTCCAAGTGAAGCAAGACGCTCTTGTTCAATTAATTGGTCTTGTTTATTTTGGATAGTATTCATATCTTGTATATGTTGAGTGATATCTTTAAATAATATTAATGTACCCAAAAATGTTCCTTTATTTGTAATGCTACTTATTTCTATATTAAAGTATTTATTAAGTGATGGTATGTATTTTTCAAATGATATTGTGTTTGTCGTTGTTTTAGATTTTTCTAATTTATCACTTAATTCTCCATTATTTAATTTTATAATGTCAAATATATTTTTTCCTCTTAAAGAATTATTTTTAACCTTGAATTTTTTTATAAATGTACTGTTAAAATCAATAATATTATTTTCTTCATCTATTACAATATATGCATCTGACATTCTATCAACTATTCTTTGTAGTGCTATTGGAGCTACACTTAAAAAGTTGAATTTGAATATAGCAATTGCATAAAACATAATTGTTATAGAAAAACACATTGGTGTCATGTATACTGTCATATGAATTATATTAAATGTTCCTAAAATGTTTGCAACTATAGGAACTAATGAACCTATTGTTATTAGAATGGATTGCTTAGAAAAGAATCCAGAGTTTTTAATTGAATATTTTAAGAATCCAATTAAAGAAAGTAACAATAAACCATAAGTATATAATGTATGAACATAGAAGTATGGTCCAAATACAACTTCAGCAGTATTCATTGAATATGTTTTGTAAAATAAATGGTGTAAACTATTTGTACATAGTACAATCAACGAAATTATAGGTATTACAAATAATAATAAATACCATTTGTTAAAGTTTATTTTAGTATTAGAAAATGCAATACTAGTAAGATATAAAAATACTGGTAAAAAGCAAGTTCCAATATATATAAATTTCTCAAAGTGAATAGGATCTATAGTAAATAAATTACTAAATATAGATTGTAAAATTACACCAATTGAAATTATTAATATACATATTAATGTATAAGAAAATAATTTATTAATTTGTGAATTATTTTTTTTATTACGTAATATGTATATTAATATTGCAAGTGTTAATATACTTGATGCTGAAAGTGCTATAAATGATGTGTTTAAATATTTTATCATAATAACCTCCTAAAAATTAATGAAGCCAGTTTGTCTTAAGTAATTCATATATTTTATTATATAACTTTTATTTATTTTTTTCCACTTAAATCCTATTTTTTCTAAATATTTTTTAGTGAAATCTGCATTTAATAATATATCAGAAGTATATATCAAGTTCTTATTTTCATCTAGATCATATATTATTCCTGATAAAATATCTTTTCTAGAATTATCTTCTAGTATTCCTGTTATAACATCTGCCATAAGTCTGTTAGAAATAGGAGTGATTTCGATTCCAATACTTTCTAATATATTCAATAATTCTTTAATTGGTAATAAGTTTGTATCATATATATGGAATACATTACAACAACTCTTATATCCTAATATAGATATAACTGCATCAGCACATAAATCAACAGGGGTAAATTCCAATTCATGCTCTAATGAATATTTTGGTATTGCTCCTATTTCTATAAAAGATTTAAAACGCTTTACAAATGCATTATCTTCTACATTTTTTTGGAACATACCATCTGAATATCTGCTAGCAATATTACCTATTCTAAGAATAGAGGCATCTAATCCATCTAGTATAGAATTAAGCACTATCATTTCAGCTTTAAATTTAGTATATGCATAAACACTATCTAAATTTTGCCCAATATAAAGGTTAGATTCTTTATATATTTTTTGATTTGCTAAAGAAATATCTTTCGATTTCATACCATTTCCAGATACACTTACAGTTGAAATATGTAGTAATCGTTTATGTTCTTTTACACAGAAGTCAACAACATTTTGTGTTCCTTTAACATTTGTTGTTTCAAATGTTTCTATAGCACCATAGTGTTTTACTAGTGCACCTGAATTTATTACAACATCTACATTATTTGACAAAGTATAATAATCTTCTTTTGATAAACCTAAGTCTTTTTTTGTTAAATCTCCTTCTAATATACAAATACGATTTTTGTAATTAGTAAAGAATTTAGTTCCAAAATAAAATTCTAACAGACCTTTTAATCTTTGCTCAGGAGATATATTATTTTTTTCTCTTACCAAGCAATAAACTTTTCCCGTATATGTTTCTAGGAAGGATTTTATTAAATGAACTCCTAGATATCCAGTAGCTCCTACTAAAAGAATATTTTTAAAGTCATATTTTTCAATAGATGATAGATTATCTATTGAGTTATTGGCTAGAATCTTATTTATATTACTATAGTCATAATTTATTACATAATCTAAGTCCAATTTAGAAGATTTTTTATCAGATTTGTTAGCCAGTTCTTTTATTGTTGGAGTTTGAAATATATCTGAATATTCAAAGTTGATTCCATATTTTAATGCTTCAATTTGCATGTCTATAGCAGATATAGAATCTCCACCTATATCAAAAAAATTATCATTAATACTAATAGAATCTGTTTTTAAAATTTGTTTCCATATGTGAAGTAGTTTTTCTTCATTAGAAGATAATGATTTTATATCAACAGAAACCTGAGTAGTAGAAACATTTGTAGGTATTGGTAGAGCCTTTCTATCTATTTTTCTATTTATTGTATATGGCATTTCAGGTAATTGCATTATATATAAAGGTACCATATAAGCAGGTAAATTTGCTCTAAGGTGTTCTTTAATTTTTTTATTGTCAATAGGTTTATCTGCTACGAAATATGCACATAGAGCTTCTTTTCCATCAACTTCAACTTTGTTAACTACTGAACAAGAAACATGTTTCATAAGTTCAATTTGTTTTTCTATTTCACCAAGTTCTATACGAAGTCCTCTTAATTTTACTTGGTGGTCTATTCTACCTAAACATTGTATTTTACCATCAAATGTCCATCTTCCTATGTCTCCTGATTTATATATTTTACCAGGGCCAAATGGATTATCTAAGAAACGTTCTTTAGTTAGTTCAGGTTTTCCGATATATCCTAAACCAACTTGAATACCAGCAATATATATTTCACCTTTAACTCCAATAGGTACTTGTTTCATATTAGGATCTAATATGTACATTTGTGTATTCATAATAGGTGGTCCAACAGTAAGTTCCTTTTCGCCATCTAAATTTTGAACGTTTGATAATACAGTAATTTCACTAGGTCCATATATATTATATACAGTTATATCACTTGCAAGATTTTTTAAATCTTTTACAAATTTTTCAGATAAAGGTTCTCCACCAAAGACCATATTTTTAACTTTAGAAAGTGCTGCATCAGAACTTCTATTATCATATATTATTTTCATAAGACTAGGGGTAACAGTCATTGCGGTTACAGAATGTTTTTGTATTAAGTTTTCTAACAATAAAGGATTTCTATGTTCTGCATTGTTTGCCATAACAACTCTTAATCCGTGAGTTAGAGAAACGAATATTTCATAAACAAATATATCAAATGGTGTTGATGTTACAGAAAGTAAAGTTTGCTTATTACCATCTTTTAAATAATCTAATACTAAAGTCATCGCTTTAGCCATATTAGCAAATCCTATTTGGTTTAACATTACACCTTTTGGTACACCTGTAGATCCAGATGTATAAATAATATAAGATAAGTCAGTTGGATTATGGTGAATGTTAGGATTGTCATAATGTTTAGAGTATATAGTTTCATTATCTAGGTCAATTTCTATACAATTTTTAATGTTAGAGACCAAATCTCTTAGGGATCTCTGCGTTAAAACAAATTGAACGTTGCTATCTTCAATGTAATAATTTGTTCTATCAATAGGATAAGTTGGGTCGACATTAAAGAATGCTGCTCCTGCTTTAAGTATTGCAAGCATAGAAATTATTGTTTCAAATGAACGGTTTGTCATTATACAAACTATATCATTGTTTTTTATTCCTTTATTTATTAAATGGTGTGCTAAACTATTTACTTTTTCATTTAATTGATTATAAGTCATATACCAGTCATTGCAAATCAAAGCTATATTGTCTTTGTTTTCCTTTACTTGATTTTCAAATAAAGAAATTATTGTATCATTATTTGGTTCAACATATGTATTGTTAAATTTCTCTAAAAGTTGTTTTTCTTTATCTGTAATTATTTCAATATCAGTAATTTTTATATTAATATTGCTAATAATTTGGTTCAATATGAAAATATAATGTTCTAATAAGCTAGTAATAGTATCTGTTTTAAATAAAGAGGTGTTATACTCAAAACTAAGTAAATTATTGCTTGGCTGTATTTCTAATAATAAATTAAATTTTGAAAATTTATTGCTAGAAGAAATTCCTTCTATTTTATGATTATTTATATTAAAGTCATTTTTAGATATGTTTTGATAAACAAACATAACATCTAATAAGGAATTATTATTTCCAAGTTTTAATTTTTCAACTAGTTGATCATAAGGATATGGCTGATTAGATAGAGCTTCTAATACAGTTGTTTTTACTTGTTTTAATATGTCTCTAAAAGAAGATGCATCCTTTATCTTTTCTTCTAAAACAATATTATTAGTGAACATTCCTATTATATTTTGTATTTCTTCTGAATATCTTCCTGATATAGGACTTCCGACAAATATGTCATTTTGACCTGTATATTTATAAAGTAAAATAAAGAATGCAGATAAGAATAACATATATGGAGAACAATCATTGATATTTGATAATTCTTCTAATTTTTTAAATATATCATCAGGAATTATTTTATTTATTCTATTTGCTCTAAATGTGTTAATATTATTTGCATAATCATAAGGCAAATTAAGTATAGGATTAGATATATCTTTAAATTTATTTAGCCAGTAATTTTCTATTGGAATGATGTCACTAGACTTATTAAAATTATTTTCCCATACAGAATAATCTATATAATCAATTGTATTTTTTGAAGGAGTATTACCAGAATATATATTACAGAACTCTTTCATAAATACATCTAAAGAAACACCATCAAGTATAATATGATGTGAATCTATTAATATGGCAGATTGATTATTATTTAAATAATGTAATTCTACCCTTAGTAAAGGACATTCTTCTAAATTAAAAGGCTTAGAAAAAGTATCTATAAGTTTTTTAGGATTGTCTATTTTATCTTTGAAGCAATTTATTTTAAAATCTATATCATCTAAAATAAATTGCATAGGTGTTCCATCTACTTTCCTAAAATAAGTTCTAAATGCAATATTATTTTTTATTATTGTATTAAAGGCATTTTGAACTTTATCTTTATCAAGTATAGTGTCAATTACAAATGCTCCTGCTACATTATATGCAGTTGAAGTGTTATTTTTTTGGCAAGCATAATATATTCTCTTTTGCCCTGATGAAAGAGGGTAAAAAGGTTGTTTTTCAGCTTTATTTATTTTTATAGATTTTATTTTTATAGATTCATTTTCTATATAGTTAGATAGATCTTTTATAGTTGGATATGCAAATATTTTATCAACTTTTAAATCAATATCAAACATAGATGACAATTTTGTTGCTAGTTTTATAGCAAAAAGAGAATCTCCACCTAATTCAAATAAATTAGAATTAATATTTAATGAAGATGTATTCAAAAATTCTTCACATATATTTTTTATTTTTATTTCTATATCAGATAAATTAGACAAATCTTCCTTATTGTTTGTTAGTTTGACTGATATTTCAGGAAGTTTTCTAAAGTCAACTTTTCCATTTAATGTTAATGGTATATTATCTATAAAACTATAAAAATTAGGTATCATATAATCAGGTAAAAATTGTTTTAAACATTTTTTTATTTTATTTACAGATATATTTGTAGATGCAGAAATATAAGCACAAAGTGAATCTATGCCATTAACTTTTTTTATAACAACTACACTATTATTTATTCCATCAATACTATTTATTTTGTTAGATATTTCACTTAATTCTATACGTAAACCACGCAATTTTACTTGATTATCTCTTCTTCCTATATATTCTAATTCTCCAGAAGAATTGAATTTCCCTAAATCACCGGTCTTATACATAATAGAATTATTAAAGTTATTATGTACAAATGATTTTTCTGTCATTTCCTTATTATTTATATAACCTAAGGAAACACCATCACCTGAAACACATATTTCACCTATAATTCCTACTGGTAAAAGGTTTAGAGTTTTATCACATATATAAATATTTGTATTGCAGAATGGTTTACCAATAGTTGATATATTATCTATAGAAACATTTTTAGTAGAACAGCAAGCTGTTGATTCTGTAGGACCATAACCGTTGAATATATTAGCATTTGTTACTTTAGATAGTTTATTATATAATAAATTAGTGAATGTTTCTCCACCTAATTGAATAACTTTAACATTTTTTAAACAGTTAGAATTGATACTATCTAGTAATAATAATTCTATTTTAGAAGGTGTAGTTAATATAAACTCAATATTATTTTCAGTAATTAATTTTTGCCATTCTAAAGGAGAATTTTGTTCTGTATTAGATGTTAAAATTACTTTTTTACCATTTAGTAGAGGTACAAAAGTTTCTACAGCAAACATATCAAAAGATACTGTACTAATACTTAAAAAGGATTTTAGTGTATCAGTTTTTAAGATTTTATTATATGAATTTACCATATTTACTATACCTTTATGTGTTAAGATAACGCCTTTTGGAGTACCTGTTGAACCAGAAGTGTATATAACACAACAAGGAGATTCTGCATTTATTTTTATATTTAAATTAGTTGTTTTATAATTAGCGTTTATATTATTAAAGTTAACAATATTGTCAAATTCAAGTTCTTTAGACATCTCTAAATCTGATATTAATAAACTAGTATTACTATTTTTTATCATGTATTTTATTCTATCTATTGGAAGTTTAGGATCCACTAAAGTATAGTTTGCGCCTAGTTTTAAAACGGCTAACATAGCAATATATATGTTTACACTTCTATTTAATAAAATAGCAATATTAGAATTTTGAACGTCGAAATTGTTTAAAATATAATGTGCAAATTGATTTGCTTTTTTATTTAATTCACTATATTTTATTTTTTCATCTTCAAAAATAACTGCAATATTATCAGGATTATTTTTAACCTGTTTTTCAAATAAATCAACTATTGTTGTTGATTTATCATAATCTAAATATGTGTTATTGAAATTATTTAATATTTGATTTTCTTCCTCTTTAGTTAAAATAGATATATTATTAATTAAGCAATTAGGATTATTTAATATTTGAGTTATTATACAAACAATTCTATTATGAATATTATTAATATCATAACTATCATATTTGCAAATTTTATAATCATATTCAATTAATAAAGAACCAGAGTTGTCATTATCATGAAAGTTTATATCTAAGTCATTTGCTATAAATGGTGTTCCATGCCATTTAGTTGAATATGGGAGTGAAATATTACTATCAGTTGCTTTAGTTATTTGGTAAGATAATCCTATGTTATATAAATTTGATAAATTTTTATTTGCTTTTCGCAAATCCTCTAAAATATATTGATAATTATATTTTTGATGACGAAGCATACCCATACAATCTTTTGCAATATTTTGAGCAAATTCAATAAATGAAGGATTGTTTTGAGTATTAATTTTTAATATGGATGTACTAATAAACATACCTGAAGTATGTTTTTCGGCAAAATTAGTTCTGTTAAGTATAGGAGTACCTAAAGTAAATACATCCATGTTATTTATTCTACCAATATAGATACTATAAATAGCAATTAAGAAATTGTACATAGATATTTTGTTTTCTTTGCAAAATGCATTTATTTTTTCAAGCAATTCTTTACCAAAAGTGAATTCCATTCTACGAGCGATTGGAGAATCTTCTTCAGTCTTTGAAGATGGAATTGTTGCAACTTCTGGAAGAGGAGAAAGTAAGTTATTCCAATATTCTTTATCTTTCTCAAACCTATTGCTTTTTAGATAATCCTTTTCTGAATTTATATAGTCAATATAAGAAAATGATTTTGATGGAATTTCATCATTATTAATTAATGATGCGTAAATGTCAGCAATTTCAGTGCCTACAAAAGATAATGTTGCGGCATCAGAAATAATGTGATGAACATTTACAATAAATCCACCAAAACCATTTTTTAGTTTAAATATTTTAAAATCAAATAATCTTGAGTCATAAAAATTAAATGGCACTTTTACAATTTTTTCTGCCACTTGATCAATTTCTTTTTCATTATTTAAATTAATTACTTCGAAATTAATAAATTCATTTGGTACTAAATATTGATAAGGTGTACCATCATTAAGAGTAAAATGTAACCTGAAGCTATCATTATTTTCTACGAATTTATTAATAGCTAGATTAAATAGTTCTACATTTAAATTTTCTTTTACTAACAAGCTACCGCAAATATTATTGATAGCAGTATTACTATAATATTGTTCGGTTAGCCAGATACTCTTTTGTGGATTAGTTAATTCATACATTTTTTTATTTTGCATAATAAACCTACCTTTTATCTATATTCACATTTATAGTGTTATTATAGTGCATTTTAAGGAAAAAAGCAATTGTTTTGGTAGATTTTGTAAAAAAACATAGAAAAAATGAATGTATTAAATTGGTTTAAAAGTAATTTATTAGGGAATAATATAAATGAAGTAGGTGAAATATATGAAAAAAGCGTGGATTGCTTTGGTTGTGATGCTAATTATAACAGGTGTAGGATATTATTTATATAATATGTATCAAAACATAGAAATTAAATCAAATTATGACTCGAAAAGATTAACAGTTTCCACAGATAGTTCTCAAACTGTGGAAAACATAAATAAAAATAGTAAAAATATAGCAAATATGATAGAAGAAGTGACAGAAAGTGTATGTGGAATTTCTAAATTAAAGTCAGTCGGAGGATCAATTTTATCGAAGTCCACAGAAGATGATTTGGGTTTAGGTACTGGTATTATCGTTTCAAGTAATGGGTATATTTTAAGTAATAATCATGTAACAGGTGATAAATATAGTACATGCTATGTTACAATAGATGATGGAAATACTTATAACGGCAAGGTTGTATGGGCAGATTCTGATTTAGATTTGTCTTTAACTAAAATAGATGCTGAAAATTTGGCATATGCTAACTTAGGAAACTCAAGTAGCGTAAGAGCTGGTGAAACAGTGTATGCAATAGGTAATCCAGTAGGATTAGAATTTAGAAGAACTGTTACATCAGGCATTATAAGTGCTTTAAATAGGACAGTAAAGATTACAGAAAATAATAATGATATATATATGTCGAATTTGCTTCAAACAGATGCAACTATAAACCCAGGAAACAGCGGTGGACCACTTGTTTATGCAACAGGAGAAGTGATTGGGATCAATTCCGTGAAAATCACTTCAGCAGAAGGAATGGGATTTGCTGTACCAATAAATGTTGTGAAACCAGTAATAAATAGATTTATAAATGATGGCAGTTTTAAAGAAGCAAGCTTAGGAATTTATGTGTATGATAAATCTATATCTCAATATTTATCTTTAAATGATAATTTTACTTCAGGAGTATATGTTGAGAAAATTATGGTTAATGGTGCATCATATAATACGGATTTGGAAAAGGGAGATATTATTTCAAGTATTGATGGAAATAAATGTAGCACAGTTAATGAATTAAGAGAATATATTTATACAAAGAATCCAGGGGATAAAGTTACATTAAATATTAACAGAGGAAAAATTAATAGAGATATTGAAATAAAACTTGGTGAAAAGTAAAAGGAATATACTTTGTAAGGTATATTCCTTTTAAGATTAGTCTTTTAAATTTCCTAGTAATTTTATCATTTCTAAAACAACTTCTAACTTTTCAGGTGATAAATCAGATAATTTTTCTGATACTTCAATTTCAGCTTTTATTTTAGGATTATTTATAAATTCTTTATACATTTTATTTGGACTTATTCCTAAAATATTCATATATTTTGCTAGTGTTTCTTTGCTGATTCCACCAGTTCCAGTTTCTATTCTTGATACGTATTTTTCTGAAATATCCAATTTTTCAGACATTTCTGCTTGTGTAAGTTTTTTTCTTGTTCTATAATCCTTTAAAATTGAACCAAATACTTTGTCCATTTCTGATTTTACTTCTGCGTTCATATTACACCTCCAAAAACCTATTTTTTACTATATTAGTATAACAAGTTCTAAAGATTTTATGAACTAACTTATAGTTAGGAAATACTATGTGGCACAAGAGATTTCGAAAATTTGCACAGTCCATAATAGTCTAAAAATATGAATTACCAATTATTACATAATAATAAAAAAAGTAGTGAAAATTGCAAAAAAATTGCAAATATGATATAATTTAATTAAATTGAAAATGGTAAAGCAAATGAAACTTTATAGAAAAAAATTTGAAGGTTTAAAACTGCTAAACATAGAATTTCTAAGCTGTACACAAGAGGAGGTATGTTTATGAACAAGAAAAAGATAGGAAAAAAAATTTTAATAGTAGTATTTGTGCTATTATTAATATTTTTAGTACACCTAGTGAGAAATATAATTATATTAAGTTCAATTAGTACTAAATCGAAAGGATATGAGAGTAAAACGAATTACTATCTTAAGGTATCAGGAGAAGATTCGGGGCTAGATTACATTGAAACATATATTAAAGATGATAAAAGAAAAACAGTTGTTAAAAGGAAATCAACTGGTGATGTTATGACTCAATATGTTGATGGCAATTCTTCAAAAGTATTTTGGGATCTAACTGATGGAAGAAAGATTATGCGCGAAGGGATGGGAAATATATTTTCACTGGATATAAATGTTTTGGATATAGGTAATAGTAAAAAAGATTTATTGAATTTAAGTGTAATATGTAAAATAAGAACAGAGAAAGTTAATGATAATAAATATTATGTTATAAGTGCAATATTTACTGATGATGGAACATGTTATATTAATAAAGAAACTGGATTGGTTGATATTATTGTTAATATATTAGATAATAATAAGAAGAGTGTAGTTAATAGAGAATATAGTTTTGATACTGTTGAGGATAAAGATTTTGAGTTACCAAATATTTTAGAGTATACTATTGAAAAATAGAAAAATAAAAAGCACCTAAAATGGTGCTTTTTTGGTGCACCCGGAGGGATTCGAACCCCCGATCTCGAAGTTCGTAGCCTCGCATTCTATCCAACTAAACTACGGGTGCATTACTTTACTATTATACTGTGATTTTTAAGATTTTTCAAGTCATTTTAAAAAAAATTAGAAAAATTCGGTAATTTTGTGTTAGTATTGACTTTTATAGGATTTATATTTAAAATATATTATACAAATTAGATTTTAAATTTTTACATATAATAAAGAATAGAAAGGTGGTGAATATAATGGAATCATATGAAGAAGGAAACCCTATTCGTACAATGGATATGAATAGTATACTTACAAATACATTTTTTAGAATGTTTTTAGGTCTACTTGCAAGTGCTATTACAGCTTTTTATGCATATAAGTCAGGAATATATATTTCTATGATTGAAGGTGGAACATATGGAGCACTAGCTGTAGCAGAAGTAGTAGTTGTTATTATATTTTCATTACTATTTAGAAAACTTTCTCCTATGGCAGTTACAATATTATTTTATGCATATGCATTTTTAAATGGTTTTACGCTATCAATAATATTTGCAGTTTTTGAAATGACATCTATTGTATATGCTTTTGCAGGTACAGCTGTTTTATTTGGAACTTTAGCATATATTGGATATAAGACCAATAGAGATATATCAAGTTTTGGAACAATTCTAAGTGTGGCACTTATCATAGGTCTTGTGTTAACAATTATAAATTTATTTCTAGGAAATACTTTTTTAGACCTTGTTTTAGATTGGGCAATGTTAATTGTATTTTGTGGATTAACAGTTTATGATATGAATAAAATTAGGGCTATGCAAGAAGTAGGATTTTGTGATGACGAGAAATTATATGTATATGGTGCTATGGAATTATATTTAGATTTTATTAATATCTTTTTAAGAATTCTATCTTTGTTTGGAAAAAGTAAAGATTAATTTAATAGCTTTATCTTGAAATATATTTTGAGATAGAGCTATTAAATTTATTTTTAAGAAATTTTGAAAAAAGGGTTGAATTTATTTGCAAAGTATGATATTATATATAAGCGTTTAAAATTATAACATTAAATCGAGGCGTAGCGCAGTTGGTAGCGCGCGTGGTTTGGGACCATGAGGTCGCAGGTTCGATCCCTGTCGCCTCGACCAATTCAGATTGCGAAATCTCGTAATCATTTAAACAAGATAGATTGAAGTATATTGTAATCTCATTATGATTTACTTCAATTTTTTTAATGTACATTTTAAACAAATTCTTTTTTTCTATATCACTCATATTTTCATAATTATTTAAATTCTTTTTGAACATATCTAGTAATTCAATACCATCAAACTTTTTTTGATTATTTCTGCGATCTGATTCCTTCAAAAGCATTTCTAAAGTAGATTTTCTTTCATCTAAATTTTGGATTTCTTCTTTCATTTTAGAATTATATAATCCATCCTCGATTGCTTTCATGTAATTATTTAATTTTATTTCTATTTTATTTAATTCTCTTACTGTATCATTATAAGTGTCTTTAACATCGTCTCTATAAGAATTATATACATCTTCTATTTCTGCCAATACATTTGTTAAATTTTCTTTATTAGTAAGTTTTTCTTTTAAAACCTTTAGAACAAAATTTTCCAAGGCTTCTGCATTAATTATTTTATTTGTACATTTAAACATCTTATTTCTACCATTACATTTATATTTTTTATAAGTGTATGTTTTACCATCTTTTTTCTTTGTAGTTTTAGTACCAACATAATTTTTTCCACATTCAGCACAAACAATCAAACCACTCAAGTAATAGTTTTCTTTTGCACTATAGCTTCCTTTGTGTTTACTGTTTCTTTCACTAATTTTACTCACTTTATTAAAGACCTCCTTATCAATTATTGCGGGCAATGCATCTTCATATTCATAATATTCATCTGTTTCTTTTATTCTGAAAGTATAAGTGCCTATATAAGTGTTATTTCTTAATATATCATATATACTACTTTGTTTAAAATTTCTATGTAATCGTGTTTTATATCCTTTTTTGTTCATAGAAATTGCTATATCAATAAGTCCCTTACCTTTATTTACATATAAATCAAATATTTCTTTTATAATTTTTGATTCATCTTCATTAATAACATATCTTTGATTTTCTATCTTATATCCTAACGGAGCAAGTCCACCGTTAAATTTTTGTTCTTTTGCATTATTTCTCATGCCACGTCTTACATCAGAGGCTAAGTTTTCAGAATAATAAGCATCTACATTTTGGATTATACCTTCTAGTAAATGACCTTCAGGAGTATCCTGAATTGGTTGTGTTATACTTAACACGCGTATCCCCATTTTTTTGAATTCAGCTTTATAAAAAGTAGAATCATAGTCATTTCTTGCAAATCTATTAAATTTCCAAACTAAAATATATGTTATTTTTGAAGTGTTATCTTTAGCTCTATTATATTTTTTGCAATAGTTAAGCATATCAAAGAAACCTTCACGAGAAGCTGTTTTTGTACCTGATTTAGCTTCGTCACGAAAGTATTGTACTATTTTTATATTGTTATTTTGTGCATATATTTTATTTTCAATTTCTTGGTCATCTGCTGATTTTATATCTTGATTGTCTGAACTAAATCTTGCATAAGAAACAGCTAACTCCATATTTTTAACCTCCAGTTATTAATTTTTCTCCACATTTTTCTTTATAAAAAACTAATGCGTTTTGCATATATTCTACTGTAACATCAAAATAATCAGCAAGACTATAAAGATTATTAACTCCGACTTAAAATAGCTAGTTGTAGCTTTTCAAAAGGAATTAATGCATAGTAACTCCACTTTTTAGCACGATATTCTTGTTTTGATATAAGTATTGTATCATTTGATAGCGCAGGATATAAGGCATCCATATAATAATGCCCCAATTCTTCGGATAATACACACTTTTCATCAAGTGTATTTATTATGTTTGCAGTATTCATAAATATAGCGTTCATATTTTTGTAATTAATAAATATACCTTTTGCATTGTCTATATAATGATTATATATTTTAATGTTTTCTCTTTCAGCTATATCATATAGAGAATATAAATTCATCTATTTTTCTCCTTCGTCTATTTTATTATCTTTTAATATTATCTTTATCATATCACGTATTTGATCCTTTTGAGTCTCTGTTGGTGGTTTATAATTTTTCATACTAAAGCCTATATTAGCAAGTCCCAAAGGGTCATCTTCTTGTTTAGGATTTCTTACATTAGATTTCCCTAATAAATAATCAATGGAAACATCGAAAAAATCTGCCAATATAGATAATGTTTCTGTACTAGGGTCACGTTCTCCTGATTCATAAAAGCCAATAATCCTATCTTTTTTTCCTATAATTTTAGCAATATCTGATTGTAATAATCCTTTTTCTAATCTTAATTCTCTCAATCTGTTCAAAACAATCATCCTTTCAAATAAGATAAATATATTATATAACAATTTGTACGATATGTAAAGAAAAATAGAACAATTTGTGCAAAATTCTTTCTTAGAGAGAGAAGGGATTGAGGAAAAGATAAGATTTTTTTTGATAAAAGTATTGACAAAGAACATATTGTACTATATAATGCAAATAAAGTAACGAACAATAAGTACGAAAGGAGATGAGAACATGAAGGAGACAACATTTAAGGATTTAAGAATAAAGGCAAAATTAACACAAGAGGAACTGGCTAAAAAATCTGGATTTTCTAAAGATTATATATCAATGATAGAAAGAGGCGAAAGGAATCCTAGTGATAAAGCGAAAGGAATTTTTGCTGAAATTTTAAATGTACCTATAGTGCAAATTTTTTTATCTTTACAACGTACAATAAGTACGACAAAAGACTAAAGGGGGACAGAGAGATGCAAACAAAAACATACACAAACATAGAAGGACTAGAGGGTTTTACAATAAAATGTATATTTGCAGGGAACAAACAAGATGATGACAATTTCATTAAAGATTCTGCAAAAATAATATCAAATTTAGTTAGGAAGGAGATGAAAAAATGAAAAAGAGAAACAGAAGAAATAAAATATATGAATTAATTGGACGAGCAGTAGTATTTTTAACAGTATATTCAAGTTCAGTAATGTTCGTAGTTTGGTCATTTAATCAGATGACAGTGTATAAGTAAGGAGAAGATGAAAATATGGATTTTGTAAGATTATACGGTGGTTTTATTTTAGGGTTTTTGTTTTTTCCCATCATACTTCTTATCAAAGCAATAATCAAGAGCACTATTTATTTTATTAGAAAGAATACATTGTGCAAGAATAATAAGAACATCAAGAAGTGAGAAAATAAATGGATGTCTGTAATGTAATTCATTCATAGCAGACATAGTTAATGTAAACAATCCGAAAACGATAAAAATAAACAAGAAAAGGAGAAAAAGATGGTGTGCATATTAACATTAATAGTTTGGATATTATGTGTAATTTGTTTAATAGTAAAAACATTAAAAATAAGATTGATAATACTTTTTATTCAAATATCATTACTTGCAATTAACTTTTTATACATAAATCATAAATTTAAAAATTGGAAGGAAGGAGATGAGAAGAATGGATAAATCAGGATATGAACAAATCAAAGATCTTATTTCAGACATAGATGAATTTCATAATGAAGCTGAATTAAGAGAAATACTACAACAAATTTTATTTGTATGTGAAGAAAAAATAAGAAAATAAGGAGGTAAAACAATGTTTATAAAAAGATCTAGATTAAAAAATATGGAGGCATTAATAGGAAATCTACAAGAAGAAAATAAAAAGCTAAAAGCTGAAAATAAAAAAGTAAGTAATGAAAATGTAAGTTTGAGGAATGAGCTAGAAGATGAACATTTAGAAAATTGTCAGCAACATAGAAAATTATTTAAAATGAAACAAGCACTAAGCAAACCATATGGAACATATAAAGACTTATTAGAATTTAGAAATAACATAAGAAAAGAGCTATCTACAACTTTAGACGGGAATAGATAACTCAAAAAAATATTTAAATAAACATTCTCTTTACATATTATAGCACGAATTGTAAAGAGAAGTCAAGGAGGAATAATGTTAGAAAATAAAATGGTATTAGATTATATCGAAGATGACATAGATTTTGACGAATATGACAGAAGAATGAATGCATTAGCAGAAAGAGATGATGAAAATTGGGAGGATATAGAAAATGATTAAAGATTTAATTCAAGTAAAGCAAATACCAATAATAGAAGAACAGTTAAAAAGTATAAGTAAAGTTATAGATGAGAGAGTAAAAAATGCGACAAGTTTGGTTTGCACAGAAGAAAATGTAAAAATAATAAAAGACCTGAGGGCAAATTTAAATAAGGATTATAAAGAGTTTGAAATACAAAGAAAAACAGTAAAAGAGCAAATAATGAAACCATACAATAATTTCGAAGATATTTATAAACAATGTATATCAGATAAATTCAGAAATGCAGATATAATTTTAAAAGGAAGAATTGACAATATAGAGAATGAATTAAAAGCAAAGAAAGAAAATGAGATAAAGGATTATTTTGAAGAATACAAAACAGCTAATAATATTGATTTTATTGAATATGGACAAGCAAGAATAAATGTAACATTATCAGCAAGTATGAAAAATTTAAAAGAACAAGCAAAACAATTTATAGACAAAATAATAGATGATTTAAAACTTATTGAAACACAAGAACATAAAACAGAAATATTAGTGGAATACAAACAATCGTTAAATGTATCACAGGCGATAACAAGTGTGACAAATAGATTTAAGGCTATTGAAGAAGAAAAGAAAAGGCAAGAACAAAAAGTAGTACATATTGAAATGAACGAAAATCATGAAATAACTCAAAAAAGTTATGAACAATTAGAAAATGTATTTAATAAACCATTAGAACAACCAAAAGAAGAGAGTGAAGAAATATTAACATTAAAATTTACAGTAAGAGGAACAAGAACAAAATTAAGAGAATTAAAACAATTTTTAGAAAGTGGAGGTTACGATTATGAGTAATGAAGTAC
Source organism: uncultured Clostridia bacterium (assembly GCA_934167965.1). Taxonomy (GTDB): domain Bacteria; phylum Bacillota; class Clostridia; order TANB77; family CAG-508; genus CAG-269. Next base: position 5,509 of record CAKPMJ010000005.1, on the reverse strand, counting down.
AAAAAAATAATGAATTAATGGTCAAATTTGATATTGACGGAAATGAAATAAAACTAACACCAAGTATAGTACAAGAATATATAGTAGGAACAGATGCAAAAATAACAAATCAAGAATTTAAACTATTTACAGAACTTTGCAAAGTTAGAAAATTAAATCCATTTTTAAGAGAAGCATATTTAATCAAATATAAAGCGGGTGTCCCTGCACAATTAGTTGTTGGAAAAGATGCAATATTAAAAAGAGCAGTGCTAAATCCAAATTATGACGGAATGGAAAGTGGAATCATAGTTCAAAAAGATGATGGAACAGTAGAAGAAAGACAAGGAACATTTAGATTGGGAACAGAACAACTCGTAGGTGGTTGGGCTAGAGTATTTAGAAAAGACTGGACACATCCTACATATTCAAGCGTAAGTTTTAATGAGGTAGCACAAAAGACAGGACAAGGACAACTAAATTCAAACTGGGGAAGTAAAGGAGCAACAATGGTTGAAAAAGTTGCAAAAGTCAGAGCCTTAAGAGAAACATTTGTTGAAGATTTAGCAGGAATGTATGAGGCAGAAGAAATGCAACAAGAAATTCCACAACAAGATCCTATTGAAGTACAAGCAGAAATAGAAGAACAAATAGAAGATACAAAAGAGGTATCAATGAATGAACTATAAAATTATATCAAGTTGCAGTACAGGAAATGCAACAATAATTAAAGACATAATTTTAATAGATTGTGGAGTTACTTTTAAGAAATTAGAAAAATATTATAAAAAATTAAAAATAGTGTTATTAACACATATTCATTCGGACCATTTTAAGAAAGAAACAATAAAGAGATTGGTTCAAGAAAGACCAACCTTAAGATTTGCTTGTTGTGAATGGCTATTAAAACCACTTTTAGAATGTGGAGTTGAAAGAAAGAACATAGATGTACTTCAGATTGGTACGAGATACGATTATAAGCTATTTAAAGTTGTACCTATTAAATTATATCATGATGTACCACAATGTGGCTATAGATTACTATTTAACGATTATAAAGTTATATATATGACAGACACAAAAACAGTCGAAGGAATAAGTGCTAAAAATTATGATTTATATCTTGTTGAGGGCAATTATGACGAAGACGAGATAGAAGAAAGAATAAAAGAAAAGCAACAAGACTGCAAATTTGTCTATGAATTTAGAGCAAAAGAAAGTCATTTAAGTAAACAACAAGCAAGTGAATTTTTATTGAATAATATGGGAGAAAATTCAGAGTATGTTTTAATGCACCAACATATAGAGAGGGGTTAATTATGGATTATAAAAAAATGTGGGAAGATTTTAAAGGATTAATGCAAAAAACTGAAAAAATGACTGATTTAATAAAGACAAAAGGAGTCCTAGATATGATATCTGAAATTGAAAAATTAAATACAGAATATGAGGATTTACCATTTTAGGAGGCAATATGATAGGAACAAGTAATAAAATAATAACTTATTTACTAGAACAAGCAAAAGATAAACAGTTTGAAATAAAAGAATATAGACCTAAAAGGAGCTTAGATAGTAATGCTTATTGTTGGGTTTTATTGGGAAAACTACAAGATAAATTACACATCCCAAAAGAAGAGATATATAGAGATTTAATTAAGAATATTGGAAGTTATGAAATTATACCAGTCAAGAATGAAGCAGTAGAAAGATTTAGACAAGCATGGAGTAATCACGGTTTAGGTTGGATAACAGAAACGATGAAAAGCAAATTAGAGCGGTTTTACAAATATAGTTACATATTATGGATCTAGTGTTTATAACACGTCAGAAATGAGCAAATTAATTGAATTAATAGTACAAGAATGTAAGCAGTTAGACATAGAAACAAAATCAGATGCAGAAATAAATAATTTATTAGAAAGCTGGGGTAAAAATGAGCAAAAGAAGTAAAGCTTGTGATATTCCACATAAAGTAAAAAAGATTGTATGGGAAAGAGATAATCACTGTTGCATCATTTGTGGAAGTCCATATGCGATGCCTAATTCTCATTATATAACAAGAGCTCAAGGAGGACTAGGAATACCTGAAAATGTAGTAACTATGTGTTGGAATTGCCATAATGCTTATGACAACGGAAATAATACAGAAATAAAAGAATATATAAAAAATAAGATAGAAAGACATTTAAGTAGTTTATATAAAGATTGGAATAAAGAAAATTTAATTTATAAAAAATATTAAAACAACCAGGGATAAGACAGATGTTTTATCCCTTAATTTTTACAAAAAAAATAATGAAGAGGATAAATAATATGGAAGGTTGGATAAAGTTACATAGAAAAATGGTTGATTGGGAGTGGTACAACGATACAAATGTAAAGATAATATTTTTACATCTTTTATTAACAGTTAATCATAAAGAACAAAAATGGAGAGGACAAACTGTTTTGAGAGGACAGAAATTAACGTCAATAGAACATCTTGCTGATGATGTAGGTTTGACGATTCAGCAGACAAGGACAGCACTAAAAAAGCTAAAATCAACAAACGAAATAACAATAAAAACAACAAACAAAAATACATTGATAACTATTGAAAAATTCAACGATTATCAAGTTGATATAAAAGAAAATAACAAGCAAAATAACAAACAAAGTAACAATCCATTAACAAACAATCAACAAACAAATAACAAACAAATAACAACAAACAAGAATGAAAAGAATATAAAGAATGATAAGAATATAACAATAATAGACGACAGTTGTGTTGACGGTCTAAAAGAAGTTATTGATTTTTATAATAACAATATAGGTTTAATAACACCTCATGGTTTAGAAGTGTTATCAGATTATGCAAAAGAAATGCCAACGGATTTAATAATATATGCTATGCAAATAAGTGTCGAAGCAAATAAAAAGACAATGCAGTATATAAAAGCAATATTGAACAATTGGCAAAAAGCAGGGATAAAAACATTAGAGGATGCTAAAAGAGATAATAAAAAGCTAAAGAGTAATAGCAATTTTGAGCAAAGGACATATAAAAATTTAGATTTTTTGTATAGTAATTAAAGGAGAGTGAAAACAAATGAAAGGACATAAAGCAAGATTAATAAATTATTTAAAAGAAAACGGAAAGATAACAACAAAAGAAGCAATAGATAAATTGGGAAATACAAGATTAAGTGAATACATAAGACAATTGCGAGAGGATGGATATGTGATAAAAAATGTTCATAAAACAGGTGTAAATAGATTTAATGAAAAAGTATTTTATGATGAATTTGTGTTAGTTGACAGCATGATAGCAGAGAATATGAATCACATACCCAGGCTGGACTAGCTTATGAAAGAATGTAAAATATTTGAAAAAGGAGTATGTACGCGGATGTGTCGGACTAACAGAAAAAGACTGGATAGGTGCAGAACAGTGTAATTATTATAAAAAGTTTGAGGGTAAGGACGGACTAAATGTCTGTAAAGAGATTTTAGGCATACAAGAAAGGATAAAGTTATGAGTTTTGAAAATATGGTAAATACAATAACATTAGGTGATAGTTATGAATTGATAAAAGATATTCCTAATAATTCAATAGATTTAATTGTTACAGACCCACCATACGAATATACAACTGGAGGTGGTGCAGGTTGTTTTGGAACTAAAAAGAGAAGTTATCATGAAGAATATTATAAAGTGTCAACAAATACAAATTCATTTAAAAAGAACAAAGAATATAAAAATGAAGGTCAAAAAAGAGTATGGGAAGATAAGAAAAAATCAAGAGAAGAAATAAAACATATAAGTAGTGGTTTTGATTTAGAATTATTAAATGAATTAGATAGAATAATGAAAAAAATAAATATTTATATATGGTGTAGTAAACATCAAGTAGAACCATTATTAAAACATTATTTAGACAAAAATTGTAATATAGAAATATTAACATGGCATAAGACAAACCCATTACCTACTATGAATAATACTTATGCAAATGATACTGAATATTGCATATTTGCAAGAGAAAGTGGTGTTCCACTGAAAGGAGATTATGAAACAAAAAGAAAATATTATGTTACAAACATTAATAAAACTGATAAAGACAAATATAAACATCCTACAATAAAGCCAATAAATATAATAAAAAATTTAATTATAAATTCAAGCAATAAAGGAGATATAGTTTTAGATTGTTTTAGCGGAAGTGGAACAACATGTGTTGCTGCTAAAGAATTAGACAGAAAATACATAGGAATAGAAATAGATCCTAAATATCACAAAATAAGTATTGATAGATTAAATGGAATATTAGCAAATGGACAAATAAGTTTTGACACAGATATAAGTAATTTGTAGGAGGCAAAAGATGAATAAATACAGAAACAAAAAAGTACAAGTTGATATGTATGTATTTGACAGTATAAGAGAAAGTCAAAGATATAAAGAATTAAAACTATTAGAAAGATCGGGAACGATAACTGATTTAGAATTGCAGCCAAAATTTTTGCTACAAGATAGTTTTAAAAAGAATGGTAAAACATTTAGAAAAATTGAATATGTAGCGGATTTTAAGTACATAAAAAATGGTAAAACAATAGTAGAAGATGTAAAAGGTATGCAGACAGATGTATTTAAGTTAAAACATAAACTGTTTGAAAAGAAATATCCAGATTTGGAATTAAGAATAATTAAATGAAGGAGGAAAACATGTGGAGGCAAATAGAAGACACTAATTATTACATAGATGTAAATGGAAGAATAAAGAAAGTATACAAGAACAAAAATCAAAAAATATTAAGAACATATAGAAAAGGAAGTATACAGATAATAAAAATTAATGGCAAACAAAGAAATGTTGCAAGATTAGTTGTTGAAAGTTTTTATAGAAAATTAAAAAAAGATGAAGTAGTTGTACATGTAAATGGAATTATTTTAGACAATAGACTAGAGAATTTAAAAATAATGAAGAGAAAAGAAGCTGGAAAAATAACTGGAGCATTAGCAAAACAAAAAACAATATTATTAATGGAAAATGGAGAAATAAAACAGATTTTCAAAGGAACAAGAGAAGCTGAAAAAAAGTTATTTATAAGCAGACAAACTGTTAGTGATTATTGCAATGACAAAGTAAAACACAAAATGTATGATTTGATTTGGGCAGATAAATTAATATAAAAGAAAGTTATATGGCTAATTGCTATAAAGTAGGAGGAGAATAATATGTTTGATTTTTTTGAAGGATTAATAGAAAAATTAGGAGTTAAATTAATAAGTGATTTTTCGGATAAATTATATGATTGGATAAAAGAAATAAAGAGTAAAAGAGAAAATAATGATAATGATGGATACGGTGCACAAATAGGTTCAAGTGGAGACCATGCACAAATAGGTTCAAGTGGAAACCGTGCAAAAATAGGTTCAAGTGGATACGGTGCACAAATAGGTTCAAGTGGATACGGTGCACAAATAGGTTCAAGTGGAGACCATGCACAAATAGGTTCAAGTGGAAACCGTGCAAAAATAGGTT
>CAKPMJ010000004.1 GCA_934167965.1 uncultured Clostridia bacterium | reverse complement strand
AAGAAACAAAAGATTTAGTTAAAAAGTATAAACAAGAAAAATATAGCGTGGCTATTTTCGTAACTGGAAAAGAGAATTATCCCGAGATTCTTGAAAAAATAATTACGAAACAAGTGGAATTAAACAAAAATGTATGCTAACATGAAAACAAGCAATATCAGGCGAGATTTGGAGGATAAAATGACAGTTGTACGGATATTGTAGATTGTCTAGAGATGAAGATAAAGAAAACTATGCAAGTATTGAAGAACAGAAAAGAATTATTCAAGACTATGCAATTTCTCGTAATTGGACTATCTCAGACTTCTACATAGATGACAATGTTTCGGGATATACCTTTAACAGACCTGCATTTTCAAAAATGATTGAAAAAGTAAAAGGAGGAAAAATTGATGTAGTCATAGCAAAGGATTTATCAAGAATTGGAAGACATAACGGACGAGTATTAGTTTTAATAGATGAGTTTAAGAATATTCAAAAGAATTTAATATTAGTTTCTGAAATGGGTGGAACTTATGATGTTTTAAATGATAGAGATGATACTATTGGAATAACAACATGGTTTAATGAAAGATATGTTAAAGATTGTTCAAGAAAAACTAGAGACCACATGTATTCTAAACAAAAAACAGGAAGATTAATTATGGGAAATTATTATGGATATATAAAAGATCCAGAAGATATAACAAAGCTGTATGTTGATGAAGAACTACGACCTGTTATAGAATTAATATATAAGCTATATACCGAAGAAGGAATTGGAAGAAAGAAAATTTGCGATATTCTAAATAGTAAATATAATTATCCAACTCCATCGGCTTACTATCAAATGAAACACCTAGAAAGAGGAAGAATATATAAACATCCAGTTCAAAAATTATGGTCCACATATATGATAAGAAATATTTTAGAAAATGATGTATATTGTGGTACACTTAGAACTCATAAGAAAAAGACTGTATCCATAAGAGGGAAAGCAATAAAGCTTCCAGAGGAAGAACATTTTGTATTTGAAAATCATCATGAAGCAATTATATCTAAAGAGACATTTAATTTAGCTCAAGAAATAAGAAAAAGAAAACTAAATACAAAAAGTACATCAAGTACAAGAAAAAGAAACTATTACTTTTCAGGACTTTGTAGATGTGGCGATTGTGGTTTTGGAGTAAGTGGCATAACTATAACTAGAAAACAATCTCAAAAAGGTTATGAATGTTCACAATATAGAACTTATGGTAAAGCTAGATGTAAATGCCATGAAATTAAAGAAGCAGATATAATTATACATTTCAAAGAATTTTTAAAATTCACTAAAAATAAATACATAGATGAAATAAATAAAATACAGCTTCAAACAAAAACTAATGCTAAAACAAATAATAAAGAAAAAATCAAATTTGAAATCGAAAATTTAAATGCTGAATACAAAGTTTTGATTAGTCAAAAAATTAAAGATTTAACTAACACTAAAAATGAGTATCAACGAGAAATGATTGAAAATACATATAAAGAATTGGAAAAAGACAAAACTAATCGTATAGAACAATTACAAAAACTATTAGAACAACAGCAAGAAGATTTAGACACAGAAAAAATAAAAAAATTAAAAACGGCAATAGAATATTTTGATAATATTCTAAAATCTAATAAACCCAATAGATATATTTTAGAGTGTTTAATTGATAAAATATGGATTTATCACGATAAGAGTGTGAAATTTGAGCTAAAACCTGAAATTAGCCGATTAATATAATATCCCCAAATTGAAGGCTTTTACCCCTGTATGCACAACTGAAATAATATCATTTTCAAGAGCATATAAATATTTTCAGAGTTTGAATACAGAACTTTTAGGTTTAAGTATTGATAGTAATGCTTCACATTTAGCATGGATAAATGATATTTATATGAGAACAGGAATAATAGTACCATTTCCGATAATTGCAGACAGAAGCGGAGAAATTGCAAGAAAATATGGAATGATATCAAACAATGTAAGTACAACAGAGACAGTAAGAAATGTATTTATTATAGATGATAAAGGAATTGTAAGAGTGATATTAGTCTATCCATTAAATATAGGAAGATTCATACCAGAGATAATAAGAACTATTCAGGCACTACAAATGGCAGAGTGTTCAAATGGTTCAACACCAGCAAACTGGGTTTTAGGAAATCCTGTAATTGTTCCAGCACCACAAACATTTTGCCAATTACAAGAAAGAAATAAATCAATCGAACAAAATAAAAATGGATTTAATTGGTATTTAAGCTTTAAAATGCCAGAACAGGAATGTATTGACAAGGTAAATATGAAAGAAAATGAAAATTGTGAAAATAAAGAATAGAAAAATAAAAAAGTGCCATAATAATAAAAGCATTAAATGCTAATTTTTTGATGGAGGAATATTATTATGGATAAGAATCAAAAAATAAATTGTACAGTAAACAGTTGTAAGTATAATAATTGCCACAAACAAGAATGTGATTTAGAATCAATAGTAGTAACACCAGTTACTGGTGTAAACACAGAAGAACCAGATGAATCTATGTGTTCAAGTTATGAATGTAATTGTGAATAAAAAAGAAATTCCTATGAGACAAATCATAGGAATTTTTTTATAAAAAGTTGAAAATAATAAATGTTTATAGTAAAATCAAAATAATACAAAAAATGAAAGGAATGGAAATAAAATTGAAAATAAATATAACAAAAAAGGAAACAATAATATTAATTGCAATAATATTAATACAAAGTATAATATATGTAATAACAGGAATAAGTAAGCAATATATTCACATGGATGAGGCATATTCATTAGGACTAGCAAACTATGATAAGGTTGAGATACAGGAAAATGAAGATTTTTATGATAATTGGCATAGTGGAGAGTATTATGAAGATTACTTAACAGTAAATGAGGATGATAAATTTTTAGAACCAGTATATGAAAATCAAAAAAATGATGTACATCCACCATTGTATTATTTATTACTCAGAACCGCAATGCAATTTAACATAGGAAGATATTCTAAATGGCCAGGTATCATATTAAATATGATTATTTATATTGCAATAACAATATTTATATATTTAATAGCGAAAGAAATATTGAGAGATACTAAAAAATCATCTATAGTAGCATTTTTATCAGCATTATCATTAGCGAGTTTAGATTGTGTAATATATATAAGAATGTATGCATTAGCAACACTTAATATATTAGTAGCAACATATTTACATTTAAAATTTTTTAAAAAAGAAGAAAAATATTTATATGTATTAATAGGAATATCAGCATTAATTGGTTCATTAACACATTACTATTATTTATTCTATTTAGCAATGCTATTTATAATATTAGTAATTAAATTTATAAAAGAAAAGAAATATAAAGAACTAAGAAACTATATAATAACTATGTGTATAGCAGCAGGATTATCTTTAGCAATATTTCCATATTCAATAAACCATATGTTTTTTGGATACAGAGGGCAAGGGGCAATAAATAATTTATTAAATATACGAAAATTTACAGAAAGCATAGCTTTATACGTTATAAAAGTAAATACATATGTATTTAATAATATATTATGTTTAATAATAGTAATAATGTTAATTACTATTATATACAAAAAAATAAGAAGAGAAAAAATATTTGAAGAAAAAAATAAGTTAATGAAATTAATAATATTACCAACTATATTTTATTTTATACTTGTAGCAGTTTCATCACCATGGATAGAATTAAGATATATAATGCCAATATGTCCAATGATATTTTTAATTGTAATGTATTACTTATATAGAATAATTGAAAGTATAAATAAGCCAACAATATCAAAAATTATAATATCAATAATTTCAATAATATTTTTAGTAGCTCCATTTATTTATAAATTGGAACCAGAAGTAATGTATTCAGATAAGAAAGAAATAGTAGATACAATAAAAGAAAAATACAATGTACCTGCATTATACATATTTAACACACAAAACAATAGATTTTTAGATGATATATATTTATTTTCTATTTTAGATGAATCATATATAGCAAAAGACATGGATTGTACAGAAGAAAGTATAAAATCAATACTAAATAATAAAGATGTATCAAAAGGAATAATACTTTTTATAAATGAAGGAAATGATAATGATAAAATAATAAATACAATTATTAAAGCAGAAAACTTGAATAAATGTACATATTTAAAAAGACTTAATGCAGCTGATGCTTATTATATAGAATAAAAACTTTGTATAATAATATCGAAAAAACTGGAAAAAAGTTGCAAAACTTTCATAAATATAGTATAATAGAAAAGGCATCTAAGTATAAATATAATAAATAATAAAAAAGGAGAGTATAAAATGGAATACTTATATATATTAAGAGAAGCCTTATCATATATGATAGTTGTATTTTGGATATATGAGTTAGCAATTAGTTTATGTTCATTAATAAAATTTAAAGATAAACCATTATTAGTAAATAAAAACCATAAATTTATGGCAATATTACCTGCACACAATGAAGAAAAAGTAATAGGAAATTTAATAGATAGTTTAAACAATCAAGATTATGACAAAAAATTATTAGATATATATGTAATAGCAGATAACTGTACAGATAAAACAGCAGAAATAGCAAGAGAACATGGAGCTATAGTTTATGAAAGATTTGATGATACAAAAAAGACAAAAGGATACGCATTAAATTGGTTTTTACAACAGAAAATCAAAGAAAATGCAGATTATGATGCATTTTTTATATTTGATGCAGACAATATAGTTGATAAAGACTTTACAAAAAATATGAATAAAAAACTTTGTCAAGGTGAAGAAGTTGTTCAAGGTTATAGAGATATAAAAAATCCAACAGATAGCTGGGTAACAGCAGGATATGCATTATTTTATTGGACAATGCATAGATTTTATCACTTTGCAAGATATAACGTAGGATTATCACCACTATTAAATGGTACAGGATTTATGGTAAAATTCGACTTGGTTAAAAACACAGGTTGGGATACAGTAACATTAACAGAGGACATTGAATTCTCATTAAAAAGAATTATAAAAGGTAAAAGATTAGGTTGGGCAACAGATGCGATAGTATATGATGAGCAACCATTAACATTTAAAGCATCATGGTCACAAAGAAGTAGATGGACAGTTGGACATATTCAATGTATGAAATTATATACTAAAAGCTTAGCGGATGCTGTAAGAAAAAATAAAACAGCAATGAATTTAGATGGGTTATTGTATATAATAGGAAGTATACCAATGTTTATAGCATCAATAGCATTAGTACTTTCAAACTTTGTAATATATCTAGCACATGCTATGACCGGAGTGGATTTATTAATAAATATAGCAAAATATATTATACCAACATTCTTCTTGCCAATAGTTACAGCGTTAATAACAATGTATCTAGAAAAGAAGCCAATTAAACCTATGCTAAAATGGTTAATATATTATCCATTATTTATAGGATCATGGTTAGTAATCAATTTTAAATGTCTATTTAAAAGAAACACAGAATGGGAGAAAATTGATCATGTTAGAGATATAAAAATAAAGGAAGTAGTTTAAAAAATGAAAGTATATGCATTTGTTGGACCATCGGGAACAGGAAAAAGTTATAGAGCACAAATGGTAGCTGGAGAAAAAGATGTACATTTTATTATTGATGATGGACTATTAATATATGACAATCAAGTTATAGCAGGAAATTCTGCTAAGAAAGCATCAACTAAAATAGAAACAGTAAAAAAGGCATTATTTTTAAATGAAGAAGAATCAGATGAAATACAAAAGGCACTAAAAAAGTACAAAGCTAAAAGTATTCTTATTTTAGGTACATCAGATGATATGGTAAAAAAGATTGCAAGTAATCTTAAATTACCAGAAATTTCAGAAATTGTATATATTACAGATGTAGCAACAGAACAAGAAATGCAAACAGCAAGAAAAATTCGTGTTACAGAAGGAAAACATGTAATTCCAGTTCCTACATTTGAAATAAAGAAAGATTTCTCAGGATATTTATTGGATCCATTACAAATATTTAAATCTAAAGGAAATGGAGAAAAACCATATATATCAGAAAAATCTATTATAAGACCAACTTTTAGTTATTTAGGAAATTTCACGATTTCTGATACAGTATTTAGACAAATTGCAGAATATTTGGCTAATAAAGTTCCAGAAGTTTATAGAGTGTTAAAAACTAGGGTTACAAGCTCAGAGGCAGGACCAATTATATATATGGAAGTAGAAGTTGTGTATGGTTTTAATGTGCCAGAAGCATTAAAAGTTTTTAAAAGAAGAGCTGTTAAAGAGATAGAAAATTTAACTTCTATGAATGTAGCCAAAATAGATGTAGTTGCTAAATCTATTCATATGCCAGAAAAATAGAAAACTAATTTTAAATTTAAAGTTATTAACGAAAAACTGTAGCAATGGTAATATAATGACAAAAGAAAATGAAGGAGAATTACAAATGATATCAAGAATAGTAAAGGTTGGAAGTCTTTCAGGAGAACACATAAAAAATCAGTTTAGTAAAAGTAAATAATAATATAATAAAAGGCAATATTGGTTCGTCAGGTAGTTACAATGATACCGGTTGAATGAATGTTGTCTTTTTACGGTGCTAATTGTCAAAGGGGACGGTCCTATTTGACAACTGTAAAAAGTATTAATAAAAATCACTGTAAAAAGAATAATAAATATGGTAGTATAAAAATAGAATAAAATATACTAAAATGATGTCTATAAAATATGTAGATATAGGCCAAATAAAAAGAGGAGGAAAATAAAAAATGAGAAGAAACAAGGGAATAACATTAATAGCATTGGTAATAACAATAATAGTATTGCTAATATTAGCAGGGGTAGCAATAGCAATGCTATCAGGGGAAAATGGAATATTAAAGAAGGCAGCAGAAGCAAAGACCAATACAGATAAATCTACTGCGAAAGAAGAAAAAATATTATCATCAACAGAATTGCAAATTCATTTTTCAACAGAAAACAAGAAAAGAAATACAGCATATGGGTATATATCAAATATAAAAAAAGATGAAAAAGTATCAAGTTTATCAGATGATTTACCAGATGGATACACAATTTACAAAAAAGATGGAACAACATTAGCAGATAAAGGAGAAAAACTTGCAACAGGAATGATAGTAAAAGATAGATCAGGAAAAACAATAGCAAAAACAATTTTATTTGGAGATATAAACGGTGATGGTGACACTGATTATCAAGATGCAAATCTTATTTCAGGCGTAATAATGGGAGGAAAGACTGATGTGGGTTCAGGAGAAGATTGCTTTAAAATAGCTGGAGATGTAAATGGAGATGGAATAGTAAACGATGATGATGCAAAATATATATTAGGTTCTAAAGTTGAAGGAGGACAACCAATAGATCAAAGCCAGAAATTAAGAGATCCAGATACCATAAGATTTTATACTTATAGAGAAGTATTGGATGAAAAAATAGAAGGTTTCCCAGATAGTTATGAAAAGGTATATGATGAAAACAATAGATATTATGTAGTTAAAATAAGTGGAAATGAATTAACAGTAGAAACATTAAAGGGATATTTTACGGAGAAAAATGTGAAAGTATACAAAATTGGAGACAATGAAGATGAATTAGTTGAAACAGGATACGTAGGAAATAATTATTATGTACAAGTAGGTGCTACAACATGTATATTATTTAATTTAAAATAGTATAAGATAAGGATAAATAACTGGAATATCAGACTATACTAGTTTTGAAATGCGATATGTAACCTCTAATGGTTACGTGTATTTCCGAGATTTGTATTTTTCAACTGGACGCGTGCTTACTCAAATTCGTGGTGTTCGTCCAGTAGTCTCTCTAAAGATTAATATAAGATTAAAAGAAAGAACAGATGGAAGCTATGATTTGAAATAGAAAAAACTAAGCAATCGCTTTTCAAAGCAACAAACGTGCAAACAAAAAGCGATTGTTTTTTATCTAAATAATAATATTGCATAAAATAAAAGAATTAACTTGAAAAACTTACGCAAAAGGGGTTGACAGAATAAGAATAACATTGTATAATAGTAAAGTATGAATTTTAGCGTTGAAGCCGAATGTGGCTACATTCCCTACGGAAACAAGGAATGGAGGGAACTTCGGTGGAGTATGTCAAGGCATAGACCTGGCGGTAAGGTTTCTTGTAAAAGAAAAGTAACGACTTATCCCAAAATACATACAATTTTTGGGATTTTAAACTAGGTAATAACAAAACACCAGGGTGCGTTACAACTTGCCAAGCTGATATTCAAAAACAAAAAATAAAAAGGAGGGAAAATTAGTATGGCAAAGACAGTTGCAACAAGTGAAAAAATTAGAATAAGGGTTAAGGCTTATGAATCATCTATTTTAGATCAGTCTGCTGCAAAAATAGTAGATACTGCTAAAAAGACAGGAGCAAAAGTTTCAGGTCCTATTCCATTACCTACAAAAAAGGAAATAGTAACAGTAATTCGTTCTCCACACAAACACAAAGATTCAAGAGAACAATTCGAAATGAGAACTCATAAAAGAGTAATCGACATATTATATCCAACACAAAAAACTGTAGATTCTTTAATGAAATTAGAATTACCAGCAGGTGTTGATATAGAAATAAAGTTATAATCAATTAGTTGATTAATTGTGGAAAGTTATAAACCACACAAAAAACAAATAGCAAAAAAATAAAACCAATGCTGGCCAAAGCAGTCAGCCAATAGGAGGAGAAAAATGAAAAAAGGAATAATTGGAAAGAAAATAGGAATGACACAAATATTTGATGAAAAAGGAAATGTTATTCCAGTAACAGTAATCGAAGCTGGTCCATGTGTAGTAGCTCAAGTAAAAACTGTAGAAACAGATGGATATGATGCACTACAATTAGGATTTGGTGAAGTAAAAACAAAACATATGAATAAACCAGAAATGGGACATTTTGCAAAATCAAAAATCGATAACAAAAAACATTTAAGAGAATTTAGATTAGATTCAATCGAAGGTGTAAAAGTTGGAGATGAAATAAAAGCAGATGTATTCCAAGCAGGAGAAAAAGTAGATATCCAAGGAATTTCAAAAGGAAAAGGATTCCAAGGTGTTATAAAAAGACATGGACAATCAAGAGGACCTATGGGACATGGTTCTATGTATCATAGAAGACCAGGATCAATGGGACCTACATCTACACCAGGTAGAGTATTTAAAGGTAAAAAACTTCCAGGACATATGGGAAGACAAACAATTACAATACAAAACTTAGATGTAGTAAGTATTGATATGGACAAAAATGTAATATTAGTAAAAGGTAGTGTTCCAGGATGTAAAGGAGCTATCTTAAAAATAAAATCAGCTGTTAAGGCTGCTAAATAGGAAAGGAGGATAAAAAATGCCTAAAGTAGACGTATTAGATATAAAGGGTAAAAAAGTTAGCGAAGTAGAATTAAATGAAAACGTATTTGGAATTGAACCAAATGAAAATATAGTTCATGCTGTATTAGTAAACTATTTAGCTAATCAAAGACAAGGTACACAAAGTACAAAAACAAGAGCAGAAGTTCGTGGTGGTGGAAGAAAACCATGGAGACAAAAAGGAACAGGACGTGCTAGACAAGGAAGTATCAGAGCACCACAATGGATCAAAGGTGGTATAGCCTTAGGACCAAAACCACGTTCATATAGATATACTGTTAATAAGAAAGAAAGAAGATTAGCAATAAGATCAGTATTAAGTTCTAAAGTATTAGAAAACGAATTAACAGTAGTTGATAAATTAGAATTAAAAGAAATAAAAACAAAATCAATGGTTAAAGCATTTGCAGATTTAAAAGTAACAGGAAAAACATTAGTAATTCTTCCTGAGAAAAATTTAAATGTTCAAGCATCAACAAACAATATAGAAGATGCAAAAGTAATATTAGCAAATGAAATAAACGTATATGACTTATTAAGATACAACAATTTAGTTTTAACACTTGATACTGTTAAAAAATTAGAGGAGGTGTACGCTTAATGTTAGCAGAAGAAATTATAATAGCACCAATTATTACTGAAAAAAGTAATGATTTAATGCAAGAAGGTAAGTATACTTTCAAAGTAAATAAAAATGCTACAAAAGTTGAAATAGCAAACGCTGTTGAAAAACTTTTTGAAGTAAAAGTATTAAAAGTTAGCACAATTAGTGTTAAAGGAAAATCAAAAAGAGTAGGATATCATCAAGGTAAAACTTCAGATTGGAAAAAAGCTATTGTTACAATAGATACAAATCCATCAGATGCTACATATTTAGGAAAAGGCGGAAAAGAAGTTAAAGGAACTAAGAAATATAAAGATTCTATAGAAGAATTTATGGGAGCTTAGTTATGAATGATAATATTTCAAGAAGCACTATTTTTAGAAACAAAATGAAAATGGAAGCTGAAAAAAGAAAAGAAACAATGGAGGAGAGATTAGCTGAGAAAAGACAAAGAGTAAATCAAAGTCTTTTAAAAAGAAAAATGGCTAAACCTTCAAAAGAAGATATCGAGAAATAACTCGGAAAATAAAAAATATCTGGAGCAACACCAGGAAAAAATGTTGCAAATAAAGATTAAGGAGAGAAATAAATCATGGGAATGAAACATTATAATGCATATACTCCATCAAGAAGAAACATGACAACTCTAGACTACAGTGAGATAACAAAAAAGACTCCTGAAAAATCTTTACTTACAGTAAAGAAAGAAAAAGCAGGAAGAAACTCATATGGTAGAATAACAGTACGTCATCAAGGTGGAGGAAATAGACAAAAATACAGAATAATGGACTTCAAACGTAAAAAAGACGGAGTTGAAGCAACTGTAATAGGAATCGAATACGATCCAAACAGAAGTGCAAATATAGCATTAATCCAATATACAGATGGAGAAAAAGCATATATATTAGCACCACAAGGTTTAAAAGATGGAGATAAAGTAATATCAGGAAAATCAGCTGATATAAAACCAGGTAACTGCATGGAAATAAACAGTATACCAGTAGGTACTTTAATTCATAACATAGAATTAAATCCAGGACAAGGTGGAAAACTTGTAAAAGCTGCTGGACAAAGTGCTCAATTAATGGCAAAAGAAGGAAAATATGCACATGTAAGATTACCTTCTGGAGAAATGAGATTAATATTAGCAAATTGTAGAGCAACAATAGGAGTTATAGGAAATTCTGAACACGCTAACGTAAAACTTGGTAAAGCAGGAAGAAAAAGACATATGGGATGGAGACCAGAAGTTAGAGGATCAGCAATGAACCCAGTAGATCACCCACATGGTGGTGGTGAAGGTAAAGCTCCAATCGGTCACGCAGGACCATTAACACCTTGGGGTAAACCAGCTCTTGGATACAAGACAAGAAATAAGAAAAAACAATCTAATAAATTTATAGTTAAGAGGAGGAAATAAAACTTATGTCAAGATCAAGTAAAAAAGTTCCATTTATAGCTCCAGAACTATTAAAGAGAATAGATGCTATGAATGAAGAAGGAAAAAAAGAAGTTGTTAAGACATGGTCTAGAGCTTCTACAATATATCCACAAATGGTTGGTCATACAATAGCTGTACATGATGGAAGAAAACACGTTCCAGTATATGTAACAGAAGAAATGATTGGTCATAAATTAGGTGAATTTGCTCCTACAAGAACATTTAAAGGTCATGCAGGAGAAAAGACAACAAAGAAATAGAGAGAGGAGAAAGAAAATGGAAGAAGTAAAGCAAGCAAGTGCTACTCTTAAATATGCAAGAATATCTTCAAGAAAAGTTAAGATAGTTGCAGATTTAATAAGAGGAAAAGATGTAGATGAAGCATTAGCAATAGTTAAATTTACACCAAAGGCATCTTCAGAAATTATCGAAAAATTATTAAAATCAGCAATTGCAAACGCTGAAAACAATCATGATATGAAACATGAAAAATTATATATTTCTGAAATCTATGCAAATCAAGGTCCAACTCTAAAAAGAATTAGACCTGCTGCAAAAGGTTCAGCAGTAAGAATTAGAAAAAGAACAAGTCATATAACAATTGTTCTTAAAGAAAAGGAGGCATAGGCAAGTATGGGACAAAAAGTACACCCAACAGGTTCTAGATTAGGAATCACAAAAGATTGGAGTTCTAAATGGTATGCTGATGATAATCATTTTGCAGATTATTTAGTTGAAGATCAAAAGATTCGTAAATATTTAAAGAAAAAAGAATATGAAGCTGGAATTTCTGAAATTGAAATAGAAAGAACAGCAAAAATGGTTAAAGTAAATGTTCATACAGCTAAACCTGGAATATTAATAGGAAAAGGTGGAGCAGGAGCAGAAACTTTAAAAAATGAAATAAAGAAATTAATAGGAAAAGAAGTAAATCTTAATGTAGTTGAGGTTAAAAATGCAGACCTTAATGCACAACTAGTTGCAGAAAATATCGCTGGACAACTAGAAAGAAGAATTTCATTCAGACGTGCTATGAAACAATGTATGCAAAAAACTATGAAAGCAGGTGCTCTTGGAATTAAAACAGCAGTATCTGGAAGATTAGGTGGAGCAGATATGGCAAGAACAGAATTCTATAAAGATGGTAACATACCACTACAAACTCTAAGAGCAGATATAGATTATGGTTTTGCTGAAGCTGACACAACATATGGAAAAATCGGTGTAAAAGTTTGGATATATAAAGGAGAAATTCTTCCTAGTAGAAAAATGGAAGGAGGAGACAAATAATGCCATTAATGCCAAAAAGAACAAAGCATAGAAAAATGCAAAAAGGTAGAAATAGAGGAAAAGCAACAAGAGGAAATACAGTTTCTAATGGTGAATTCGGATTACAAGCTCTAGAAGCAGGATTAATCACAGGAAATCAAATAGAAGCAGCCAGAGTTGCAATGACTCGTTATATGAGAAGAGATGGTAAAGTTTGGATTAAATTATTCCCAGACAAACCTATAACAAGAAAACCAGCTGGAACTCGTATGGGTAAAGGTAAAGGTAATACAGAATTCTGGGTAGCAGCTGTTAAACCAGGTAGAGTTATGTTTGAAATAGCAGGAGTATCTGAAGAAACAGCAAGAGAAGCCCTAAGACTTGCAACAAATAAGTTGCCAGTAAAAACAAAATTCTTAAAAAAAGAAAATGTAATCGAGGAGGGTGAAAATAATGAAAAATAATAAAATAAAAGAAATGTCTTCACCTGAATTAGAAAAAGAACTAGGTGAATTAAAAACAGAATTATTCAAACTAAAATTCAGCTTAGCTACTAATGGATTAGATAATCCAATGAAAATAAAAGCAGTTAAGAAAGATATAGCTAGAATAAATACTGTTTTAACTGAAAGAAAGATAGCTGAAAAGAAAGGAGAAATCTAGATGGAAAGAAATCTTCGTAAAGTTATGATAGGAAAAGTTATATCTAATAAAATGGATAAAACTGTTGTTGTAGCTGTAGAAAGAAATGTAAGACATAAAATATATGGAAAAATAGTTAAGAAAACTTATACATTAAAAGCTCATGATGAAAACAACAGTTGCCAAATTGGAGATAAAGTAAAAGTAATGGAAACTAGACCTCTATCTAAAGATAAAAGATGGAGAGTAGTTGAAGTAGTTGAAAAGGCTATTATAAAATAATAAAAAGGAGGATACCGGAATGGTACAACAACAAACAAAGTTAAAAGTAGCAGATAATACTGGTGCTAAAGAAATTATGTGTATCAGATGTTTAGGTGGTTCTTATAGAAAAACAGCAAGTATTGGTGATATAATAGTTGCTTCTGTTAAAACAGCTACACCAGGTGGCGTTGTTAAAAAAGGTGACGTTGTTAAAGCTGTTATAGTTAGAACTAAAAATCCTATAAGAAGAGCAGATGGTTCATATATAAGATTTGATGAAAATGCAGCAGTTATAATAAAAGATGATAAAACACCAAAAGGTACACGTATATTTGGACCTGTAGCTAGAGAATTAAGAGATGGAGAATATATGAAGATACTTTCATTAGCTCCAGAAGTTCTATAATGCAATAAATAAAAAAATGTAAGAATAGGAGGAAAACCTTAAATGAAACTAAAAAAAGGTGACAATGTTATAGTTTTATCAGGAAATGATAAAGGTAAAACTGGAGAAGTTTTAGAGATTATACCTAGCACACAAAAAGTTATTGTAAAAGGTATAAATGTGAGAAAAAAACATGTTAAACCTAGAAAAGCTGGAGAAGAAGGAGGAATTGTTGCCTCTGAATATCCAATACATAGCAGTAAAGTTAATGTTGTATGTCCAAAATGTGGTAAAGCAAGCAAAATAGGATATAAAATAGAAGACGGTAAAAAGGTTCGTGTTTGTAAAAAATGTGGAGCAAATTTAAAATAAAAAAACAAGAAAGGAGGAACTAGTTAAATGTCAGTATTAAAAGAACAATATGATAAGCAAGTAGTACCAGCTTTACAAAAAAAGTTTGGATACAAATCAGTAATGCAAGTTCCAAAATTAAATAAAGTAGTTATAAATATTGGTTTAGGAGATATAAGAGAAAATCCTAAAGCTTTAGAAAGTGCAATGAAAGAATTAACTCAAATAACTGGTCAAAAACCAATAGTTACTAGAGCTAAAAAATCTATCGCAGCATTTAAATTAAGAGAAGGTGCAGAAATCGGATGTAAAGTTACTTTAAGAAGTGACAAAATGTATGATTTCGTATATAAATTATTTAACGTAGCACTTCCAAGAGTAAGAGACTTTAGAGGAATATCAGCAGATTCTTTTGATGGTAGAGGAAACTTCTCTATGGGTATAAAAGAACAATTAATATTCCCTGAAATCGAATATGATAAAGTAGATAAATTAAGAGGAATGGATATAGTTTTTGTAACAACAGCTGAAGCTGATGAAGAAGCTAAAGAGTTATTAAAATTATTGGGAATGCCTTTTAAAGCTTAATATAAAAAATATTAAATAGGAGGAATATTCAATGGCTAAAATGTCAATGAAAATCAAACAACAAAGACCACAAAAATACAAAACAAGAGAATATAACAGATGTAAATTATGTGGTAGACCACATGCTTATATAAGAAAATATGGAATTTGCCGTATTTGTTTCAGAGAATTAGCTCATAAAGGAGAAATCCCAGGAGTTAAAAAAGCTAGTTGGTAATATAAAAATAAAATTGAAAAAGGAGGTTAGTTGAGTTGAACACAACAGATCCAATAGCAGATATGCTAACAAGAATAAGAAATGCAAATACTTCAAAACATAAAACTGTAGATGTACCTGCTTCAAAAATGAAAGTTGGTATCGCTGAGATTTTATATAGAGAAGGATACATAAAATCTTTTGAGCAAATAAATGATAATGCTCAAGGAACAATAAGAATTACTTTAAAGTACGGAGAAAAAGGTGCTAGAGTAATAGATGGTTTAAAAAGAATAAGTAAACCAGGATTAAAAGTTTATGCTAACAAAGAAGAATTACCTAAAGTATTAAATGGTTTAGGAATAGCAATAATTTCTACATCAAAAGGTCTTATGACTGATAAAGAAGCTAGAGAAGCTGGTGTAGGTGGAGAAGTTTTAGCATATATTTGGTAATAAAGATAATAAAGAAGGAGGAAAATCTCAATGTCAAGAATAGGAAATAAACCTATTACAGTACCATCAGGAGTTGAAGTTAAAATAGATGGACAACATATTACTGTAAAAGGAACTAAAGGCATGTTAGAAAGAGATGTTGAACCTGAAATCTCTATGAAATTAGAAGGAGATGTTCTTACAGTTTCTAGAAGCTCTGAAGATAGAAGAAGCAAGAGTTTACATGGTTTAACAAGAACTTTAATAAATAATATGATTTTAGGTGTACAAAATGAGTACACTAGAGAATTACAAATCAATGGTGTTGGTTATAGAGTTCAAAAACAAGGAAATGATTTAAACCTATCTTTAGGTTATTCACATCCTGTAATTTATAAAGCACCAGCTGGAATTTCTTTTGATGTTCCTAATGCAAATACAATAATTGTTAAAGGTATTGATAAAGAATTAGTAGGTCAAATAGCAGCAGAAATAAGAACTAAAAGACCACCTGAAGTATATAGAGGTAAAGGTATTAAGTATGCTGAGGAAGTTATTAGACGTAAAGTTGGTAAGACAGGTAAGTAGTTTGAAAAATAATAGCAATATAGCTATTCTTTTCCAAACATGTAATTAACTATTTGTAAGAAAGGAGTTTAAAAATGGTTGGAAAAACTGATAGAAAGTTAGAAAGAACTAGAAGACATAAAAGAGTTAGAAACAAAATATCTGGTACAGCTGAAAGACCAAGATTATGTGTATTTAGAAGTAATAGTAACTTATATGTACAAGTAATTGATGATGTAGCTGGAAACACATTAGTTAGTGCTTCAACACTAGATAAAGAAGTTAAAACTAAACATGCAAACAAAGAAGCTGCAAAAGAAGTTGGAAAGTTAATTGCTAAAAAAGCTGCTGAGAAAAATATAACAGAAGTAGTTTTTGACCGTGGTGGATATATTTATCATGGAGTAGTTAAAGAATTAGCTGAAGCAGCAAGAGAAGGCGGTTTAAAATTCTAGTAAATAGTATATATTTGAAGAAGGAGGAAAAACTTCACATGGAAAATCAAGAAGTTGAATTAAAAGAAAAAGTAGTTGCCATAAGCAGAGTTGCTAAAGTTGTTAAAGGTGGTAGAAACTTTAGATTTAGCGCAGTAGTAGTTGTTGGTGATGAAAATGGTCATGTAGGTGTTGGTAATGGTAAAGCTGCAGAAGTTCCAGATGCTATAAAGAAAGCTATACAAGAAGCTAAAAAGAACTTAATAGAAGTACCAGTAGTTAATACTACAGTACCTCATGAATTTATAGGTAAATTTGGTAGTGCAAAAGTACTATTAAAACCTGCTGCAGTTGGTACGGGACTTATTGCCGGTGGTAGTGTAAGACCAGTACTTGAACTTGCAGGATACAAAAACATTCGTACAAAAGTACTTGGAACAAACAATCCAAGAAACGTTGTATATGCAACTATTGAAGGTCTTAAAGCTATGCAAACTGTAGAACAAGTTGCAGCTAAAAGAGGTAAAAAAGTATCAGAGATATTATAAATTTTAAAATAATAGTTAAAAAATGAGGAGGTGCGAAAATGAAAATCGAAGAATTAAAGCCAGCTATGGAGAAAAAAGCATCAAAAAGAGTAGGACGTGGAATTGGTTCAGGTCTAGGAAAAACATCAGGAAGAGGTCATAAAGGACAAAAAGCAAGAACTGGTGGAGGAGTTAGACGTGGATTTGAAGGTGGTCAAACACCATTATATAGAAGATTACCAAAAAGAGGATTTACTAATATTCATGCTAAAACATATACAGAAGTAACATTAACAATGCTTAACAAGAGTAAAGCAACAGATGTTACAGCTGAAACATTATTAGAAGAAAGAATAATTGGAAAAATCAATGATGGTATTGTAGTATTAGCTACAGGAAAATTAGAAAAGAAATTAAATGTAAAAGCTAACAGATTTACAAATGCAGCTAAGGAAAAGATAGAAGCTTTAGGCGGAAAGGCTGAGGTGATTTAAGTTGTTTAAAACAATTAAAAATGCACTAAAAACACCTGAAGTTAGAAAAAAACTTTGGTATACATTAATCTTAATAGTAATATTTAGATTAGGATGTTATATTACTGTACCAGGAGTTAACTTAGTAGCATTAGAAAAATTAATGTCAGAGAGTTCAAATGGTATAGCTGGATTAATTAACTTAATTTCAGGAGGAGCTTTCTCTAATTTCTCATTATTTGCAATGAGTATAACACCTTATATTACAGCGTCAATTGTTATACAATTATTGGGATTTGTTATTCCATCATTGGAAAAATTGACTAAAGAAGGTGGAGAAGAAGGAAAGCAAAAAATAAATAGATATACAAAAATATTAACTATTATATTAGCAGTAGTTGAAGGAATTGGAGTATATTTATCATATAAATCAGCAGGAGTATTTATAGATGATACTTTCTTAACAGCAGCTATGGTTGTAGCTGGATTTATGACAGGAACATCAATATTGATGTGGCTTGGAGAACAAATAACTAACAAAGGTATAGGAAATGGTATATCATTAATAATCTTTGTTGGTATTATATCAAGATTATCATATTCAGTTGTAAAAATATACAATTTAGTGATAACAAGTACAGGATTTAGTACAGTAGGATTCTTAACAGCATTAGGTATAATAATTGGTGCAATAATATTAATTGCAGCAGTTGTATACATGCAATTGGCTGAAAGAAGAATACCAGTACAATATTCAAAAAGAGTAGTTGGAAGAAAAATGGTAGGAGCACAAAATACACATATTCCATTAAAGCTAGCAATGGCTGGAGTTATGCCAATAATATTTGCTTCATCATTTATGACATTCCCTGCAATGATTATTCAAATATTTAAACCAAATGTCTTAGAAACAACAGGATTTTTAGCAGGTTTATATAAATTTTCACTTGCTACATCATCATCAAGTGTAGGAATTGGATATACAATAGCAAACGCTATAGTATACTTACTATTAATAGTAGGATTTACATTCTTCTACACATATGCTATGATGAATCCAGCTGAGATATCTACAAATATTAAGAAAAATGGTGGATTTATACCAGGAATCAGAGCAGGAAAACCAACAACAGATTATCTATCTTCTGTAATATCTAAGATTACATGGTTTGGTGGATTCTATTTAGCAATTATTGCTATTCTACCAATGATGCTTAGGTTTACAAGTTTAGATATAACATTTGGTGGTACTGCAATATTAATCGTTGTAGGTGTAGCACTAGAAACAATAAAACAATTAGAATCACAATTAGTAATGAGACATTACAAAGGATTCTTAGAATAAAAGAAAAGATTAAAGTTACTTATTTTAGTAGCTTTAATTTTTTTTATTGACTTTTTTTAGAAAAAATAATATACTTGAGCTATAAAAAATAAAAAGGAGGCTCGGAAATGGAAAACTTAATAGAAATAAGATGGCATGGAAGAGGAGGTCAAGGTGCAAAAACAGCATCACTATTATTAGCAGATGCAGCATTTAACACAGGAAAATACATACAAGGATTTCCTGAATATGGACCAGAAAGAATGGGAGCACCAATAACAGCATACAACAGAATAAGTGATAAACCAATAACTATACATAGTAATATATATGAACCAGACTATGTAGTAGTTGTAGATGACACATTATTAGAGACAGTAGATGTAACAGCTGGATTAAAAGAAACAGGAGCGATAGTTATAAACACAACAAAATCAGAAGATTATTTAAAAGAAGTGTTAAAAGGATATAAGGGAGGAATTTATACAATAGATGCAAGAAAGGTATCTATTGAGGCACTTGGAAAATATTTTCCAAATACTCCAATGCTTGCAGCAATAGTAAAAGTAGCTAATATAATGGATGAACAAGAATTTATAAAAGATATGGAAGGTTCATTTAAACACAAATTTGCTAAAAAGCCAGAAGTTATAGAAGGTAATATGAAAGCCTTAGAACTAGCTTTAAAAGAAGTAAAGAAAATAAACTAGAAAGGAGTAAGTATAATGACTAATATAAATGTAAATACACCTATGGAGGATTTAACAATAGGTGGAGACATATATAATGCAGGAAATGCAAGAGAATTTAAAACAGGAGACTGGAGAAGTACAAAACCAATATTTTTATCTGAAAAGTGTAAACAATGTGGACTTTGCTTCCCTGTATGTCCTGATAATGCAATCCCAGTAAATAAAGATTTAAAAAGAGAAGATTTTAATTATGACTATTGCAAAGGATGCGGAGTGTGTGCGAAGGTATGCCCATTTAAAGCGATAGAAATGAAAGAGGAGGGTGTAGATTAATGAGTATAAGAGAGAGATTAAGTGGAAACGAAGCAGCAGCAACAGCTATGAAACAAATAAATCCAGATGTTGTAGCAGCATTTCCAATAACACCATCAACAGAAATACCACAATACTTTTCAACATTTGTAGCAAATGGAACAGTAGATACAGAATTTGTTGCAGTTGAAAGTGAACATAGTGCAATGAGTGCATGTATAGGAGCAGAAGCAGCAGGAGCAAGAGCAATGACTGCTACATCTGCAAATGGATTATCTTTAATGTGGGAAATGATATATATAGCTTCAAGTTTAAGATTACCAATAGTAATGTCTCTAGTAAATAGAGCAGTATCAGGTCCGTTAAACATTCACAATGACCATTCAGATGCAATGGGAGTACGTGATAGTGGATGGATAATGTTATTTTCAGAAAATAACCAAGAAGCATACGATAACTTACTTATGGCACATAAAATAGCAGAGCATAAAGATGTATTACTTCCTTTAATGGTATGTCAAGATGGATTTATAACATCACATTCTATTGAAAATATAATGTTAGAAGAAGATGACAAAGTAAAAGAATTCGTTGGAAAATATAAGCCAGAACATTATTTATTAAATAGTAAGGAACCAATAGCAGTAGGTCCATTAGATCTACAAGCATATCTATTTGAACATAAAGCACAACAAGCAGAGGCAATGAAAAAAGCAAAAGATGTTATAATAGAGGTTTCTAAAGAATTTGAAAAATGGACTGGAAGAAGCTATAATCTATTTGAAGAGTACAAATTAGAAGATGCAGAAATTGCAATAGTTTGCATGAACTCTACTGCAGGAACAACAAAGTTTGTAGTAGACAAATTACGTGAACAAGGAATTAAAGCAGGTTTATTAAAAATAAGAGTTTACAGACCATTTCCTGTAGAAGAAATTGCAAAATCATTATCACATGTAAAAGCAGTAGCTGTACTTGATAAATCAGATTCATTAAATGCTGCAGGTGGAGCATTATTTGAAGATGTTACATCAGCAATGTATGTAAATAAATTAAATGTACCAATGGTAAATTATATTTATGGTATTGGTGGACGTGATACAAAAGCAGATGATATAGAATCTGTATATAATGACTTATTAGAAATAGCTAAAACAGGAAATACAGGTAATCCATATAGATATTTAGGATTACGTAGAAAGGAAGTGTAAAAAATGGCATATAATATGAAAGAAGTAATGGCAAATAAAAAACCACATTTTACTGAAGGACATAGAATGTGTGCTGGTTGTGGAGCTCCAGTAGTGGCAAGAATGGTAATGAGAGCTTTAAAAGAAGAAGATCATGCAGTAGTTGCAGGAGCAACAGGTTGTATGGAAGTTTCTACATTTATATACCCATACACTTCTTGGGAAGATTCTTTTATTCATACAGCGTTTGAATGTGCAGGAGCAACTCTATCAGGAGTAGAAGCAGCATATAAATCATTAAAAAAGCAAGGAAAATTACCAGAAGATGAGCATACAAAATTCATTGCATTTGGTGGAGATGGTGGAACTTATGATATAGGTTTGCAATCACTTTCAGGAGCAATGGAAAGAGGTCATGATATGACTTATGTATGTTATGACAATGGTGCATACATGAATACAGGTATTCAACGTTCATCTGCAACACCAAAATTTGCAGACACAACAACAACACCTGCTGGAAAAGTAATACCAGGAAAAATGCAAAATAGAAAAGATTTAGCAGCTATAATGGCAAATCATCATTTACCATATGTAGCTCAAACAATAGCAATGGGAGATTTCAAAGACTTATATGAAAAAGCAGAAAAAGCAATTTATACAGAAGGTCCAACATTTTTAAATGTTATGGCTCCATGTCCTCGTGGATGGGGATATGCAACAGAAGACCTTATGGAAATAAATAAACTTGCTGTTCAAACATGTTATTGGCCATTATACGAAGTAGTTGATGGAAAATACCATATAACATACAAACCAGCTAAAAAACTTCCAGTAGAAGAGTTCTTGAGACCACAAAAAAGATTTAGACATATGTTTAAACCAGGTAATGAATGGATGATACAAGAATTCCAAGCAGAAGTTGATAGAAGATGGCAAGAATTACTTGATTTAGAAGAAATGACAAATAAAGAATAAAATAGAGAAGAAGGATACAAATACAGTATCCTTTTTTGTTGACAAAAAAATATATAAATGATAGAATACAAACAACAATTTGGTGAGATAATAAAAGGAGGAAAAGCCTTGGACATAAAAGGAGAGGTAACAGCAGTAATATATCAAAATGAAATAAATAGTTACACAATAGCAGAGATGTATATAGATGAAGAGCAGGAAGACCAAAAAGAAGAATTAATAACTATAGTTGGCTATTTACCATTTGTAACAGAAGGCGATACATTAAAAGTTACAGGAAGGTATGTAGAACATAAAGAATATGGAAAGCAATTTAAAGTAGATACATTTGAAAAATTAATGCCAGAGACTTTAGATGCACTAGAAAGATACTTAGGAAATGGAATGATAAAAGGCGTTGGAGAAGTAACTGCAAAAAAAATAGTAGAGAGATTTCAGGAAGATACAATAAATATAATAAAAACTAAGCCATTAGAGTTGGCAAAAATAAGAGGAATAACAAAACAAAAAGCAGTAGAAATATCAGAATGTTTTATAGAAAATTGGGAAGTATGGCAAATAGTTGGATTGCTTGAAAGATTTGGGATAGGTGCAAATAATTCAAAGAAAGTATATGATGAACTAGGTTCAAATGCAATAGAACAAATAGAATCAAACCCATATATATTAATAGACATAGCAAGGGGAGTAGATTTTAAGCAAGTTGACAGGATGGCTATGGACTTAGGAATGGAGTATAATAATGAAAAAAGAATAAGAAGCGGAATAAAATATGCATTGATACAAATTACATATAATGGACATTGTTGTACTTTAGAAAAGAATTTAATAGAATATGTTAGAAGTTTATTAGATGTATCAACAGAAGAAATAGAAAATAGCATAATTAACTTAAAAGCAAAAGGGGAAATAGTAGAAGAAGAACGAGAAAATGATGATGTATGGGTTTATCTAGAAAATTTCTATAATACAGAGCAAAACATTGCATGTAAATTAGTAACATTAGATAAAGCTAAAAATATGAAATATATAAAAGATATAGAACAAGAATTAGAAAAAGTTGAGAAGTATAGTAGTATAAAATTATCAGAGAAGCAAAAAGAAGCAATAAAAGCAGTCAATGAAAATAATGTTACTGTTATAACTGGTGGTCCAGGAACAGGAAAAACAACAATTATAAAAAGCATAATAGAAATCTATAGAGCTAAAGGAAATAAAGTAGTGTTAAGTGCACCAACAGGAAGAGCAGCCAAAAAAATGACAGATACAACAGGTGAAGAGGCAAGTACATTGCACAGATTATTGGAAATAGGAAAATTTGATGAGGATATATTTTTGAAAAAAACTGATAATTATCAAGGAACACCAATAGATGCAGATATAATTATAGTAGATGAAACATCAATGGTAGATATGTTTTTAATGAATTATTTACTAAGTTCAATATATCAAGGAACCAAACTTATATTAGTAGGGGATAGTGACCAGCTTGCATCAGTAGGACCAGGAAGTGTATTAAAAGATATAATAAATTCAGAAAAAATTGTAACGGTGCACTTGGACAAGATTTTTAGGCAAGCTGCAAAAAGCAAAATAATAGTAAACGCACATAGAGTAAATGAGGGAATGGAATTTATTACAAAAGAAGATGCAGAGGAAGATTCAAAAGAAGATTTCTTTATGATAAATGAATCAAATCAGCAAAAAGCTCTAAATCAAGTGTTATCACTTTGTACAGGGAGACTTCAAAACTATGGAGATTATGATTTCTTTCAAAATATACAAGTTCTTACACCAACTAAAAAAGGTATGTTAGGAACTAAAGAATTAAATATGTATTTACAGCAGGCTCTTAATCCGGCAGATGTATTTAAAAAGGAAAAACAATTAAATGGAGTTACATACAGAGTTGGAGATAGAATAATGCAGATAAAAAATAATTATGATATCTATTGGGAAAGACATATTATTGGAGATGAACAGGGAAGCGGAATATTTAATGGAGAAGTGGGTACTATTAAAGAAATAAATGAAAGTGAGAAATCTTTGAAAATACAATTTGATGATGAAAAAATTGCTTGGTATCAATTTTCTGAATTGGAGCAGATTGAACATAGTTATGCAATTACAATTCATAAAGCACAAGGTAGTGAATTTGATGTAGTAATTATGGTAATGCCAAGAACAGCACCGGTATTACTTACAAGAAATTTACTTTATACTGGTATTACAAGAGCAAAAGATTTACTTATAATTATAGGGGCAAAACAAACAATAGATTTCATGATACAAAATATAGATAGTAGAAAAAGGAATACAGGATTAGAATATAAGTTAAGAAATAAAGAAGATTAAAATACTGAATTTATTGACTTTTAAATTTATTTATTTTAAAATAAATACGGAGGAAATAAAATGAAAGAAACAAAAGTAAAAGTAATAGAATATAGAGGAATAACTTTAATGTCATTAGTAATTACTGTTATAGTATTATTAATATTGGCAGGAATATCAATTGGAATGATTTCAGGAGAAAAGGGTATATTAAACAAGGCAAGAAAATCAAAAAATAGTATAGATGAAGCTACAGCTTTGGAATATATTAAAATATCAATAGCTGCATCCAGGACATCTGAGAATGATGTTAGTGAGCAGACATTGAAAAAAGAATTAGACAAATTTTTTGATGATCCAGAAATAATATCAATTAGTAAAAATGATTATATGGTAAAAATAAATGATAAAGTTTACAATTATAGTAATGGGGAAGTAACTTCTGGATATGAATTAAAAACTTCTATCAATGGAATTGTAGAAAGCTCAAAAGAACCTAAAATTGTAAGTAGCAAAATATATGGAAATAGTATACAAAATGGAGAACCATCTCCTGATACTCCTGTGGAAGTGCAAAGCGTAGGAGATTTAGTAACAGAAGGAGAATACACAGGAAAATATAAAATACCAATTATAGTTAGAGGTAAGAATTTATATCCAAACTATACTGCTTCGTATTCAGCACAACAATGTGGTGTTACTCAAAGTTGTACATTAAATAAAAATTCAATAACATTAAATGGTACATCAATATCAACTGGTGGAAGAAATCTTTTGAATTATTACAATAAGGGATTTAATATAGAAAAAGATAAAACATATACTTTGTCATGTGTGCTTTTAAAAGGCAATGCAGAGCCTGATACATTTACGGTTTTAATAGCAGACAAAGCAACATCAGAATTTAAAGGAAAAAGCTGTAAATTAGGTACACCGACGACATTTACTGCTACAGAACCATTTACTGCTATTTGCGGTATAAATGTCACTAAAGAGGATGTGACATTTGACGATGTTGAAGTTGGAATAATGATAGAGGAGACAGATAAAGTCACAGATTATGAACCATATGTTAATCCCAATACAACAAATATATATCTAAATGAGCCTCTTAGAAAAGTAGGAGATTATGCAGATTATCTTGATTTTTATAATAAGAAGGTTGTTAGAAAAGTAGGAAAAGTTGATTTAGGAACCTTAAAATACACATATGGTACAAAAAATACAACTTATCCGCATGGGTACTTTGTATTTTCAATTTCTGATATAGCATTTAAAAAAGAAGAATATGTAAATGATTTTTATAATGCTTTTTGTGAGTATTATATAAAAGCAGGTAGCTTTAAAACTGATAAAGCCTTTTTAAGAAATGTAAAAGGCACAGCAAGTTATATTATAGATAGTGATTATACCGATGGCGAACTATTGAAACAAGCATTAAGTGGTTATTTGTTTTACTATATGCTGCAAACATCAACAGAAGAGACAATAGATTTACCTGAAATTTTAACATACAAAGGAACAAACATAATTACAGTAGATACAGATATTAAACCAAGTAAAATGGAAATGGTATATTATAAACTAAATCAATAAAAATACCCCTGATTCAAAAAAAAGAATCAGGGGTATCATCATTAAGGAATATACATAATGCAAGTACAGCTTAAACATAATTAATCAATATAGAATATAATTGAATTGCAATACCAAATATTATGCATAGTAAATAGCCTTTTTATAAAGTTAATCTTCAACATCTAAAATATAATCAACTGAAACATCATATAATTTAGAAAGTTTAATTAATAGAGTTGCAGTTAGATCATAATGACCACACTCATAGTGAGAGTAACCTCTTTGAGAAAGTCCAAGGATACTTGCTACATAGCTTTGAGTATAATCGTGGTCTTCACGCAATTCTCTTAATCTTCGATAATATATTTTATTTTTCATCATAATCACCTTTTTTATTTTATAATATTACAATATATATTTTTAGTTTGAGTCTTACACAGTCTAAATAATTTTTAATGGTAATTTATGATGGAATTTATATGAAAATATTGATATTTTAAAACAAATGTAGTAGAATATGAATGTAAATAAAGAAAAGGAGAGATAAGTATGATAATAATAATGTTAGGTGCACCAGGAACAGGAAAAGGAACAGTTGCAGGAATATTAAGTAAAGAATTAAATATTCCACAAATATCAACAGGAGATATATTTAGAAAAAATATATCAGAACAAACTGAACTTGGAAAAACAGCTAAAAGTTATATGGATAGAGGAGATCTAGTGCCAGATGAAATAACAATTAATATGGTAAAAAATAGATTGGAAGAACCAGATGTAGAAAATGGAGCAATTCTAGATGGATTCCCAAGAACAATACCACAAGCAGAAGCATTAAAAGAAATGTTACAAGAAAAAGGAAGAAAGATAGATGTAGTATTAAATTTAACTACACCAAAAGAAGAAATAATTGAAAGAATAACAACAAGAAGAGTATGTTCAAATTCAGATTGTAAAACAGTATATAATGTAAAATTAGATCCGCCAAAAGTAGAAGGAATATGCGATAAATGTGGAGCAAAATTAATGACAAGAGCAGATGACACAGTAGAAGCTATAGAAGTTAGATTAGAAAATTATTTTAAATTAACAAACCCATTAACAGATTATTATGAAAAAGAAGGAATATTAAAGAACGAAATGGTAAGTCAATCAATAAATAAAATGGGAAAAGATGTCGCAGAAGAATTTTTAAAAGAAGTAAAAAAATAAGATCTTTAGGGAGTTGACTAAATTGGTAAGTATAAAATCAGAAAAAGAAATAGTATTAATGGAAGAAGTTTGCAAAATAGTTGCAAACTTCTATGAAAGATTAGAGAAAGAAATAAAGCCAGGAATAACAACATATGAAATAGATAAAAGAGCAGAAAGAATAATGAGAGAATTAGGGGCTATTCCTGCACAAATAGGATATGACCCAGGAATACAAGGAATACCACCATATAAACATGCAACATGTATATCAGTAAATGATGAAGTAATACATGGTATTCCATCAAAATCAAGAGTATTGAAAGAAGGAGATATTGTAAGTGTTGATACAGTAGCTCTAAGAAATGGATTTAATGGTGATGCAGCACGTACATTTATAGTAGGGAAAACATCAAAAGAGGCATATAGACTAGTTGATGTAACAAAGCAAGCGTTTTTTGAGGGAATAAAATTCGCAAAACCAGGATACAGAATAGGGGATATATCACATGCAATAGGAGAATATGTAAGAGCAAATGGTTATTCAGTTGTAAGAGAATTTCAAGGACATGGAATAGGAAGACAAATGCATGAGGATCCAGGAATCCCAAATTACGGTAAAGCAGGAAAAGGAATAAGACTAGAACCAGGAATGACACTAGCAATAGAACCTATGGTAATACAAGGAAAACCTAATATTTTAGAGTTAGATGATGGTTGGACAATCATAACTGAAGATGGAAGTTTAGCTGCACATTATGAAAATACAGTATTAATTACAAAAAATGAGCCAAAAATATTGACAATCTAGTAATTTTGGTATATAATGTAAAAGCTATTGTAAAAAAATAGAAATAAAAAAGCTCTTTAAGGAGGCGAGAACGTGGCTAAAGAAGACGTTATAGAAGTTGAGGGAGTGGTTGTAGAATCATTACCAAATACAAATTTCAAAGTAGAACTTGAAAATGGGCATCAAATATTAGCGCATATTTCAGGAAAACTTAGAATGAATTATATAAAAATTCTACCAGGAGATAAAGTAAAAGTAGAAATGTCTCCATATGATTTAAATAGAGGTAGAATAACTTGGAGAGCTAAATAAAAACTTTAAAATAAAAATAGTACAGCTATTTTGAGGAGGTGTAGGGAATGAAAGTAAGACCATCAGTAAAGAAAATGTGTGACAAATGCAAAGTAATCAAAAGAAAAGGTGTAATAAGAGTTATATGTGAAAACCCTAAACACAAACAAAGACAAGGATAATTATATGATATAATCATATAATTTTTTAAAGTTTAATTAATTTGATTATAATACCTTGGTTGCGGCTGAAAGTTAAAAAACTTTTATAACCATTGTATTTATATATATTGTATTAAATAAAATTATTTAAAGATTAAATAAATGTAAAAGTTAGCTTACATTTATTTAATACATTTCACCTTTAAGTAATAAATAATACAAAACCACACTGAAAATCAGTGCATAAAAAATTTTGGAGGTGCAAAAAGAATGGCTCGTTTAGCAGGAGTAGATCTACCTAAAGAAAAAAGGGTAGAAATTGGACTAACATACATATATGGTATAGGATTATCAAGTTCAAAGAAAATACTTGAAAAAACAGGAATAAGTCCAGATGTTAGAGTAAAAGACTTAACAGACGATGATTTAGCAAAAATAAGAAAAGTACTTGATGAAGACTACATGGTTGAAGGAGATTTAAGAAGAAAAGTAGCTCTAGACATAAAAAGACTTACTGAAATTGGATGCTACAGAGGACTAAGACATAGAAGAGGACTACCTGTAAGAGGACAAAGAACAAAGACAAATGCTCGTACAAGAAAAGGTCCACGTAAAGTAGTAAGCAAATCAAAGAAATAATCTAAAAAATGATTAGAGGAGGTAAGCAAAACAATGGCTAAGAATGTAACAAGAAAAACAGTTACTAAAAGAAATAGAAAAAACATTGAAAGAGGAGCTGCACATATTCATTCAAGCTTCAATAACACAATAGTAACAATTACAGACGTAAATGGAAATGCTATATCTACAGGAAGTGCTGGAGAATTAGGATTCAAAGGTTCTAGAAAAAGTACACCATTTGCAGCAGGTGAAGTAGCTGAAAAAGCAGCAAAACAAGCAATGGAACACGGTTTAAAAACTGTTGAGGTATTTGTTAAAGGTCCTGGTTCAGGAAGAGAAGCAGCAATAAGAGCGCTTCAAACAGCAGGATTAGAAATAAGTGCAATAAAAGATGTAACACCAATACCACACAATGGTTGTAGACCACCAAAAAGACGTAGAGTTTAATAATAAGGAAGGTGAAATTAGAAATGTCAAGATATAAAGACGCACAATGTCGTATTTGCCGTAGAGAAGGATGCAAATTATTCTTAAAAGGTGAAAGATGTTATTCAGATAAGTGCAGTGTATCTAGAAGAAATTATGCTCCTGGAGATCACGGACAAAAGAAATCCAAATTATCTGAATATGGAACTCAATTAAGAGAAAAACAAAAAACAAAATCATATTATGGAGTTGGAGAAAAACAATTCAGAAAATATTTCGAAATGGCTTCAAATAAAAAAGGTGTAACAGGTGAAAACTTATTACAAATATTAGAAAGCAGATTAGATAATGTTGTATATAGATTAGGATTTGGAGCATCAAGAGCAGAAGCTAGACAATTAGTAAACCATGCACAATTTGATGTAAATGGAAAGAAAGTTGATATTGCTTCATACCTAGTAAAACCAGGAGATGTAATCTCATTAAGAGAAAACAAAAAGGATAATAGCACAATAAAAGCAAATGTAGAAGCAAATTCAGTAAGACCAGTACCAGCATGGCTAGAAAAAGATAATGAGAAAATCAGTGGAAAAGTATTAAGATTAGCAAATAGAGAAGACATTGATATTCAATTAGAAGAGCATTTAATAGTAGAGCTATATTCTAAATAATTAGGAGGTAAGTAATGATAGAATTTGAAAGGCCAAATATTGAATGTACAAAAATAGATGATAAAAATAATTACGCAAAATTCGTATGTGAACCATTAGAAAGAGGTTATGGTGTAACAGTTGGTAATGCTTTAAGAAGAATATTACTTTCTTCATTACCAGGATGTGCACTAACAAGTGTAAAAATTGACGGGGTATTACATGAATTTTCTAGCATACCAAATGTTGTAGAAGATGTACCAGAAATAATAGTAAACTTAAAAAACGTAAGACTTAAATTTGATGAGAATGAAGAAAAGATTTTACGTATAAACTTCAAAGGTGAAGGTGAAGTTAAAGCTGGAGATATAGAAACAGATGGAACTGTAGAAATATTAAATCCAGATTTACATATAGCTACTGTAGCTGAAGGTGGAAGCCTTATAATGGAATTAACTGCAGATAGAGGTAGAGGATATTTATCATCAGATAAAAATAAAAAGCCTGATCAAGATATATCTGTACTTCCAATAGACTCTATTTATACACCAGTAAAAAAAGTAAACTATCAAGTTGAAGCAACACGTGTAGGGCAAATGGTAGATTTAGATAGATTAGTTATAGAAGTATGGACAGACGGAAGTTTAAAACCATATGAAGCACTAAGTTTAGCAGCAAAAATAATGACGGGTCATTTAGAATTATTTATAGACCTATCAGAAGCTACTAAAAATACAAAAATAATGATAGAAAAAGAAGAAAATAAAAAAGAGAAGATTTTAGAGAAATCAATCGAAGAATTAGAATTATCTGTAAGGTCATTTAATTGCCTAAAGAGAGCAAATATTGCTACTGTAGAAGATTTGGCTAATAAAACAGAATCAGAAATGATGAAAGTTAGAAATTTAGGAAAGAAATCTTTAGATGAAGTAACAGCTAAATTAAAAGCTTTAGGATTAAATTTTGCACCTGAAGAAGATTAGTAGAGGGAGGTTGAAGAAATTGGCTAACAGAAAATTAGGAAGAACTACAGATATAAGAAAAGCAATGCTTAAAACATTAACAACAGATTTATTCTTATATGGCAAAATTACAACTACAGAAGCTAGAGCGAAAGAAGTAAAATCAATAGCTGATAGTATAGTTGCTTTAGCTGTAAAAGAAAAAGACAACTTCGAAATGGTAGATGTAAAAGTAGTTAAAGCTAAATTAGATTCAAAAGGAAATAAATTAACAGAATTAGTAAAAAGCAAAAATGGTAAAGAATACTTAAAAGTAGTTAAAGAAGAAACTACTGAAAGTAGACAAAAAGATATGCCATCAAGATTAAATGCAAGAAGAAAAATAATGACTAAAGTAAACAAAGTTAAAAATAGCGAAGGAAAAAATGTAGATATACCTTCAAAATTATTTAACGAAATAGCTCCAAAATATACAGATAGAGTTGGAGGATATACTAGAATTGTTAAAGCTGGTCCACGTAGAGGAGACGGAGCTGAAACAGCAGTATTAATGTTAGTATAATAAAAAATAAAAAACTGTTCAAATTGAAACAGTTTTTTATTTTTTTAATTATTTTATTCTTCTTCAGTTTTTGTATATTCTGAGTTTTTAGAAGAATCTGTAGAAACAGAGTTAATACCAGCAACTTCTTCATAGAAACATACATTAGAAACCTGTACATAAGGAGCTAGCCATAAGAAACCTATTCCTAATGTAAAGCTAGCAAGTATAGCCCAACCTATGAAAGACAATTGAAGAACAAATATATTTCCTCTATTTCCATTCATTAATTCAGCACTTTTTTCTACTGCTTCTTTTGCAGATAGCTCAGGATTATCATAAGCGATATAATATGATAATGGATATAGTAGTCCTTTAATAAATCCATAAACACAAGCAAAAGCCAATAATACTACACCAACTATTATTAAAACTATTGATGTAGTTCCAATACTAGCAGTACTTAGAACACTAGCAAATGAAGTAAATGCTGAAATACCAAGAAGAATGATAGCAATAATATAAGCAACTATAGCAATCCACATTTTTAAAATTATGTTCCAAGTAATGCTTATTGCTCTTTTAAAATTCTCAGAAAAATTACTAAGAAAATCAAATGCTTTAACATCTTCATTTCTTTTTAACCTAATAAATGAAATAATTAGACCAAAAGATAAAGGTAATTCTACTAAAAATATAATTAATTCATTAATATATTTTGTAGAAGTATAGTAAAATTTAGAAGATATATAGTTTAAGCCGTATGATATAATAAAATATGCTAAGGTAATTAATGCACCTTTTCCCCATTTATTGGCTAACGATTCTCTAGCTTGACTTCTTGTATTTGTAGCTGTCATCATAAAAACACCCCCTTTTTATAAATTTATGATTAAAAATATAAATTAATTATATATTAAATTTAAAAAATGTCAACAAATTTCGACTTTTCACAAATAAAAAGATAGAACATATAAATAAAATATAAGGGGGAAATCTTATGTTAAACTTTATATTAAATGCTATCTTTTGGACATTAGCTTTATATGGAGTATCAGAATTAGTAAATAAGATAATACATATGCATAATAAATCTGAAATAGATAACATGTATATAATAGTCGCAGTAAAAGATGGAGAAAAAAATATAGAGTATTTAATACGCTCTACATTAGCAGATCTATTATGTGAAAATAAAAAAATAATAGTAGTTGATTTAAATTCGACAGATGGTACAGAAGAAATTTTAAATAAAATGGAAAAAGATAATGAGAATATAAAAGTAATGAAATGGAATGAATGTAAAGAGATTTTAGATCAATTAAGTATAACCAATAATTAGAAAACGAAAATATAATAAATAAAAACTTAAAAAGCTTAAATAAAAGATATAACTAATTATGATAGTTTTGAGAGTCTATCTACTGCTTCAACATCGTCAAAAAGTGGAGAGTTAAAGAAATCCTTTAATTGTATATCCAAACCTTCACATATATGAACGATTGAACTTATAGTAGGCTCTTTTACTTTTCCTCGCCTGCAATCACTAATAATTGAATTAGATATACCTGCAAGATAAGATAGTTTATAAGCTGTTAAATTGTTTTCATCTAATAATTCATTTATTCTAAGTTTAATTGCTTCAGATAATATCATTCAAAACACATCCTTACAAAGAAAATAATACCAAAAGAATAATAAAAAATATTGGGAATATTCCAAAGTTTATGAAATTTGAATAAAATATAAATGGAAATAACATAATATAAATTGACTTTATTTGGAAAAAGTGGTATAATAAAAAAGTATTTAATGAGATTATATGTTATAAAAAGAAAAGGCAGTTATTTTGAAGAAAATAGCTTATTTTCTAAACAAAAAAAAGATAGGAGAGAAAAGAATAAAATGGAAGAGAATGTAAAGAAAACAAGAAAGAAAACTACGCAAGTATCAAAAGAAAAAATTCAAAAAGAAAAGAAAACAACAGGTTTTAAACCAAGAAAAAGAAAAGAAACTGAGGATGCAGTATTTAAAAAATCAAAATTGAGAATTATACCATTAGGTGGATTACATGAGATAGGAAAAAATATCACAGTATTTGAGTATGGGGATGAAATGATTGCAGTAGACTGTGGTCTATCATTTCCAGAAGATGACATGTTAGGTGTTGATTTAGTAATACCAGATATAACATATATATTAAATAACAAAGAAAAATTTAAGGGATTATTTATCACACACGGACATGAAGATCATATAGGAGCAATACCATATTTTTTAAAACAATTAAATGTACCAATATATGGAACAAAATTAACATTAGGATTAATAAGAAATAAACTAGAAGAGCATGGATTAACATCAAGTGCAATTTTAAATGAAGTAAAACAAGGTCAAACAGTAAAATTAGGATCATTTAAAGTAGAATTTATAAGAAGTTCACATAGTATACCAGACTCTGTAATGCTTGCAATAAATACACCAGTTGGAACAATATTACACACAGGAGATTTCAAAATAGACTATACACCAATAGATGGAAATATGATGGATTTAGGAAGGATTGCAGAACTAGGAAACAAAGGAATATTAGCACTAATGTCAGATAGTACAAACTCTGAGAGAAAAGGATTTACTATGTCTGAAAGTTCAGTTGGAGAAGTATTTGACAAGCTATTTTTACACTGTACAAAAAGAATAGTAGTAGCTACATTTGCATCAAATGTCCACAGAGTTCAACAAATTGTGAATTGTGCAATCAAATATAAAAGAAAAATAGCAGTTTGTGGAAGAAGTATGATAAATATGATAACTACTGCAAAAGAATTAGGATATATTGATTGTCCAGACAATTTATTTATAGACATAGATATGATAAATAATTATACAGATGATCAATTGGTAATAATAACAACAGGAAGCCAAGGAGAGGCAATGTCAGCACTTACAAGAATGGCATCAGGAGTACACAAAAAAGTAAAAATAACACCAAATGACTTGGTTATTATATCAGCAACACCAATACCAGGAAATGAAAAATATGTATCTAAAGTTATAGATGATTTAATGCAAATAGGAGCAGAGGTTGTATATAGTGCATTAGAGGATGTGCATGTTTCAGGACATGCTTGTCAAGAAGAACAAAAATTAATTATAGCACTAGCAAAACCAAAATACTTTATTCCAGTACATGGAGACTATAGACATTTAATAGCACATAGTGAAACAGCAAAAATGCTTGGAATTCCAAAAGAAAACATATTTATGCTAGAAAATGGAAAGGTATTAGAGTTAAATAAATATGAGGCAGAATTCAACAAAGAAACTGTACCATCAGGTAAATTACTAGTAGATGGTTTAGGTGTTGGAGATGTAGGAAATGTAGTTTTAAGAGATAGACAACATTTATCACAAGATGGATTAATAATAGTAGTATTAACTTTAAATGGAGCAACAGGAGAGGTAGTTGCAGGACCTGATGTTATATCAAGAGGATTTGTTTATGTAAAAGACTCAGAAAATATAATGGAAAATATAAAACATGAAGTTAGAAAACAAGTTAAAGAATGTGAGGCAAGAGAAATAACTGATTGGACAACTATAAAGAATATAGTTAGAGATAATCTTCGTGATTACGTATTTACCAAAACTAAACGTAACCCTATGGTCATACCAATTATAATGGAAGTATAGATATAGAAAGGAAATTATTATGAATTATAAAGAATTAGCAGACTTAATATTTCCAGATGCAAAGGAAATATCATATTATGAAAATAAATATCCGGAAAGGAACTTACCAGAAGGAGCAATAGTAACAAGATATGCTCCTAGTCCAACTGGATTTGTACATATAGGAGGATTATATCAATCATTAGTTGCAAAATTTGTAGCAAAAAGAACAGGAGGAGTATTTTTCCTAAGAGTAGAAGATACAGACCAAAAAAGAGAA
Organism: uncultured Clostridia bacterium; assembly: GCA_934167965.1. Classification (GTDB taxonomy): domain Bacteria; phylum Bacillota; class Clostridia; order TANB77; family CAG-508; genus CAG-269. The sequence continues at coordinate 218,916 of CAKPMJ010000004.1, read as the reverse complement.
ATAGAAAATGGTGTTACAGACATAATAAAATCCTTAAAAGATTTTGGAATGGAACCAGATGAAGGAATGATTTCAGATACAGATGAAATAGGAGATTATGGACCATATAAGCAATCATTAAGAAAAGAAATCTATCAAGCATATGCAAAATACATGTTAGAACAAGGAAAAGCATATCCTGCATTTGAAACACCAGAAGAATTGGACGAGATAAGAGCAAAACAAGAAGCAGCTAAAGTTAGAACGGGATATTATGGAGTATGGGCAAAATATAGAACATTATCATTAGATGAATCAGCAGAAAAAATAAAAGCAGGAGATCCATATATAATAAGATTTAAATCACCAGGTAGAGAAGATAGAAAAATAAAACATAAAGATGTAATAAAAGGGAATGTAGACTTCCCAGAAAATGACCAAGACATAGTAATTATAAAAGCAGATGGTTTACCTACATATCATTTTGCACATGCAATAGATGATCATTTAATGCATACAACACATGTTATAAGAGGAGATGAATGGTTATCATCAGTACCATTACATTTACAATTATTCCAAGAGTTAGGATTTAAAGCACCAAAATATGCACATATAGCTCCAATAATGAAAAATGATAATGGAAACAAGCGTAAATTAAGTAAAAGAAAAGACCCAGAGGCAGCAGTTAGTTATTACTCAGAATTAGGTGTACCAGCTGATAGTGTTAAAGAGTATTTATTAAATATAGCAAATTCAACATTTGAAAATTGGAGAAGACAAAATAAAGAAAAGCCAATGGAAGAATTTGATTTTCAATTAAACAAAATGAGTGTAAGTGGAGCTTTATTTGATATGGTAAAACTTTTTGATGTATCAAAAATTGTTATATCAAAATATACGGCAGAACAAGTATATGAAGAATCATTAAAATGGGCTGAAAGATTTGATAAAGAACTAGTAGAATTATTGCAAGATAAAGAATATAGCTTAAAAGTTTTAGGAATTGAAAGAGGAAATACTAAACCAAGAAAAGATATTGCAAAATGGTCTGATGTAAAAGAAAACATTGAATATATGTATGATGAAAAGTTCCTAAATAAAGATCAAGAATATCCATATCAAGTCATAAATGATAAAGAAGACATTAAAAAAATATTAAAATTATATATTGAAAAATATTATGATGAAAATGATGACAAACAAACATGGTTTAACAAGATAAAAGAATTAGCATGTGAAATGGGATATGCACCAGAAGTAAAATTATTTAAAGAAAATCCAGAAAACTATAAAGCACATGTTGGAGACGTAAGTACTGTTTTAAGAGTTGCGTTAACATCAAGAACAAATACACCAGATATGTATGAAATAATGCAAGTCTTAGGAAAAGACAGCATGAAAAAAAGATTTGAAAAAGCAATTAATGCTTAATAATAAAACCTGAGAAAGGAAAAAAGTTATGCAATATAATGTAGGAGATATTGTAAGAACAAAAAAAACTCACCCTTGTGGTAGTAAATTATGGGAGATTACTCGTGTTGGAGTAGACTTTAAATTAAAATGCCAAGGCTGTGGACATATAGTAGTATTAGAAAGGCAAAAGGCATTAAAGGCAATAACTAAAAAGGAAGAATAAGTATAAAAAGAAAATTTCTTCTCATACTAAGTATGAGGAGGAATTTTTTATGTATAATTTTAGAACAGATTTAGCTGTGGAGAGAAGCAATATTTATAAAAAAGTAAATAATTTAGAAAACATAGATGGAATAGAAACAGAGGAAAAAGAAGTAAATGATAAGATAAAAGTTACTAGAGTAAAAATAACAAATGAAAATGGTGAGCAGGCAATAGGAAAGCCAAAAGGAGTATATGTAACAATAGATTTAAGTAAACTTAAGGCAGCACAAGATGAAGACATAGATAATTCAGCAAAAACGCTAACAGAAGAATTAAGGCAAATAATAGATAATCATGTAGGAAGACAAGATGATATACTTGTTGTAGGACTTGGAAACATATATGTAACTCCAGATGCTTTAGGACCAAAAGTTATAAACGAGATAGATGTTACAAGACATATAATAAAATATGTTCCAGAATGTATAGATCCAAATACAAGGCCAGTAACAGCAGTTGCACCAGGAGTTTTAGGAACGACAGGAATAGAAACCTTAGAAATATTAAAAGGTATAGTAGATAATGTAAAGCCAAAACTTTTAATAGTAATAGATGCTTTAGCGTCTAGAAGTATAGATAGAATAAGTAGTACAATTCAAATATCAGATACAGGAATAGTTCCAGGAGCAGGAGTTGGTAATACAAGAAAAGAAATATCACAAAATACTTTAGGAGTACCAGTAATAGCATTAGGAATTCCAACAGTTGTAGAATCAGCAGTGCTTGTAAATGATTGTTTAGATATATTTATACAAAAATTGCAAAATGAAGCAAAATCAAATGTATTTTTAAATCAACTTAAAGAGCAAGATAATTATGAGAATATAAAAGACGCACTAAATCCGCAAGATTATAATATGATAGTTACTCCAAAAGAAATAGATGAACTAATAGAAAATATGAAAGATGTAGTTGCAAGAGGAATAAATTATGCTTTATAATTTAAATATAAAAAGTACTTGTCAAAATAGAGAAGTTAAGTTATAATAAGAAAGAAAAGAGAACAAAGGAAAAGGGGAAAGAAGATGAAAATCGGAACCGTTGAGGCTGTAGAGAGAGAGAGAGAGAGAGAGAGAGCTATAATTTAAATAATAAAAGTTGTATATATAAAGTGAATGGCAATATTAGTTTATTCGGTAAATTTAATGATACCGGATAAATTTAATATTGTCTTTTTATAATGAGCAAAAATTGTCAAGGGGGACGTTCCTTTTTGACAACAATAAATATGGAAAGGAATAAGAAAAAATGAAGAAAAACAGAGGAATCACGTTAATAGCGTTAGTAATAACAATAATAGTATTATTAATTTTGGCAGGAGTAGCAATAAGTATGCTATCAGGAGAAAATGGAATATTGAAGAAGGCGGCAGATGCAAAAACTAATACTGAGGAAGCTAAAAAAGAAGAGGCAGCAACATTAATAGATTATGATATAGAATCACACTTTATATTGAATAATTCAAAATATAAATGTAGAAACGGATTTATAACAGGGGTTACAATGGATGAAGATGGTGTAATAGTGAAAGACACAGTAGATGAGTTAAATAATGCATTAAAAGATACAGGATATACAGTTGCAACTTATATAAGTGGAGAAAATGATGAAGAGGGATATCAAAAAGAAGAAGATATAACAGATACAAGTATTGCATTAGCAACAGGAATGGGAATAAAAAAAGATGGAAAAGGAGAAGTAGTTGCAAGGGTAATAGTATTTGGAGATTTAAATGGAGATGGAATGGTAAAAAATCATGATGGGAGTTTGATAATGCAATTTTTAGGTGGAATTGTGAAAAAAAAAGACTACATGTTACCAGCAATGGATATAAATCATGATGGAAAAATTACAATGGATGATGCAGGTTTACCAAGCACAGGAGTTGATGATCAAAATCAATATGCAACAGGACCTAATAAACTAAACATAAGATATCTGTCAGACGTAGAAAAAGATTATATAGAAAATGATTTACCAGAAGCATTTAAAACACAAACAAAATATAAATTTGAATATGATAGTAGCAAGGGAGAATACGTATTAAAAGGCGCAACTGTAGGTGAAGCAACATCTAATATTACATCGTTATTTGAAAATGCAATAATTAGAAAAGATAGAACAACACTAACCCAAATTGAAAGTGGTTGCAGTATATTAATAGACACAGAAAAAGAAGGATGGACAGATGGATTTTCATTTGATATAGATGTATAAAAAGAAATGGAGAATTAAAAAAATGAAAGAAAATAAGGGAATCACATTAATAGCACTAGTAATAACGATAATAGTGTTATTAATCTTAGCAGGAGTAGCAATAAGTATGCTATCAGGAGAAAATGGAATATTAAAGAAAGCAGCAGAGGCAAAAACAGAAACAGAGAAAGGAAACTTTAAGGAAATATATAAAATAAAATTAATGGGAAAAATAGGAGAAGATGTAGATAAAGTAGCACTGTTAAAAGAAGCGGTAGAAGAAAGCGGAATGCCAAAGGATTTTGACTATAATAAAAATTTATTATATAAAGGAACAGATGAAGAAATAAAAGAATTAACGACAGAGGCAGTATGTGATGATTTAGTGCAAAAAGGATTCTTAATTAGTTGTGTAGAAGGAGAAACATTTATAACAGGAGTAACAGAGAAAACAGAAAGTTATAATAAATTAAAAGAGATAAAAGATAATGAAGGAATCCAAAAGTATATAGTAGAAAAACAAGATAATACAGATGTGGAGGAAATGTACACAGGACATATAGTTAAATTTAATAATGACAGTAAAACAAAAGTAGGTACAATTATATTTTATAATGGAGACATAAATTTAGATGGTGTTACTAATACCACAGATAGTATGATGTTAGAGGATATGCTTAATAACGGAGGCAAAATTCCAGAAAAAATATATGAAAAATATACAATGGATATAAATCATGATGGAATTATAGATACAAATGATTATAATATAATTCACGATGCGTTGGTGGCAGGAGGAAAATGGCCACCTGAAAATAATATAAAGGTAAAAAAGATAAATGCATTAAAAACATATAAGTTTAGATGTAAAGAATATATAGAAAGCAGCTTACCAAATACATTTAAAAATCAAAATAAGTATAAATTTGAATATGATAGTACACAAGATGTTTATATTTTAAAAGGAGCGACAGCAGGAGAAGCAAGTTCAAATGTTACATCATTAATTCCAGATTCAACAATATTTAGTGAAGAACGGAGAAGAAACAGATCAAATAAGCAGTGGTTGTACTATAGGAATAAAAGAGAAAAATGAGTGGTTGATATTTGATATAGGAATTTAGAAAATATGATGTAGGAGGAAAAGAAGAATGAAGAAAAACAGAGGAATCACATTAATAGCGTTAGTAATAACAATAATAGTATTATTAATTTTGGCAGGAGTAGCAATAAGTATGCTATCAGGAGAAAATGGAATATTGAAGAAGGCGGCAGATGCAAAAACTAATACTGAGGAAGCTAAAAAAGAAGAGGCAGCAACTTTAACAGATTATGATATAGAATCACATTTTATATTAAATAATTCAAAATATAAATGCAGAAATGGATTTATAACAGGAGTTACAGTTGGAGAAGTAGAAATAGAGGAAGGAAAGAAAGAATTAAGGACAATAGATACAGTAGAAGATTTACAAAAAGCATTACCAGATGGATATATTGTAGCTACGAAATATACAGAAGAAGCAAAAGATGATCCAGTAGATAAAGATGAAAATTTAAAAACAGGAATGGCCATAACAAAGGGCGCAGAGGAAGTGGCTAGAGTTGTAGTATATGGAGATATAAGGTGTAATGGAATTTTATCAATTAACAGAACCAGTGGACTTGCAGCTTCATGGATCAGCAAATGTGTAGTAGGAGAAAAATTCCTTGAATTTCAAAAACAGGCTATGAATGTTATTCATGATGAATATATTGATGAGAATGATTTTAAGTATATATCAGAATATGGTAGTAATTTAAACGAGGGTGAAGAATTTAAAAAACAAAACATCTATGCAACGAAGATAAAGACACCAATTAAAATACCTGATGTTGATACAATTAATAGTTTGGACATTTGCAATAAAGATGGAGTAGAAAAAATATATGATGAAGAAAATGAGATGTATTATTATAAGGTAACATTAAATAAATCATATACATATAAAGAGTTATATGAAGCAATAAAAGCAAAAGTAAATCATAATGATATTCAAATTAGAGTAGGAGGAAAACTTATAAAGGAGAATGACGAAAACCCAGTAGCCACTGGGGCAGAAATATCTATAAATATACCATTAATAGTAAATAATAATACAATTCCTGAAAGTTCTAATATATGTTTAGAAGTAAAGTAAAAAAAGAACAAAAATAGACTAAAATGCATTTATGAAATATACAGTATAAAATGCAAGAATAAAAAAGGAGGAAAAAGAGAATGAAGAAAAACAGAGGAATCACATTAATAGCATTAGTAATAACAATAATAGTATTATTAATTTTGGCAGGAGTAGCAATAAGTATGCTATCAGGAGAAAATGGAATATTAAGAAAGGCAGCAGAAGCGAAAACAAAGACAGAAACAGCTCAGAAACAAGAAAATGCAACATTAACAGATTATGAGATAAATGCACATTTTATATTAAATAATTCAAAATATAAATGCAGAGATGGATATATAACTGGAATTAAATTAGGAGATTCAGTAGATGAATTAAATGATGAATTAAAAGAGATAGGATATAAAGTTGCAACTTATATGAGTGAAGAAAATGATGAAGAGGGATATCAAAAAGAAAAAGATATAACAGATACAAGTATTGTATTAGGAACAGGAATGGGAATAAAAAAAGATGGAAAAGGAGAAGTAGTTGCAAGGGTAATAGTATTTGGAGACTTAAATGGAGATGGAATAACATCTTCGCTTGATGGAAGTTTTATAAAGCAAATTTTAGCCAAAACAAGAGATTGTAAAGATTATGTGCTACCGGCTGCGGATGCAAATCACGATGGGAAAATTACAATGGATGATGGAATTTTAGTAACTATAGGGGATGCTGATCAAAATCAATATGCAATAGGGCCTAATAAACTAAACGTAAGATATCTGTCAGACGTAAAGAAAGATTATATAGAAAATGATTTACCAGAAGCATTTAAAGCACAAACAAAATATAAATTCGAATATGATAGTAGCAAAGGGGAATATGTATTAAAAGGAGCAACTATAGGTGAAGAAACATCTAATATTACATCTTTATTTGAACATGCAATAATTAGAAAAGGTAGAACAACACTAACCCAAATTGAAAGTGGTTGTAGTATATCAATATACACAGAAAAAGAAGGATGGACAGATGGATTTTCATTTGACATATCAGTATAGTAAATAAGTTTAATAAAGTCATAAGTAAACTAAAAAATAGTTTGCTTATGGCGATTTTTTTATTTGGAGAAAATTTCCTTGACTTTTTATCTGTTATGGTGTAAAAATAAATAGATAAAAAAATAGAAAGGAAGAAACAAAAATGGAAAAAATAAGAGGATTTGAAGTAGTAAAAGGGTATGAAGATAAAGAAATAAACTTACCAGAAAGAAAAACAAAATGTTCAGCAGCATATGACATAGAAGCAGCAGAAGACATAGTAATACCAAGTTTCAAAAAAGGAATGAAAGGAACACTTATAAAAACAGGATTAAAAGCATATATGCAAGAAGATGAAGTATTATATTTAATGGCAAAAAGTTCAGGATTTGGAAAAAAAGGATTAATGTTAACAAATGCTGTAGGAGTAGTAGATGGAGATTATTATGAAAATGAAGATAATGATGGACACATAATGTTTTCAGTTATAAACTTAAAAGAAGAAGATTTACAAATAAAAAAAGGAGATGCAATAGGACAAGCAATGTTTTTAAAATATTTGAAAGTAGACAATGATAATGCAGAAGGACTAAGAAAAGGTGGATTTGGATCTACAAGTAAATAACTTAAAAAGGAGCATTGCAATATGATAAAAGAAAAAATATTAAAGCATAAAAAATTGATATTAGAAATAATAATATTAATTTTAATAATATTATATGCAGTAAGTTTATCACCTAAAAGATTACAAAATGACACATATTATACAATTGCTATAGGAAAATTAATAACAGAAAATGGAATAGATATGCAAGAACATTTTACTTGGCATCAAGGATTACCATATACTTATCCACATTGGTTATATGATTTGTTAATATATAGTATATTTTCTATAGGAAGCTTTAAGGGAATATATATATCTACTTGTATATTATCTGCAATATTAGGAATATCAATATATAAAGTAAATTCCAAACTTACTGGAAATAAAATAATATCATTTTTAGTAACAATAGGAAGTTTATATTTGATGAAAGGATATATTGCAGCAAGAGCACAACTTATAACATTTATATTATTTATTTTAACAGTATATAATATAGAAAGATTTTTAGAAACAAAAAAACTAAGAAATGTATTAGCACTAATTATAATACCGATATTAATTGCTAATTTACATGCAGCAGTATGGCCATTTACATTTGTATTATATTTACCATATATAGCAGAATATTTAATATCATTAATAGCAGATTTTATAATATATAAAAAGATGCAAGTATGGATTTTAAAAAGAAAAATAAAGAAAAATCCAGAAGCTCAACCTAAATTAGAAGAGCTAGAAACTAAAATAGAAAAAATAAAACAAAAAAGAAAAGAAAATTTAGAAAATCCATATAAAATAAAAATGACTAGAAATGATAACACATTATTGTTAATAGTAATTATGATTATAGTATTATTTACAGGACTTTTAACACCAATAGGAGATACGCCATACACATATACTTACCACACATTAAAAGGTAATACAATGGAAAGTATAAATGAGCATTTACCATTAACACTTATAAAAAATGTACCAGTAATGTGTGCAATAATAATACTTTTAGCTATAATGACATTTACAAAAGTAAAAATAAAATTATCAGATTTATTTATGATAGGTGGACTTACTTATTTAATGTTTTCAACGAGGAGACAAGTTTCAATGTTTGCATTAATAGGAAGCATAGTTTTAGTAAGGCTACTTGTTCAATTAATTGATATGTATGGAATAAAAAGTGAAAAAAATAAAATTTTCAAAGGAATTTTGCTTATAATATTTGCTACTATAGTAATAGTGTTAAGTATAGATAATTTTGATAAAAGAAAAAATGAAACATATGTAAATGAATCATCTTATCCTGTTCAAGCAAGTGAATGGATATTAAATAATTTAGATGTAAAAAATATAAGATTATATAATGAATACAATTATGGAAGTTACTTATTGTTTAGAGGAATACCAGTATTTATTGACTCTAGGGCAGATGTGTATGATCCTCAATTCAATGGTGGTCTTGACATATTTGGAGATTTTATAGGAACTTCTAATATATCAAAATATTATGGAACAACATTTAAAAAATATGATATAACACATATTATAATTTCAAAGAACTCAAAAACAAATATGATTATTACAAAAACAGAGCCTGAAAAATATAAACAATTATATTTAGATGATAATTTTGTAATTTATGAAATATTAAAGTACTAAATTGGATATAATAAGACCTGAGGAGGAAGAGACAATGGAGGAAGAAAAAATAAAAATCATGATAGATGATTTAGTACAAAAAGCTAAAAAGGCATCAGAAGAATACTTGAAATTAGATCAAGAACAAGTAAATAATATCATAAAAGAAATGTCAATGGCAGGACTAGAACATCATATGGAACTTGCAAAAATGGCGATAGAAGAAACAGGAAGAGGAATTTATGAAGATAAAATAACAAAGAATATGTTTGCAACAGAATATATATATCATAGTATAAAATATGAAAAAACAGTTGGGATAATAGCTGAAAATGAAGAGGACGATTATGTTGAAATCGCAGAGCCAGTAGGAATAATAGCAGGAGTAACACCTGTTACAAATCCAACATCCACAACTATGTTTAAATCAATTATAGCAGCCAAAACAAGGAACGTTATAATATTTGGATTTCATCCATCTGCACAAAAATGTTCTGTTGAGGCTGCTAAAATTTTAAGAGATGCAGCAGTAAAAGCAGGAGCACCAGAAAATTGCATACTATGGATTCCAGAGCCGTCTATAACTGCTACAAGTATGCTTATGCATCATCCTGATATAAATTTAATATTAGCTACAGGAGGAACCGGACTAGTAAAAAATGCATATTCATCTGGAAAGCCTGCATTAGGTGTAGGACCAGGAAATGTTCCTTGTATAATAGAAAGATCAGCCAAATTAAGAACATCTATAAATGATTTAGTAATGTCAAAGGCTTTTGACAATGGAATGATATGTGCTTCTGAACAAGCAGTTCTAGTAGAAAAAGAAATACACGAAGAATTTGAGAAAATAATGAAAGAGTTTGGTTGCTATTTTGTAAATCAAGATGAGAAAGAAAAATTAAAAAATTCAATGTTTGAGTATAGTGAAGAAAAAGGATATAAATTAAAATCTCATGTTCCGGGGCAAAGTCCATATAAAATAGCAGAAGAAGCGGGATTTGAAGTTCCAAAAGATACAAAAGTTCTAGTAGTATATGAAGATGGAATAGGAAATGAATATCCATTTTCAAAAGAAAAATTAAGTCCTGTTTTAACTTATTATATTGTAGAAGATTTTAATGAAGCTTTGGATAAGGCAGAGGCTTTATTAGAGTATGGAGGACTTGGACATTCAGCAGTAATACACTCAGAAGATAAGGAGAAAATAAAAGAGTTTTCTAAAAAAATGAAAGCGGGAAGAATCATTGTAAATTCCCCATCAACTCATGGTGCAATAGGAGATATTTACAACACAAATATGCCATCATTAACATTAGGATGTGGCTCATTTGGTGGAAATTCAACAACAGCAAATGTATCTTCAGTAAACCTTATAAATATAAAAAGAGTTGCAAGGAGGAGAGTAAATATGCAATGGTTTAAAGTACCAGAAAAAATATATTTTGAACCAGGTTCAATAGCTTATTTAGAGAAAATGCCTGATATAGAAAGAGCATTTATAGTGACAGATCCAGGAATGATTAAATTTGGATATGTAGACAGAATATTATATCACTTAAGAAAAAGAGAGAAACATGTGCATTGTGAAATATTTAGTGAGGTAGAATCAGATCCATCATTTGATACGGTATATAAAGGATTAGAATTAATGAATAATTTTAAGCCAGATGTAATAATTGCTTTAGGTGGTGGAAGTGCAATAGATGCAGCAAAAGGTATGTGGCTATTTTATGAACATCCTGATGCAGACCCAGAGGGAATGAAACTAAAATTTATGGATATACGTAAGCGTACCTATAAATTCCCTAAACTTGGTCAAAAAGCCAAAATGGTAGCAATACCTACAACTTCAGGAACTGGTTCAGAGGTAACATCTTTTGCAGTAATAACAGATAAACAAAAAAATAAAAAATATCCATTAGCAGATTATGAGTTAACACCAGATGTAGCTATAGTAGATCCCGATTTAGTAATGAGTTTGCCCAAAACAGTTACAGCAGACACAGGAATGGATGTATTAACACATGCTATTGAAGCATATGTATCAAACATGGCATCAGATTATACAGATGGGTTATCGGAAAAAGCAGTAGAATTGGTGTTTAAATATTTATATGAAGCATATGAACATGGAGATAATAAACTGGCAAGAGAAAAGATGCACAATAGTAGTACAATTGCAGGAATGTCATTTACAAATGCATTTTTAGGAATAAACCATTCCTTAGCACATAAAATAGGTGCAGAATTTCATTTACCACATGGAAGAATAAATGCAATTTTACTTCCATATGTAATAAAATATAATAGTACAATGCCAAGTAAATTTGTATCATTTCCTAAATATGAATATTTTATTGCAGATGAAAAATATTATAAACTTGCTAAAAAGATAGGATTAAAAGCAGATACTAAAGAAGGAGGAATAAAATCATTAATAGAGGCAATTCAAGAATTAAATAGAAAACTAAATATACCAAAATCATTTAAAGAAGCAGGAATCGAAGAAAAAGAATTTATGGATAAATTAGATTTACTTTCTGATAGAGCATTTGAAGATCAATGTACAACAGCCAATCCAAGAGTACCTCTTGTTGAAGAAATGAAAGAAATTTTAATTGATAGCTATTATGGGAATGAAATAAAATTTTAAAAAAATATTCATAAAAATCATTCATAAAAATTGGACAAATTCATATAATATAGTAAGCTAAACGCTTACGGAAACAATAAACATAAAATACCAAATTTGACAAAAAAAAGAAACCGTGTTATAATGCAATTGTTGTGAAAACAAAGAGGAGGTAAATGATTTTTATGAAGAAAAGAACTAAAAAAGCTTTTTCCACAGTGAAAATCATCTGTGTGTTAGTAATATTGATATTACTTTCAGGAGTAGGAGTTATGGCAGTAACAACACAAATAAATAGTGTTAAAATAACATTATCAGATGGATACAAAATGACAGTTTTAACATCAAAAACAAAGGTATCAGAAATATTAGAAGAAAACAATATATTACTAAAAGACAACGAAAGAGTAACACCTAAGCTAAGTGAAGAGCTTACGGAAGGAAGAACTATAGTAATTACAGACAAATCTGAACAAGAGATAGAAGTTGCAAAAATATCAGAAAGTGGTATAGAAACAACATTAGATTCTTTACTAGAAGCTTATAGCGACATAGTGGAAAAAATAGAGGTAAAAGAAGAAAAAATACCTTATGAAACAATAAAGAAAAATATAGCAAAAGGAAAAGAATCTACTAAAAATAAAGTTATAAGACAGGGAAAAGATGGTAAAAAAGAAGTTACTTACAAAGTAAAATATCAAAACAATATTGAAATAGAGAGAAAGAAGATTTCTGAAAAAATAATAGAAAAAGCTGTAGACAAAATAGTACAGGTACAACCTAAAATAACAGTATCTTCAAGAGGTTCAGACTTACCAAGAACAAAAGTAAACAATTCTGGATCATCAGTAAAAGTATATAAAATAACAGCATATTGTGCTTGTGCAAAATGTTGTGGTAAAACTACAGGACGTACAGCATCAGGAACAAAAGCAACAGCAGGAAGAACAATAGCTGCTCCAAAAAACTTTAAATTTGGAACAAAGCTTAAAATAAATGGTAAAGAATACACGGTTGAAGACAGAGGTGGAGCAATAAAAGGAAATCGTATAGATATATTTGTTGGTTCACATTCAGCAGCATTAAGATGGGGGGTAAGATATTTACCAGTAGAAGTATCAAAATAAAAAAAATAACAAAAAAGCAGGTTGTAAAACTTGCTTTTTTATTATATAATAACCTGCGAAAGGAATGTGAGAAAGATTGAAACTAATATCATGGAATGTAAATGGAATAAGAGCATGTTTAACTAAAGGATTTAAAGATTTTTTTAATAAAATAGATGCAGATATATTTTGTATACAAGAAACTAAATGTCAAGTAGGTCAAGTAGATTTAGAATTTGATGGTTATACAAGTTATTGGAATAGTGCAGAAAAAAAGGGATATTCAGGAACAGCAATATTTACAAAAAAGAAACCATTAAAAGTAACTTATGGAATTGGAATAGAAGAACATGATAAAGAAGGAAGAGTTATAACATTGGAATTTAAAGATTTCTATATGGTAAATATTTATACACCAAACTCAAAAAGAGAGTTAGAAAGATTAGCATATAGAAAAATATGGGAAGATGAAATTAGAAAATATTTATTAAAACTAAATCAAACAAAACCAGTTATAATGTGTGGAGACTTAAATGTAGCTCATAATGAAATAGATTTAAAAAATCCAAAAACTAATAGAGGTAATGCAGGATTCACAGATGAAGAAAGAGCAAAGATGACAGAACTTTTAAATGCAGGATTTATTGATTCATTTAGATATATATATCCAGATAAAACAGATTGCTATTCATGGTGGTCTTATATGGGACATGCTAGAGAGAAAAATGTTGGTTGGAGAATTGATTATTTTATTGTGTCTAAAGATTTAGAAAGTAATATTATAGATGCAACAATTTATTCAGAAGTTTATGGCAGTGACCATTGTCCAGTTGGCTTAGAAATTAAATAGTATTTTGAGTTACTTTATTTGTTGACTTTTATTTTTAGAGTTGTTATAATAGGTAAGGTAACTTTTTATGCCACTATAGCTCAGTTGGTAGAGCAACAGATTCGTAACCTGTAGGTCGTGAGTTCGATTCTCGCTAGTGGCTCCAGGAAGATTTTGTTTTCAACTAACAGAAGAAGAATTAGGAATGAGGTGGTCACAAATTGTGACCACCTCAAAATTAGAAGATAATAAATACAGAAGCAAAATTGAGGTTCCAATTTGAAATCTCAAAACAAAATGATAAATTCTAAACCTATTGAAAGAACAACAAAAATATGATAAATTATAAGCAAATAAAATAAATAAGGAGGAAAATAGAATGAAAAAGACAGGAAACATATTATGGGGAATAGTACTAATCATCGTAGGAGTAATAATAGGTGGAAATGCGTTGCGGAATAACAAACATAAACATATTTTTTGATGGATGGTGGACACTATTTATAATAGTACCATGTTTTATAGGACTATTTAAAGAAAGAGAAAAGACAGGGAACATCATAGGGTTAGCAATAGGAGTGATATTTTTATTATGTTGTCAAGACATGATAGACTTTGAAACGGTATGGAAATTATTAGTTCCAGCAATATTAATAATAATAGGGGTATCTCTTATAGTCAAAGATGCATTTGGATCAAAAATAAATGAAGAGATAAAAAAATTAAATGAAAGTAAAACCAAAGATGGAGGATACTGTGCAACATTCTCTGGACAAAACATAAAATTTGATGGAGAAAAATTTAATGGAACAGATTTAAATGCAGTATTTGGTGGAATTAAATGTGATTTAAGAAATGCAATAATTGAAAATGATGTAGTAATAAATACAAGTAGCATATTTGGTGGAACAGAAATATATATTCCAGAAAATGTTAAAGTAAAAGTAAAATCAACTTCAATATTTGGTGGAGTAGATGAGAAAAAACAAAACAAAATAGAAAATACAGATGCACATACAATATATATTAATGCAACATGCTTATTTGGAGGTGTTGAAATAAAATGACAACAGCCCAAAAAATAATAAAATATCTAGCAATGGCATTTGCAATATTTTTAATAGTTACAATATTCTCAGCAATATTAAGTGCAATTTATGGAGTGTCAAGTTTATTAAGATTAAATAAAAATACTGATGCAGCAACAGAAATGAAAGAAATAAATACGGAGTTAAACAATTCATTTGTATATTTAGACATTGAATTAAAAAGCACTAAATTAACTATAAAAACAGGAGAAAAATTTAATATACAAACAAATAATGATAACATAAAAATAAATGAGAGCAATTCAAAGTTAGAAATAAAAGAAAAAGGTTGGCTTTCAAAAAACAAAGATAAAGAATTGATTTTGTATGTGCCAGGAAACATTAAATTTGAAAAAGTGAAAATAGATAATGGAACAGGGACAATTAAAATAGAAAATTTATATACAGGTAAATTGGATTTGGATTTAGGAGCTGGAGAAACTACAATAGAAGATATAACTTCAAATGAAACAGAAATTGACTCTGGTGCAGGAGCATTAAAAATAAAATCAGGAAATATAAGAAATTCAGATATAGATATAGGAGTAGGAAAAGCAGATATAACAGCTAAGTTAATAGGAAACAGTAAAGTAGATACAGGGATTGGAAGTTTAAATCTAAATTTACTAGGTGCAAAAGATGAATATAAATTAAAAATAAATAAAGGTATAGGAAATGTAAGTGTTGATGGAAATGCAGTTCAAGACAATGAGGTCATAGGCAATAGTGAGAATATTGTTAATATAAATGGTGGAATAGGCGAGATTATAATCAATTTTCAGGAAAGTATCAAATGAAAAATTTAAAACAATGGTGTTTAGAAAATAAAGAATATAGGGAATTAGAACTGTATGAAAATGCTATAAATAAAAAGAACAGTGATGAAATTGGTTATTCATCTCCCAAAAATGTAAATTGGAAATGCAATAAATGTAACATACAATGGGAACAAAGTCCAAATAAAATGTCTAGTAGAACGAAGAGGGATTGCCCATATTGTATGAAGACGAGGGCAAGTTATTTTTACAATTTATATACAGAATGTCCAATTTTACTAACAGAATGGGACAATGAAAAAAACAAAAAAGACATAAAAGAATACATGCCTGAAAGTCACGAAAAAGTATGGTGGAAATGCAGCAAAGGACATAATTGGGAAGATATAATTAGAAATAGAGTTAAAGGAGCTAAAACAAATTTAAAAAGTGGAAGACCAATATGTCCTTATTGCAATAATGAAAGAGTATCAAGGACATATAATCTTGTTACTGAATTTCCAATTATAGCAAGACAATGGAATTACTTGAAAAATGGTATCTTGACACCATTAAACTGTAGTCCAAAATCAAATAAAAAAGTATATTGGACTTGTGAATATAATCCAGAACATGTATGGCAGGATAGAATTTCAAATAGAACAATATTAAACAGAGGTTGTCCAATTTGTAAAAAAGAATTTACAGTTTCACTTCCTGCTAGAGTCATATATTATTATTTAAATGAACAATTTGATAATTGCGAAATTGAATATAGAGTATCAGGAAATTATGTGGTAGATATTTGCTTAGTAGCTGAAAAAATTGCTATCGAATATGATGGATGGTATCATCATTCTAGTAAAGAGTCGAGTATAAGAGAAAATAAAAAAGATAATATTTTAAAAGAACAGGGATTTGATATTATAAGAATAAAATCTCAAAAAGAAAAAATAAATGATATTATAAAACAAGGAAATATTATAAAATATCATGAAGGAGAGCGAAAAGAAAATCTAGATAAAATGGTTAAAGTTATATTAAATACAATTGGCGAAAAAACCAATAGGATATTAGATACAGATATTGACTTTAATAGAGATTATAGAAAGATAGAAGATTTATATTATCATGTAAGAAAATCAAATACTTTGGCTGTGAAATGTCATCAACCAATAATGGAAGAGTGGAGTAAAGAAAATGAAAGAACACCAGACACATTAAAAATGACATCTAATTATAAGGCTCTGTGGAATTGCCCTAAATGTGGTAAAACATATAAGGCTATTATACATAATAGAGTAAAGCAGAGACCAAATTGCCCTAAATGTAGAAGAAAAAAAGATCAAGATTCAAAATGAGAATCTTGATTTTTTAGATTTCTAAGTAATAAAAAGTGGATGAAGAATTTTTGAATCCATTAGACATAAGAAATTCAATAGTATTGTTATTAACAGTACAAATAGAAAATTTCCGGAGTCTCGGCAAGGTGGATTTTTTTAAAAGTTGAAGAATTAGTTTTTTCTTTTCATTATTATTAGGATTAAGCATAGCCCATTCGGCAATTTTATAAGTATAATTACCACAATAGAATAAGCTAATATATCCCAATATTTTATCATTATCTTCAATCATAAAAATAATCAGTGAACTATTAAGATCTTTTTGAAATTTATCAAGAGTATAATTAGTATATAACTCCATAATACTTTCATCAACAAAGAAATTAATAGATTCAGAAACAGTATTATTTTTATTGGGAAAATAAAGAAATTGAAAAGATCCTTCGGTGTCTTCATATAACTTTTTATAAACTTCAAAATCTTCTAATTTTGCTTTCCGCAAAACCATGTTTTCAGCCTCCCTTATTGGTTAAAACATACATTTATTATAACATAGATTACATAATAAATCAAATTCACAAATAAAATAGAAATACTATATTATATAAAGAGGTGATTAAATGGGATATATAAAAGAACTTATACAAGCAATCAAAGAGAAAGATCCTGCAATAACAAGCACATTAGAGGTATTCTTATATCCATGTTTTAAGGCACAACTTTATTATAAGATATCTCATTATTTATATAAAAGAAAACATTTTTTATTGGCTAGGTATATAAGTGAGAAAGCCAAAAGAAAAACAGGAATAGAAATACACCCGGGAGCAAAAATAGGAAAAGGATTGTTTATAGATCACGGAACAGGTGTAGTAATTGGAGAAACAGCTATTATAGGTGACAATGTAACCATGTTTCATGGAGCTACACTAGGAGGAACAGGAAAAGAAAAAGGAAAAAGGCATCCAACTGTCGGCAATAATGTTTTTATAGGAAGTGGAGCAAAGGTACTTGGAAATATAACAATAGGAGATAATGTGAAAATTGGAGCAAATGCAGTAATATTAAAAGATGTTCCACCTAATGTTACAATAGTTGGAGTACCAGGAAAGATTGTAAAATAAGATGGCAGGGTATTGTGTTTTAATGATAAAAATGGTATAATTTAGAAGAAATTTATATAGAAGGAATGATTTTAAGTGGGATTTTTTGATAAATTAAAACAAGGATTAAACAAAACCAAAACATCATTTGATGAAAAAATAAATAATGTATTTAGTTCATTTAGAAAAGTAGACGAAGAATTTCTAGAAGAACTAGAAGAAATGCTAATAATGTCTGATATAGGAATGGATACATCATTAAAGATAGTAGATAGTTTAAGAAAAAGAATAAAACAAGAAAATTTAAAAGATGAAGAAGATGTAAAAAATGCATTACGTGAGGAAATGCAAAAAATATTAGATGAAGTAGATAATAGCCTAAAATTAGAAACAAAACCATCTGTAATATTGGTGGTTGGAGTAAATGGTGTAGGAAAAACTACATCTATAGGAAAAATTGCAAATAGATTAGTAAAAGAAGGAAAGAAGGTAGTTGTAGCTGCTGCAGATACATTTAGGGCAGCAGCTGTAGAGCAGCTTGAAATATGGACAAAGAGATCTGGCGCAGAAATAATAAAAAGGGGAGAAGGAGTAGATCCGGCATCAGTAGTTTTTGATGCAATAAAGAAAACAAAAGAAACAAATGCAGATGTTTTAATTGTAGATACAGCAGGAAGATTGCATAATAAACAATATTTAATGGATGAATTACATAAAATAAAGAAAGTAATAAATAGAGAGATGAGTGAAGCATCACAAGAAGTATTGCTTGTAATAGATGGAACAACAGGTCAAAATGCAATCTCTCAGGTGAAAGCTTTTAAAGAAGAAACAGATGTAACAGGTTTAGTCTTAACAAAATTAGATGGAACTGCCAAAGGCGGAGTAGTTATTGGAATTGTAGAAGAAAACAAGATTCCTGTAAAATTTATAGGAGTTGGTGAACAAATAGATGACATGGAAGTATTTAATAGTGAAGATTTTGTAAAAGCAATAATATAAGGAGGAAAATATGCTAAAAAAGAATATAAGAAGAGTATTAGTAGTATTATTTATAATTATTTTTGCAGTTACAGTATATATAAATACAAGAGGAGACTATTTAGAATATAAAGAATTAGGTGAAAATTATATATCAATATTTAGAACAAATTTAAAATATAAATATTGTGTAATGGGAATAAACTTTATATTTTTGTACGTTGTTTTGTATTTTGCTGGAAAAGGAATAAAAAAAGGATTAAAAGCATTTTTTAAAGAAGAAAAGAAAGAACTACCTAAATTACCAAATAAATCAATAGCATTGATAACATCAGCGATAGTAAGTGTGGTAATATCAATGATATTTACACCAAAAGTAATATTATATATTAGCAATGTTGCGTTTGAACAGGCAGATCCAGTATTTAATTTAGATGTATCATTTTATATGTTTATGGAGCCATTATTAAAAATGATATTAATATATGGAATATGCATATATGCTGGACTAGCAGTATATTCTGCAATGTATTATATAATAGTATTTAATATATATTTTGATGGTATAAACAGAGAAACACTAAGAAAGAGTTATTTAATAAAGCATATAATAAGATATATTAGATATGTTGCAATAATATTTGCAATATTCACCTTAATAAGAACAGTAGATATTGTATTTGATAAATTTATAACAACAGAAAGTGGAATAGAGCTAACTGGTGCAGGAATGACAGATGTAACAATAAGAATAATAGGAAATATAATATTCTCAATAATCATAGTTGTAGCAGTTTTTAAAGCTACAATTAACTGGAAAAATGATAATAAGCAAAAGATAGTTAGAAATTTATTAGTGATACCAGGATATATGGTAGCAATGTTTATTGTAATGTTAGGATTTGACTTAATATTTGTAAATCCAAATGAGTTTGATAAAGAAAGAAATTACATAGAAAAGAACATAAGTAGTACAAGAACAGCTTATGGAATAGATTGTGAAGATGAAACATTGCAATATAGTGGTACAATAAATGAGGAAGAAGTTAAGAAAAATCAAAATATATTAAACAATACAGCATATGTAAGTAAAGATGTTGTATTACAAAATTTAAAAGAATCTCAAACAGAAACAGGATACTATACATATAACAATGCAAGTTTATTGAATTATAATATAGATGGAAAAAATACATTGGTTTATGTGTCACCAAGAGAAATATCAAGTAACCAAAGAACATATAATAGTAAAACTTATGAATATACGCATGGACATGGACTAATTTTTACATCGGCAACATCTGTAACAGAAGATGGAAATGTAAAATATATTCAAAATAATTCTACAGGAAAAGAAGAAAAAATAAAAATAACTAATCCTCAAATTTATTATGGATTAGAAACACAAGATACAGTAGTTACACAAGCAAATAGTAGAATAGAATATGACTATACTGACAATAAAGGAAAAGAATATTCTACTTCATATCAAGGTAAATCAGGATTAAATTTAAAATGGAATGATAGATTTATTTTAGGGATAAAAAAAGGGGACATGAAATTAGCATTTTCTAATAAAGTTACAAATGAAAGCAAAATATTGATAAACAGAAATATAATTCAAAGAGCTAAAAAAGTATTGCCAAATGTAATATATGACCAAAATCCATATACAGTAGTAGATGAGAATGGAGATATTTATTGGGTTTTAGATGCATATACAAAATCTAACAAATACCCATATTCAACATATACAAATATAGAATATAATGGTGAAAGAGAAAAGATAAATTATATAAGAAATTCTATAAAAGTAATTATAAATGCTTATGATGGAAGTATGAGATTTTATATTACAGATAGAACAGATCCAATAGCAATGGCATATTGGAAGATTTATCCTCAATTATTTGAAGATATAGAAAGCAAAATTCCGGAAAGTATATCAAGTAAATTTGTATATCCTAAGTTTTTATATGATGTACAAACAACTATGGTAGAAGAATACCATAACATAAAGGCAGATGTATTATATAGAAGTGATGATACATGGAGAAGAACAACATATAATACAACTCAAAATAGTAAAGCTACAGGAACAATTTTAAAATCATATTACACAATGATAAATGATAAAAATACAGAAAAAGTAGGACTAATTCAAATGTTTACACAAAAAGATAAACAGAATTTAACATCATATTTAATAGGGACAGTAGATAATGGGGTAAGCAAACTAAAATTATATAAAATGTCATCTGATTCAGGAATACTAGGTCCAATGCAATTAGATACTCAAATTGCACAAGATCAAATAATACAAAAAGAAATAAATTCACTTAATGTAACAGGTGCTAAAATTACAAAAAATATGATTATAGTTCCAATAAATAATACACTTTTATACGTGGAGCCTATATATCAAACTAGAACAAATGAGTCTGATATACCAGTCCTAAAAAAAGTAATAGTTGTATCAGGAAATAAAGTTGCCATAGGGGACAATTTAAAAAATGCATTAGAAAGTTTAATTTCTCAAGATGCTACAAGTATTGATACATCAAATACAGAGAATGTTAATGATTTAATACAATCTATAATAAAGTCAAATAAAAACTTAAAAACTTCAATGGAATCAAGTGATTGGGAACTTATAGGAACAGATATAAATAGGTTACAGGAATTAATTTCATTATTAGAGAAACAGGTGGGAAAAGAAGAAAAAGAGAAATCTAAATTAAAGACCAAAACAGAAACTAATAATAATGTTAATGAAAACTTAGCAACAAATATAGCTCAATAATAAAAAACAGGTTATATCCAATTTATGAATATAACCTGTTTAATTTTATTTTTCTAATTTATAAAAAATCTTTTTACCTTTTTTTAATATAGCAAAACCATCTGAAAAATCTTTTTCTGATAATGTGTATGAAACATCTGCTATTTTATTATCATTTAAAGAAATAGCATTTTGAGATATTAAGGTTTTAGCTTGACTTTTAGAAGAGCAGATACCTGCTAAAACAATGGCTTCTGTTAAAGTGCAATCAGGGTTTTCAAGTTTAACTGAAGGCATATTGTCTATAGAACCTGTACCTTCAAATAAAGCCTTAGTTGATTCTTCAGCTTTTAATGCTTCTTCTTCACCATGAATAAGTTTTGTAACTTCAAAAGCTAGAACTTTTTTTGCTTCATTAATATTTTCATCTTTTAAAGAAGCGAGACGATTAACTTCTTCCATAGGTAAGAAAGTAAGCATACATAATGCATTGTAAACAGCAGAATCTTCAATATTTCTCCAATATTGATAAAACTCATAAGGAGAAACTTTATTAGCATCAAGCCATAGAGCTCCTTTTTCTGTTTTGCCCATTTTTTTACCTTCTTTATTTGTAAGAAGTTTAAATGTTAAACCAAAAGAATCGTCTTTACCGATTTTTCTAATTAATTCAACACCACCTATAATGTTAGACCATTGATCATCTCCACCCATTTCAAGTTTGCAACCATAAGTGTTGTATAGATGTAAAAAGTCATAAGATTGCATAAGCATATATCCCATTTCAAAAAATGTAAGACCTTCTGCTAGTCTATTTTTATAACATTCTGCTGCAAGCATTCTATTAATAGAAAACTTACTTCCAATGTCTTTCATAAAGTCGATATATTTTAGGTCACAAAGCCAATCGGCATTATTTACTATAATAGCTGCATTTTCTCCTTCAAAACTAACAAATTTTTCAACTTGTTTTTTAATACATGCAACGTTATGATCTAAATCTTCCTTAGTTAGCATTTTTCTCATATCAGTTTTACCTGATGGGTCTCCAATTATGGCAGTACCACCACCAACTAATATAATTGGTTTGTGTCCATTTTTTTGCATGTAACTTGCAACCATAAGTGAAACAAAGTGGCCTACATGTAAACTATCAGCAGTAGGATCGATTCCTATATAAAAAGGAACAGATTCCTTACCAAGTAATTCTTTTATTTGCTCTGGGTGAGTCATTTGTTCAATATAATTTCTTTCTTGTAAAACATCTAATACATTTGTCATAACTAATTTCAGTCCTTTCATAATTGTTAGTTAAATAATTTTTTATATCCTTCTAAACCATCATAATCTAAGAAACGATTTAAGTTTTTCTCAGAAATTCCTGTTTGAGATGAAATTTGGCTTAGAGAATTTATTGCTAATCCATTTTCTTCAACAAAATCTTTAAAAGTAGATAATTCTAAATTGTCTTTTGCAGCACATTTAGAACAAACATAACCTACATTGCTATAAAAAGCTCCACAACGTGAACATTTTGATAATTCCATATTTATCATCCTTTCTACTATGAAAAATTTATCTGGATGCATTGTATCACAAAAACTAAAAAAAAGAAATATGTTTTGACAAATTTATTGATATTTTGCAAAAAGTATAGTACAATATGTATGACTTTAGGGAGGAAGAGTATGATTGAGCAATTAATTTTTATAATAGTATCAATAATCCTATTTGGAATGATATTTTTTAGAATGATAAAAAAGAATGATACAGGATATGTTGCAATACTTGCAATAGAAGCTATAGGAATAGCAATAGATTTTATTATGACAATATTTACATTAGACTTTAATATTATAATAAAATTTATAACATATTTAATGTCTATAGTATTACCAATAGTAGTTGTCATGCTAGAAAAGAAAAATATAAACATAGTTCAATGGTTTAAGTTTTTTAAAGTTGCAATATATATGGGAACAAACAATAATAAAAAAGCAAAAGACATTTTATTGGAAATGTTAGATAAAGATAATGAAAATTACACAGCACATAAAAAACTAGCTGAAATATATGAAAAAGAAGGCGGAATGAGAAAATCTATAGATGAATATGTGCAATGTATAGATATCAATAAACAAGATTATGATTCTTATTACAAAGTAGCAACTTTATTAAATGAATTAGACAAAAAAGATGAAGCAATAGAAATGTTAACAAATTTATTAGATAAAAAGCCAGACTATTGCCAAGCTACAATAGATCTAGGAGATTTGTTGATTGAAAAAGAAAGATATAAAGAAGCTAGTAATATTTATTTAGAGGCATTAAAATATAACCCAGTAAGTTATGAACTTAACTATAACTTAGGAATTGTGTATACAATGTTAAATGATTTTAAAAGTGCACAAGAATGTTATGAAAAGGCAGCAGAAATTAATGCTTTAGCATATAATGCAAAATATAGTTTAGCAGAAATTGCCTTATTATATAAAAATTTAGAAAAAGCAGAACAGTATTTTGTAGAAATATCTGAAAATAAAGACTTAGAGGCAGATTGCTATTTTGAACTTGCTAAAATAAGTCTTATGAAAGGTGATAAAGAAACAGCAATAAAATGTGCAAACTTAGCAATAGATTTGGATGCAAAAAAGATATCACAAAAAATAAAAAAAGAGCCATTATTTATGACTATTATGACAAAAATCGCAATACCATTTAATATGGAAGAAAAAGAAGATACACCTAATTTAACAGAAAAAGAGAAAATGGCTAAAAAGCATTTAGAGGAAACAAGTGAGATTACAACAAATATGGGATACGAAAAAAGTCATAAAAAAGAAGAAAAAGAAAATATAGAAATAAAAGATGAAATAGATAGACAAAAATAATAAAATACTCTTGACATATCAAAATATTAGAAATAAAATTAGATTGAAAAAACAAATAAGAAAGGAAGAGAGATTTATGTTAGTAACAACAAAGGAAATGTTTGAAAAATCAATGAAAGAAGGATATGCAATAGGAGCATTCAATGTAAATAATATGGAAATAATACAAGCAATAGTAGATGCAGCTACAGAAGAAAAGTCACCAGTAATATTACAAGCGTCATCAAGTGCTATAAAATATGCAAGAATAAACTATTTAATGAAAATGGTAGAAGCAGCTACAGAGGAACATCCAGAAGTTCCAATAGCAATACATTTAGATCATGGACCAGATTTTGAAACAGCAAAAATGTGTATAGATGCAGGATTTACATCAGTAATGATAGATGGATCAAAATATAGTTTTGAAGAAAATGTAGCATTAACAAAACAAGTAGTAGATTATGCTCATAGCAAAGGAGTAGTTGTAGAGGCTGAACTTGGTAAACTTGCAGGAATAGAAGATGACGTAAATGTAGCAGCAGATGATGCAATGTACACAGATCCAGCACAAGCAGAAGAATTTGTAAGATTAACAGGATGTGATTCTTTAGCAATAGCTATAGGAACAAGTCATGGAGCATACAAATTTAAAGGAGAAGCAAAATTAAGATTTGATATTTTAGCACAAATCAAAGAGAGAATACCAAATACTCCTATAGTATTACATGGAGCTTCAACAGTAATCCCAGAACTTGTTGAACAATGTAATAAATATGGTGCTGATATACCAGGAGCAAAAGGTGTTCCAGATGAAATACTTCACACTGCAGCTACTTCAGGAGTATCTAAAATAAATGTAGATACAGACCTTCGTTTAGCTTTAACAGCAGGAATAAGAAAAGTATTTGTAGAAGAACCATCAGCTTTTGATCCTCGTAAATATTTAAAACCAGCTAGAGAATTAGTAAAAGAAACAGTACAACATAAAATAAGAGATGTATTTGGTTCAAGTAATAAGGCTTAAAAATAAAACTAACCGATAAATGTGAATTTAACGGTTAGTTTTTTACATGAAATTTATTAAGATATAATAAATATGATTATAAATTTTCTAAAAATAAATCTAATTCAATATTAGCTTGCTCTAAGATGCTTTTTAAGGTTCATTTTGCTATTTCAGGATGCATTGGAATAATAAAAATGTTCCCAGTAAGATCGTTAATATATTTAGCATGACTTCCTTTCTGAGATATTTTATAAAAGCCTAATTTTTTCATTACTTTGATAATCTTTTCAGGAGGTAACACAGGATACTTTGAACTCATATTGCCACCTCCAACGTTGTGATAAAAATTTCTTTAGGTTGTTTTGGCTCTTCACTTTGAATATACAACTCTAAAGCCTCTTTTAAATTTCCCATAGCTTCTTCTATGGTTTTTCCTTGAGATGCCACATTATTGTCAATACATTTTGCAACATACCAATTATCTTCTTTTTGTATAATTACGTTATATTTTATACTCATAAGCATTCTCCTTTCTATTAATATTATAATACAAAAAAATTATAATATCAATAACTTTATAATCCTTTTTGACTTTCTCTAAGTGCCTTTTGCATTCTTCGTTCAGCATCTTTTTTAGCAATATCTTGGCGTTTATCATAAAGTTTTTTACCTTTACCAATACCAAGTTCTACTTTCACTAAACTACCTTTAAAATATAAACAGATAGGAACTAAACTATATCCTTGAGTCTGGATTTTACCAACAAGTTTATTTAGCTCTCTTCTGTTTAAGAGAAGTTTTCTATCTCTTAAAGGATCTTTGTTATATATATTTCCAAATTCATAAGGACTTATATGCATACCATATATAAAACATTCTCCTTTTTTTATAGTAGCATAACTGTCCTTTAAATTAATTTTTCCCTGTCTAATTGATTTTATCTCTGTACCTGTAAGAACTATACCTGCTTCAATAGTATCTTCTATTGTGTAATTATGGTAAGCAGTTGGATTCTTGGCAATTAATTTTTTGTTTATCATTTTTAATACCTCGTTATAAAATATATACATAATTATAACATCTAATACTTAAAAAGTAAATGAAAAAATATAATAAAATTGTGTTGACAATAAATTGCAGTAATGGTAATATTGTCAATGGGGACGTACCTTTTTGACAATTACAAAAATAATTAAAAGTATGAATAAAAATCACTGTAAAAAGGAAAATAAATAGGGTAATATAAAAAAGAACATAATGGACTGAAAACACCATAAATAATAAATATAAAAACGGAGGAAAATCTAATGAAAAAAGAAAAAGGAATTACATTAATAGCACTAGTAATAACAATAATAGTGTTATTGATATTAGCAGGAGTAGCAATAGCAATGCTATCAGGAGAAAATGGAATACTAAAAAAGGCATCAGATGCAAAGACAAAAGCAGAAAAAGCACAAGAAAATGAAATAGAAGATTTAGCAATTTATGAAGATGGAATAAATGAAAATACGGGAAACTTAAAAAAAGTAAAAGATTATAAGAAAGAACAAAAGGTAGTAAAAGGAAGAAAGGTAAAATTACAAGATGATAATGGAGAAACTATAGTAGTACCAGTAGGGTTTAAAATAAAAGATGACTCACCAACAGAAGTAAAAAAGGGAATAGTAGTTGTAGCGCCAGATGGTAGTGAATTTGTATGGATACCAGTAAAAGATGTAAGTAAAATGTATGGTACAAATAAAAATGGAAGTAAGTTAGGAAAACTTTATAGTTTTGCTACTGGATATACTGCATTAAATTGGACAGAAAAAGATGGCGTTATGAGCTTTACAAATGGAAACAGTAACATTGAACCAGCCGTATTATCTGAAAATAAAAAATATTCTAAAAAAGAAGATAACAGAATAGAAGTTAAACTTTCGTCTAATACAATACAATATAAATATAAAGCATATTTGAAAAATTTAAAAGCTTCAGGACCAGCAGAAACAGATATTTACCCAGATGACATATATTTTAACACTGATAGCAAAATAAATAAATTCTTAAATGATATAAAAGAAGAATATGATAATATGATAACTAGTGTAGAAAAAAATAAAGGATTCTATGTAGGAAGATATGAAACAAGTCTAAATACAGAAACAAAAAATGCACAATCAATATCAGGAGTAAAATCAGCAACAGCAGAAGCGAGTAGTGCAAATACGTGGTATGGATTATACCAAAAACAAAAGGAATATAATACAAAAAATAATCTAACGAATGTAGTAGGAAGCAGTATGATATGGGGAAGTCAATATGACCAAATGATGATATGGATGCAAGAAAACGGAATAGACGTAAGCTCATTTACGCCCAATGACTTTGATGGTACAGCAACAAGTAGAAATACAACACGAATAACAGGAGCAAAATTAGAAGATAAGTTAAATAATATATATGATTTACTTGGAAATAGCCATGAATGGACATTAGAGGCGGACATGATTTATTCTCGTACTTACAGAAGTGGTAGTTTCCAAAATAGCAGTCAACTTTACTATCGTTACAGCATTGGTCCTAAAAATAACGACGAGGGTATTTCTTCTCGCATGACACTGTACATTAAGTAAAAATGATAAAAAATAGCAGTATTATCTAAAAAATTTGTAAAAATACTTGAATAATTTAGCAAAAGTGGTATAATACTATGGTGTAGTTAAAAAAGGAAAGGAATGTTTATTAAAATGAAAAATTTAAGAAAAACAAAAATAGTAGGAACAATAGGACCAGCAAGTGAAAACAAATTAGAAGAATTATTCGAAGCAGGATTAAACGTATGCAGAGTAAACTATTCACATGGAAGCTGGGATGAACAATCAGAAAAAACAGAAACAATATTAAAATTAAGAAAAGAAAAGGATTTACCAATAGCATTATTACTAGATATGAAAGGACCAGAAATAAGAACAGGAATGTTATATACAGGTAAAAATACAAAAATAGAATTAAAAGATGGACAAAAATTCACTTTAGTAAATGAAGATATAACTGGAGATGAAGAAAAAGTTTCAGTATCATATAAAGGATTATATAATGATGTTACTCCAGGAACAAAAATATTAATAGATGATGGAGCAATAGAATTAAAAGTAGATGAAATAGTAGGAAAAGACATAGTATGTACAGTAGTTCATGGAAATCCTTTAGGAAGTAGAAAAACAATGAACTTACCTGGAACAACAATAAGATTACCAGGATTAGCAGAAAAAGATATAGCAGATTTAAAAACTGCATGTGAACATGACTATGATTATGTTGCAATCTCATTTGCAAGAAATACAGATGATATTGCACAAGTAAGAAAAGTATTAGATGAAAATGGTGGAAAAGACATAAAAATAATAACAAAAGTAGAAAATGTAGAAGGTCTACAAAACATGGAAGCAATAGTTGAAATGGCTGATGCTCAAATGATAGCTCGTGGAGATATGGCTACAGAAACAGACTTTACAGAACCACCAGTAATGCAAAAGAAATTTATAAAATTGTCAAACAAAGCAAATAAACCAGCAATAACAGCAACACAAATGCTTGAATCAATGACACATAACCCATTACCAACAAGAGCAGAAGCAAGTGACGTTGCAAACGCTATATATGATAGAACAAGTGCAGTAATGCTTTCAGGAGAATGTGCACAAGGTGACTTCCCAGTTGAATGTGTTGAAGCAATGGTAAAAATAGCAAACAGAGTAGAACCAGAGATCCATTATTGGAAAAGATTTGACAACAATGAAAATATAGATTTAACTGAATGCGAAACCAAAATAGCATATTCAGCATGTGTATCAGCTAAAAACATGGAAGCAGATGCAATTGTATGCTATACAAATTCAGGAGATTCAGCAAGAAGACTTGCAGGACTTGGACCAGGATGCCCAATACTTGCAGTTACAGATAACAGAAGAACATTTAACCAATTATCATTAGCATGGAATGTTCATCCAGTATTAGTTGAAGCACAAGCAACTATAGATGAAACAGTAGAAGCAGGATTAAAGAAATTACAAGATAAAGGTATATTAGAAAAAGGAGACTTGGTTGTAGTTTCTGGTGGATCAAAATTATTACCAGATGAGCAAGAAAGCAAAATAATAGGTGGAATAATAAAGATTTAATTATAAATAAAGGGGCGGTATTAAAAATATCGTCTTTTTATTGTGAAAATTTTATGAAAATAGTTGTAAAAAAAATAAAAAATTGATATACTTATATAGTATAAAAAGTAAAACAAGAAAGGAAAGTGATTATTATGGAAGAAAACAATAATCCAGAAATAGTAAATGAAGAAAATTCAACAAATGAAGCAGAAGGAATAAAAATATCAAATGATGTAATTGCAGTAATAGCAGGAGTAGCAGTATCAGAAGTTCCAGGTGTATACGGAATGTCAGGAGGATTTGCAGGAGGAATATCAGAAGTATTAAAAGGAAAGAAAAATTTAGCAAAAGGAATAAAAGTTGAAACAACAGAAAAAACAGCTAAAATAGATGTAAACATCATAGTTGAATATGGTACAAGAATTCCAGATGTAGCATTTGAAATTCAAAACAGAGTAAAAAAAGCAGTTGAAAGTATGACAGGATTAAAAGTATCAGAAGTAAATGTAAATGTACAAGGCGTTAACACAGAAGCAGTAACATCAGAAGAAAGCGAAAATGAACAAGAAGAAAATAACACAAATGAATAAAAATTAGGGAGGAAGAAAGATGAAAAAATTTGATAAAATAATATTAGCAATATTTTCAATAATAATTTTAATAGAAGGAATAATAGTAAATTTATTAGTAGTTGGATGGTTAGATTATCCAAAAGCAAGTGCAGTGTTAAAAGATATAATAACAACAGCACCATCAAATAAAGGAGCATTAATAATAGCAGTACTTTCAATGTTATTAGCAATAAAAGCATTATTCTGGGGAACACCAGCAGATAAAAAGGAACCAAAATCAGGAAGAGATGTATTAATGCAAAATGACAATGGAAGATTAATGATATCTATGGCAACAATAGAAAACTTAGTAAATGCAGTAGTAAGTCAATTTAACAGTGTCCAAGAAATAAAGACAAATATATTAGTAGATACAGAAAATAATGTATCAGTATTAGTAAATTTAGTAGTATTAAAAGATGTTGTAATAAAAGACTTAAGTTTAGCTGTACAAAATAAAATAAAAGAAGCAATAAAGAAAACATCAGACTTAGAAGTAAAAGAAGTCAATGTAAGAATAAAGAATGTTGTAAGTGTTCCAGAGGTAGAAAACAAAGAATAGAAAGGAACTTAAATTATGGAAAATTTAAAGGAATTTTGGAATAAATACAGAGGAGCAATAATAGGAGTAATTATTGCAATATTAATAATATGGACAAGGGTATACAAATTTTTTGTAGCAGTAATAGTAATTATTGTTTTTGCTATAATAGGAAACTATGTACAAGCAAATAAAGAATTTGTAAAAGAAAAATTGAAGAATTTTATAGATAGATTTTAAGGGGAAGAAATGAGTAGAACAGAAATAAGAGAATTGGCATTTCAATTAATATATAGTTTAGAAATTCAAAACAAGGAAGATTTGCAAGAAAAGATAGATTTGTATTTAGAGGACAATGAAATAGAAGATAATTCAGCAAGAGAATATATTATTGATGCAGTTAATGGTATAAAAGAAAATGAGGCTGAAATTGTAGAAATAATAAAATCAATTTTAGCAGAAAAATGGACAATAGAAAGAATCTCTAAAATAAACCTAAGTATATTAAAACTTGCCGTATATGAAATGAAATATAAAGAAATACCATTTAAAGCAGAAATAAATGAAGCAATAGAGCTTGCAAAAAAATATGGAGATGAAAGTTCAGGAAAATTTATAAATGGAGCTCTAGCAAAAGCTGTAAAGGAGCTTGGACTATGAACTATGATGCGATATCTGTAACTGTAAGTGAATTAAATTCATATATCAAAGAAAAGATAGCAGAGGATGAAGCATTAAATGCAGTAGTTGTAAAAGGTGAGATATCTAATTTTAAAAACCATTACACAGGACATCTTTATTTTACATTAAAAGATGATAAATCTTTAATAAAATGTATAATGTTTAAAAGCTATGCTGAAAGGATAGGCTTTAATCCAAAAGATGGAATGAAAGTAATGGTTTTTGGTAGTGTATCAGTATTTGAAAGAGATGGAATATATCAAATATATGTAAAAGCCATGAAAGAAGATGGAATAGGAGATCTTTATGAGGCTTATGAAAAATTAAAAGCAGACTTAGAAAAAGAAGGACTATTTGATGAAAGTCATAAAAAGAAGATTCCATTAAAGCCAAATATAATAGGTGTATTAACATCAAGTACAGGATCAGTTATAAGAGATATAATAAATGTTTCAACCAGAAGAAATCCAAACACATATATAAGGTTGTTTCCTGTTCCAGTACAAGGAAAGGGAGCTGCTGAAGAAATTGCAAATGGAATAAAAATAATGAATGAAAAAAACTTAGCTGATGTACTTATTTTAGCAAGAGGAGGAGGTTCATTAGAAGATTTATGGCCATTTAATGAAGAAATAGTTGCAAGAGCAATATATGATTCGGAGATTCCAATAATTTCAGCGGTGGGACATGAAACAGATTTTACAATAGCAGATTTTGTGGCAGACCTAAGAGCACCAACACCTTCAGCTGCAGCAGAACTTGCAAATCCAGACATATATGAATTAAAAAATAAAATAAATGTATATAGAGAAAGATATAGAATATCTTTAAAAAAGAAATTAGAATTAATGAAATTACAATACAATAAGATTTTATCGTCAAGAATTTTTACTGATCCATTAAGAGACATAAACAACAACTATCAATTATTAGATAAATATAATAAAGAAATGGAAACTAGCATAAAATTAAAATGGAAAGAAAGTGAAAGTGAATTTGCAAAAAAAGTTGCAAGACTTGATAACTTAAGTCCTCTAAAGACATTAATGAGAGGATATTGTTTTACTGAAAAAGACGGACAAATAATAAACAGTAGTAAATCATTAGAAAAAAATGATGAAGTAGAGATTAAATTTTTTGATGGTACTAAAAATGCCAAAATAATGTAAGGAATGATGAAAATGGTTAATAAAAAAGTTGTAATAATATCAACAATAATATGTATAATATTAGTAGCAGGAATAATATATATAAGCCTAAATAAACCATATGAGGAACCTGAGATAGAAAAAGAAATAACAGAAACTAATGGTGTAGAAAATAAGATACAGGAAAATGTAGAAAAAGAGAACAAACAAGTAGAAGAAAAGGTTGAAAATACAGAAAAAGAAGAAAATACTGAAATGCAAGAAAATAAAACAGAAGAACCTAAAGTAAAAGAAGATAAAAAAGAACAAAAAAGCGAATTGACTGGCGAGGAAAAGGCAAAGGAGCTTGTCAAAAAAGAGTGGGGAGAAAATGATAAAACAGTATATTATTATGTAGAAGAGCAAGTATCAGATGATTTATATATTATTTCAGTAAGAGATGCTCAAACAACAGAAGAATTATCAACTTATGAAGTAGATAATAGTGCAGAGACTGTTGAAAAGTATTAAATTGTTCAAAAATTGCAATAGGAGGCAAATAAGTGAAAGAAGAAAACTTTGAAACAAAAATGGAAGAGTTAGAGAAAATAGTAACAGAATTAGAAAATGGAGACTTAAATTTAGATGAATCTGTAAAGAAATTTGAAACAGGAATGAAGATATCTAAAGAATGTAGCAAAATATTAGAAAATGCAGAAAAAAGAATAACAATATTATTAAATGATGAAGGAAATATAGAAGAGGAAGAATTTAAAACAGAATAGAAGGAGATAAAAAGTGGAAAACGTTTGGCAAATGTTTCAAAATAAATATGTCTATATACCATTGTTAACATGGTTTGGAATACAATTATTTAAAGTGATTTATGATTTAGTAACAACGAAAAAATTTAATTTTAAGCGTATATTAGGTGCAGGAGGAATGCCAAGCTCTCATTCGGCAATAGTAATGGCATTAACTACAATGGTAGGAAAAGATGTAGGATTTAATACGCCATTATTTGCAGCATGTTTAACATTCTCATGTGTAGTAATGTATGATGCTGCAGGTGTTAGAAGAGCAGCAGGAAAACAAGCAACTTTATTAAATAAGATCGTGGATACACCTGGTCTTTCGGGAATTGAAGTTCAAGAGAAACTTGTAGAAGTATTGGGACATACACCATTTCAAGTATGGGTTGGAGCTATAATAGGAATACTTACAGGAAGTTTATTAGGGTAAGCATTTTTGCATACCCCTTTTTATAATATAGAGGAGAAGTTTATGAGAGTAGTTGTTATAGGTGGGGGACCAGCAGGAATGATGGCAGCAATCACCTCCGCGGAGCAAAGAAATGAAGTTATATTAGTAGAAAAAAATAATTCCTTAGGAAAAAAACTATTAATTACAGGAAAAGGAAGATGCAATATAACATCATCATTAGAAATGAGCGAATTTATAAAAAATACACCAGGAAATGGAAGGTTTTTATATAGTGCATTTGAAAATTATACAAATCAAGATATAATTGCATTTTTAGCTAAACAAGGATTAAAAGTAAAAGAAGAGAGAGGGAATAGAATATTTCCTGTGACAGATAGGTCTTTAGATGTATTAAATTGTTTTAAAAATAAATTAAATGAACTAAAAGTAAAAATAATGTATAATTCAAAAGTTGAAGAAATAATCGTAGAAAACAATGAAATTGTAGGTGTAAAAACAAATAAGGAAACCATAAAAGCAGAAAAAGTAATTTTGGCAACGGGAGGAGAAAGTTATTCATCAACTGGATCAACAGGAGATGGATATAAATTAGCAATGAAATTAGGACACACTGTAACAACAATAAAACCATCACTTGTGCCTCTTGTAACTTATGAAAAAAATATATGTCAAAATATGCAAGGATTAAGTTTAAGAAATGTAAAAATAAGCCTAAAAGAAGAAAACAAAACTATATATGAGGATTTTGGAGAAATGCTATTTACACATTTTGGAGTATCTGGACCTACAATTTTAAGTGGTTCAGCACATTTAGTAAGATATAAAAACATAGAACAATTATTAAAAGACAAAAAAATAAAGTTACATATAGATTTAAAACCAGCATTAACACCTGAAAAACTAGATGAGAGAATCTTAAGAGATTTTGAGCAACTAAAAAACAAACAATTTAAAAATAGTTTGGACAAGTTATTACCTCAAAAAATGATAAATACAATAATAGATATTTCAGGAATAAATCCAGAAAAAAAGATAAATGAAATAACAAAACAAGAAAGAAGAAATTTAGTTAATTTGTTAAAAAATTTTGAATTAACAATTAAAGATTTTAGACCAATAGAAGAAGCAATTATTACGAGTGGAGGAATAAATATAAAAGAAGTAAATCCTAAAACAATGGAGTCTAAGATAATTAATGGATTATATTTTGCAGGGGAAATACTAGATGTAGATAGCTATACAGGCGGTTTTAATCTACAAATCGCATATAGTACAGGATATGCTGCAGGAAAAAATGTGTAAAGGAGTTGGCTGTTGTGGATATATATCATACAAATAATTTAAGGAATGGTGATTATAAACAAATTAAAGAGTTGAATGATGAAATGATAATTAATGAAGCTAAACATGATAGGAAAATAAAAAGGATTTCATTTGCAATAGTTGGATTGATATTGGTAGTATTAATTATTATTTTCAATAGAACATTAAATAACACTTTTGAGAATATAGAAAAGAAATATGCAATGATTGCGTGGGGAGTAATTAGTATTTTCTGTATTATAGTATTTATATTTTTATGCATTAAAGAAAAAGAAAAATATAATTGGATAAGAAGTGATAGTTGGAATGTAACGACAGCACAATTATGGGATAAAAAGATGACATCTTCTAGAGACAACTCACCTAATATGTATTATCTATATTTTGGAGTGGAAAGAATAGAATTTGAAACAATGTCTGAAGTATATTACAGTATAGAAAATGGAGATAAAGCTTATTTAGTTGTAGATAATGAAGGTATAATAAGGTTATGTTTTCCATTAAAAAAATATAAATATATAGGAAGTAGAATGAAAGAATTTAACATATAATTGCATAAAATATTATGAAATTCAAAGCAGTATATTAAGTAGAATAGAAAGGAATGAAAAAATTGAAACTAGAAGAATTTGACTATAAACTACCAGAAGAACTAATAGCACAAGTACCAATAGAAAAAAGAGATGAATCAAGATTAATGGTTCTAGATAAAAATAAAAAAACAATAGAACATAAACAATTTAAAAGTATAATAGACTATTTAAAACCAGGAGATTGTTTAGTTAGAAATAACACAAAAGTAATTCCGGCAAGGTTATATGGTAAAAAAGACACTGGAGCGAATGTAGAATTTGTATTGTTAAATCAAATAGAAGGAGATACATGGGAATCTATTGTAAGACCAGGTAATAAATTAAAGCCAGGAGCAAAAGTTATATTTGGAGATGGATTATTAGAAGCAACAATACTTGACGTAATGGAAGGTGGAACAAGAAAAGTAGAATTTAAATATGATGGAATATTTAACGAGATACTTGATAAAATTGGATTAATGCCACTTCCACCATATATACACGAATCATTAAAGGAAAACGATAGATATCAAACAGTATATGCAAAATATAATGGATCTGCAGCTGCACCAACAGCAGGATTACATTTTACACCAGAACTTTTAAAACAAATAGAAGATAAGGGAGTAAAAATTGCAAATGTAACTTTACATGTTGGAATAGGAACTTTTAGACCAGTAAAAGAAGAAAATATAGAAGAACATAAAATGCATACAGAACATTTTTATATAAAGCAAGAAGATGTAGATAAAATAAATGAAACAAAAAAATCAGGTGGACGAGTAATTGCAGTAGGCACAACATCTTGTAGAGTTTTAGAGACAATAGCAGATGAAAATACAGGTCTAGTAAAAGAAATAGAAGCAGATACAGGAATTTATATTTATCCAGGATACAAGTTTAAATGTATTGATGGTTTAATTACTAATTTTCATTTGCCTAAGTCAACTCTTCTAATGCTTGTTTCTGCTTTTGCTGATAGAGAGTTTATTTTAAAAGCATATAATGAAGCGGTAAGAAATAAGTATAGATTTTTTAGCTTTGGAGATGCAATGTTCATATTTTAATGAGAAAGAAGGAAAATAAAAATGGATCCAGACAAGCCACTAGCATATAGAATAAGACCTAAAGCACTAGATGAATATGTAGGGCAGAAACATGTTTTAGGAAAAGATAAAATTTTATATAGAACAATAAAAGCAGATAGATTATCAAGTTTGATACTATTTGGACCTCCAGGTTGTGGAAAAACATCTTTGGCACAGGTAATAAGCGAAACTACAAAATATAAATTCTATAAAATAAATGCAG
Source organism: uncultured Clostridia bacterium (assembly GCA_934167965.1). Classification (GTDB taxonomy): domain Bacteria; phylum Bacillota; class Clostridia; order TANB77; family CAG-508; genus CAG-269. Next base: position 181,590 of record CAKPMJ010000004.1, on the reverse strand, counting down.
TAACAGCAGGAGTGGCAGATATAAAAAATGTAATAGAAGAAACAAAAAACTTTATGATAAATCCAGCAGGAAAAGCAATTTTATTTATAGATGAGATACATAGATTTAACAAATTACAACAAGATGCATTGCTTCCTTATGTAGAAAATGGAACAATAATACTAATTGGAGCAACAACGGAAAATCCATACTTTGAAGTAAATAAGGCTTTGATTTCTCGTTCAATGGTAGTCAAACTAGAGCCATTAAAAGAGGAAGATATATATCAAGTATTAAAAATGGCACTAACAAAAAAAGAGGGATTGGGTGAGTATAATATAAATATTGAAGATAGTACTTTGAAGAAATTAAGTACTATTTCCAATGGTGATGTTAGAACAGCATTAAATGCTTTAGAAATAGCAGTTCTTACAACAGAAATGGATTCAAGTGGAGCAATAAATATTACAGATGAAGTAATAAAAAATTGTGTACAAGCCAAAAAAGTAATTTTTGATAAAAATGGAGATACCCATTATGATAATATTAGTGCATTTATAAAATCAATGAGAGGCTCTGATCCAGATGCAGTTATATTTTATTTGGCAAGAGCATTAGCTGGTGGGGAAGATCCAATGTTTTTAGCAAGAAGAATTGTAATTTGTGCATCAGAAGATGTAGGATTGGCTAATCCTAATGCTTTGGTAATTGCAACATCAGCTATGCAAGCAGTATCAATGGTAGGTATGCCAGAGGCTAGAATTATTCTATCAGAAGCGGCTGTTTATGTTGCAAGGTCAAAAAAATCTAATGCCACATATTTAGGAATAAATAAGGCATTAGAAGATGTGGAAAATAAAGACACAGGAACTATACCAATGCATATTAGAAATGCTCCTGTTGAGGCTATGAAAAATTTTGGATATAGTAATGGCTACAAATATCCACATGATTATCCAGGACATGTAGTTGAACAGCAATATTTACCAGATAAAATGTTGGGAACAAAATATTTTGTTAAAGATGAAAATATTGAATAAAAATAAAGAATAGATAAACTTCAAAAGTTATCTATTCTTTATTTTTTATTTATAATCTAGTTGGTCTTTGAAAAGGATTAGTAAACAAAGAATGAGACTTAGAAGAACCAGATTGAATAGGGTCAACAGGAGTATTATCAATTTTGCACTTATCATAAGAAGTATTACTTGTGCGTAAAACAGATTTAGTATAAGAAGAATTATTTGAATTAGCAAGAAGACTCTTAATTTTAGCAGAATTCCAAACTTCAAATTCATATTCTCTAATTTTTCTACTTAAAGGAGTAGAAGTAATAGTATCTTGTGAAGTCAAAATAACAACATTATGAATATGAAAATTTTTTGCTTTTTCATAAATACTTTCTATGTCATTTAAACTGAAAGTAGTGCCATTATTTTTAGTAGCAAATAAATAATTTTCTCCATGTGAATCAGCAGTAGTAAGATTAAAAGAACTTGTACTTAAAATAAGTTTTATATTAGAGAACTGCTGAGAATGTAAAACTCTATTAAGGTATGAAGAAGGGTTTATTAATCTTGAAAATTCACCAGTGTTTTTCTTTATAATAAAATATAAAATAACTATAATAATAATTAATTGAATCATAGTAAAACTCCTTTTAATTTAATCTAAGAATATTGTAACATAAATTTTTATTAATATCTATAAAATATTGAAAAAAATATTTATATACCAATTGTAAGAGCAAAAATGGAAATGACAGAAAGATTTTTACAAGGTCTCAAAGTGTATAGAAGAAAAAGAAGTTATATTATTAGAACTAATGCTAGCAACATAGTCCCAGGACTAGGAGACGACGGAGATAGAATATTTGGAACTAAATAAAATCAACGGAAAATATTGACATAAAACGTTAAAGGTGATATATTGTATGGTACAATGTATTTTTAAAAACATTGAATAAATTAATTTAATGTAGGAGGAATTATTTATGGCATCAAAGGAACGGTTTTATGTCGATATAATGGCAATGAATCAAGAAGTAACTGGTTCTTGTAATTTGGTGATTGTAAAATTACCAAATGGAGAAACAATACGGTTTGTGGTTGATTGTGGTTTATTTCAAGAAAAACAATATGAAGAATTAAATCAGACATTACCTTTTCATCCAGAAGATGTAGAATTCTGTTTGATCACACATAATCATGTTGATCATACAGGAAGAATACCATTTATGGTAGAAAAGGGATTTTGCAAAGAAATTTATGCAACTGAAACAACTTGTAAGTTACTGCCTTTGGCATTATATGATAACTTAAAAGTTTTAAGAGATGTATCTAAACGAAAAAATGTAAAATGTTTATATAAGGATGAAGATGTTGAAAGGGCGATAGATCTTTTAAAACCATGTGAGATTAATCAAACATTCAAGATAGGAAATTATATAAAAGTAACTTTTTTAAGTAATGGACATCTTTTAGGTGCAGCAAGCATATTGATTCAAATTAGTTACCCCAAATGTGAAACTATAAACATATTATTTAGTGGTGACTACAATAACAAGAATATGTTTTTCAATGTAAAGAAAATCCCTGCTTGGGTTAGGAGATTACCTTTAACGGTAATACAGGAATCGACCTATGGAGATATGGATACAAGTGAAATCAAAAGATGTTTCAAAGAAAATATACTAGAATGTATAAAGGAAAATGGAACAGTTGTAGCACCTGTATTTTCATTAGGAAGAGCTCAGGAAATTCTATATGAATTAAAGTGCATGCAGAAATCCAAAAAGTTAGATGTTGAAGTTCCAATATACTTTGATGGAAAGTTAGCAATGAAGTATACTAATTTATACCTTAAAGGTGAATTGGAAATAAAAGACAATATGAAGGATTTCTTACCGGAAAATATAACATTTGTAAATAAAGAAAATAGAGAAGAAGTGTTATTGAGTAAAGAAAAGAAGATTATTGTTACAACATCAGGTATGGGTTCTTATGGACCAGCTCAGCTTTATATACCGGAGTATATAAGAAGAAAGGGAGCATTAATTCATTTCACCGGATATACTGCAGAAGGTACTTTAGGTGCAAATTTAAAAAATGCAGAATTCGGCGAAACTGTAGAATTTGGAGGATGTTTGCTAGTTAAAAGAGCAAAAGTAGAATATACAAATGAATATTCTGCACATGCAAAATCTGATGAAATGATTGAATTCTTAAAACAATTTGAAGAATTGAAATTAGTCTTGATAAATCATGGAGAGATTAAGAGTAAAGAAGAGTTTTCAAAAAGGGTTTTAAATGAAGTAGACACAAAAAATGTGGGTTTATTAGGAAGAGATTATTTCTTTAGAATAAATCCGTATGGACTTGTAAAGACATTATCAACTAAATTTGATTAAAAAATAATTTCACGCATCTTGTAAGATGTATAAGGAGGGAAAATTATGACAAATATCCGGAAAAAAGATTCAGTAGGTTCTGGCCAAGCAATAGCGAGTGCAGGAGGAGATCATACACGGAAAAAGAAAAATATGCCTAATATTCAAAAACTGGAAAGATGTGTATTGCAAAGTATCATTGGACAGGACCAGCAGGTTCGACAGATAATAACAGCAATATATAGGTCTAGAGAGTTTAAATCAATAAAAACCAATACATTAATTATTGGTTCAAGTGGTACTGGTAAGACAGCTACAATTAAAGAGATTGCGAAATATTTGCATATACCATATACAATAGAAGATGCAACCAAATATACTCAAGAAGGGTACTATGGTTTTGATGTTCATGATATGATATATAATCTCATAGACAATGCTAATGGAAATATAGAATTAGCAAAAAATGGAATGATTGTAGTTGATGAAATTGATAAAAAAGCTGGAAATCATGAAGAACATGACGTTTCAGGAGTAGAGGTATTAAAAAGTCTTTTGAAAATTATTGAAGGAACTAAAATGAAAATTGACATAGAGAATGATGTTTTTGGCGAAAGTAATATGATTGATTTTGATACCAAAAACATTACAATAATATTTTTGGGAGCATTTTCAGGTTTAGAGAAAATAAGAAACAAGAGACTAAATACAAATGAGATAGGTTTCTCAACTAATAAAAAGGCAACAGAGGAGCAACCTAAATTTATAAAAGAAGACTTAATTAAATATGGTATGCCAGAGGAATTTGTTGGAAGAATTGATAATATTATTGAAATGAATAAATTGTCAAAAAAAGACTTGGCATTAATATTAAAAAAGTCAAAACTATCAATATTCAGACGTTATCAATCAGAGCTTAAACAAAGAGGTGTATTATTATCATATGATGGTAAACTTTTTGAGGCAATTGCGGAACAGTCTTTAGCTTTTGATACAGGAGCAAGAGAATTAAGCAATACAGTAAACTATATATTTGAAAATATTTTGTATAATATTCTTTCATATCCTGGAAAATATAAGAGATGTGAGTTATATATGGATATTGTGAAAGATAATACAAAGTATAAATTGTCATAATTAAATCGCCCACCTAGTTAGTAATAATTAGGTGGGAATTTTGTTGAAAAAAAATAGTATAATATGATATATTCATAAAAGAAAAAATGAGAAAAAATATTGAAATAAAAAAACAGTTATAGTATAATATAAACGATTTTAGAAAAAATATCTTAATAGTCAAAAAATATAAAAAAGGAATGAATAAATAATGAGATTTGTAACAGATAAAAAATCTGAAGAAGAATACACAAAATTTTTAGAAACACATGAAAGATGTAACTTTCAACAATCAATAGAATGGTCAAAAGTAAAAACAAGTTGGAAGACAGAAATAATATTAGCAGAAGATGAAAAAGGAAACATAATAGGGTCACTTATGGTATTAATAAGAAAAATACCATTTTTCGGAAACATAATGTATTCATCAAGAGGACCTGTATGTGACATACATGATATAGATGTACTAAAACAACTAACAGATGGAGCAAAAGAATTAGCAAAAAAATATAATGCAATAGTATTAAGAATAGAACCAGATATAGTAAGCTCAGACTTGGAATTTAGAAATATTGTACAAAACCTTGGGTACAAAATAAAAGATGATGCAAAGAACTTTAGAGAAGAAATACAACCAAGGTATGTATTTAGATTAAACACCAAAAACAAGACAGAAGATGAGTTGTTTAAAAATTTCCATCAAAAAACAAGATATAACATAAGACTTGCAACCAAAAAAGGAGTTCAAGTAAGAGAAGGAACAAGAGAAGACTTAAAAGAATTCCATAAAATAATGGTAACAACAGGAATAAGAGATGGATTCATAACAAGACCATTAGAATATTTTGAGAAAATGTATGATTGTTTAGGACCAAAACATATAAAACTATTAATGGCATATTATGAAGACAAGCCAATATCAGGAGTAATTCCAATAATGTATGGAAACAAAACATGGTATTTATATGGAGCAAGCAGTAATGAACATAGAAACCTAATGCCAAATTATTTATTGCAATGGGAAATGATAAAAATGGCAGTAAATAATAAGAGTGACATATATGATTTAAGAGGAGTTCCTGGAATTGCAGATAACAGTAATGGACTATATAGATTTAAAAAAGGATTTGGAGCAGAATATACAGAATTTATTGGTGAAGTATATATAGACTTTAAACCATTTATGTATAAAATGTATAAATTCACAGAAAAAACCTTTAGAAGTTTAAGAGCTATAAAATTAAAATTTAAGAAATAATAAAAAAGGAATTGGTAGATTTGAAATCTTTAGTAATTAATAAACAAGATTTAAAACATAATATAAAAAGAATAAAAGAAATGGTAGAAGAAACAGGAAGAAATGACGACCATAAAAATATTAAAATAATAGCAGTTGTAAAAGGAAATGGATATGGGCTAGGATTAGTTCCATATTCTAAGTTTTTAATAGATAATGGAATATCATTTTTAGCAGTAGCAACTGTAGAAGAAGCAATAGCTTTAAGAGAAGCAGGTATAACTACTCAAATATTAATGCTTTCATCCACAGCAGTAAAAAAAGATGTGGAAAAGTTAGTTCAAAATGACATAATAATAACAATAGGTTCTAAAGAAGCGGGAGATGTGGCTGAAGAAATAGGAGAAAGATTAGGAAAAACGATAAAAGCACATCTAAAAATAGACACAGGATTTGGAAGATATGGATTTGTTTATGACAAGAAACCAGAAATGGTACAAGCTATTCAAAGTTGGAAACAAGTAAAAATAGAAGGGACATTTTCACATTTCTCTTTAGCTTTTTATGAAAAAGACAATTATACTAAGGAACAATTTGAGAGATTTATGGATTGCATAGAATACTTAAAAGAAAATAAAGTAGAAACAGGAATGCTACATATATGTAACTCTTCAGCATTTTTAAAATTCAAAGGAATGAGATTGAATGCTGTAAGAGTAGGTTCAGCATTTTTAGGAAGAATAGCAATTCCAAATATATATGGATTAAAGAAAATAGCAGATTTAAGGTCAAATGTTGCAGAAATAAAAACTTTAGAAAAGGGATATAATATAGGATATTCAAATTCTTATACTACAAAAAAACAAACAAAAATTGCAATAATTCCTTGTGGATATGCAGATGGATTTAATGTTAGAGAACAAAGGGACATGTTTAGAAAAAGGGACAAGCTACGTTATATTGTAAGAGATATAAAAGATAGTTTAAAAGATAAAAACTTATACGTAGAGATTAAAGGATATAAATGTAAAGTGCTTGGAAGAATTGGGATGTTCCATGTTTCTGTAGATATTACAGGAAAAGACATAGAAATTAATGATGAAGTAATATTAAATGTAAGTCCAATGTTTGTTGATAGCAGTATTAGAAGGGAGTACAGATAAATGGATAGTAGTGAACAAAACAAAACGAAAAAAATAGGGTTCTTTAAAAAAGTATGGTATTCAATCACAAAATTTGAAAGATATCCAGAAATGGCAACTGAAGGAGTAGGATCTGCATTTGCATATTTAGCAAAATTAATGTTGATTTTTAGTGCTATATTAGTTATCGGTATGATTTATAATCTAAATCAAACACTACAACAGGGTATGAAATATGTGGATGAAAATTTTGAGGAGATAAATTATAAAGATGGCATCTTACAAGTAAAACCTGTAAATGATAAAGTATCAAAAACAGAAAGTGAAAGAGGCACAATGATTATTGATACAGAAACAGAAGACAGCCAAGTCATACAAGAATATGAAAAAGATATTAGGTCTGCTAAAATAGGGATTGTATGGTTGAAAAATAAAGTTATTATATATAATGATGGAGTAGAAGAAGGATACTATTATAATGATACACTAAGCCAATTTAATATAAGTGAATTTCAAAAATCAGATATAATGGATTTAGTAAACAATAATAATATATATATAATCTATGGATTAGTGGGAGTATTAGTAACATTTGCAATGTATTTTATAGTAACATTGATAGATATATTAGTATTATCAGCATTTGGATTAATAACAATGTATTTAACAAAAATAAGAATAAGATATAGAGCAATATTTAATATGTCTGTATATGCGCTTACATTATCTGTTATATTAAAATTATTATATGTATTTTTAAATATGTTTATAGAATTTGAAATTAAATATTTTGATTTCATGTATAGTGCAATAGGATATGTATGTTTAGTAGCAGCAATATTTATGATTAAATCTGATTTGATAAAACAACAAATTGAACTTATGAAAATTATGAATGAGAAAAAGCAAGAGCAAGAGGAAGAAGTACAAGAAGAACCAGAAGAAAAAGAAGAGGATGAAAAAAAAGAAAAGAAGGAAGATAAAGAGGAAAAACCAGAAGTAGATGGTGACAGTGAACATCAAGGTTCAGAAGCATAGAAAGGATGTAATAAAATGGCTAAAAATAATAAGAAAAACAAAACAGGAATGTTAAGTTTAGTATTAACAATTTTAATGTTGGCAGCAGTAATATTTGCAATATATATGTTACAAAACAAAGATAAAAATAATGAGAAAACACTATCATATACAGATCTACAAAAACAACTAGAAAATGAAAATATAGAAAAGATAGAAATGACAACAGGAAGTACAAGTGTAAAAGTTACATTAAAACAAGAAATAGATGAAAATAAAGAAATAGTAAAAGATGGTGTTAAATACGATAAAGACAAAAAAGATGAAAAAGGAAAAACAGAAGTAGATGAAAAGTTAATAAAAACTGCAATTATACCAAGTACACAAACTTTCATGGAATTAATACAAGAACAAGTTTCAAAAGATAATAAATTTGAACTTATTCAAAAAACACCAAATATATTAACAAAACTACCATCATATTTTATATCATTTTTACCTACAATTATAATGCTTGCTTTATTTATAATGATATTTAAAATGCAAGGACTAACAGAGAAAGGTGATGTATATGATGACACAGAAAGAAAAATAAAGATAAAATTTGATGATGTAGCAGGATTAGATGAAGAAAAAGGAGAACTAGTTGAAGTAGTAGATTTCTTAAAACATCCTAAAAAATATACAGAAATGGGAGCCAAAATTCCAAAGGGAATATTACTTTATGGAAAACCGGGAACAGGAAAAACATTAATAGCTAAAGCGATTGCAGGAGAAGCAAATGTACCATTTATATCAATGAGTGGATCAGAATTTATAGAAATGTTTGCAGGACTTGGAGCATCAAGAGTTAGAAAACTATTTGAAAGAGCAAGAAGATTATCACCTTGTATTGTATTTATAGATGAAATAGATGCTATAGGTTCAAGAAGAACAAGTGGAAGTGGAGCGGAAACTGAAAATAATCAAACATTAAATCAATTATTGGTAGAAATGGATGGATTCTCGTCAGAAGAAACAATAATCGTTTTAGCTGCAACAAATAGACCAGAAATGCTAGATAAAGCATTATTAAGACCAGGAAGATTTGATAGACAAATAACAATTCCAGCACCAGACTTAAAAGGAAGAGAAGCAATCTTAAAAATTCATGCAAAAGATAAAAAATTTGCAGATGATATATCTTTTGAAAGCATTGCAGAGGATACATCAGGATTTACAGGTGCAGAGCTTGCAAATATTTTAAATGAAGCAGCAATACTTGCAACGAAAAGAGAGCATAATGTAATAATGCAAGATGACATAGAAGAAGCTGTTAAAAAAGTAACAGTAGGACTTGAAAAGCATAATAGAGTAATATCTGATAAAGATAAAAAATTAACTGCATACCATGAAGCAGGACATGCAGTTGTAAGCTGGTATTTACCAAGCCAAAAAGATGTAAAAGAAATATCAATTGTGCCAAGAGGTGTAGCTGGTGGATATACAATGTATAAAAGTGATGAAGACAAATCTTATATTTCAAAAACAGAAATGTTAGAAAAATTAATAGCACTTTTAGGTGGACGTGCAGCTGAAAAAATAGCATTAGATGATATATCAACAGGAGCAAGTAATGATATAGAAATAGCCACTCAAATTGCAAGAGATATGGTAATAAAATATGGTATGAGTGATATAATAGGTCCGATATCTTTAAAAGATGAAAATGGAGAATATCCACTTGAAATGTTTGGAGAAAACATTGGAGATGAAATAGGAAAAGAAGTTAAAGAGCTAATAGATACAGCTTATAATGATGCACAAACAATATTAAGAGAACATTATGATAAACTAGAAGGAATTGCAGAAAGATTATTAATTAAAGAAAAAATAAATAGTGAAGAATTTGCAAGCTTTTTCACAAATGATTAGGAAAAAGGAAAGGATAAAATAATGGAAAAATACTTAAATGAAGCAATAATAGGAAACAAAAATATTTTAGCAACATTTACAACGAAGGGAGAATTACAAAGGATGTATTACCCTGCAAAAGATAATAAACAATATATAGAATATTTTAATGCAGGAGTAAAAATAAATGATTCTGATTTAATATATTTACATGAAGATATAAATAATCAATATCACCAATATTATGATGTGAATACAAATGTGTTAAATACAGAAATATTAAACACATATTTTAATTTAAAAGTCTTACAAATAGATTTTATACCAATAAAAGAAAATGTATTAATAAAAAGATACACATTTATAAATGAAAATAATATAGATTTAGATGTAAAGCTTTTAATACACTCTAGCATATTATCTGATAAAAATAATTTTGTTGGATGTAAAGTAATTGATAATGGAATGATACAATATGCACATGATTTTATGGTATCAACTTTTGCAAAAGGTAAAAAAATAGAAAGCCACCAAATACATGGAAGCAAAAACAATATAAAATCAGGAGTAATTCAAGACAAAGATTACATTGGAATGACAAATGATTCAAGTATATCTTACAATATTGGTACAATTAAGCCGAATGAAAAAAGAAAGATAGATATATGTATTAGTTTGCAAGAACAACCATCAGCAATGGCAAATTTTGAAAAAGAAATTGAAAGAATAGAAAAGTTAGATATTCAAAGTGAATATTCAAAAACAAAGAGTTATTGGAGAAAATATGTAAAAGAACATGATGGCTTAAATATGAAAGAACCAACAACAGCTTATGAAGAAAAAATACAAGATATATATTATAGAAGTATATTATTATTTCCTTTACTTACAAATAGCGAAAGTGGTGGAATAATAGCATCTCCAGAAATAGATGAGGATTTTACAAAATGCGGAAGATATGCATATTGTTGGCCTAGAGATGCAGCATATATAACAAGAGCTTTTGACATAGTAAATATGAAAAAAGAAACAGAAAAATTTTATAAAGTATTTTGTAAAAAAACACAAAGTAAAAATGGAATGTGGGAGCAAAGATTCTTCTCAGATGGTAAGTTAGCACCATGTTGGGGATATCAAATAGACGAAACAGCATCAGTGGTTTATGGAGTATATACACATTATGAATACACAAAAGACTTCAAATTCTTAAAAGATACACTTCCAATGTGTGAAAAAGCAATAGATTTCTTAAAAAGGTATGTAAAAGACTTATTGGAAGAAACACATATATATAATGTAAGTTATGATCTATGGGAAATGTATGAGGGGGAAACTTTATATAGTTTATCTGCTATATATGGAGCTTTTGAATCAATGTTAAACATTTATAAAATACTTGGAAAAAATGTATCAGACTTCAAAAATAATAGATTAAAAGATGAAAAAATAGCAAAATCTAAAGTTGAAATAGAAAAATTAAGAACAGAAGTTAAACAATACATAGATAAAAGATTTTATGACGAAGATAAAAAGTGCTATGTAAGAAATGACAAAGATAAGAAAATGGATATAAGTATATTAGGAGCAGTAACACCATTTAATGTATTTACACACAACGAGAAGAAAATTCAAAACTCAATAGAAAGAATGAATATGAGTATACGTACTTATACTGGTGGATACATGAGATTTGAAGGAGACCACTATTTAAATGGAAACCCTTGGCCAATAGCAAATTTATGGATGACATTATATTATTTAGAAAAAGGTGAAAATAGAAAAGCAAAAGAGACTTTTGACTTTGTAATAAAAACTGTAGGAACACACAATTTATTAGGTGAACAAATAGACAATAATACTTTAAAACCAGTTTGGGTATTAGGATTAGGATGGAGCCATGCAATGTTTATTATTGTCCTTGAAAAAATGTTGAAAGGATGAGATATATGTTAAAAGATAACAAGGGTATAACATTATTAGCATTAGTAATAACAATTGTTGTATTAATAATAATTGCATCAGTAGCAGCAATTTCTGGGGTATCAGCGACTCATTATATAAAATATCAAAATGCAAAGTCACAATTTCAAGTTATACAATCTAAGATAGATTCTTTATATGGTGAGTATAGCGATATAAAAGATACAACAGAAAAAGCAAATTGGAAAAATGATACATTTGCAGGTACTATAAAAGGTTCCAATTTTGAAACTGAACTTGATAGTTCAATAGTTAATCAAACATTAAATGGATTGACTATTGACTCAACTAATCAGGATAATTACATGTATTTATCAACAGATTTCATAAAGAATAATTTAAAGGTAGAAGGTATTTCTTATAATTTTATAGTGAATTTAGATGAAAGAGAAGTTCGACTTTATGGAGGAGTTGAATATCAAAATGAAATGTATTATTCAGCGAAAAATTTTGGAATAGATACTATAAAATTTAACGGTATTGGCAAGTGGTTTTATGAAAAAGATACTAATGGAAGAAAAACTATAGTTACTAATAAAAAATTAAAATTGAAAATAGGAGATTATATAAATTATAATGCAGCAGCAAAAGATGCAAAGGGAGAAACAATAGAGGAAAAAACAATAACATCGGATGGTGGAAGCCCAACGGACATAGGAATTTATAAAGCAAGTGAAAAGACATTGGCAGAAGGAAATGGATGTGGAGCGCGAATTTTTAGTAATAAAGCGACAACAAATGGATGGAGAGTATTGGGAGTAGATGAAAAGACAGGAGAATTATTAATAATCTCAGCAGATCCAGTAAAAACAATAAAAGATGCAGATTTTTATTTAAGAGGAATAGCAGGATATAATTACGGGGAGAAAGAATTAAATAAAGTATGTAGTGTATTTGGAAGTGGATATGGAGCAACAGGAGCAAGAAGTGTAAATGTAGATGATATAAATAAAATAACAGGATACAATCCAAATAACGTAGGAAAATATGATCCAGAACAAAGCACGATAGGAACAAAATTCAGAAAAGGCGAATCAAATGAATATGGAAATAAAACAACATATTCATGGACGGCAACGGCAAATGTAGTGTCATGGTCAGGAAGCAATGGAGATAGTGGGAGTGGTGGAAGTGACGCTGATCCAAATTATTCAACCAATGGGTTTAACTGGTATGATATAGAAAATAAAACATGGAAATTTTCAATGCAAGATACAACAACACCAGCAGTAATAACAACATTAACAAGTAGTGTTTATTATTATTATCCCAACTCTTTAGATATATCATCAGGAACAGGAGAAGGATTAAATACAGAAAGTGAAGAGTACAAAACATTGTTTATGAATAAATCGGGATCAAAAGTAAGTTACTGGTTAGCTTCGTCGTTTGTTGCTACTCGTCTTGAACGTGCATCTTTCGGTATGCGCTATGTGACTTCTGATGGACGTGTGAGCTACAACTATTTGTATAATTCATATGGTTCTGTTTCTAGTCCGAGTACTGGGGTTCGTCCTGTAGTTTCCCTAAAAGCCAATATTGAATTAGAAAAACAAGATGATGGATCATACAACATAAAATAAGATATATAGAATATATTAATAAAAGAAATATGAATGGAGGAAAAATAAATGACAGTAATACAATCAATAATATTAGGAATAGTGCAAGGATTAACAGAGTTTTTACCTGTATCAAGTTCGGCACACTTAAATCTATTTCCATGGGTGTTCAATTGGCCACCAATGCCAGACTCATTTGATGTAGCTTTACATATAGGAACATTACTTGCAATAGTAATATTCTTCTTTAAAGATTGGATAAACTTATTTGTAGGAGGATATAAACAAGTAGTAAAAAAAGAAAAATCAACAGATGGAAGAATATTTTGGTATTTAGTAATTGCAACAATACCAGCAGGAATATTAAGTTTAGTATTAGATAAATTATCAAGTAAATTGTTTGTAGACAATTTAAATTTAGAAATGTTAGTAATAGCAATAACTTTAATTGTAATGGGAATAGTACTTTACATAGTTGATAAAAAAGCAAAATCAAATGTAACTTATGAAAAAATGACACTTAAACAATCAGTGCTAATAGGTATATCGCAAGCGCTAGCAGCAGCATTTCCAGGAGTATCACGTTCAGGAATAACAATGACAGTTGCAAGAGCATTAGGTGTAGATAGAGAAAGTGCAGCAAAATATTCATTTTTGTTAGCAACACCAATAACGTTTGCAGCAGTAATATTTGACTTAGATAAATTTACATTTGACTTATCATTTTTACTAGGAATATTAGCAAGTTTTGTAGTAGGAATTTTAATAATAAAATTCTTATTGGAATATTTAAAAAAGGGAAGTTTCAAAGTATTTGCAATATATAGAGTAATAATTGGAATAATAGTAATAGGATTATTTTTCATAAGATAGGAGAATAAAAAACGGAACAATGAATAAAATAAATTGTTTCGTTTTTTATTGTGAAAATAATGTGAATTTTTTATAAAAGTATTGACTTTTTCTATAAAGGGGTATAATATATTAGCAGTCTATAAAGAAGAGTGCTAAAAACAAAAAAAGAAAGGAATGATCAAAATGATAAAGCCATTAAGTGACAGAGTTTTAATTAAAATGAAAGAAAATGAGGAAACAACTAAGAGTGGAATAATCTTAGCAGGAAATAGCAAAGAAAAGCCACAAATAGCAGAGGTAATTGAGGTAGGACCTGGAAGAAAAATAGATGGAGAACTAGAACCACTAGATGTAAAAAAAGGAGATAATGTAATAGTTAGCAAATATGCAGGTACAGAGATAAAATTTGAAGGAGAAGAGTATATTATTGTTAGTCAAAGTGACATTTTAGCAGTTATAATTTAACAAAAATACTCAGTAATATAAGCATTTTTGTTAAATTAATTAAATATAATAAGGAGGAATTTTAAAATGGCAAAAATAATAAAATATGGCGAAGACGCCAGAAAATCATTATTAAATGGTGTTAATAAATTAGCAGACACAGTAAAGGTAACATTGGGACCCAAAGGAAGAAATGTAGTGCTAGATAAAAGTTTTGGGGCTCCATTAATTACAAATGATGGTGTTACAATAGCAAAAGAAATTGAGTTAGAAGATAAATTTGAAAATATGGGAGCGCGTTTAGTAAAAGAAGTATCAACCAAAACTAATGATGTTGCTGGAGACGGAACAACAACAGCAACAGTATTAGCACAAGCAATGGTAAAAGAAGGAGTAAAAAATGTTGCTGCAGGAGCTGATCCGATGAGTGTAAAAAGAGGAATGGATAAAGCAGTCTCAGAGGCAGTAAGAGCATTGAAAAATATTAGTTCACCGGTAAATGGAAAAGAAGACATTGCAAGAGTTGCAAGTATATCTGCTAATAGCACAGAAATAGGAAACTTAATTGCAGATGCAATGGAGAAAGTATCTAAAGATGGAGTAATAACAATAGAAGAATCAAAGACTTCACAAACAGAACTAAATGTAGTTGAAGGAATGCAATTTGATAAAGGTTATGTATCTCCATATATGGTAACAGATACAGAGAAAATGGAGGCAATATTAGACAATCCGTATATATTAATAACAGACAAAAAGATAAGTAATATTCAAGAGATATTACCACTACTAGAAACATTAATGCAACAATCAGGAAAGTTATTAATTATATGTGACGATGTAGAACAAGAAGCTTTATCTACACTTGTACTTAATAAATTAAGAGGAGTATTAAATGTAGTTGCTGTAAAAGCACCAAGTTTTGGTGATAAAAGAAAAGCCATGTTACAAGATATTGCTACATTAACTGGAGGAGAAGTAATTACATCAGAATTAGGATTAGAGTTAAAAGAAACAACGATAGAGCAATTAGGAAGAGCAAAACAAGTAAAAGTCCAAAAAGAAAATACAATAATAGTAGATGGTGCAGGAAATAAACAAGAGATAGAAGAAAGAGTAAGACAAATAAGAGCACAAATAGAAGAAACCAAAAGTGAATTTGACAAAGAAAATCTACAAGAACGTTTAGCTAAAATAGCTGGTGGAGTTGCAGTAATTGGAGTAGGAGCTGCAACAGAAATAGAAATGAAAGACAAAAAGCTTCGTATAGAAGATGCACTTTCAGCGACAAAAGCGGCAGTTGAAGAAGGAGTTGTTAGTGGTGGAGGAACAGCACTAATAAATGTAATACCAGATGTAGAAAAAAGAGTAGAAGCATTAGAAGATGGAGAAAAATTAGGTGGAACAATAGTGCTTAAAGCATTAGAAGAACCATTAAAACAAATAGTAAGAAATGCAGGACTAGAACCAGCGGTAGTTTTAGAAAATGTAAAAAAATCAACTGTAGGATTTGGATTTGATGCAAGCAAAGAACAATATGTAGATATGAAAAAATCAGGAATAGTAGATCCAACAAAAGTAACAAGAAGTGCACTTCAAAATGCAGTATCAATTGCATCTATGGTGCTTACAACAGAAAGCCTAGTAACAGATGCCCCAGAAAAGAAAGAATGTGGTTGTGGACATGATAATAATGGTATGCCAGGAGATATGGGCGGAATGTATTAATAAATCAAAAAGCTTGAAAAAATAGCAGCCTCTTTTTAAAAGGTTGCTATTTTTAAATATTAAATATTGAAAAAAACAGCAATATATAGTATACTATATATTGTATATGGGGGTGTAATGGTTTCGACATTATGCTAGAAGTATAAATAGCGAGTAGTGGATGGTCGCTTTGGCCACTATAAAAAAGCGAGATTAAATATAAATGCAAACAATGAAAATTGTGAATTAGTTGCTGCCTAGGCACAACTACATTTCTATAGATATTCCCACATATTTATAGAAGTGTTATCTTAGTGGGAAACGAAGCTACTTTTGCCTTGAAAGTAGTAGGTATTTAAAGGCTATATTTATTTAAAGGGTGTTTATTCTCGTTAAATAAATGAAGTATAAAAAATAAACTGCACTCGGAGAATTTTATATGGAAGGTGTGATGGACAGGAGTTCGACCCTCCTCACCTCCACCAAAAGATTAAATCATTCAACCAGACGATAATCAAGAAATCAGCTGTAAAAGGTTGATTTTTTTGTGCTTGAATATTTTATAATATTTATTATATTATTCTACAAAAACAATAAATAAAAAATATATAAATATTGAAAAATGCTTGACAACAACAAACAAATGTTTTAAACTATATATAGTTATAAAAGGATGTGAAATCATGGAAAATGAAATAAACAGTTTGGTAGTTCAAGACAACATATCAAATGAAAAAATAAAAAGTTTAATATATACTATAAGAGGAAAGCAAGTAATGATAGATAGTGATGTTGCAATGTTATATCATTATCCTACTAAGAGAATAAATGAAACAGTAAATAGAAATAAACCAAGATTTCCAGAAAATTTTTGTTTTCAACTAAATGAAGATGAATATAAATCTTTAAGGTCGCAAATTGCGACTTTAAATGAAAATATTGGTAGAGGTAAACATCGTAAATATTTACCTTATGTTTTTACAGAGCAAGGAATAGCAATGCTATCAGGTTTACTAAAAAATGATGTAGCAATTCAAGTAAGTATAAACATTATGAATGCTTTTGTAGAAATGAGAAAATTTATATCTTCAAATGGACAACTATTTGAAAGATTAACAAATGTAGAATATAAATTATTAGAACATGATAAAAAATTTGATAAAGTATTTGACCAATTACAAAACGAAGAAAATATAAAACAAAAAATATTCTTTGAAGGACAAATATATGATGCATACAGTTTAATAATTGATATTATCAAGAAAGCAAATAATAAGATTTTGATAATAGATAATTATATAGATGATAGTGTTCTAAAAATGCTTACAAAAAAGAATAAGAATGTAGAAGTTGTAATACTAACCTCTGATAAAAGTAATATAGAAAAAATTGATATTCAAAAATTTAATAAAGAATATCCTATTTTAAAAATAGCTAAAACAAATAAATTCCACGACAGATTTATAGTAATAGACAATAAGGAAATGTATCATCTAGGTGCATCAATAAAGGATTTAGGTAAGAAATGTTTTGGAATTAATAAAATTGAAGATATGGAGATTATAAATAAGATTATAAGTTTATAAGTTGCTTTAGGAATTGTCAGACACACTTGTTCAGCAACAGCTAGAAATTTATGTTGCGAATAATGCGGGAATTAGAATTTTGAGAGTAGAGAAAATTGATATGGCTAAACTAAAGTGGTTACTTTATTTTGGTAAGTAATTGAATTGCCTAAATTCTCTATCATCAAAAAAGATGATAGAGAGTTTTTTATATTTAGTATATACTTTTTTAAAACGATATGTTAAAATATATATACAGTTGATAAACAGAAATCTTTTTGTGCTAAATGTGGAGTATATGCATGAAAATGGACTATTTTTTTGTGAGTAAGTACCACTAAGGCACCATAAAATCAAAACGGAGAAATAATATGGAAAATTCAGAAATAAGAGATTTATTACAAAAAAGAAAGTATAAGCCAGTAAGAATAACAGAAACAAAAAAGTTTTATATGAAAAAAGATTTAGAACTAATATTAGAATATTTTGAGAGAATAAAAAAAGAAAATCCTAATATGCGTGTAATAGACATGCAAGAAAAGTATATAGATGAACAATATGAAATACTTGTAGACTTTTCAAAATCTGCTAATATAAGAGGAAAATATTTTCAATATAAAGCGGCCAAAGAGTTAATAAAAGATGGTAAAAAATTAGAAGAAATGTATAACCAACTAAATAAAGAGGGAAATATAAAATATAAGGATGGAATATATAATGCGAACAATGAGAATAATTATAAAGTGTTAATAGAAGACATGAGATATGCTTTAGCACATAGGTTTATACCAAAAGAAACTATAAGATTTAGTGAAAATTACAAAAATGCTAGTAATAAAGAAAAGAGAGAGATAGAGTCAAATTTATCAAATGAAGAAAGGAAAGTATTAGAGGTACTTGTAAATACAACAACAGAAGATGAAGTAACTAATATAAGAAACTTAATAATAGCTTTACTTCCAGACATTGAAGGAGAGATAAAAAAAGACTTAATAAATTCAATGAAATCAATGGGAAGATTTTTTGAGCAATTTAATTTTGTAGAAAGATACAAAAGTTTGAATTCGTCAAAGCTTAAAGGAATGGGATTATCGGAATTAGAGCAACCATTATATAAAGACAGATTTGGTAAAAAAGAGGTTGAGTTAAACCAACTATTTTCCGAAGAAGTATTAGAACAATATTCAGTGGAAGATTTATTAGTATTAAATGCATTTTGGCAAAATAGATTTGCAAAAGAAACAGAAAGAATAAATAATGCAATATTTGCTTTAGTTGAGTTAGGAATATTAGAAAACGGTGATAAAACATCATATACTAATTGGGAAATGGAATTAATAGAAACAAAAACAGAATTATTAAAAGGAATTTCAGCAATAGTATCAACAATATTAAATAAAAAGAACGAAAAGAAGAACAGCAAAGGCGAATATGAGAATGAAACTATAGATGTAAGAAAAGAAGTAGAAGCAGTATTGGATCCTTTTCAAAAAAGATATGATGACTACATATATGAAAAAACAGGAAAAACAGATAACAACCTATCAAATGATTATATAAATTATTCGTTACTATATAATCAATTAGAAAATGCATATAAATGTAAAAATAGTACAATGATGAATATTCTAAGTATGATATATGATGATAAATCGAAAACGAATTGGGGATATATAGCAGATGAAATGAGTAGATTAAAAAATGATTCGAAGTTTTTATTAATAGGTATTGACTATGAAGGAATGAATATGCCTGTAAGATTACATATTGAAAGAAGTTTAATAAAAAATTTTTTGAAATGTAGAGGAGAAAAAATGGAATTGCCTGTATATGAGGGTGCAGAAGATTTTACTCACAATGGAAATGTAATACCAACCCAAATATTAATGCCAGCAAGCAATAAATATAAAAAATGTATAAATGAATGTTTGAAAAAGAGAAACTTACCTGAAGATCAAGAAAAAATGTTATATCACTTGAGATATATAAAAGATCACGATAAATATCCGGAACATTTAAAAAATAGACCAGAGAAAATAATTAATATACAGACAGGGGAAATACGAGAAAAAAATAAAGAAAAAGATGAGGAAAGATAAAAACATTAGCAAGAAATAATCTAAATTTGTAGATTATTTCTTTTTTTCTACAATAAGAAAAGACAAACTTTTTAAATAAAAGGTGGTACAATACATTCAGGTGAGAAAATGACAGTTTACATAGACATAATATTTATAGAAAATATAGTTATAAATTATATAATTTTATATGCAACAGGGATAGTATCTAAATCAAAAATAAACCAAAAAAAAATGATAATATCAAGTTTAATAGGAGCAGTATATTCAGTAATATATTATATTTTAAAAATAAATATATACTCAAATATGATAGTAAAATGGATGTTATCAATAGCAATGGTATATATAGCATTTGAAACAAAGAATTTTAAGGTATTAGCTAAGAAATTAGTATTGTTTTACTTGGTATCATTTGTATTTGCAGGAGCAGCACTTGGAATAATATATATGGTAAATACTCAAAATATAACAATACAAAATGGAATGATAGTAGGAAGTTATACTTTAAAAACAATATTAATAGGCATAGTAGTTGCATTTATAGTAATAATAATAGGGTTTAATTTTGCAAAAGGAAAACTATCAAGAAAAGATTTAATATACAATATAAAAATATACATAAATGGAAAGAATGTAAAAACAAAAGCAATGATGGATACAGGGAATTTTCTAAAAGAACCAATAACTAATATCCCTGTAGCAGTAGTGGAACATACACTGCTATATGAAATTATACCAAAAGAAATATTAAATAATATAGAAAAAGTTTTAGGGGGTGATTTTAAAGACATACCAGAGGATATTCAAAATCAATATATATCAAAATTAAAAGTGATTCCGTTTTCGTCACTCGGAAAGCAAAATGGGATGTTACTTGGAATAAAAGTAGATAAACTAGAAGTTGAAATTGAAGAAAATATAAAAGAGATTCAAAAAGTAATAATAGGAGTATATACAAAATCATTAACTAAAAGAGGAGAATACAGGGCTTTAGTTGGTATATGGGTAAATGAATAACAATATAAATTTTTACGAAAGGAAGACCAATATGAAAATTATAGACATATTAAAAGAGAATATAAATTCAATATGTGTAAAATATTTAAAAGATGACAAAATTATAGAAGAACCAATATTTTACATAGCAGGAAGCCAAACACTTCCACCACCACTTCCAGAAGAGGAAGAATTAGAATACATAAAAAAGTTGTCAGATGAAAATAACTTAGAGGCAAGACAAATACTTGTTGAAAGGAATTTAAGATTAGTAGTATATATTGCTAAAAAATTTGAAAATACAGGAATAGGAATAGAAGATTTAATTTCAATAGGAACAATAGGACTTGCAAAAAGTGTAAATACATTTAACATAGATAAAAAAATAAAACTTGCAACATATGCATCTAGGTGTATAGAAAATGAAATATTAATGTATTTAAGGAGAACCAACAAAGCAAAAGGAGAAGTATCAATAGATGAACCATTAAACAAAGATTGTGATGGAAATGAATTATTATTATCAGATATATTAGGGACAGATCCGGATATAACATCAAGAAATATAGAAGATGAAGTAGATAAAACTTTGCTTAGAGAATGTATAAAAAAATTAAATAGCAGAGAAAAAAATATAATGGAAATGAGATTTGGTTTTTTAACAGGAAAGGAAAAAACCCAAAAAGAAGTGGCAGATGAGCTTGGAATATCTCAAAGCTATATTTCCAGATTAGAGAAGAAAATAATAAATAAAATGAAAAAAGAAATGATGAGCAAAATCGGATAAAAAATGATAAAAAAACTGTTGATATTTTTTTTGTGTTTTGATACAATAAAGCTGAAAAAATGTAATAAACGAAAAGAGGAAGTCAAGATGGCACAAAAAAGAAAATATAAGAGAAGAAAAAAAGTAGATAATGAAATAAATTTAAAAATAATAGGAACTATAGTATTTAGTATATTACTTGCGGTATTATTGTTTACAAACTCAGGGGCAGTTGGCCAGAAATTAAATGAAATACTTGGTGGAATGATGGGAATATTAAGATACATTTTACCAATAGGAACATTTGCAATAGCAATAATAATGGCATGTAATGAAGAAAAAAAGGAATATATAACGCATAAGTTAACTCAATATGCAATATTGATGATATGTATATCAATAGTAATGAGTATATATCAAATATCAAAAGGAACATTAGAAGTTGCAGGTGATATGTCTCAAATTCTAAAAAAAGCATATACATTAGGAACAGCTGATATTGGAGGAGGAGCAATAGGAACACTAGCAGCTGTACCGTTAGTTAAAATGCTAGGAACTTTAGGAGCAGTTGTATTAAGTATAGGTGTTTCTGTAATGTTATTTGCATTTGTATTTGGTATAGATATATCACAATATATAAGCACAAAAATGGATGACATATTAGAAAGACGAGAAGAAGGAAGAGAAGAAAGAGAAAAAATAAGACAGGAAAGAGCAGAAGCTGCAGATGTTAGAAGAGCAGAAAGAATAGAAAGAAAAAAAGAACTAAAGAAACAAAAGGAAGCTAAAGCAATAGAACCAGAGCAAATAAAAATTAATTTAAATGGAAGAGTAATAGAAGATATAAAACAAAAAGTGAGCAACAAAGGTAAAGCAAACGAATCAAGTGTAGCAACTATGGCAAACACGATAGGAAAACAAAATGATAATGTACAAGATAATTTCTTTAAACAAGAAGAAGAAACAAAAGAGGATAAAACAAAACAAGTTTTGCAATTAGAACATACACAAGTAGTGGAAGAAGATAATTATGTATATCCACCAATAGAATATTTGGGACAGACAACGAAAAAAGCTCTAAAAGGTGGAACAAAAGCATTAACAGATACAGCTTCAAGACTTCAAAAAACCTTATATAGTTTTGGAGTTCAAGCTAAAGTAGAAAATGTATCAGTAGGTCCTGCAATAACAAGATATGAGCTTAAACCAGCCGAAGGTGTAAGAGTAAGTAAAATTGCTAATTTAGCAGATGATATTGCATTAAATTTAGCTGCAGAAACAATAAGAATAGAAGCTCCAATTCCTGGAAAACAAGCAGTAGGAATAGAAGTACCAAATAAAGAAAAAGAAATGGTACCATTAAGAGATGTATTAGAAAGTGATGAATTCCAAGAAAATAAATCAAAATTAAGTGTAGCATTAGGAAAAGACGTTGCAGGAAAAGCAACAATAGCTGATATTGCAAAAATGCCACATGTATTAATTGCAGGTTCAACAGGATCAGGTAAGTCAGTATGTATAAATACAATAATCACGAGTATTGTATATAATGCAAAACCAAGTGAAGTAAAATTAGTAATGGTAGATCCAAAAGTAGTTGAACTTTCAGTATATAATGGAATACCACATTTGCTTATTCCTGTTGTAACAGACCCTAAAAAAGCAGCAGGGGCTTTAGCATGGGCAGTGCAAGAAATGGACAATAGATACAATTTATTTGCACAAAAAGGTGTAAGAGATTTAAAAGGATATAATAAAGCTGTTGAAAAAGAAAAAGAGGGAGGGACATTACCTCAAATTGTAATAATAATAGATGAGTTAGCAGACTTAATGATGATAGCTGCTAAAGAAGTTGAAGAATCAATATGTAGACTTGCACAAAAAGCAAGAGCAGCAGGAATGCACTTGGTAATTGCAACACAAAGACCATCAGTTGATGTAATTACAGGATTAATCAAAGCAAATGTACCATCAAGAATAGCATTTGCAGTATCTTCACAAATAGATTCAAGAACAATCTTAGATCAAGTAGGAGCAGAAAAACTTTTAGGAAAAGGAGACATGTTGTTCTTTCCATCAGGAGCATCAAAACCTACAAGAGTACAAGGAGCATTTGTATCAGATGACGAAGTAGAAAGAATAGTAGAGTTTATAAAATCAAATGGAACAGCTACATATAGTGAAGATATTTTGGAAACAATAGAAAATAGCAACAAAACAGACAAAGAAAAAGCATTAGAAACAGAGCAAGCACAAGATGATGAAACAGATCCATTTTTACAAGATGCAATAGATACAGTTGTAGAAACAGGTCAAGCCTCAACATCATTTATACAAAGAAAATTTAAAGTTGGATATGCCAGGGCAGGAAGAATAATAGACCAAATGGAAGAAAGAGGAGTAATATCAGGATATCAAGGAAGTAAACCACGTGAAGTACTATGGACATTAGAAAAGTTAGCAGAATTAAAAATGGGAGAAAAAACAACAGAAAACGAGTAAAAGAAAAAACGAAGGGAGAAGAATTTTGAAGACACAGAATAAAAGTATAATTGAAAAAATTGTATCAAAAGATTACAATAATCAATTAGAAGAAATTTTATCTAAAAAGCTATATGAAGAAGATGTCAAAAATCTTCTTCTAGATATTTTATATAGAGTAGAGACTTCATATAAAGATTATATAAAAGTAAAAGTAAATGGGCAAACACAAGAACAATATATAAAAAACATAATAGATACAATAAAAAATAAATGTGATACTATAAAATTCGTAAAACCTAATGGAACAGCAAGTAAGGGATATATATTAAGAAAAGAAAATAAAGAAATAATATGTTATCCAATATTAATAAAGATTCTATATGCATTGGCACAAATGCAAAAAAGTGAAGATATCATAAAAAATGAAGATGAATTACTTATAAAATGTTTATCAGACCTTGTTGTAATAGGAAATAATATAAATACAGTAGAACCTTTAAGAGATTTTAATGGATTTTCATGGAATATAATAACAAGCGATATTGAAAATGTATATTATAATCTAATATATCAAGATTTAATAATATTAAATGGAAATAAATTTTTAGAAGAATGTGCCAATAAAAATAAGACACAAATAGATTACATGGAAAAATTAGAAAATGATTTAAGTCAAAAATATGGTCAAAAGACAGCCGAAAGTATATTAGAATTAATAAAAAGATTGTCTGTTTTAATAGAAATAAATTCGAATACGGCTATAGTAAAAGAAATAATTGATGAAAAATCAGAAATGGAAAAAGAATTAAGCAAAATTAAAGACAGCACAAATTATATTATAGAAATAACAGAAAAGAAGAAAAAGTTACTAAAAACAATAAAAAGAATAGATATTATACTGAACAATGAAGAATTGCTAAAAAAAGAGTATGATAGAAGAAATAAATTATTGCCAAAAGAAAAGAAAATATTTAGTCCAAAAGTATTAGCTAAAAAATTCAAAGAAGAAAGAAATAATATACTTAGAAAAATAGAAGAATTAAATATACTAATGAATCCTAAAAAAATGATGGAAAGACAGCAAAAGTTAGAGCAAAAATTAAAATACCGTAAACTTATAGAGATAAATGATATGGAAAAGGAAATAGTTAAAGACATAATAGAATTACAGAAAATAGTAATAAAATGCATAAGAGAAAAATTGAAGTATTGTGAAGATAAAAATTCATTAATGAAATTTATGTACGAATTAAGATATTTTTGTCAGATACCAGTAATAGGAAAAGAAACAATAGAAGATATTTCAGAACTATCTAAAATGTTAGATATTACACAAAAAGGATTCTGGATAAAAGCAAATTCATTAAATATGATTAATACAGTTTCAGATAATGAAGAGCTAAATATGTCAATTTGTAAGCATATATTTTCATCAAAAATAATTTCCTTAGAAGATATATCATTAAAAATAATGGAAGAAAAGGATGGATGGTATATACAATTTTTTGATGAAGGGGTTACAGATGAAGCATTTAAGATTGATATTAATCTAAAAAAAGAAGATATTAAAATAAAATTAAACAAAAAAATAAAAATATTTAATAACAAGAATTAGAGAGGAGTTATTTATGAAAATAACATTTTTAGGAGCAACAAAAACAGTTACTGGATCAAATTTTTTAGTAGAAGCTGCTGGAAAGAAATTTTTAGTAGACTGTGGAATGTATCAAGGAAATGCAGAAAAGGAATATGAAAATGAGGAACCATTTGCATATGATCCACAAGAAATAGACTTTATGCTACTTACGCATGCACATATTGACCATTCAGGAAGAATACCAAAATTATATAAAGAAGGATACAGAAATCCAATTTATGCACATAAAGCTACTTGTGATCTATGTAGCTTAATGCTTCCAGATAGTGGACACATACAAGAAATGGAAATAGAATGGAGAAACAGAAAAAGAGAAAGGAAGGGAGAGAAGCCACTTCCGCCACTGTATACAGCAGAAGAAGCTGCTAGATGTTTGGAAATATTTAAGCCAGTAAATTATGATGAAATTATAGATATAACACCAGAAATACATGTAAGATTTAATGATGCAGGACATATGTTAGGTTCTAGTATCATTGAAATATGGGTAAAAGAAGGAGACAAAGAAGAAAAAGCAGTATTTACAGGAGATTTAGGAAACAATGATATACCATTACTTAATTCACCAACAATGATAGATTCAGCTGATTATTTAATAATGGAATCTACATATGGAAGTAGACTTCATGTAAAAAATGAGGATAAAGCAGAGTTGTTTTTAAAAATAGTATCAGAAACTTTAGAAAACGGCGGAAACGTTGTAATACCATCATTTGCAGTAGGTAGAACACAAGAAATATTATATGAATTAAACAAGATAAAAGAGACCAGAAATGATGAAGAATTTACAAGAGAATATAAAAAATTAATGAAATCTCCAGTATATGTAGATAGTCCTCTTGCGATATCAGCAACAGAGGTATTTAAGGACAATATGGATTTATTTGATGATGAAACAAGAGAAGAAATTATGAAAGGTGATAATCCTTTAGAGTTTGACGGATTACAATTTACAATGACAGCAGATGAATCAAAAGCGTTAAACGAAAACACAATTCCATCAATAATAATCTCAGCAAGTGGCATGTGTGAAGTTGGAAGAATAAAACACCACTTAAAACATAATTTATGGGATAGCAAAAATACAATTCTTTTTGTTGGATATCAAGCGCCTGGAACACTTGGATATAGCATAGTAAATGGAGCAAAAAAAGTAAAAATATTTGGAGAGGAAATTGCTGTTAATGCAAGAATAGAATATATTGAAGGATATTCAGGACATGCTGACCAAGAATGGCTTATGAACTTTGTATATTCATTTAGAGAGCAAAAGCCAAAGCATATTTTCCTAGTTCATGGTGAACCAGAATCACAAGAAGTGTTAAAGGAAAAAATAGAAACAGAGGCAAAACTTCCTGTTACAATACCTGACTATGGTGAGACTTATGAATTACAAGATGTTCCTGTAGTTGTAAATAGAGTAGCACATAAACCTATGAGCCCAAGAAGTGAAATTATAAGCATCTTACATAAACTTCAAAGTGAACTTGATGACATGAAAGATAGTGTTAAAGAAGATTTAAATAATAATAACCTTAAAGATGAAGATATCTTTAGAATTAAAGAGAGAATGAAAGATTTAGAGGCAGATATTTTGAGGGTTATTGAGGGATAGAAAGGATTTCAGTGGAGAGTGTCAGTGGGGACGTTCCTTTTTGACAATGTAATATTGTCAAAAAGGAACGTCCCCACTGACACTCTCTTATTGTTTCTTCATCTTAGGTTTAGAAATAAGAGAAGCAATATAACCAAAGAACACGGCAGCAGCAATACCACCAGCACTAGCTTTAAGGCCACCAGTAAAAGCACCTAAAATACCATCAGTCTTAACAGATTCAATAGTACCTTTAGCTAAATTATATCCAAAACCAGTAAGAGGAACAGTAGCACCAGCACCTGCAAAATCAACTAAATATTTATAAACCCCGAGTCCACCAAGAATAGCTCCAGTAGTAACAAAAGCAACTAATATTCTAGCAGGAGTAAGTTTGGTTTTATCAATAAGGATTTGACCGATAACGCAGATTAAGCCACCAACAACAAAACATTTAATTAATCCTATCCAATCAAAAGAACTAAAAAATTCCATTTAGATTAAACCTCCTATTTATATTTCGAAATTACATTTCGATACTAATTGCATGTGCAATTCCTGGAATAGATTCTCCTTGTTGAGAACTAGTAGAATTCATTAGAGCACCAGTTGCAATAAGTAATAATCTTTTTATTTTATTTTCCTTAAGTTGTTTGAAAAAGTATCCAGAAAAGACACTAGCACAACAGCCGCATCCGCTACCGCCAGAGTGAGTATCTTGATTTTCTTTATCAAAAATTAAAACACCGCAATCATTGTAAACAGATCTAATATTATAACCTGAATTTGCACATAAATCAATTAAAATATCTCTACCAATATGTCCCAAATCACCTGTAATGATTGCATCATAGTAGTTAGGACTTCTACCAGTATCTTTAAAATGTGTCATTAAAGTATCAAAAGCAGCAGG
Source organism: uncultured Clostridia bacterium (assembly GCA_934167965.1). Taxonomy (GTDB): domain Bacteria; phylum Bacillota; class Clostridia; order TANB77; family CAG-508; genus CAG-269. The sequence goes on along the minus strand of CAKPMJ010000004.1, from coordinate 153,214 downwards.
TGCCATAGCAGCTCCCATATTATTAGCATCTTTTATTCCCATATCAACGATTTTACCAGATGTAATATGAGTAATAAAAGGACCTTGCCCTTCTCGTGCAACAATAGCAGCACCTGCACCAGTAACTGTCCATTGGGAAGTGGGAGGCCTTTGATTTCCAAGTTCTAAAGGAAATCTAAATTGCTTCTCAGAACTACAAAAATGGCTAGATGCAGCACATATTGCATAATTAATGCCACCTTCTATAAATACAGAAGCTAGAGAGAGTCCTTCGACAAAAGTAGAACATGCACCGAAAATTCCAAAGAATGGAATATTAAGTTCACGAAGTCCAAAACTAGAAGAAATACATTGATTAAGTAAATCACCAGCAAAACAATATTCTATTTTATCTGATGGAATAGAAGATTTTGATATTGCCATATTTACAGTCTCTTTAATTATTTTACTTTCGGCCTTTTCCCAAGATTTTTCTCCCCACATCTCGTCAGTTAAGCATTGATCGAAGTATTGGGCAAGAGGTCCATCAGATTCTTTTGGACCAACTATGCAAGCAGTATCTAAAATAGTGGGAGGATTATCAAATTTAATAGTTTGTTTACCTAATTTTTGCATAAAAACTCCTTTCAGATTAGGCCAAGATAACTTGACCATTAAAAATTAAATATACTAAGCCAACTACTATAGCTGTAGAAATACCATAAACAAGTACAGGACCTGCAACAGTGAACATTTTTGCACCTACACCCATAACATAACCTTCTGACTTATATTCCATAGCAGGTGCAACAACGGAATTTGCAAAACCAGTAATAGGAACTAAAGAACCTGCACCTGCAAATTTACCGATTTTATTAAAAATATTTAAGCCAGTTAAAAAGGCACTAAGACCAATTAATAGTATGGAAACAACTGTACCTGCAGAAGTTTCACTTAACCCTTTATACATACAAAAATCCATAATAATTTGTCCGATAGAACAAATTAATCCACCAACCCAAAATGCATTAAAGCAATTTTTTAAAATGGGTGAATTTGGAGATTTTTGATCAACATAATTTTGATAATCTTTTTGTGTATTTAATGGATCATCCATAAAAATCATTCCTTTCAAGAATATTTTGCTACAAAAGTGAAAAAATATACATAAAAATTAATGAAATAACAAAATATTACAAAAATATTACACTTATATTACATTTACATTAAAGGTATTGATTTTTATATAAAAAATATATAAAATAAAAAATGAAAGCGAATAAAAACTAAGGAGTAAAAAATGTCAAAAGGTTTAGGAATTTATATTGAAAATAACCTAATTAAATATGCAAAAGTTTCTAAAGAACATGATAACATAAAAGTAGAAAGCTACGGAGTAAGAATATTTGAAAATATAAGTGCAGAAATAAAGAAAATAGTAGAAGAAACTTATAGTTTTAATATCCCAATAAGTATCAACTTAGCTAATGAAAAATATTTATATTTTGATGTTTTTGGAATGTTAAATAAAAAAGACATTAAAAGAATGATAGAAACAGAATTTGAAACATATTGTGAAGAAAAAAATTACAATAAAAATGCTTTTGAAACAAGATATGCCTTAGTACCAAATATAGATGATAAAGAAAAAATTAGAACAATAGAAATAGTTGCAAACAAAATAGAATTAAATAGACAAATGCAACCATTTGATGGATATAAATTATCAAAAGTATTACCGCTACCTATGGTAATAGCAGATGTAGCAGATATAGAGAAAAAAGAAAATGCATTAATATTAAACATGGAAGAAACAGCTACATTAACAACAGTAATTGATAGCAAAATATATGATATAAAATCGTTTGAAGTAGGAAGCAAAGAAGTTTTAGAAAAAATAAACACAATAGAAAATTCTTATGCTAAAGCTTATGAAATATGTAAAAATACAACAATATATACTGCTGAAATGGAAAATATGGGAGAAGATCAACCATATTTACAATACATTATACCAACAATATTTGAAATAAGACAAAAACTTCAAGAAGCGATATTAGAAAATAGCACCAAATTTGACAAAGTATATTTAACAGGAACATTGGCTACAGTAAACAATATAGATTTATATTTTCAAGAAGTATTGCAAGATGTAGAATGTAAAATATTAAAACCTAAATTTATATCTGAAGCAACAACACAAGTAAATATAAAAGATTATATAGAAGTAAATTCTGCTATAGCTCTAGCAGTAAACGACTTAGCAGACAAAGTACAGGATTTAAGTTTTAAGAAAACATCATTAAATGATAAATTATCAAAGATGCTAAAAGTTGAAAAAAGTGAAAAAGGTAAAAGAACAGCAGAGACTAGAAAAGATAACTTTTTTGCTAAACTGTTGGAAAAATTAAATATAAACTTAGATACTAATATGAAAGGACAACTAGATTATACAGAGACATGGCTTGTAAGAATAATGACATCACTTATTTTAATAATGGTCATTTTTATGTCATTCTCAAAGATATTATCAAAGCAAATGCTTAATAAAGAAAGAGAAATAGAAGGATTAACAGCAACACAAAATCAAGAAATAACGAAAGTAAAACAAACAGCACAAAGTTTAGATAGTAAGACAACAAAATATAAATCTTTGATAAAAAGATTAGATGAGTTGAATGATAAAATGAGTGATATAGCAGCAAGAAGAAATTCAATACCAAACTTACTAAACCAATTAATGTATAATATACCTGAGGCAGTGCAACTAACAGCAATTGACAACACAACAAACAAACATATTGTTATAAAAGCACAATCAGCTGACTATCAACAATTAGGATACTTTGTTGGAAAAATAAAAACGAAAAAAATATTAAAAGATGTAGTATCTTCGAGTGGTGTAAAAAACGGAGAAACAATTTCAGTTACTATAGAAGGAGATTTGCCATGAGAAAAATAATATTTAGTATAATAATAGTAATTCTATTAGTAGCAGGTGGGTTTCTTATTGCCAAAGGTGTTAATATAGGAAATATTACAGTATGGGGAGTTAAAAGCATTAAGGAAAAAAATGCTACAATAGATCAAAAAAATCAACAACTTTCTACATTAGCCACTGCAGACTATGAGAGTGCTTTATCAGGATTAAATACAAGCAAAACAAGTTTAGAAACAACTAAAAAGAGTTATGAAGATAAAGCAATACTCGCAAAAGATAATTCTTATTTACAAACAGAAAAATATGAAATAGAGTTTTTATGGACAAAAGTAGGAAATTATGCAAAAGATAGAAAAGTAGAATTAAAATTTGATGTTGCAAATAGTAGCACAAAAGGATTATATGACTTAAAGTTTACTATTGCAGGAAAATATACAAAAGTTGCAGATTATATATATGATATAGAAAATGATTCAAAATTAGGATTTAAAATTGAGGATTTTCATATGGTATCTGCAGGAGAAGGTGTACAAGCCACATTTACTTGCAAAGAAGTAAATATAAATATAGAATCAGCAGAAAGTAATAGCAGTAGTAGCACAGAAAATGATGAAACAACAAACGAAAATAATACAACAAGCAATACTACTACAAACAATACAACTGGAAGTAATACAAATGCAACAAATACAACTAATACAACAACAGGAACAAATACAGTTTCAAATAGTACAGCAAATGAAGTGGCTGAACAGTAATTAAGGAGGAATATAATGGCAAAGATTATAAAAGAAATAATCATAGTATTGTTAATTTGTTTAATATCAATGTTGATATTTGCAATAACCTTATATAACTATATTCCAAATAGAAAAGTAGTTGCAGAAGTATCACAATATGAAACTTCTGCAGAAGTAGAAGCGTTACTTGCAGATAATATTGATTCCCAAGAAAATGAAATTGTATTGACTTATGAAGTTACTTCAAAAGATTTAAACAACTTTGAAGTAAAAAATGAATATGTACCAGGAAAAGCAAATCCATTTGCTGCAGCAGCAACTAAAACGACAGAAGAAGGCGGAGATGGAAATAGCGAAAATACAAATACAGACAATACTACAGGTAATACAACAACACAAGAACCAGTAGATTCTAATACTTCTACAACTAATTCATTTGTAGAAGAGCCTGGAACAAAATAATAGTTTTTAATGTTATATTTATTATACTAAAGTTTGTAATAAATATACTCAAGATAAACAAAATTCAATTACGAAAGGGGGGAAATCGAAATGAAAAATCAAAAAGGTATAACTTTAATCGCTTTAGTTATTACAATTATCGTTCTTTTAATATTAGCTGGTGTTGCAATCGCTATGTTATCAGGAGAAAATGGTATATTAACAAAAGCTAAAACATCTTCAATAGCTACTTCTATAACAAATGCAAAGGAGTCAATAGGATTATTAGTAAATGAAAATGTTACAAAATTCTATAATAACAAATATGCAGGAGGAAGTGATACAGGAATAACAGGTGATACTGCTGCTGACGTTATTAACAACACACTAAAAGGACTAGATGGATCAACTGCTTATGATGGTGTTGAAATCAAGTATACAGAGGCAGTAGCTGCTAATCCATCTGCTAGTCCAGCAGTTGAAGCACAAGATGCAACAATAACAATATCTGCAAAAGCTGATTCAAGCAAAAAAACAACAGGTAAAATTAATGCAACAACAGGAGCTATAACTTGGACAGATGCGTATAATGACTAATAATTAATAAGGCATATGCATGCTATATGCATATGCCATTTTTAAAAAAAGAAAAATAAAATAAGAATATAAAAAAAGAAAGGTAAAAAATGAACGTATTTATATATATAATAATATTCATAATGGGAACAGTATTTGGAAGTTTTTATACATTAGCAGTATATAGAATACCAAAGAAAATTGACATAACACATACACATTCATTTTGTCCTAATTGTAATCATAAATTAGGTTTTTTTGAACTAATACCAGTATGGAGTTATATATTTTTAGGCGGAAAATGCAAACAATGCAAACAAAAAATAAGAATAAGATATTTTCTATTAGAATTCTTTTCAGGAATAACATTTGTACTATTAGCATTAGCGCTAAAAATAGATGTATATAATTTAGATTTAAAATTAATAGTAGAATTTGCCTTTTTAGTATTATATTTAGTAGCGATATTTATAATAGCGGGAATAGACAAAGAGAAAAAGGAAATCGAAAAATCAGTTCTATATTATGCATTATCAATATCAGCTATGTACATAATATATCTATGCATAATGGATAGTTCTAGTATATATAGATATGCTATGTATTTAGTAGCACTAGTAATAATGTTAATGATAGACAACATAAATTTGAGAAAAAAAGCAAAAGAAAATTATATAATATCAATATTAATATTATTAATCATAATGACAATAATGACACAAGAAGTAGTTATGACATGTACAGGAACATTAACAATCTTAATTATTTTATTAGTTATAATAATACAAAAATTAAAAAATGTATTTAATAAAAGTAGAAAAGAAAATATAGATATAACAAAGAAAATAAACGCAGGATTTTATTTAGCAATATCAAATGTAATTTCTTTAATAAGTGTTATATTTATAAATAATTGGATATGCATTTAGGAGGGAATAACTAACATGAATATAAAAAATAATAAAGGATATTTTGCTATTGATGCATCAGTAGCTATGATAATACTTCTTATGGTAATACCTCTTATTGCAGGTATGATTTATAATATAACAAAAGCTAATAGCTCAATGGCAAGAAAAACAGAGGCAGTTAATATTGCAGTTAACAGTATTGAAACAATAAAAGGAATAGGGGTTACAGGCTTAAATGATAATACTACAATGGATGCAAATATAAAACAGGCATTAAAACAAGTATATGATAATTTGGATGAAAACGAAATGACATTAGAAAAAAACGACATAACATATCAAATTGTATATAAAATAACAGATTATGCGTCAACAGAAGCAGGTCAAAGCAAATTGACGACAGAGGGATTGGTAAAAATAATAGAAGTTACAGTACAATATAGAAATCAAAAAGCAACTAAGGAAGTCAAATTAGAAACAGCAATAAGTTAAAAGGAGAAACTATGAGACAAAATAAAGGAATAACTCTAATATCTTTAATTATATATATAATAGTATTTACATCAGTAATAGGTACAGTTGCAATGATAACTAATTATTTTACTAAAAATTCTGAGCAAACTATAATATCAAGTAAAGCTCCAGAGCAATATGCAGAGTTGACATCATATTTAGTAAAAGATATAGAATCAGACAAAATAAAAAACATTAGAGTTAAAGCTCAAAATATACTAGATATAAGTTTTACAGATGAGTTGAGACATTTATATATATATGGTAATAATGAATTATATTATGTATTGATAAATAAAGATGATGTTGTAGAGAAAAAAATAAGAGTATGCAAAAATGTATCAGTATGCAATTTTTCAAAAGATGATTCAAATTTAAATATTTCGATAAAAATTAATAACATTATATATAACAACAAATATGCTATAAAAATTTCAGATACTGATTAATGTATAAACAAAAGAAGGAGGATAAAGAAATGGCAAAACAACCTTTAGGAATTGAATTAGTAAGAAGAGGAACAGTTTCAGGTGATGACATTGAAAAAGCCTTAAAATATCAAGAAACACATAGGAATAGGAAAATAGGGGATATATTATATATTCTAAAATTAGTAGACAGTGCTAAACTTATGAGAAGTGTTAGCGAAATTTTAGGAGTAAAGGGAGTAGTATTAAAATATGATGACATTCCAGAGGAAGCATTAAATTATATTCCTTTTGATGTAATGAAGAAAAATCAAGCAATTCCATTTGAAGTAGAGAGTGGAAAAATAAAAGTTGCATTTGCAGATGTAAAAAACAATGATGAAAATATAAAAAGTATTAGAATGTTTATGTTAAATAAAGGACTAGTTTTGGATCCACATATAGCATTTAAAGCAAATGTAGAAGAAATACTTGAAAGATTTGAAGCAAAGATAAGTCAAAACATAGAGAAAATTGAAGAAAATGATACAGCTACAGAAATAATCGACAATTTAATAAAACTTGCAATAGAAAAAAGAGCAAGCGATATCCATATAGAACCGCAAGTAGATAGTGTTAGAATCAGATTTAGAATAGATGGTGAATTGATAGTAATTGCAACATTACCAAAAGAAAAGCAACCACAAATTATAGGAAGATTAAAAGCAATATCTAATATGCATCAAGAAAAACAAGACTCTCAAGATGGTAGAATTGTTTTATATCCAGATTACAATATTCGTGTATCTTCACAAAAGAATATTTATGGTGAAAAATTTGTTTTAAGATTATTGAAGAAAAACACAAATATAAGAAACATATTTGAGCTAGGATATCCTTATGATGAAAAAGAATTAAATAGGTCAGTAAATAAAAGAAACAGTTTGACAATTGTTGCAGCACCAACTGGAGCTGGTAAAACAACAACATTATATAGTATATTAGACTATTTGAAAAATGATAGAGTTAATATAACAACAATAGAAGACCCTGTTGAAATTAGAATACCAGGACTTAACCAAATAGAAATAGAAAAAAATATTAGATTTGCAGATAGTTTAAGAACAATTTTAAGACAAGACCCTGATATAGTGCTGGTGGGAGAAATTCGCGATAAAGAAACAGCAGAAATAGCAATACAAGCAGGACAAACAGGACATTATGTTTTATCTACAATCCATACAATAAATGCAATAGAAGTTATTACAAGATTAAGAAAAATGGGAATATCAGATTATGATATTGCAAGTACAGTTGCGACTACAATATCTCAAAGATTGGTAAGAAAGCTTTGCCCAAAATGTAGGCAAGAGAGAGATTTTAATGAAAAAGAAAGACATTTAATCGAAAAAATAGGAAACAGATATGGAATTACATTTAATTTAGAAGGAGCAAAGACTTATAATTCTGTTGGATGCGAATATTGTAACCACTCGGGATATTATGAAAGAATAGGAATATTTGAAGTATTAAATATAACGGAAGAAATTAGAGAACTAATAATGTCTGGAGCATCAAGTATTGAAATTAGAAAAAAAGCTGAAGAAGGAAAATATAGACCTTTAGTTGTAGATGGAATTCAAAAAGTAATAGCAGGGCAAACGAATTTAGATGAATTAAATAAAACAATATTAGTTTATAATGAAAATGAAGATTAAGAAATAAACAAAGGAGAGATAAAGATATGGTAGATATGAATTATGTGCTAGATACAGCAATTGCTAGAAATGCTTCAGATATTCATTTAATATATGATAATAAACCTATGATGAGAATTGCAAGAAGACTTGAAGAAGTAGATAAGACAGAAGTCTTAACTGAAGAAGATATGATGGAGATATATGATTATCTTGTAAAAGGAAATATTCAAGCAGACAAATTATATAGAGAAACAAGAAGATTAGATACATCATATGAACATGCAGGGTTAAGATTTAGGGTAAATATTTCACATACAGATGGTATTCCAATAGCAACACTAAGAATAATAAAAAATGAATTGCCAAGATATGAAGACTTAGGAGTACCCGATATAGTTAGAAGAATGACATATCAACCGCAAGGATTAATACTAGTTACAGGAAAGACAAACTCAGGAAAAACAACAACACTAAATGCATTAATAAATGATATAAATGAAAATCAAAACCGAAAGATATTAACACTAGAAAATCCAGTAGAATACAAACATCATTCAAAAAAATCACTAATTGTTCAAAAAGAAGTTGGAATGGGGAAAGATACATTAAGTTTTAGCGACGGTGTAAAAAACTCATTAAGAGAGGACTGCGACATACTTGTAATAGGAGAGATTCGTGATAAAGAAACAATGGAAGCAGGAATTGAAATGGCAGAATCAGGACACTTAGTAATAGGAACACTTCACACAAAATCATGTGCAGAAACAATAGACAGAATGATAAACTTCTATGAAGTTAGAGATCAAGCCACAATAAAATATTTGTTATCATCGTTATTGAAACTTGTTGTATCACAAAGATTATTACCAGGAGAAAATGATACGTTAGTGTTAGTTCCAGAGGTTATGGTAGTAGATAATATAGTTGCAGGAATAATAAGAAAAGATAAAATAAGTATATCTGAAATAGAGGATGCTATTCAAAGTGGATCTTCAAATGGAAGTATAGGCTTAATAAATTCTTTAGCACAACTATTTGTAGAAAATAAAATTACTTTAGACCAAGCAAAATCACAAATAGAAGAAAAGAATATAGAAATACTTAACAGAACAATAATGCAGTTAAAAATAAAAAAAGATAGAGTAAATAATAATACTAATTTAAGTTAAAAAATAAAAGGAGGTTAATATGCCAACCTATGTTTACAGAGCAGTAAATAAGCATGGTACAATTGTTAGAAACAAGGTAGAAGAAGGAAATAGACTAACATTAGTAAGAAAACTAAAAGGTAATGGTTTATATCCTATAACAGTTACTCAAACAGTTGCAAGAAGAACGCAGACATCAAAAAAGAAAAGAAATGTTACTGATATTCAAGAGATAATGAAAAATGTAAATACTACTCAAATTGGTGTAGATGCTAAAAGTAGAATGAGTGCAATAGATAAAATGAATGCATATTTTGCTAGACAACAAAAAATTACATCAAGAGATTTAGTTATATTTACACAAAACTTTTATCTTTTGAAAAAAGCAAATTTTAACAATGTACATGCATTAAGTACAATAATTGATAGTACAGAAAACTTAGCATTTGCTGGTATACTAGAAGATATATTAGCAGGTGTTGAAGCTGGAGACTATATGTATAAAACAATGGAATATTATAGCAATGTATTCCCATATATATATGTTAACATGATAAGAGTAGGTGAATTATCAGGTTCGCTAGAAAATTCACTATTACAAGCAGTAGAATACCTAGATAATAGTAATGATATTACTCATAGATTGAAAGGTATACTAATACCAAATATAGTACAATTTGCACTTTTATTAGTAATGTTATTTGTTGGAACACTATATGCAATACCACAAATACAAAAAGTATTTGACGATGTAGGAACAAGTACTAAATTACCTGCAATAACGTTATGGTTCCAAGCAGTGGTAAACAAGATGTTGCAATATTGGCAGATACCGGTTATAATAATTGCAATTATAATTGGAGTAATAATAGCATATATAAATACACCAAAAGGAAAATACAGATTTCACTATTTCAAATATACAATGCCAGTATTTGGAAAGCTAATCTTCTCATTAGATTTCTCAAGATTAATGAAAGCAATGCTACTAAACTTAAGAAATGGTATGAGAATTCAAGATGCATTAAACATTAGTAAAAATGTTGTAAACAACTATGTTATGCTATCAATAATAGAAAACTCACTTAACAATATATTAATAGGTGAATCGTGGATAGATCCATTTGAAAAATCAGGACTTCCATCTTCTATGATAGTAGAAATGTTAAAAATAGGAATGCAAACAGACTTGCCAGAAATGATGGAAAAATTAGTTGAATATATGGAAATAGATATAGATCGTACAATAGAAAAGATTACAGCAATATTACCACAAATTATGTACTCAATAGTTGGAGTAGTATTAATATTCTTCGTAGTAGTTGTATTAGTACCAATGATACAAGTTTACTTCGGTAGCTTCTTATTTGATGCATATGCAAATTATATATAATTTGTTTAGGGACGGTTCTCCTGTGAACTATGGGACACATCTAGGCTTAGGTTGGGGACATATATGTTCTTATATAATATATATGAAAAAAATCTTACAAGCCCACTATTTAACATGGTTTTCAGGCTTGTAAGATTTTTTCTTGTTCACAGGAGAACCGTCCCGCAATGAACCTAATATCTGTCCCGGAGTTAACTTGGGGACAGATGTGTATTTTTTATTTGATGGATTTTAAGGAGGATTTTTTATGGATATAGGTATAGATATAGGCGGAACACATATGGCAATTGGAGTAATAAATGAAAAAGAAGAAATTATAAAAAAATATGAAAAAGACTTCACATTTGAAGATAAGAGTAATATAATAAGTACCATAGAAAAATATATAGAAGAAACAATAAAAGCAATAAAAGAGGAATTTATTAATGATGTTAGTGGCAACAGAGAGAGAATAGGCAAAATAGGAATAGCAGTACCTGGATCGACAAAAGATGGAATAATATATAAAGCAGTAAATTTAGGAATAGAAAATTACAATATTGCACAAAGTATAATGAAAAAAACAGGATTGCCAGTGCAGGTTATAAATGACTCAAAAAGTGCGTGTATTGCGGAATATGATAACCTTTTAAAAGATAAAAGAAACAAAGTAAAAAATATGTTATTTCTAGCAATAGGAACAGGAATTGGTGGAGGAGTTATATATAATGGAAAACTTCTTACAGGAACTAATTATGATGGATATGAATTAGGTCATATAGTAATAAAGGAAAATGGAATTCAATGCAATTGCGGAAAAAAAGGATGTTTTGAAAAATACGGAAATATCTTACAATACAAAAACAAAGTAAAAGAAAGACTTAACATTCCACAAGAAGTAAATGCACAACCATTAAGAGACATAATGAATCCAAGAGCAAATGAAATAGAAGATTTGAGACAACAATACATATCGGATTTAGCAATAGGAATATCGAATTTGGTTAATATTTTTGAACCAGATGCAATAATATTAGGTGGAGGGTTTACACATTTTGCATATATGTTTATGGATGACTTAAAAGATAAATTGATAAATTCAACATTATTATTTAATAGAAGAGATGACATAGATTTAAGATGTGCAGAATTAAAAAATGATGCTGCTATGATAGGAAGTATTCTTTAAATAAAAATAATTGGTTTTATGGCAAAATGAAGGGAGATTTTATGAAAGAAAACATAACAAAAGCAATAATTAGTGGTGTAATAATGGCATTAGTACACTTTTTACATCTAACAGGAATCTATGAATTTATAGGATATATAATTGCCTATTTAATTGTAGGAGGCGAAGTATTAAAAGAAGCAATAGAAAATATTTTTCATGGGGAAATATTTGATGAAAACTTTTTAATGGCAATTGCCACTATTGGAGCAATAGCACTTGGAGACTATGGAGAGGCAGTTATGGTAATGCTTCTTTATGGAATAGGTGAAGGATTTGAGGACTATGCAACAGACAAAACAAGAAAATCAATAGCAGACCTAATGGACATAAGACCAGACTATGCAAACATTGAAAAAGATGGAAAAATAGAAAAAGTAAATCCAGAAGAAATAAAGAAAGATGATTTAATAATCATAAAACCAGGAGAAAAAATACCTCTTGATGGATATGTAATAGATGGAAAAAGTATGGTAAATACATCAGCTTTAACTGGTGAATCAGTACCTACAAGTGTAAAAGCAGGAGATGAGGTACTTAGTGGATGTATAAATTTAGATGGAACATTAACAGTAAAAGTAAAAAATGAATTTAAAGAATCAACAGTAGTAAAAATACTGGATTTAGTAGAAAATGCAAATAGTAAAAAAGCCAAAACAGAAAACTTTATAACAAAATTTGCAAAATATTACACACCAATTGTAGTAATATTAGCAGTATTACTAGCAGTCGTACCACCATTTGTATTTCACAATGGAGTATTTATAGAATGGTTAAAAAGAGCATTAACATTCTTAGTAATATCATGCCCATGTGCATTAGTAATATCAGTACCATTAGGATTTTTTGCAGGAATAGGATCAGCATCAAAAAATGGTGTACTTATAAAGGGAAGCAATTACATGGAATTACTATCAAAACTAGATACAGTTGTATTTGATAAAACAGGAACATTAACAAAGGGAACTTTTGAAGTAACAAAAATAATACCAGAAAATATATCACAAGAAGAATTGATTGAAACTGCAGCAATGGCAGAAACACATTCAACACATCCAATAGCAAATTCATTAAGAAAAACATATGGCAAAGAAATAGAAATATCAAGGCTTACAGATGTACAAGAAATATCAGGAAATGGTATAAAAGCCAAAATAGATGGAAAAGAAGTGTTAGTTGGAAATGATAAATTAATGAAATCTTGCAATATACAAATAAAAGAAAACAAAGAAGTTGGTACAGTAGTATATGTGGCAAAAGAAAACGAGTTTTTAGGAAGTATTGTAATTTCAGATGAAATAAAAGAAGATTCTAAAGAAGCTATAAAAGGATTAAATGATAATAAAGTAAGAAAAACAGTTATGCTAACAGGAGATAATAAGCAAATAGCAGAAAAAGTTGGAAAAGACTTAAATATAGAAGAAGTATATGCAGAGTTATTGCCAGAAGATAAAGTAAATAAATTAGAAGATTTAATAAAATCAAGCAATGGAAGTCTAGCATTTGTTGGAGATGGAATAAATGATGCTCCAGTTATAACAAGAGCAGATGTTGGAATATCAATGGGAGGAATTGGATCAGATGCATCAATAGAAGCAGCAGATGTAGTAATAATGGATGACAAACCTTCAAAACTAAATACAGCAATAAAAATATCAAGAAGAACATTGGGAATTGTTAAACAAAATATTATATTTGCGTTAGCAATAAAAATAATATTTTTAACAATAGGTGCTTTAGGTTATGCTAATATGTGGCAAGCGGTTTTCGCTGATGTTGGTGTTACTGTTATTGCAATACTTAACTCAATGAGAGCAATAACATTAAAATAGGGGGAGAAATGTTTAATATAGAAGAAGAACTAAAAAAACTACCTAAAAATCCAGGCGTATATTTAATGAAAGACAAAGATGATAATATAATATACGTAGGTAAAGCAGTTAACTTAAAAAATAGAGTAAGTTCATATTTTAGAAAAACAAATAAAACAAACAGAATACTCAAGATGGTCTCATTAATAGACCATTTTGAGTATATTGTGGTTGATAATGAAGCAGAAGCTTTAATATTAGAATGCAATTTAATAAAAAAGAATAGACCAAAATTTAATGTATTATTAAAAGATGACAAAACATACCCATATATAAAAATTGATATAAAATCAGAATATCCAAATGTTGCAATAACAAGAAAAGTACAAAATGATGGCTCAAAATACTTTGGACCATATGCAAACCCAGGAGCGGCAAAGGAAATGGTAGACTTTATAAAACAAAAATATAAGATACGTCAATGCAAAAATTTTAAATCAAATGAAAGAGCATGTTTAAACTATCATATAAAAAGATGTATGGCACCTTGTGTTGGACTTGTAAAAAGAGAAGAATACATGAAACAAATAGATGAGATAATAGATTTATTAGAAGGAAAAACTAATAAGATTCTAAAATACTTAGACAAGCAAATGAAGGAAGCAGTAGAAAAATTAGAATATGAAAAAGCAGCAGAAATAAGAGACAGAATGGCAGCAATTGAAAGAGCTTCACAAAGACAAAAAGTGTCAAATATTTCAGAAAATAACATAGATGTTATAGGAATTGCAAAATCTGAATATGAGATATGTATAGAAATATTTTTCGTGCGTGGAAGTAAAATGGTAGGCAGAGAGCACTATTTCTTTAAAGATTTAAATGACATGGAAGAAAACGAAATAATATCAGGATTTATAAAACAATATTATATGGATGCGCAGAACATACCAAATAAAATAATGGTAAGATATGAGCCGGAAGACACAGAGACAATTCAAAAATGGTTAGGAAATGAAGCGGGACATAAAGTTACAATACATTCTACCAAAAAAGGGGAAAAACTTAGATTTGTAGAAATGGCAGAAAATAATGCAAAAGTAACACTTCAAAATAAGGAAAAAGATAGAAATCAAATATTGTTAGAGTTAAAAAACGTATTAAAAATGGATAAGTTACCAAGAAAAATCGAAACTTATGACATATCAAATATTTCGGGTGAATTTATGGTAGCTGCTATGTGTGTAATGCAAGATGGAATAATTAAAAAGAATTTATCAAGAAGATTTAAGATTAAAGGAGTAATTGGGCAAGATGATCCAAGATGTATGGAAGAGGTTGTAACAAGAAGGTTAAAACATTCTATAGAAGATGAAAATGGAGGATTTGGAAAATTACCAGATGCAATATTTGCAGACGGAGGAATTACACAAATAAGAGCAATAAGAAGAGCTATAGACAAATATAATTTAGATATAAAAATATTTGGTATGGTAAAAAATGATAAACATCAAACAAGAGCATTAATAGATGAACAAAGAAATGAAATAGAAGTATCAGAAAAATTGATGAATGCAATTACTAATTTCCAAGATACTGTACATGACACAGCAATTACATATCATAGGAAATTAAGAGATAAATCTATTACGAAATCAGAATTAGATGATATAAAAGGCATAGGTGAAAAGAAAAAGAAAGAACTACTTAAAAAGTTTGGAAATGTACAAAATATAAAAAATGCGACAGTTGAAGAATTGTGTGAAGTTAAAGGCATAACGAAAAAAATAGCAGAGACAATAAGAAACGAGAGTAAATAAGTTACTCTCGTTAAAAAAAGGTTTAATTTTTGTAAAAATTTTGACTCTGCCGTCTACGTCTACGACGTTTTAACTGATTATTCCTAATCACGAATCCCATAATTGAATTTCCTACAATCCACATAAAGAGGATAAAAGGAAGAACACCATCAGCCCAGAAGCTTAAAAATCCATTAAAATGAGTTAGGATCATAATTAGCTCACATATTCTAAAAATAGTTAAAATAATTGATGCTATTGTATATATGTTTGAAATTCGTATTTCTTTAAGATTAATAACATACCGTTTCCATAAGCAGTAAATATACAAGCCTATAGTGATAAGTGCACCTAAAATCATACCAATCCAAACACTTTTTAGATCTTTTACCCATCCAACCATTTCAACTGTTTTGAAAATCCAGAGGTAAGCCTCCATGATAATCAATAAAATCCAGAAAAATGATTGAAAGATCACACTTCTAAGTTTGGGAAGAGTAGGAACTTTCATTTCCCGTGTTTCGTGTACCAGCATTGTAACTTGTGTTTTTTTCATTATTGTATAACCTCTCTTTATGAAATTTTTATACTTTAATTATACCACAAATAACATATTAAATCAAATTAGTCCCTATAAATCTGTTGATTTATAGGGACTTTCAGTTATAAAGTAATTACAAATCGCCCTTTGTATTACTTCTTGGAATTACCAGTAATTTGGTTAAGAAAAAATGTTGCAATATAAGCAATAAATGCACCTATTAAAGTTATGATACCATTATCTAGCGGAAAGATAATCCAAGATGCAAAAAATGCAACCAGAAAATCAATTATCACCGTTCTTATTGAAAACCTTGCAAGTGCTAAATCGAAAATTATAGATATTACATATAAACAAACTGCAAGTTCATAAAAGTAATTAAAACCTATAAGTGAATTCCAGGTAGTCATAGTTAGTAGGAAAATACCTACTTCTATAATTGCATAATAAGGGTGATACCGCTTAGATAATTTAGCAAGCAACATTGATATGATACCACTGCTAACAGCTATAACTGGTAAAGACCACCAATTATTTAATAGTCCATAAGATATGAACAGATAACCAATAATTGCAACAGTAGCAATTATTGAAAGAACTATAGGAAGTTGATTTCCTATGCCAACAAAAAAGTTTTTAACTGAAGTAGTAAAATTTTTCATAGAGACATTCCTCATTTCATATTTTTTTGTTAACGGTGGGCGAACCGTTATAGGTTGACTTGTCAACCATATGTCCTTTTATTATACCATAAATTTTTAATAAAATCAAATAAAGAAAAAGAAGATGCAGTAATTACCGCATCTTCTTAGCGTTATTGTAAGCGCCAATTCCTCCAAGGAAAGTAAGAAACAAGCCTACAAATGCAGAGCCGAATTCAAAAATCATGATAGCCATTGCTAACAATCCGATTTTAGTTTCGCTTCCCTGAACAAATGACCATCCACCACAAAGGCGAAAATCAAATAGTTTTGCAGAAGCAATGTTTATCAATATTCCCAAGAGTGCTATTAATAAACAAATAGCAAGGTTAATAAAATTTTTTCTAGTCCGTTTTTTCATAAGTAAGATCTCTCCCTTTTCTGATTTAAATATACATTTATTATACCATAAAAAAGTAAAAAAATCAATTTTGCCTATAATTATAAGAAAATCAATTGAAAAAAAATGTTAAAAATAATATAATAAAGAAAAATAAAAAAAGGAGATAAATATGCCAAATTGGACAGAGGAACAAAAACAGGCAATATATAAAAACGGAAATAATATATTAGTTGCTGCAGCAGCAGGAAGTGGTAAGACTGCGGTACTAGTAGAAAGAATAATAAACAGAATAATAAACGAAAAAATAGATATAGATAAATTATTAGTAGTAACATTTACAAATGCTGCAGCAGCGGAAATGAGAGAAAGAATATTAAATGCTATATATAAAAAAATAGAAGAAACAGAGAATGAAGAAGAACAAGACAATCTTCAAAGACAAATAGTATTACTAAATAAAGCAAGTATATGTACAATAGATTCATTTTGTTTAGATGTGATAAGAAATAATTTCTATGAAATAGATATATCTCCAAACTTTAGAATAGGAGATACAACGGAAATAGAATTATTAAAACAAGAAGTATTGGAAAATTTATTTGAAGAAAAATATGAGGAGCAAAATAAAGATTTTGAAACACTAGTAAAAACATATACAAGTTATAGAGATGATACTCCACTAAGAGAAATAATATTAAAAATATATCAATATATAGAATCAAGTCCATATCCAAGAAAATGGTTAGAAGAAAAAATAGAAAAGTTTAACCTAAAAGATATAAACATAGATTTTAGTAAAACTGAATGGGGAAAATTGCTATTAAAAGAGATGCAGGAAGAAGTAATTGATGATATAGAAACTCTAAAAAAGGAGGCAAAAAAACTTTCAGTAGAAAAAGACTTATTATTATGGCAAAGAATATTAGAAAATGATGTAATTGAATTAGAAACCTTAAAAAACAACTTGGATAAATGGGATAAGGCATATACCTTAGCAAATTCAGTAGATTTCATAACATGGGCTAGAAATAAAACAGACTTAGTAGAATTAAAAGATAATGCAAAAAAGGTAAGAGATATAGTTAAAGCAAAGTTTCAAAGGAAAGTAGGACAAATATTTACATCAGATTCAAAAGAAGCAAACCAAGACATAATAGATATGTATCAGAAATTAGGCAAATTAAAAGAATTAGTTTTTGAATTTGATGATAGATTTGTAAAAGTGAAAAAACAAAAAAACATATTAGATTTTTCAGACATTGAGCATTTAGCTTTAAAAATATTAGTAAAAGAAACAGAAGATGGAAAACACACAAGAAGTGAAATTGCAAAAAAATATCAACAAAAGTTTACAGAAATAGCAATAGATGAATATCAAGATAGTAACTTAGTACAAGAATATATATTAACAGCTGTATCAAATGGAAAAAATGTATTTATGGTAGGAGATGTAAAACAAAGTATATATAAATTTAGACAAGCATGTCCGGAGCTATTTTTAGACAAATATAAAAAATATTCATTAAATACATCAAATGAAAAAGGGTTAAAAATACAATTATTCAGGAATTTTAGAAGTAGAAAAGAAGTACTCGATTTTACAAATGAAATCTTTGTGAATATAATGAGTGAGGAATTAGGAGATATAGACTATACAAAAGAAGAATTTTTGAATTTAGGTGCTAGCTATGAGGAAAATAAAAACCTAGAGGCAGAAATAGATATAATAGATATCAAGGAAAATGAAGAAGACCAAGAGCAAACTCATGAAGAATTGCCAGAAGAAGTAGAAAGAATTGAAAATGTAGAATTAGAAGCAAAATTTGTAGCAAATAAAATAAAAGAATTAGTAGAAAGTAAAGTGCAGATATATGATATCAAAAAGCAAGAATTTAGAGATATAAAATATAAAGATATAGTCATACTACTTAGAAGCACAAAAAATAAAGCGCCAGTATTTGAAAAAGAAATGATAAGTAATGAAATACCAGTATTTTCAGATACATCAACACAATATTTAGACTCTATGGAAATAAACACAATAATGTCATTATTAAAAATAATAGACAATCCAATGCAAGATATACCACTTGCAACAGTAATGTTATCAAATATTGGAAAATTTACTAACAATGATTTAGTAGAAATACGCTTAACAGATAAACATAGTGATTTTTATACTGCACTAATTAAATCAAAACTAAGTGTAAAAGATGGTTTAAAAGAAAAAATCGATACATTTTTAGAAAAATTAAAAAAATGGAGAGAACAAAAAGAATACATGGCATTAGATGAACTAATATGGACCATTTATGAAGATACAGGATTTTTAAATTATGTAGGAATACTTCCAAATGGAGGTATAAGACAAGCCAATTTAAAGATGTTATTTGAAAGGGCAAAACAGTACGAGTCAGTAAGTTTCAAGGGGTTATTTAACTTCATTGGATTTATTGAAAAATTAAAGACAGGAAGCGGAGATTTAAGTTCAGCAAAAATAATTGGAGAAA
Source organism: uncultured Clostridia bacterium (assembly GCA_934167965.1). GTDB lineage: Bacteria > Bacillota > Clostridia > TANB77 > CAG-508 > CAG-269. Next base: position 133,556 of record CAKPMJ010000004.1, on the reverse strand, counting down.
ATGAAGACGTAGTCAGAATAATGAGTATTCATAAAAGTAAAGGACTAGAATTTCCAGTAGTATTTTTATCAAGCACAGGAACAAACTTTAATTTATTAGATTTAAATCAAGATATATTGCTACACCAAGAATTAGGAATAGGTGCAAAATATATAGACTATGATATGCAGATAAAATATGATACATTATCAAAACAAGCATTAAAAAATCAAATATATAATGAATCATTGGCAGAAGAAATGAGAGTATTATATGTTGCACTTACTAGAGCAAAAGAAAAATTATATATTACAGGAATATCAAAGGACTATGATAGTGAAAAAGAGAAAAAAGAAGATTTGATAGAAATATACAAAACAGATTCAGGAAAAATTAATCCAATATTAGTAAAAAAATATAAAAATTATTTAGATTGGATACTTATGGTGTATTTATATAGCAATAAAATAAAAGATATGTCTACACTTAAAGTATATAAGAAAATAGATATATGTAAAAATATACAATTAGAACAAAACGAAGGAAATAATGTATTAGATATAACAAAAGAAAATATGAAAAGTTATGATGATGAAACGAATGAAGAATTAAAAGTTGATTATAAATATAAAAATTCGGTAGATCTTCCAACCAAAACAGCAGTAACGGCTATAATACATAAAGATGAAGAAAATATTTTGAAAGAAATAGAATTTCCAAAACCAAAATTTTTAAGTAATATAGAAGATAAAAAAATAACTCCATCACAAAGAGGAACAATTATGCATCTTTGCATGAAAAAATTAGATTTCTCTAGAGATTATAATTATGAAGATATAAAGAACTTAGTGAATTACTTAGTAGATAAGGATTTTATAACAAAGAAAGAAGCAGATTCAATTAATATAAATCAAATATTGCAATTTACAAAATCGAATATATGGAAAGATTTGAGGCAAGCAAAAAAATATTATAAAGAAGAACCATTTTATATAAATGTAAAAGAGCAAGGAGAAAATATATTGGTTCAGGGAATTATAGACTTGTATTACATAAACGAAAAAGATGAGTTAGTTTTATTAGATTATAAAACAGATTTTGTTCATGCTGGAGAAGAAGAAAAATTGATAGAAAGACACAAACCACAATTGATGATATATAAACAAGCATTAGAAGATGCTTTAAATAAAAAGGTTGACAAAATTTATATTTATTCAACTGTGTTAGGAAAAGAACTGGAAGTATTGACAAATTAAGGGATTAGTATTAAAATAATGAGGTTTAGAAAGGAATGAAACTAAAATGAAAATAGGAATAGTAGGACTTCCAAATGTAGGAAAAAGTACATTATTTAATAGTATAACAAAAGCAGGAGCAGAATGTGCAAATTATCCATTCTGTACAATAGAACCAAATGTAGGCATAGTGCCTGTACCAGATGAGAGATTAGATAAATTAACACAAATGTATAAACCACAAAAAACAACACATGCAATAGTAGAATTTGTTGATATTGCAGGTTTGGTAAGAGGTGCAAGTAAAGGAGAAGGATTAGGAAACAAGTTCTTGTCACATATAAGGGAAACAGATGCAATATGTGAAGTAGTAAGATGCTTTGAGGATTCAAATATAACACATGTTGATGGAAATATTGATCCAATAAGAGATATAGAAACAATAAATCTGGAATTAATATTTGCTGATATAGAGACATTAGAAAAAAGATTAGACAAAGCTAAAAAAATGCTAAAAGCAGATAAAAAATACCAAGCGGAAATTGATTTGATAGAAAAAATAAAAAAAGTATTAGAAGCGGGAATGCCAGCAAGAAGTATAGACTTTACAGAAGAAGAACAAGAAATTGTAAAAGATATGTTTTTATTAACATCTAAAAAAGTTATATATGTAGCAAATATTTCAGAAGATCAGTTACAAAATAGTGAAAATGATGAAAATGTATTAAAGGTAAAACAATATGCTGCCAAGGAAAAATCAGAAGTATTACCATTATGTATAAAAATTGAAGAAGAAATATCTACATTAGATGACGAAGACAAAAAAGAAATGTTAGAAGCAATAGGATTAGAAGAATCAGGATTAGACAAGCTTATAAAAAAGAGCTATGACTTATTAGGATTAATGTCATTTTTAACAGCAGGAGAGCCAGAAGTAAGAGCTTGGACCATTAAAAAGGGAACAAAGGCACCACAAGCAGCTGGAAAAATTCATTCAGACATAGAAAGAGGATTTATAAAAGCAGAAGTAGTATCTTATGATGATTTAATAAGAGAAGGCTCAATGAATGCAGTAAAAGAAAAGGGATTATTAAGGCTTGAAGGAAAAGAATATATAATGCAAGATGGAGATATTGTACTATTTAAATTTAATGTTTAAAAAAAAAGTCGAAAAATTTTATAAAAATATTTGACAGATATAAAAAAAAGTTGTACAATATAAAGTGTAGGATAACGAAAGATAATATAAAAAACAAATATTATCGGTAAGGAGTAATATATGAAAAATTTAAAGTTAATATCAATGATTTTAGTAAGTTTATTAATAGTTACAGTATCAACTGTAGTATTTGCTGATGATAATAATACAACAAATGATGATATATGGTCTGAACCAACAAATGCAGAAGCAAATTCAACAGAAAATACAGATGGAACATGGAATGATTTGAGCAATAGTGAAACAAATTCAGATACATTTAATAATACACAAAACGAAGAAAATAATACAGATGATATTAGTAATTATACAACAAAAAATACAGAAAAATTAGCTGATACAGGATTAGGAAATTCTGCAGGAATAGTAGCTATAATATCAGTATTAGCAATAGTAGTAGCTATATACTCAGCAAAGAAAATAAATGACTATAATAATTTATAATAAAATAAAAAATATAACAAAAATACTAGGAAAAAATTCCTAGTATTTTTTTATATAAAAATGTCAAAAATTCTTGTTATTTTTAATATTTTTAGATATAATGGAAATGAAGGACTGCACTTAAGATATAATATATAAACGAAAGGATGTAGGAATAAAATGGAAGACTTTGCTACATATATATTAGGAGAAAAAGACGAAATACAAAAAATGATAATTACATATTATTTATCAAAGAAAACAGGAATATTCTTTGATAAATCAATAGTATTAAAAACAGAAATTGCAAAATTATTTGTAGAATACATGAAAATAGACGTGGATGTAAATGAAATAATAACGGCAATGTTATTATGCAACTGCAAAAAGATAGATAACATGCAAAAAATGGGAAAACTAGAATTATATGCTATTGAAGGTGCAGAATATTTAAAAACATTAGGTTTTGATGATAGATTTTGCAATATTTGTAAAGAAGTTAATAGATATAATAATGATGAAACAAGAGAAAAAGAAGGAGATGTATTAGAAGTAGTAGATCAATTTACAGGGCTAATACTAAACAGAGTTGAAAGAGAAGCATTTTCACCAATGGAAGCAATAATGATTTTGAGAGAAAGAAATCTAAAATATGTAGACAATATGTATTTAGATAAATTCTGCAAATTTGTTGAAGATATGGAAAATATTTATATAAAAGAAGTTATAGAAGTACCAATATTGAAAAAACTAGTTAGCGTGCATAATAGAGAAGCAAATGTAAAAACACTTATTGTTACATTAGGAAATAAATATATACCAATGATAGAAAAAACGATAAAAATATCACCAAGGGAACAAAAGAGAGAATATATGCCAATAGAGGAAAAAGAATTACTAAAAAGTGTTCAAGTAAAAGATAGAGCATTATTCAGTGAAGAAGTAGCAGAAAGAATAATGAATCATAAATCAAAATATAAAGTGGAGGAATAAAATGTACGAAATATTTGCAGACTTACATGTACATATAGGTAGAAGTGAGCAAGGAAAACCAATAAAAATAACAGGAGCAAGAAGTTTGAATTTTGCAAACATTGCAAAGGAATGTGTAGAAAGAAAAGGAATAAATGTAGTAGGAATTATAGATTGTGCATCACCATATGTAATAGAAGATATAGAAAGATTTTTACAAACAGGAGATGCTTATGAATTAAAAGATGGAGGAATAATTTATAAAGACAAAGTTTGTATTCTTCTTGGAAGCGAAGTAGAAACAACTGAAAAGGGCAGAAATGGAAAACAAGGAAGTGCTCATAATGTATGTTTCTTCCCATATTTAAAAGATATAAAAGCATTTTCTAATGAAATGAGCCATCATATAAAAAATATAACATTAAGCACACAAAGATCAGATGTATCAGGTTATGAACTAATAGATATAGTGGAAAAATATAATGGAATATTAATACCAGCACATATATTTACACCACATAAAAGTTATTATGGAAATTGTGTAGATAGGCTACAAGATATATTTAAAGAAAAATATGATAAAATATTTGCGGTTGAATTAGGATTAAGTTCAGATACATTTTTAGCAGATACAATATCAGAGTTAGAAAATAAAACATTTGTAACAAATTCAGATGCACATTCACTTCCTAAAATTGCAAGAGAATATAACAAAATGCAAGTAGAAGATATTAGTTTTAAAGAAATAGTAAAAGCATTAAAAAACGAAGATGGAAGAAAAGTAGTTGCAAATTATGGATTAGACCCAAAACTTGGAAAATATCATAGAAGTTTTTGCGAAGATTGCAATGAATCAATAGAAATAGACGAAGCAGCTGTACGTTGCCCAAGGTGTAATGGAACAAATATAACATTTGGAGTTTTTGATAGAATAGAATTAATAAAAGATAAAAAGGAAACAAAAAGCCCAGAAAATAGACCACCATACATATATCAAGTTCCACTTAGTTTTATACCAGGAGTTGGAGGAAAAACGATAGATAAATTATTAGGAAACTTTGAGACAGAAATGAATATTCTTCATAAGGCAGGGTTTGATGATATAGAAGCAGTTGTTGGAGAAAAAATTGCTAGAAACATAGTAAATGCATGTGAAGGAAATATGGAAGTTCACTCTGGCGGTGGCGGAGTGTATGGGAAGGTTCAAGTAAAAAAATAAGGAGCAGACTATGGGGAATTTCGTACATTTACACATACATAGTGAATTTAGTTTATTAGATGGAGCAAATAGAATAAAAGACATACCAGTAAGAGCAAAAGAATTAGGAATGGATTCAATAGCAATTACAGACCATGGAGTAATGTATGGTGTTATTGACTTTTATAAAGCATGCAAAAAAGAGGGAATAAAGCCTATTATAGGATGTGAAGTATATGTAGCACCTCGTAGTAGAATAGACAAAGAACCAGGAAAAGATAACAAATACAATCACTTAATATTATTAGCTAAAAACAATGAAGGATATAAAAATTTAAGTAAATTAGTGTCAATAGGATTTACTGAAGGATATTATTACAAACCACGTATTGATTTAGAGGTATTAGAAAAATATAGTGAAGGTTTAATTTGTTTAAGTGCATGTTTGGCTGGTTCTTTAAATCAGGCATTGCTTAATGGAACAGAGGAAGAAGCAGAAGAGATTGCTTTATGGCATAAAAGAGTATTTGGTGATGATTATTATATAGAAATTCAAAACAATGGTGTAAAAGAACAAGTTCTAGCAAATCAAAAGTTAATAAAACTTGCTAGAAAGTTAGATATACCATTAGTAGCAACAAATGATGCACATTATCTAAAAAAAGAAGATAGCTATAACCATGAAGTATTATTGTGTATTCAAACAGGAAAAAGAATGACAGATGAAGACAGAATGAAATTTGAGACAGATGAATTATATATAAAATCACCTGAAGAAATGATAGAGTATTTTAAAGCATTTCCAGATGCCATAGAAAATACAGTAAAAATTGCAAATGAATGTAATGTAGAATTTGAATTTGGACATACAATATTGCCTAATTATGATGTGCCACAGGAGTTTGAAACACATTATGATTACTTGGAAAAATTATGTTATGATGGAATAAAGAATAGATATGGAGAAAATCCAACACAAGAAATATTAGATAGAGCAGAATATGAATTAGGCGTAGTAAAGAAAATGGGATATGTTGACTACTTTTTAATAGTATGGGATTTTATTCATTATGCAAAAGAAAATGGAATACCGGTTGGACCAGGACGTGGTTCAGGAGCAGGATCTATTTTAGCATATGCAATAGAAATAACAGATATAGACCCAATAAAATATAGTTTACTTTTTGAAAGATTCTTAAATCCAGAAAGAATCAGTATGCCTGACTTCGATGTTGACTTTAGTGATGAACAAAGGCAAGAAGTAATTGATTATGTATCAAGAAAATATGGTCATGACCATGTAGCGCAAATAATAACATTTGGAACACTAGCGGCAAAAAATGCAATAAGAAATGTAGGAAGAGCATTAGACATATCACTTGCAGAAACAGATAAAATTGCTAAGATGATACCAAATGAGTTACATATAACAATAAAAAAAGCGCTTGAAGAAAATATAGAATTAAGAACATTATATGAGAATGATGAAAGAATAAAAAAATTATTAGATGTATCAATGGCTCTAGAAGGAATGCCAAAAAATACATCAACACATGCTTGTGGTGTAGTAATAACAAAAGATCCAGTAGATACTTATGTTCCTTTATATGAAAGAGAAGGACAAATATCAACCCAATATATAATGACAACTTTGGAAGAGTTAGGGCTATTAAAAATGGACTTTTTAGGATTAAGAACACTATCAGTAATAAAAAATACAATAGAACTAGTAAAACAAAATAGAGGAATAGAAGTAGAATTTGATCAGAAAATGGATGATCCAGAAGTGTATAAATTGTGGCAAGAAGGTAAGTCTTGTGGAATATTCCAGTTTGAAAGCCAAGGTATGACAAACTTTATGAAAGAATTAAAACCAGACTGTTTGGAAGATATTATAGCAGGAGTTTCGTTATATCGTCCAGGACCAATGGATCAAATACCAAGATATATAAAAGGAAAATTAACAGGACAAAATGAATATACACACCCAAGCCTTGAACCAATATTAAAAGTAACTTATGGTTGCATGGTATATCAAGAACAAGTTATGCAAATAGTAAGAGACTTAGCGGGATATTCTCTTGGAAGAGCCGATTTAGTTAGACGTGCGATGGGAAAGAAAAAGCTGGATGTAATGGCAAAAGAAAGAGAAATATTTATAAATGGACAAGTAGATGAAAATGGAAACATAGAAGTTCCTGGATGTGTGAGAAATGGAATAGATGCAGAGTCTGCTAACAAAATATTTGATGAAATGGCAGAATTTGCAAAATATGCATTTAACAAATCACATGCAGCATGTTATGCAGTTGTAGCATACAGAACAGCATACTTAAAAAGATATTATCCACAAGAATTTATGGCAGCAATGTTAAATAGTTATTTAGGAAATTTAGACAAAGCGCCAGTATATATAGATGAGTGTTACAGTTTAAATATAAATATTTTAAAACCAGACATAAATAAAAGTTATTTAAGATTTACAGTTGATAATGGAAATATAAGATTTGGACTTGGTGGAATAAAAAATGTAGGAACGCCACCTATTGAAGCTATAATAAATGAAAGAGAAGCAAATGGCAATTATGATAGCTTTACAGATTTTTGTGAAAGAATATCAGACGAATCAGTTAATAAAAAATGCATTGAAAGTCTAATAAAAGCAGGAGCATTTGATGAATTTGAACAAACAAGAGCTACATTACTAGAATCTTTCGAAGGAATAATAGATACGATTCAAAGTGGAAAAAAGAAAAAAGGAATAGATGGGCAATTCTCAATGTTTGACTTATCTGTAAATGAAGAAGAAACAAACTTAAATGAACTAAAATATACATTTATAGAAAAAGAAGAACTTTCTGAAAGAGAAATACTATCACTTGAAAAAGAGATGTTAGGAATATATTTATCAGGACATCCACTTGAAAAATTAAAAGAACAGATAGAAGCACAGACAAATATTGACACAAGAGATATAGAGGCACTAGATCAGCAAATGGCAAATTTAGATGAACAAGAAGAAACAGAAAATGCGGTAAACCTAATTACTGAACAAATGCAAACAACAAATAGAGCATTTAAATTTACTGATGGACAAGAAGTAATTTATGCAGGAATAATATCAAAAATTAAAAAGAAATTTACTAAGAACAATAAAATTATGGCATTTATTACAGTTGAAGATTTATATGGACAAGTTGAGGTTTTAGCCTTTGAAAATGTTTATATGTCAGCAGGAGAGTCTTTATTAGAGGAAAACATTGTATTAATAAAAGGGAGATTGAGTATAAGAGATGGCGAAAAAACTACAATCATAGCAAGGGAAATTACAAACTTTGGTGTAAAAAAACACAGTATTTTAAGTTTAGATATCACAGGAGTAGAAGAAGACACTAAAGTTAAATTAAGAGGTGCTATTAAATATTTTAATGGAGATTTAAATAATATTCAAGTACAAATTATAGATGGAGAAAATACTTTACCATGTGGTGCAATATATTGCACAGAAAAGATATTAAATGTCTTTTATGATATTTTAGGAAAAGAAAACGTTAATATAAAAGAAATATAAATAAAAATGACGATTTTACCAATTTAGGTAAAACCGTTATTTTTATTTTTCTTGCTTGACGGATGTATTTGATTGTTCCTTCTCATTATTATCTATATTATTTGTAGATTTTTCTACAATGTTAGTTTCACTTACATTAGCATTCATACCTTGAGATTTATTTAACCAAACAATTCCACAGATTAAAGCAACAAGTATTACAACCATCAAGAAAATTTTAAATAATTCAATTCTTGTTTCTCTGTCCATTCTAGATATAATCCTTTCTAAATAAATTGTATGTTTTGACAACAAAAAGTATTATATCACAATTAAATTTTAAATGCAAATTTTTTAAGACAACATATTACTATCAATCAGATTATAGGCATGAAAAAACAAAGGAGCCAGTCGAAACTGACTCCAATGCCCCAAGACGTGCAATGCTTGTCAAGGAAAATAACTAACTTACTTGGTGATGGATTCCCAACGTGCATTCAGAACAGCATCCTCGATCTCTTCACCGTTCGAAAACGGTACAAACAGACCAGATTCAGTGTATCCAGCTGCACGCAACTCGTTTAAAATCTTGTATCCCTTTGCAACATAAGTTTTGCCATTGCGGTAAACAAATACCACGCGACCATTGTTGTAGCAAAAATGTCCAAGATTTTCACAGCGACAGTCCAAACAGCTCTGATTCATAATGGGGTAGTATGTATCCTCATAATAGAAGTGTTTTACTTGTACACCATTTTCAGGCATTTCAAAGCAATTTTTGAGAGTTTCTTCACTGATAGCACCAATGTGACGTTTGTCACAATAGGCTTCACAGTCAGAAACAAAATCTGCCTTAGAGGACTGACGGGCTTTTTCACGGAGAGTATTCCACTTTAACTGTTCAGACTTGGGATAATCCCAATTGCTGAATGGAACGTAGAAACGTTTCTCACAGAAGCCGGCAGAGTGAAGAGTTTGGATTACCAAACGTGCGTAAGGAGTTGCAAAGACCTCATTATCCGTTACAAAGCAAACCGTTGAGTTATTCGTTGCATAGCAACCATTGAACTTCGGTACCAGTTCCGAGATGTTGAGAGCTTCCTCCTGAGAGAACTGAGGGAAAACGGCAATCATGCCATTATAAATCCGGACAGCTCCTTCCTTCAAAGAATCCATTGTAAATATGTTGTTAGCCATTTTTTTTACCTCCTTAAAATTTTTTGTTGTCGATCATCATGAAGCTTACGCTAACATGGAGATCATTTGTAAAAATGGTTACATATATAGTATAACATATTTACATAAAAAAGTCAAAATATGGAAATGAAGTAAGTTTTGGAAGATACATTAATAAACAATACCTAAACAAAAAAGCAATTATCTAAATATTTAGATAATTGCTCATTTAAGTTTTTGGTGGGCAGGGTTGGATTCGAACCAACGTACGCTCTCGCGGCCAGATTTACAGTCTGGTGCCATTAACCACTCGACCACCTGCCCATCTTTTAAACACATTGATTATTATAAATGTTATAATAGTTTTTGTCAATAGTTTTTACAAAAAAAAATAAAAAAAGGCGAGTAATAGATTTAGAAATAGAAGTCAATTACTTGACTTTAAGGCAAAAATAGAGTATCATATAATATGTTTAAATAAAGAAATGAGGAATAAATATGATATGTAATATATGCGGGAAAAGACCAGCGGTAATTTTCTCAAGTAAGGAAGAAAATGGAAAAAGGAAAATGGAAGGCTTATGTATTGAATGTGCTAAAAAGCAAGGAATAAACACAGAAGAAATACTAAAAGCACAAAGTGATACAACAGGAAAAATGCAAATAGATAATATGAATAAGCAGTTAGAAGGTCTATTCAAGAACTTAACAGAGAACTTAGGAAATATTGAAGGAATTGAATTAGGGGCAATACCAGTGGATGATATGATGGAAAATGATGAAGATGACGATGAAGAATTTGATGACAATCCATCAAAAATATTTGCAAAAGCAATACCACTTGGTTCTATTTTTGGAAACCTACCAAACTTTCAAAATCAAAATAGCGAACAACAAGGAGAAAATGGTAATGAAGTAAAAAAGAAAGTAAAGCCAGAAAAGAAAAAATCGAATAAGCCTAAAAAGAAAAAATTCTTAGATACATTTGGTACAAATTTAACATTTAAAGCTAAAAACAATGAATTAGACATGGTAGTTGGAAGAGAAAAAGAATTACAAAGAGTAATTCAAATATTAAATAGACGTTCAAAAAATAATCCTTGTTTAATAGGAGAGCCAGGAGTAGGAAAAACAGCAATAGCACAAGGATTAGCAATAAAAATTGCAAATCAAAATGTACCAGCCAAACTTTTAAATAAAGAAGTATATTTATTAGACATGACAGCAGTTATTGCAGGAACACAATTCAGAGGACAATTTGAATCAAGAATGAAAGGCATAATTGAAGAATGCAAGAAATATGGAAATATCATTTTAGTAATAGATGAAATTCATAGTATAATAGGTGCAGGAAGTGGAAGTGATAGTGATGGTTCAATGAATGCAGCAAATATTTTAAAACCAGCACTAGCAAATGGTGAAGTTCAATTAATAGGAACAACTACAATAAGAGAATATAGAAAATATATAGAAAAAGATACAGCATTAGAACGTAGATTTCAACAAGTTATGGTAGAAGAGCCATCAACAGAAGACTCAATTTCAATACTTGAAGGAATAAAAAAATATTATGAAGAATATCATAAAGTAAAAATTTCAGCAGATGTTATAAAACAAACAGTAATAATGTCAGAAAAATATATACATGATAGAAATTTGCCAGATAAAGCCATTGATATATTAGATGAGGCATGTTCAAGAAAAAACCTAGAAAATAAAGATTTATTTAAACTAGAAGTATTAAAAAATCAACTAAAAGAATTGCAAGACAAAAAAGCAGAAGCAATAAATTCAGATTCTACTGAAGATTACGAAAAAGCAGCACAATTAAAAACAGAAGAATGTAAATTAATTGAGCAAATAGATGAATTAAGTTCTAAAATGAAGATTCAAAATATAACAGTTCAAGACATAGCAGGAGTTATAGAGAGCTGGACTAAAATACCAGTTAAGAAAATAACAGAAAAAGAAACTCAAAAATTGTTAAACTTGGAAACTAACTTACATCAAAGAGTTGTAGGCCAAGAAGATGCAATAAATGCAGTATCAAGAGCAATAAGAAGAAATAGAGCAGGGCTTCAAAGTACAAAAAGACCACCATCATTTATATTTGTAGGACCTACAGGAGTAGGAAAAACAGAACTTGCTAAAAGTTTAGCATATGAAATGTTTGGAACAGAGGATGCAATAATCAGAATAGATATGTCTGAGTATATGGAAAGTAACTCAACAGCAAAACTTATAGGTGCACCTCCAGGATATGTGGGGTATGATGATGCAGGTCAACTTACTGAAAAAGTAAAACGTAAACCATATTCAATAATCTTATTGGATGAGATAGAAAAAGCACATCCTGATGTATTTAACATATTACTTCAAGTATTAGATGATGGAAGACTTACAGATTCACAAGGAAATACTGTTAGTTTCCAAAATACAATAATAATAATGACATCTAATGCAGGATCAAACTTAAACAATAATTCTATAGGATTTGGAAATTCAACAGTGGATAAAGCAAAAATTGAAGATAGATTAAAAGAAGTGTTTAGGCCAGAATTTTTAAATAGAGTAGATGAAATAGTTGTATTTGATTCATTAGATAGGGAACAATTATTAGGAATATTTGACATGATGATAAAAGATACAAGAAAGGCATTACAAGATAAAAATATTACTTTAGAAATTTCGGATGAAGCTAAATACTATGTATTAGATAAAGGAACAAACTTAAAGTTTGGAGCGAGACCACTTAGAAGAGCAATTCAAAGATATATTGAAGATGAAATATCAGAAAGAATCTTAAAAGGTGAAATAACAGATGGCCAAACTATAACAATAAAATTAAATGATGAAAAGCTAGAATTTTGCTAATAAAATTTAGAGGAAACTTAAAATAAAAGTTTCCTCTTTTTCTATTCAAAATTTTCTAACAATTCATTTAAACTTTTAGAACCTTGAACTTCAATACCAATTTCTAAATCATCTAAATCTTCCACCGATAAATATTCGGTTGATATTTCTGTAGTTTTATATAAAGTTTCATTATTCTCATCATCTAAATAGTAAACATATATATATCCATCAACATTTTTTATTAGATAACGTGTATGTTCATCTTCTAAATTCGCATTAGCATCTTTAATTTCATTTTCAACAACTGATGCATAATCTGCCCATTCATTTATACAATCATCTGTTATAAGTTCAGCAGATAAATTTACACTATTTGTAATTTCATTTTCATTGTATCCTGTTGTTGAGTTATTATTTGAATTTATTTTCCAAATTGCAAATCCAATAATTGCAATTGCAAAAATTACGCTAATTAAAATTGTTATATTTTTGTTCATTACAAAGCCCTCCAATTCAGAATTTGACTAGTACTATTATTTACAAATTATGTAAAAATATACAGGCATTTTGTAAAATAAAAACATAAAATTTAGCATAGCACTTGCAAGTGCTACCAACGAATGTTATAATATTTTTAGATAGGAAGATACAAGGGAGGATAAAAGAAAATGAGAGGTACAAACTTAGAAAAGACAAGAGGAATAACATTAATAGCATTGGTAATTACAATAATAGTATTACTAATTTTAGCAGGAGTAGCAATAGCAATGCTATCGGGAGAAAATGGAATATTAGAAAAAGCAGCAGAGTCAAAGACAAAAACAGAAAATGCTCAAAATGAAGAATCACAAACTATACTTGGATATGAATTAGCAATGGATAATGCTATGAAAAACAGTACAGTTTATAGGTATCAGAGTGGATATATAACAGGTATACAATATGATGATGAGAATAAGTCTTCTAAAAATACAATTCAAGAGTTAGAAGATGCGTTACCAGAAGGGTATAAAATTGTATATAAGTATAATCCCACAACTCAAAAAGATGAAGAAATAACAGACAAAACACAAAAAATAGCAACAGGAATGGCAATAGTAAAAGATGGAAAAATAGTTGCAAGAACAGTATTGTTTGGAGATACAGATTGTAATGGTGAAATTGATTCTGATGATGCGATAGAAGTAATATTATATTACAATTATATGGAATCAGTTATAAATAGAGATTTTCAAAAAATAGCAGGAAATATAAATGAAGATGAGGAGCTGAATACATATGATGCCACGGAAATAATAAAGTATGATAGCTTTATAGATTCAGATGTAAATCAAAACAAAATCATCAAAGTTTCAGCAAAAAAAATAAAGAAGATGTATAAAGAACTACAGCAATATATACACTCATTGGATACTAGTACAGGATATGCATTTGAATATAATAGTGAAGAAGATACGTATAAACTAAAGGGAGTTACAAAAGGAACAAAAGTAGAAACACTAATAAATGCATTACCAGAATCTGATAAAATTAAAATTAGAGACAAAGATGGTAATGCAAAGGAAAACAATGCAGAAATAGTAGATGGAGACCATATAGAATATACTATTGAACATAATGTTACGCCGAGATTTGCTTATATAGAAGTAAAATAATAAAGGAGATTAATAATGAGGAAAAACAAAGGAATAACATTAATAGCGTTAGTAATAACAATAATAGTATTGCTAATATTGGCAGGAGTAGCAATAGCAATGTTATCAGGAGAAAATGGAATATTAAAGAAAGCAGCAGAAGCTAAAACAAGAACGAATGAAGGACAAAAACAAGAAATGAGTTCATTGTTAAGTTATGAAATGGCATTAAATACAAATAATGAATATAAAATTCAAGACGGATACATAACAGGGTTTGAGTATGACGAGACATCAAATAGAACAGTAAAGACGGTAAGTCAGGTAGAATCGGGTTTACCAAAAGGATACAAAATAGTTTCGAGATATGAATATGATATGAAAACAAATACAGGAAAAGATATCGTAATAAAAGATGAAGGAAAAGATACAACATACATATCAACAGGAATGGCAGTACAAAAAGATGGACAAGAAGTTGCAAGAACAATATTATTTGGAGATGTAAATTGTGATGGGATAATAAGTTCTAAGGATGTAGCTAAATTGGCACAATATGTATGTTTTTATGAATTCGAATTAAAGGATTATCAAAAGATAGCAGGGAATATAGAAAATGATAAAGAAATAAATCATAATGATAGAATAATGTTCTCTAAATACATTGCCGGAAGCTATGGAATAGAAATAAATCAAATGCAAAGTATTACAACAACAGGTAAAAATTTAAAAAGGATGTATACTGAATTGCAAAAATATATTAGTTTATTAAATGAAGAAACAGGATATACATTTGAATACAATGAAGAAGCAGATACCTATAAATTAAAAGGAGTAAAGAAAGATACAACAGTAGAAACTTTAACAAATAAATTACCAAATTCGGATAAAGTAAGTATAGTAGATAAAGACGATAATGAAATATCAAGTAGTGATAAAGTAATAGATGGATATTATGTTGAAATAAAATTCGAATATGAAGATGGAAGAACCTTAACACCTAAATTTGCGTATATAGAAGTAGAAAAATAGAATGGGATAAAAATGGAGGAAAATCAAATGAGAAGAGAAAAAGGAATAACATTAATAGCACTAGTAATAACAATAATAGTATTACTAATATTAGCAGGAGTAGCAATAGCAATGCTATCGGGAGAAAATGGAATATTAAAAAAGGCAGCAGAAGCAAAAACAAAAACAGAAATTGCACAAAAGGATGAAGAAACAAAATTAACAGATATGGAATTAACAACAGAGTTTGTAACAAATAATTTAAAATATAAATGTGGCAATGGATATATAACAGGATTAACAGTTGATGAAAAAGCAAAAAAATTAAAAGATGCAATAAAGATACTTGGATATGGATTATATGATATAGAAGCAGGTGATGAAATTAATGATGAAGATGTCCTATCAACAGGTTTGGCAGTTATGAAAGATGGAAATACTGTAGCAATAACAATATTATTTGGAGATACAAACAACGATGGAGATATTAGTAGTACGGATTCGAATGCAATAACTGCTATATTGAATAATGCAGAAACAGCTAACAATTTAGAAGAATATAAAAAAGTAGCTATGGATGTAAATCATGATGGAGTTATAAACAATAATGATGCAACTTCAATTGGTGATTATTTAGGGGAAAATCATACTCCAATAAATCAAGATATATATGTTACAAATGCTAGTAAAATAACTATAGAATCTAAAAATTAATTATATAAAAGGAGTTAATAGAAAGATGAAGAAAATCATAAGAAAAAATAAAGGAATAACATTAATAGCATTAGTAATAACAATAATAGTGTTATTAATTTTGGCGGGAGTAGCAGTAGCAATGTTATCAGGAGAAAATGGAATATTAAGAAAGGCAGCAGAAGCTAAAACAAGAACGAATGAAGGACAAAAACAAGAAATGAGTTTATTGTTAAGTTATGAAATGGCATTAAATACAAATAATGAATATAAAATTCAAGACGGATACATAACAGGGTTTGAGTATGACGAGACATCAAATAGAACAGTAAAAACAGTAAAACAAGTAGAAAATCAATTGCCAGAAGGATATAAGATTATAACTAAATATAATTATGTAACAAAACAAGATGAGATAATAAAAGATGAAGATAAAGCTAATACATATATAGCAACAGGAATGATGGTACAAAAAGATGGACAAGAAGTTGCAATGACTATACTATTTGGAGATGTAGATTGCGATGGAAAAATAGATTCAAGCGACACTCTAGAAATATCAAAATTTTTAATGTCATGGAAAATAAATGTCATTTCACAAGCATTAGATATAAATCATGATGGTAAAATTAGCAAAGAAGATGAAAATATTTTGGCACAATATATGGCTGGATATTCGATTAATATAGAACAAAATGCATATGCAATAAGTAGCAAAGAACTAAAAATTAGAGATATAGATAAAATAGCTGAAGAATATATCGCGAATGATTTACCAGACGCATTTAAAAATCAAACTACCTATAAATTTGAATACAATGAGAGTAGCAATAAGTATGTATTAAAAGGAGCAACGACTGATACATTATCTTCAAGCATAACAGATTTATTTACAGATGCTGAAATAACAAAGAAAGATGGAAAGAATACTATAAGGCCAGAAAAAATAGAAAGCGGATGCCAATTAATTTTGGCAATTGATAAAGAAGGTTTTGATAAATTAACATTTAATATTGATATTTAACTTATAAAAACAGATATTTAATACAAATAAATAGATAAAAGAGAAAGGAAGGGATAAAATGAAAGAAAACAAAGGAATAACATTAATAGCACTAGTAATAACAATAATAGTATTATTAATATTGGCAGGAGTAGCAATAGCAATGTTGTCAGGAGAGAATGGAATATTAAAGAAAGCAACAGAAGCAAAGACAAAGACAGAAGAAGGACAAAAGCAAGAGGAAACAACATTATCAGACATGGAAATAACGACAGATTTTATAACAAACAATATAAAATATAAAATAAAGAATGGTTATATGACAGGGTTTAAAGTGGGAGACAAAGTAGAAGATGTTGAAAAAGAATTAAAGAAAATAGGATATGAAATAAATCTAAAATATGATTATAATAAAAAAAAAGACATAGCTATAGAAAATAAAGCAAATGAAAATATAGCAACAGGTATGTCAGTTCAGGAAAACGGAAAAACGGTGGCAAGAACGATATTATTTGGAGATGTTACTGGAAGTCAAGGAGAAATAAATGTTGACGATTATATGTACTGCTTACAAATAGTTACTACAAATATTAAACCAGAAGAATATCAATTAGTAGCTGCGGATGTTGATCATAATGGTATAATAAATCAAAAAGATGTAGATATGATTAATCAAGCATCTGTAAATACAGTAGAGATAAGTCAAGATTATTATGCATCTGAAATAAAAAATTTACTATCAGAAACAAACAATAACATAAAGAATAAATATTTAGAAATATACAAGGAAAAACTAAAAAATTCAACTTATAGTATAGAGTATGATTCGGAATATGATGAATATATATTAAGAGGAACAACAAATGAAATTAAAGTAGGCGATATTTTAAATTTATTAGGAGATAATGAGAATACAATCATTACTGATGAAAAGAAAAAAGAAAAAACAATAGATCAAAATTTAGAACCTGATGACATGATTATGCATAAGTCTAGTGATGGAAGAAATGTATTTATTTGTTATGCCCTATAGAAATAAAAACAACTTGAATCAAGTTGTTTTTGTTTTTAGGAAAATTTTGTAACAAAAATGTAAAAATAAACTTGTCTAAATTTGTTGACTTGTGAAACATGAAAATGATATACTATTAATGGAAAACTAAAAACTAAAGAGGTGTTAAAAATGAATAATAGGAAGATATTATCCATTATTTTAATAATAAATATACTAGTATCAATTGCAGCAAGTTTATTTTGTACTAAAACCTATGCTGCAGCGACAGTAAAGCAAACTACAAGTAGTGAAATAAATAAAATTGACGAAAAAAAATATCCCAAAATAAAAGAAATGATACAAGATTTGCAAGAAAAGCATCCAAAGTGGAATTTCAAAGTATTATATACAGGTTTGAATTGGGAAGATGTAGTAAATGGAGAAATAGAAAAACACGGAGTAAATGTTGTAAGTAAAAGCATATATGGAGTAGATTGGATTTGTAAAGATTGTGGAGCAAATAAAACATATAGTGGAGGAGAATGGTATTGCGCATCAAAAGAAGCTATAGCATATATGATGGATGCAAGAAATTCTTTAAATGAAACAGACTTGTTTCAATTTTTAGAACTATCTTATGACGAAAATGTAAAATATGACCAATCAGCAGTAAAGCAAATATTAGAAGGATCATTTTTAGATGATGGTAAGCTAGATACATATGTAAAACAAATAATGACATCATGTAAAGCATACAGTGTAAATCCATATTTTGTGGCAGCAAAAATAATACAAGAACAAGGAAAAAAAGGAGGAGCAACATTTAAAATGTTAGGCTCTTCAGGAAATGGGAAATTTAAAATAAATGAAAACAAGAAAGTAATAACAGTACTTTTAGGAACAACAGTAAAAAATTTGGAAGAATACTTAGGAAAAAAATATGTAGTAAAAAATACAAAGAAAAAAGAAGTTAAAGACGAAAATGCTAAAGTAACAACAGGGTATACAGTAGACAAATATACAATAGCTGTACTTGGAGATATAAACAAAGATGGAAAAATAAGAGCAACAGATTATATGGAAATAAAAAATTACATATTGCAAAAATCAAAATTAGACAATGCACAAATGTTAGCAGCAGACTTAAATGAAGATGGAAGAGTAAGAGCAACAGACTATATGGAAATAAAAAATTATATATTAAAAAAATCAGACATCAAATTAGAGGGTGAAAAATATTACTACAATATATTTAATATAAGAGCAACAGGAAGAACAACAGAAGACATAATAAAAAATGCTTTAGATAAAGCTAAAACAGAAGATTGGTCAACAATTGAAAAATGTTTAGATGCTGGAATAAAATTTATAGCAGATGGATATATATCAATAGGACAAAATTCAATGTATTTTGAAAAATTCAATGTAGTAAATACAACAAAAGGATATTCATATTATACACATCAATATGCACAAGATTTGTTATATGCCCAAAACCAAGGAACTAAATTAAAAACAATACTAAAAAATATAGATGCTGTAGATTATCCATATACATTTATAATACCAGTATATGAGTCAATGCCGGAGAATGCATCAGTTAGACCGCAATCGAAATAAAGAAAGGAATAAAAATATGAAATTAAAAAAGGTTATAATAATGTCTACAATACTGCTGTTTAGTATTTTGACTTTTGGAAATATAAATAGTTATGCAGCATCAGGTAGTTTTAGCATAAGTAAAAGTAGTATTAGTTTAGAAAAAGGAAAATCTACAACTTTTACAATTAACTTGAAGAATTGTGAAGGAGTTTTTGTAATCTCTTCTTCAAACACAAGTGTTGCTACAGTTAGCATGTCTAAAACTGGTTGGCTTGAAAGTAAAGCAACAATAACAATTAAAGCTAAGGCAAAAGGAACAGCTACAATAAGTGTTAAAGCAGAAGATGTTGCAGATAGTTCGGCTAAAGAAGTTACAGGAACAAAATCTATAAAAGTAACAGTAACAGACAGTAGCAGTAACACTTCAAATAAGCCATCTACAACAAACAATAGTAACAATAACAACAATACAAGTAATTCATCTAACAATAATAATGATAATAATGAAAATAAAAAATCAAATATTGCAACATTAAAAAATCTAGGAATAACACCAAATGATTTTTCAGGTTTTAGGAAGATGACTTTGAATTATTCAGTAAAAGTTCCAAACTCAGTAAGTAAAGTAAAGATTTATGCAGATCCAACAGATTCTAAAGCAACAGTAACTGGAACAGGAAATAGAAATCTAAAAGTTGGAAAAAATACATTTGCAATAAAGGTTACAGCAGAAGATAAAAAAACTACAAAGACGTATGTTTTAAATATAAAAAGAGAAGAAAAGCAAGAAGAAAAAGAACCAGAAGAAAATACAGTTGAAAATAAAGTAGATGAAACTCCGGCAGAAACAAAGAAAGATGGATTATCTAATCTAGAAATAAGTGGGGTTACTTTAAATCCATCATTTTCTCAAGATAATTATGAATATAATGTAGATGCACCAAGTGATAAAAAAACATTAGATATAAAAACAGAAAAAACAAGTGATGATATAACTGTAGAAGTTGTAGGAAATGAAAATTTAAAACTTGGAGAAAATGTAATTACATTATTAGTATATAACAGTAAAAAGGAAAATATTGCTACATATCAAATATTTGCAAATTTAAAAGAAGAGCAAGTTGATTTAACAGAAGTTAATAGCTTTTTTAAAAATGCAAATCAAAAAGCACTAATGAAAAAAATAATTATTATTGCAACTATTATAGTAATAATTGTATTGATAGTAATATTTACTACTAAGAAAAATAAAATAATTGAAAAAGAATTTGAAAATGATAAGGAAGAAGATAGATTACCAAAAATGTTACAAGAAGAGAAAGAGGAAAAAGTTGAAAAAACAGCAAAAAGGCGTAATAGAAGTAAAGGAAATCATTTTAAATAAAATTGAGAGGAAAGTGATATAATAAATATTGCTTTTCTTTTTTGTTAAATTTTGTGAAATGTATTGAAAAATTTTAAAAAATGTAATATAATCGTAATGATTTTGT
The DNA here is from genome assembly GCA_934167965.1 of uncultured Clostridia bacterium. Taxonomy (GTDB): domain Bacteria; phylum Bacillota; class Clostridia; order TANB77; family CAG-508; genus CAG-269. The sequence continues at coordinate 112,521 of CAKPMJ010000004.1, read as the reverse complement.
AATAATAATGCAATAAAGATATGAAGGGAAGATGAACATGTTCAAATTCGGATTAGGGCAAGATATAGGAATAGATTTAGGAACAGCAACAGTAATTGCATATATAAAAGGAAAAGGAATAGTATTAAGAGAACCATCAGTAGTAGCAGTAGACAATAATACAGGAGATGTTGTAGCAGTTGGAAATGAAGCAAGAAGAATGCTAGGAAGAACACCCGGAAATATAGTTGCAACAAGACCTTTAAGAGATGGAGTAATATCAGATTATACAGTAACAGAAAAAATGCTAAAATATTTTATAAGCAAAGTAGGTGGAAAAGGATTATTTTCACCAAGAATAATGATATGTATACCATCAAGAGTAACTGAGGTGGAAAAAAAGGCAGTAATAGATGCAGCAACACAAGCAGGAGCAAGAAAAGTATACCTAATTGAGGAGCCAATAGCTGCTGCAATAGGAGCTGGAATTGATATATCAAAAGCATGTGGAAATATGGTAGTTGATATTGGTGGAGGCACAACAGACATAGCAGTAATATCATTAGGAGGATCAGTTGTAAGTACATCTATAAAAGTTGCTGGGGATAAATTTGATGAATATATAATAAAATTCTTAAAAAAGAAATACAACATAATGGTAGGAGAAAGAACTGCAGAAGACCTAAAAGTCAATATTGGATGTGTATTTCCAAAAATACAAGATGTAGAAATGGATGTTAGAGGTAGAGATTTAATTACAGGACTTCCATCTACAATAACAATACATTCAAGTGAAATGTTAGAAGCATTACAAGAACCAGCAATGATGATAGTAGATGCAGTGCATTCAGTATTAGAAAGAACACCACCAGAACTTGCAGCCGATATAAGTGATAAAGGAATATATATGACAGGTGGAGGATGTTTAATTGATGGATTAGATAAATTAATCCAAAAAGAAACAGGAATAAATGTTATGATTGCTCAAGATACAGTATCATGTGTAGCTTTAGGTACAGGAAAAGCATTAGATACACTAGACACATTAGATGAAAAAGCAAGGAAACAATTATAAAAATAAAAAATTTACAAAAATTTTATAAATAAAAAAATAAATAAAAAGCAATAATAAATTTGAAGGTGAAAAAAATGAAAAAAACCAGAAAAAATTTAATTATTGCTTTTATTTTGTGCATTTTATTATGCACGTATGTATATGTATGTGCAATAGATGCCATACCAGAAAGTGCAATTCTATTTGAAGGAGAAAATTTGAGAATAAAAACATTATTTGGATTGACACTACAAACAGAAGAAAAACAGTATAAATCAATTTTGACCTCAGCAAGCTCAGAAGAAAATCAAACTGATCAAGAGAGCGTTTTAGGAAATACAAATGTAAAGGTAAAATTGTTTAATTCTGTAACAGTAAAAGAGGTAAATGTAAGTGTAATTGAAAGAGCAACAGTAGTACCAATAGGACAAGTTGCAGGACTAAAGCTGTATACTAGTGGAGTTTTAGTAGTTGGAATGTCGGAAATAAAAGGATTAGACAATGAGAAATACAAACCATATGAAAACACAGGAATTCAAGAGGGAGATAGAATCATAGAAATAGGAGATAATTATATTTCAGATACAGACGGACTTCTAAAGGTAGTAAATAATTCAAAAGGAGAAAATTTAGAAGTAGTATATGTTAGGGATGGTGAAACTTTAGAATGTAATATAAAACCAGTACAGACAAGCAAAAATGAGTACAAATTAGGTTTATGGGTTAGAGATAGTGCGGCAGGAATTGGCACAATGACATTTTATGAGCCATCAACTAATAAATTTGCAGCATTAGGGCATGGAATTTCAGATATAGACACAGGAGAATTAATAAATATTGCAAATGGAGATTTTATAACAACAAAAATTGTATCAATAATAAAAGGGAAGAAAGGAAATCCAGGAAAAATACAAGGAACTATAGAAAATCAAAATGAAATTGGAAAGATATATAAAAACACGAATTTGGGAATTTATGGAGTAATAGAAGATATTTCTGCAGTAAACTTAAGTAATACAAACAAAATGCAAGTTGCAATGCGTGATGAAATAAAATTAGGAAAAGCTACTATATTGTGTTCATTAGATAATATTACAACAAAAGAATATAATATTGAAATTGAAAAAATAAATATTAATAATAATTATGATAATAAAAGTATGCTGATAAAAGTTACAGATGATGAGTTGCTTAATAAGACAGGAGGAATAATTCAAGGAATGAGTGGGTGCCCTATTATCCAAAATGGAAAGTTTATTGGAGCAGTCACTAATGTTCTTGTGAATGATCCTACACAGGGATATGGAATCTTTGGAGATCTAATGATAAAAAATTTAATTAATTTGGGGACGGTTCCTCAGTGAACTTTGGGACACATCTTATAAATTCATGAAATCTTTGGAAGTAGTTGATTTATAAGGTGTTTTCTCATGTTTTGAAATATGGTAAGATGTGTCCCAAAGTTCACTGAGGAACCGATATAGGGTTCTCTACTGTTTATATTTTTCTATTCTTAAAGTTTATAATATAAAATTTGGATGAAAAATATTGACAAAAAATTGCAGTAATGGTAATATAATTTCTAGGAAAGAAAAAAGGAGAAAAACGAATGATAATAAGAATTGAAAAGACTAAAAGCCTTGCGAGAGTACACACACACACACACACACACACACAAGTAATTTAATAGAAGAATATAAAAGAATAAAAGACAGTATAAAGCCATTCGGTAATTATAGTAATACCGAATGAATTTATACTGTCTTTTTGTGATGTATGTCAATATGTATGTTCGCTTTTGACATCATCAAAAAAATATAAAGTATGAATAAAAATCACTGTAAAAAGAATGTTGAATATGTTATTATTTAAATAGAATAAAATAGGCTAAAATTAAGGTTGAAATAAGAAATGGAGAGATTAAAATGAAAAATTCAAAATTAGGAAAAAATAATGGGATTACATTAATAGCGCTAGTAATAACAATAATAGTATTACTAATTTTAGCAGGAGTAGCAATAGCGATGCTATCAGGAGAAAATGGAATATTAAAAAAGGCAGCAGAAGCTAAGACAAAAACCGAAAGTGCTCAAAAACAAGAAGAGGCAATATTAACAGATATGGAGTTAACAACAAATTTTTTAACAAAAAATTCAAACTATAAGTGTAGCAACGGGTATATAACAGGAATTACAGTTGGTGATACTGTTGCAAAATTAGAAAGAGCATTACCATATGGATATAAAGTAACGTTAGAATATGATTTTGATACTAGTACTAAAACTGGGGAAGATAAAGCAATTGAAGAAAGTCAAAAAGAAAGTACAAAAATTGCAACAGGGATGGCGGTAACAAAAAATGGACAAGAAGTGGCAAGGACAGTATTATTTGGTGATTTTCTATGTAATGGTAAAATAAATGCAATAGATAGAGGAAATTTACATAAATATATGAGTGATTATGATATTTTAGAGTTAAAGGAATTTCAAAGATTGGCAGGGAATGTGCATGATGATGATGAATTGAATAAAAAAGATTTAAATGCATTAACTTCATACATTAATCATGGTGGCGATATTGATCAGAATAGAAGTATTAAGACATTACCTAAAGATATAAAAAGATGGAACACAAAAATACAAGGATATATAAATTCGTTAGATAAGGATACTGGATACGAATTTGAATACAATGAAAAACACGATGTATATAAAATAAAAGGAATCTCAAAAGATAAAAAGGCAGGAGAATTAATAAGTGAATTACCAAATTCGAATGAATTGAAAATTCTTGATGAGAATAGAGCAGAAGTAGCTGAGAATAATGTAGTATCAACTGGATATTATATAAAATGGACATTTAAAACTGAAGATGATGTTGATTATAGCATTTTATTTGCAACTATAGAAACCAAATAATAAATTATAAAGAGGAAGAAAGAAATTATGAGAAAAAATAAAGGAATCACATTAATAGCATTAGTAATAACAATAATAGTATTACTAATCTTAGCAGGAGTAGCAATAGCAATGCTATCAGGAGAAAATGGAATATTAAGAAAAGCAGCAGAATCAAAGACAAAAACAGAAGAAGGACAGAAAGAAGAAATGGGATCATTACTAAGCTATGAAATGGCATTAAATACTGATAGTGGTTATAAATATCAACATGGATGTATAACAGGATTTGAGTATGATAAAGAAAACAAAAGAACAGTAGAGTCAGTAAAAGACCTAGAAGATAAATTGCCCAAAGGATATAAGATTATAACTAAATATAATTATGCAACAAAACAAGATGAGATAATAAAAGATGAAGATAAAGAAAATACATATATATCAACAGGAATGACGGTACAAAAAGATGGGCAAGAAGTTGCAAGAACAGTATTATTTGGTGACATTAATGGTGATGGAGAAATAGGACTTCAGGATAGTACTTGCTTAAAGAGAGTAGTAGGTTTTTATTATTTATTAAGTGACTTTGAAGATTTTCAAAAAATGGCAATGAATTTATATAATGATAACGAATTAAACATTAAAGATTTGAGTCAATTGTCAGGAATTGTAACTGTGAATCCATTGACTAAACCTATTAACCAAAAAGAAAGTAAAAAATTTTCTGGTAAAGACTTAAAAAGATTTTACACAGAATTACAAGAATATATAAAATCTTTAGATGCTAGTAGTGGATATTCATTTGAATATAATAGTGGACAAGATACATACAAACTAAAAGGAGTAAAAAATGATACAACAGTAGGAACCTTAATAAATGTACTACCAACTTCAAAAGAAGTAACCATAGTTGATAAAGACAAAAAAGGTTTATCCAATGATAGTAAAGTAGTAGATGGAGGGTATGTTCAAATAAAATTTAAAGAGGATGAAACTGAAATACTTTGTAATTTTGCATGTATAGAATTAGAAAAATAGGAGGAAAAGTTTAAATGAAGAAAAATAAAGGAATCACATTAATAGCATTAGTAATAACAATAATAGTATTACTAATCTTAGCAGGAGTAGCAATAGCAATGCTATCAGGAGAAAATGGAATATTAAGAAAAGCAGCAGAATCAAAGACAAAAACAGAAGAAGGACAGAAAGAAGAAATGGGATCATTACTAAGCTATGAAATGGCATTAAATACTGATAGTGGTTATAAATATCAACATGGATGTATAACAGGATTTGAGTATGATAAAGAAAACAAAAGAACAGTAGAGTCAGTAAAAGACCTAGAAGATAAATTGCCCAAAGGATATAAGATTATAACTAAATATAATTATGCAACAAAACAAGATGAGATAATAAAAGATGAAGATAAAGAAAATACATATATATCAACAGGAATGACGGTACAAAAAGATGGGCAAGAAGTTGCAAGAACAGTATTATTTGGAGATGTCGATTGTAATGGAGTGATAAATAGTGCGGATAGTCTTATTTCAACCAGATATCTGGGATTTTGGACAACTATAAATTTAAAAGATTTTCAAAAAATGGCAATGAATGTATACAATGATGATAAGCTAGACAATAAAGACTGTAATAAAATATCAAAATATGCTGCTGGTACTACAGATGCAGTTGATATAAATCAAAATGAAAATGTAATTACTTCGGCTAAAAACTTAAAAAGACTATATGCACAATTACAAGGATATATAAAGTCATTAAGCGAGGATGGCGAGTATAAATTTGAATATAATGAAGAAACCGATACTTATAAATTAAAAGGAGTAAAAAAGAATACAACAGTGTCAACATTAATAGCAGCATTGCCAGAATCGGGCAAAATAAAAATCGTTGTAGAAAATGAAAATAAAAGGGGATTTACTGAAGTAGAAGGAACTAATAATGTAATAAATGGATATTATGTTCAATTAAAAATACAATATGATGATGGTGACGAAATATCTCCAAGTTTTGCGTATATAGAAGTAGAAGAATAGGAGGAAAAGTTTAAATGAAGAAAAACAAGGGAATCACATTAATAGCACTAGTAATAACAATAATAGTATTATTAATCTTGGCAGGAGTAGCAATAGCAATGCTATCAGGAGAAAACGGAATATTAAAAAAAGCAGCAGAATCAAAGACAAAAACAGAAGAAGCGAGTTTTGTTGAACAAGTGAAAATTACAATTATGAGTGCGATTATAAATAAAGATGCAAAAATAGATGAGAAAATATTAAAAACAGAATTAGAAAGATTAGGAGTAGAAGAAAAAGACATAGTAAGTGATGAAGATGGAGGATACATAGTAAAAAAAGAAGATAATAGTGTAAAAATAAATAAAAATGGAAATGTAGAAAGTTTAGAAGGAATAAGTGATGAAGATATAGAATTAGAAAAATACTTTTTAGCAAACAATTTAAAATATAAATGTAGATATGGATACATAACAGGGATAGAAGAGATGGATACTGTACAGGAACTTGAAAAAGCATTGCCAGAAGGATATAAAGTAACATTGAAATATGAATACAATATTTCAACCAATAATGGTGAAGACAAAGAAATAGAAGAAAGTGAAAAAAGTACTACTAATATATCAACGGGAATGGCAATAATAAAAGATGGACAAGAAGTGGCAAGAACGGTTTTAATTGCTGATGTGAATTGTGATTCGAGAATAAATGCAAATGATTATAATAACCTTAAAAGATGTATTGCACCATCAAGGGAAATACAAGAAGATTTCAGAAAAGCAGCAATGGATTTAAATTGTGATGGGAAGATAAATGGAGAAGATTTAAAATATTTAAAAGCATATATTCAATGTAGTGCTAAAATAGAAATATCTAAGAATCAATATATTTCAAATTCTGGTAAGATAAATTTAGATCGAGAAAGTCTTTTAAGGTATACTTATGTACAAGGAATATATGATGCTGGTAGTGAAACTGACCTTTATACTTTAGTATATGACAAGAATATAGATGTTTATAATTTTAAAACGAAAACAAGTGAGACAAAAGTAGATGATTTCTTAAAAACATTGCCGGAAAATGGTAAAATAAAAAGAAACGAGGAAGAAGTTGAAATAACAGAGAATGTTAAAAATGGAGACAAAGTAATATATATATATGAAGAAAAGGAAATATATATAGGACAAATAATAATTGAATAAAAGATTATAATTATAGGAAGTGAAAGAAAATGAAAAAAATCTTAAGAAAAAGCAAAGGAATAACATTAATAGCATTAGTAATAACAATAATAGTATTACTAATCTTAGCAGGAGTAGCAATAGCAATGCTATCAGGAGAAAATGGAATATTAAGAAAAGCAGCAGAATCAAAGACAAAAACAGAAGAAGGACAGAAAGAAGAAATGGGATCCTTATTAAGTTATGAAATGGCATTAAACTTAGATAGTGGTTATAAATATCAGTATGGATGTATAACAGGGTTTGAATATGATAGATCAAATAATAGAACAGTTGAGTCAGTAGAAAACTTTGAAGATAAATTGCCAGATGGATATAAGGTAACTTCAAAATATAGCTCAGGAAAAGATGAACCAATAGAAGAAAGCGAAAAAGCTACTACATATATAGCAACTGGAATGGCAATAACAAAAGATGGAAAAGAAGCTGCAAGAACCGTACTGTTTGGGGATGCAGATTGCAATGGTAAGATTGATGGTAATGATATTGTAAGTGTGAGCAATTATGCAAGTTTTTTTCCAGCGACGAATTATAAAGAATTTCAAAAAATAGCAAGTAATGTGTGTGATGATGACAAAATAAATATAGAAGATGTTGCTAAAATAAGAAAATATATTTTGCCAGAAACAGAAGAGAATGTTACTGGTTTTAGTCAAAATGTAAATATAAAGACTTCTCCTAAAACAATAAGAAGGTTGTATGCAGAGTTACAAGAATATATACAATTGTTAGATAATAGCACAGGGTATTCATTTGAGTACAATGAAGAGAAAGATACATATAAATTAAAAGGAGTAAAGAGAGATACTAAAGTATCAGCGCTAATAGCAGCACTGCCAAAATCGGATGAAATAAAAATCTATTATAAAAAAGGAGATGAAAATAGATTTTCTTATTTTGAAGCAGACGAAAATGATAATGTGTTAGAAGGATATTATGTTTGTTGGAGCTTCAAAGATGCAATTGACAATGATGTAAAAGCATATTTTGCATATATAGAAGTAGAAGAATAGGAGGAAAAGTTTAAATGAAGAAAAACAAAGGAATAACGTTAATAGCATTGGTAATAACTATAATTGTGCTATTAATTTTAGCAGGAGTAGCAATATCAATGTTATCAGGAGAAAACGGAATATTAAAAAAAGCAGCAGAAGCAAAGACAAAAACAGAAGAGGCACAAAAACAAGAGGAAAAAACATTAACAGATATGGAGCTAACAACTAATTTTTTAACAAAGAAATCAAATTATAGATGTAGTTATGGATATGTAACTGGAATGACAGTAGAGAACAATAGTGTTACTGATACAGTATCGAAATTAGAAAATGCATTACCAGAAGGATATAAAGTAGCATTAAAATACGAATATGTTCCATCAACCAAAAAAGGAGAAGACAAAGTAATTGAGGAAGTTGAAAAAGATACAATGATAATTTCAACAGGTATGGCAATACAAAAAGATGGCGTTACTGTTGCAAGAACAGTAGTATTTGGAGATTTAAATTGCGATGGAAACATACTCCCAATAGATTCAACTACATTAGCTATGCATACAAAGGGTATTTCTAATTTTAAAAATTTTCAAAAATTAGCAGCAAATGTATATGATGATGATGAAATAGATACTAAAGATATAAATTTGTTATATCAATACCTTCATCCAGATGGTAGTAATGTTGATATTGTTCAAAGTAGAAATATTAAAATGTCACAAAAGAACATTAGAAGATGGAACACAAAAATACAAGGATATATAAATTCGTTGAACCAAGACAGTGGATATGAATTTGAGTATGATGAAGAAGCAGATACATATAAAATAAAAGGAGTTCCAAAAGATAAAATTGCTGGAGAATTAATAAACGAACTACCAAATTCAGATGAATTGAAAGTACTTGATGAAAGTAAAAAAGAAGTAACAGAAGATGTGATAGTATCTAATGGATATTATATAAGATGGACATCTAAAGATGAGAACAATAGTGATCTTATTATAACATGGAGCATAGAAACAAAATAAATTGAAAGGAAAAATAGAAAATGAGAAAAGCTAAAGGTATTACACTAATAGCATTAGTAATAACAATAATAGTATTATTAATCTTAGCAGGAGTGGCAATAGCAATGCTATCAGGAGAAAATGGAATATTAAGAAAAGCAGCAGAATCAAAGACAAAAACAGAAGAAGGACAGAAAGAAGAAATGGGATCATTACTAAGCTATGAAATGGCATTAAATACTGATAGTGGTTATAAATATCAACATGGATGTATAACAGGATTTGAGTATGATAAAGAAAACAAAAGAACAGTTGAAACTGTAGAAAAATTGGAAGATGCATTACCAGATGGGTATAAAGTGATATCGAAAAGATACAACGGTCTTACAAATGAAGATGAAGCTATAGAGGAAAGCGAAAAGGCTACTACATATATAGCGACAGGAATGATAATAGCAAAAGATGGACAAGAAGTTGCAAGAACAGTACTATTTGGAGATGTTACTTGCGATGGGATTATAGATACTATGGATTCAACGTTATTACAACAATATGATCGATTTTTTAAAACTAAGGCAACAGCAAATTTTAGAGATTTTCAAAAAATAGCATGTAATGTATATAATGATGAAGAAATTAATATGAATGACTATTTAAGGATATTATTTTATGCATTGAAGAATACAGATGATATTAATCAAAAAGAAAATAAAATAGTGCCAGCTAAATCAATAAGAAGATTGTATACAGAAATACAAGAATATATTAATTCACTAGATAAAAGCAAAGGTTACTCATTTGAATATTATAAAGAAACAGATACATACAAGCTAAGAGGAGTAAAAAAAGACACAACAGTATCAGCATTGATAGCAGATTTACCAAAATCAGATAAAATTAAAATTTTGGAGAGGATAGATGGATCAAGAGTTTCTTATAACGAAGTAGATGGAAGTAAAAATGTAATGGATGGATATTATCTTGAAGTTGAATTTGAACATGAAGCAGGAGAAAACGGAGAAAATCGTAACATTGCCCCTAGATTTGCATACATAGAAGTTACTGACTAATTGTTAATTTGGGGACGGTTCTCTTGTGAACTTGGGGACACATGTGGTTTTTTAAATTAAATATAAAAAAATCTTGCAATCATGCTATATAAATATAGCTACGAAGCTTGCAAGATTTTTTGTTGTTCACAAGAGAACCGTCCCCAAATTAATAATTTATTAGCTAAATTTGTTTACAAAAACCATTAAAAATGATAAAATACAAGCGGTTATAATAAAATAAAAATAGGAAGTGATAAAATGTTAAAATTCACAAAAATGCATGGATTAGGAAATGACTATGTATACATGGATGCTATAAATCAAAAAATTGAAAATAGAGAAGAATTAGCAAGATATGTTAGTGATAGACACTTTGGAATAGGGTCAGATGGATTAATACTAATATGTGAAAGCAAAGTTGCAGATTTTAGAATGCAAATGTTCAATAGTGATGGAACAGAAGCAGAAATGTGTGGCAATGGAATAAGATGTGTAGGAAAGTTTGTATATGATAAAAAAATGACAAATAAAGACATAGTGACAATAGAAACTTTGGCAGGAATAAAAACTCTAAAATTAACAATAAAAGATGGAAAAGTTGAAAAAGCAAGAGTTGATATGGGAGAGCCTATACTTGAACCAAGTAAAATACCAGTAATTTCAAAAGAAATGCCTGTAAAAAACTTGAAATTAAAAATAGAAGATAAAGAGTTTAATTTTACAGCAGTATCAATGGGAAATCCACATGCTATAACATTTATAGATGAAGATGTAAAAGAATTTGAACTTGAAAAGTATGGAAAACCTGTTGAAATAAATGATGCTTTTCCAAAAAGAACAAATGTAGAGTTTATAAATATTGTAGATAGAAATAATATCAAAATGAGAGTCTGGGAAAGAGGAGCAGGTGAAACATTAGCTTGTGGAACAGGTGCATGTGCATCAGCTGTGGCATCAGTATTGAATGGATATACAGATAGAAATGTAAATGTAGAATTATTAGGTGGAACACTTGAAATTGAATGGAATGAAGAAAACAACCATGTTTATATGACAGGTAGTGCTACTACTGTATTTGAAGGAGAGATTGAATATGAAGATTAATGAAAATTTTTTAAAATTAGAAGATAGCTATTTATTTTCTACTATAGCAAAAAAAGTTGCTAAATATCAAGCAGAAAATCCAGAAAAGAAAATAATTAAATTAGGTATTGGAGATGTAACAAAACCAATAGTACCAGCTGTAACAGAGGCAATGCATAAAGCAGTTGATGAAATTGGAACAGCAGAGGGATTTAAAGGATATGGACCAGAACAAGGTTATGACTTCCTAAAAAAAGCAATAATTGAAAGTGATTACAAAAACTTAGGAATAGAGATGGATGAAATATTTGTATCAGATGGTGCAAAATGTGACTGTGGAAACATAGTAGATATAATGGGAATAAATAATAAAGTTGCTATAACAGATCCAGTATATCCGGTATATGTAGACACAAATATAATGTCAGGAAGAAAAGAAAATATAGTATATCTACCAGTATTAGAAGAAAACAATTTTGTTCCTGAATTACCAAAAGAAAAAGTCGATATAATATATCTATGTTTTCCAAACAATCCAACAGGAACAGGAATAACAAAAACTGAATTAAAGAAATTTGTAGATTATGCAAAGGAAAATAATGCAATTATTTTATATGATGCAGCATATGAAGCATTTATAACTGAAGATGATATTCCACACAGTATATATGAAATAGATGGTGCAAAAGATGTTGCAATAGAATTCAAGAGTTTTTCAAAAACTGCAGGATTTACAGGAGTAAGATGTGCATATACAGTAGTTCCTAAGACAGTATATGGATATACAGAAAATGGTGAAAAAGTTGTTTTAAATAAATTATGGAATAGAAGAACAACAACCAAATTTAATGGTGTATCTTACATAGTACAAAGAGCAGCAGAAGCAACTTTTACAGAAGAAGGTAAAAAACAAATAAAAGAAAATATAAAATATTATTTAGAAAATGCTAAAATAATAAAAGAGGGATTAAAACAAGCAGGATTTACTGTATATGGAGGAGTAAATTCACCATATATATGGCTTAAAGTACCAGCAAATATGACATCTTGGGAATTCTTTGACAAGCTATTAGAAGAAGCAAATGTAGTTGGAACACCAGGAAGCGGATTTGGAACATGTGGAGAAGGTTTCTTTAGATTAACAGCATTTGGAACAAAAGAAAACTCAGTAGAAGCAATAGACAGAATAAAAAATATGATGAAATAGGAGATAAAAAATGTTAGCATATATAAAAGGCGAGCTTACAATGAAACAAACTGAATACATTGTTATAGAAGTAGGAGGTTTAGGATATAAAGTATTTATGTCTTCAATAGCCATAGATCAAATTGGAAAAATCGGAGACATAGTAAAAGTATATACTTATTATAGAGTAAAAGAAGATGATATAAGTATATTTGGATTTAATACATTTGAAGAACTTAGAATGTTTGAACTTTTAATATCTGTTAGCGGAGTAGGAGCAAAAACGGCAGTAACAATGTTAGGAAGTATTGAACCATCAGCTTTTGCTATTGCAGTTATACAAAATGATATAAGTACTCTAAAACAAATACCAGGAATAGGATTAAAATCAGCACAAAGAATAGTATTAGAATTAAAAGATAAATTAAAGAAAGAACAACAAATAGCAGAATTAGAAGTTGCAAGTGGAACAAAAAGTAAAATTAAAAATGCGATTATTGCTGATAATAAAGTAACAGAGGCTACAACAGCATTGCAAGTATTAGGATATACAAAAAATGATATTGATAAAGCAATAAATCAAATTGATAAAACAGATATTACACTTGAGGAAATAATAAAGCAAGCATTAAAAATATTATCATCAAAATAGAAAGGAATAAAAATGAGTGAAGCAATAACATATGAATTATTACACATAGACAAAAATTCAGGAGCAAGGAGAGGAGTAGTACATACTCCTCATGGAGATATACAAACACCAATATTTATGCCAGTGGGAACACAGGCCACAGTAAAATCTATGACACCAGAAGAATTAAAAGATGAAGTAAAAGCACAAATAATATTATCAAATACATATCATTTGTATCTAAGACCAGGACATGAACTAGTAAAAGAAGCAGGTGGACTTCATAAATTTATGAATTGGGACAAGCCTATACTTACAGACAGTGGAGGATTTCAAGTATTTAGCTTGAGTAGTCTTAGAAAGATAACAGAAGAAGGAGTAAAATTTAGTTCACATTTAGATGGAAGTAAGCATTTATTTACTCCAGAAAGTGTTATGGAGATAGAAGAAGCATTAGGTGCAGATATAATAATGGCATTTGACGAATGCTGTCCATATCCATCAACTTATGAATATACAAAAAAATCAATGGAAAGAACGACAAGATGGGCAACAAGATGCAAAGAAGCACATAAAACAGAAAATCAAGGTTTATTTGGAATAATTCAAGGAGGATTTTACAAAGATTTAAGAGAGCAGTCAGCTAAAGATTTAATTGAATTAGACTTCCCTGGATATGCAATTGGTGGAATTAGTGTAGGAGAACCAAAAGAAGAATTTTTGGATATTTTAAGATATACTACTCCACTTATGCCTGAAAACAAACCAAGATACTTAATGGGAGTAGGTTCACCAGATTATTTAATAGAGGCTGCGCTTGCCGGAATAGACATGTGTGACTGCGTTTTACCAACACGTTTAGCAAGACATGGAACAGCTCTAACATCAAGAGGAAAACTTGTTATAAGAAATGCAACTTATGAGAAAGATTGGGGAAAACTTGATGAAGAGTGTGACTGTTATACTTGCAAAAATTATACAAGAGCATACATAAGACATTTAATAAAAACAAATGAAATATTAGGAATGAGATTATTATCTATTCATAATTTAAGATTCTTGACTAAATTAATGGAAAGAGTTAGAATGGAAATAGAGAATGATAACTTATTAAATTTTAGAAAAGAATTTTACGAAAAATACGGTTATCCTATTATGTAAGGGGGATTTTTAATGAGTTTGTACGATGGATATGAAGATAAAAGAGAAAGTGAAAAGAGAAAAAAATTAAAAAAGACTATATTAATAGCAATTATAATTACATTTGTATTAATGATAGCATTAATTTGTGGAATGGTGTATTTATCTTATGATCCTAACAAAATATACTTCCAATTAAATGGTGTTGAAAAGGGACAAAATACGCAAGTTGCACAATTATATAATATGTTAAAAATTAATATTAATGATAATGGAAACTTAGAAATGTATGCGCCAATAAAAGACGTAGCAAAATATTTAGGGTATGAATCAGGAAATGGTACATATACTGTAACATCAGAAGATACAAATAGTTGCTATGTAAAAAATGAAAATGAAGTAGCAATATTTCAAGTGGATTCAGATGTTGTAACAAAAATAGATATAAGTGATAAAAAAGGACAAAGCACCTCAAGTATAACAAGTACATCAAATGAAAATATGAATTATGAAACATATCCTATAAATGAAAAAGTAATCAAGCAAAATGATGTTATATATACCAACTTAGAAGGAATAGAAAAAGGTTTTAACGCAATAGTATCTTATGATGCACAAACAAGAACTATATCAATAAATACACTAGATTACTATGTTTCGGCTTTTACAACAGAAGATAAAGACGGAAATACTAGAATTAGCAAAATGGGGTATAGGGATTTAGATGAGACATTTGTAAACCAAAAAGCTATACTTGAAGGAATGTTGGTAGTAACAAAAGAAACAGGTGAATATGGTGTTGTTAGTTTTGATGGAAAAAAAGAAATACTTGGATTCCAATATAAATCATTAACATATATGCCTCAGAATTCTGCATTTTTATTCACAGGAAATGATGGCAAAATAGGAATAATATCAAATGATGGAGAAATGAAAATAAAGCCAGTTTACAGCAAACTAGAATTAATAGATAACAAGAAGGAACTTTATTTAGCATCTATTGATGGAAAGCTATATGGAGTAGTTGATATAAATGGTAACATTAAGATTCCTTTAGAATATGAAAAGATAGGAATTGATACAAAAGACTTTGTAGACAATAATATTACAAATGGATATATAATAGCAAATAAATTAATACCAGTATGTCAAAATGAAAAATGGGGATTTTTTGATACTGATGGTAAAAAAATAACAAATTTAGAATATGACAAAGTAGGTTGTATAACTACAAATGTACAAGGAACATCACACAATTTGCTATTAATACCAGAATACAATTTAATTGTAGTATGTAAAGGAAAATATGGATGCATAGACTTAAATGGAGAAACTAAATTAAGCCCTGTAAGTGATGATATTTATATGCAAACTATTGAAGGAAAGAATAAGTATTATGCTGTAAAAGGAACTGACAGCAGAGAAATTACTGAATACATGGAATCTATAGGATATACAAAACAAAATTAAAAAAATAGTCATATTTAAGAAACAACATGCATATACATATAATAAGGGGGTATGTATATGCAAAATTTTAAAAAGGAAAAGAGTACAAGCAGTATTTTAAATTTTATGAGCAAGCATAAATTATTGGGAGCTTCTATAATATTATTTTTTATGTGCTGTACTCTAAATTTTATTTTAATATATAATTTTATGAAAATACTTACAAATATTTAAAGTGAAAGGTAATGAAGAAATGAACATAGCAAAAGATTGGCAAGATTATAAAATAATAGACATGGCAAATGGACAAAAATTAGAAAGATGGGGAAATATAACTCTATCTAGACCGGATCCACAAATTGTGTGGAATAATAAGAGTTTTCCAAATGAGTGGAAAAAAGCAGATGCAATTTACTCTAGAAGTAAAACAGGTGGAGGAAGTTGGGATTATAAAAGAAAAATGCCAAATTCTTGGCAAATAAAATATAAAAACTTAACTTTTAACATTAAGCCTATGGGATTTAAACACACAGGCTTATTTCCTGAGCAAGCAGTTAATTGGGATTGGATGATAAATAAAATCAAATCTGCTAAAAGAGAAATAAAAGTACTTAATTTATTTGCATACACAGGAGGAGCAACTGTTGCATGTTTATCAGCAGGAGCTTCTTGTTGTCATGTTGATAGTTCAAAAGGTATGGTATCATGGGCCAAAGAAAATATACAGTCATCAGGACTTGCAGATAAAAAGGTAAGATATATAGTAGATGATGTTCAAAAATTTGTGAACAGAGAAATAAGAAGAGGCAATAAATATGATGCCATTATAATGGATCCACCATCTTATGGAAGAGGTGCAAATGGAGAAGTTTGGCAATTTGAAAACAATATTTATGACCTAGTAGAATTATGCACAAAGGTTTTATCTGACAATCCATTATTCTTTTTAATAAACTCTTATACAACAGGAATATCAAGTATGGTTTTAGCTAATATTTTAAACCTAACTGTAAATAAAGAACATAAAGGAATAGTTCAAGCAGGAGAAATTGGACTTCCAATGGAGAAGTCGTCACTTGTGCTACCTTGTGGTATTTTTGGAAGATGGGAGCAAAAAAATTAGAAATGAAAGTAATTTATGAAGATAATCAAATTATAGTAGTAGAAAAAGAGCCAAACATTCCATCACAATCAGATAAAACAGGTGATAAAGACATGTTATCACTTGTAAAAGAATATATAAAAGAAAAATATAATAAACCAGGAGAGGTTTATATAGGTTTAGTACATAGATTAGATAGACCAGTTGGTGGAGTGATGGTATTTGCAAGAACCTCAAAATCGGCGTCTAGGCTTAGTGAACAAGTAAGAAATAAAACATTGCAAAAAACATATATTGCAACAGTTGATGGAAAGTTTGAAGAAAATGCCGGTACTTTAGAGAACTATTTATATAAAGACGAAAGAAATAATATGAGCAAGGTTGTAAACAAAGAAAAGAAAAATGCTAAACTTGCAATATTGGACTATGAAGTTTTAAATTATGACGAAAAAAGAGATTTAAGTGTTGTAAAAGTAAATTTACATACAGGAAGACATCACCAAATAAGAGTTCAATTTGCTTATGCAGGACATAGCTTATATGGTGATCAAAAATATGGTGTAAGGGGAAGAGGAAAACAAATTAGGCTTTGGGCATATAAACTTACACTAGAACATCCAACAAAAAAAGAAATGATGACTTTTGAAAGTAAGCCACCATTTTATAAATTTTAAATTATTTTTCACAATTTAGTAAATTAAGAATTTGAGGGTAAATCGTATTTGCATTAGCTCTCCAGTTATCTGCAATACGCTTTGCCTGATCATTTGAACATGCAAATGTTCTTACTTCAAAAACTGTTTTATTATTTTCTATTATTTTACATTTTACTGTATAATCATTTTCATTTTCTGGTATGTATTCAGCTGTTATTGATGATTCTTCTGCAATATCACTTAATTCTTTAGAAAATAAGTTATCTGCCTTTAATTTTAATATTCCTGGTAAAGCGTCTAATGTAAGTTCAAGAGCGTTTTTTCCCTCAGAAGTAATTTCAAAAACAGTTTGCTCATCTTTAGTATATTTTCCAACTAACTTGGAATCTACAAGGTCAACTAGTAATTCACTAAAATAGAAGTAATTTATATCATTTATTGCTGATATAACTTTGAATAGGTTATTGTCAGTGAAGTCTTTTCCACTCTTTTTTAATGTATATAATATTAAGACCTTATTTTCTACCAAGCTATTATTGTAATTTTCTGTCATAATAGCCACTTCCTTATATATTAAATTTGTACAGATTATATCATAAAAGGTATAAATTGTAAATAGTAAAGTTGTTATTTCATATCATTGTAATACAAAATATAAAAAAAAAACTATATTGAAGAATATTGACAATAAAGTTAACTAATGATAATATATAGGTGAAAAATGACGAATGAAAAGGAGTAAAAGTATGAATAAATTAAAAAAGGCAATATTTATTTTATTTGGTAGTTATAATAATACCGGATAGAATAATATTGTCTTTTTGCGATGTGTGTCAAGAGCAAAATAAAAGTATGAATAAAAATCACTGTAAAATAAAAAATAAATATGGTAATATAAAAATAGAACAAAATAGACCAAAAAATCACATAAAAAAATACACAAATATAAAGAGTGAAATAAAAAAAGGAGAAAAAAGGAAAATGAAAAAGAACAAAGGAATAACATTAATAGCGCTTGTAATAACGATAATAGTATTACTAATATTGGCAGGGGTAGCAATAGCAATGCTATCAGGAGAGAATGGAATATTAAGAAAAGCAGCAGAAGCAAAGACAGAAACAGAACAAGCACAAAAAGAGGAAGAAACAAGATTAACAGATATGGAAATAACGACTAGTTTTTTAACAAATAATTCGAAATATAAATGCAGATATGGATTTATAACAGGATTAGAAACTACTGATACTGTGAAAAATTTAGAAGATGCCTTACCAACAGGATATAAGGTAGCATTAAAATATAAATGGGTTGCATCAACTGATGAAGGTGAGGATGAAGCAATAGAAGAATCCGAAAAAAGTACTACTGTGGTTTCAACAGGAATGGCAGTAATGAAAAACGGTGAGATAATAGCTAGAACAGTTTTATTTGGTGATATAAGGTGCGACGGAGGAATTAATGCAAATGATTATGGGAATTTCAAAGCCAAATACGCAATGAACTCAAATGAAATAAAAGAAGATTTTAGAAAAGCGGCAGTAGATTTAAATTGTGATGGAAAAATTAATGGTGAAGATTTAAAGAATTTTAAACTTTATATTTCATCAGGTCATGAATTAGGAATATCCCAAAACTTATATGTTTCAAATCCTGATAAAATAATATTAGATCAAGAGAGTCTTTTAAGATATGCATATGTGCAAAAGGTTTTTGAAGATGGTAGTGAAACTGATATTTATACATTACAATATGATGAAAAAATAGATAACTATAATTTCAAGATGAAAACAAGTGAAACAAAAGTGGAAGACTTTTTAAGTACATTAGCAGAAGGCGGCAAAATAAAAAGAAATGAACAAGAAATAGAAGCAACAGAGAATGTTCAAAATGGAGATGAGGTTATATACTCATATAAGGAAAAGGAAGTGCACATTGGAAAAATAATAATTGAATAATAATTATTTTTTAGGAGTAAGAAAAAATGAGAAAAACGAAGGATGACAAGACTGAAAAAGGATGAAAGCCTTGTAAGAGTAGTATACACAAAAAAATAGTTTAGAAAATGAAGAGCATAATAAAAGAAAAGGCAATATTAGCTTATTTGGTAATTATGATAATACCGGATAAATTTATATTGTCTTTTGTTGTGAATGTCAAGAGCAAAACAAAAGTATGAATAAAAATCACTGTAAAATAAAAAATAAATATGGTAATATAAAAATAGGATAAAATAGACTAAAAAATCACATAAAAAAATACACGAATATAAAGAGTGAAATAAAAAGGGAGAAAAAAGGAAAATGAAAAAGAACAAAGGAATAACATTAATAGCGCTTGTAATAACGATAATAGTATTATTAATATTGGCAGGAGTAGCAATAGCAATGTTGTCAGGAGAAAATGGAATATTAAAGAAAGCGGCAGAAGCGAAAACAGGGACAGAGCAAGCACAAAAAGAAGAAGAAACAACATTAACAGACATGGAAATAACGACTAGTTTTTTAACAAATAATTCGAAATATAAATGCAGATATGGATTTATAACAGGAATAAATCCAGGGGATAAAGTGCAAGATTTACAAAGCAAATTGCCACAAGGGTATAATATTGAACTAAAATATGTATATGATACGACGACAAAGATAGGGGAAGATAAAACAATAGTTGAAAGTGAAAAAGACAATACAGATATTTCAACAGGAATGGCAGTTGTAAAAGAAGGAAATATAGTTGCAAGAACAGTAGTGTTTGGTGATATTTGTTGCAATCGTAGTTCTAGAGTAATTGATGGATTAGACTACTCATATTTAAGTAATTATGCAAAAGGTAAAAATGAATTAGGAAAAATTGATTTTATAAGAATAGCAATGGATGTAAATCATGATGGTAAGATTGATGGAAAAGATTTAAAATTAATTAAGTATCATATACAGAGAGAGGAAACAAAAATTATATGGAATAAAAGTGCTTTAGATCCAAGCAAAATAATAGAAGATAAAGAAAGCATTTTGTGCTGGAGCCAAATAACTGATGAAACTGATGTTTATAGGTTAGAATATTATAAAGATATAGATGAGTATAAATTTAAAATTAAAACAAGTGTGGAAACTAAAACAGGAGATTTATTAAATGTATTACCAGAAGGAAGTAAAATAGAAAGAAATGGGCAAGAAATTACAACAACAGAAAACATTCAAAATGGAGATGAAGTAATATGTGTATATAATGAAAAAGAAGTGTATGTTGGAAAGATAATAATTGAATAAGAATTAGAATTTCTGGGAGGAAAAAATGAGAAATATTATTAGTAAGAAAGAAAAAGGAATAACATTAATAGCATTAGTAATAACAATAATAGTGTTGTTAATATTGGCAGGGGTAGCAATAGCAATGCTGAGTGGAGAAAATGGAATATTAAAGAAGGCAGCAGAAGCAAAAACAAAAACAGAACAAGCACAAAAAGAGGAAGAAACAAGATTATCAGATTTTGAAGTGCAGATAGACTTTTCAAAAAATGGTACACCATATAAATTTGCCAATGGATATCTAACAGGAATTATAGTAAAAAATAAAAATAAAAGCGAAAGTGTACAAGACGTTATAAATAAGTTACCAAAAAATTATAATATATTAAATGTTGATGGAAGCGAAATAGAAGACAAAACTATATCTGTTGCAACAGGAATGGTAATAAAAGAAGGAAGTAATGAAGTAGGAAGAGTTTTAATATATGGTGATACTAATCTAGATGGAGAAATAGACTCAACAGATTCAACTTCTATAGATTTTTTTGCATATAATAAGAGCTTATATCTAGGAGAAAAAGAAATAAAATTCGAAGAAGATGAAGATATACCATACTATCTAATTTTGTCTATGGATGTAGATCACAATAATATAATAAATTTAGAAGATTCAAAATTAATTGATAGAATATATTTTGATAATTCAGATGAAGAAATAGATCAAAATGTACAAGCTCCAAATGATAGTGATATTAGCATAGAATTTGCTGAATAATTTTATATAAGAAAGGAAAATAAAAATGAAAAGAAACAAAGGAATAACATTAATAGCATTAGTAATAACAATAATAGTGTTATTAATATTGGTAGGAGTAGCAATAGCAATGTTATCAGGGGAAAATGGAATATTAAAGAAGGCTGCAGATGCAAAAGAAAAAACAGGGGAGGCAAAAAGAGATGAAACATCAAAATTATCGCAATACGAAGGATTATTAAATAATTATTCGGGAAATAAATGGTGTTTGGATGGAAAAGGAAATGTAACAAATGGAACGACAACAATAAAATTAGGGTCACAAATAAACTATGATCCATATACAGGAGTAGAAAAAGATTATCTGAAAGTAACCTCATATAAAACAAGAAATGGTTACAAAGATCAAACATTTCAATTAGCTAATAATGAAGATGGAAAACAAAAATTGGTATGGAAAGTATTAGGAGTAGATGATAACGGGCAAATATTAATAATGCCAACAACAAATATAAGAAATGCTGATGGAGAAGTGCAAAGATTATCTTTAGGGAGTAAGTTAGCAGAAGCCGCAGATTTCTCTTCAGATGAATCTAAAAAAGCAGGAGCTTTAGCAGTAGAGTATGGAAAAGAAGAAATAAATAATATATGCAGTATATATGGATTTGGAAAAGGGGCAACAGGAGCAAGAAGTGTACAAGTGGAAGACATAGATAAAATTGCAAAATTTGAAAAAACGAAATTTGAACCTAATCAAGTATACGGATATGGACATGAAGTGGAGTATACATTGGTAGATGGAAAAGTAAATTATAAATTGTATGGAGAGAGTTCACCTGTTGTATCAGATTATACAAGTTTAACATATGTACAGGGAGGACAATATAAAGATTTAAAAGTGGGAGAAACGTTAAAATTAAAGAATACATATTATAATTATGTAATGACAACAGAACCTTATAAGACAAATTTAGGAAATGTATATAATTTAGTAGCTGAAGGTACTAATTCTAATCAAAACTATTGGTTGGGATCTTCATGTATATTTGGAGATACAGGATATGTATATTGGGGAATATTTTATGTTGTTAATTATAATGTGGATTTTGGTTACTTGTTTGATACAGATGGTAAAGCTTATGCTGATACAAGGGGACTTCGTCCAGCAGTATCTTTAAAGCTAGATATTGAACTAAAAGAAACAGCTGAAAATAGTGGAATATATGATATACAATAATTATAAGGAGGAATAAAAATAATGAAGAAAAACAATGGAATAACCTTAATAGCATTAGTAATTACGATAATAGTATTATTAATATTGGCAGGAGTGGCAATAGCAATGCTATCAGGAGAAAATGGAATATTAAAGAAAGCGACAGAAGCAAAGACTGAAACAGAGCAGGCACAAAAAGAGGAAGAAAGCACATTAAAAGATATGGAATTGGCAACATATTTTTCAACAAAAAAAATGAGATACAAATGGAGAAATGGATATATGACAGGATTTAACTGGTGGGAAGATGAGACAGTTGAGAAAGTTGAAACAGCATTAAAACCATTAGAGTATAAAATAAATATGAAATATCATGTTGATGAAAAAAAGGATGTGCAAATAGAAAATAAATCAGGTACACCAGTTGCGACAGGAATGTTAGTGCAAGACAAAAACGGTGAGCCCGTAGCCAGAATAGTTATATTTGGAGATGTAGATTGCGATGGAGATCTTACTGGTAGTGATTATTTAAAATTTACAAATTATGTGTATAATCCAGAAAATTTGGAAGAAGATTTTATAAAAGTTGCAATGGATTTAAATTTTGATAATAAAATTAATGCAAAAGACTTAAAACTATCAAGGGAATATTGTTTAGAAAATGTAGATATACCGCAAAGTCAATATACATCAGATCCAAATAAGATAATAGTGGATATGGAAAGTTGTTTAAGATATAGATATGTGGAAACAATAAGAACAAATGATGTATATACATTAGAATACGATGAAGCGACAGACAGATATAATTTCAAAATGAAAACGAGTGAAGCAACAAAAGTAGAGGATTTATTAAAGATATTACCTGCAAATGGAAAAATAAAAAGAAATGGACAAGAAGTTGCAGCAACAGAAAATGTTCAAAATGGTGATGAAGTAGTATACGTCAATAATGAAAAAGAAACAAATGTAGGAAAAATAATAATTGAGTAATATGAAGAGGGCTAAAAAGCTCTCTTTTAATTATGTATGATTTGCCTGAACCTTAAATTTATGATATAATACTACAAGAAATAAAAAGGAAAATGAGAAAATGAATAAAAAAGAAAAAAAGATATTAATTATACTAATTATAATATTAGTATTGGTGGACCAAATAATAAAGATAATTGACATTACAAAAGGAAATATAAGTATTCAAAAAGACAAAGATAATATATCATATATCTTAATAAATATAATAGCAAGTACTATTATAATAAGGTATATGTTAAGTAATAATAGTTTTGTTAAACTAGATAGTAGAATATTACTAAGTCTAACATTGGCAGGAATAATAAGCAATACAATAGATATGATATGGGCAAAAGATGTTATAACATATATAAATGTACCAAGTTTTGCAAGAATAAATCTATCATATATTTATATTGCAATTACATGGATAGGAATGGCGGTAGTGTTAACAAGATTTACAGCAAACAGAATAAAAGAAAAAAGGAGCAATAATGGAAATAAAAGAAATAATAGTTAAAGAAGAAAATAGCAATAAAAGAATAGACTCATACATTGCTTGTGTAGACAGCAATTATTCTAGAACAGCAGTACAAAGACTTATAGAAGAAAATAAAATATTGGTAAATGGAAACAAAGCAAAGTCATCATATAAAGTTCAAGTAGGAGACAAAATAGAAATACAAGAAGAACCACCAAAAGAAATAGAACTAAAGGCACAGGAAATACCAATAGAAGTTATATATGAAGATAATGATATAATAGTTATAAACAAACCAAAGGGGATGGTAGTACACCCTGCAAATGGAAACCCAGATGGAACATTAGTAAATGCAGTAATGGCAATATGTAAAGATTCATTATCAGGAATAGGTGGAGAAATAAGACCAGGGATAGTACACAGGCTTGATAAAGATACATCAGGAATAATAATAGTTGCAAAAAATGACAAAGCACATATAAACTTAAGTGAACAAATAAAGAATCACGAAGTTAAGAAAACATATATAGCATTAGTAAGAGGAATAGTTAAAGAAAACAATGCTACAATAAATATGCCTATAGGAAGAAGTAAGACAGACAGAAAAAAGATGGATGTAGATAAAAATGGAAAAAATGCAATAACACATTTTGAAGTTCTGAAAAGATATAAAGATTGTACATTATTAAAAGTGAATATTGAAACAGGAAGAACACATCAAATTAGAGTTCATTTATCACATATAGGATATCCAATTATAGGAGATAGTACATATTCAAATGGAAAAAACAGATGGAATATAGAAGGACAGTGCTTACATGCTAAATGTTTAGATTTTGTACATCCAATAACAGGTAAGAAAATGCATTTAGAAGCGGAACTTCCAAAATATTTTAAAGAATTAATAGAAAGTTTAGATAAAGAAAGTGAGTAATATATGGAAATAAGATTACAAAAATACTTAGCAGATTGTGGAGTAGCATCAAGAAGAAAATGTGAACAATTTATTTTAGATGGATTAGTTGAAGTAAATGGGAAAGTTGTACAAGAATTAGGAACTAAAGTAAATGAAAAAGATGAAGTAAAATTTAAAGGAAAAGTATTAAAACCAGTAGAAAATAAAGTATATATTCTTTTAAACAAGCCAATAGGATATGTGACAACTGTAAAAGATCAATTTGGAAGGGATACAGTATTAGACTTAGTAAAAGTAAAAGAAAGAGTTGTTCCTGTTGGGAGATTGGATATGTATACATCAGGAGCACTTATACTTACAAATGATGGAGAATTTATAAATAAATATACACATCCTAAAAACGAGATAGACAAAACATACAATGTAACTGTATCAGGAAAAATTACAAAAGAAGAAGTAGAAAAGTTAAAAAATGGAGTAGAATTAGATGATGGATATATAACCAAATCAGCAAAAGTAAAGATTTTAAAAATAGACGAAGAAAAAAATATTTCTAGAGTTCAAATTGTAATTCATGAAGGAAAAAATAGGCAAGTAAGAAGAATGTGTGAAGCTATAGGAAAGAAAGTTTTGGCACTACACAGAAGCAAAATAGGCAATATTGATGTGAAAGATTTAAAGTTGGGAGAGTGGAAATATCTGAATGTTGTCAAAGGGGACGTTCTTTTTTGAAAATAATTCACAGTAATGGTAATATAATAAAAACGATATAGAAATATCAAATCTATGTCGTTTTTTCTTTTTATATTTATTGATTTTATAAATAAACTGTGATATTATATAGACATTAATAGCAAAAAAGAGAAAAAGCACATAAAATATACAAAAACCAGACAAAAGGAGAAAATGCAAAATGGAATATATAAATGAGAAATTAGAAGAATTTGAAAAATACATAAAAAATAGAAAAATAGCAATAATAGGGTTAGGAGTAAGTAATTTACCATTATTGGATTACTTTCACAAAAAAGGAGCAAAAGTAACAGTATTTGATAATAAAGAAATAACAGAAATACCAAAAGACGTAATGGACAAAATAACAGAATACTCAATGGAATTTTCATTAGGAAAAAAATACCTATCAAAGTTAGTAGGATATGATATGATATTAAGATCACCAAGTTGTTTACCAACAACAAAAGAATTAGAAGCAGAAGAAGAAAGAGGAGCATTAGTAACAACAGAAATAGAACTATTAATGAAAATGTGTCCATGTAAAGTAATAGGAATAACAGGAAGTGACGGAAAAACAACCACAACAACATTAATATCAAAAATAATAGAAGCAGGAGGATATACATGCCATGTAGGAGGAAACATAGGCATACCACTATTTACAAAATTAAATGAAATAAAACCAGAAGATATAGTAGTATTAGAACTAAGTAGTTTTCAATTAATGGGAATGGAAGTAAGTCCAGACATATCAGTAGTAACAAACATAACACCAAACCACTTAAATGTACACAAAGATTATGAAGAATATATAGATGCAAAGAAAAATATATTCAAATATCAAAATCAAGATGGAATATTAGTATTAAATTATGACAATGAAATAACAAGAAACTTCTGCACTGAAGCAAAAGGAAAAGAAGTAATATTTTTCAGTAGTAAAAACAAACTAGATAATGGATATATGGTAGATGAAAATATTATAAAACAATGTGATGACAAACTTAGAAAACACTTAATAGATACAAAAGATATAATAATAAGAGGAATACACAATTATGAAAATATCTGTGCAGCAATAGCAGCAACAAGAACGTTAGTTGATACAGACACAGCAATAGAAGTATGTAAAAACTTTAGAGGAGTAGAACATAGAATAGAATTTGTAAGAGAAATAAATGGAGTAAAATGGTACAATGACTCAGCAAGTTCAACTCCTAGTAGAACAATATCAGGACTAAATGCATTCGATGAAGAAATAGTATTAATAGCAGGAGGGGCTGATAAGAACTTAGATTATACTCCAGTTGCTAAACCAATAGTAGATAAAGTTAAAACATTAGTGTTAATTGGTCAAACTGCAGAGAAGATATTTGATGCAGTAAAACAAGAATCAGACAAACAAAATAAAAACATAAATATATATATGTGCAACAGCTTAAATCAAGCGGTAATATTAGCAAAAAGATATGCAGAGCCAGGTCAAGTAGTATTATTTTCACCTGCTAGCACAAGTTTTGATATGTTTAAAAATATGTATGATAGAGGAAATCAATTTAAAGCTATAATACAAAAAATATAAAGGGGAGATTTTAATGAATAAAAAATATTATATAACAACACCGATATATTACCCAAGTGGAAAATATCATATAGGAACAGCTTATACAACAGTATTAGCAAACAGTTTAAAAAGATATAAAAAGCTAAGAGGATATGATACATATATGCTTACAGGTGCAGATGAACATGGACAAAAAATACAAGAAAAAGCAATAAGTGAAGGAACAACTCCTCAAGAATATGTAGACAAAATGGCAGAAATGGCAAAAGAATTATGGAAAAAAATGAAAATAGAAAATGATGATTTTATTAGAACAACAGAAGAACGTCACACAAAAGTAGCACAAAAAATATTTGATAAATTTATGGAACAAGGAGATATCTATAAAAGCCAATATGAAGGATGGTATTGTGTACCATGTGAAAGCTATTTTACTAAAACACAATTAGTAGATGGAAAATGTCCTGATTGTGGAAGAGAAGTAAAACTTATGAAAGAAGAAGCATATTTCTTCAATATGAAAAAATACCAAGATAGATTATTAAAATATTATGAAGAAAATCCTGACTTTGTAAAACCAGATTATAGAAAAACAGAGATGATAAACAATTTTATAAAACCAGGATTAGAAGATTTATGTGTAACTAGGACAACCTTTGACTGGGGAATAAAAGTATTAAAAGACCCTAAACATGTAATGTATGTATGGTTAGATGCTTTAACAAACTATATAACAGCATTAGGATATATGTCTGAAGATGACAGTTTATTTAAAAAATACTGGCCAGCAGATTTACATGTAGTTGGAAAAGACATTGCAAGATTTCATCTAATATATTGGCCAATATTCTTAATGGCCTTGGATTTACCATTACCAAAACAAATATTGGTACACAATTGGATAATGATGAAAGATGGAAAGATGTCAAAATCAAAAGGAAATGTTATATATCCAGAATTATTAATAGATAGATATGGACTAGATGCAACAAGATATTTCTTATTAAAAAGTATACCATCATCAACAGATGGATTGTTTACACCAGAAGATTTTGTACAAAGGTTCAATGTAGACTTATGTAATGACTTAGGAAATTTATTAAACAGAACAATTGCAATGTGTAACAAATACTTTGATGGAAAAGTACCTGAATATAATGGAACACCAAATGATGTTGATAAAGAATTAGAAGAAATTGCAATAGAAACAACTAAAAAATATGAGAAAGAAATAGAAGAATTTGAAGTTGCAAACACACTTCAAGAAGTTTGGAACTTAATATCAAGAACAAATAAATACATCGATGAAACAGCACCATGGGTATTAGCAAAAGAAGAAGACAAGACTAAATTAGAAGGATGCATATATCATTTAATTGAGAATTTAAGAAGAATAGCTATATTATTAAATCCATTTATGGAAGAAACATCAAATAGTATGTTTAAACAATTAGGAATAAATAATGAAGAATTGAAGACATGGGAAAGCTTAGAAAAATACGATAAGATAAAAGATGTAAAAGTTATAGAAAAAGGTGAACCTTTATTTATGAGACTAAATGCAGAAGAAGAAATTGAATATATCAAAGAAGGAATGAAAAAATAGAAAGGAAGCGAGTCAGTTGCCTAAAATAAAAAATCTAAAAATAGATAGTGATATGGAAAAAAAGTTAAACTATATAGGATTAAACTTAAATGACATACCAAAAAATTTAGAAGAAACAAATGATATAAAATTTAAAGTATTAAAAGGATATGATGAAAAACAATACAAACAATATAAATTTGTTAATGTTCAAGACATAGACATATTATTATCTGACTCAAATACCTTCAGCGAATTAAAAGAAAAATATGAAAATGCAAGCCCTTTAAGTACGTATTTAGATTCATATGATGAAGAAAACATGGAAAAGTACTATAAATTTTTAGAGATGGTAAGAAAAGTAGAAATTGAAGACATAGAGAAAGTTGAAAAAGAGCAAAGTCTTTTATCTAAAAATATACCATTTAAAGTAAGATATACAGGAAATTATCTATGGTCAATATACTATTCAGAAATATCAAAAAGATATTTTATGTTAGTACCAACGGAGAATACAAATTATTCAACATTTTTCTATTTACTAAAAAAGAAAATAGAAGATAAGAAAAATGAAAAAATATTTGTGCCAATAAGTTACCTAGATTATTCAGGTAAAATATTAAAAAAATCAGAAATAAAAGACTTAGAAAACTATTTGTGGGTGTTTACTAAAGATTATCCATCAATATATGAAGTGACTGGAAAAAAGGGTGAAGTAAGCCTACAAATAGTTGGAGAGACCGAAATATACGGAAAAGTAAAAACTTTATATAAGATGCAATATGATAGCTCTAAAGATGCAAACAAATTCTATAAGTTGTTAAAGGCACTATTTATACTACATACAGAGTTACCACAATATTATAAGTTTGACACAAATATAAATAGACAGGGATGTTTAGAAATATGTTTGGAGAACAATGCTATTGAATATGACAATCTATTGGAATTTGTATTAGAGCAATATATCAAATCAATAGGATTAAGAGAAAAAGCTCAAAATGAAATTGAAGAATTAGAAACAAAGTTAGACAAATATAAAAAGGAATCAACAGACTTAGAAAACGAATATATTGCAAAAGAAAAGCAAATATCAACATTCCTTGAGTGCAAAAAATCATTCTTTGGAAAAGTAAAATATTTCTTTAAATTAGGTAAAAAATACAATGGTAGTGTGAAAAAAGAAAAAGTACAAGATGAAGACAATGTGGAAGTAAATGTTAAACATAAAAAAGATAAGGTAAAACTAGAAAATAGAAATTATACATTAGAAGAATTAGTTGAAAGTTTTAAAGAATTAGAAAAAATAGAAAATGATAAAAAGAACATAGTAATGGATATAAATGCTTTAAAATTAAAAAATAAAAACCTGAAAAAGAAAATAGAAAATGCAACAGCATATATAAATGAAATTAACAAACATAAAAGAAGCATATTTGAATTCTGGAAATATTCTAATAAAGATGAAGTTGCAGCCCTAGAAGAAGGAGAAGAAGAGGAATTAAATGTAACAAAATTAGAAAAAACATTTAGTTATGAAGACGATTTTGAGACTTTAGGAACTGATATAGATAAAAATCAAAGAAACAGATTAACAGATTCAGAATTAGACAGTACATTTTTAGCTACAACAGAACTTTTAAATATAATGAACAGAACTTATAAAAAGTTAGCAGAGGCAAAAGAATTTGCAGAAGTATTAAAAGATTTGAAGAACAACAAGGATTTAGAAGAAGATGAAGAAGATGACTTTGATATTTTTGGTAAATTAAGCAGTGACAAAACAAAAGAACGAATGATAAATAATAAATCTCACAGAGAAACTCCTAGAAATAAATATCAAATATTAAATATTAGGAAAGAAATGAGAGGTTTAGAGCTAAAAAAGGCAATAGTCAATGTTATTAAAGACATAAAAAAAGCAATAAAGAAAAATTTTCTAGATGAAGAAATATATGTATATAAAGCAACACCATATCAGCTAGACCCAGAAGAGTTACAAGTATTTTCATTAAATGAAGAAAGTGAACTTGAAGAATACTTGAAAAATGAAGATATGAAAAGTAAATTCTATTTATATAGAATAAAATTGCCTAAAGGTGCAAATTTCTTAGGATTTTCAAATATAATTTATTACAATAATAAAAACATGACTTTACCTGTTGGTATGAATCTTTCTAATAAGATTTTGATAGATTTACCGTCGCTTGAATTAAACAAGATAAATGAAAGAAGTATTAGAAAAATTCAAATGTTAGATAATAAAAATGATTTTTCTAAAATTGTACTTAAAACAATTGAAGTAAAAGAGTTTGAGAGTAAAGTTAAAGAGAAAAAGAAAAAAGTGAAAGAGGAAGAATAAAGATAAAAAACACTTGCAAAAAGAAAAAAGTTAAGTTATAATAAAAAATGAAAAACAAAGGAAAAGGAGAATTTTATGAACGCTAGAACCGTTGAGGCTGTACACACACACACACACACACACACACACACACATATATATATATATATATATTATGTTTACAAATTGATATACAGTATAAAGAGAATAGTGTTTTAACTAGAATATATAATAAAATAGACAGTATTAATTTGTCCAGTAGTTATAATAATAACACTGGATAAATTGGTGCTGTCTTTTTTGCGTGTGTTAACAGATGAGTGAGTTTGGGGGAATGATAAAAAGAAAAAAGTATGAATAAAAATCACTGTAAAAAAGACGATAGGTATGATAATATAAAAATAGAACAATATAGTCTAAAAAATGAAGGAGAGAAATATATGGAAAGAGTATATTTAAGAAAAAACAAAGGAATAACATTAATAGCATTAGTAATAACAATAATAGTATTGCTTATATTGGCAGGAGTAGCAATAGCAATGCTATCAGGAGAAAATGGAATATTAAAAAAGGCTGCAGAGGCAAAGACAAGAACAGAGCAATCACAGAAAGAAGAAGAAACAACTCTAACTACAATGGACTTAGAAACACATTTTTTAACAAATAATTCAAAGTATAAATGTAAATATGGATACATAACAGGTATTACTCTTGAGGAAGTTGAAGGAAAATTAAAAACAAAAGATACAGTAAAAGATTTAGGAAATGAATTACCAAGTGGATATAGTGTATCTTTTAAATATAATATAGCAACTGAAAAAGATGAAAATGTACAAGAAGATGAAAATATATGTAGTGGAATGGCTATAACCAAAGGTAATGAAATAGTAGCAAGAGTAGTTGTTTATGGAGACATAAACTGCAATGGAAAAATATTAGATGGTGGTGTACTTGATGTAACCAAAATTATGGATTACATAGAGAAAAAGAAAAATGTTACAGATTTTCAAAAACAAGCTATGAATATTAATCAAGATTCATATATTGATGATCTAGATAAGAATTTAGCATTACAGTATGTAAATAAAGCTATGGATACTATAGAAATATTAAAAATGCAGAATAATTATGCAAGAGATTTGAAAGAAGCAACTGATAAAATATCTGATAAAGATATAATTAATAGTTTAGCTATTTGTGAAAAAGATGATTTTACTGAAGCAGAAGATGAAGACGGAAAATATTATATTATAAACTTAAAAAAATCATATACTTATAAAGAGTTATGGGAATTAATAGAAACAGAAAGTTCTGGATATACTGTACAGATGCATAGTGCTGAAGGAAAGAAAGTAGCAAAGTCAAATGAAAATACAGTTGAATCTAAAACATGGATATCAATTACTATAGCAAAAATAGTTAAAAATGGAGCCATACCAGAAAGTACAAATATAAATTTAGAAGTGAAATAAAGGAGTGTATATAAATGAATTATAGAAAAAATAAAGGAATAACATTAATAGCATTAGTAATAACAATAATAGTATTATTAATATTAGCGGGAGTAGCAATAGCAATGTTATCAGGAGAAAATGGAATATTAATGAAAGCAACAGAGGCAAAGACAAAGACAGAACAATCACAAAAAGAAGAAGAAACAACTTTAACTACAATGGATTTAGAAACCTATTTTTTGACAAATAATTCAAAGTATAAATGTAAATATGGATACATAACAGGTATTACTCTTGAGGAAGTTGAAGAAAAATTAAAAACAAAAGATACAGTAAAAGATTTAGAAAGTGAGTTACCAGATGGATATAGCGTATCTTTTAAATATAATGTAACAACTGAAAAAGATGAAAATGTACAAGAAGATGAAAATATATGTAGTGGAATGGCTATAACCAAAGGTAATGAAATAGTAGCAAGAGTAGTTGTTTATGGAGACATAAACTGCAATGGAAAAATATTAGATGGTGGTGTACTTGATGTAACCAAAATTATGGATTACATAGAGAAAAAGAAAAATGTTACAGATTTTCAAAAACAAGCTATGAATATTAATCAAGATTCATATATTGATGATCTAGATAAGAATTTAGCATTACAGTATGTAAATAAAGCTATGGATACTATAGAAATATTAAAAATGCAGAATAATTATGCAAGAGATTTGAAAGAAGCAACTGATAAAATATCTGATAAAGATATAATTAATAGTTTAGCTATTTGTGAAAAAGATGATTTTACTGAAGCAGAAGATGAAGACGGAAAATATTATATTATAAACTTAAAAAAATCATATACTTATAAAGAGTTATGGGAATTAATAGAAACAGAAAGTTCTGGATATACTGTACAGATGCATAGTGCTGAAGGAAAGAAAGTAGCAAAGTCAAATGAAAATACAGTTGAATCTAAAACATGGATATCAATTACTATAGCAAAAATAGTTAAAAATGGAGCCATACCAGAAAGTACAAATATAAATTTAGAAGTGAAATGAAGGAGAGTATATAAATGAATTATAGAAAAAGCAAAGGAATCACATTAATAGCACTAGTAATAACGATAATAGTATTATTAATATTAGCAGGAGTGGCAATAGCGATGTTGTCAGGAGAAAATGGGATATTAAAGAAAGCAGCAGAATCAAAAACAAAAACAGAGCAGGCACAAAAAGAAGAAGAAACAAGGTTAGCAGATATGGAGATGACAACTGAATTTTTAACAAATAATGTAAAATATAAAATAAAAAATGGATATATGACAGGTTTTGAAGTAGGAAATAATAATAAAGTTTCAGAAAAAGTAAAAGATGTAGAAGACAAATTGAAGCCATTAGGATATGAAATAAACCTAAAATATGATATGACTAAAAAGGAAGATATACCAATAGAAAATAAAGATACACTAATAACAACAGGAATGTCGGTACAAAAAGATGGAAAAACAGTAGCAAGAACTGTAGTATTTGGCGAATGCAATTGTAATGAAACAATAAATCTTACTGATGTGAACGTGATAGCCAGACTTTTAAAACAAAAAGATGAAAGGTTAATTTTAGATTTTTTAATACAGTCAATGGATGTAGATCATAATGGTAAAATAAATTTGAAGGATATAAATTTACTTAAGGAATGTGTAACAGCTAATAAGGAAATAAAACAAAATGAATATACAGTAGGCGATAGGGATATGAAAATAGTGTATGAAGAGGAAATATATAAAGAATATATTGATGAAGAATTACCAGAAACGTTTAAAAACCAAAACATATACAAAATTGAATATAATAAAGAAACAAATGCATATGAATTAAAAGGAGCAACTACAGATACAGAAGCTGAAAGTATAACATCATTGTTTCAAAATGCAAAAGTTATGAAAGGTGCAAATGAAGTTACGAAGATAGAAGAAGGATGCAGTTTAATAGTAGGAATAGAAGAGAGAGAAGGATGGAATGAGTTATCATTCAATATAGTTATATAGAATGGAGAAAAGGAAAATGAAAAAGAACAAAGGAATAACATTAATAGCATTAGTAATAACGATAATAGTATTATTAATATTGGCTGGAGTAGCAATAGCAATGCTATCAGGAGAAAATGGAATATTAAAAAAGGCTGCAGAATCGAAAACAAAGACAGAGGAGGCACAGAAAGAAGAAGAAACAACATTAACAGACATGGAAATGACAACCAATTTTTTGACAAATAATGTAAGTTATAAAATAAAAAATGGATATATGACAGGATTTACAGTAGGAGACAAAGTGAGTGACATAAATAGTAAATTAGAAAAATTAGGATATAAAATAAGTTTAAAATATGATTATAGCAATAAAAAGTATGTAGAAATAGAAACAGATGATATAATAGCAACAGGAATGGCTGTACAAAAGGATGGAAAAACAATAGCGAGAACAGTGGTATTTGGAGATGTTTTAGGTAGACGGAAGTAGAGCACTAGCTCCAAGCAATGCTACCAGATTAAGAGGATTTTTAAATAAAAAAGAAGGAAATCCACTAGGTGATTTTGAAGAATTTATTTTAGCGTCTGATGTTAATCATGATAGTAAGGTAGATGATAACGATGCGATTTTGATTGCACAATATGTAGCTTCAAAAGCAGAAATTGACCAAAACCATTATGTATCAAATATTAAAGATTTACAAATTATATATAACCAATAATAAAATACATTATTAGAAAATTTAAAGCTCGTTATTATAAAAAAAATAGCGAGTTTTAAACTTTTTTTAAAGGTATATAGATTAATAAAAATAAATATTGACAAAAAAGTATATTAATGATAATATTTTATCAAAATAAAACAAAAGAAGGGATAAAATATGGAACGTAGAACCGTTGAGGCTGTAGAGAGAGAGAGAGAGAGAGAGAGAGAGAGCTATAATTTAGTTAATAAAAAAAATATAAATAAGAGAAAAGGCAATATTATAATATTCAGTGATTATTATGACACTGGATAATATAGTAGTGTCTTTTTGTTATGTTATCAAAATAATAAAAGTATGAATAAAAATCACTGTAAAAAGAATAACAAGTGTGTTAATACAAAAATAGAACAAGCCAGACTAAAAAACAAAGGAGAGAAAAAAATGAAAAAAGTATATTTAAGGAAGAACAAAGGAATAACGCTAATAGCACTAGTAATAACGATAATAGTATTATTAATATTAGCAGGAGTGGCAATAGCAATGTTATCAGGAGAAAATGGAATATTAAAAAAGGCAGCAGAATCAAAAACAAAAACTGAGCAAGCACAGAAAGAAGAAGATACAACATTAACAGACATGGAAATAACAGCAAACTTTTTAACAAATAATGTAAGTTATAAAATAAAAAATGGATATATGACAGGATTTACGGTAGGATGTAAAGTAAGTGAAATAAATAAAGAATTAAAATCATTGGGATACGAAATAAATTTAAAATATGATTTTAGTCAAAAGAAAGATGTACTTATAGAAGATGAAGAAGACCTACTAATAGCAACGGGAATGTCAGTACAGAAAGATGGAAAAACAATAGCAAGAACAATTGTATTTGGAGACTTAGCTTGTGATGGAACAATAGTTGCTAGAGATAAATCTATGATGAATACTATTTTATTGAACAGTGGTAACTGGGAAGCTAAAAGTTTCCAGTTACAAGCAGCAGACGTAGATAATAATGGTGAAATTAATGAGCAAGATATAACATGCATGGATGAATATATAAGTGGTAGAGACTTGAATGCGGTTAGTCAAAATCAATATGTAAAAGTAAAAGATAATGAATTAAAGATTATATACAAAAATAATTAATTATATCAAAACAGTATAAAATAGCTCTTGACAAAAAAGTGCATTAATGATAATATTTTATCAAAATAAAACAAAAGAAGGGATAAAATATGGGACGTAGAACCGTTGAGACTGTAGAGAGAGAGAGAGAGAGAGAGAGAGAGAGAGAGAGAGCCATAATTTAGTTAATAAAAAAAATATAAATAAGAAAAAAGGCAATATTATAATATTCGGTGATTATTATGACACTGGATAATATAATAGTGTCTTTTTGTTGTGTATAAAAAAGTATTTAAAACAAACCAAACAAAGGGGAGAAAAATATGAAAAAGATATATTTAAGAAAAAACAAAGGAATAACGCTAATAGCACTGGTAATAACAATAATAGTATTGCTAATTTTAGCAGGAGTAGCAATAGCAATGCTATCAGGAGAAAATGGAATATTAAAAAAGGCTGCAGAATCGAAAACAAAGACAGAAAAATCACAAAACAATGAGTTACAAAAATTAACAGGTTATGAAATGATAATTGATAAATTTCAAAACGAAGATATTGATATAAAATGGAATGATGATGGAACAGTAACTGGAATAAAGTTTGATGCTGAAGATAACAGAGCACCTGCTAAAAAAGTTAAAGGATTGGAAGAAAGCTTAGAAAAATATGGATGTAAGATATCTGTGAAATACAATGATATAACAAAAAAAGATGAAGAAATAAAAGACGAAGAAAAAGAAAATTTAGATATTGCAACAGGTATGGGGATAGAGAAAGATGGAAAAATAATTGCAAGGATAGTAATATTTGGAGATGTTAATTGTGATGGGGTTGTAGATGTAGATGATGCATTATTAATTCAATATTACTATAATTATTATAAAATAGAATTAACAGATTTTCAAATAAAAGCAGCAAATGCTAATGAAGATGATGAAATAAATGAAGATGATTCAATAAAAGTTGAGAAATTTACTGGATGGGAACTATACGGAGAAGCGCTTGCCCAAGATCGAGAAGAAAAAAATGTGAAAATTAGGAGAATATATAAAAAATTACATGAATATATAGCAAAACTAGATGAAAGTACAGGATATTCATTTGCATATAATGAAGAAGAAGATACTTATAAATTAAAAGGAACAAAAAATGGAACGAAAGTTGAAGAACTAGTCAGTGTATTACCAGATTCAAGTAAAGTAAAGATTGTAGATAAAGATGGAAAAGAAATTGAAAATGGTACAAATATAAAAGATGGAGATTATGTAAAATATGATGGAGCAAAGTTTGCGTATATAGAAATGAATTAAAAATAGATTAGGGAGAATATAAATGATGAAAAACAAAGGAATAACACTAATAGCATTAGTTATAACTATAATAGTATTGCTAATATTAGCAGGAGTAGCAATAGCAATGCTATCAGGAGAAAATGGAATATTAAAAAAGGCAGCAAAATCAAAAACAAAAACAGAGCAGGCACAAAAAGAAGAGGAAACAAGGCTAACAGATATGGAAACAACAGCAAATTTTTTAACAAACAATATAAAATATAGGATAAAAAATGGATATATGACAGGATTTACAGTAGGAGATAAAGTAGATGACATAAATAGTAAATTAGAGCCATTAGGATATAAAATAAATTTAAAATATGATTATGAAAACGACAAAGATATAGTTATAGCAGAAGATGAAAATCCATTTATAGCAACAGGAATGTCAGTACAAAAAGATGGACAAACAGTAGCAAGAACAGTTGTGTTTGGGGATATCGATTGTAATAGCAAATTAAATGCTAATGACAATATAATAATTTTAGGAGTGTTAGAATCTTCAAAAACCAAAATAAAAAAAGATTTTATAAAAGTGGCAATGGATATAGATCACAATAAAAATATAAGTAATGATGATGTAAACAAATTTTTACAAATAATTGGTGGAACTTCAGATAAAATAAATCAAGATGTAGATGCAAATAATCCAAATGATATAACTATACTAGGAAGAGATTTGGCAACTAAGGCATTTGTTGATAACTTACCAAGTGGATATCAAGATTTAGTAGATGAAAAAGGATATGAAATTAAATATAATGAAACAGCAGGTCAATATGATTTAATAGTACCAACAGGAACTAAAGCAAATGAGATAACTGATGTAATATCAAGGAGCCAAATCATAACAAAAGATGAAGACGGAAATGAAACTGAAATAGTAGATACAATTCCAGCAAGTAATGCTCAATTAAAAATTCAAGGAAGGTTTAAATACGGATTTAATATGATATATTTTGAATTAAAACTAAAGTAATTAGAGATTTAGCAATGAATTTTTTAAACTATGACTAAACAAAAATAAAATTTTTTGCATAAAAACTTCCTATTTTGTCATAATAAGAATATAAAAATTATGATAAAAATGAGGAGGAAAATAAATGAAAGCAACAGGAGTTGTAAGAAGAATAGATGATTTAGGAAGAGTGGTAATTCCAAAGGAAATAAGAAAAACATTAAGAATAAAAGAAGGAGATCCACTTGAAATATTTACAGACAAAGAAGGAGAAGTAATATTAAAAAAATATTCACCAATAGGAGAACTTACTGAATTTGCAGCAGAATATGCAGAAACATTATCAAAAACAACAGGGCATATAGCGTTTATAACAGACAAAGATACAGTAATTGCAGTATCAGGAGGGTCAAAAAAAGAATATTTAGAGCAAAATGTAAGTGATGAGCTAGAGCAACTTATGGAAGATAAAGAGATATATACAAGCAAAGAGAATAGTGATGTTTCAGTTCCAATAACACAAAATGATAAAAAAGATAAAAAATATAACGCACAAATAGTTTATCCAATAGTTTCTAATGGAGATACAATAGGAACAGTTATACTTCTTTCTAAAGAATCTAATATAAAAATGAATGAAGTGGAAAGAAAAGTTGCACAATCAGCAGCAACATTCTTGGGAAGTCAAATGGAAATATAAAAAGTTATAAGGAAAATATTGACAAATCATATAAATTTAGATATAATAATAGATATGAAAATAATAAATTGCGATGAAGATGCAAAGAAGTTAAAGGTTACTATTAGAGAATAAGGGTCACCGGCTGAAAGCCCTTTTAGAAAACATAACTAATCGAAACACATTGGAGCAATATATAAAGTGGAAAGTTAAAATAATTAAAATATATGGCTTTCAAGCTAGGGTGGTACCGCGGATATAATATTCGTCCCTGCAATTAAATTTGCAGAGGGCGATTTTTTTAAGCCCTCAAGAGGAGGTAAAAATGAATAAATACAGAACACACAAGTGTGATGAAATAACACTTGAAGATGTAGGAAAAAAAGTAAGAATAGCAGGATTTGTAGACACAATAAGAGACTTTGGAGGGTTAGTATTTCTTGATATAAGAGATATGTATGGAGTAACTCAAGTAGTTACTTCAGCAGAAGCACAAGATGTTGACTTTGCTTCACATATACCACTAGAATCATCAGTTACAGTTTATGGAACAGTAAGAGAAAGAAGCGAAGAAACAATAAATTTAAAATTAAAAACAGGAAAAGTAGAAATATTTATAGAAGAAATTGAAGTACTAGGAAAAAGAACGAAAGAGCTTCCATTCGAAATAAATAATGAAAAGGAAATAAGGGAAGATTTAAGATTAAAATATAGATTTTTAGATTTAAGAAATAAAAGACTACAAGATAATTTAATATTAAGAGCAAAAGTATTACAATATTTAAGAACACAAATGGTAGAACAAGGATTTTTAGAAGTTCAAACACCAATACTTACAAGTTCATCACCAGAAGGAGCAAGAGATTATTTAGTACCAAGTAGATTACACAAAGGTAAATTTTATGCTTTACCACAAGCACCACAACAATTTAAACAATTATTAATGGTATCAGGAATAGATAAATATTTCCAAATAGCTCCTTGCTTTAGAGATGAAGACGCAAGAGCTGATAGAGCACCTGGAGAATTTTATCAATTAGACATGGAAATGGCTTATGCAACTCAAGAAGATGTATTTTCAGTAATAGAGCCAGTATTATATAATACATTTAAAGAATTTTCTGGAAAAGAAGTTACAAGTTACCCATTTCCAAGAATCAAATATAAAGAATCTATGTTAAAATACGGAACAGATAAACCAGACTTAAGAAACCCATTATATATAATTGATTTATCAGAATTCTTTAATAAATGCACATTCAAACCATTTATAGGAAGAACAGTAAGAGCAATAAAAATACAAGGTCATCAATCAAAAGGATTCCATGAAAAGATGTTAGCATATGCTATGTCTATAGGAATGGGAGGATTAGGATATTTAGAAGTTCAAGAAGATGGAAGTTATAAAGGACCAATCGATAAATTTATACCACAAGAATTAAAAAATGAATTAAAACTATTGGCAGGATTAGAAAAAGATGATACAATATTTTTTATAGCAGACAGTGAAAAAAGAGCAACAGAACTTGCAGGACAAATAAGAACAGAACTTGCAAAAAGATTGAATTTAATAGATGAAAGTAAAATAGAGTTCTGCTGGATAATAGATTTCCCAATGTATGAAATAGATGAAAGAGGAGATTTACAATTTTGTCATAACCCATTCTCAATGCCTCAAGGCGGAATAGAAGCAATAGAAAATCAAGATCCATTAGATATAGTTGCATATCAATATGATATTGTATGTAATGGAATAGAACTTGCATCAGGAGCTGTAAGAAATCACAACCCTGAATTAATGATTAAGGCATTTGAAAAAGTAGGATATAGTAAGGAATATATTGAGGAAAAATTTGGAGCTATGTTTAATGCATTCCAATTTGGAGCTCCACCACATGCAGGAATTGCACCTGGAGTTGATAGAATGTTAATGATTTTATCAGAAACAGAAACAATACGTGAAGTAATTGCATTCCCATTAAATAGTAAAGCAGAAGATTTAATGATGGGTGCACCAGGAAATGTTACAAGAGAACAACTAAGAGATGTTCATATAAAAGTTGATGAAAAATAGGAGGTTAATTATGGAAGTAAGTAAAGAAGAAATTTTGCACATTGCTAATTTAGCACAATTAAATTTAAGAGATGATGAAATTGACAAATATATATTGAACCTACAAGAAATTTTAAATTTTGCAAATATTGTAAATAATGCACCGGTAGAAGATTTAGATATTACAATAGGCGCAAATGAAGCAAAAAATGTATTTAGAAAAGATGAGGTTAAGGTATTTGAAGACAATAAAGCACTATTTGCAAATGCACCTAGTGAAGAAGGTAATATGTTTAAAATACCTAAAGTAATACAATAAATATAAAGGGAGGTCAATTATGAATATTATAGATTTAACAGTACATGAGTTACAAGAAAAATTAGCCAAAAAAGAAATAACTGTTGAAGAAATAACAAAAGCATATGCAGAAAGAATAGAAGAAAAAGAAAAAGACGTAGAAGCATTTGTTACGACTTTAACAGATGAAGCAATAGATAAATCAAAAGAGATTCAAGAAAAAATAAATAATGGAGAAATAAAAGGAGAATTAGCAGGAATTCCAATAGGTATAAAAGACAATATTTGTACAAAAGGAATAAAAACAACTTGCTCATCAAAAATGTTAGAGAATTTTGTATCTCCATATGATGCAACAGTAATGGACAAAATAAATAGTGAAAATATGATAAATTTAGGAAAACTAAACATGGACGAATTTGCTATGGGTGGTTCAACAGAAACATCATACTTCAAAAAAACAAAAAATCCTTGGGATTTAACTAAAGTACCAGGAGGATCATCAGGAGGAAGTGCAGCAGCAGTAGCAAGCAAAATGGTACCATGGGCTTTAGGTTCAGATACAGGTGGATCAATTAGACAACCATCAGCATTTTGTGGAGTTGTAGGGCTAAAACCAACTTATGGTTTAGTTTCAAGATATGGATTAGTTGCTTTTGCATCATCATTAGATCAAATTGGGCCTATAACAAAAGACGTAAAAGACAGTGCAATTCTTTTAAACTTAATAGCAGGACATGATGAGAAAGACACAACATCAGTTGATATGCCTAAGAAAGACTATGTAAAAGCACTTACAGGAGACATAAAAGGACTTAAAATAGGTGTACCAAAAGAGTTCTTTAGTGAAGGAATAAATGAAGAAGTAAAAGAAAATCTAAAACAAGCAATAGAGACATATAAAAAATTAGGAGCAGAGATAGAAGAGTTTTCTTTAGATATTGCAAAATATTCATTAGCAACTTATTATATAATTGCCTGTGCAGAAGCAAGCTCAAATTTAGGAAGATTTGATGGAATTAGATATACTTACAGAACACCTGAATTTAAAAACTTAAAAGAATTATATAAAAAGTCAAGAAGTGAAGGATTTGGTGCAGAGGTAAAAAGAAGGATTATACTTGGTACTTATGTTTTATCTTCTGGATATTATGATGCATATTACAAAAAAGCTCAACAAGTTCGTACACTTGTTAAAAATGAATTTGATAAAGGTTTTGAAAAATATGATGTTATACTTACACCAACATCTCCAACAGTTGCATTTGGAATTGGAGAAAAATCAGACAATCCATTAGAAATGTACTTGGCAGATATTTGTACAGTATCTGTAAATATTGCAGGACTTCCTGGTATATCAATTCCTTCAGGAGTAGATAGTAAAGGAATGCCAATAGGTATGCAATTAATAGGAAATAGATTCCAAGAGGAAACTATTTTAAATGCAGCATATAGCTTTGAACAAGAAACAAAATTTAGAGAAAAATATGAACCAGAATTCAAAGGGGGTGCAAAATAATGGCAAGAGAAGATTATGAAGTAGTAATAGGACTTGAGGTCCATGCAGAATTATCTACAAAAACAAAAATATTCTGTTCATGCCCTACAACTTTTGGAGCAGCACCTAACACACATGTATGCCCAGTATGTATGGCAATGCCTGGAACACTTCCAGTATTAAATGAAAAAGTAGTTGAATATGCGGTAAAAGCAGGTTTAGCTACAAATTGTACAATATCTAAAGATAGTAAAAATGATAGAAAAAATTACTATTATCCAGATTTACCAAAATCATATCAAATCTCACAATATGATAAACCTTTGTGTGAACATGGACATGTAGAGATAGATACTAAAAATGGTAAAAAGAAAATCCGTCTACTTAGAATTCATATAGAAGAGGATGCTGGTAAACTAAATCATGATGATTTTGGTGGAGGAAGTTTAGTTGATTTAAACAGAGCAGGAGTGCCTTTAATAGAAATAGTTTCAGAACCAGATTTATCTTCAGCAGAAGAAGCGGATGAATATTTGAAAAAATTAAAATCAATATTGGAATATATTGAGGTATCAGACTGTAAAATGCAGGAAGGGTCATTTAGAGCTGATGTAAACGTATCTGTAAAGAAGAAAACAGATACAAAACTTGGAACACGTACAGAAATGAAAAATATGAATTCATTTAGAAGTATAACAAGAGGAATTGAATACGAAATTGAAAGACAAATAGATGTATTAGAAGATGGTGGAAAAGTAGAGCAAGAAACTTTAAGATGGGATGATGTATCAGGAAAGACATTTTCAATGAGAGATAAAGAAGATGCTCAAGATTATAGATATTTCCCAGAGCCAGATTTAGTTGCAATAAAGCTTTCAGATGAATATATAGAAAATGTAAGAAATAATCTTCCAGAACTTCCAGAGAGTAGAAGAGAAAGATACTTAAATGAATATAATATGTCTGAAAAAGATGTAGGAATTATAGTATCATCAAAATATTTATCAGACTTATTTGAAAAAGCATCAACAATATGTGGAAATCGTAAAGCAGTTAGCAACTGGATAATTTCAGATATTTCAAGAATATTAAATGAAAAAGAAATGGAGCCAAATGAAATACCATTTTGTGCAGAGAACTTAGCAGAATTAGTTACAATTATTGATAAAGGTACAATTAGCTCAAGTATTGGTAAAAAAGTATTAGATGAATTATTTGAAAATCCAAGAAGTCCAGAAGAGATTGTTAAAGAAAAAGGATGGGCACAAATTTCTGATGAATCTGCAATCAAAGCAGTAGTAATGCAAGTTATTGAAGCAAATCCACAATCTGTTGCAGATTTTAAAGCAGGAAAAGAAAGAGCAATAGGATTTTTA
Organism: uncultured Clostridia bacterium; assembly: GCA_934167965.1. GTDB lineage: Bacteria > Bacillota > Clostridia > TANB77 > CAG-508 > CAG-269. The sequence continues at coordinate 67,656 of CAKPMJ010000004.1, read as the reverse complement.
GTTGGTCAAGCTATGAAGGCTACAAAAGGTCAAGCAAATCCTCAAATGTTAAATAAGATGTTTAAAGAAGAAATGAGTAAATAAAAATAATCCCAAAGGTTTTAATGACCTAAGGGATTTTTTATTACATTATTTGTTTTCTAATGGTATCTACAACCACTCCTGCAACTATAAAATCTATTGCAAAGTAGAGACTGAGTTCAAATACAAGTAAACCTAATTGGTATACAAAGATATGTTTAACAAATATTAGGTATGTAAGAAGAATTGAAATTGATAACATTAAAATTCCAAAACAGAATTTTAAACCATTTTTCATAATATTTAGATTTTTTTTATCTATATTTTCAAATGTATCTTTTAATTTATTAATAATATGTATCATATAAACTCCTCCTAAAAAAGTGTTTACATAAATATAATAACATATTAGATTTGAAAAATCAAAGGAAAAGATTGACATGACTGGATAAATATGGTAAATTATATATGTTTTTAATTCATTAGATTTAATTATATAAATTTATTTCTAAAAAACAGTAAAAACTCTTGATAAATTCAAATTTTTATTTTAAAATGAAAGGAGGTAATATATTGCCAATATTATCTAATTTTTATGGTATAATTATAAAAATGTATTTTCAACAGTCGGAACATAATCATCCACATATTCATGCAATATATGGAGAACATGTTGGAGTGATAGATATTCAAACGGGGAAAATGATTGAAGGAGATTTACCACAAAGAGCAATAAATCTTATTCGAGAATGGGTTAAGAAATATAAAGTAGATTTAATGGAAATATGGGAAAGCCAAAACTTTAAGAAAATTCCACCATTAAAATAGGAGGTGATAAAATTGTTCCATAAAATAAAATCAGTTAAGCCTTTGTCTAATTATATACTATTAGTAACTTTTCAAGATAATATAGTTAAATATTATGATATAAAGCCTCTATGGAAAAAATGGGATGATTTTAAAAACTTAAAAAATGTAGAAGGATTATTTAATCAAGTCAAGGTTGATGCAGGAGGCTATGGTGTCTCTTGGAATGACAATATAGATTTATCTTGTAATGAATTGTGGATAAATGGAAAAGAGGAGGTATAAAAAATGTCAATATTAGTAACAGGAGGAGCGGGCTATATAGGAAGCCATACAGTAGTAGAGCTACTAAATGCAGGAAAGGAAATAGTAATAATAGATGACTTTTCAAATAGTAAGCCAATAGTTTTAGATAGAATAAAACAAATAACAGGAAAAGATTTCAAATTTTATGAAATAAATTATTTAGATAAAGAAAAGCTAGAAAAAGTATTTGAGGAAAACAATATAGAATCAGTAATAAACTTTGCAGGATTCAAAGCTGTAGGGGAATCTGTAAGAGAACCATTAAAATATTATCATAATAATGTTTCAGGAGCAATTACATTATTAGAAACAATGCAAAAATATAATGTAAAAAAATTTGTATTTAGTTCATCAGCAACAATATATGGAGAAAGAGAAAATCCAAAATATGTAGAAGAAGTAGGAAGAGGAAAAACAACAAATCCTTATGGAACGACAAAAAGCATGATAGAACAAATATTGGAAGACGTATATAAAGCAGATAATACATGGGATATAGCAATATTAAGATATTTTAACCCAGTAGGAGCTCATGAAAGTGGACTAATTGGTGAAGACCCACAAGGTATACCAAATAATTTAATGCCATTTATAATGAAAGTTGCTAATAAAGAAATAGGCCATTTAAATGTGTTTGGAAATGACTACCCAGGAACTAAAGATGGTACAGGAGCAAGAGATTATTTACATGTAGTAGATTTAGCAATTGGTCATGTAAAAGCAATAGAGAAGCTGGATAAAGAGAGTAATGGAGTGTTTATATATAATTTAGGAACAGGAACAGCATATACAGTTTTAGAGATGGTAGAAACTTTCAAAAGAGTTAATAATGTAGATGTACCATATGAAATTGCACCAAGAAGACCAGGAGATTTAGCAATAATGTATGCTGATCCATCAAAATCAAAAAAAGAGATGGGATGGGTAGCTAAAAAGAATTTAGAAGATATGTGCAGAGATTCATGGAATTATGTATTAAAAAATAAGAAAGCCTAATTTTTAGGCTTTCTTTTAAAAATTTAATGCTTTTTTTTCAACATATAATTTACTAGCAAAAGTCTGAACAACATTGATTAAAAGGTAAGTAGATTCAGGTAGATGTTTTATATTTAAGTAAGACTTACCAGCAAATATGTTTTTTATAGAAGATTCTAAGGCATTACAAAATGTATTATAAGCTTCATTTACTGGATAGTCCTTTTGAGCCAGCTTAATCAATTTATCAATTTCACTTATACTATATACTTGTTTTAAAATACATATGACAAAAAGATATGAAATATGTTTTTTATTATATTTTTTCTTTATTGGTGCCTCTAAGATACCCTGTTTAACATAGTTATTAATCATTGTTTTAGTAACGCAAGTTGCAGTTTTATCTTCTTTATCTTCACTATCAATTTTTATATAATTTTTTAAATACTTATCTATAAATGTTACCACCTGATCTAAGTATAAATCAATATCAGGTAATTCTTCCCAATGAGGAATATAAAAATCTAAATCTTGAGATTTTGACATAATATGTATCCTTTCACAAATAATTTATAAAAGTATTTTAACATAAAACTCTATAAAAAGCAAATAATAGTTAGATAAAGAGGAAAAATCCAATTATCTAACTATTATTTTTTTATTCTTCACTACTATGATCATAACCAAAATCTCTAGTTTGAGCAGAGTAATAATAAACTAAAGCAACTATTGCTACAGCGGCTATGGCTAAAATTAACCATATCCAAGCAGTTGAATTCATTCCTAAAAATGTAGTATCTCCAGTAATACCTGTTGATGTTCTAGTAGATGTATATCCAGTACCACTGTTACCATTTGTACTCATATAAGTAGATGTATTATTAGTCATAGTATTACTAGATTTTTCAATATCACCAGTAACATTTTTTGATGTATTTGCAACTCCAGCAGCAGCGTTTTCAATAGTATTTTCTGCGCTACCAACTACATTTCTTATACCATTTGCAGCATTTTCCATAGCAGGTTTAGTAACTGCAAAAGTAAATGATGTGGAAAGTAGAATAATAGCTACAAATAAAATAATAACATATAGAAATTTTCTATTCATAATATATTCCTCCTAAAAAAATTAAGTTTTTGAAAACTTTATTAATATTATTTATTTTTTTGCTTAAAATATACTATGAAAAAATTGAAAATAATTTTAAGTAGTTATTTGCCTAAACGGATTAATATAGCAATAGCAAGTAAAAATAACAAAATTCCAATTACTATTAATACAATTAATAATACATTTGTTATTGGTGAACTATTAGACACATTTGATGCTCTACTTACAGTAGTAGACATTGTATCTGTTTCCTCATTTGATGTATCAATATTGGCTGTTGAAATTGAATTGTTATCAGAAGTATTACTTATTGTTGAATTTGACATGTCATTAGTATTTGTATTTGAAGATGTTTCTGCAGTAGAATTTTGTAAAATATTTGCATCAATAGCATTACATATATTAAATGATAAAACTGTTATTAAAATAAATAAAAGTAAAGTTTTTAATAATTTAGACATATTTATACCTCCAATATTTTTATAAATACAATAATACCATAAAGCAGTAAATTTGTCCATAGAAAAAAATATTAAATTTTTGAAAAAATACTTGTGCTTTTGCATAGAAATATGATAATATAATAATGTTTAATTTTTAACGAAAGAAAGGGAGAAAAATGAAAAAAACAAGCATCAAAAAAATTTTGATAACATTATTAATTATATTAGGGGTACAAGTATTAATTAATAATTATGTAATGGCAGATGGAGCAGTTCCAGAACAAATTGCAAATACTACAATAAACTCAATAGCAGATTATAATTATGCAGGAAAAGAAATAAGACCAACAATAAGAATAGAACAAGGCTATAGAGTATTAGTAGAAGGAACAGACTATACATTAGCATATTATAACAATGTAAATGTTGGAACAGCAAGCATACAAATAACAGGAATTGGAGATTATACAGGAACAGTAACAAAATATTTTAAAATAAATAGAAAACCAATAAATCAGTTAAATGTAAAAGTAAATAATGAAAACTATACATATACAGGAAAAGAAAGAAAAACTTGGGTAAAAATATATAATGGCAACATAAAGCTAGTTGAAAGAAGAGATTACACTTTAAAATACAAAAATACAGTAAAAACAGGAAAAGCATCTGTTGAAATAAAATTAAAAGGAAATTATACAGGAAGTGTAAAGAAAACATATAAAATTGTACCTAAAAAAGCAAAAATCAAAAGTGTTATAATGAATAGAAACAACACAAAAGCCACAATTACTTGGAATAGGGACAAACAAGCAAGCGGATATGTGATTTATAGGGCAACAAGTAAAAATGGAAAATATCAAAAGATTAAAAACATATCAAATAATAAAACAACAGAATATGTAAATAAAAATTTAAATAAAAAGAAAACTTATTATTATAAAGTAAGATCTTATAAAATGATAGATAAGAAAAAAGCTTATAGTAAGAATTACAGTAATTCTAAAACAAATACTGGACTAATTTCAGAGGTAACATTAATTTCATATAGTAGTGGAAGCAATAGAAATACTAATTTAAGATTAGCATGTGAAGCAATAAATGGATTAGTGCTTAAACCAGGAGAAACATTTAATTGGTTTAATACTGTTGGAAAAGCAACAAAGGCAAAAGGATATAAAATGGCTACAGTATTTGTAAACAAAAAAAACGCTTTAGGATTAGGTGGTGGTATTTGTCAAGTAAGCACAACACTATACCAGACAGCTAAAAAGGCAAAACTAAAAATAGTAGAAAGACATGAACATAGTAAAGCGGTCTCATATACTACAACAGGAAATGATGCCACGGTTACATATGGTGTAAATAATTTAAGAATAAAAAATAATAAGAAATATGCAGTAAAGCTTGTAATGAAAGCTAAAAAAGGTTCAACAACTTGCAAAATATATAAAGTTAATTATTAGTAAACAAATGGTAGAATTAAAAAATAAGTTAATTCTACTATTTTTTTATTGTAATGTATTGACAAAAAAGGAAAATGGTAGTATACTACAAAACTAGAACAGTATACCAGTAACAATTTAACAATGAATATAATATAGTATATAGATGGGAGCGAGGGAGATGAAAAAAGAACAAATAATAGAAGCAGCAAGAAAATTGTTTTATCAGTTTGGATTTAAGAAAGTATCCATGGATGAAATTGCAAGAGAAGCTGGAGTAACTAAAAAGACTATATATATGTATTTTAATAGTAAAGAAGAATTGTTAAAATACTTTATCGAAGAGGAAATCAAGGAAATGAGGCAAATTGTAGAAGAAGTTGAAAGCATGAATTTAGACTTTTTTGATACCGTAAATACAGCAATTTATAGGTTACTTCAATATAGAAAAGAAAAAAATTTTTTAAATATAATTGCAAGAGAAGCCGAATGGCTTAAAAATCCAGTTATAATTGAAAATTTAAAACTAATTGATGAACAAATTCAAAATTACATAAGGACAAAACTAGAATTAGCTAAAGAAAAAGGATATATAGAATACGAAAATTTAGATATTACAGCATTTTTGATATATAAAATGTATCTTGCTTTAATATTTGAATGGGATGATACTAAAAATGAAATAGATGAACAAATGATAGCAAAGACCATTTCGAAAATATTAAAAAATGGTTTAATAAAATAGAATAAAATTAGGAGGAGTAAAAATGAAGAAAGAAAAAATCATGAAAACAGTCATCTTTATTGTAGTATTATTAATTCCAATAATATATAGCTTTTTCTATTTAAAATCTTATTGGAATCCATATGGAGATTTAAGTGATATAAAAATAGCCATAGTTAATTTAGATAAAGGTGAAGATGGAGAAAATCAGGGAAAAGAATTTGTATCTGAATTAAAAGAAGATGGAACTTTCCAAATTTGTGAAGTTAAAGATGAAGAAGCAAATACAGGAATGGATAAAGGTGAATATTATGCTAAAATAACAATACCAGAGAATTTTACAGAATATTTAAATAGTGCTTCAACAGAAAATAAAAGAATTGCTGAAATAACATATAGTCCAAACCAAGCAAGTAACTATTTAGCAACTCAAATAATAGGAAGTGCTATGAAAACAGTAGAAACAAGTTTACAAGCAAAAGTTAACAGTAAAATAGTAGCAAATTTATCAGAGAAATTACAAGAAGTACCAGATAGCTTACAAACAATAGCTGATGGTTCAAAAGAGATTTTAGATGGTTCAGAAAGTCTAAAATCAGGAATAGATCAAATTAATAAAGGAACAAACAAATTAAGTGATAGTTATACTAAATTTGATGATGGTGTAAACTCAGCATATAAAGGAAGTAAACAGATATCAAATGGAGTTTTAAAAGCAGAAGAGGGAGTAAAAACTTTATCTGATGGATCAAAATTATTAGATTCTTCAATGGAAACAATTAATGAAGGTGTTAATGAATTATCAAAAAAAGGTGAAGAAGGAATAACAAGTTTAGGAAATGGAATAACAGATTTAAATAAGGGAGCTACAGATTTAAATGCAGGAGTAAGTGAATATGTTGACGGAACGAATCAGGTAATTACATATTTAAATGGAGTAGAAAGCGTAAACGAAAAAGAAGAAAATATTTTGAAGGTAATTGAGGGGACATCAAAAAACACAAGTTTAACATCAGAACAAAAATTGGCAATTATTAATGGAGCTTTATCAAAATATGATTTAATTACATCTAGTAAAGATTATAAAAAATTACAAGCTTCTAAACCATTAATTTCAGTAGCTAAAAGTAAGTTATCAGTAAAATGTACAGATTTAAAAGCAGGAGCAAAAGAATTAAATGATGGAACCAATAAATTAGCTTTAGGAGCAAAGGACCTTACAAATATAACTTTAGGAATAACAAATTTAAAAGCAGGATTACAAAAAGTAGGTCAAGGAACTAAGTCATTAAATACAGGAGTTTCTACATTATTAACTGGAACTAAAACTTTAAAATCAGGAACTACAGATTTATCTAATGGATTAAAAACATTAGACAAAAATTCAAAAGTAATTGAAACTTCATTAAATACTTTAAGTGATGGAACAAAGTCAGCTTATGAAGGTAGCAAGAAATTATCAGATGGAGCAAAAACATTTAATGATGAAATAAATAATGGAATTAAAGATACAAAAGAAGAATTAAAAACATTAGACGGATTAGATAAATTTTCAGAAGATCCAGTAGAATTTAAGACAGAGGCAAATGGAAAAGTTGACTCTTATGGTATAGCATTTACGCCATTATTCTTATGTATAGGATTATGGGTTGGTGCATTAATGTGTTATGTTGTTTTATATTATGACCAAAAAAATAGATATAAATATTTAGATAGTGCAGCTAAAAATAAATTATTACAAAACTTATATTATATAGCAATAGGAGCAGTTCAAGGTATAGTTACAGCTTTATTATTAAAATTAGGATTAGGTTTTGAACTACAAAATGCAGCATTATATTATGGTGCAAGTATATTAATAGGAATAACATTTATAAGCATAATACAATTCTTAATTAGAAATTTTGGAGATATAGGAAAATTCTTAGCGCTTATTATCTTAGTATTACAATTGGCAGCATCAGGAGGAACATTCCCTATAGAGACTATAAATAAAGGATTTAGAGTATTAACACCATATTTACCTATGACTTATTCAATTAAGCTTTTAAGGGAAATTTTAGTACCTACAACAGCTAACTTTAAAGCACAATATATTTTAATTTTATTAGCTATAACTGTTTGTACAGTCACTATTACTTATGTAGTAGATATTGTTAGAAATAAAAAAGAAACAGTTAAAGAATAAAAAAAGAAATTTGGGGACGGTTCTCTAGTGAACTCTGGGACACATCTTGGCTTATAGATGTGTCCCAGAGTTCACTAGAGAACCGTCCCCAAATTGATAAAAAATTTTAAATTTCAATTCTAGGCTGATACTTTTCAAGCCACATATTTACTTGGCAAAGATAAGCCATAAGTTGAGGACCAGTCATAAGCTGACCAAACCAAGGTCGAGCAAATGCTTTTCCATCAGTATTTAAAATATCTAAAATATAATCTCTATTTAACAAATAATTAATTGGACTATCCTGATTTTTCATAATAGTTGTAAGCATAGATTTAACAGCTTTCAAATAAGTTGGATTATGAGTTTTTGGATAAGGAGATTTTTTTCTGTCTACAATTTCAGTAGGTAAATAATCTTTCATAACATATCTAAGAAGTCCTTTTTCACGTCCATTATATGCTTTCATATTCCAAGGAACATTATACATATATTGAACAAGTCGATAGTCACAAAATGGAACACGAACTTCAAAACCATTTGCCATGCTCATTCTATCAGCTCTATCTAAAAGTGTTTGCATAAACCAAGTCATAGTAAGATATGAAATTTTTCGCTTTTCAGAAGTGTCGTAAGAATCATTGTCAAGGATGTCAACATTAGCTAAACTTTGATTATATCTAAAATCAACATATTCTTTTAAATTTATATTACTTGAAATTATGGGATTTAGAATTTGGCTACGTTCTTCTAAAGCGATAGACCATGGAAAAGTTCCAGAAGTTAAACTATCAGAACGGAAAAACCAAGGATATCCAGCAAATACTTCATCAGCACATTCTCCCATTAAAGCGACGGTCTTTTCTTTTTTTACCTCTTTACAGAAAAGATATAGGGAAGAGTCAACATCTGCCATTCCAGGCATATCACGTGCAATCATTGCATTTTCCAATGATTTGGCAAGCTCAGGTGTGTCTAACATAACTGTATGATGATTACAATTGACAGCTTGTGTCATAAGATTTATATAATAGTTGTCTGAGTTAGGTTGAAAATCGGACTTTACAAAGTTTTTGTCATTATCAACATAATCAACAGAATAAGTATCTAATGGTGAAAGTCCATTGTTTTGACGATGTTCAGATGCAAACTTTGTTATAATGCTGGAATCGAGTCCTCCAGATAGAAATGTACATATTGGCATATCAGAAACAAGTTGCCTTTGAATTGCATCTTCAACTAAATGTTTTACTTTTTGACATGTTGTATCAAAGTCATCTGTATGAGGTTTACTTTGAAGTTGCCAATATTTTTTTATATGAAGTCCATCTTTATTGTAAATAGCAAAGTGACCTGGCTTGATTTCAAAAATATTTTTATAAATAGTAATACCTGGTGTATGTGCTGGACCAATGCCAAATAGCTCAGATATACTTTGTGAATCTAATATTTTTTCTATTCCTGGATATTCAAATATAGCTTTTAATTCGGATGCAAATACTAAACCATTATCAAATTCGGTATAAAATAAAGGTTTTACACCAAAATGGTCTCTTGCTAAAAATAATTCTTGAGTTTTGGTATTCCAAATTGCAAAAGAAAAAATACCATTTAGGTGATTTACAACATCTGTACCATAATAAATATAGCTTTTTAATAAAACTTCAGTGTCAGAATGACCATGGAATGAAAATTTATTTTGCAATAAAGTTTCTTTTAATTCTGCTGTATTATATATTTGTCCGTTGTATACTATTATGTATTCACCAAATGAATACTTTTCTATCATAGGTTGTTTACCGCCCTCTGGGTCAAGCACGATAAGTCTTTTATGTCCAAGTGCTACATTTTTATTAATGTAAAAACCTTGCTCATCAGGGCCTCTATTTGAAAGTTTTTGTGTCATATTATTTAACACATTTTTATATTGTTCAACGTTCTTTTTATAATTTACAAAACCAACAATTCCACACATAATATCCTCCTATCAAGGTTATTATATGTGGAATTACTTTAAAGTGACACTATTGTTACGCCCATTTCACCTTCACCATAAGTACCAACTCTAAAAGATTTAACACGTTTGTGTTTCTTTAAGAAAGAATGTATGCCTTCTCTTAATTTTCCAGTACCTTTTCCGTGAACTATACGAGCAGTTTGCAGTTTGGCTAAGAAGCAATCATCTAAAAATTTATCAATTATAGGGAGTGCCTCATCAACCGAAAGTCCAATAACATTAATTTCAGATTTAGCTAAACGACTTTTTGAAACTGTTGAGTGAGAAGATGGAAGTGGTTTGGTTAAATCATCTTTTAATTTACGAGGTTCTTCTAAAAATTTAATATTGACACTAGTTTTAATCAAGCCAATTTGAACTTGTACTTCATTTGATTTATTAATATTAGACAAAACTATACCATTTTGTGCCAGAGTACTTACAAATACTTTAGCATTTGGCACGATTTTACTTTTATCAATAGGAGTTGTTGGAGTTTCAAGATCATCTTTTACGATATTTTTATTTTTGATTGAATTATTTAATTTATTTCTCAAATTGTTCAAACCCGCTACAGCTCCTGAAGTATTTTCAATTTTTTTCATTTCATTAATTAAAGATGTTGCTTCATCTTTTGCATTTAGAAGTATCTTTCTAGCTTCTAATTTAGCATTATCAATTAATTCTTTTTCTTTTTTTCTTAATTCTGTATCATCTCTTTGAAGATTATTTTTCAGAACAGCAACTTGATTTAAATTTTTCTCAATTTGTTCTTTATCTTTTTCTATTGCCAATTTATCATCATAAATCTTTTTTAAAAGATTTTCAATATCAACATCTTGTTTTGTCATAAGAGATTTTGCCTTATCAATAATTTCTTTTTTAATCCCTAGTTTTTCACTTATGGCAAAAGCGTTACTTTTACCAGGGATTCCCAGTATTAACCTATATGTAGGTCTCAAATTTTCTATATCAAATTCGACACTTGCATTTTGTACATCAGCATTTACTAAAGCATATCTTTTTAATTCTTGATAGTGTGTTGTTGCAATAGTAAGAATAGAATTATTTTTAAAATATTCTAAAATGCTGATTGCCAAGTTTGCACCTTCTAATGGATCAGTACCAGAGCCAAGTTCATCAACTAAAACTAAGCTATTTTCAGTTGCAGTATTTAATATTTTCGCAATATTTATCATATGACTTGAAAAAGTACTCAAAGAGTCTGAAATGCTTTGATCATCTCCAATATCTGCAAATATTTCATCAAATACATAAACACTAGAGCCATTATCAGCAGGAATATTTAGTCCACTGCAAGCCATCAAACATAGAAGGCCAACAGTTTTAAGATTAACAGTTTTACCTCCGGTATTTGGACCTGTAATTATAAGTAATTTGAAATCTTTTCCTATATTTATAGAAGTAGGAACGACTTTTTTGGGATCAATTAAAGGGTGTCTGGCGTTTATCAAATTAACAAATTTATCATCATTTATAATAGGTGTAATACCTTTAATAGAGTTTGAAAATTTAGCTTTTCCAAAAATAAAATCAAGTTTACCAATAGCCTGAAGTGAAACTTTAAGTTCATTAGTATAAGGGAAAAGCATACTACTTAAATTTTGTAAAATAATTTCAATTTCATTTGCTTCTTCAACTTTCAAGTTATTTAACTCATTATTCAATTCAAAAACAGAAAGTGGTTCAATGAAAACTGTAGATCCGCTAGATGAAATATCATGAATAAATCCTTTAACTAAGGATCTATATTCTTGCTTAACAGGAATAACATATCTATCGTTTCTTATAGTAACGACATTTTCTTGAACATATTTCGAGTAAGTTGATGAATGCAATATAGTAGTTAGTTTATTCTTTATATCTTGTTCAATTTTCCTTTGATGTCTTCTAATATTTGCAAGATTAGTTGACGCACCGTCTGCCACTGTTTCAGCATCTATGATGGATTTTTTTATCTTTCCTGTAATACTAGGGTTAGAATAAAGCTCAGAAAAATAAATATTTAAAGCTTCACAAGACTCATCATTTAGAAAAGGTTCAAAATAAAATTTTAACTCTTGTCCCATTTCCAAAATACTGCATATATCAAGTAAGGCTTTACAAGAAATTGTAAGAGAGCTCTCTAACATTTTTATAAATACATCAATATTTTCTATTTCAGATACAGGTGGAGTCCCATTTCTTTCAATTAACGCTACGGCTTGCTCTGTTTCTTTTAAGTTTTCTTCTACATTTTCTTTTATATTAGAAGGAAGTAATTTTAATGCCATTTCTTTTCCAATATATGTATGACAATATGTTGATAGTTCTTCTAATATTTTAGTGTATTCTAATTTATTTAAGTATATAAAATTCATAAAATTCTCCTTTTTTATTTTTTTAGGGACGGTTCTCTAAGCAACTTGGGGACACATCTATATATTTGAATGAATTCTTCGAAACACATTATATTATTGCACATTTTAGAAGATTTTGCAACAGATTTTGAACATTTGGGGACGGTTCTGTCGTTAATTTGGGGACAGATATTACAAAAAATGAAAAAAAATTAAAAAAAGACTAGACATAACAAAAATAATGTGCTATAATGGAAAAAATTGGAAAAAGAGGAGGTGCGTAAAAGTGCCCAGACAGAGAAGGACGATTAGTAAGACAAGCATCTATCATATTATTATGAGAGGAATAGATAAACAGGATATCTTTTATAATGATAAAGATAAAGAGTTTATATTGAATCAATTATCAAAAGTCAAAAAGAAATTCAATTTAGAAATCTATGCGTATTGTTTGATGTATAATCATATTCATTTAGTTTTTAGAGTCGAAAAAAATTTATTGTCTAAATCAATTCAAAGTTTGGGAATAAGATATTCACAATATTTTAATAAAAAGTATGACAGAAGTGGTACTTTTTTCGAATCAAGATTTAGAAGTAAAACTGTTGAAGATAAAAAATATTTTTTGGATGTGTGTAGATATGTACATAGAAATCCAGAAAAAGCCGGGATTTCAACAGTAGAAGATTGGAGGTGGAGTAGTTACAATGAATATGTAACAAAAGAAAAAATAATAAATAAAAGAGTGTTATTATATTATTTTGATGATGATATAAATAAGTTTATTGATTTTACTGTAAATCAAAGAAGGAACATTAATCAAGAAAGTAAAGAAGAGCTTGAATATGAGTTCAAAAGTAGATTTACAGATGAGGAATTGGGAGAAATTATAGCAAAGAAGATACTGGCAAATGACGAGATCAAAGATATAGTTAGCATAGCAAAACTATCGCTTGGAAAGCAGAAGGAATTGGTAGAAGAGTTAAGCGAAATACCAGGAATTAATATGACACAATTAGCAAGGGTTACTAGAATTAATAGAAGGATTGTTAAAGAGACTTGGAAAAAAGATGTTAAAGAAAATAAATAAATTTAATTTTAGTATATCTAGATGTGTCCCAAAGTTAACAGAAGAACCGTCCCCAAACGGACAAAATTTAAAGGGAATTTCTATCAACTACATGAAATAATGGCATTTTCAAATAATATAAGAAAATACCCACATGTGTCCCACAGTTGATAGAAGAACCGTCCCTAAACGATAATAGTTTTATTATTTTTATAAATAACAAATCCGGGTTTACTATTATTTGGTTTCTTTACAAAAGAAACTAGGCAAAAGTCGACAGGAACATTAGAAGAATTTTTTGCTTTACTATGGGAAGCAGCGATTTTTGCAACTTCAAATAAAATATTATCAGGAATAACTTCATTTGTATTAGTTTTTAATATGACATGGCTACCAGGAGTATCTTTAGTATGAAACCAAATGTCATGCTTATTTGCGAATTTAGTAGTTAAATAATCATTTTCTTTATTATTTCTTCCGACATAAACCTTGTAATCTTCGACCATAAGAAAAATAGGATTGAAGTATGATGGTGAAGATTTAGATAAAGATTTGTGAGAACTTTTTTTATTTTTTAAAGATTTTTTATTATACTTATTAGATGTAGAAAAAATATTAATGTTATTAGAATCAGAAATTTCATCATTAATTAAATTTAATTCATTTAAATCAAAAGAATTTTCGAGCTCAAATAAAACACTATCAATATAGTTCAAATCTTTTAAAGTTTCAATTTTTTGATTGCTCAAAATATCCAAAGCATTTTTTAGCTTAGAATATTTTTTAAAGTATTTTTTAGCATTATAGCTAGGAGAATATTTTTCATTGAGAGGAATATTGATCAATGAATTATTATCATAATAATTTTCTAGTGATATACTACTTATATGTTTATTAGGAATTCTATATAAATTCGAAGTTATAAGTTCACCATAAAGTTTAAATTTATCCATATCATTACATTCAAAAAGTTTTTTATTAATATTTTCTAATCTTTTAGTATATTTTTTTTGAGTATTTATAACAATATTATAAATATTATTTTTTAATGTTATAAAATTTTCGTTAGTTTCTTTTTGATAATAGAAATCATCCAAAAAGAAATTTAAATTATAGATTTTATCTGTAGGATCAGACAAAGATAAAATATAATCTTTGTTCTGATGATTAAAACATAAATCATCAGAATTAAGAATTTCGAAAATTTTATGATAAATTAAAAATATATTTTCTTTAGACTGGTTAGTTATAGAAGAAAGAGATTCCACAAATGAATTGCTTATACCATTAAATGCATTAGTAATGCTTTGAGGCAAAGAGTAATCAGAATTAGATATAACATTATAAAATTCTTCAGGAGCTTTTATATCAAGTAAATTTAATTTCGAAGTTTGTGGCAAAATGTATCTGCAAGTAGGATAAATATCTCTTTGAGAATGTTCTTCAATATAAGTATGACGAAGACTATCTATAATAATGTTATTTTCATTTGTTAGAATCATATTACTATGTTTCCCCATAAGCTCAATTATTAATTTTTTTTGTATAGGTTTATTAGGATTTTCATTGTTTTCAAAATCTATGAAAACAATACGTTCAAGATTTTGTGTTGTATAAATATCTTTTATTTTTAAACCAGTTAGATGTTTTCTCAATAACATACAAAAATTAGGGGCAGTTGTAGGATTTTTGAATTGGTGTGTTGTTAAATGCAATCTATAATTATTTGATGATATACAAGAAAGTAAAGCGAGACTGGTACTAGCCTTATATAATCCTAAAATTACAGTATTTTTGTTGGGTTGAAAAACTTTATCCACTTTATAACCAATTATATTTTTTAATTCATTAACTATTCTATTTGTGACAATTCCGTCGAAAGCCATTAAAATCACCATCCAAGTATCAATTTATAATATTCATATTATACAATTTTTTTGTGAAAAATACAATAAAATTGTCTTTTTTTTCCTGTTTATTTTTTTTAAAACTACATATCATAATTTTAGAAAAAGCAAGCACTTTTTCTTTAGATTGTTAATATTAACAGGAGGTGAATGAAAGATGGCAAATTCTAATAGCAATAAAAAATTAGTTCCAGAAGCTATGAACGCTTTAGATAAATTCAAATATGAAGTAGCTAGCGAAGTTGGAGTTAACTTAAAAGAAGGTTACAACGGTGATATCTCTTCAAGAGATGCTGGTAGAATCGGTGGTAACATGGTTAAGAAAATGATACAACAAGCTGAAAATAACATGGCTAACAAATAGTTGATTTTATTAAGTTAAGAATGTTTGGCAGAAGTATTTTTCTTGGTTTTATAATTTTATGCTGAGTGGTTTGTCCAAAGTGTAAAATACATAAAGGCAGGAGATGTGCTCCTGCCTTAAATTTTATATAAACTATTGTCAAAAAAAGTAAAAAAATATATAATAATAAAAAAGTAACATGTGTCCCTTGGTTAAATAGGGGACGGTTCTCTAATGAACTTTGGGACATATGTTAGAATAATAAAATAGTTGGGGGACAATGCTTACAGAAAAACATGTTGAGAAAGCGACATGTGTCCCAAAGTTCATTAGAGAACCGTCCCCTATTTAACCAAGGAGTGATATATATGTACAAATTATCAGCAATAGACTTAGATGGAACAATGTTAAATAGTTATGGAGAAGTAACAGAAACAACCAAAAAAGCTATAAAAAAAGCAAAACAAAATGGAATAGAAACAATGATTGCATCAGGACGAACAGTAGATTCAATAAGAGCAATTGCAAATGAAATAGAATGTAGTAGATATATACTTGCTGGAAACGGTGCAATTATATATGATTTAAAGGAAAATAAAACAATATATGAAAAATATATACCAAAATCAAAAGCATTAGACATAATCAAAATATGTGAAGAAAATAGTATTGTATATAGTGTATATACAAATAAAACAATAGTAGCAAGTAGTCTAAGGTATAATATTTTGTATTATTACAAAGAAAACTTAAAAAAAGAAGAAAGTAAAAAAACAAGTATAACTATTGTTGAAAACATATATGAATATATAAAAGATATGAATACAGAAAATGAAAAAGTAATGAAAATTATGATATGTGATCAAACTAAATCAGTATTTAATTCAATAATAAGAAAAATGCAAGAGATAGAAGAGATAGAAGTTTTAGATGTTTCACATATGTCAAGAAAAATAATAAAAAATGGGACAGAAGAAGTACAATTAGATTATTTTTACACAGAAATATCAATGCAAAATGTAGATAAATGGTATGCTTTGGAATTTTTAATAGACAAACTTAATATAAATAAAGATGAAGTTATAACTATAGGAGATAATGTAAATGATAGAAAAATGATAGAAAATGCAGGTTTTGGGGTAGCAATGGGTGGTAGTACCCCTAAAGTAACTGAAGTTGCAAAATATATTACAGATAGCAATGATAATGATGGGGTGGCAAAAGCATTAGAATATGCAGTAAAAACGACAGAATAAAATAAATATTACAAAAATATTACAAAAATATTAAATTTATGTA
Organism: uncultured Clostridia bacterium; assembly: GCA_934167965.1. Classification (GTDB taxonomy): domain Bacteria; phylum Bacillota; class Clostridia; order TANB77; family CAG-508; genus CAG-269. Next base: position 50,686 of record CAKPMJ010000004.1, on the reverse strand, counting down.
ATGAAATACTAATTTGTTGATTTAGAGATGTAAATGTTGTAAAATTAATATGATATATAATGAATTATTAGGAGGAATTAACTATGGCAATGAACCCAATGCAAAGAAAAGCAAGACAATCATTCTTTTTAGGAGTAATAATAACACTATTATTAGCTGTGATAATAATAGCATTTATGTTTATACAAATGAAAAATTTAAAAGAGAAAGTTACTAAAGATACAACAGCAAAAGTTAGAGTTTATGTATTAAAACAAGATGTGAAATCAGGACAAACCCTAACTGCAGATATGTTTGAACAAAGAGAAGTAACTAAGAACGCTGTACCAGCAGATGCAACTAATGTTGCAACATCAGAAAAAAAGTTAATGGCTAAAGTTGACATGAAAGCCAATACAGTTCTTACATCTTCAATGGCAGATGTTGAGGGAGAAGAGATAACAAAAGATGTAAGAGAACAAACATATAATATGATTTCACTACCAATAGATCTAGTTTCTGGAGATTATGTAGATATAAGATTCATGCTTCCAAATGGAACAGATTTTATTGTATTATCAAAATTAAAAGTAACAATTCCAGATGTAAATGGAGTGTATGTAAAAGACACAATAAAAGTAAATGTTACAGAAGAACAGTTGTTAACAATGTCAAGTGCTATAGTTGAAGCATATAAAATTTCAGGATCTAAATTATATGCAATAAAATATGCAGAAGCAGGAAATCAAGAGAAAGCAACAATTACATATGAACCAAGAAAAGATATTGTAACTTTGATAAAAAATAATCCTAATATAGTAAATCAAGCAATTTCTAACTTATACAACAACCTTACAAGTAGCTATAGAAAAAATCAAATAGATGGATACTTTAATTCTGGAGATGATTCATCAATAGAATCAGGTATAAAAGATAGTACAGAAAAAACTCAAAAATCAAGGGAAGAATACTTAGACACAGTATTTGCAGAATAGAATAAAGAAAGGAAAAACTTATGAAAAAAATAGGCTTTGTAGGTGCATATGATAAAACTAATTTAATAATGTACATAGCTAAAGTGTTACAAAATATGAATAACAGAGTTCTCGTTATAGATGGCACTATACTACAAAAAATGAGGTATGTAGTACCTACAATAAGCCGTGCAAAGCTATATATAACGGAATTTGAAAAGATAGATTTTGCAGTTGGTTTTCAAAATATAGAACAAATAATGCAGTATCTACAAATGAATACAATGAATGAAGAGAGTTTACCATATGATTATGTATTAATTGATACAGACAATAGGATGGCATTAAAAACATTTGATGTAACTGCTTCAACAAAAATGTATTTTGTTACAGGTTTTGATATGTATTCATTAAAAAGGGGAATAGATATATTTAGCAATTTGGAAGAACAAGTTGATTTAACAAAAATATTGTTTGCAAACAATGTTACAAAAGAAGATTTAGAGTATTTAAATTATTTGTCATTAGAAAAAAAAATAAAGTGGAATGATATAGAAATATATGCTCCAGTATTAGAAAATGACAATAGAGTAATAGAAGAAAATCAAAGAATAGATAAAATAAGAGTTAAAAAATTAAGTAATAACTATCAACAAGCGATAATTTATATTGTTCAAAATATGACAGAAGAAAATTTAGGAACAATAAAAAGAAGTATTATAGAATAGGAGTGAAATTTATGCCAATAATTACATTTATGAGTTATGATGGAAAAGAAACTGGTAATACATCTGCAGCGATAGCAATTTCAACATATATGTCAATAGAGCATAATATGAAGGTTTTACTCATATCAACAGGATTTAATGAAGATACATTAAGGGAAAGCTTTTGGGAGGATAGTCCAAGGCAGCAGGTAGCACAAAACACAGTTATAACAAATGGAATAGAAGGATTAAGTAGAATAATAACAAGTGGAAAAATTGATCCAAAAACAATAAGAGATTATACAAATGTAATTTTAAGAGATAGGTTTGATGTATTGTTTGGATACAAAGGAGATAGAGAACAATATAGAATAATACAAAATGTTTATCCACAGCTTATATCAGTGGCAAATCAATATTATGATATGGTAATAGTGGATCTAGACAAGAAGCTACTGGGAAAAACTAAAGAAGAAATAATAAGGATTACAGATGTAGTAGTTGCAACAACAAGCCAAAAAGTAAAAGAGATACAAAAACTAAATAATTTTATAAATGAAAGCGAATTTATGAATCCAAATAACACATTAATAACAATAGGAAGATATGACGACTATCTAAAATGCACTGCCAAAAATGTAACCAGAAATATATTTAGGAGAAAGAAACTTATAAATACAATGCCATATAATGGAAAATATTATGAAGCAATGCAGGAAGGGACAGTAATAGATTTATTCTTAAAATTACCTAGAAATATAAATAAAAAAGATCATAGTTATTTTTTTATTCAAGAAGTACAAAGATTAGCTGAAAGTATAAATGAGAAATGGCAAGAAGTACAAATGAAAAGAAGCATGTAAATATATTCTTCAAAAGAAAGGAATGTAAATAAAAATGACAATAATAAACGTATTATTAATAATAGGCGTTATAGGTATAGCTGTAATGCTAGTTATGTATCATATAAAGTCTAAACAGTCAGCAGAAGTAGAAGTACAAGAAGTTGATGATCAAACATATACATTAGACCAGATGCTAGAGTTCGTAAAAAGAAGGCTAGACGAAATAACAAAAGTAAACTTATATGATATTGGACTTTCAGAGGAAGAATTAAAAAGAAGAAAAAACAAAAAATATGAATTGAAGAAAGCATTAAAAGGATGTACATATGGTGATGTAAATGATAAAAAATATGTTAAAGAATTGATATATGATTTATTATCAAAAGAATATGGAGTAACAGAAATAAATATATCAAAAGCAATACCATTTGATATACCGTCAATGCTTACAGCACAAGATAAATTTGACATATTATTGTATACATATAAAAAAGAATTTGGATATGAAGCTTTAACAGAAATAATAAAAAAATATGATTTAGCTGTAATGAAATATGTTCAAGGAGATTCAAAACCTTGTTATGTAATAACAGAAGAAGAAATAGATGAGATATTTGAAAAAGAAAACATAGTATTATCATTTGTAGACAAATTAAATGTTGTAGTACAAAGGATATATCAAAAATACAAAGGATATAGCAGTATAGATGAAATAAGAGACATGAACATAGATGGTGTATCTGGTGGTGTATCTGGTCTTCCAGAAAGCTTTTTAAGCCAAGTAGCACAAACAGATAGTGATTACATAAATCAAGTACAAGAAAGAAAAGTACAAAGAGCATGTGATAGTATATGGATATTCTTCCAAGGTAAATCAATAAGATTAGCATTTTTATCTTTTGGAACAGAAGCAGAATTAAAAAGAGTATGCCAAAATATATACAAATATAATAATCCAGGACAATTATCAGACACAAATGGATATAAAATTAATGAAATGAAAGACGGATCACGTGTTGTTGTTGTAAGACCAAGCATGTCTGAAACATGGGCATTTTTCGTAAGAAAATTCGACGTAAAACGTGCAACATTGGAGCAAATAGTTTTATTCCCAGGAAAAGAAGATACAATAGATTTACTAAAATACTTAGTAAAGGGAGCAAGAATAATATCACTAACAGGAGAGCAAGGCTGTGGTAAAACAACAATGCTTATGGCAATGATAGAAAATATATATGAAACAATGAACTTGCGTATTACAGAAACAGCATTTGAGTTGCACTTAAGAAAAATATATCCAACAAGAAATATCTTATCAATGAGAGAAACAGATACAATAGCTGGACAAGAATGTTTGGACGTTCAAAAGAAAACAGATGGATCTGTTAACATCATAGGAGAGGTTGCAACTGACCCTGTTGCATCTTGGATGATACAATCAGCACAGGTTGCATCTAAATTCACATTATTTACTCACCACGCTAAAACATTCCCAGACTTAGTAACAGCGTTAAGAAACTCAATGCTAAGAGCAGGAGTATTTAAAAGTGAAAAAACAGCAGAAGAACAAGTTGTACAAGTATTAAACTTCGATATACATTTAGTAAAAGACTTTAGAGGTAGAAGATATATAGAAAGAATTACAGAATGTATACCAATTGAAAATAAAAATGAGTATACATTTGATCATAGAAAAGAAAAAACATTAGAAGGAAAATTTGATAAATTTTTCGATAATGCGACACATTATTTTATGAAGACAACAGATAAACAATTGTATACATATAGAAACATATTAGAATACATAGACGGAGAATATGTAATAACAAACAAAATATCAGATTTCAATATTCGTGAAATGAGACTAAACATGAATGATACAGATGCAGAGAACTTTGATAAATTTGTTGAAAAACACTGGGGAAAAGAGAGCGTATTTAGAATAGAAGACTATAAAGAAGAAAAAAAGGATTTAGCACAAAAAGCTAAAAAAAGAGGAAGAAAACCAAAAATTGCAACTGAAAACTAGTAAGAGGAGGAAGAGTTTGTGTCTACACAATTTTTGTTAAACATAATATATCTAGTAGCAGGAATTTTTGGAGCAATAATAGTTGCATATATCATAATTTCTAAAAAAATGCAAAAATCAGATTATCAAAAAATAAAGAAATTAAGAGAAGGAACAAAAACAAATACCTTTTCAAAAGATATATTATACCAAAAATTATATATTACATATTCTAAAATCCCATATATAAATGGATATGTAAATAAATTAAGAAGAAGACTAGAAATATTAGATGTTGATGATGAATTTAATATAAGAAAAGATACAGCCAAAATATTAACAAGAGTATTATTAATCTTGTTGCCAATAGTAACATTATCAATAATATTTACACACACAAACTATTTACTAATGTCAATAATATTAATATTTGAATTATTTATGATTGATGCATTTGTAGATGGTAGTGTAGATTCAATGGACAATAATTTGTTAAAAGAGCAATTAGATTTTTTTGCTGAAATAAGACATGCTTACCATGAGTATAACATGGTAGAAGAAGCAATATATCAAATATCACAAGATGATGAAAAAAGTATTTCAAGGCAAGGCGAAAGAATATATGAAGTTCTTATTTCAAATGATCCTGAAATGGAACTAGAAAAATATTATGATGTCGCACCAAATAGCTATTTAAAAGAATTTGCTGGAGTATCATATTTAACAAAAGAATTTGGAGATAGAACAGTAGATAAATCTTCGTTGTATTTAAAAAATGTAAATAATATAACAGAAGAAATGCAAATAGAAATATTAAAAAGAGACAAAATTGATTATGTATTTCAAAGTTTATCAATAATATCAATAGTGCCTGTAGTGTTGCTAGAGCCATTGAAACAATGGTGTGTAACTAACTTTGGATTCACGCAAAGTTTTTACAATGGAAAACTAGGAATGCTTATGCAAATATTTGTAATACTATTGACAGTGATATGTTACTTATTATTAAGAAAAATAAAAAACAATGGATCATCTGATAGGAAAGCAATAAACCAAGAGAATCCATGGCAGAATAAACTTTATAAAATACCAGGAATAAAACAGATTGTAAATTTATTTATACCTAAAAAAGGAACGAAAGAATATAGAAAAACACAAAAATTGTTGAAAGATTCCGCCTCAAAAATGAAGATGGAATGGCTATATATAAATAGAATTACTATGGGATTACTTGCTGGTATTACAACAATAATTTTAATAATAATGTTACATGTAGTATCAATAAAATGGGTCTACACAGAACCAACTACAGATTATGATATATTAGGAAGTTTGTCAGCTAAACAAGAGCAAACTGCAATTGCAGTTACAAATAGTGATAATATAATAATAGATAAATTAAAATCTAAGCACAATTTAAAAGAAGAAGATGTACAAAAAGAAGTTGCAAACTCAAAAGATGAGACATATAAAGATGCACAAAATGACGAAAAAGAGATGAAAAAAGTTGTTACAAGAATATACGGAAAAATACAAAAAGTAAACAAGGAGATATTCCAATGGTGGGAGGCGTTAATTGGAGTAGTAGTAATGATTTTAGGATATATGTCTCCAATATGGCTTTTAAAATTTCAATTAAAAATGCGTTTAATGGAAATGGAAGACGAGGTAATGCAATTCCAAACTATTATATTAATGCTTATGAGAATTGAAAGAGTCAATGTAGAAATTATATTAGAATGGCTTGAAAGGTATGCAAATATATTTAAAGAGCCAATAAGTAAATGTGTTAATAACTATGAGGCAGGTGCTTGGGAAGCGCTTGAAGTATTAAAACAGGACACAAATTATCCACTATTTATAAGAATAGTAGAAAGTCTTCAAGCAGCGGTTGAAAAGATTCCTATAGTAGAAGCTTTTGATGAATTAGATTCAGAAAGAGAATACTATCAAGCAAAACGTAAGGAATCTAATGACAGACTTATTGCAAGAAAAGGAAGAATTGGTAAGATTATTGGGTTTGCACCTATGGTTGTAATGTTTGTAGGTTATTTAATAGTACCTTTAGTATATATAGGACTTACAAGTATGAATTCTTCAATGTCTGGTATGTCAGCTTAATTAAAAGGAGGATAAACAAATATGGAAAATGCAAGTAAAGCCCTCCTTATGGCAGGAGGAGTACTTCTTACAATATTAGTAGTATCATTGCTAATGTATGCTATAAGTATGTATTCAGATTACCAGCAAAATCAAATAAGGCTAGCAGAGATAGAAGATACAGCAAAATTTAATCAACAGTTTACAAATTATGAGCGTGATGATGTATTGGGATATGAGGTGTTATCTCTAGCAAATAAAGTTATGGATTATAACAATAGGGAGTCTAATGCGCTAAATGAAAATGGAAAAACAGTTAATGATAAATTGTATCCTAAAATATCAATGAATATAAAAATGTATGTAAATAGTGGAAACTCAATGAAGAATGATAAGGGCGAAACAATAAATAAGGCATATATAAAACAGAAATTTTGTGCTGAAATGAAAATACCAAAAGCTATGTCAGATTGGAAAGAACTATCTGGAAGTTATAATATAATAGGAGATGATCTAGTTTGGATCAAACCAAATTTTGAACAAAATGCAACACAAGAAAAAATTAAAAATTCATTTATAACAGCAGCTAATAGTATAACAGAAATAGAGCAGAATCCGGAGTTTGGAAGCAATACATCCAATGCTATAGCACTTCAGAATTTGGTTAAAGAAAAAGATACCATATATGGTGGAAAAGTAATTGGTATAAGTGGAAGTACTGAAAATGCAAGAACAGCTAGTGGCAGAGGTTGGTACGAAGAAGAATATATAAAATCAAGATATAAGACATTAACAGGAATACAAAAAAACAGTATTTCTGATATTAGAAAACAAAGTTCAATGGAAGATATTGCTAAATATTATGAATACATGCAGTTTAAAAAGGCTATATTTAAATGTACAGGAGTAGGATATGATGATGGACCTAGTGGTACTGGAAGGGTTATATCAATAAATTTTGAATTTACAGGAGATATAAAGTAATTATGGAAAATGCAAGTAAAGCATTGTTAATTGCAGGAGGAGTATTAATTGCAATTTTAGTTATGACAGTAGGTGTTTATTTTTCAAGAATGATAGCTGATCACTCTGCAAGAGTTTATGCACAATTAGAAGAATCAAGAAGAACAGAATTTAACCAAAAGTTTTTAAATTATGATATAAATCACCGCAAAGAAGATGGTAGCAGTAATATTGATTTGACTATACAAGATGTGGTAACAATAGTAAATTTGGCCAAGAATAGTAATGAATATAATCAACTAGAAAATGCTACGCCACCAGCTGATCCAACAAATGACAAGTCTTTATATGTGACAGTAAATTGCATAAGAGTTAGTGATGGAAAACTAAATGAATTATACGATAGTGTGAAAAAAAATTTAGAAAAATTGGACGAAGACAAATTAAACAGTATATTAATGGAAGAGTTAAAAGAAATGCCACAAGATGATAGCAGTAGGGTTAAATACTCTTGCACAGTAAAGATAAATCAAAGCACAGGATATGTAAATTATATAGAAATAACAAATTAAAAATAAAAAAATATTGAATTTTAAAAATACAAGTGTTATAATAAACAAGATGGAAAATCAAAGAGGTTAAGATGAAAAAAACATATATATATTTAATATGTATTAGTGTAATAATACTTGCAATAATACTTGGAAAATATTATAATTATAAAGCAAAAATATCAGAACTTAAAGAATTTAATTTAGAATATGAATATTATTATCAAAGAGAAATATATGGTACAGAGATAGCAACAGTAATAAATAAAGCTATTGATAACAATGTAAAAAACGAAGTAGAAAGAGAATATAAAGAAACAGATGATAAGAAATTATATTTTTTTAAACAGAATGATATTAATTCAGTAAATATAGACATAAAGATGATAGATAATAATAAAACATATAAAATGGAATCTCTTTATCAAGGAGAAATAACAAAATTTGTTGAAAATTATAATTATATCAAATTTAAATGCACTAGAATAGATTACAATAAAAATGGACAAGTTTGCTATATGTTATTTGAACAAATTACAAAATAATATAGTTATTTAATTTAAAAAAATATATATAAAATTCAAAGGAGGAATGAAAGATGGAGAACGCATCAAAAGCATTAATAATTGCAGGAGCAATCCTACTTGCAATATTAATAATTTCATTAGGATTGATAATTTATCAAAAGGCAGCAGGAACAATAAATGGAGTAAGTTTATCAGAACAAGAGGTAGCAACATTTAATGGAAAGTTTACAGCATATGAAGGTGGAAATGTATCAGGAACACAAGTAAAGGCGTTGATTCAGGCAGTAAATGCATCAAATACATCAGCAACAAGAGATAATACAGGATTAGAAATTACATTGAAATATGCAGCAAGTGCAACTGCAACAGCAGCAGAAATAACAGGAGGAAAAACATCTTATGTAACATCGGGTATAAACACAGGTGCCACATATAAAGTAGTTTCGGCTACAAGTACAAATTCAGGAGCTATAAATGAAATAACAATTACGAAAAATTAAAAATTAGGAGGAAGAAAATGGAGAATGCATCAAAAGCATTAATAATTGCAGGAGCAATATTACTTGCAATATTAATAATTTCATTGGGTTTAATAATATACCAAAAAGCGGCAGGAACAATAAATGGAGTGAGTTTAACAGAACAAGAGATACAAACATTTAATGGTAAATTTACATCATATGAAGGTGGAAATGTATCAGGAACACAAGTAAAGGCTTTGATTAAGGCTGTTAATGCATCAAATACATCAGCAACAAGAGATAATACAGGTTTAACTATAACATTATATACAGATGCAGCAAAGAGTGCTGCAAACGAGTTGGCAAAAAGTGGAACAGAGTATTCAGTATCTGGAATATATTCTGGAAAAACATATAATGTTTCATCATCAACTAGTGCAAATTCAGGAGCTATAGATAAAATAAGTATAGTAGTAAATCCTTAAGAAAAATAAAATAGAAAATGGAGGGAAAAAGATGGAAAACGCATCAAAAGCATTGATAATTGCGGGAGCAATATTACTTGCAATATTAATAATTTCATTAGGGTTGATAATTTATCAAAAAGCGGCAGGAACAATAAACGGAGTAAATTTAACTGAACAAGAAAAGCAAACTTTTAATGCAAAATTTGCAGCATATGAAGGAAATAATGTGTCAGGAACACAAGTAAATGCTTTAATTCAGCAGGTAATTACATCTAATACATCATCTATAAGAGATAACACTGGCACATATATTGGAATGTATTTTCCAACAGCATCTGACAGCACAGGAAATACATATTTAACAATACAAGTTTATAAAGGAACAGCATCAGATGAATTAAGTTATACAAAAAGTACATCTAAACCATCGACTTTTACAAAAGATTCAAACACTATTGCAACAAAGGGAGTAGCAACTGAATTAAAAAAAGTTAGTACAGGAAAAACATATAAAGTAGAGTTTTTATCAAATGATGGAATTGTATCAGCTATAAAGGTTGAATCAAATTAATATCTTTTAGAAAGGGATGATATACAATGGAAGACAACTTAACAGATGCCCTATTAATGGCAGGAGCTGTATTAATATTTGTAATAGCGCTAACAACAAGTATGTCATCCTTTACTAAAATGAGAAGTCAGATAGATGCAATAATACAAGAAGATTCAAAGTTAGAATATGCTATTGAAGATTCAAGTGGAAAAAGTACATATTTAAATTATAAATCATCGAATGAAAACCAAGGAATAAGAACAGTAGGTGTTGAAACAGTAATATCTTCTATGTATAGAGTATCAAAGGAGAATTATATAGTATATATAAATACTAAGAATAATATACCAAATTTAGAAGAATTTAAAACAGATATAAAAGATAGTAGTAAATATTTTAATCGCAATATTAGTAATAGTGAAAAATTACTTAAATATAATAATGTATATGCAATAACAATAAATGAAGATAATTCTAATGTAGAACAATTACTAGAAAATGGGTTGTATAATAATTTAAAAGGAAAGAAATTTAAAGAGTATTTAGGTATATACCAAGAAAATACAGATGCAGACGAGTCAAATAGAACTACATATAGAGTAATAACATATGTAGAAATTGTAACATAAACAAGGAGGAATTGAAATGGGAGATTCAGCAATGGCAGTAGTAGCAATAATTGTAGCAACTATAATAATGGGAGTATTTCCATTAATGGCAATGGCAAATCAAACAGATAAAACATCAAATTTAGCTGTGCAAACAGCTACAACAGAATTTGTGAATAATGTAAGAACAACTGGGATGTTGAGACTTTCTGATTATGAAAGTTTTACATCAACTTTAGTAGCAACAGGAAACTCTTATGATACAGAAATAGCTATACAAGTATTAGATGAAAATCCATCTAAAAAAACTACTACAGGAACAGTTATAGGGGACAATGTATATTATACTAAATATACTACACAAGTAATGGATGAACTTTCTACTAGTAAGAGAATACAATTGAAAGAAGGAGACATTATATCAGTAAAAGTAGAAAATACAAATACAACCATTGCACATCAACTGAGAAATTTCGTATATAAAGTTACAGGAAATAGTTCAAGCACAATTACAGCAGAGGCTTCTGGAATGGTAACTACTACAGGAACAACAAAATAGTATATATAGAATAGCTTGTAAGTTTCAAAACTACGAGCTTTTTATTATATAAGAAAGTTAATAGGGGATTTTCTCATATAATAAAAAGGAAGGAATTAATAAACATATGAAATTACAATATTTAGCAGTAATATTTATAATAATAATATTGCCAATAGTAATAGTATTATCACAATATGTTGATTATCAAATAGATGCAGTAAATTTAAGACATACATATAACACGAAATTAATAGATGCAACTTATGATTCTATAAAAGCATATCAATTAAACACTATAAATAATGCAGTTTCAGATATATCAGCTTCAAAAATAGAAGATTTAGAAGCAGCAGTAAAGACATTCTTTAATTCACTAAGTACGACATATGGATATACAGGATATAATGCATCAGTAATGAAGAATTTTATACCAGCAATTGTATTTACAATGTATGATGGATATTATATATATTCACCATTTGATAATACATTAACAGGAGTACAAAAGGAACAAGATAAAGCAGGAGGAGGAAAAGAATCATATGTTTCTCCTGAATATGTAAATGGTACAGGAAATGATGGAAAAACATTATATGGAATTAAACCATATGTATATTATAGTTGTAGATATGAAAAAGGAAGCGATGATTTTGTAATAACATATACACTAGATAATTATATTACAATACAAGGAGTAATAGGTGGAACATATCGAAATGAACATGGGTATTTAATAGATGGAATAGAAAAAGATGGCAATACTTATAAATATGATGGAGTCGAATATACAACATCAAAAACAGAAAAAATGGAAGAGAATTTGAATGGAAAACTATATTCATATGTAAAGATAAATGGTACAAAATATTATTTAGAGCAGGGGAGTATTCGTAATAATGGTTCTGTATTTTATATAAATGCTAACGGCGAAAAAACAATACAGGCAAGTAGTAGTCTTAATAAAGATATATATCAAAAATATTATGATAAAATAACCAAAAACAATAGTGCATATGAATATTATAAATCAGCATTTGATTTTACAGAAATGATAAGAAATGAGCTGAAATTAGATGGTTTGAAAGCAAGTGATGCAAGAGACGATAATGGAGATCCTATATCAGATTTTGGTGATGATTTAATATTTGGGGAAGACAATGGAGATGACAAAACAACAGGAATAAAAAATGATAATGCAGGAAACGAGTGGATACAATATAGCAATTCAAAATTTAATCAACACAGGTCAGCAGTAATAAGGTATGTAGTAGAGAAAAATTTGTCAGCAGCTATATCAGGATATAGACAATACAATACTTCTGTTACAAGTATAGAATATATAATGCCAAAAATATCCGAAACTGATTGGGAAAAGATAGAGAATGATGTATCAATAATTACTTTTTTACAAGGCTTTAAAATAGGAGGAAGAGACTATAATAATTATTGTGTAATATCAAATAACCTAAATAAAGAACATGTAGATGAAAATGATATATATTTAATTGGTACTGATAATACTTACCATAAAGTGAATGAAAAGAATTTAAATATAAATAATAATACAACCAAAGGTATATGGAAATTAAATTTTGAAAGAAAGTCATATAAAGAGCCGATAAGTTCAAGTGATGATAATTATCAAACAGTGTATTATTATCCGTTAAACTATATAGGTAGTTATTCAAGCATAGTTGCAAGTTCAGGAATTAAATATGAAGATAATTCAAATAATGAATATATTGATTTATACAGGTATATGAAAAATTTGCCTAGTACAAGCAATGTCAAAAAAACATATTACACAGCCTTGGCAAGAGAAAGATGGGGCTCGTATTCAGTTAATAATGATATAAATATTATACAGTAATACAAAAATCACTTATATAAATGAGATTTCAATTTATATAAGTGATTTTTTATATTATATAGTAAAAAATATTGACAAAACTCAAAACAAACAGTATAATTATATCGTAGTTTTAGTTAGAATACACAACTTAGAAAAGACATAAAAGTTTAATTCAAAATAAATTATTTTCAAAGATTTAAACGAAAAAAAGAAAATTAAACTTCAAAAAAATTTTAGGAAAGGAAAGTGATAAAATATTATAATTGATAATACACCACAGAAGAAAAAATCAACAAAAATAGTTGCAAAAAAACGAAAATGAAATTATAATATAAGGAGAATGATGTCAATGGCAAACAACAACAAATTAAGAATGAAAGATGATATAATGTTCAAAGCATTTTTCAGTAGAAATGAAAACAAAAAATTTTTGAAAGATTTTATTAGTTCAATATTAGGAGAAAACATAAAAATAAAACAAGTAATACATGATGCAAGACTAGAACAGTTAGCGAGAGAAAGAAAGTATGGAATACTAGATTTAGATGTAGAACTAGAAAGTGGAGAACTAATAAATATAGAAATGCAATTAAATGATTATAAAAACATGGAGAGAAGAACAACATTTTATGCTGCAAAAAAGATATCAGAACAAGAGGGAATAGGCACATTTTATGAGAACTTAAGAAAAGTAATAATAATATCAATATTAGATTACAATTTTATTGATTTGCCACAATATATAACAAAAACCGTAAGAGTGGCAGAAAATTATAGAGAGTATAAATTAAATAATTTAGTAGAATATTATTATATAGAATTGAAAAAGTTTAGAGAGCAAAATCCAGATATGTCAATAAAATTGAATCAATGGTTGGCATTTATAGATGGAGAAAGGAGTGATTTGTTAAAAATGGCTAAAAAAGAAAATAAATTAGTAAAAGAAGCAGATAAAAACTACAATGTATTAACAGGAGATGAAGAAGTAAAAAGATTAGCAGAAATAAGATTATTATCAGCCATGGAAGAACATTCAGCCTTAGAAACAGCAAAGCAAGATGGACGTAATCGAGGAATGAGAGAAGGACTCGAACAAGGAAAAAAGGAAGGACTCGAACAAGGAAAAAAGGAAGGACTCGAACAAGGAAAAAAGGAAGGACTCGAACAAGGAAAAAAAGAGGGCATTGAACAAGGAAAAAAAGAAGGACTTGAGCAAGGCAAGAAGGAAGGTCTTAAACAGGAAAAAATTGAAACTGCAAGAAGAATGAAACAAATGAACTTAGATATAAAGGTAATAAGTGAAGCAACAGGTCTAACAGAAAAAGAGATTAAAGAAATAAAATAAAAAAGTATTGCATAAATCACAAAAATGTGGTAATATAATAAAGTATAATAAAAATCCAAATAAAAAGCAAAGTAAGTATATGAGAAAAATATTATAGAGAAAATGGCCATAGGCTGGAAGCCATTATATAACATATACCCAAAATTCACTTTTTAGGACTTCTTTTGAAAAGAAGAGTAGGAAGAAGCGGTAGTAACGTTATAACTAAAATGAGGTCAAATAATAAAAAGATAAATTTGATAAAAATAGGTGGTACCACGAAGAAAGTCCATTCGTCCTATAATAGGAAGAATAGGGCTTTTTATGTTTGAAAAATAAAAAATGAAAGGAGAATTTTCAATGAAAGAAAAAATTGAAAAAATAAAACAAAATTTCACAGCAGAACTAGGAAAAGCAAAAGAAACAAATTTATTAAATGACTTAAAAGTAAAATACCTAGGAAAAAAAGGAGAACTAACAACAGTATTAAGAGGATTAAAAGAAATAATACCAGAAGAAAGACCTAAAATAGGAGCTTTGGTAAATGAAGTTAGAGATGATCTAGAAAAGTTGTTAGAACAAAAAGAACAAGAATTAAAAAAAGAGGAACTTGAAAAAAGAATTGCAACAGAAAATATAGATGTAACAGAGCCAAGTAAAAAAACAGAAATAGGTTCAATACATCCAATAACGCAAGTTATAGATGAAGTAAAAGAAATATTTCTAGGAATGGGATATGAGATAGCAGATGGACCAGAAGTAGAAACAACACATTATGTATTTGACCAATTAAATACACCAGCTGACCATCCTGCAAGAGACTTACAAGATACATTTTATATTACTGATGACGTAATATTAAGGACACAAACATCATCAGTGCAAATAAGAGTAATGGAAAACAAAAAACCACCAATAAAAATGATATGTCCAGGAGCTGTGTATAGATCAGATACACCAGATGCTACGCATTCACCATTATTCCATCAAATAGAAGGATTAGTTATAGATAAAAATATTTCTATGACAGATTTAAAAGGAACATTAGAGATGTTTGCTAAAAAATGTTTAGGAGAAAATACAAAAATAAGATTTAGACCGCATCATTTTCCATATACGGAGCCATCAGCAGAGGCAGATGTGTCATGCTTTGTTTGTGGAGGAAAAGGTTGCAGAGTATGTAAAGGAGAAGGATGGATTGAACTTTTAGGATGCGGAATGGTACACCCACAAGTATTAAAGAACTGTGGAATTGATCCAGAAATATATTCGGGTTTTGCATTTGGATTTGGAGTTGAAAGAATTGCAATGGCAAAATATGGAATAGATGACTTAAGATTATTATATGAAAATGATGTTAGATTTTTAAAACAATTTTAGGAGGAAAGTAAATGAAAGCTAGTGTAGAATGGTTAAAAGAATATAGTGATATAAATGTAAGTGCCAAAGAATTAGGTGATAGACTTACAATGACAGGAACAAAATTAGAAACGATAGAATCAAAGGGAAATGATATAAAAAACGTAGTAATAGGAAAAGTAATAAAAACAGAAAAACATCCTGATTCAGATCATTTAATAATCTGTCAAGTTGATTTAGGAACAGAGAAAGTCCAAATAGTAACGGGTGCACCAAATGTATTTGAAGGAATGATAGTACCAGTAGCAAAGGATGGATCAGATCTACCAGGAGGAATGCACATCAAAAAAGGAGCATTAAGAGGTGTAGAATCATGTGGAATGATGTGTTCTGTTGGAGAATTAAATATTCCATTAGACAGATTTGAAGGACAAATAGCAGAAGGACTTATGAGTTTACCAGCAGAATATGAGAAAGATTTAGGAAAAGATGTAGTAGAGGTATTAGATCTACAAGAAGATATATTAGATTTTGAAATAACACCAAACAGACAAGATTGTTTATCAATAGAAGGGATAGGAAGAGAAACAGCAGCAACATTAGGAGTAGAATTCAAAAATCCACGTAAAAATTTAGACGAAAGTAAACAAGAGAACAAAAAAGAATTAGAAGGTTTAACTGTAGAGATTTCAGCACCAGACTTATGTTATAGATATATAGCAAGAATGGCTAAAAACGTAAAAATAGGACCATCTCCAAAATGGATGGTAAAAAGATTAAATGCTTGTGGAGTAAGAAGTATAAACAATATAGTAGATATTACAAACTATGTAATGTTAGAATTGGGTCAACCAATGCATGCATTTGATATTAATTCAATAGAGGGAAAACACATAAATGTTAGAAGAGCAGAAAATGGAGAAAAAATAGTAACGCTAGACAACCAAGAAAGAGAATTAGATGAGAATAACTTAGTAATTGCAGATAGCAAAAAAGCTGTAGCTATTGCAGGTGTTATGGGAGCACAAAACTCTGAAATTGAAGGAGATACTGAAACAGTAGTATTTGAATCAGCAGTATTTAATGGAGGAAGTGTAAGAAAAACAGCAAAAAAGGTAGGATTAAGAACAGAAGCATCAGCTAGATTTGAAAAGGGCTTATCACAAGAAAATGCAGAAAGAGCAATAGATAGAGCAATTGAGTTAGTTGAATTATTGAATGCAGGAAAAGCTGTAGAAGGTAAGATAGATGTGTATCCAACAAAACAAGAAGTTAGAAAGATAGAAATCAGACCAGATAAAATAAACAAATTATTAGGTACAGATATCGAAAAAGAAGAAATGATACAGATATTTGAAAAATTAGACTTAAAAGTAGAAAATAATCAAGTAATTGTGCCATATTTTAGACAAGATTTAGAACTTGATGCTGACTTAGCAGAAGAAGTTGTACGTTATTATGGATATGATAAACTAGAAACAACATTAGTTAAATGTGACACAACTATAGGGGTTTTAAACAAAGAACAAAAAATAGATGAAAAAATCAAAAACCTATTAGTTGCAAAAGGATTATCAGAAATATCAACATATGGATTTATAAATCCAGAAGAATTAGATAAATGTAATATTCCTGAAAATAGTGAAGCAAGAAAAGGAATAATAAAAATAACAAATCCACTAGGCGAAGACTATAGTGTAATGAGAACAACAACAATACCTACAATGATGGCAATACTTGAAACAAATAGCAATAAGAAAAACAAAGAAGTAAAATTATTTGACATATCAAGAAAATATCAAGATATAGAAAATGCGATTTCAGAGGGTGGAGTTCCGGTTGAAGAGCATATGCTAACAATAGGGATATATGGAAAAGAATATGATTTTTATATATTAAAAGGATTAGTTGAGAATATATTAGAAATTGCATCAATAAATAGATATGAGATATATAAAGAAAAAGAAAACACATCATATCATCCAGGGAAATGTGCAAATATAAAGATAGGAAATGATATTATTGCAACATTAGGCGAAGTACATCCGATAGTAGCTGAAAATTATGGAATAAAAGAAAGATGTTATTTAGCAGAAATAGACATTACAAAATTAACAAAATATTCAAGAACAAATAAAAAATACACAGAAGTTCCAAAATTCCCAGCTGTAGAAAGAGATATAGCAGTAACTGTAGATGAATCAATAGAAGTTGGTCAAATTGAGAAAATAATCCAAAAGAAAGCAAAGAAATATCTAGAAAGTGCGAACTTATTTGACATTTATAGAGATGCTAAATTAGGAGAAAACAAAAAGAGTATTGCATATAGTTTAATTTTTAGAGATAAAAATAAGACTTTAAATGATGAAGAAATAAATGTAATAATGGATTCTATTGTTACAGAATTAGAAAAAAGTTTAAATGCAGAATTAAGAAAATAATTTATTTGGGGACGGTTCTTCTGTTAACTCTGGGACACATATATATGTGTCCCAGAGTTAACAGAAGAACCGTCCCCAAATGACCCAATCAAAACCAAAATGAAAAATAAAATTGGAAAATATTGACAATTTTCTTTTATGGTGGTAATATACATAGTAGTATAGTTAAATCTATTTGACTAAATATAACTAATAGTGATATAGTAAAAAATAGAAAGAAGGTATATATGAATAAAGATTTTTTATTTATATGGGCAGATAGTGGATTATCAACAAAATCAAATCATGTAAATGCACCATATCATTTTGTTCATCTAGGGGAAATAATAAACTATATGAAACACCATATGGGAAAAAGAATAGACCTGCTAGATATAGAAGCAGAGCAAATAGAATTTCAAAATATAATGAAGAAGATTATAGAAAAAAGATATAAAGCTATAGCTTTTTATATAAATACAGAGAATTTACAAAATACAATAAAATTAGAAAAAATAATAAAAGAGATTCTATCTAATACTAAGACAATTGCTTATGGAGATATGCCAATTTATTTACCAAAAATATTTGAGAATACGAGTTTTAATGCTATAGTAGATAAATGTTGTGACCAAGAGTTAGCGATATTAGATTTCTTTAAATATGCAATAAGTGAAAGAGAAGAAAAGGATTTAAGAGGGGTATTATTAATAAAAAACAATGAATTATATAAATGTGCCAAAGGAGAATTTATAAGTTCAAAAGAATGGGGGCTTACAGACCCAGAAGATGTACCAATAAAAGATTATTTTAAAATGGAAAAAAAAGATCAAGTAGTGGTCACAGTTGCAAGAGGTTGTCCATATAATTGTCCATATTGTAATGCAGTTTTATATTATGGTACAAAAGAAAGAAGAAGACCTATTGAAGATATAATAAATTATATAAATAGCATGAATTATGAATATTATAAGTTTTTTGCACCTGATTTTACATTAAATGAGCAATATGCATTAGATTTAAGTAATGCATTAATTAAAAACAACAAAAAGATAAAATGGTCATGTACTACAAGACCTGATTTATTGGAGAATGAAGAATTAATAAAAGCAATGGCAGAATCAGGATGTTATAAAATTGCGATAGGAATTGAATCAATTAATAGTGATGATTTAAAAAATATAAACAAAAGATATAGCAAAGAGTCAGTAAGCGAAGGAATAAAACTACTTAAAAAATATGGCATAGAGTATAAAGCATTGATAATGTTTGGAGTGCCCAATCAAACAAAAGATAGCATAAAGTATACATTAGATTTTTTAAGCGAGAATGGAGTAAATATAAGACCAACAGCATATACACCATTTTATGAGATGAATGATAAAATGACACCAGAACAAATATCTAAGTTTGACAAGAGGACATTTTACAAAGGAATAGAAGGGTTAAGCTATGGTAATTTTCTAGAGCTAATTTATAATACTAAAGAATATAAGAGAATTTTGGGATAATGGTAATTAAAGTTATAAAGAAGGATAGATAGAAAATGTATAATAATATAAGACAAAAAATAGATAATGTTATAAAAAAAGATACACCTGATGCGGTGTTATTTTCAGGAGGGGTAGATAGTACAGCAATTTTATATCATTCAAAAAAATATAATCCAGATGTAATGGCAATAACAGTTGGAATAAAAGGAAAAGAAACTTCTGATATAAAATATAGTAAACAAGTTGCAGAAGAACTTGGCGTGAAAAATCATGAAATATATTATATAGATGAAGAAAAAGTAAAAGGAATGGTAGAAACATCAGTAAAAGTTTTGAAATCTTTTAATCCTGAGTGGATAAGTTCTACAACGACTCTTTTACTTGGAACGATGTATGCAAAAAGTAAAGGTTTAAAAAGTATATCAAGTGGAGAAGGTGCAGATGATTTATTAGGAAGTTTTCCATTTTTCCAAACTTGGCCAGGAGATTATAAATCATTAGATAAGGCAATAAAAGATAGATTAAATGAAATAGTAATCATGTCAGATATCATTGCTGAAAATCTAGGAATGAAGTATATAGCACCATTTCAAGATGACAAAGTGAAAAAAGAAATATTAGATATACCAATTGAAGAAAGAATGAAAAAAGAAGGAGATATAAAAACTAAATATCCTTTACGCAAGGCATATGAGGGGATTTTGCCAGATATATCAATAACCAGACCTCAAACTATGGCATTTACAGGTTCTGGATTTTATGATACCATAAAAAGTATAGGAGATAATATAGAAGATAAAGAATATAATGATGCATGTAAAAATATATTTAAATTTAAAAGCAAATTTGAATATGCGTTATTTAAGATGTATAGAAAGCACTATAATTTTGAACAAGACAAAACAGGAAATGGATGCGTTCATTGTGGAAGTGCAATGAATGGAAATATAATAAATTGTAAAACATGTGCAACATTACAAATAGACGGAAAGGAGTTGATATTTGATGGGGGAAGAGAATAAACTTGTAAAAGGTGCAGAATCAATTTTAATACATAATGGAAATATAGTTTTAGGTATGCAAACTCCAAATAGATGGTATACATTAGAAGATGGCACAAAAGCAGGAATAATAAAAACTATAGGTGGAAAGATAGAAAAAGAAGATAACGGTAGTTCTAGGAATGCTGTGCAAAGAGAGATAATTGAAGAGATAGAAGGAATTAATAAAGAAAATTTAAGAATAAGCACTAAGCCTGTTTTTTCTAAAAATATGAGATTAGGAGATTTAAATCCATTTCAAAAGGATTCTAAGTTAGGCTTAACAGCGGATTTTTATGTTGCAGGAATTACAAAAGAAGGAAATTTAAAACCAAATGATTTACCAGCAATTTTTGAAATACCAATTGAACAATTTATGAAAATGAATTTTGGATGTAAAGATTATTTGAGATTTTTGAATAAATATATTACCAAAAACGAAAAAATGTATCAAGATATTGAATTACCAGAAAGCTATGCAATGATGATACCAGGAGAGGTAAAGACTTTTTTTCGTGAATTAACAAAAAATGATGGGAGATGAATTTCGGGTTAAACTATTGACAGGATAAAGTAAAAATGATAATCTAGTATTGATTACTAGATTATTATTTTTGGAAAGGAATATTAATTATGAAGAAAAATATTTTATATAAAAACAAGGAATATAACAATATCAGAGAAGTAGTAAATGAAGCAATAGAAAAATACCCTGAAAGTGTAGCTTTTACAATAAAAAATAAAGAAGAAAAAGAAACAAAATATAGATATGTAACATATAAAGAATTAGGCGAGGAAATTAATTCATTAGGAACAGAATTAATACGTTTAGGATTAAAAAACAAAAGAATTGCAGTAATTGGAAAAAATAGTTATGAATGGGCATTAGGATATTTGACTGTACTAAATGGAGTTGGAATTGTGATTCCTTTAGATAAAGGACTTCCAAAACAAGAAATAGAATTATCTTTGCAAAGAAGCGGTGCGGATGCAATTATATTTGATGAAAGTAATGCAGACATAATTCAAGAAATAAGAGCAGGAAAACAAACAAAAGTAGCAACATATATATCTATGGGAAGTTCAACTAAATATGGATTTAATTCTATGAATAAGCTAATAAAAGAAGGAAAGAAATTAGTGGATTCAGGAGATAGATCATATATAGATGTAGAAATAGACAATGACAAAATGAATATAATTTTATTTACATCAGGAACAACATCATTGGCTAAAGCAGTAATGTTATCACATAAAAATATTGCTAGTAATATTTCTGCAATGAATGCAATGATTAAATTTTGTAGTACAGATGTAAATATGGCATTTCTTCCATTCCATCATACTTTTGGTTCAACAGGACTACTTATGATGTTAAATAAAGGGGTTAATAATGTATTTTGTGATGGACTAAGATATGTGCAAGAAAATTTAAAAGAATACAAAGTATCAGTATTTGTATGTGTTCCACTAATCCTAGAAGCGATGCATAGAAAGATAATGCAAAAAGTAGAAAAACAAGGAAAAACAAAACTTATTGAAAAAGGTAAAAAGATAAGTAAAACACTTTTAAAAGTGAATATAGATATGAGAAGAAAAATCTTTAAAGAAATTATTGATAATTTAGGAGGAAGTTTAAGACTTATAATAAGTGGAGCAGCTGGAATTGATAAAAAAGTAGCTGAGGACTTTAATGCCTTTGGAATAACTACAATACAAGGTTATGGTCTTACAGAAACATCTCCAGTATTATGTGCAGAGAATTGTAAAAATATAAAATATGGGTCAGTAGGTTTCCCATTATATAATGTTGAAATGAAAATAGATGAACCAGATGAAAAAGGCATTGGAGAAGTTATTGCTAAAGGACCAAATGTAATGATGGGATACTATGACAATCAAGAAGCGACAGATGAAGTTATAAAAGATGGATGGTTTTATACAGGAGATTTAGGATATATAGACAAAAAGGGATATATTTTTATTACAGGAAGAAAGAAAAATGTAGTAGTATTAAAGAATGGAAAGAATATTTATCCAGAAGAATTAGAAGTACTAATAAATCAATTACCTTATGTAGAAGAAAACATAGTATTTGGATATCCAAAAGATGATGACTTGATATTATGTGCAAAGATAGTATATAATAAAGACTATATAAAAGAAAAATATTCTGATATCTCACCAAAAGACTTAGAGAATATTATTTGGGAGGACGTTAAGAAAATAAACAGTACTCTTATAAATTATAAACATATTAAAAAGATTATAATTACAGATGAATCAATGATAAAAACTACAACTGCTAAAATTAAAAGATTTGAGGAGATAAAGAAAATTTTAGATAATTAAGGAGACTTTTTATGAAAGAAAAGTTACAAACTTTATTAAAAAACATGGATGAGGACCATGTTGGAGAATATTCAGCACAATGTTCATATTATACAATATTATCATTTATACCATTTATAATATTGGTTATAACAATGATACAATACACAGGAATATCACCACAAACAATGTTTGAAGCAATATCTAAAATA
Source organism: uncultured Clostridia bacterium (assembly GCA_934167965.1). Taxonomy (GTDB): domain Bacteria; phylum Bacillota; class Clostridia; order TANB77; family CAG-508; genus CAG-269. The sequence goes on along the minus strand of CAKPMJ010000004.1, from coordinate 27,371 downwards.
ATACCATCAAGTATGAATGAAATGGTTTTAAATGTAGTACAAGAAGTGTATTCTAAATCAATAGGAACAATATCAGTATCTATTATTTTTACAATATGGTCAGCAGGAAAAGGCTTATATGCACTAACAAAAGGGTTGCATTCAGTGTATAATACAAATGATGAGGAAAAGGCATCATATTTATATTTACAGGTAAAAGCAATTATAGAAACAATAATATTCATTATTTTAGTATTTGCAGGATTAACCTTATTGGTGTTTGGAAATAGTTTGAGAGGAATCATTCAAGAACATTTTGGCGGATTTAAAAATTATACTATCTTTTCAGAGGTAATAACACAATTAATATTTTTATTAATAACATTTGTTGTTTTTTTAGTATTATATAAATTTGTACCAAAACAAAAAATAAAATTTAGAAGCCAAATTTATGGAGCAATATTTGGATCAATTTCATTGAATATAGTATCAATGGTATTTTCTAAATATTTATATATTTTTAAAGGCTTTTCATTAACTTATGGAAGTTTAACAACTCTAATGCTTATAATGATGTGGACATATTCGTGCTTTTATACAGTTTTTTTAGGCGCTGAATTAAATAAGTTGATAAATGAAAGTAAACTTATGAAAAATGCTTGACAATAAATAAAACTAATGGTAATATAAAGACGAAAGAAAAATAAAGGGAGAATTACAAATGATACTAAGAATAATAAGGGTTGAAAGCCTTGCAGGAGTACACACACACACACACACACACACACACAATTAGTTTAAATAAGAATAATAAAATATATAGTGAAAAAGGCAATATTAGCTTATCTGGTAAGTACTATGATACCGGATAAGTTTGTATTGTCTTTTTGTGGTAAGTGAAAGTTGTCAATAGGGACGTTCTTTTTTGACAATGAAAAAAATAATAAAAGTATGAATAAAAACCACTGTAAAAAGAAAAATAAATATGATAATATAGCATCAGAACTATACAGACTAAAAACTATATTTATAAAATACATAGATATAAAAAGCAAAAGTAAAAAGGGAGGAAAAAGAAAAATGAAAAGAAACAATGGAATAACGTTAATAGCACTGGTAATAACAATAATAGTGTTACTAATATTAGCAGGAGTAGCAATAGCGATGCTATCAGGAGAGAATGGAATATTAAGAAAGGCAGCAGAATCAAAAACAAAAACAGATGAAGCACAAACAAATGAAACAAAGGATTTGCAAGCACTAGAATATCTATTAAAAAAGAACACAGGAGAAAGATGTTGGCAATATAAGAAAGATAGCAATGGAAGGAAAACAATAATAACAGATGGAACAGTAGAGTTGCCAATAGGAACATATGTAAATTATGATCCAACAAAAGACGAAAATGGAAAAGAAATAAAGAAAACAATAACATCAAATGCAGGAAGTCCAACAGACACAAGATATTATAAAGCCAGTGAAAAAACGGTAACAGAAGGAAATGGATATGGACCACAAGAGTATAGTAATAAAGCAACAACAAATGGATGGAGAGTATTAGGAGTAGATGAAAAGACAGGAGAATTGCTAATAATCTCAGCAGACCCAGTAAAGTCAACTGACAATAAAGAATTCTATTTAAGAGGAATAGCAGGATACACATATGGAGAGAGTGAATTAAATAAAGTATGTAGCGTATTTGGATCAGGATATGGAGCAACAGGAGCAAGAAGTGTAGATGTAGATGATCTAAATAAAATAACAGGATATAATCCAAATAATGTAGGAAAATATGATCCAGAGCAAAAGACAACAGGAACAAAGTATGAAAAAGATCAACCATATGAATATGGAAATAAAACAACATACTCATGGACAGAAACAGCAAATGTAGTATTATGGTCAGGAAGCAATGGGAAAAGTAATACAGGCTCAGCAGTAGATAATTATGCAACATATGGATTTAATTGGTATGATATAGCAAGTAAGACATGGAAAAATTCAACAGCAACAACGACACCAACCGAGATAGCGACATTAACAAGTACAAGTTATTTGTATTATCCTGACTCATTAAAAACATCATCAGGAGCAGGAGAAGGATTAAGTACAGAAAGTAGAGAATATAAAGTATTGTTTATGAACAAAGCGGAATCAAAAGTAAGCTACTGGCTGGCTTCGTCGTATGTCTATACCTACTCTAGCTCTCCTAACTTTGGTATGCGCTTTGTGTACTCTCGCGGCCTCGTGAGCAACGGCAGCTTGTACTGCTCGTTTGGTTATGCGGACTGCTATAACTATTGGGTCCGCCCCGTAGTTTCTCTAAAGTCTGACATCCAATTAGGAGAAGGAACAGACGGAAGTTATGACATAAAATAGGACAAGCAGGAACAATGAAAGAAAGAAAAATCGCTTTTCAAAGCAGGAAATATGCGGAGAAAAGCGAGAATTTTTTATCCAAAAGTGTTAATATTATGTAAATAAAATAGAACAAAGCCTAAAAATGATAATTGAAAAAATACACAAATTTTAATAAAAACCTACACAAAAACAGAATAGTGTGATATAATTTTACAAGTTATAAAAAAGATGAGGCAAAAGCCTTAAACAACAAATAAAAAGGAGGAATAAATATGTCAGGACACAGTAAATGGCACAACATACAAGCAAAGAAAGGTAAAGCAGATGCAGCAAGAGGAAAAATATTTACAAAACTAGGAAGAGAATTAATGGTAGCCGTAAAAGCAGGTGGGCCAGATCCTGATGGAAACTCATCATTAAAAGCAGTAATAGCAAAATGTAAGGCAGCAAACATGCCAAATGATACAATAAATAATGCAATCAAAAAAGCATCAGGAGAAGGAAGCAATACAAATTATGAAGAAATGATATATGAAGGCTATGGAACAAATGGAGTAGCTGTTATAGTAGAAGCAAGTACAGATAACAAAAACAGAACAGCAGCAGAAGTAAGACACGTATTTGATAAAGCAGGAGGAAACTTAGGAACAACAGGATGCGTATCATATATGTTTAGCAAAAAAGGTGTAATAGTAATAGAAAAAGAAACATGTTCTATGGATGAAGAAGAATTAATGATGCTAGCATTAGATGCAGGAGCAGAAGATTTTGATTCACAAGAAGAAGTGTATGAAATAATAACAGACCCAAGTAATTTCTTAGAAGTATCTGAAAAATTACAAGAAGCAGGATTAACATTTTTAGAAGCATCTGTTGCACAAGTACCATCAACAACAGTTGCATTAGATGAGCATGCAGCAGAGAAAATGCAAAGATTGATTGATAACTTAGAAGATTTAGATGATGTAATGAATGTATATCACAATTGGGAAGAATAATAAATAACAACAGAAAAGGGGTTTGTATAAAATGGGAAAAACTAAAAAAATAATTTTAATAAGTATAATAGTAATAATATTGTTAATTGGTGGAATATTTGCATATACATACTTTTTTACAGATATGTTTTTATCAAAAAAAGATAAATTTACTAAATATGTATCAAAAAATGCTGAATTAGTAGATATGTTAAATGATAAAGATATAAAAAAATATTATCAAAAACAAGTAACAGATGCACATAAAAATAATGCGGAAATTTCATTGGATTTTTCAGAGATGGAAGAAGACAATGAGCAAGTAAAAATGCTTAATAATATAAAGTTATTGCTTGAAGGTAATATAGACATTCAAAATGGATATCAAGACCAAACAATAACTGCAAAATATTCAGACACAGAAATTATCGGTGGAACATTAGTGAATACAGGAGATTTTCTTGGAATTAAAGTAAATGGAATATTAGGAAAATACATAGGTTTAAAAAATGAAAACCTACAACAATTTGCAAAAAAATTAGGAATTGATGATGTTTCAGATATACCAAATACAATAGAATCTAATAATATAAAAATAGAAAATATAGTAACTCAGGATGATGTTAAAACTTTAAAAAATAAATATTTAAATGCAGTTTTAGAGTGTATAACAGATGATATGATATCAGAAGAAAAATATGACAATGGTACAATATATAAACTTACTATAAATGAATCAAAAGGAAAAGAAATAGCAGACAAAGTAATAGGATTATTAAAAGAAGATGATATAATCATCAATAAAGTAAAACAGATTTTAACAGATTATGCGAAAAAATCAAGTGAAGAAACTGAGCAAATAATTTCTCAATATAAGAATACTTTAGAACAAGCTCAAGAATCATTGAAACAAACAACTGAAAGTAGTGAAGATACACTAGATATTAAAGTTTATGTTTCAAGAAGAAAGTTAGCTAAAACAGAAATATTATTTGCAAATGAAATACAAGCAGCAATAATAAATAACACTAATAAATTTAGTATCGAACTATATGAAGATAACCAAAAATCAACGGGAATAAATGTAGAAAAAACTAAAAATGAAAATGAAGTAACATATAGTATATCAATATTAAATAAGGATAATGAGGAATTGCTTAATATAAATGCTAAATACACAGGGGTAACAAGTGCAAGTAGTGTTACATCACAATATAAAATAAAAGTTTCAGATGGAGCATTAGTAGCTAATAACATGTTAAAAAAAGCACAATCTAGTAAATCGAATGTAAATGCTGCACAGGAAATTGAAACAATAAAATTAACAATGTCAGAATTACTTACAAAACAACAACAAGATTCATATACAAGTGGAACAGAATTTGTTATAGATGAAACAGCTATACAAGAAAAATTAAATAATATGACAGTTACTAAAAATATTGATGGAACATATAAAGTTGTAAGTAACACAACAGGAAATACATACAAAGTATATTCAAATGGAAACGTTGAACAAGATACAACAAATACACAGCCAAATGAGGACACTGCTCAAGAACAAAGTAAATATTTTTATATAAATTATAATAATACAGTAACATTTGGAGAAATAACAAAGTTAGATTTAAATGACAGTAATAAATATGCATTAAATGATAAATCAATAGAAGAAATAGAAAAATTATTTAAACAATTAGGAGAAAAGATAGCTACATCAGTAACTAACAAGATAATGCCTTTAATGTATAGTGGAAATTAAAGTTCTAATATAAAAAGAAAAGCATATAATATAATGAAATATTATGTGCTTTTTTGCACCCAATAAGGAGAATGGACAAGGATGGAACAAGTATTAAATTATATGGCATATACAATAAGGAAAGAAATTTTAAAATACATATCACAAAGTATAGAAGAAATACGATTAAGAGTGGCAAGACCTATTGCAATAAAAACAGAAAATAATATACAAATTATTAAACATATAGTTACAACTGAGGAAATTTTAGAAACATTTGAAAAAATATGTGAAAATTCAATATATTCATATAAAAAACAAATATGTGAGGGTTTTATAACAATTAAAGGTGGACACAGAGTAGGTATAACAGGAAACTGTGCATTTGATGAAGACAAGATTCAAAATATAAATTATATATCAAGTTTAAATTTTAGAATTGCAAGAGAGAAAAAAGGATGTGCAGATGAATTAATTAAATATGTAGATGGATACAATACTTTAATTGTATCAAGTCCAGGAACCGGAAAGACTACAATGTTAAGAGACTTGATTAGACAAATAAGTAATAAAGGACAAAATTGTGGGGTAGTAGATGAAAGAGGAGAAATTGCAGCAATGTATAAAGGTGTGCCACAAAATGATGTTGGAATTTTAACAGATGTTATATCAAATGTATCAAAAGATGTAGGAATGCATATTCTAATAAGATCTATGGCGCCACAAGTAATAGCATGTGATGAGATAGGAAGTAAAAAAGATATAGAAGCGGTAAATTATGCTATTTGTAGTGGAGTAAAAGGAATATTTACAGTTCATGGAAGTGACTTTCAAGAAATTATACTTAATAAAGAGTTAAAGGAGTTAATAGATAAATTTATTATAGAAAGGATAGTGTTTTTAGATAAAAGTCATAGAGGCAAGATAAAGGAAGTATATAAATTGGACAAAGAAAACAAAAACTATTGCAAAATGGCAAGAATAACAGTATAATCAGTTAAAGAGAGGAATAAAAAATGAAAGAAAATAATTTATTAGAAGGAAAATATAGAAAAAATCCAAAGGGATTTGGTTTTGTAAAAATAGAAAATCAAGATGAAGAAATATATATTGCTAAAGAAAATTCTAGATATGCATTAAATGGGGATACAGTAATAATAAAATTAATAGATAAACCTACAGGAAAGAGTATAGAAGGAAAAATAGTTAAAATAATAAAACATGAAAATGACACTGTTGTTGGAATATTTCAAAAAAGCAAAAATTTTGGATTTGTAGTGCCAGATGATAAAACACTTGGAACAGATATATTTATATCAAAAAATAATTTTGGAAAAGCAAGGAACAATCATAAAGTAGTAGTAAAAATTTTGAAATATCCAGAAAAGGGCAAAAATGCAGAAGGAAAGGTAATAGAGGTGATAGGAAATGTAAATGAAGCAGGAGTTGATATGCTCTCACTTATAAAAGAACATGGATTGCCATCAAAATTTCCAGAAGAAGTTGTAAAAGAAGCAAAATCAAAGGGAGACAAAATATCTCAAAATGATATTAAAGGAAGAATAGATTTAAGAGATAAAGAAATATTTACAATTGATGGAGAGGATGCAAAAGACTTAGATGATGCAGTAAGAGTAGAAAAGCTAGAAAATGGAAATTATATGTTGTATGTTTGTATAGCAGATGTAAGTCACTATGTAAAACAAAATACATTTCTAGATAAAGAAGCATTTATACGAGGAACAAGCATATATATGTTAGGGCGTGTAATACCAATGCTTCCACGTGAACTATCAAATGGGATATGTAGTTTAAATGCTGGACAAGATAGACTTGCGTTATCTTGTGAAATGGAAATAAACAAAGCAGGAAAAGTTATAGATTCAAAAATATATAAAGCAGTTATAAAAGTGACAGAAAGAATGTCATATACAGATGTTCAAAAAATATTGGATAAGTCAGATGAAAAAGTATTAAAAAGATATGAAAAATATATCGAACATTTTGAACTAATGGCTGAACTTGCGAATATATTGAAGAATAGAAGGATAGAACAAGGGTATTTAAATTTGGATATACCAGAAAGCAAAATAGAATTAGATACAGATGGATGGGCGATAAATATAAAGAAATATGAAACAAGTTTTGCAAATGAAATCATAGAGCAGTTTATGCTTACTGCGAATGAAACTGTTGCAGAAAAATTTTATTGGCTTGAAGCGCCATTTGTATATAGAGTGCATGAAGAACCAGATATAGATAAAGTAAAAGAATTAAATAAATTTTTATATAATTTTGGATTAAAAATTAAAGCAAATAAAGATAGCGTTCGCCCAAAGGCTTTTGCTCAGGTATTAGATGAGGTCAAAGGAAAAGATGAAGAAAGGGTTATATCAAACTTAGTTTTGAGAACATTGAAATTAGCTAGATATGAACCAGAAAACAAAGGACATTTTGGAATAGCAAGTAAATATTATTGCCACTTTACATCACCAATAAGAAGATATCCAGACTTATTTATTCACAGAGTAATATCAGAGTATTTAGATAAAAATTATAATGTTAGTGACGAGTTTGTGGAGAAATATAGTGGATTATCAGTAGATGCTGCTAATAACTCTTCAGAAAGAGAAAAAGTTGCAACTAAAGTGGAAAGAGAAGCAGAAAAGATCAAAAAGGCAGAGTATATGGAAAAGAGAATTGGTGAGATATATCCAGGAATTATTTCAAGTGTTACATCATTTGGTATGTTTGTTGAGTTGGAAAATACTGTTGAAGGGTTTGTAGGATTTGATGATTTAGGCAGTGATGAGTACTTTATATTTGATGAGGATAGAAGAATTTTAATAGGTGAACATACTAAGAAGACTTTTAAGATTGGTGATAAGGTTACAATTAGGGTTAAGTCTGCTAGTAAAGAATTAAGGCAAATTGATTTTTCTATTGGGTCAATTGGGGACGGTTCTTCAGTGAACTCTGGGACACATGTGTAGATTTTAGAAAAATAGGCAAAACACTATAAATATTAGTGTTTATAGCCTATTTTTTGCTTTTAAAAGATGTGCCCCAGAGTTCACTGAGGAACCGATGTGCTTTTAAAAAAGCACCAAAACCTAGAGGGAGAAAAAGGAAATAAAATAGCGAACAAAAATTTGAAAAACTTTTGCAAAAAGTATTGACAAAATAAAAAATAGAATATATAATGCGTTTAGCAAAAGCGAACAAGAGTTCATAAAATAAAACTAGGGGGAATATAAGATGATAAAATTATTAACTAATAAAAAAACAGTAGAAAAAGAAATATGCAAAACAGCAAAAATATTTGGAGAAGAATATAGTGTAGAAATTATATATACAAAAATAAATAATCCAGAATTAGATTTAATAGGAAAAACAATAAAAGTATATCTTCCTGGTAAATATAAAAAAATAAAATATACAGGCATAGTAAAAATAGCATTAGAGAAAATGTATGACGAAATAGCAAGGGTAGAAATAGAAAATGTAATGGAAGAAACAAGAATAATGTTAAATGGGCTAGCACCTGAAAATTATGAAATAAAAAGAATAAGTAATAGATTAGCAAAATGCATATCAACAGAAAAAACAATAATAATAAATCCAGAAATAATAAAATATGATAAACAAGTTTTAAGATATGTAATATTACACGAATTCTGTCACTTAAAATACAAATCACATGCTAAAGGATTCTTTAAAATGATGGAGAAATATATGCCAAATTATGAATATTATGACTATATACTAAATGTTGCATAATTAGTAATTAAAAATTATCTTATATACCTCTTGACAGTTTTCAAGAATAATTATATACTAGAATAGTAGAAAAATATATTTAATAAAATAAGAATGAATTTTAATATATATTTATTCGCACATTGAAAATTAAATAAGAAAGAGGTGTATGATTATGAATAGTTTAATCATAGTCGCAACTTTCTTAATCTCAGCTGCAGTCGGAATAGTAGTAGGAATGTCACTAAGAAAAAAGATTGCAGAATCTAAGATACAAGGCGCAGAACAAGAAGCAAAAAGATTAGTAGATTTAGCCAAAATAGAAGCTGAAAATATGAAAAAAGAAGAAATCATCAAAGCCAAAGAAGAAATAATGAAAAGTCGAAATGAATTAGATCAAGAGATTAAAGAAAGAAGAAGCGAAGTACAAAAACAAGAATCAAGAATGATTCAAAAAGAAGAAAATTTAGATAGACGTTCAGATAACTTAGAAAAAAAGGAAAGAGATTTAGAACGTGAATATCAAAGTTTAGACAATCAAAAACAAGAAGTAGTAGAATTACAAGAACAACAAAGTAAAGAACTTCAAAAAATATCTGGATTAAGCAAAGATGAAGCAAAACAATATCTACTAAGCCAAATGGAAAGAGAAATCTCAACAGAAAAAGCAAAACTAATAAGAGATTTAAACCAAAAGGCAAAAGAAGAATCAAACAAAAATGCTAAAGAAATTATTAGTTATGCTATACAAAAATGTGCAGCAGATCACACATCAGAAACAACAGTATCAATAGTAAACCTTCCAAGTGATGATATGAAAGGAAGAATAATTGGTAGAGAAGGAAGAAACATAAAGGCATTAGAAACATTAACAGGAATTGATTTAATAATAGACGATACACCTGAAGCAGTAATCTTATCAGGATTTGATCCTTTAAGAAGAGAAGTAGCAAGAATAGCTCTTGAAAGTCTAATTGATGATGGAAGAATACATCCAGCAAAAATAGAAGAATCAGTTGAAAAAGCTAAAGAGGAATTGGCTCAAACAATAAAAGAAGAAGGAGAAAGAGCAGCATTAGAAACAGGTGTAAATAATTTACATCCAGATATTATAAAGCTACTTGGAAAATTAAAATATAGGACAAGTTATGGACAAAATGTATTAAGCCATTCAATAGAAGTATCTAATTTAGCAAGAATAATGGCTGAAGAACTTGGACTAGATGCTAAAAGAGCTCGTAGAGCAGGATTACTACACGATATAGGAAAGGCATTAGACCATGATATGGAAGGAACACATATACAAATTGGAGTGGATATATTAAAGAAATATAAAGAAAATCCACTTATAATAAATGCAGTAGAAGCACATCATGGAGATGTAGAGCCACAAACAATGGAAGCAGTTTTAGTGCAAGCAGCAGATGCAATATCAGCATCAAGACCAGGAGCAAGAAGAGAAACTTTAGAGGCATACATAAAGAGATTAGAAAACCTAGAAACAATTGCAGATTCATTTGAAGGTGTAGAAAAATCATTTGCTATACAAGCAGGTCGTGAAGTAAGAATAATAGTAAAACCAGACAAAATAACAGATGACCAGATGACAGTGCTTGCTAGAGATGTATCTAAGAGAATAGAAGATGAAATGGAATATCCAGGACAAATAAAAGTTAATGTAATAAGAGAAAAAAGAGTAGTAGATTACGCTAAATAATTATAAAAGGTTGCAGAATGCTCTGTAGCCTTTTTTATATGATAAAAAGGAGTGAAAACAGTAATGGAAAAAAGAATAAGATTAGCAGGAATAATTCCAATGGATGGAGGTTATGCACTAATGCATAGAAAAGATGTAAAAAACAAACCTTTATCGGAATATTATACTTTTCCAGGTGGTGGAAGAGAAGGAGAAGAAACATTTGAAGAAGGAACAAAAAGGGAAATAAAAGAAGAGTTTGGAATAGATGTTGAAATATTAAAAAAACTATATGAAGATGATTCAGAGGAATTTCAACAAATAACATATTATTTCTTATGCAAATATATAGGCGGAGAATTTGGCACGGGAGATGGACCAGAATTTAATGGAGATCCAAAATATATTGATAGTGGAAAGTTTATTCCAGAAATTGTACCAGTAAAAGATTTAGAAAAAATACCATTAATGCCACCAGAAATAAAAGAAAAATTTGTAAAAGATGTAAAAAATGGTGAATTTTAATTGACAAGCAAAAAAAAATATGATAGAATATTTAACTGTAATCCGCTTAGTCAGGGTTCCAAAAGGTTAAAATATAATAACTACCCTTTTTAAGGATTAGCGAGTATACATATAAGGGAGGTGCATTTTAAATGTACGCAATAATTGAAAGCTGTGGAAAACAATACAAAGTAGCAGAAGGAGACGTTGTATTTTTCGAAAAACTAGATACAGCAGAAGGAAAAAAAGTTACATTTAGCAATGTAATATTAGTATCAGATGAAGGAAAAGTACAAGTAGGAAATCCTTATGTTAAAGGTGTAAAGGTTGAAGGCAAAGTAGTATCTCATGGAAAACACAAAAAAATAATAGTTTTCAAAATGAAAGCTAAAAAGAATGAGAGAACAAAACAAGGACACAGACAACCATACACAAAGGTTGAAATAACATCAATCAAAACAGCCGCAAAAAAAGCAGAAGCTAAAGCTGAAAAAACAGAAAAAGCAGAAGCTTAATTATTAGAGAAATTTAATAAACGGTATATAAAATAAAAACCGGAAGGAGTGAGAAAAATGGCTCATCACGTTGGTCAAGGTAGTACAAGAAACGGTAGAGATAGTGAATCTAAACGTCTTGGAGTAAAAAGAGCTGATGGTCAATTCGTTCTAGCTGGAAATATATTAGTAAGACAAAGAGGAACTAAAATATATCCAGGAACTAATGTATCAAAAGGTAAAGATGATACTTTATTTGCATTAGTAGATGGAACAGTTAAATTTGAAAGAAAAGGTAGAGACAAAAAACAAGTTAGTGTCTATCCAGTAGTAGAAGAAGTAAAAGAATAATTAATAAAAAGTAGCAAGAAATTCTTGCTATTTTTTTTGTTGTTTGATAAAATAAAAACAAAATATACAAGGAGGGTTTAAAATGATAAAAGTAAATTTTGAAAAGACCGGAATAGATAAAAAGGAAATAATGAAATACAAACAAGAAGTAGAAAATATACACAAAAATCTACATGAAAGATCAACAGATGATGGAGATTTTGTAGGATGGCTAGAACTTCCAACAAATTATGATAAAGAAGAATTTGAAAGAATAAAAGAAGCGGCAAAAAGAATAAACAAAGATTCAGATATATTAGTTGTAATAGGAATAGGAGGTTCGTATTTAGGTGCAAGAGCAGTTATAGAATCACTAACTAGTACATTTGCAAATATACAAACATCAAAACAAAGAAAACATCCAATGATTTTATATGTTGGAAACAATTTAAGTCCAAACTATATAAATGAATTAATAGAAGTCATAGCAGATAATGATTTCTCTATAAATGTAATATCAAAATCAGGGACAACCACAGAACCTGCTATAGCATTTAGAATATTTAGAGAAATGCTAGAAAATAAATATGGAATAGATGAAGCAAGGAGCAGAATATATGTCACAACAGATAAAGAAAAAGGAGCATTAAAGCAACTATCAGATGAAGAGGGATATGAAACTTTTGTAGTACCTGATAATGTTGGAGGGAGATATTCAGTATTAACAGCAGTTGGTCTACTTCCAATAGCTACAGCAGGAATAGATATAGATAAATTAATGAATGGTGCGAGAGTTGCACAAGAAAAATATGCAGATAATGACTTAAAATATAATGAATGTTATCAATATGCAGTAGTAAGAAATTTATTATATAAAGATGGAAAGACAACAGAGATATTAGTAAATTACGAGCCTAAAATGCATTATTTTACAGAATGGTGGAAGCAATTATTTGGAGAAAGCGAGGGAAAAGATAGTAAAGGAATATTCCCTGCAGGAGTTGATTTTACAACAGATTTACACTCAATGGGACAATACATTCAACAGGGAATACGTAATTTATCAGAAACAGTAATATCTATAGAAAAACCACATTCTAATATATTGATAAATAGCGATGATGATAATTTAGATGGACTAAACTATTTAGCAGGAAAAGATTTAGACTATGTAAATAAAAAAGCTATGGAAGGAACAATAGAAGCTCATGTTTCAGGTGGAGTTCCAAATACGGTAATATCTATAGAAAAAATAGATGAGCAAAATATAGGAGAACTAATTTATTTCTTTGAATTAGCATGCAGTATATCAGGTAATATTTTAGGAGTAAATCCATTTAATCAACCAGGGGTCGAAGAATACAAAAAGAATATGTTTAGATTATTAGAAAAACCTGGATATACTAAATAAGAATATTTAAGAGTTTCTCATATATGAGGAACTCTCTTTTTGACAAAATTATGTAAATATGATATAATGAAATTTGTCACATAGACATAAAAAGAGGAATTTTATTTTTATTCCTCAAATACAGAAAGGAGAAAAAATATGAATAAAGAAGAGGTAAAAAAATGTCGGGACAAATACTTAGAAAGTAAACAAAAAACAATTGAACAATGGAAAAATGAGCTCTGGAAAGAAATTATATCTACAATAAATAAATTATCTTCAGGCGGAGTCGTTATACAGCAGATTCAGTTGTACAAGAGAAAGAAAAACATATGGATTATGGTAAAACCTTTGCTTTCTCGAAAACAATCTAAGGATTTAAATGCTAAAGAAGAAATGCTTGATTCAACAAAAGGTATTCCTTGGAGTATTGAAGTCATTGAAGCTTTCAAAAAGGAATTAGGTGACTTTTTTACAATTGTTGATGAAGCGGAGTTAGAACAATATAACCGGCTTACTCTTGTAATTGAATAATTTTTTCTCAAGAGACTATCTATACAAGGATAGTCTCTTACTTTTTTGCAAAAATATAAAAATAATACTACACAAAGTTTCAATATTGTGATAAAATAGCAACTATGAAAAGGAGAGGTTCAAAATGCAATTTAAAGAAATGTATACAGTAAAAACAAGAGAATTAGGGATGACTAACGAAATAACAAACTATGGAATACTTGCACTATTGGAAGATATTGCAGGTATGCATTCAGATAGTATTGGATATGGTGTAAAAGACATAGAAAGAAACAAAAAAAGTTGGATTATAATGGATTGGAAGCTAAAAGTCTTTAAAAGACCAGGATATGGAGAAAGATTACTTATAAAAACATGGACAAGAACAATGGGAAAAGGGAAAAATGGATATTTTAGCTATCGTGATTTTGAAATAATTGATAATGAAGGAAACCAAGTAGCTATAGCAACAAGTAAGTGGATATTATATGATATAGAAAAACAAAAAATAAGTAGAATAAGTTCAGAAATAGTAGAGCTATATAAAACAGAGCAAAATCACATATTTGAAGATGAAGAATTTGAAAAATTAAAAGAACCACAAAAATATGAGATGGTTACTGATTATGTTGTAAGAAGGTCAGATATAGATGTAAATAAGCATGTACATAATTTAAATTACTTAAATATTGCTTATGAAGCATTACCAGAAGAAGTTTATCAAAATGCAGAATGTACAAATGTTTTAATAGAATATAAGCATCAAATAAAATTTGGAGAAAAAATTAAATGTTACTATTCTAACGAAAATGGTAAACATATAGTTACAATTAAAAGCAAAGATGATAGTGTTGTACACGCAATAATAGAATTATTTTAGAAAGGACTATTTATGGCAAAAGCAAATAAAACAGTATTTGTATGTAATGAATGTGGATATGAAAGTGCAAAGTGGCTTGGAAAATGCCCTGCATGCAATAGTTGGAATACATTTTTTGAGCAAAAACTTGATACATACACAGAAAAAGGGGTAAAAAAAATAAAAGAAAGACAGATTCCTCAAAAATTGAATTCTTATGAAGGAAAAGAAGCGGTAAGAGTAAAAACAGGAATAAATGAATTAGATAGAGTATTAGGAGGAGGTTTAGTAAAAGGTTCTTTAGTATTATTAGGAGGAGAACCAGGTATTGGGAAATCAACTTTGATACTACAAGTTTGTGATAAAATACAAGGAGAAGGAAAAGTACTATATGTATCAGGAGAAGAATCAGCAGAACAAATAAAAATAAGAGCAGATAGGTTAGGAATAAATAATGAAGATATATTGTTTTTAGGAGAAACAGATATATCTATAATAGATGACACAATAACAGAGTTAAAGCCAAAACTTGTAATAATAGATTCAATACAAACAATGTATTCAGATGAATTAACAGCAGCTGCAGGAAGTGTAAGTCAAGTAAGAGAAATAACATCACAAATAATGAGAATCTGCAAATCACAGGCTATAACAACAATAATAATAGGTCATGTAACAAAAGATGGGACAATAGCAGGTCCTCGAGTATTAGAACACATGGTGGATACAGTATTATATCTAGAAGGTGAAAGATTTTTCTCATATAGAATATTAAGAGGAGTTAAAAATAGATTTGGTTCTACAAATGAATTAGGTATGTTTGAAATGAAAGGAGAAGGATTGTGCGAAATAACTAATCCATCAGATGTACTTATTTCAGAAAGAGAAGGAAACCCATCAGGTTCTTGCATAGTAGCAACAGTTGAAGGAACAAGGCCTATGCTTATTGAACTTCAGGCATTAACAACACAAAGTGTTTATGGAATTCCAAAAAGAACGGCAAATGGTATTGATTATAATAGATTATCAGTATTAATTGCGGTTTTAGAAAAAAGAGCATATCTAATGATAGGTGGACAAGATATATATTTAAATGTTGTTGGAGGAATAAAAATAAATGAACCAGCAATTGATTTAGGAATATGTTGTGTTGCAGCATCTAGTTTTAAAAATATTTCAATTCCAAAAGATACTGTTATTATGGGAGAAGTTGGACTTACAGGTGAAGTTAGAAGAATCAATATGATAGAAAAAAGACTTAAAGAAGCGGAAAAGTTAGGATATAAAAGATGTATAATTCCTGAAAATAATAAAAAATTTTTAGAAGAAAAATATAAGTTGGATATTATAGGAGTAAAAACAATAGAAGAAGCACTAAAAGTTTTAGGAATAAAATAGATAAAAAACGTTGACATCAAAAAGCATTTGGTGTAACATAATAAAAGTTTATTACAAAGAAGAAAGGAATGTAAAAGATGAGTGAAGATAACAAAAAAAATAAAATAGTGGGAATGGTTTTTAAAATTATAATATTAATATTGGTGTTAGTAGTATTAGCAGGTTTAGGATATGGATATTACAAAAAACAAACACTAAATGTTCAAAATCCAGTAGCTACAATTGAAGTAGAAAATTATGGGACAATAAAAGTAGAATTATACCCAGATAAAGCTCCTGAAACAGTAGCAAATTTTATAAATCTTGCAAATAATGGCTTTTATGATGGATTAAAATTTCATAGAGTAGTAAAAGAATTTATGATACAAGGTGGAGATTCTAATGGAGATGGAACAGGTTCACCTAAAACAAGTGATTTAAACAAAAACATTCAAAAAGATAGTAGTGAAGACAAAGAATATTCAATTACCGGGGAATTTTCAGCAAATGGATATAATAATAATGATTTAAATTTAGTAGAAGGGACAATAGCAATGGCACGTGCAGATTATACACAATATTCTCCTACACTAGCAAAAGAATCATATAATTCAGCTGGATCACAATTCTTTATAATGACATCAAATGATTATACAGGATTAAGCGGATATTATGCAGGATTTGGTAAAGTAGTAGAAGGTATGGATGTAGTAAAGAAAATAGCTGAAGTAAAAGTGGTTTCAAATGCTAAGAAAGGCCAAGAAAGTTCTGGGAATGATGAAGTATCAAAACCAAAAAAAGATGTAAAAATAACATCAATAAAAGTAGAAACAAATGGTGTAAATTATAAGTTACCAAAAACATTAGAACCATTTAATTATATGAATTGGTTATATAGTATGTATGGAATGTCAGCGCAATAAAAATGAGTCCAATAGATTATAAAAAAATCTATTGGATTTATTTTTTAAATCTTGACAAAAACAGACAGAAATATTACAATATTTTTAGGTGATTATAATGTTGAAAGCCAAAGAAAAAAGTGGAAAAATCAAAATTGCAGTAGTTTTATCCGTACTACTAATTTTGTTTATTGTTTATTTATATATTGAAAGCAAATATGAGAAAAAAACGTATGCACATAACGACATAATAGAGATTCAACCGGAAATTAGTAATGCTAATGCTATAAATTTAGATGAAATTATAGAAAAAAACGCTGAAAACGTCGAAAATAGAGAAGAAATAACAATTGAAGAAGTGGAACTAGAATATATAACAAAGTATAGAAATAACAGTAATTTATATAAAGGAACAAGAAAAGTATCACAGGAAGGAATAAATGGTACACAAAAAATAACAACTAAAAAAATTTATGATAAAAATGGCAAGTTAATACAGGAAAAACAAATGTCAGCAGTTGTAACTAAGTCATCAATAAACAAAATAATAGACATAGGAACTAAAAAAAGAGAAAGTAAATCTAAAAAAGAAAGTAATATCACAAATTTAGACTTTAATATGGCGTTAAACAAACCAAGTGGATTTACATTAGAACAATTTAAAAAAGTTCTAACAGATAGCAAAGATAAAAACAAAATATTTGAGAAAAATGCAGAATATTTCTATTACATAGAAAAAGAATATGGCATAAATGGAATATTTATTGCTTCAATTGGAATACATGAAAGCGCATGGGGAACCTCAAAGATTGCAAAAAATAAGTATAATCTATTTGGATATGGTGCATATGACTCAAATCCATATAATGGAGCCTATAAGTTTGAAAATTATTCAGAATCAATAGATTTAATTGCACGTGTACTAGTAAAATACTACATAAATCCAAAAGGAACTGATATATATGATAATCAAAAGGCAAATGGAAAATACTATAATGGAAACACATTATTAGGTGTAAATAAAAAATATGCGACAGATAAAAATTGGGCAAACTGTGTATATAAATATATGAAGTATTTATATGGAAAGAAATAAAAAAAATTCAAAGAAAACCTTGATATTTATACGATAATATTGTATTATGTATAGGTAAATGTAAAAATAGGAGGAACAATATATGAAAAAAGCACTAATAAGCATAAGTACGATAATAATTATATTTGTAGGAATGCTTGCGTTATATAGTAAAAATGTATATGCAAGTGAAGCTATAGATAGTAAAACGGAAAGTAATTTAATACAAATAAAAGAAGAACAAGTAAAAACACTAGATCAATATACAGAAAAATATGGATCTAGAGCATATGGAGTAACTGCATATGTACTACATATGGTACAAATATATAGTATACCACTATGTTTTTTAGTAATATCTATTAGTGCTATATATAGATTCGTAATAGGAGCCAGGCATATGGGAAATACAGAAAAAGGACTTGGATTAATGGTTACATTTGTTACCTTAACAATAATATGTCAAGTATTACCATTAATATTTGCAATAGTTGTAAAGTTTGGAAAGGAGTAAACAAATGAAAGTTTTATTTGCAGTGCAAGATGAACAAATATCTACTAAAATTGTAAGGGAATATCAAAGAAAGTATAAAGAGATAATTTCATACAAAAATATATATTATTTTAATGCTATACTAAAAGAATTGCAAAGAGACAAAACATATGATAGAATAATTATAGATGAGGAATTAGAAGAATTTAATAGCAATAATTATGAGCAAAAAGATAAATTTATTTTTGATAAATTAGATGATATAAGTGATGAAGCATCAAATGCAAATGGAGAAGATATACCAATAATCCTAATTTGTTCCGAAAGAAGAACAAAATCAGAGGATATTTTTGTTAAACTATTTGGAATAGGAATATATAATGCAATAATTGGAAATGATAGAAGTACAGAAGAAGTATGTAGGTTAATAGAAAGACCACGTTCAAAAAAGCAAGCTAAAATTTATTACAAAATAGATTCAGAAGAAGTACAATATAAACCTGAAAACGAAAATGATGTTAGTGAAGAAGAAATGCAAAACATACTAATGCACTTTAAAAAATTAGGAAAAGACGAAGAAAGGTATGTAGAAAGTTTTAGAAAAATAGCAGCACAATACAATAATGAACAAATAAAGATAGTAATAAAAATATTACCATTAAATGTAAGAGCTGTATTGGAAGAAAAATCACCAGAATATCAAAAAATAGTATCAGAAAATAAAGGTATGAAAGTAAGAAAACAGGTTGAAGCTGAAAAGAAAAAAGGAACCGTTGAAAAATTACTTAAAACAGATAGTAAACAAACCAGAATAACAAAACCAATAGTTGTACCATCAACAATGAAAAGAGCAACAGTTAAAAAGTTAGAAGCAGATGTTAACCCAATACAAGAAGAACCAATAATTGAAGATTTGGACGATTTTGAAGAGATTGAAAATATTGAAGAACCAGAAAAAGTAATAGAAGAAAAGCCAAAGAGAAGGGGAAGACCGAAAAAGAATCCAGAAATAGATGAAGTTAAGGCAAATGTAGCACCTAAAAGAAGGGGAAGACCTAAGAAAATTACTCCTAATGAGGTGGACACGGAAAAAGAGCTACAAGATGAAGAACCAGCAGTATTGCCAGGATTCGATGATATAGATGGCGAAGAAGAGCAAACAATGCAATTACCAGGACTTGAAGAAAAACATGAGGAGATACAAGAAGAAGCACCAACAAGCTTACCAGGATTTGATGACGATGATTATGAGGATGAAGAATCAACTGAATTGCCAGGATTTAGTGATGAAGATTATTATGATGATGAAGCAACAGAGTTACCAGGGTTTAGTGATGATGACTATGATGATGAAGATTTAGAAGAGACACCTAAGTTTAACAACAATAACTATAATAGGTATGATAGTAACAGAGTTCAGGAATTACAACAACAGCCACAGCAAAATATTGAAACTCAACCAATTTACGAAGAAGAAAAAGAAGAAATACCTAGAAATGAAACTTTATCAGATAGAAATTACAATTATGATGAAGAAGATTTTGAAAATTTATTAACAGCAAATAAAAAAATAGTTACATTTGTAGGAACAAGCAAAAATGGAACATCATTTATAGTAAATAATGTGGCACAATATCTTTCGATGAATGGTATTGATACAGCGATACTTGATACAACTAAAAATAAAAATTCATATTATATTTATACGAAAAATGAGGAGCAATTAAGAAATACAGCATCTCAAAGTATTACAAAATTGCTAGATGGAATAAATGATGGAATAAAGGTGAATACAAATTTATCAGTATATACTTCAGTTCCATCACAAGAAGTTGGCATTGAAAATGCAGGAAAAATATTGGAAACATTAATAAAAAGACATAATGTTGTTTTGATCGATTGCGATTTTGATACACCTTATGAATATTTTGCGAAATCTCAGGAAATATACTTAGTACAAAGTATGGACATACTTACAATACAACCACTTACAGCATTTTTAAGAGATTTAAAATCAAAGAATATAATAAGTCAAAATAAAATTAAAATTTTATTAAATAAAGCAATGAGATTAAAGGGAGTATCATCAAAAAACATTATAGGAGGTATGGCATTTTATAATGACCCAGAAATGTCATTTATGACAGAATTATTTGATAGAAATTCGGTAAAATACTTGGAAATACCATTTAATGAAGAAGTGTATGCTATTTATTTAGAAGGAATAATAGAGTGTGAAGTTAATACAAGTAAATATCCAAAGAATTTCCAACCGATACTAAAAGAATTAGCTAATATGATATATCCATTATTACCAAATAATAAAAAAACAGAAAAACCAAAAAAAGGATATGAATATTCTAGTGGATTTTCATCTAGTGTAAATAATACTTTAAATGATATGAAAAGAAGATATTAATAAATGTACAATTGGAGGGAATAAGTTTGTTATATGTAGTAATAATATTAGTTTTTGTTATAGCCGTATTAACAGCATATAATATGTCAATACATAAAAAGATACAAGACTTAAGAACAATGAACCAAAAAATCGCTAATTTAACTATAGTACAAGACTTTATGAATGTAGCAGGAAGCGATTTAAGTGTAGATGACAAGATTAAAGCTATAAACAATGTAATAATTGAAAAATATGAAGTAAAATATTCCACAATTGTAATATTTGATGGAACGGAATATATTATAAAGGCGACCAATGTTGATCAAAAACATTGGGGTGTATTATCAACGCTTCAAGAGGTTGAAATATTTAAAGACAGTATTGCTACAGGCGCGCCTAAATATATTACGGTTAATAGTACAGAAGAAAGATTACCTTATCAACAAAAGGAATTAGCAAGAGCACAATCAGCTATATTCTTTCCATTGTATATAGACAATGTTTATATAGGACATTGGTTGATAGAGAGTGGAATACCACATGATTTTGATAACATAGATACCACAGTTTTTGAAATTGCTAAAGAAAATATAATAACAATATTAAAAACTGTTGATTATCAAAAAATATTAGAAAACATTGTAAGAAAAGATTTGTTTTCAGGATTAAAAACAGAAGTATATTTGTATGGAGAAGGAAAGAAAATAATAGACAAGTATACAACATCAGCTATATGTATGATGGATATAGTCAATATACGAGATATTAATAAAATAGATAGAGAATTAGGAAATAAGGTAATAACAGAAATTAGTAAGCATATAAAAGAAAATATATCAGACTCATATCTATTTGTAAGATATGCTGGACCCAAATTTGTTTTAGTATTTTGTGGAGTAGATACAAACAGTGCGACAGACTTTGTATCAGATTTAAAACAAAGTACAGAAAAATTAGAAATATCATTAAAGGACAAAAATTTCACAGAGCAAGAAATAGAAGATAAAAAAGTAAAAAAATCAACAAGAAGAAAGAAAAAAGAAGATATCATTGTTAAGCCATCGCTTAACTGTGTAATATCAACATATTATAAAGGAACAGGATTAGAGGAAGTGCTAAAAAAATTAGAAAAATGCGTTGAAGACAATATGGACACAAAATTAGATGAAGTAAATAGTATATAGGAGGTTTAATATGGATTTTGATAAGACAATGTGTTTTAAAATGGAAAAAGATAATGGTGTAGATTCACAACAATTGTTGAGAGAAGTATATGAAGCATTAGTAGAGAAAGGATATAATCCAATAAATCAAATAGTTGGATACATTCTATCAGGAGATCCAACATATATAACAAGCCATAAAGATGCTAGAAATAAAATTAGAGCAATAGAAAGAGATGAATTGTTAGAAAATCTTGTAAAATATTATATAGGAATAAATGAGTAATATGAGAATATTAGGAATTGATTATGGAGAAGTTCGAACAGGAACGGCAATAACAGATGCTTTAAATATAACAGCACAGGGGTTAAAAACAATTGTATCAGATGGAAATGATAAAATTATATTAAAAGAAATAGATAATATACTAAATGAATATGACATAGATACAATTGTTATTGGGATGCCATTAAATATGAATGGAACAAAATCAGAAAGAGCTGAAAAGACAGAACAATTTATTCATAAATTAAAATGTAAATATAACAAGCTAAAAATAGAAAGTATAGATGAAAGATTAACAACTGTGGCTGCACATAAAACAATGAATTTACTAGATATAAACAAGACTAAAAAAAGAAGTATTGTAGACACTATATCTGCAGTGTACATTCTAGAAACATATTTGAATAAATTGAAAAATGAATAAAATTTGTTATTAATATTAAAAAATATATAAATATTATGGAAGGAGAAATAAAATGAACGAAGATAATACAGAGGAATTAGACAACATAGTAGTATTAAATGATGAAAATGGAAATGAGGTTAAATTCGAATTTTTAGATTTAGTTGAATTAGATGATGAACAATATATAGTTTTACTACCAATGGCTAATGAAGATGAAGAAGACGAGGGAGAAGTAGTAATACTTAAAGTAGAAGACGTAGATGGAGATTCAGATGAAGAATCTTATGTAAGCGTTGAAGATGAAGAAATATTAATGAAAGTGTTTAATATTTTCAAGGATAAATTCAAAGATGAATTCGATTTCGTAGATGATGAATAAAAATTAACGGCGGCCTTAGGTCGCCATAATTTATATAGAGAATAAGGAGAAGAAATGATTGGAAATTATAAAGTAATAACACTATGTGGTTCGACTAGATTTAAAGAAGAATTTTTACAGGTACAAAAAGAATTAACTTTAAAAGGAAATATAGTTATTTCTGTAGGATTATTTGGACATTCAGGTGATTCAGAAGTGTGGGAGAAAAAAACTAAACAAATGCTAGATGATATGCATAAAAGAAAAATAGATATGGCTGACGAGATTTTTGTAATAAATGTAGGTGGGTATATTGGTGAAAGTACTAAATCAGAGATTGAGTATGCAAAAGCTCATAATAAAAAGGTAAAATATTTAGAAGATTAGTAACAAAAGGAGTAAAATAATGTCAGAATTATACATAATTACAGGTCCAGCCGGAGTGGGAAAAAGCACAATTTCTAGGAAAATAGCAGAACAAAAAAATAAATCAGTTTTAGTAGAAGGAGATGATATATATCATCAAGTTATTGGTGGATATATTCCAGCATGGAAGGAAGGAAATCATTTAAAAATATTTTGGAAAGTATGCTTAAAAATGATAGCAACATATTTAGGAGATGGATATGATGTTGTATTTAATTATATTATCAATCCAGGAGACCTAGAAATAATAAGAGAAGAATTCAACGAATATGAAATAAAATTTATATTATTAATGACTGATGAAAATACATTGCTTTTAAGAGACAGAGAAAGACAAGAAGACTGTCAAATGAAAGAACGTTGTATAGTTTTACTAAATAACTTTAAAAATAAAAAATTTAGTAAACAAAATATATTAGATACAACTAATCTATCAATTGATGAAACAATTAATTGCGTTGAATCTGAAAATAGATTTATTTTGTAGTGAAAGGACACATTATAATGAGAAAATTAAACTTAATAGTAGTATTTAATAATAATTTGGATAAAGTACTTTTTTGCATTAGAGCAAAGGAACCATATAAAGGTTTGTATAATTTTGTTGGAGGTAAAGTGGAAGAAGGAGAAACCAATGATGAAGCGGCATATAGGGAATTGTTTGAAGAAACAGGAATAACAAGTAATGATATAGAACTAGAACACTTTATGGATTTGAACTACTTTAAATATCAAAATAATTTACAAGTATATTATGGAATTTTGAAACATGAAGTAAATCTAATAGAAGAGAAAAATAAATTAGAATGGATATTTATAAGTGACGAATTGTTGAATAACTCAAAATTTGCAGGAAACTATAATATACCTCATATTATAAAGCAAATAAAAGTTTATTTGAAAAATGGCACTAAATTTGATTGAGTTAAGACTTTGAAAATTTATTAGAAGAAATAAGATTTTATCAAAAAGTGACCGATATTTATGCAACAAGTTAAATTATATAAATCAGATTTTGATTAAGGTTATGTAGGAGATGAGATAGATGAAAATTAGTTTAAGCAATATTAAGATAGCAATTTTTGATTTTGATGATACACTTGCTATACATAAAGATAAGGATTACATTAAACATCGTAATGAAAACGAAGAAAGTTTACTTAGTTATTATTTAGATGCATATTTAAATCCTGAAAAATTTTATGAGACAATTGAACCATGTAAGACATCAAAATCCATAATTAAATTAATTAATATTCTAAGAGAAAGAAATATTAAAATGTATTGTGTGTCTGGAATGAAATTTTCCTTTCACTTAAAAGCAAAAGAATATTTTGTTCATAAATATTATGGAAATGATATAGAAGTAATTTCAACAAGAAATCAGGAATTAAAAATAGATGCTGCGAAAATAATTATTGATTAATAATAAAGTAGGTGGAAAAAATGAATAATGAAAATAAAACAAATATCAACTGGTACCCAGGCCACATGGCAAAAACCAAAAGGGAAATAACAGAAAACTTAAAATTAATAGATGTAGTAATAGAATTATTAGATAGTAGAATACCAATATCAAGTAGAAATCCGGATATTGCAGAAATAACCAAAAACAAGAAAAAAATAATAGTATTAAACAAAATAGACTTAGCAGATGAAAAGCAAAATAACTTGTGGGTACAATACTTCAAGCAAAGAGGACAAGTGGCAATATTAACTGATAGTAACCAAGGAAAAGGAATGGACTTGGTAATAAAGGCTATTGAGAATATAATGGATGAAGAAATAAAAGCACAAAGTGAAAAAGGAAGAATTGGAAAAAAAATAAGAGTAATGATATTAGGAATACCAAATGTAGGAAAGTCATCATTTATAAATAGAATAGTAAAATCAAATAGATTGGAAGTTGGAAACAAGCCAGGTGTTACCAAACGAAAACAATGGATTAGCATTAATGAAAAGATTGATTTATTAGACACTCCGGGTGTGTTATGGCCAAAATTCGAAAATAAAGAAGTGGCACTAAATTTAGCATTTACCGGAACTATAAAAGATGATGTATTAGAACAGACAGAAGTAGCTTATGAGTTATTAAAATTTTTATTATATAACTATAGAAGAAACATAATAGAAAGATATAATATGACAGAGGAACATATAGAAGAAATATTAAATCAAGAACAACCAGAAAACTTTAATATATATGAAATTATGTTAGAAATAGGCAAAAAAAGAGGAGCGATCATATCTGGTGGAAATATTGATGAAGAAAAAACGGCAAAAATAATATTAGATGATTTTAGAAAAGGAAAACTTGGAAAAATCACTCTAGAGAAAAAGGAGAAGAAATATTGGAAGAACTTATACAAATAAATAAAAGTAAAGAAGATATAAATCAACAATCACCACTTATATGGGCTTATGTAGGAGATTGTGTTTATGAGCTATACATTAGGACACGTTTAGTAGATACAACAAATCTAAAGCCACATAAATTACATATAGAATCAATAAAATATGTTAAAGCATCTGCTCAAGCTGAAATGCTACATAATATATATGAAGAATTAAGTGACGAAGAGAAAGAGATTGTTAGAAGAGGAAGAAATACTCAAAATCATCATCTTCCTAAAAATTCTAATGTACAAGAATATATGTATTCTACTGCTTTTGAAGCATTGATAGGATATTTATATTTATGTGGTGATATTTCAAGGGTAAAAGAAATAATTGAAATGTCACTAAAAGGAAAAGAGTAACAAAAATTAAAAAAATAAATACAATTATTGTATGGAGAGTGATTGTATGAATAAAAAGATATCTATAATTGGTGGAGACCTAAGAATGATAAAGCTAGCTCAGATGCTAGAACAAGACGGAAATGAAGTTACAACTTATGGGATGGAAAAAGCAGAATTTACAAATATAAAAAAAGTTGAAGACATAAAGGAAACAATATCCATGTCTGATATTATAATTAGTGCAATCCCATTTAGTAAAGATGGAGTTACAATAAATGCACCATACAGTGATAAAACAATCAATATTGAAGAACTAGCGATAAACAAGGAAGAAAAGATGTTTATTGCAGGAAGTATAAACGAAAATGTTTATGGTCAACTTAGTAAATCTTATAAATCAGTAATAGATATAATGAAGAGAGAAGAATTAATAATATTAAATACAATAGCCACTGCAGAGGGCGCTGTAAAAATAGCAATAGAAAGTACGGAAAAAATATTGCAAGGAAGTAATGTATTGATATTAGGATTTGGAAGAGTAGGTAAAGTGGTTGCAAATAAATTTAGCAAAATGGATTGCAACATAACTTGTGCGGCAAGAAAAGCTGCAGATTTGGCATGGATACAAGCTAATGGTTATAAAAAGATGAATATAAATGAAATAGATGAGTCCATAAATAATTTTGATATAATAATAAACACTGTACCAAAAGTAATAGTAAATAGAAATATATTAGAAATGATGAAAAAAGATGTTTTGATTATTGATTTAGCATCAAATCCAGGAGGAATAGATAGAATAGCAGCACAGCAATTTAATATAAATTTAAATTGGGCATTAGCATTACCACGGAAAAATAGCGCCTATTACTTCAGCAGAATTTATAAAACAAGCTATATATAATGTAATAAATTAAAAATAACTGTAAAATTTTGATTTTTTATGGTTGAATAAAACGCCAAAAACACTGAGAAATCAATAAAAAAACGGGATTGAAAAAATAAATTGAAAAAATTTAAAAAAAGTATTGACAAAAGCATTTTAGGATAGTATAATAAGTATTGTTCCGCGAGAAAAGAGGAACGAAAAAGTACATTGAAAAGTAAACAATAAATCCTTTAGAGATAAAACCAAAACGG
>CAKPMJ010000003.1 GCA_934167965.1 uncultured Clostridia bacterium | reverse complement strand
GTGCAAAAATAGGTTCAAGTGGATACGGTGCACAAATAGGTTCAAGTGGAGACTATGCACAAATAGGTTCAAGTGGAGACCATGCACAAATAGGTTCAAGTGGAAACCGTGCAAAAATAGGTTCAAGTGGATACGGTGCACAAATAGGTTCAAGTGGAGACCATGCACAAATAGGTTCAAGTGGAGACTATGCAAAAATAGACATAAATGGAGACAACTCAATAGGATTTGCTTGTGGTTATAAATCTATTATTAAAGGTAAAAAAGGGACATGGATTTCTTTAGCAGAATATGGAGAAGATAAAGAAGGCAAAATTATTCCTGTTTTTGCTAAGGCTGCACAAATAGGAAATAAAGAATATAAAGACCATAATGAAAAAACACTTAAAGCTAATACATATTATATTCTATGGAAGAAAGAGTTTTATGCAGTTGATATTTATGATGGATTAAAAACAATCAATATTTCAGAGAAGAAAAGAGAGAATATAACAATAATCAAAGCTATTGATATAGATACTTTATTGAATGATAAACCTGAAGAACTATATATAGCAAAAGAAGGAAAATTATCAGCGCATGGATATACGATAAGAGAAGCGGTTGAAGATTTAACATTAAAGAAATTAGATAAGATAAATACAGATGAAATAGTTAAGAAAATAAAAGAAACAGGAAAGGTAACAAGAAGTCAATATAGAGCAATAACAGGAGCATGTTCATTTGGAACTAATAAGTTTTGTGAAGAACATAATATAGAAGAATTGGAAGAGATAGACATAGAAGAATTAAGAAAAATACTAGTAAATGATTATGGTGCAAAAAAATTCTGGGAGTTAATGGATAAGGAGGAGTGATATATAGTGAAAGAAAAGATAAAAAGAATACTAGAAAATTATTTATTTGTAAAAATATAACTTGTGACTATGATAATAAAATTGAAATTTTATACGATTTAATCAAAGCAAATTTAGTAGTGAAGGAGTAAATATGACAGAAGAACAATTTAAAAAAGTTCTACGAGAGTGGAGCGTTGAACCAAAATTCAAAAATAAAAAAGAAAAATTATATTATATGTATTGTGTAGCATATATATATCATAAAAAAATAGAAATCATAAAAGTTTCAAAAAAGAAATGTTATAAAAAAATTATGCAAGGGCAAGCAATTGAAGTTAGTAAGTGGGCAATGATGAGAAACTATAATGATGAACTTAAAAGCAATAGATATGAGATTATAGAAGCCAATATTATTTAGTAAAGGAGTAAATAAGATATGAAAATATATAAAAGTAAAATAATGAAAATAATAAATTTTATAAAGAATGAAGGTAAATTTGAATTTGGAGATATGGTAAAGATAAAAGAGTTAAAAAAGGATTTAGGAGAAGATAATTTTTATGCTAAATATCAAGGACAATTAGGAATAGTAACATCTATATCATATAATAAAAAAGATTTTATATTTGGAGTTAAATTTGAAGATGGAAATAGATTTGATTTTAGAAGTAGTGAACTGGAAAAGATACAGCCTGAAAACCCAATTAGATATAAAAAATTAAAAATAGATTATTAGAGAGGAGTGATACATAGTGAAAGAAAAAACAACTGATGAATTATTTGAAGAGTTGGGATACGAGAAAGATGTAGGAGAAGCTTTTGGAGTTATAAGATATAAGCATAAAAAAGAAGATTGGTATATTAGATTTTATCCAGATGAGAAAAATTTTGATTGTAATAAAGTTATAGATAATGAAATATATCCACTAGAAATAGATAAAAAAATATTAAAAGCAATTTGGAGAAAATTTGAGGAGGAAAGATGGTTGTAGATATTAGTGAAATAAATTTGCAAAACTTATATTTATATCAGCCTGGTTATAGGAAAAAGCAAACAAGACATATAATTCCAAAAGAAAAAAGATATCATTATTACAAAGAATATCAACATAAATATTATCTGGAAGTAACCAAAAAGAAAAGAGCTGAAAAAAGAAAAGAGAGGTGTTTTAAGTGAAAGAAAAAATAAATAAAAGAGCAACTAAAGATAGTATCGAATATTTAGAACTAGAATGTATTGTTAATAATAGAATACATGATTATGTTTCAAAGTATCATAATTATCCTAAATACATCAAATTACCTTTATGGATATTTGAATGTTTAAAACAAACAATGTGTGAAGTAGATTTAAAGATAGATTATAAAACAGAAGAGTTTACATTTTTTGGTTTAAAAGTTTGTGAAACTGTTAGCATAAAAAAATCAGAAGAAATCGAGGTATTTTAAGTGAAAGAAAATAGTATAGAAGAATTTGAAATAAAATCAGTTGAAAGAATACCACATAAATTAAAACAAGGGATACTTTATGTCTGTTTAGAATGTCAAGTAGCAGTTCATTTATGTGCTTGTGGTTGCGGAGAAAAAACAGTAACACCATTAGGAATGAATGGATGGACTTTAAATTTTAGAGATGGCGAATTAAGTTTAAGCCCAAGCATAGGAAATTTTAATATTCCATGTAAATCACATTATTTTATAACGAATAATAAGGTTAGGTGGTGCTAATATGAGAAATAGTATAGAAGAAAATATAAAAAATGCGGAACATTTTATAAATTCTATAAAAACAGATAAAGAGTATAAAGAAGAAAATGGTTGGCACGGATATTACAATAAAGAAATTGTAGAATTAGCAAGAATGTTAGAACATATTTTATCAGATTATAAAAGAGCATTGAAAATGAACGAAGTTCTATTAAAAGAGCATAAAGAAATGATAGATAAAGAATATATTAAAACAAGAAACTCAAAAGCAATTGAAGTCGTTCTTAATGCATTAAAAGAAAAAGATAAGATAATTGAAAAGTTAAGAGAAGATAACACAGTTTTTGCATTAGAAGGTTCAAGAGTTGCTCTTAAACTATATATAGAAGATAATTATATTTCAGTTCAAAAAGTAAAAGACAAGATAGAAGAACTAAAAGAACAAGATAGAGAATGGACAGAAGAATTGTCAGAACCAGACAGTAATTTTAAAGATATAGATAGAAATTTAAAAAGAATAAAGAATCAAATAGATGTTTTACAAGAACTACTAGAAGGGAGAAAAGAAAGGGAGGAGTAACAAATGATAGAACAAGGAGATAATGTAGCGGTAGATGTAAAAGAGGATGGAAAGACAAAGAAAAAGTTAGGAGTATTTATAAAAAATTATGGCAGATACATACAAATCATGAATAGATATGGTTTAAGAGAAAGCATAATGAAGCAAGACATAATAAGAATAAAAAAATGTAAATAGGGGAGGTACAGATGAATAGAGAAGATTTAAAAAAATATAAATATAACCAGAAATGGATAGAGGGAAGATTTGAATACATAGAGCAATACAAAGCAACATTAACAAATATAACATCAACATTATCAGATATGCCACACGGAAGCAAACAAGTGCAAGACAGCATGGCAGAAAAACTTACTACGATAATGGATAATATAAACGATCTTGTAGAAAGAGTAGTTATAGAAAGCAATAAACAAAAATCAATATTAAAACAGCTTGATAAAGTAGAACAACCATATAAATTAATCTTAGAAAAAGCATATATACAAGGAAAAACATTAGTTACTGTTGCTAGTGAGATGGGGTATGACTATAAGCATATGTGTAAAATGAATGGTGTAGCATTAAAAAAATTTGATGAACACGATAAAAAAGGTGTAATCACGACATAGAAAAGTGTTTTAATATATAATGAAAACAATCACAATTAGAGAGATACTAATTCATAGACCAAGTGATTGAGGTCCCAAAAATCTATAATTTAGAGTTGTGTAAAAACATGACTCTATTTTTATTTATATGAGAAAGGAAGAAGAAAAAAATGGATGAAAAGAAATTTATTAATATTAGCTTTTTTGACATTTTTCGACAACATTTTTAAAATAAATCATATATAATACTTCTAAAAAAGGAGGTGTTATGTATGAGAATAGTACACATTGGTAATGAAAATAACATAGGAATTTATAAGAGACTGCTTAAATTATATCAAAATGAAGATTTTGACACGATAAGAAATGCCAAAGAGAAAGAAGTTGAATTAGAGATAATAATAGAACTAAGTGAAATAGACCATGTAGCGCAATTAATAAAAAATGAACCTGAAAAATACTTAGATATAATTAAAAGCAATAAAGAAAAAAATTATGGAAATTATACACACTTTTTGAGGGTCGTAAAGATTGACATAAAAAGGTATATGTAACAACAAGAGCTTATCAGTTGATAGGCTCTTTTATTATGCAATTAACTAATACTAGGTAAAGTTAATATATTATTCTCCTTAAAAAAGATTTTTGTTGTGGAGCTTTCCTAGTGAGCTCTAATATCTAGGTCAAGTCTTGATGGTAAGATGCAGGTCTTGGACACCTGAGATTGAAGGTTCGACTCCTTCGACCTAGACCAGGACAGTTATAAAGGTCTGTCGGAAAATAAAATCCTTGGAGTGGCTTTGTGGGTGGACCATAAAGTATCCGCACATAATAAATTTATGAGTAGTACGAAGTATGTAAACATATATAGCAAAATAGCAACAAGTAATCTAATAAAGATGAAGTATATAAGCTATTTAGTTCTAGAGTGCAATTATATATAAATTACATATTTCGTAGTGTTTATAAATAAAAAAGAAGGTGTACATATGACTAATCAAGAAAGAATAGAAAAGTATGTAAAAGAGCATTGTTCAAAATGTAAAAATAAAACAGAATGTGAAATAAGAGTATTTCAATATAATAAAATAATATGTACAAAGTGTGTGCATTATGAAAGAGATTAATTATGATAATTGTATGAAAAGAAAATGTGAGCAATGCAAAGATTATGATAAATGTTTTAAGAAAGGTAAAAGCAATGAAAGAAACAACAGCATTAAACAGAATAAGCAAAATATTAGAAAACATAAACTATAAGTCAGTATATATTGAAATTAATACAAATAAGGATAGATATACATTAGAAAAAGAGAGCAATAGAAAAATAGGTTTTGGAGAAAATTATGAATGTAAATCAAAACATAAATAAATTATTATATGCATTATCAATGAAAGGACAAATATATAAAATAAATAGTTTTCAGTTTTATAGTGAAAAGAATAAGAAATATTGCACGAAATATCAAATACTGAAAAAGGTACTAGTTGAGACGTTGGATTTAGACACAAATAAAATCACATATAAAACAAAATTCGAAATCCAAGAGGAATGTTACAGCAAGATTGATATAATAAAATATTTAGCAGAAGAGATATAGGAAAAGGAAGTGAGGTAGATGGACAATGAAAAAATAAAAGAATTAACAATTAAGCAACAAAAATTTGCAGATTTATATATAGAAACAGGGAATGCAACACAAAGCTATATTGATGCAGGGTATAAGGCATCTAAAAGAAGAGTTGCAGAAGCAAATGCGAGAAAATTACTCGCAAATTACTCGTTGAAAAATTATATAGAGAACAGAATGGAAGAGTTACAACAAAATACAATAGCCTCACAAGAAGAAGTATTACAGTATCTTACAAGAGTAATGCGTGGAGAAGAAAAAGATCAATTTGGGCTAGATGCTTCTTTGAAAGATAGAACAGACTGTGCCAAATTATTAGGACAGAAATATGGAACTTTTAAAGAAAAAGTGGATTTAACTGGAAATGTGCCAGTGGTGATACAAGATGATATTACAGAATAAAATAATAAATAGAAAAGCACAACAACAAGTAAACAAAATATCATTGCAAAGTATAGTTGGAAAAGGTTATGCAGAATATTGGCATTGTAAGTGCAGATATAGAGTATGTAAAGGATCAAGAGCAAGTAAAAAATCAAAAACAACAGCGTTATGGATAATAAGCAATATGATGAAATACAAAGAGGCTAACACACTTGTAATAAGGAAAACATATAGAACATTAAAAGACAGTTGTTTTACAGAACTTAAATGGGCGATACACAGACTACAAGTAGATAATTTTTGGGAGATAAAAGAAAGTCCACTGGAGATAACATATAAGCCGACTGGACAGAAAATATATTTTAGAGGTTTAGACGATCCATTAAAAGTAACATCAATATCAGTAGATATTGGCGTTTTATGTTGGCTATGGATAGAAGAAGCATACGAAATAACAAAAGAATCAGATTTTGATGTAATAGATGAAAGTATAAGACGGAGAAGTTCCAGAAGGATTATTCAAGCAAATAACGATAACATTAAATCCTTGGAATGAACATCATTGGATTAAAAAAAGATTTTTCGATGTAGAAGATGATGATATATTGGCAATGACGACAAATTATCTTTGTAATGAATGGCTAGATGAAGCGGATAAAAAAGTATTTGAAAGGATGAAAAAGAATAATCCTAGAAGGTATCAAGTTGCTGGACTAGGTAACTGGGGTATTGTAGACGGATTAGTTTATGAAAATTGGAAAGAAGAAAAGTTTGAATTAAATACAATAAGAAATTTAGATAGTGCTTTTGGTTTAGATTTTGGTTATACAAATGATCCAACGGCACTATTTTGCGGTGCAATAGATTTAAAAAATAAAAAGATTTATGTGTATGATGAAATCTATCAAAAAGGAATGAGTAACAAAGCGATATATGACAAAATAAATCAAATGGGCTACTCAAAAGAAAAGATAACGGCAGATAGTGCAGAACCAAAGTCAATAGACGAATTAAGAGGAATGGGTTTAAGACACATTACAGGAGCATTAAAAGGGAAAGACAGCATAAACAATGGAATTCAATTTATACAAGACTTTGAAATAATAATACATCCTAGGTGTGTAAACTTCATAACAGAAATAAGCAATTATACTTGGGATGAGGACAAGTTTGGAAATAAAATAAATAGACCAATAGATGACTTTAATCACTTGATGGATGCAATGAGATATGCAGTAGAAAAATATATAAATCAGAAGAAGTTACAATTTGGATACAATAGTATAGTGTAAAGGAGAAAGAAAATGAGTTTTGTAGAAAAAATACAATATAAAGATGAGTTTTTAAGTGAAAAAAATATAAACCAAAACATAAGCATATTATGGGGAAAAGCATTGCCTATATTTATGCGTAGAAAATACTTACAAGATAGGTTTACAAGAAAATATGACCAAAAGGATGTGGTTGTTGCACTTGAATATTATATAAGCATTATTGCAAGTGGATATTTTGGTGGAAAAGAGCCTCAATTCAAGGTAAAGAACATAAATAAAACTCAAAAAGGAATCCTAAGTAGAATATTTAAAAGAGCTTTTGGAGAAAAGAATGATCCAGAAGACTATCAAGCTGTTATTGATTATATTGCAAAATATAATGACAATGGTAGCTTTTTTTATGATTGTGTACTCGATTATATTACAACTGGAGCATGTTATGGACTAGTATATGAAAATAAGAAGAATGAAGAAGTATATGCTAATGTTTCAAGTTTGAATACGGTGGCTATTTGGAATTATGATGTACCAAGTACAAAAGTAGGATTATTAAGATGTTGGTACGAAAATACAGCAACAGGTGGAATTGAAACACATTTAGAAATAATAACAAAAGACTATAAAAAGCAATTTGTTGATGGAGTAGAAAAGAAGGCTATTACTGAAAGTGCTGAATATAACTTTAAAGAAGTAGATGAAAGTAATAAACCAGTGAGATGGACTGATCTACCTTGTTTTGCTGTAGAAAATCCTTATGGAATGTCATTTTTTGAAAATGTTATGACTTTAATAAACAAAAATGAAAAAGTAATTGAAAATAATGCTAATATTTTTGATTATAATGATAATGCAAAATTAAAAGTAACAGGGTTTTCTCCAACAAATGAGCCACTAATACCACTAGTAAATGACAAAGGAGAAGAACAAAAAGATAAAAATGGCAATATAATAATGACAAAAAATCCTGCAAGAATACAAGAAGATGATGCTGTATTAAATGCCAAAGTATTCTATACACCAGATAAAGATGGAGACATTGATTGGATTATAAAAGATATAAATGATACTGCATCAGAAAATCATAAAAAAACATGTTTAGATATGGCACTTATGATTTCTGGAGTACCAAATGTAACTGACCAAGGGTTTACCGATGCGGATAATGCAGCTGCATTGGAAAAGAAATTTTTTCCGTTAGAGCAAGTATTACAGCAAGCACATCATTTATTTAGAAAAGAATATTTAAGAATGTGGGAGATGATAACTGAAAGAATAAATCTTAAAAAAGGAAAAGAGTATGATTTCAGAGATATTGATGTTATATTAATTCGAAATCTACCTACTGATACAGAAAGTCTTACAAATGCTTGGCTAAAATTGAGAGGATTAGTAAGCGATAAATCAATTATAAGTCATTTACCATTTGGACTTGATGCAGAGTCAGAGCTTGCTGAAATGGATCTACAAAATCAAGAAAATATACAGAAGAATTTAGAACAAATGCAAATGATGGGACAAGCAGAAGCAAATCAAGATAATAAAGAAAATAATCAAGATAACAAAGTAACAGATTTGACAGAACAACAGAAATCACAAAAATTAACAGCAGATAATAAGAAAGAGCAAGCTAAAGTAGTTAATAAACAAGTAAATAAAGAATAGAGGTGTTTTATATGTGGGAGCAACATGATAAATATATGAAACAACTAAAACTATTATATAATAAAACATCAAAACAGACACAAAATCGATTGCAAGAATTGTTTGATACGTTTAATTTTACATTAGAAAATATATACAATATAGCTGATAATAAAACTAAGAAAAGAATAAATACATATATAGAGTCTTGGAAAGAACAAGGACTATTAACAGGTTATTTTGGAATGTTAGCAAATAATATTTATAAAAGAACAAGAGTAAAAAACAGTGAAATACTAGAATTGCTTATTTATAGTGCATACATAGAAGAACAAAACAAATTAGAAGAACAAGAAAAACAAATAATGTATGAAGATGCCAATTATTATTATCAAGAAGGCATAAAAGAAGTTGAAAAGAAGAAAAAGTCATTAGTAATTCCGATGGCTTTATTTCTTGCATTATTAGACCAACCTAATTATAGTGGTTTTAACTGGAAACAATACATTGAAGCAACAATACAATATAATGCACAACAAATATATAAACAAGTAATTATAAACATACAACAACAAAGAGACCTAGAAATCAATTCTAGTGAGTTTCAGACGATAATAAATAGGCAAAACAATCAAAAACTTAATATAAATAATGACAAAATATCTGGTGCAGTTGATTTGCAAATGATAGGACTAAATAATTTAGCCAAAGTTGAGGGAATAAAAGAAGTAACGGAAGATAATTCAAAAGTTAGATTTATTGCAGTAGAAGATGATAAAACAACATTAATGTGTGATAGCTTAAATAATCAAGAGTTCTATATAAATAAAGAAAATGTATTTAATAGATATTATGGTGAGACTCAAAAAGAATTAACAGTACAAAGAATTAGATGTAATGGATTAGTACTAGGCTTAAATCTTCCACCGATACAACATCATTTTCATTATTGCAGAAGTACAATAATGTATTTGTTATCAGTTGAAAAACAAGTAGATATGATACTTGACAAAAAAGAAAATATAATTATTAATGGAATAAAGATTTTAAGCAATAAAGATTTTAATAAGATTAATAGAATTGCATTGTTTAAAAACCTTAATAGAATGGAAATAGTATATAAAGATTTTTCTATTTTAAAAGATAAAGACATAAAATATAAAGTTGTAAAATCAAATGACAATTCAGCAATGGCTGTTAGACCTAATAAAAATGGGTATGTTTTAGAAATAAATGAAAATACATTTAACTCAAATATAAAATCGTTTTATAAAGAAGGCACAAAACAAAATATAAATGTAAAAGGAACAACATATAAAGATATAGGCATACATGAAACAGGACATATGGTTGCTTTTGAGATAATAAAGAAAATAAATAAAGAAAATTTAAAAGCAATGAGATTTGATTACAACAATAATATAACAACAAATAATATTATTGAAAAAGCCTTTAATAATTTAAATATATATGATAGAATACAGAAAGAAAAAATAATAAAAAATATTTCAGATTATGCTATTACAGATAGTCAAGAAACTATAGGAGAAGCATTTGCAGATTATTATGCTAATAAAGAAAAAGCTAGCAAGTTAAGTAAAGAAATAATAAAAGTTATGAAAGGAATGATTTAAAATTAAGCCTTTAATTAATAATGAATGGATACAATGGTTATCTTATGAAAAAGATGATAATGGAAATACTAAATTAAAAGAAGATACACCAGAAAATATAAAAGAACAGTATAAAGAATATTTAAAAAATCATAAACAATATAAAGAAGATTTTTTAAAAGATTTAGAATAGCACTTACTAGCAAGTAGGTGCTTTTATTATGGAAAGAAGGTGGAAAATATGTGGTTATTAGTTTTAATATTAAGTATTAAATTACAAATGCCAACTTGGTATTGGATTATATTTACTATAATTATAATATTTAGACCTGTTATATGGGTATTTAAATATAATTTTGCTGATGGATACATGAAAGCAAAGAACAAAGATAATAAATAAGTTATTGACATTTTATAATTATAAATTTTTGGACGTAGACGTACGTCTATTTTTTATGCCTTTTTACTGATTGCAGGCATTAAAGAACAACAGAATATAAAAAATGCAATGGCTGGGGCTTAGGCAATGGCTGGGGCAAAAGGAGTAGAAAATGGAAGGACAAGATAATAATCCAAATAATGCTAATACTGGGGCAAATAATGAACCAGCGGGAGCAGATAATACAGGAATAAATAATAATCCTGTAACATTTGATGATTTCTTGAAAGATGGAAAAAATCAAGCAGAGTTCGATAAAAGAGTTCAAAAAGCTATAAACACGGCGAAAACCAATTGGGAAGAACTAATGAATAGCCAAAAAAGTGAAGCTGAAAAGTTAGCAAAGATGAACAAAGAGCAAAAACTTGAATATCAAGCACAAAAAGAAAAGGCAGATAAGGAAAAAGCACTTGCAGAATTAAATGCTTATAGATTAAAAGAACAAGCAACCAAAATAGCAAGTGAAAAAGGATTGGACATATCTTTATTAACTTTCTTTAACTTTGAGACAGTGAAGGCAGAAGAAATCAATTCAAAAATAGAAGAAGTTTCAGATGCTTTTAATAAAGCTGTTGAAAAAGCAGTAAATGAAAGATTAAAAGAAGATACTCCAGTTCAAAAATTGGGTATTGATAATACACAAAACAAATCAATAGCTAGAGCAAGTTATTAAAAAATAGGAGGAATTTAAAATGGGTGAAATTACACAAGAAGCATTAAATATTATGCTACAAGATGGCAAAACAAAAGATAATTTAAAACAAGTATTAAGTGGAGTATTAGAAAATGTTGCATCAAGAGCAATATCAGAACAAATCAAAGCAAAAAATGGTTCAGGAAATCCAGAAGGTGGAGTAATTGAATATAAAAGATTTGTAAATGCAGAATTAAAAGATAAAGGGACTGCAAGAGCTGCTGGAAAAGGCGATAAAGTAAAAACTAAACCAGTGAAAGTTGTTATTGACACAGATAAAGAGATTGTTGAAGAATTACAAGGAAAAGACGTAAAACTTTATGGTATTGATGGTATGGCTGAAAAGAGAAAAGTAAATCATCAATCAGCTATTATAAGATATTTAGATAGAGAGTTCTTTGCAAAGGTATTAGAAGGAACAGAAGTATCTGCTCAAAACAACATTCAAGACACTATTGATACTTTATTGCAAAAAGCAAGAACTTTAAAAAATGATTTTATTGATGGAATAGAATCAGATTTATTAGTTATCGTTGTAGATAGCGAATATAGAAAAGGAATGAAGAAAATTCTTGACGATTTACCAAATGGAACAGATCCAAAAGAACAAGCTATTGGTATATATGATTCAGTTAGAGTTTATGAATCAACAAGATTACCAGATGGAGTAAAAGCTGTTGTTATGATGGACGGAGCTATTGCTCAACCTTTCTATGTTTCAGAATACGGAGCAGAAAAAGTACCATTTGATGATGCTGTAGCATTAGAAGATTTCTTATATAAAGGAACAAAAGCTTTAATGGAAGATACAATATTCTATGTAACAGATGCTTCACTTAAAACTTTAAATGTAACATCAGAAGAGGGAACATCAACTGGAAAAACAAAAATAACTGTTACACCAGCTTTAACTTCTGGAAATAGTTATAAATATAAAGCAGCAGCTAATCCAACAATGCCAGAATATGATGCTGTTTGCACATCTGGATATACAGCTTGGAATGGAACAGACGAAATAACAGCAACAACAGGACAAAAAATAGTAATTGTTGAAGTTGATTCAGCGAATAAGGCTAAAAAAGCAGGAATAGCAACAATTGCTTCAATGGCCTAAAAATAGGAGGCAATAGAAATGACAGAAACCAGTAGTATAGAGAAGATAATAGCTGATTTAGGAGCTAATTATAAAGGCGACGAAGAAGTCTTAAATGAAATATTAGAGGAAGTAAGTTCTATTGCCTCTGATATTTCTAATAGACCAAAAGATGATAAAAAACTATTTCCACATATTAAGAAAGCTACAAAATCAATCTATCTTTCAAGAGGTGCAGAAGGACTAACAAGTCGAAGCGAGGGTTCTATTTCAACATCATTCGAAGATATTATAGATAAGTTAAGAAATAACATTGTAAAATCGGGATTAAGGAGGGTTAAGTAATGTTATTACGAGATTTAACAAAAGTATATATATCAGAATATGAAGAAGTAGAAGACCACGGTGAAACAGATAAAAAGTGGAAACATAAAGGAATTGCTTGGTTAAATATGCAACAAGATGTAAACGAATTAGATAAGAAATCAACAGGTGAAGTTGATTATAGTATTTATAAGGGTAGAAGTACAAAGAAATATGATATACAAAAAGGTGATGGGATATCATTTAAAAAGATATCAAATACATCTAATCCTATACCTGATTATAGAGTATTAGATAAAAACCAAATAGGAGATACATATGTTTACCGAATGGAGATAATGCAGAAATGAAACTAGATTGTAATATTAAAGTGAAAAATAATTATAAAATCATAAATAGTATTATGCAGAAATTACCACAAAGCATAAACGAAAGTATAGAGAAAGTGTTAGAAAATATTAGGACATATGCTATTAAACTAGAACATTCTCATAATGAAGAAGGAATATTGATTGAATTAATAGATACTTCAACGAATGAGGTTAAGGGAAAAGTATATACAGACAAAAGTAATATGCCATATGCCTTATTTGAACACTTTGGAACAGGAGAATGGGCAGAAATGGAACATATAGGACATACAAAACATTTCCTAGAAACAGGCTATACAGAGTGGTATATTCCAATAAACAAAGTAGAAAGAAAATTAAATTACCCTATAAAAGTAATAAATGGAAAACAATTTTATGTGGCAAGGGGAGCAAAAGCTAATCATTTTATGACAGATGCTAGTTTCAAAACAAGACAAGAAAATAAAGAAATAGTAGAAGAGAAAATAAGACAAATGTTGGAAGAGGTGTGTAAGTAATGAAAGACTTAAGTGAATTAGAATTTTCAGATTTAATATATGAAAGATTAGAAAAGCTGTATAAAAATAAACCAATATTGAGCAATCCAAATACAGATAGTAAATTTCCTATATTGGAGTTACATACACCTTTAAAAACAGTTAATCTTACACAAAATGCATTTCCAATTAAATCAACATTTCAAGTATCTATAACTTGTTGGAATGAAAAACAAAGACAAGCAATGAAAATGGTAAATGAGGTTGATACTAAACTTCAAGAATTGAATTTTACAAGGACAAATACCAGTCCTGCAGTATATGATCCTATATTGCAAAAATATGGTATAACAATAACATTTGAAGTTCGTTATAATTCTATAACGAGCTCTTTTAATTTTATAAGATAAAAAGGAGGAATTTAAAATGGCAGAGGGAGATACAACACCAAAAGCAACAACACCACAAGTTGCAATGAAATCAAAGGTGTCTTATTCAACAACATTAACAGGAGACAGAACAAATATAGGTTATGTTCAAAAAGTAGGACAATTAAAGACTCTAAAAGAGGGACAAACATATAGTGCTTTAGATTTAGACGAAGAAAGAATGGCAAAAGGAAAGAGAAAAGCAGAGACAGTTGATATAGAAATGATGTTCATTCAAGAAACACATAAATCTATTAAAGCAATAGCAGATGCAGATACAACTATATACTTATTCTTAGAATACCCAGAGACAACTGCATCAGTTGCTAACAAACCATTAGTTCAGACTGTGAAATGTACTGTAGATATTGCAGGGCAAGAGATGAACGACGGAGACTTTATAAAAGATACTATGAGAGTATATAAAGAATCAAAAGTAGTAGAAACAGATGGATATCCTGTAGAGGGAGATTCAACAAAATTTTAATAAGAGAAGACTTTTCAGTCTTCTCTCTTTTGCAAAGGAGAGAAAAAAATGATAATAGAAACAAAAAGTAAAACAATTAATTTAGTACTAAAAACAAGAAAAATAGTAGACTTAGCTAATCTACTAAAAAACAAAAACTTTGAGGAAGTATTTACAAAAGCATATGCTATATTAGATATGGAAGCACTTTCAAAGATAATATTTAAATTAGCAGAAAATGAAGATGGTAAGAGTGCTTTTAAATCATCAGATGAAGTGTATGACTTTATGGATGATTGCAGAACAGAAGGAATAACTGTAAATGATTTATACAAAATGATTGCAGAGGCATTGAATGAAGAGGGTTTTTTCAAGAAGAAAATGAACAAGAAGGAGCTAGCAGAAATGATGTCAAATCCATTGTCAACTATAGATATGGACAAAATAGTAAAAACATCAGCAGAGAAAGCAATAGAAAATATAGTTTCGGTAGAAATTCAAGAATACAAGGACTAGATGATATAATTAATAAAATAAGAAACTCTGAAAATATTGTGGAGTTAATTTTTGCTACAGAACCACTAGCATATTATTTTGGAATGAAACCAAATGAATTTTGGAATAGTAGGTATTCTGAAATAAAAGTATATTGTGAAGTTAATCTAGTAAAAACTACAGATGACTTAAAAAAAGAAATAAATTTACAAGAAGCGGTAACGAATAAACTAATAGCAGGAGATTGTATGAATCAAAATGCAAGAATAATTCTAGTTAGAGACAGTTATCCTAATTTGTTT
The DNA here is from genome assembly GCA_934167965.1 of uncultured Clostridia bacterium. Lineage (GTDB taxonomy): Bacteria > Bacillota > Clostridia > TANB77 > CAG-508 > CAG-269. Next base: position 248,257 of record CAKPMJ010000003.1, on the reverse strand, counting down.
GAAGAACAAGAACAGTCATTAGAAGAACAAAGAAGAATTATGAAAGGATAATATTCAAATCAAAGTAATAATGTTAAAAATGAAATAAAATAGAGAATTTTGTACATTTTTGTTGTATTTTTGGTATAAGTGTAGTATACTCTTTTTATAAAAATAAAAGGAGATGTATTATTATGAAATGTCCAAAATGTGGAAGTGAAAATGTTCAAGTTCAAGTTGTTGAAGAAGGTCAACAAACTAATAAAAAGGGTATTGGATTTGGAGGCCATATAAATAACAGTGCAAGAGGACTTACAGCTTTGTGTACATTAGGCATATCTAATTTGTTTTGGAAAAAATCTAAAGGAACAAATAAAACTAAAACAATAAATTCTACTATGGGAGTATGCCAAAATTGTGGAAATACATGGATGATAAAGAAAGGAAAAATGGGTTCTGCTCCTATAAGTATATTTAGATAAAGATATAGCAAAAATGAAACATAAAAGAACACTTACTTAGGTAGGTGTTTTTTTTATGTAAAAAAGCATCAGTATAAACTGGCGCTTTTTATATATGTTATAAATTTGGTAAATTTTTAATAACTTGGTTATAGGCTTCTGTATATTTGTTTGTCAAATCATCAACAAATTTTGTATATCCATTAAAATCAATTTTGTATTTAAGAATATCATCATTTGTAAAATATAATTTAGAAGCTATACTTGCAATATTGTGAGCAGTTGTTTCATTGTTCATTATTTACACCACCTCTCTATAATTAGATATGTAGATTATATAATAAAAATAAAAAATAAGGAAGGGGGATTTTTAAATGACAGCAGAAGAAATTGAAATTATTGTAACTGCGAAAGTTGAAGAAGCATTAAAAGAATTTAAGAAGATTGTTCCTGCTATAAAAGAACAATTGAAACAAGTACAAGAGTCGTTTTCAAAAGTAAATGTAAAAAATATGCAAGATAAAGTGCAACAAGCAGTACAAGTTATGAAAAAGAGATTACAAGACTTTAGAAAAAGTAACACAAACAATGAAGTAGCAATAAAAGTAAATAATAAAGAAGCAGAAAAACAGATAACACAATTACAAAAGCAAATTGATAGTTTAAATGAAAAAATAAATGCCCGACGAATAAAATTGAATGTAATAACTCCAAAGCTAGATAAAATAGCAAACGAACCATATTATAAAATATCACCAGATAAATTATCAGATAATAAACAATACGTTAATTTAAGTGATAAAGAACAGATAGCAACACAAGAAATTGAATATTATAGCCAAAAAATTATAAACGCTAAGGCGAAAATGAAAGAATTAAAAAATCAAATCTCACAGACAGCAAGCAGTCAAAGCAAATTAAGTAGTTTTTTTGGAATGTTTAAACAGAAACTGGAACAAGCTAAACCAAGTGTAACAAGTATAGAGAATAGTTTTAAAGGATTGCCCAAAATAACTCAAAATATTACAAATAATGTACAGGGTATGGGAAAAAGTATAAAACAAGGGTTAGGTCATGTGTTAAGATATGCCTTAGCTCTTTTTTCGTTGAGAGGTATATACAGTATTTTGAGCAATTGTGCATCTAGTTGGTTATCTAGTCAAAATGCAGGAGCAAAACAACTAAGTGCAAATATTGAGTATATGAAGTATGCAATGGGCAGTGCATTAGCTCCAATAATACAGTTTGTAACGAACTTAGTATATCAACTAATGAAAGCAATACAAAGCGTTGCTTATGCTTTAACAGGAGTAAATATATTTGCAAATGCTAGTGCTAAGTCTTATGAGAAAATGGCAGGAAGTGCAAAGAAGGCAAAAAACGAGACAAAGCAATTAACAGGAGTCCATAATGAAATAAATAACATTTCTAATAGCAATGGAAATTCAGATAGTGGAAGCGGAAATACAAGCCCAAATTTTGACTTATCTCAAATGGATAATACTACTAACAGTATTATAGATGCTATAAAAAATGGAAATTGGTATGAAGTAGGAGCGACAATCGGGCAAAAGTTAAATGAGGCTATGGCAAATATACCTTGGGATAGAATACAAGATGGTGCAAGAAAGATTGGAACTAATATAGCTCAATTCTTAAATGGATTTATAGCAACAACAGATTGGTATGAGGTAGGAAATACATTCGCACAAGGATTAAATACGGTAATTTATTTTGGATATAGTTTCGTGACTACATTTGATTGGAAACAATTTGGAAAAGCCATTAGCGATCGAGTGAATGGATTTTTTGATAATGTTGATTGGAAGACTGCAGGCAAGACATTGGGAGATGGAATAAAAGGAACATTGACTACAATATATACAGCAATAGAAGGTATAGACTGGGGACAAATAGCAAAGAAACTTCAAGATTTTGTTAAGAACATAGATTGGAGTGGGATAATACAGGCTATGTTTAGAGGAATTGGTGCAGCACTAGGTGGAGCAACAGCCTTTTTGGCAACTTTAATAGGAGATGTCATTCAATCAGTAAAAGGATATTTCCAAACGAAAATAGAAGAGGCAGGAGGAAATATTGTACAGGGAATATTTAAAGGAATAATAGATGCTATTGCAGGAATAGGAAATTGGATATATAGCAATATATTCAAACCTTTCATTGATGGATTTAAAAATGCTTTTGGTATACATTCTCCATCGACAGTAATGATGCAGATGGGTGGATATTTGATTGATGGATTTAAAAATGGAATTAAAGGAATTTGGGGCAAAGTAAAGCAGATATTTACAGATTTAAAAAATAATATAGGTACAAAATTTAAAGAAACTGTAAGCAAAATAAAAGACAATTTTAAAATTAGTACAATAAGATCACATTTTAAAAATGTTGTATCAACGATAAAATCTGTATTTAGTTCAATTCCAGACTGGTTTAAAGGTAAATTCTCTAAAGCATGGAATAATGTGAAGAATGTATTTTCAAAAGGTGGAAAAGTATTTAGCGGAATAAAAGATGGAATTGCATCTACTTTTAAAAAGATAGTAAACAGCTTGATTACAGGAATAAACAAAGTTATAAAAGTTCCTTTTGATAAAATAAATAGTGCATTAAATACAATAAAAAACGTCAATATTCTTGGAGCAAGACCTTTTAGTGGATTGCCAACGATTAATGTACCACAAATCCCAAAACTTGCAAAGGGAAATGTAGCTTATGAAAAAACTTTGGCAATATTTGGAGAGTATTCAGGAGCAAGCAATAACCCAGAAATAACAGCACCTAAAAATGTAATGTATGAAACAATGAGAAGTGCATTAGACGATGCTGATTTAGGAAATAACAATGATAGACCAATATATTTAACTGTAAATGTTGGAAATCAAAGATTAGGACAAATATTGTTAGATGAATTAAGAGACAAAAGAAGAAGAACGGGAAAAGGAATAGAAGCATTGGTAGGAGGATAAAGTATGTTGTGGAAAGTAGATGGGGTTGTTCAAAAAACCCCAAGCACATATAAAGATAATATAGAAGATACGGATAATGATAGTTACACATCTAAAGTGACGGGAGCATTAATAGACAACCCCATTGCCGTAGGGATGTTAAAGTTAGAGATGACATGGGATTATCTAACAGAACAAGAAGCGGAGCAGTTGCTACAGTTGACATATAGAAATCCTCTTATAGTAACTGTAAAATGCCCATCAGTTCAAGGTGGTATGTTAGAAAATGCTAAATTTAGAGTAAGTAAAAGAACAAGCGAAATGCATTGCACAGGAAAAGATGAAGACACTTCCAAATCAAAATGGAAAGTGTCTTTTAATTTGATGCAAAAAGAATTAACACAAGCTCAAAAGACAACTGTAAATAACGCAAATTCATAGGAGGTGCTAAATGTATCAAACAAGTCAAGAGTATAAAAACTTAGTATATGCAGAAGGAACACAGCACTTACTAAAAATATATATAGAAGAAAATGAGGTTAGTCCAGAACACATAGCTTCATTTATGGTATCAGGAAATGCTCTTTCAGAAAATAAAGTTTCATTAGGTAGTACAGAGTCAAGAAAAATAGAAATGAGGATAGGCCAACAATCATTACCAGAAACTTACGAAAACTTTTATATTGAAAGTGGAATTAGAATAAATGGCAATGATGAGATTGTTCCTATTGGATATTTTGTATTAGAAGATATAAAGAAAAATGATGACAATACAGTAACTATTCAAGCAGTAGATTATATGTTGCAATTTGAAAGAATAATAAATGCAAAAGAAATATTGCCATGCACTACAGCAGAACTATTAGTTTATTTATGTAAGGCATGTGGAGTTGAACTTGGATCAGTATCATTTATTAATAATGATGTAATTATTAGTGAATATGACGATACTTTAACAGCAAGACAAATGGTAGGGTATATAGCCGAACAAGCAGGAGGTTTTGCATGTATTGGAAGAGATGGAAAACTTTATATAAAAAAAATAGGAGAGACAGTAATAGATTTTGATATAGGATATTTTCAAAATTTTAATTGGGGAGAAAAATTTAGATGTAACGAAGTAACTTTTAATAATGAAGAAAAAACTTATTACATTTCAGATACTACAGTTGATGGTGTGTATTTAGATTGTGTACTTGAATCAAGTTTATATAATAATTCGGTAGTAGGAACAAACATAGAAATAGATCCTAATAATTTATATATAAAGACAGAAGAGCAATTAAAGAAAGTATATAATCAAGTAAAAGATCTAGAAATTTATGGATTTGAAGGAAGCACAATAATTGATCCTGCAATTGATGTGGGCGATATAATGAAAATAGGAGATAAAAAGATTGTATACCAAGGTGATATGGAGTATTTGCGAAAATTCAAAGCAACAATCACAAGTAATATAGAGGTTCAAAAGAAGAAAGAAACTACAGTAGGCTCAACTTTATCATATGCAACAAGGATGAGAATTCTAAGAGGACAAGTTGAAGAAAAAGCAAGTAAGAATGAGGTAATACCAATTATAAATAAAAAATCAAATCTAACAATAAATGAAAACACAGGGAATGTAAAAATGCAGACTGGAAATGTAACAATAGATGAAGATGGTATACATGATAAAGAGGGACAAGATATTGTAAATAAAAATGGCTTAATGTCTAATTTGCAATTTAACTCTTTAGAATGGAAACAAATGGGGTATTGGGCGGAAGTTTCTGGAAACTTTGATGGATATTTTAAAATTGATATACCTGTTATTATTCCAAGCGATTTTACTATAGAGAGAGCTTATATAACATTGCAACATTGTCCAATAAAGTATACACATAATAACAATACATATTGGGGATATTCTCGAAATATAGGATTATACATAAGTCAAGAAACAGAAGAATTTCATCAAAATATAGAATGGAATAGCGAAAGTGAGATATCTGGATATTATCCAGATGAAGAGATTGAGCAAGCATTTGGAGAAAATGGATATACGCCATCTACACCAACTGATGAAAGTCAAAAGCTGGAGAGTAAAACAAGTATAGATCTATCAGAATATATTGAAAAAGGAAAGATTATTATACTACAAATACGTTCAAAAAATACTATACCTGATTGGGTGCAAGACATAAACGATGACAATTTTAGCCCAACACTAGCAAAACAAACGGGATGTTGCAGAGCAACATTAAATGTGTTGGGATATAAAAAAGGAGGCTCACAATGAAGTTAATAACATTTATTAATAAAATAACAAAAAAAGTTTCAAGCGAAGAGGAACAGTACAAGATAACAGCTGAAAATATCAATGAGATAAAAGAAGTTGTAAATGAAAATGCAAAAGAACTTACAGTTAGCACTTATATAGTAACAACAACAGAAACAATAGCAGAAAACACAGACTATGAGATACCGTGTTACTATAAAGTAGGAAACAATAGTCTGGATGTATTTTATCAAGGTGAGAATTTAATAAAAGATGTACACTATAAAGAAGTGGGAACGGCAGGAACAATATCGAACAAGATTCAGTTTTACAATTGGGGACAAGCAGTACCAATCGACAGAGTTATAAAATTTGTTGTGAGAGGAGTGTATAGCAATGAAAGCTGATTATGAAGAAATAATGAATAAGTTTGGAGCAATAGTTGAAGAAGGATCAAACGAGAATGGAAGCTATATAAAGTATGGAAGCGGTAAAATGATATGTACAAAAAGAGTATCTTTAAGCGATATACCACTTACAGCAACGTGGGGTGTTTTATATGACAGCGGTTCTACAAACATAGATCTGGGCAATTATGCTCAAAGTTTCGTTGGAGAAAACCCAATTTTAAGTCTACAAGTAGCCTCAGCAAATGGCTGTTGGATTGAAGGGATATATGACAATTCACTTTCACATATTGCCAAAATTGTTCTTTGCTCCGGGACGTCAAAAACGGTCTCAATATTGCTAGATATAATTGCAATTGGTAAATGGAAGTAGGTGTAATATTTGGAAATATTAAATTTTATAAAAACATTTTGGGTGCAGATAGTATTTGTCTGCACTATTTTAATTTCAATAATTAAGATAATTTTATTAATGATAGATGCAATGAAATGCAGCTTAAGAAATGATATACTGTCTGTTTATGACAGATGTAAAGACAAAAAACAAATTACGCATTATCAATTACAAAGTATTAAATACAGTTCAGAGATATATTTTAGAATGAAAGGAAATTCTTTTGTAGAAGATATTGTAAAAAGAGTAGAAAAGTTTGAAGTAATTGATTGAAAGGAGAATAACTATGAAAAATAGTTCTAGAAGCCTTGAGGCTGTACACACACACACACACACACACACACACACAAGTAATTTAGTAAACGGAAAAGAGGTGATGTCAAATGGCATTGCCTAACGTTGAAAAATTAACAAATCAAATGCAAAAAAATATAGTTTCTGCAGGATTGATTAACAACTATACTTTAACAAGTGCGGGAGAATTTATAGTACCACTAGATAAACAGATGTTTAAATTAGGAGATAAGCTGACTTTGCAAAATAATAGAATTGTACTTGGAGAAAATATAAATGCTGTTAAAATATTTGCTCAAATAAATTTTAGCAACACTAAATCGGGAGCAATGAATATAGCTATAAAGAAAAATGGAACAACGATAGCAGAAGTTTTAAATTATAATGCTAACTCGGCAAATAATATAAGTTTATATGTAGAGGCTGTTATGGAAGTAACAGAAAGTGATTATATAGAATTAGCTGGGTATCAATATGAAGGTACAATTTTAATGTCAACAAATGGAAGAACACACATAACTGTAGAAGCTATAAATTGAAGGAGGTAAACAATGAAAAATAAAAAAATTATAAGTTTGGTAATTGCAATATTAACATCTATATCTATACTTTTAGGAGTATATGTAAAATATAAAGACACAGGAGAAATAGATGCTAATAAAATAACAGAAGCAATAACAACAATAACAGATGTAGTAGTATCAGAAGAGACAGAAGAGTTGTCTATTCAAACAAAAGAGGCTGCTAACAAGAATGAAACACTTGAAACAAAACAAGTAATAAAATCAAGTGTAAAAGAAGAACAAAAATTAGAAGAAGAACAATTAGAGCCAGATGCACAAGTTGAACAAGAAAATATAAGCTATAATGGAGACGTAAGAAAAGGACTAAAACTATTAGGAAAATATCAAGGTCTTACATATTATTCGCAAGCAGATAGCAGATGGGCTAATAAGATGTATTCTAGTACAAATAACAAAACACAAACAATGAAAAACAGTGCGTGTGGACCAACGAGCGCAGCAATGATAGTTAGTTCAAGTAAGGGAGCAATCTTACCTACTACAATGGCAGGATTAAGTGTAGATAATGGATATAGAACAGCAAATAGCGGAACGGCTTGGAGTTTTTATTCATTTGTAGCAGACTATTTTGACTTTAAAGAATACTATACAACAAACAATTTTAACAGTATGATTAAATACTTAAAGCAGACAAGAAAAGATGGAAGTAATAAGTACTTTGTAATTGCCAGTTGCGGAAGTGGACTATTTACAAGTTCAGGACATTACATTGTATTAGTTGCAGATAAAAATAAAAATATAACAGTATATGATCCTTATGTGTACAAAGGAAAATTTAGTACAGCAAGTAGAAAGAAAGCAAATGTAAAATTAAATGGGAATATAGCAAAAGTATCAGAAAAGAATTTCAAGAAATATGCAAATTATAAAAACTTTTGGATATTCAGTAACGATAGTGCAATAAAGAAAACTAATAAAAAGACTACTACAAAGAAAACAACTAAGAATGTAAAAAAATCAACAGTGGGAAAAACAAAGAAACTAAAAACTAAATGCTATCTATATAGTAAATCAAATTTAAAAGGAAAGAAATATACATATAAAAGGAATACTACTATAAAAATATTGAAAAATATTTCTAAAAGTGTAGATTATGTACAAGTAAAAGAAACTAAAAGAAAAGCATATGTAAAAAATAATTTATATAAATAAATAATATTTGAGGATAGAAAGTGGCAGCTATCATGCCAGTGATGGTCTTAAAAAAGATGTGGGGTACGCCGTCCCACCAAATAAGTAAATGGGTAGATTGAATTAATTTTCAGTCTACCCATTTTTTTGCGTTATAGAGGTAAAAACATACTATAAAACAAATAAAATCTATTGAAATCGATTGTCGTACAAATTTTAAAAAATGTATTGACAAAAACTCATAAAAAGTATATATAATAGGTAGAAAAGCAAAAATTTGATATTATGTAAAATTTGTGATATAATATTATTAATAATGATGTCAAAAATCTTTTGTTTTTCATAAACTAGTATTAAAAGAGCAAAAATTGAAATAATATATGAGAGGAGGTATAAAAAAATGGTTAACAATCTTTATAAAACAAAAGTAACAGCATTAATTGAAAAGGCTAAAAAGAAAAATGCTATAAAAACATATTCTGAATTTTGCAATACAAAAGAAGGAAGGGATAGTGCTTTATCAAGAGACGAAATCATCTATTATACTTCTAAAAGCAAAGGGGAGACAAAGTAGATGAAAAAGTTTAGCATTGGAGACATAGTATTTGTAGCAAATTATGAGTATAAAAGTGGAGAAAACGGACAAAACCATAGTTTTGTAATAATTGACGATGGACAAGCTGTAGATATAAATTATTTTGGTTTTCTTTTATCTTCGCAATTAAGTAAAGTTACATATCCATATAATGAAAGATTAAATAAAGATACTGTAAACAATTTAAACAAAGACGGAATTGTTAAATGTGATGACTTGATAGAAATTTCTGAGAAAGAAATACAGTTTAGAATTGGTTCTGTGGCTCAAGAAGATATGGAGAGATTTATTAATACATATGCAAAATATTTGGAAGAAAATTAATTAAGAAAAGTTAGGTAGGCTATAAGTAGCCTGCCTTTTTGTGTTATACCCTCAAAGTATCTGAAATCAAGCTATACAACTACATTAACCCAAAATAAAAACGTCTTAAAAACGATTTTGAGAGGTCGTTTTTTTTAGTAAAAATAAGATATTTGCAAATATCTTATAGTTTTTTTGAAATATCCACCATAGTGAACAGAATGTATGTTATAAGGGGAAAAAGGACATACTAAACAGGGTGGTTATATGAGAATAAAAATATTGCTAAAAGAAATAAGAAATAAAAAAGGAATATCTTTAGAAGAGTTATCAAAAGTGACGGGAATATCAAGATCGCATTTAAATTATATAGAGCGAGGAGAGAAAGAACCGACATTATCAATAGCATTAAGAATATGTTCTGCACTAAAGATAGATATAAAAGAATTTTACGAAACGATAAAATAGTTATACGAAACGGCTATTTTATTTTTTTGTAAATGAAAAAGGCACTTTCGTAAACATTCCACCATAGTGAACAAACATTGTTATATCAATACTACAGAAGCTTCAAAAAATAAAAAAAGGAGAATATGTAGTAATGAATGTAGTAGAAAATATGTTAGATATTATTCAAAAAAATAGAATATCTGAGAATAAAAATATATTCTCAGATAAAGAAATGGACATCATACAACAAAATGAAAAATTAATTAAGAAGGTATATTTATTAGGTATTTTAGATGCAACAAGATTATAATTATCTATTAAAAGTCAACAATAAATCGCCACCTTATTGGGTTGAGGTTCGCCTCGACCATATTTATAGGAAGTCCAACCTTAAATAGGGACATAATAGTAGACCTAGTGTAAACCACTAGGTTTATTTTAATAGCGGTTGACTTTTTATGTAAATTATGGTAATATTTTGATGGTGAAAATAATGGGTAAATTAGAATTAAAAAATATGTATCTACATGATAGTGACAAAGAAAAAAGTACATTTGGAGAATACATTTTAGAAATACCACCAACATTTAATGGATATATTTTTAGAAAATTATTTAGAGACCCAATAGGTCAAAGTGGTGGGAACCCTACATGGGGAGAGTTATATCAATATGAAGAAAACGAAATGTATTATATTTGCAATTGTGTATTTAAAGAATTTGACTATGATTTTCCTGATAACTCATATGCAGAAAAATTATGGAGTATTTTAGGGAGAAAAGTTTTAAAAGATTGTAGAGTTCCAGAAATTACTATGGTTAATGATAAGAGATACAATGAGATTGGCGTATGCAGTCATAATATTATTGAAAGAACAATAGAAGATCCATATGATATAAAAACCATACTCTTCCATAAATATGAAAGAGAACAGTTAAACAATTTACGTTCTATAGTACCATTGAAAGATCTTATAGAATGTGTAAGAATTCAGGTAGATGATGAAATAGAATTTAAAAGAGTAGAAAAGCAGATAGTTGATGCAATACTTTTAGATTGTATGACAAATAATGCAGATAGACATATGAATAACTGGACATTAATTAGAGATAAAAGGGCAGATAAATATACACTAGGACTATATGATCATAGCGCATCATTTATAGATATGATGAAAGACAATAAGGGAGCTAGTGTAGATGGTTGGACAAGTACATATTTATCTATAGATGAAAAATCTAGTAGAAAAGGAATAGGAAATCTTGGAAGAGATGTACTAAAATATTTAGTTAATAAATATCCAGAAATTTCGAACGAATTCTTCAAAAATATGTATAAAGAATTGCCATCTTTTTATGAAGATATACAATTTTTAAGTTCAAAAGTTGATATTGTAAAGATAAAAAAGAATTTTGAAATGAAACAAAGATATGTAAATAAAATATTAGAAGAAAGAGGAGAAGAACGTGAATAATAAAGATTATTACTTTTATATAAATTGGGAAGATGATAAAAAGAATTTATACAGAGTTGGAATATTAGCCAGAATAGAAGACATTTATTATATGAAGACACAGCGAATAGGTGCTGAAAAAGAAAGAGATGCATCATCTCATGGATATAATGGAATACCAGGTTTTGTAAACGGAAAATTATATAAAAGTGAAAGGCAGTTATTTGATTTTTTCAAAGAAAGAATATTTATCGAGAAAAAAAATGATGTAGATATAATGGAAGAACTTAATAAAACAAATGGAAGAACTTTAAGAGATAGCTTTTCACTAGAAGAGATGCCTGAAAGATTAAATGAAAACTGTAAGGAGATATTGCATCAATTAGCTGAGCAAGAAGAAAAAATTAGTAATGAACAAGAAAAATAGCTTAGAAGTTAATACTGTTTAGTATTGACTTTTAAATTATTGAAATGCCTCTTTTAGCGAAAATATCTATAGTTCGAAAAAACTCTTCAGCATGGCTTTCAAGAAATAGATTATCTTCTATTAAAGATTTAATTCTATCTATGGAAGCCCATTCTACAGATTCAACCTCTTCTTTTTGTAAAGTTAAATCAGAAATGTTTAAATCCTTTTTCAAATAATATATATCAAAAAAAACATGCTTAGTATCTTCTCTTCCAGAATAAATTAATTCAAGTTCTTTAGGATTAAGTGTTAAACCTATTTCCTCTTTAATTTCTGTAAGAATTCCCTCTAAACTACTTTCACCACTTTTGGGATGACCGCCTGTTGAGCCATACAGTCCATCCTTTTCCAGTGCTCTTTTTTGTATAAGAAATTCATTTTTTGAATTTTGCATTATAGATAGAACAACTACAATATATTTATTTTGAGGAATAGGTTCGCCTTTATAAATAGTCTCACCAGTTAAGTTTCTATTAATATCATATAGATCACGTTTTTCCATAGGTTATAGCTCCTTTCTTATATGAATATTATATGTATATAAATATTAAAAGTCAACATTTTGAAGGGAATTGATAATGGTGATAAAGATATTAATTGATACAATAATAATAAGTATAATTGTTATGATAACTATGTTAATAATAAAAAGTAAATTAAAGCATAAAGAAAAGCATTGTACAAATTGTTGTAAATACTGTAAACAGTGTAGATAGAAGATGAAGAGATATTGTAACATAACTTGTGGAAAAACAATATAATATACAAAGAGTATTAATATAATAATGCTCTTTGAAGGGAGAGATAACTATGCAGAGAAGAAATTGTGAATGTTTAATAACTGCATTCATTGGAGTTATTTTAGGAACTGTTGTTGGATATATTGCATATATAACTTTAATACCAGGAATTGTAACAGCATTATGGATTGGACTAGGTATAGGATTAGGGGCATTAATACTTTTAACATTAGTAGCTCTTTTGGCTTGTGGCAAAAAAGAAAGATGTGTATGTAAAATAGGAAAATGCCTAGCTATACCAGCATTAATAACAATTATAACAACTATTATAGGACTTTCAATAACAATTACAGCAGGGGCAGCGGGAACAGCTGTATTAATAGGATTAGCAACATTATTTTTAACAATGACATTATTAAATATAGTAAGATTAATATTATGCTTAGTCGATGCTAATTGTGGATGCAGGGAGTAATATATAACAAAATAGATAAATGAAAAATCCTCAGCTTTGCTGGGGATTTAATTATCTTATAATTATATGTTCAAAATATTGTTCTTGAAATTCAGTTAAAGCTTCTATAGCAGAATTATCATAGTTCTTGCCTGGTGGAACAATAATTAGTTTATCATCATTATCATTTGTTCTATGTATTATAGCGATACATTTTCCTTCGAATTTTTCAACTGGTTCAAATACACCTAATAGATAGCAATCTAATTCTTCTCCATCACCACTAATTGTATTTGGAACATATCCATAATTAATAGGATATATAAATCCATGTTTAGGATGCTTACTTCCGAGTGGACGGTCAATTTTTATAGATATAGTTTTATTTAAAAAGTTCATATTAAATTCCTCCTTTTATAATTCAGATTATATCATATAAACTATAAATGGTAAAATTAAATTACCGGTTTGGAATAAATAAAAGACACATAATTAAAACTTATGATACAATGTTGGTGTCGAATCAAACATTGAAAAAATGTTTTAATTATGTGTCAAGATAATAATAACACAAATAGTAAAAAAGGTAAACACTTAGAATATAGTGAAAGGCAATCGATTGAGAGATGGTGGAATAGAGATAAGCGCACAAAGGTTGAAATTGCTGGCCTTTTAGATAGAACAGAAAAAACAATAAGAAAAAATAAATTCTCTAATGTAGAGGAAAGTCAAAACATCATAGAATCATATAAAATGGATAGTAATACAGTAATTGGATATATATGATAAAGACAGGATGAGAAGTTTACTAAGAAGTGGAAGAGTTAGAAAGAGAAACGAAGTATTTGCAGATTATATCAATTATTGTAAAGATTCTGGATATATACACAAAGGTAAAAATAAATTTTATGAAGAAATGGAATCAACAGGATTAGTACAAAAAGGTGTATATAATGGATATGATACATATATTTTTGATAAATCACTAATAAAATAGAAAAAGTTCACCTCTATAAGATATAAATATATAGGCAGTTACAGTATATTTTAGTGAAGTTTTTATAATAAAAAATATATAACTATATAATTTTTATTTGATATAATATGCAAGTATAAAAAGAAAGTATAAAAAAATAAAAAACATCTTAACTTACTCTAACAAGACTAAACACAAATATACACAACTCATCGATATCAGCACTTACGGGCTCATAACCCGAAGGTCGTAAGTTCGAGTCTTACCCCCGCAACCAGATTTATCAAGGGATTTAAAGTTCCTTGATTTTTTTATTTGCCAAAAAAAGTGGCGAAAAAGTGGCGAAAGTTTTTGGAAATACCTGTCAAAATAAAAAAATGCATGATATAATAAGAAATAAATGAAAATAACAATCGATAAATTTTTGCTTTAAAATACAAAATTCGACAATATTTTCATACTATATATTATAGAATAAGGATGTTGAAGGAAGTGAAGTATTATGGAAAAACTATCTTATAGAATGGCAAAGAAATCATTAAATGCAACATTAACAGCATTAGAAATATATAATAAGCCAGATTCTAAATATAGGGAAGAAGCATTTTGTATACTAATGATAAATGCATATGAATTATTATTCAAAGCTAAAATATTATTAGACAATCAAGAAAGAATTAATTCACTATACATATATGAAAATAAAAAGGGCAAAAAAGATAAGATACTAAAACAAAAAATAATAAAAAGAAATAGGATTGGACAGCCATATACTATTGATATAAATAAATGTATAAATAATTTGCATTCTAAAGGTTTTATCAGTAATAATCTAAAAGATAATATTAACATTTTAATTGAAATTAGAGATAATGCAATACATTTATTAAATAGATCAAGTAATATAAAAGAAAAATTGTATTCAATATGTGCTGCAAGTATTAAGAACTATGTTAAAATATTTGATATGTGGTTTAATAATATAAAAATAGATCAGTATAATTTTTTTATAACTCCATTAAATTTTGATACCGCTATAAAGAATTATGATACTTTAAGTACAAGTGTAGCTGAAAGAAATTTATTGAATTATTTAGAATTAGCTGCCAATTCATCGTCTGAAGGTGATGATTTTGATATTTTAGTAAATGTTGATATTAAAGTGTCAAAAAGTAGTATAGATGAGGCGGTATTATTAAAATATGCGAGTGATGGGAAAAAAATAAATATAGAACTTAATGATGAAATGTTTAAAAAAATGTATCCATTTACAAATGAACAAATAATTCAAATGATAAGGAAAAAACAGGCAAATTTTAAACAAGGAACCAAATTTAATGCTATAAAGAAAAAACTCCAAAAAGAAGAAATTTGTTGTAAGGCAAGATATCTTGATGTTGTTAATAAAAGAGGAAATTCAAGATACTATTATAACAGCAATTTTGTTAATAAGGTTTTAGAAGAGTATAATAAGGAATAAAGAAAGGAAATAAAATGAATTTTTATATAATTCTTAAAGAAATAGTCATTCCAATTATATCAGCAATAATAGGGGGATTGTGCACATTCTTAGGTGTATTTATGACAATACGTCATGAAAAACGCAAAGAAAAAGAAGAAAGATTATTAGCAAATAAGCCACTTTTTTATAGATTAGATTTAAGACAAGAATATGAATACAAAAGTGCTGTTGATTTTTGTTTGGGTGTAAGAAATTTTGACGAAAAGGAAGGACAGATTTTTGGTGTAATAAAAAATACAGATAATGCTGTATTAATTATAGATGGTGTTTCTATTAATGGTAAATTATATAAATCGTTGTATGGAGATGTTGTTGATAAGAATCAAATATTTAATTTATACATAAATGTCTCAGAAAAAATAAACAAGGAAGATGAAATAATCTTTGTTGTAAAAGATATTATGGAGAATAAATATGAATATAGAGTAGAAACGAGATATAAAGATGAAAAATACAGTGAAATAATTGGATTTAAGGAAATAAAAAAATAGGCGGGATCATAATAAAATCTCGTCTATTTTAATTTGCTTTTACACTAATTAGATCGTCCATAACATTTGGAACGTTTTTAAATTGATCCTCAAAGAAATGAGAATATATTCTATCTGTAGTTTGTACACTTGAATGCTCAACTTTTCTACTGATTAATTGTGGCTGAATACCTTTACGAATCATTAGGCTAACTGTGGTATGTCGTAAACTATGAAATTTGATTTCTCTTAAATTATACTTTTTTAATATCTTTTTAAATATCTTTGTAGGAGTATCTGGATGAATGTCAGCACCATAATCTGTTGTAAAAACTCTATTACTTCCTTCCCATTTAGAACCAAGAAGTAGTTTTTGTTGAAGTTGTTCTTTTTTCCATTGTTTAAGAATATCAAGTGTCATTCCAGAAACATAATTTACTCTTTCACTATTTACAGTTTTTGTTCCTTTTTCATAGATTTCACCATAGGCATATTGAGTAGTCTTATTTATTTCAAGTCTACCTGAATCAAGGTCTATATCATCCCAAGTAAGGCCTGTAAGTTCACCACGTCTACAGCCTAAATCTAAAGATAAAAATATTATTGCTTGATATTTAATTGGCTCTTGTAAAATTAATAAAAGTAGTTCTCTTGCTTCCTCATCCGAATAACAAGAAACATTAGGTTGGGCTCTTTTTGGTTTTTCAATTTTGGCATTTGGATTTTCTTGTATATAACCACATCTAACAGCATAATCCAACATATTGTTTATAATATCATAATAACTTCTTATAGTTGTTGGACTAAGAGGCTTATTCCTAGCAGAAATGTATGTGTGTCTTAAATAGTGATAAAAGTTTTCAAGTATTTTTACATTTAATTCTTGAAGTTTAACATAGCCCATTTTTTCCATAGCTAATTTTAATCTATATTCATAATTTATAAAGGTTTTCTTTTCTACAAGATCAGCTTTGTAATCACGATATTCATCACTAAGATCTTTAAGAGTGTAATTCTTTTTCTGAAATACAGATCCATTTTTTAATAGTTTCTTGAGTTCAAATTCTCTTGCCGTGGCTTCACTTTTTTTGCCATAAAAAGTTTCTATATGCCTAATTTTTTTCTTACCATTATAGCCAAGAACAATTTCAATTCTATATTTTTTGTTTTTAGTTAATTCCATTACGCTCATTATTTTCACCTCCTTTCAAATTTTAAAATATTTATATTTCTTTTTGAGAAACAATCCAATTAATAAGTTCTTCTTCAGAAATCTTATGCTTGTTGTAGTTGTTTAATTTTTTTGGATAATTTGATAAGTATTTTTCTAAATGTTTTGAAACTTTATCTATTTCTTCAAAATCATTTTTCTTTTTAGCTCTGCTAATTCTCATAGAGAGTGCAACTTTAGTTTTATTGTGTTCTCTAGAGATAGGTTCAGAATCCCTTTTAAAAGCAAAAGATAGTTTTGATCCTATTTCTTTGCAGGTTTTATGAGAGTTTTGTGGACTTATATTTTCACAATATTTTTCATCTGTTCTATTAGCAGGAATAAAATATTTGCCACAATTCTTGCATTTATTTATTGTTATATTATTTTCAAGTAAATAATTGAAAAACACGCAGAACAAATCTTTTAA
Organism: uncultured Clostridia bacterium; assembly: GCA_934167965.1. Taxonomy (GTDB): domain Bacteria; phylum Bacillota; class Clostridia; order TANB77; family CAG-508; genus CAG-269. Next base: position 230,709 of record CAKPMJ010000003.1, on the reverse strand, counting down.
TGAAGATATTTCATAATTCCTTAAGGTAAAAATTTCATTATCTTTTAGCAAGTTTTTATTCATTTCAAATAATTCAGAGTATACTTCATCGTCAGAAAGATGTTCTTTTTTTGTCTTTTCTTTCAAGTTTTTATAGCAAGAAAGCAACATATTATTTGCTAATGTGATTTGATTTTTTTCTATAAAGAATTGACTCATCTTATGCTTTGGAATATCAAATTCCAACATGAAGAAACTTTGAAAATATGAAAGATCTTGTTTTTTGAAATCTTTATTATCAAGTATTCCAAAATATAAATCTAAATATGTTTTATAGTTTGTAAAAGTAAGAATTAGTTTTGAAATATATTCTTCCAAATTTTTTGATCTGTCTTGATACTTTTTTAAATCATCAATAATTTCTGATTTTTCTTCTTCTATTTCTTCTAACAAATCATATTCTTTATCTCTTTTGACTTCACTTATGGCAGATTCGATTTCTTTTAAGTCTTTTTCTAAAAGAGATAGGGTTGAATTGTTCTCAGAAATATAATTATTAATTTCTGTACTAATAAATTTTGCAATAAATTTATCATGTTTTAATAAATTCTTTTCAATAAAATCTGGAACATCCCAGTAAGGCTCTTGAATTTTAGATTTACTTTTTTCTAATACGTCTATAAACAATTCATAGTTATTTAAAAGACTTAAAAATATATTACCTGGAGCAGATAATTTATCTGTTTTTATATTAAATAAGCTGAAATTATAACCACGTCTAAATGAAAAGTTTTCAAAGTTTTTTGATAATAGAAAATCTCCTATAATGCGTGTATCTTCCATATTTGCTCATCCTTTCTGTTAATGACAACTAAAAGTTTTTTATCATAAATTGATTATATGTTATAAACAGATATAATAATAATCATCATTAACATCTTAAGTATACAATTTATTTTCTAAGATGTCAAGGTATATGAAAATAATTATGAAAGAAGGTGAGAATATGGAAGAAAACAAGCAATTAGAAGATATGGCAAGAAAGCTTAAAAATGAAAGATCAAAAGCATGGGCTAGAAAAAACAAAGACAAAATTAAAGAAATCAATAGAAGATATTGGCTTAAAAAAGCTAAGGAAAAATTAGCTGAAGAAAAAAAGAAAGAGGAGGAATAAAACATGGAGGAAGTATTAAATGTAAAAGAGTTAACACAATATCTCCGCTGTAGTGATTCTACAGTGAGAAAACTCATAAAAAATAAACAAATACCGAATTTTAGAATTGCGAATAGAATTTATTTCAAAAAAGCATTAATTGATATTTGGATACAAAACCAATGCATGAAAAGTGTGGAGGTGATCAAAAATGAATGAATGAAAAATAGAGAAAAACGAATGTATTTCATAAGCGAATCCGAATACATTTATTTTCCTCTACGAGTTCATCATAAAACTTATATACAGTATACACTAAACAATAGAAAAAAACAACATATTTTGGTTCATTCGAGGTGATTTTATGGCGAAAAAGACTAAAATGCCTATGAATGAAAGTTTTGAAAGTAGTTTATCTAGATCAGGATTTACAAAAATATGTACTGATATGCTGGAATCTAAGGCATGGAAGTCGTTAAAGCCAAGACAAAAAGGATTATATTTAATTTTAAAGAGTAAATATAAGAAGAATCCTAGAACACTTGATGATAATAGAAATGAAATTGTTATTACAGCTACAGAGGCAAAAGAACAGTATGGAGATTTAAGAACATTTAGAGCTGATATAGATATTCTAATTGACAGAGGATTTATTAAACAAACTTTTTCTGGAGCTCCATTTATGAAAGCAAATAAATATGGTTTTTCTGATAAATGGAAATTATATGGAACTGATAATTTTTATATTCCAGAAGAAGATAAAAGATATAAGAAAAAGAAATAATAAAATAGTAATAGTATGGTAATATTATAAAACATGTGTGATTTCACATATATTGAAGTAGCAAATATAAAACGATATAAAAGCAACAAAAAGAATTGATATAACAACACATACAGAGAAAACAATTGTGGTGTGATTTTACACATCGATAAAGAATGAAAACAGCTCTAATATGTGTGATTTAACATATATGTGTTGTGTGAAAATACATACGATAAAAATTGAGGAGGTAAGAATGAAATTATATAATACAGAGTTTGAAGAACAAGAAACTATAGTACATATTGATTATGCAAGAAGTCAAATACATTTGTATAGTTGTAGAAAGACAGTAATAAAAAAACTAAAAGAGAAATTAAGAGAACCTGATAAAGTTTATACAATAAGAAATCAGGTGAGTGGAGCGAGTTGGACATTAGGTTTTGAAGATAAAAGAAAAATAACATCAGTTTTATCTCGACCTACATTGATAGGTAGTGTTAAATAAATCAAAAATTTAATGCTAACTCTATCGAAAATCAAATGAATTAGAAAATAAAAATTAAATAATAATAAATTACATATCTAAAGATATAAAGTATAAAAATATATCGAATTTCAATAGAATTGATTAAATGTTTTTGAAATGGGAATTCCCCCGACATACATGAAGTCAATTCTTTTATTTTTTCACCACCCACAGCCCACTTACATTCACACAAAAGTAAATTTTTACGTGAGTTTTTTGGAAAAGGTTGGTCAACCATTGGTATACCAAGTGACAACCACTTGTATACAATGTGTATACAATATGTATACACAGGTAAGGATAGGTAAGTATAGATTAGTAAAGTATAGTTTAGGATAAAATATATTATTGAAAAAATTTCTTGAAATATTCAAGAAAATCTTGAATAAAAAGAGGTAAAATGATAGAATAATTTTGTAATAAAAAATCGTTTTATGGAGGAATAATTTATGCAAGTAAATTATGATAAACTATGGAAATTGATGATAGACAAAAAGATTAATAAGACACAATTATCTGAAAAAGCGGGTATTACAACAAATGCTATGGCTAAGCTTGGGAGAAATGAATCGGTACAAGTAGAAACATTAGTTAAGATTTGTAATGTGTTAAATTGTGATATTGAAGATATAGTTGAAATAGAAAAAGATAAGGGGGATAACAATGGGAAATAAATTGGAACTTACTTGGGTAGGAAAATATGAAAATGAAGAAATAGAACCAAGAATTTTGATTGAGGATAAAGAGAAATCTTATGGGGATTCTAATACAGAAAACATGTTAATACATGGGGATAATTTACTAGCTTTAAGAGCATTGGAACAAGATTATTCGGGAAAAATAAAATGTATTTATATTGATCCTCCATATAATACAGGAGCTGCTTTTGAACATTATGATGATAATTTAGAACACAGTATATGGTTATCATTAATGAGAGAAAGACTTACAATATTAAGAAAATTACTTAGTGACAATGGAGTGATTTTTATACAAATAGATGATAATGAAAGTGCTTATTTAAAAGTAATTTGTGATGAGATATTTGGAAGGAACAATTATTTAAATACTATTTCTGTAAAAATGAAAAATATTGCCGGTGCATCGGGAGGAGGAGAAGATAAAAGATTAAAGAAAAACATAGAATATATACTTGTTTATACAAAGAAATATGATTGCTTTAAATGGCTTAGAAATGCGTATGCTTATACAGAAATATATGAGTTAATATGTAAATATAAAGAAAATGGCATAAGTTGGAAATATACATCAGTTTTATATGATGAGGGAAAAGAAGAATATTTATGCTCAACAGTTGATGGAGATGGTAATGAAATTAAGATTTATAACAGAATTGATCCTAAATTTCTATCAATATCACAAGTGGCGAAATTGGAGAATTTATCAGAAAAAGAAGTATATTATAAATATATGGATAGAATACATACTACTGCAATGCCACAAAGCTCTATAAGACCAAGAGTAATTGAAAGATTAAAAGATATACCTCATGGAGATGTTATTAGTATAAAATATGTGCCAAAGACAGGAAAAAATAAGGGAATTGAATATGAACAATTTTACAAAGGAGAGAAATTTAGGTTATTAACTTGGCTAAAAGATGTTACAGAATTTAAGGATAATAAATGGATGAAAAAGGATCTTCAAGGAACTTTATGGGATGGAATTAATTTAAATAATTTAACAAAAGAGGGAAAAGTTGAATTTCCAAATGGGAAGAAACCAGAATTATTACTTAATAGAATTATTGATATTACTACAGATGAAGGAGATTTGGTTTTAGATTCTTTTCTTGGAAGCGGAACAACATGTGCAGTTGCTCATAAAATGAAAAGAAAATGGATAGGAATAGAGATGGGAGAACATGTTTATACTCATTGCATTCCAAGATTGAATAGTGTTATTGATGGTGAAGATGTGAATGGTATTACAAAAGATGTGGAATGGAAAAATGGGGGAGGATATAGGTTTTATGAGTTAGCTCCATCTTTAATTAATAAAGACTTATTTGATGAGCCAATAATTAATAGCGAATATAATGCTGAAATGTTGGCATCTGCAGTTGCTATTCATGAAGGATTTAAATACAATCCATCTAAAGAAAAATTTTGGAAACAATCTGAAGGAAATGAAAAAAGTTACTTATATGTTACAACAAAATTTTTGAATAAAGAAGATATAGAAAATATAAAAACTGATATGGAAGATAATGAATTTCTTATAATAGCATGTACTGCATATGACAAAAGTATTGAAGGTTTGTATAAAAATATAAGAATAAAAAAGATACCAGAGATGTTGTTATCAAAATGTGAATTTGGAAAAGATAATTATAATTTAAATATAATTAATCCACCTGAATATGAGGAGGAAATAGAAGATGATGAATAATATGAATTTTATACAATATACAACTGATTATATCTCTGGAGTAATGTCATTAAGAAAACCTCAAGAAAAATCATTAAAAATTTTAGAAGATATAATTAATGAAACCAATTTACTTGAAAACAATAGCACAGAAGAAATATTAAAAATTATTAATGAAAAATATCCAATATGCACAGATTTTGAAAGAGATTTTATTTCTTTGACTTTTGCATTAGCAACAGGAGTTGGTAAAACAAGATTAATGGGGGCATTTATATCTTATTTATATACTAATTATGGAATTAAGGATTTTTTAGTCGTTGCTCCAGGTACGACAATATATGAAAAACTTAAAGCGGATTTAGGAAATCCTGCCAATCCTAAATATGTATTTAAAGGATTAGGATGTTTTAGTAAACCACCTAAGATTATAGCAGATGATGATTATTCAAATAGAAATATTTCTTTATTTGATTCGGATGTAACAATATATGTATATAACATAGGTAAATTTGATAAAGAAAATACAAAAATGAAAGCCTTTAATGAATTTTTAGGCATGTCATTTTACGATAAATTGGCAGAGATGAAAGACTTAGTTGTAATAATGGATGAATCACACCATTATAGAGCAGATAGAGGAATGGAAGCAATAAACAACTTAAAACCTGTTTTAGGGTTAGAATTAACAGCTACACCTATAGTAAATATCAAGAACAAACAAGTGCCATTTAAAAATGTAGTTTATGAATATCCATTATCAGAAGCAATAAAAGATGGATATACGCGTGTACCATATGCTGTAACAAGAACTGATATTGACTTTTATCATTTTGGAAATGAAGCATTAGATAAATTGATGCTAAATGATGGAATAAAGTGTTATAAGATGATAAAAAGTAAATTAGAGTTTTATGCTAAAGCTAATAAAAAGAGATTAGTAAAACCGTTTATGTTAGTTGTATGTCAAGATACGGATCATGCTAAAATAATAGAAGATTATATAAAATCAAACGAATTTGAAAATGGAAATTATAGAAATAAGACTATTACTATTAATTCTAAGCAGACAGGTGCTGAATCTGAGGCAAACACTAAATTATTACTTGATGTTGAAAGAGCAGATAATCCTGTTGAGATTGTTATACATGTTAATATGTTAAAAGAAGGTTGGGATGTAAACAACTTATATACAATAGTACCATTAAGAACAGCAAGTTCTAAAATTTTAAGAGAACAAATGGTAGGAAGAGGACTTAGATTACCATATGGAGAAAGAACAGGAGATAAAGAAATTGATTCTGTAATGCTAACAGCACATGATAAATTTAAAGAAATAATTGAAGAAGCAGAAAAAGGCAACTCTATTTTTAATGCTGGAAATGTAATTAAAGTTGAAGATGTAGAAAATGAAAAGGAAACATTTTCACAAATTGCTATAGAATATCCTATAAATGAAGAATTAAGCAATTCAATTAGAGTTGAAGAAGAAAGTGCTAAATATGAGTTAACAAATAAGATAAATAATTTATTAATAAAAAATGTTGAAGATCAAATATATAATAGTAATTCAGATAGTATTACTGAAGAAGTAGAAGAACATATAAAAAATGAAATAGAAGCAGAGATAAAAAAAGATGAAGATTTAGGAAAAATCTATGAGGAAAATAAAAATCCTATAGAGTATTGGTTAAAACAAAATATTAAAAAAACGCATGAAGAAGCAATTAATAAGTTTATATTGATACCTAAAATCAAGACAGAAAGAGAAGAGGGAGAATATTATTTTGATGATTTTGATATTGATATAACAAAATTCACACAAAAACCAATAGACAATGAAATCCTTATGAGAAGTTTAATTGATGGTTCAGACGAAAAATATATAGATGGAGGCTTTATTAATTTTGATGCTGCAAATCCAAATAAAATAATAGTAGAAGAATTAAGAAGTAAATCTGAAATAGATTATGAGAAGAATAACGAATTATTATTTAAATTAATAAACCAGGTTACAAAATCATTTGATGAAAAATATGGTGTGGGTGGTATGAAGAATATAGTTATGATGTACAAAAGAGAATTGGCTACGGAAATTTATTCACAAATGATGAAACATTTTGTTAGAAATGAAGGTATCATAAAAGAAGAAGTATTTGCAGACAAGCCTAGAAATTTACAATCAAATTATACATATAACATTATTAAAAACATATTTGAACCATACAATTCAGATAGAGATGGTCGAATTACATCAGTGTTATTTGATGGAATAAAAAATGGAGTTTTTAGTTCAGCAAAATTTGATAGTGAGCCCGAATTATTATTAGCTCGTCAATTAGAAAGAGAAACAGATTTTGTAAAGACATGGTTAAGACCAAGTCCTAATGAATTTAATATAACTTATAATAATGGAAGAAAATATGAACCTGATTTTGTTGTAGAAACAGAATCAATAGTTTATTTAGTTGAAGTTAAAGCAGATAACCAATTAGAAGATGAAGATGTTTTAGCTAAAGAAAAAAGAGCTATATCATATTGCGAATTAGTTTCAAAATGGGCAGATGATACTAACAACAAAAAATGGAAATATGTTTTGATCCCTGCTAGTAGAATAATAGCTAATTCAACATTTAAGCATTTAGCAGATCAATATATAAAATAATGTACAAAAGCAAAATAGTTTAGTAGTAAAATACAAGATTATTTTGCTTTTTATATATTTAATTAAAGGGGCGATATAAGATGAAAATATCAGAAAAACTTAATTTAGGGAAATGTCAATTTCAACTTGATTTTGTGGATATAGATATAGATAAAGATATACCACTTTTTTTAGATCCCATATATATATCTAAGTCAAATACTCCAATGATAAATAGAATGTATATGACTTTAAATAATTTCTTTGGATATCTTATGGAATTATTAACAGAAGGGCAAATATTAGAGGCTAGAAAAATTTTTTTGAATCTGAATGAAGTTAATGATATACATTTAGGTTTATCAAAAAACGAATCAAGGGGAAATGGCATAGGAATAAAATTTCAGGAACAAATATTTAATAATATTTTGAATATATCTAAAAAACATGAGTCATTATTGAATCAAATACAAGATATAAAAATGTTTGTGAGAGGAGTTGATAGAGATAGAATTTCAGATATGATTGCCAATATAATTAAGAAAGACCTTATAGAGTATACTAAATATCAATGTGAATTAAATAATATAGAAATGACACCTAATGTACAAACAGGATTTTTTTGGAATCCCAATACTAAAGCGTGGGAAAATACATTAGATGATATGTTAGTTATAGAAGGTAAAAAAATAATTTTAGTTCCTAGACTAATTGTCTCTTATGCAGATCAGTATACTCCAAGCAAGTTTATTCAACATTTTGCATTAAATTTTTTGCAAGAACAACACATTTTAAGAAATACTTCATTGGTACAGATACATATCAATAAAGATGGGAGAAAAAGAATATGGGTGACTAAAAAGAGTATTATAAAACATGAAAAAGAAAAGCATAAAAAAATGGATAAAGAATGGGTTGCAAATTTTGTTGATAAAAATCCAAAAATATTTAATGACTTTAATGAAGAACAAAAGAGATGTAAAGTTGATGAAGAAATAAATACAGAAGGGATAAAAAAGGAAGATATAGCTACTTATTTAAAAGAAAAATTAATAAAAATACCAACAGGTTCAAAAAATGCAGCCGAATATCATGATTTAATAATAGGAATATTAGAATTTTTACTATATCCTAATTTAGCAAATCCAAGAAAAGAAACACCAATACATGAAAGAAGAAAGAGGATAGATATTACTTTTGAAAACAGTGCAGAAGAAGGTTTCTTTTATAAATTACCCACAATACATAAAATTCCATCTAGCTTAATTATGATAGAGTGCAAAAACTATAGTGAAGATGTTGGAAATCCTGAGGTAGATCAATTATCAGGAAGATTTAGCGTAAATAGAGGAATGTTTGGAATGCTTTTAATAAGAAATGCACAGGATGAAGAAACATTAATAAAAAGGTGTAAAGATGTATGCTTAGATAAACAAGAAATAATAATACCATTAATGGATCAAGATTTGTGTCAGGCATTAAACTATATAATTAATTGTGAAGGTAAAAATATAGAGAGCATTATCTCAGAAAAGTTTTTTAAGATAAAAACAAGCTAGATAATATGAAAGGGAAAAGGAAAAATGAAAAAATATAAGGTTGAAATAACTGAAACATTACAAAAGACAGTTGAAGTGGAAGCGGATAATAAAGAAAAGGCAATGCACAAAGTTATGAAAATGTATAAAAATTCAGAAGTTATATTAGATGATAATGACTTTGTAGATCTGGATTTTAAGAATGTATAATGTCCATGTGGCAGTGGTATAAAGTATAAAAAATTCAACCCCAGGGAGTTAATTCCTTGGGGAATTTTGTTGTTTAATAAATTGGATTAAAGCTTCTTTTATTCCACAGGTTGGACATATATTGGTTTTATTATCTACTCTAGAAATAGCGGAATGCTGAGTATATTTTCGCTTACATTTAGGACATATCTTATATTGATTCACAGAATCACCTAAGACAACCTGAAATTAATTCTACAGCATCACAGAAAACATTCCTATAATATTTTTCAAACCAATAATTCATATAATCCATAATATTATCATCAAGTTTTTCTAATTGAGATTTTATATATTCAATATTATTACCAGAAACATTATTTAGAATATCTGTTGTTATTTCCTCAAAGTAAATAAAATGTTCTTTATCTTCTTTGCTGGTAAGTGATCCAAGTTCTTCTTCTCTGAAATCCAACCATTCTTTTAAAATATCATCGCCAACTTTTCTATAACTTTCCATAAGACACCCTCCTTCAAATTGTTATTATTAATCACTTAAAAATAAAAAAATGTCAAGTTTTTATTAAAAAATACTTTACCTTTGAGGTAAAGTGTGTTAAAATAAGAAACAGGAAGGAGGAATCAGAGTGAAAGAGAATATATATTTTGACGGCATAGATGTTGTATATGAAAATTAATGTGCCAAATAACAAATTAGAAAAGATTTTATCAAGTGAAAAAAATATTAAAAAAGAATATAATGAGATTAGTAAAAGATTAATGTTAAGAATCAATACACTTCAAACTGTAGATAATCTTTCCATGGTTCCTGTAGATAAGCCAGAGAGATGCCATTTGTTAGAAGGTAATTATGAAGGATGCTACGCTGTATGTATTGATGCCAAATGGAGAATAATAATTAAACCAAAAGGGTATGAAATGCCATACGATAAGAGTTTAATAAAAGAAATAGATATATTGGAAATAACAAATTATCATAATTAGAAAGTTTTTAAAAGAATGTGAGGAGAGAATATGGGAAGTTTAGTAACAAATTATTTTGTACCAACTTCAGAATTAATAAAAGAAAGATTAGAAATATATAGTATAAGTCAAAAAGAATTAGCGATAAGATTAAATGTTAGTGAAAAACATGTTAGTGAGTTATTGAATAATAAAGTCCTATTAACAATGGATATGGCTATGGCTTTAGAAAAGGTAATAAATATAAATTATGAAGTTTTAATGGGGTATGAAATAAAATATAGAGGATTTTTAGAAAAAGAAAAAGAATTAGAAAAATTGAAAAATGAGAATTTAGATGAAATATGTCAAAAGTATCAAATAGATTTTATGAGAAAAAAGAAATGGTTAGATTTACCAGAAAGATCATCAAAAAGTGAAAAGGTATATGAATTACTTAAGTTTTTTGGTGTAAAAAATGTAGAGAATATATTGTCAGTTTATTCAAGCAGAGTTTATGAATACTCTTTTAAAGAAGATGGATATCAAATAGAGCCATTATTAGTTTGGATTAGAAAGTGTGAATTAGAAGCACGTAAACAAAATGTAGAAGAATATAATAAAGAAAATTTTGAAAAGGCAATATTGGATATTAAAAGTTTAATAAAAAAAGATGATGTAGATACTTTTAAGAAAATAAAAGAAATCTGCAATGAAAATGGAGTCTATTTTGTAATGGAAGAAGCAGTTCCAAATAGTAAGGTTAGAGGAGCATTTACATGGATAGGAGAAAATCCATTAATTCAGATAAGTTTAAGATATTGTTCAAATGATCATTTTTGGTTTGCGTTTTTCCATGAAGTAGGACATTTGATGTTACATGCAAAGAAATCTAAAAATTTTATTGATACTGAAGATACAGAAGATAAAGAAATGGAATTAGAAGCAGATAATTATTCAAAAAATATGATATTGAATGACAATATATATAAAGAATTTGTTGATAAAAATAATTACACAAAGGAACGAATTATAAAATTTGCAAAAGATAATGGTATACATCCAGGCATTGTTGTAGGAAGATTACAACATGACGGAAAATTAGGATGGAATATGATGGGAGAACTAAAGCAGAGATATAGATGGGTAAATTAAAATTGAAAGGAAGGATGTATAATGAGTAAAAAGAAAATATTCGTATCATTTGATTATGAAAAGGATAGGAGGTACAAATTTTTATTAGAGGCATGGAATAAAAATAGTGAATTTGAATTCGAATTTGATGATAAGTCTACGAGAGAAATCAATAGCTGGAATATACCTACTATTAAAGCGGGATTAAGTAGAAAAATAAATGAGGCTGATTACACTCTTGTTATAATAGGAGAAGATGCAAATAAATTGCATAAAGATAGAAGTTTAATAGGATATAGAAATTGGCAAAATTACGAAATCGCTAAAAGCAAAGAATTGGGTAAAAAATTAATTGCTGTAAAATTAAATTTTAATAATGAATCTCCTGACGAATTAATTGGAGTAGGTGCTAGTTGGGCATATTCATTTACTGAAGATGCAATTATGAAAGCGGTGAGAAGTGCATAATGGAAAGCAAAGAATTATTATATGATCACTACAAAGATACAATAAAAATAGTAAAAGATGAGGAAGTAAAAAGGAATAGATTATTTATTATTATGATAGTTCATATATTGATTTTATTCTTAATTACAATGCATCCTCAAGGAATATTTAAGACTATTGATGGATTATTAGTAGAGAATTTAAAAGTCAGCTTATTTTTTAGTATAAATATTATACAGATAGTTGCAATATTTAGTATTTTATACTGTTCGATTAGATATTATCAGATAAATATAAATATTGATAGAATGTATACATATATACATAAAATAGAAAAAGAAGTTGCAAAGACTATAAACAAAAGCATAGAAAGAGAAGGAATGGGTTATATATCTAATTATCCAAAAACATTAGATTTTATATATTATAGTTATAAATATATTTTTCCTGTTTTATTTATGGTATTACTAAGCGTAAGATTAATTATTAACAATACATGGAATAATTGGATAATAAAAGGATTAGAAATTCTAATAACATTGGCACTAATAGTTTTAAATATTTTATATATGTATGACACCAAAAAACAAAATAAAAGTAACTAATTTTTATAGCAGGGAATATCCCTGCTTTTTTAAAACCGAACAATCCATTTATTACCATCAAAAAAAGTGGCGAAAAAGTGGCGAAAGTTTCAAAAATGGAAAATAAGGGGCAATATTACAAAATAAAATACACTAAAATAAAACAAATTAATACTTAGAGTAGTAACAATTTACACCATTTTAAAACAAAATAAAATATCACACAAAAAGAACTGATGTTCACTCATAACCCGAAGCTCTAACAAATCAAAAACAGCAAACCAAACGAACCCAAATGTGAAAATTCTGTGAACTTTAGCACTCCACTATTGACTTTGCTAAAAAATTGGATATAATAAAAAAAGAAAAAGATAAATAACATTTATCAAAAATATGTGCCACTCCCATCAAGTGTCAACACATAAATAAAAATAAAGGAGTTGATTTTTATGATGATGATACCAAGGAGACATGATTTCGATTTATTCGAAGACGTATTTGGAGATGAATTCTTCAATGAGGGAGAAAGTAAGTTAATGAAAACAGACATAAAGGAGAAAAAAGACAAATATATAATAGACATTGACTTACCAGGATATGAAAAAGAAGGAATAAAATTAGATATCCAAGACGGATATTTAACAGTACATGCAAGTGTAAACAAAGAAGAAAAAGATGAAGAAAAAGGAAAATTCGTGCGTAAAGAAAGATACTCAGGAGAATGTTCAAGAAGCTTTTATATAGGAGAAAACGTAACAGAAGAAGAAATAAAAGCAAAATTTAAAAATGGAACATTAACAGTAGAAGTACCAAAAAAAGATAATAAAAAAGAATTACCAGAAAAGAAATATATACCTATAGAATAAAAATAGTACCCTAAGCAAATAACTTAGGGTATTATTTATTATAATAAAATTGAAAAAATAATATAAATATGCTAAAATAAAAAAAGAAAATATAGAAGGAGAATATTATTTGAGGTATGAATAGATAGGATTAAATGAAAAAAGCATTTTAGTACATCAAATAAACAAAGAACTATAATGAAATCAATAGATGAAATAGTAGCAGAAAAAATAATAGACATGATAAACTATGTATTATCAAAAATCATAAAACCAGACATTGAAATAGAAAAAATAACAGACATAGACGAAAAAGTGATATCGAGACTAAAAAAAGAATACGATATAGAAGGAATCATATTAGACGTGGATGAAACATTAAGAAAAGATATGAAAAATATTCCAAAATGTAATAAAGAATGGATCGAGAAGATGAGAAATGAACTGAAAATAATAATATTAAGTAATGGTGCAGATGAAGAAATAGAAAAGTATTTCAAATCGCAAGGTATAGACTACATTGGATTTGCACACAAGCCATTAAAAAAGAATTTCATAAAATCATGTGAGAAAATGAAGTTGGATCCAGAGAAAGTTATGGTAATAGGGGATAGCGTATATGATGATATCCATGGTGGAAAGAAAAACAACATGAAGACTGCATTGGTAAAAAGAGTAGAAGATGAAAGATAAGAAATAAAAAAAGTAATCATCCAACTAAAATTAGAAAGATGATTACTTTTTAATTATTCAACACTCTTCAAACTCTCGATCATATCAATTTTCTTCAAAATAAAATGAATAATAAAATTAACAACAAAAGAAAATAAAAGAGTAATAGCAGAAGAATAAACATAGCTCAAAAGCTTTATATTTTTCATAAATCTCAAGGAATCTATTTCTATACTTGCAATAATACCAGAAGTAAGAAAAGTTCCAAAGACTAGCCCTAATGCAATACCTACAAATGTAAAAATAATATTTTCTTTATTAATATAATTATCAACTTCATTATCATGAAAACCTAAAACTTTTAAAGTAGCTATTTCTCTTTGTCTTTCAGCTATATTAATATTTGCTAAATTATATAACACAACAAAAGCAAGTAAAGCAGAAGAAACAATAAGAATTACAACTACATAGTTAATAGTATTTAACATATCACTTACAGTTTTCATCAATGCACTTATTACAGATACAGAAGCAACACCATCCATATTTAAAATATCTTCTGAAATACGATTTTCTAAATCTGTTGTTATATCATTATAATTAATATAAACCATATTAGTCTTATAAGATTTTATATTTTTTTCATAAAAGTTTTTTGACATATATATACAATGTCCGACGTGATTTTTAGCAATATTTTCAACTTTAAATCGATATTCAACATCATTACTATCAATAAAAGTTATATAATCTCCATAAGTAACATCAAGCATATCTGCGACTTTATCAGTTATAATTATTCCATCATCATTTAATGTAACAGATTCATTGGTTTGATAATTCATTAAATTATAAACATTTGTATAATTATCTAATGAATTAGGTACAAAAACAGTAGTATTGAAATTTTTAGTATCATTCTTTAGCTCTCCAGTAGTTGCACATATTTTAACATAATTATTAACATTATCGTTGCTTTTTAAATAATTTTCTAAATTGTCTAATCCGTCTGTATTTGATAGAGAAACAGATACATCATATTTAAATATTTTTTCAAACTGGTCTGTAGGAATATCCATAATTGAATCTTTAATACCGAAACCAGCAAGCATAAGTCCCGTACAACCTGCGATTCCAACAATTGTCATTATAGCTCTCTTTTTATATCTGAAAATATTTCTTGCAATTACTTTATGTGAAAAATTAAATCTTTTCCAAATAAAAGGTATTTTTTCTAGCAGTATTTTTTTACCTTTTTTAGGAGGTCTAGGTCTCATTAGTACTGATGGCATTTCTTTTAATTCTTGATTAGCAACAAATATTGTTGCTCCACCAATACAAACAAAAGAAATTATGATTCCAATAATTCCAATACCAACTCTATAAGTACAATAAAAATGTGGAATGTTATATATCATGTCATATAAAATCCAAACAATATTAGGAAGTAAATATAGACCAACAGTCATACCAAGAAATCCACCTATTGTACATGCAAGAATAGAGTAAATTAAATATTTAGACATTATTTGCATATTAGTATATCCTAGTGCTTTTAAAGTACCAATTTCAATTCTTTCTTCTTCTATCATTCTGGTCATAGATGTTAGACTTATAAGCACAGCGACTAAATAAAATATTATAGGAAACAGTTTTGATATATTTGACATGGTTTTTATTGCATCAAATATATTATTGTATCCAGTGTTATCAAGCCTATCTTGAATATACCATTTGCATTTTTCTATTTTTTTGATTTCTTCTTTAGCATCATCTAACTTAGATTGAGCATTTTGCAATTTTTTATCTGCTTTTTTCTTACCAGCTTCATAATCCTTCTTTTTTTCAGCTAAAGTTTTTCTGCTCTTATTTAATTTATTTTTATTTTCTTTTATTTCGGCTTTTGCCTTTTTTATTTTAGATAAAGAATCCTTTTTTGACTTTTCTAATTGAGCTTTTTGATTTGATATTTCTTCTTTTTTAGAATTTAGTTCTTTTTCCCACAACACAAGTTTAGTCTGATATTCTGGTATCTCTGGAGTGCTTTTTTTAGCGATTTTTAATTCATCATATTGTTTCGAAAGTTCCTTTTCAGCTGATTTTAATTGATTAGAGAGTTCTTTAAATTTATTATTAGCAGTATTTTCTTGCTTTTTTACTTCCTTTTCAGCTTTTAATAATTTTTTTTCAGATGAATTAATTTTGCTTTCTGCTTTATCTAATTTATCTTTAGCGTCTTTTAATTCTTTTTCTACATCACGTTTTTTATCATCAAATTCTTTTTGAGCATCAGTTACTTTGTTGGTAGCGTCATCTACTAATTGATTATATCTGCTATTTTCACGTTCTTGCTTAATATTATCTAATTTATCTAATACAGGATTTACTAAGTTTAAATATTCATCACTATTTGTTACTGTACCTTTTGCACCTTTAACAGTAGCATACAAACCAGTATAATAATCCATATTTATAACATTATCTTGTGTGAAGATATAAAAAGAAACAGTTCCATTTCCTATTGAAGTATTACCTCTTTCACCAGAAATATAAATGGGGCTTTCTACAATTCCGACAATTTCAAATTCTTTTACAGTAAATATGGGGTTATCATCAGAGTCTTTATCTTCATTTTCTAAGATTATTTTTTTACCTATATAGTCTTCTGCTCCAGAACCTGTACGAATAATAGCAGAATCCAATAAACATTCATTTTCATTTTGAATATTTCTTCCTGAAGTAATTACAGGAACATTTATATTTTCATTAAATTCAATTACTTTACATATATTTTCTTTATCATCTATTTTAGAAAGAGAGTCTTTAGTTTGAGTTCCATATGCATTTTCAATGCCATCAAGTTGTTTTACTGCATTTACATCATCATCTGTTAAGCCTAATGTAGAAATAATATTTATATCATATAAATTACTTGAATCTGCATATTTATCTAAACTATCTAGCATATCAGGACTTGAAGCGACTAACCCAGAGTAAAACCCAACCCCCAAAAAAGCCATAATTAATATAGAAATAAATCTCCTTCTAGTTCTATGTATTGATTTAAAATTATTTTTTAATAATGATTTTTTCAATTTACTCACTTATCCTTACCATTCTATATTATCAATTGAAATAGGATTTTCATTTATTTCAATTTTTTCTGCCATTCCATTTTTAAAATGTATTACTTTATCTGCCATAGGTGCAATTGCAGTATTATGAGTTATTATTACAACAGTCATTTTTTCTTTTTTGCAAGTATCCTGAAGTAATTTTAAAATTTGTTTACCAGTCTTATAATCTAAAGCACCAGTTGGTTCATCACATAATAGTAATTTAGGATTTTTTGCAATAGCTCTTGCAATAGCAACTCTTTGTTGCTCTCCACCGGATAATTGAGAAGGAAAACTATCCTTTCTATCTTTTAAACCAACCTTATCTAAAATATCATCTACATTTAGAGCATCATTACATAATTGAGTTGCAAGTTCTACATTTTCTTTTGCTGTTAAATTTTGGACTAAGTTATAGAACTGAAAAACAAATCCAATATCATCTCTTCTATAGTCAATTAATTGTCTTTTACTTAAATGAGTAATTTCTTTATTATTAACCAAAACTTTTCCAGAAGAAGCTCTATCCATTCCTCCTAATATATTTAATGCAGTGGTTTTTCCAGCACCACTTGGACCTACAATTGCAACTAATTCGCCTTTATCAATAGAAAAAGTCGTATTATTTAAGGCCTTTATAGTAACTTCACCCATTTTGTAATTTTTATCTACATTCTTAAATTCTATGTATGACACATAAATTACCCACTTTCTTTTTTATAAATTTCTTATAAGGATTATAACATAAATTTGTAAAAAAGAAAACCATATAAACAAACTCTAATTTGACAAAGATGAAATTTTAAGGTAAAATAGTAAATGTATATAATAAGAGGAGAGTGTTTATGCAGAACAATAATATAAAAATATTTAATAGTTTAGTATCAAGAACTAAAATATATCTTGTACTAATATTTATTTTATTAGCTGTTATAAGTTTTCTAAACCACAAAATGATAGTACCTGCTATAATAATATTTATTGCAGTGTTATGGTATACATATTTTGCAGATAACAAAAGAAAGAATGAGGTGTCTCAGCACTTACAAGATTTAACATTAAATGTAAACTCGGCAGCGAAAAACAGCTTGATACATTCACCATTCCCATTGATAATATTAGAATCAGATGGAAATATAATATGGAGAAGTACAAAATTCGCATCAGAATTTGCAAATATAGAAATAGAAAACTATATGAGTGAACTATTAGATAAAATAAATAAAAAAATAGAAGATGAAGGAGACGAACAAAAGGAAAAGTCAATAAATGAAAATATCAAAATAGATGCTAAAGAGTATCAAATATTAGGAGAATTTATAAAATCAGGTAGTAAAGACAGAAAAAAGACAAATAAATATATGATGATATTATATTTTGTTGATGAGACAGAAGAAAATAAGCTAAAAAAAGAATATACTGACTCAAAAAGTTGCGTAGGAATATGTGTAATAGATAATTATGAAGACACAATGCAACAGATTGATGCAGAAGAAAGACCACAAGTTATAGCTGAAGTAGAAAAGGCTATATATGAATGGGCCAATAAGACAGATGGTGTAATCATAAAAAATGATAGAGATAGATATGTATATATATTTGAGCACCGTTATTTAGATACAATAAGAGAAGATAAGTTTAGTGTATTAGATGAAATAAAAGAAATTAGCACAATGGGAAGAATACAGTTAACATTAAGTATTGCTATTTCAGATGATGGGGAAACAGATAAAGAAAAATATAAAAGTGCAATGGCAACTTTAGACCTTATTTTAGGTAGGGGCGGAGATCAAGCGGCAATTCGTGAAGAAGGAAAATATCAATTCTTTGGTGGAAGGACTACAGAAGTAGAAAAAAGAACTAAGGTAAAAGCTAGAATTGTAGCACATGCTTTGGAAGAACTAATTTCTGAAAACGAAAAAATAGTTATAATGGGGCATTCAAACCCAGACATTGACGCATTAGGTTCAGCACTTGGAATATATAGATTGGCTAAAAGCCTTGATAAAGAAGCATATATTGTAGCTTCAAATGAAGGAATGGCGTTAAAAGGAGCTTTAGAAAGCCTTAGTGAAGAAGGCGAATATGATAATGTAATAATTAATAAAGAAGTTGCAGAAAATATGGTAACAGAAGATACTTTATTAATTATAGTAGATACGCATAAGCAGAGTTATGTAGAAGTTCCAGAATTAATAGAAAAAACAAATAAAATTGCAATAATAGACCATCATAGAAGATCAGCAGACTTTATAAAGAAAAGTATACTTACATTCCATGAAGTATATGCGTCATCTGCATCAGAGTTAGTTACAGAATTATTACAATATACTGAAAAAGAACCTAAACTAACAACAATTGAAGCAGAAGCATTATATGCAGGAATAATGATGGATACCAAAAACTTTACATTTAAAACAGGTGTTAGAACATTTGAAGCAGCAGCATATTTACGTAGATTTGGTGTTGATATAGTAAGAGTAAAAAAATGGTTCCAAAGTGACTTAGAGACATATAAAACTATTACAGAAATAATAAAAAATACAGAACTCATAAAAGATACAATAGGTATTGCAACTTATGATAGTGGAGACAAAGATGCAGGTATTATATGTGCAAAGGCAGCAGATGAATTATTAACAATAGGAAATATTACAGCATCATTTGTAATTGGAAATGTTGGAGATGTAATAAGTATCAGTGGACGTTCAATTGGAGATATAAATGTTCAAATAATCTTAGAAAAAATGGGCGGTGGAGGACATAGTATATTAGCAGGAGCCCAAATAGAAGGTAAAACAATAGAAGAAGTTAAAGAAGACTTAATGAAAAAAATTAATGAATATTTTGAAGAAGTAATAAGTTAACATAAAAGCATAATTGCTAATATATAGCAATTATGCTTTTTGTTATAATTTAATTATGTCCTTGGATTTGTTTTTGGGTTAAATCATGCTCCTGTCTCAGATTTTTTATACGAGTTTCCATAGACAATACCTCCAGAATTAAAAAAATTGTCGAATTTTAAGAAGATTATAGAATAAAACAGACTATTGTATTGAAAAATAAAACAAAATGTTTTATAATAAAATATAGAGGGAACGAAGGAGGAATTTTATTATGAAAAAAACTAGAGAAAATAAAGGAATTACGCTAATTGCATTAGTAATAACAATAATAGTATTATTAATCTTAGCAGGAGTAGCAATAGCTATGCTATCAGGAGAAAATGGAATACTAAAAAAAGCAGCTGAAGCAAAAACAAAGACAGAAGAATCTCAGAAAGCAGAACAGGCAACATTATCAGATATGGAATTATTAATGAATTCAACTAATAATTCAAGATATAAAATCAAAAATGGTTATATTACAGGAGTTGAATTTGAAATTGTAGATGATAATGTATTTGTAGTAAAAAGCACAATAAATGATTTAGAAGATTCTCTACAAGGAGAAGAATACTATGTAGTTCCTAAAGGAAGGGAAGATGCAAAAAAAGGAGAACTAACTGAAGAGGAGAAAAATCAAACTTTAACAACTGGAGTAGCGGTAAAAAAAGGAGATGAAGTTATAGCTAGAGTTGTAATTTTGGGGGATGTTAATTGCGATGGAAAAGTACTACCTAATGATTCAACAGCAATATTACAATATATTGAAGATTTTAATGGCGCAAGGAGCAAATTTGAAGACTATCAAATTGCAGCAATGGACATATATAATGATGGATATATAGGAACAGAAGATACAAGTATTATATTAGAAATATGTGCAGATTGGTATGATTTAGATGATATGAAGCGATATCAAAATGTGGAAGCAAAATCACAGGATAAACTAATAGTAAAAACTTATAAAGAAGCAATGGAAGCATATGTTAATGGTTTAACACCGAAAGATGATTCATATAAATGGGAGTGGCTAGAAAAGAAAGAAGAATTTAGAATAACAGGTAATATGACTGAAGAAACAACAGGAAATAGTATTTTAGAGTCATTAGGGTTAACTGGAAAAGCAAAGATTATAAGAATAAATGAAGATGAAGATGAGGTAGAGATAACTACAGAATCTGTTGAAAATGATGATGAGATAAGGTTTAAAAATAAGGAAATATTATATGGTCATAAATTAGGATACAAAAACGGATATATAGCAACGATATATAAAAAATAAGTATATTAAAGGAGAAATTTTATTATGAAAAAAACTAGAGAAAATAAAGGAATTACGCTAATTGCATTAGTAATAACAATAATAGTATTATTAATCTTAGCGGGAGTGGCAATAGCCATGTTATCAGGAGAGAATGGAATATTAAGAAAAGCAGCTGAAGCAAAAACAAAGACAGAGGAATCTCAGAAAGCAGAACAAGCAACATTAATCGATTATGAGATAGATGGATATTTTATAGAAAAAGGATATAAATATAAATGTAGATATGGATATATAACTGGAATACAGGAAACAGAAAAAGCAGAAAACCTAAAACATATTTTAGAAACTCAAGGATATAAATTAAGAAACATTGAGAATACAGAAGATGTAGCAATAGATACAACATTAACAACAGGTATGTCGGTAACAAAGAATGGAGAAATAATAGCAAGAACAGTTATCTTTGGGGATGTGGATTGTAATGGAAAAATAGATGTTTTTGATGGAAGCGATATAGTGGATTATACTTTGGGAAATATTAGCAATATGAATGAATATTCTAAAGTAGCAGCTGACTCAAATGGAGATGGAAAGGTAACATCATCAGATGCAAATCAAGAATATTATGCGGGAAATATTAAAATAAATCAAAATAGATATGCAAATAATAAAATAAGGGTTATTACCAACAAAGAAATAGATAATGACACTAGAGAGCATTTTAAAGAAAAATTGAAAAATTCTAAATATACAATAGAGGATGTAGATTATGATGGAGATCGATACCCAGCATTAAAAGGAGTAACTAACACAACAAAAGTAGGAGAAATATTAGATGTATTTGCAGATGAGAATGTAAGTATAATGAACTTTGATGGTGAGACATGTCAAAGAGACGATGTTATAGGCAATGAATACACAATTAAGTATAAATATAAAGATGGTAGGGATATGGATATTTGCTACATATTAAATATATAGTATAAGTAAAATAGGATAAAAATATTGCATTTTTATCCTATTTTTATTGTATTTTAAGGAAAAATATAGTAGAATAGGGCTAGAAAAACAAGGAGGTACGAACAAAATGAAAGTAATATTAAAAGAAAACATAAAATCAATAGGAAAAAAAGATGAAATAATAAACGTATCAGATGGATATGCAAGAAACTTTTTATTTAAAAAAGATTTAGCAGTTGAGGCAACACCAGGGAATTTAGCAAAATTAAAAACAAAGCAAGATGCTGCTCAATATAAAAAGGGAGTAGAAAAAGAAGAAGCGCAAAAAGTAGCAGATAAATTAGCAAAGATAACATTAGAATTTAAAGTAAAAGCAGGAGAAAATGGTAAAATATTTGGTGGAATATCAACAAAAGAAATTGCAGAAAAACTAGAAAAGGATTATCAAATAAAAGTTGATAAAAAGAAAATAGAATTAAAAGAAGCAATCAAGAGTTTAGGGATAACAAATGTAGAGATTAAATTGTACGAAGGAGTTATAGGTAAAGTTAAAGTCCAAGCGAAAGAAGGGTAAAATATGGAACTAGGAAAAGTGCCACCACATGACATAGAAGCAGAGCAAGCAGTAATAGGAAGTATGTTAACAGACAAAGATGCTGTAATGGCAGCAGTAGAAAAATTAAAGCCAGACAGTTTTTATAGAGAAGACAATAAAGCAATATTTGAAGCAATACTAAATTTATATAATAGATCAGAGCCAGTAGACTTAGTAACAGTAAATGATGAACTAACATCAATGGGATTATTTGAAAAAGTTGGAGGAATGGAATATTTAGTAATGTTACCAGAAAAAGTTCCAACAACTGCAAATGTAGATAAATATATAAAAATAGTAGAAGAAAAATGGATTTTAAGAAATCTTATAAAAACTGCAAATGAAATAATAGAACTAGGATATAATCCAACCGAAGATTTGGAAGATATAATGAATAATGCAGAAAAGAAGATATTTGATCTAATCCAAGATAAGAATCAAAAAGGTTATGCAGACATAAAAGATGTATTAATAGAAAGTTTTACAAAGCTAGAAGAATTATATAATAAAAAACAACAAATAACAGGACTACCTACGGGTTTTGCTGAGTTGGATTATAAAACCGCAGGGTTACACGGATCTGACCTAATATTATTAGCTGCACGTCCTGCTATGGGAAAATCTGCATTTGCACTTAATATTGCAGCAAATGTTGCGTTAAAGGCCAATACGCCAGTTGCAATATTTAACTTAGAGATGTCAAAGGATCAATTAGTAAACAGAATTCTTTGTAGTGAAGCAATGGTAGATAGTAACAAAGTAAGAACAGGAAAACTAGAAGAAGAAGACTGGGCAAAACTTGCAAGTGTAGTAGGTCCATTATCAGACTCAAAAATATTTATAGATGATACTCCAGGAATATCAATAATGGAAATACGTACAAGATGTAGAAAATTAAAAATGGAAAAAGATATAGGGCTAGTTATAATAGATTATCTACAATTAGTACAAGGAAGCAGTAAAAAAAGCTCAAGCCGTGAGCAAGAAATAGCAGAAATAAGTAGGTCTCTAAAAATTTTAGCAAAAGAATTAAATGTACCAGTAATTGCTTTATCACAGTTATCAAGAGCAGTAGAACAAAGACCAGACCATAGACCAATGCTTTCTGATTTGCGTGAATCAGGATCTATAGAGCAAGACGCAGATATAGTTATGTTCTTATATAGAGACGATTACTATAATCAAGATAGTGAAGAAAAAGGAATTACAGAAGTTATAATTGCTAAACACAGAGGCGGTTCAACAGGAACCATCAAATTAGTATGGATGGGAGAATACACAAAATTTGCAAATTTAGCAAGAGGATATGAAGAATGAAAGAAATAGTTTTAAATACAATAAAAAAATATAATTTAATAAAAAATGGAGACAAAATAGTGGCGGGAATTTCAGGAGGACCTGATTCAATCTCAATGCTTGATATATTAAATGAAATAAAAAATGAAAAAATATATGATTTTGAAATAATAGTTGCACATGTAAATCATCAAATTAGAGAAGAAGCAAATGATGATGAAAAATATGTACAGGAATATTGTGACAAAAATCAAATAAAATGTTATATAAAAAGAATAGACGTAAAAAAATATGCGAATAATAATAAAATGGGAGTAGAAGAATCGGGAAGAAAACTTAGATATGATTTTTTTGATGAGGTCTTAGAAAAAGAAAATGCGAATAAAATAGCAATAGCTCATAATAAAAATGATAAAATTGAAACTATAATAATGAATGAAATAAGGGGAACAGGAATAAATGGATTAAAGGGAATAGAACCAATTAGAGACAATAAATATGTAAGACCTATTATAAATTGTCAAAGAGATATAGTAGAAAAATATTGTGAGGAGAAGAATTTAAATCCAAGAATTGATAAAACAAATCTTATAAATGATTGCACTAGAAACAAAATTAGAAATATAGTGTTACCATATATAAAAAATGAATTTAATCCTAATATAATAGAAACTATTGATAGATTATCAGAAGTTATGAAAGAAACAGAAGAATATTTACAATGTCAAACAATAAAATCATATAATGAGATTAAGATAGAAGATAATGTATTAGATTTAAGGAAATTTAACAGTTTAGAAAGTTTGATAAAAAAGAGAATAATAATATATATGATAGACAAAACACTAGGGAACGTCCAAAATATAGAAAAAGTAAATATAGATGATATAATAAAACTATGTGAAAATAATATAGGTAATAAATATTTGACTCCAAATAAAAATATAAAAGTGGGAATAAATAAAGGAAAAATTTTTTTCGAATGTTTAAATTGAGTATCCGTAAACACTTAGAGTTTGTAACAAAAATGATATAAAAAAACTATTGCAAAAAGCAAATATATGTGTTATATTTCAAAAAAACAAAGACAAAAGGAGGAATTATTTTGAAGAATGGAATTAAGTCATTAGCAACATGGCTAATAATAGGTATTATTTTAATAGTAATAATATCATCAATAATGGAAAATAGTAATTCTAAATTAAAATATTCAGAATTGATTGAAAAAATAGAAGCAGATAAGGTGTCAAGCATTGAAATAAATGCAGATGGAGATACTGCATATGTAACATTAAAATCAGAAAAAGCACCAAAAGAGGTTAATATCCCAAGCTTGGATAGCTTTATGAATTATTGTAGTGATTATGTTAAAACAGGAGCATTTACTTTAGAAAGTAAAAGTGAAAATATATTTATAACAATACTTGGATTATTAATGCCATTTGGTTTAATAATAATATTCTTTGTATTTTGGTTCTTAATGATGAATGGAAATAATAGTCAAGGTGGAAGTAAAACAATGACCTTTGGTAAAAGCAGAGCCAGAATGATGAATCAAAATGAAAAAAATAAGATAACATTTGAAGATGTTGCAGGTGTTGATGAAGAAAAAGAAGAATTAGAAGAAATAGTAGAATTTCTAAAAAATCCTAAAAAGTTTACAGACATGGGAGCAAGAATTCCTAAAGGTGTATTACTTGTAGGAGCACCAGGAAATGGTAAAACAATGCTTGCAAAGGCTGTTGCTGGAGAAGCAGGAGTTCCATTTTTTATAATAAGTGGATCAGACTTTGTAGAAATGTTTGTTGGTGTAGGAGCATCACGTGTTAGAGATTTGTTTGAACAAGCTAAGAAAAATGCACCATGTATTATATTTATAGATGAAATTGATGCTGTTGGACGTCAAAGGGGTGCAGGACTTGGTGGTGGACATGATGAAAGAGAACAAACATTAAACCAATTACTAGTTGAAATGGATGGATTCTCAGCAAATGAAGGTGTTATCGTTTTAGCTGCTACAAATAGACCAGACGTTTTAGATAAAGCATTACTAAGACCAGGAAGATTTGATAGACAAATAGTAGTTGGAGCACCAGATGTAAAAGCAAGAGAAGAGATATTAGAAGTTCATAGTAGAAAGAAAAGATTGGGAGAAGATGTAGATTTAAGAGTAATAGCTAAAAATACATCTGGATTCTCTGGAGCAGACTTAGAGAATATATTAAATGAAGCAGCATTGTTAGCAGCAAGAAGAAATCTAAATGAAATTGGAATGAAAGAAATAGAAGATGCCATGGTTAAAGTAACTATGGGACCAGAAAAGAAAAATAAAGTTAGAAATGACCACGAGAAAAAATTAGTAGCTTATCATGAAGCAGGTCATGCTGTAGTAAGTAAATTTTTACCTACACAAGATCCTGTACATGAAATATCTATTATTCAAAGAGGAATGGCTGGTGGATACACAATGTATAGACCAACTGAAGATAAATCATTTATGTCTAAAACAGCTATGGAAGAACAGATTGTATCTTTACTTGGAGGAAGAGTGGCCGAGGCTTTAATATTAAATGATGTATCAACAGGTGCAAGTAATGATATTGAAAGAGCTACAAAAATTGCAAGAGCTATGGTTACAGTTTATGGTATGAGTGATAAATTAGGAACAATTATGTTTGGCGGAGATCAAGGAGAAGTATTTTTAGGAAGAGATTTTGCACAAACTAAAACATATTCAGAAGAAACAGCAAGTATAATTGATGAAGAGGTAAAAAGAATTATTGATAACGCATACAATACAGCAAAACAAATATTATCACAAAATATAGATAAACTTCATATAGTTGCAGGAATACTTTTAGAAAAAGAGAAAATTACAGGAGAAGAATTTGATCAAGTATTTGAAAATTAAAGAGTTTAAGCGGATGTATACATAATGTAGAACACCCGCTAAAACTGTAGGAAGAGGGATTTTATATGAATTATGCAGATATCAAAACAGTAGATGTTCAAGATGGGACAGGCGTTAGAGTGTCATTATATGTAAGTGGATGTCATTTTCATTGCAAAGGATGTCATAATAGAGAAGCATGGGACTTTAATTATGGAAAAAAATACACAGAAGAAACGGAAAAGTACATATTAGATTTATTGGATAAAGATTACATATCTGGGCTTTCAATATTAGGGGGAGAACCATTAGAACCAGCAAACCAAGAGGTACTTGCAGGATTAGTAAAAAAAGTAAAAGAAAAATTCCCTAACAAAAACATATGGTGTTATACGGGATATGACTTTGAGAAAAACGTATTAGGAGAAATGTATAAGAAATTTGACTATACACCTAAATTTTTGGAAAACGTAGATGTTATAGTAGATGGAGAATTTGTAGAGGAGAAAAAACTTGTAGATTTGAAATTTAGGGGATCTACGAATCAAAGAAAAATTGATGTACAAGAAAGCTTGAAAGAACATCAGTTAATACAACTCAAATTTGGAGACGAAGAAAGATACGAAAGTTTGACATAATTAACATAATATGATAAAATAGTAAGAGTGTATTAATAAAAGGAGAGAATATGATGGAAGAAAAAGTAGAATTATTTAATAATGCTATAAATGAAAAGACAAATGAAATAGACAAAAAAATCGAAGATCTAAAATCTAATAAGGAAGTAACAGTTGAGAAGTTATTGAAAGATAAAGAAGAATTAGAAAATGAGTTAGGAAAAGTAGGGCTAGAAAGCTATATTGCTGAGGAGTATAAAGGAGACCTAGAAAAAATAAATAGTGAGATTGAGAATCAAGAAAATGCACTAGAAGAAAAAACTCAAGAATTAATAGAAGAAAAAGGAAAAGCAGAGCGTGCTAAAGAATCATATAGAATATGGAGCAGTGAAAAAGACAAACAAGAGGAAAATATAAGAAATAACAATGAAACAATAGAAAAGTTAAATGTAGATAAAGCATCGCTTGAAGAAGAGTTAAGAAATGACAGACTAGAAAGTTATATAAAAGATGAATACAATCAAAATCTGGTAAAAGTTAATGATGAGATAGAATCTTTAACTCAACAAAATGAACAAAAGGCTAGCCGTATTAGTGAATTAGCAAATAGAATGGCAACATTAGAATCTGATTATGATATAGTATCTTATGTACAAAAACAAGAGGAAGCAAAAAGAAGGGCTGAAGAACAAAGAAAAGCTGAAGAAGCTAAAAAGTTAGAAGAAGAAAAGGAAAAAACTGCAGAGTCAGAAAAAATAGACGAAAAGAATAACATAGGAACTGAAAATGAAACTGAAACAGAATCTGCAGATAATAAAACCAAAAAACAATATATTCCTCCAGTAGTAGATGTTCATGGATTAAATCAGACAAAATCAAGTCAACAAACAACAGTAAATCCTAATAAGAAAAATGATAATCAAGTTGAAGCAGAAAAGATAGAAAATGATGGAAAACCTGTTAAAATAGATGAAGATATCTATATAACAATAGATCAAAATGGAATTAACATTGAATATGGAGATGACAAAGGTATTACTAATTGGGAAATACCTATTAGTGGAATAGAAAAAGAAATGTTAGATCAAGAATATTTTGATGATTTAATGGACGAGTACGGAATAGAAAACTATTATAGAGATTTAGTTGATAATAATTTGTTGATTGCAATTAGTGAGCTAAATAATGCTATGCCAAAAGAAAAAACTGACATTATAATGAAACAATATCTACAGGTATTAAAAGAAGACAAACGTACACCCGAAGATGTTGAAAAATTTAAAAATATGCTACATGTAACTTATGATAGAACAAATTTAGATTATGCTAAACCAAGAAATTTATGGAAAAGATTTATTAATAAAGATAAATATGATTATATAAAAGAATCAGCAAACGTAGCTGAAGAATTAGGAATAGCAGATATAGAACATGACGAGCCAGGAGTAATAAGAAAATTCTTATCTAACATAAAAAATAAAGTGAAACTTCTAGGAAGTGGTAAAGAACAAAGAGAAGATAATGAAGATTTTGAAACTGAAGAAGTAGAAGAAAATGAAAATAAGCATAGTCTTAAAGAAAAGTTCAATAAATTCAGAGATTTATTATATAATAAAGAAGGAGCAGAAGAGAGTAACAAACAACATACAGAAGAAGGACAACATAAGGATAATGAAGTGAAAAAGGAACAAGATCATATACAAGAATAAAAATAATGAAAAATACATAAAAACCATTGACATTACAAGAAAAAAATGGTAAAATATAACCGTTATGGTAAAATCCATGAAGTGTGGATTTCCGTAGCGGTTTTTAAATTTAAATTAAAAATAGGAGGTGAAATTTAAGTGCCAACAATTAATCAATTAGTAAGAAAAGGAAGAAAAACAGGAGTTACAAAATCAACTGCACCAGCTCTTCAACATGGATACAACTCAAAGAACAAAAAATTAACAAATCATAGAGCTCCACAAAAAAGAGGAGTATGTACAGTAGTAAAAACTGTAACACCTAAAAAGCCAAACTCTGCTTTAAGAAAAGTAGCAAGAGTAAGACTTTCAAATGGTTATGAAGTTACATCTTATATCCCAGGTATAGGACATAACTTACAAGAGCACAGTGTTGTATTAATCAGAGGAGGAAGAGTAAAAGACCTTCCAGGTGTTAGATACCACATAATCAGAGGAACATTAGATACAGCAGGAGTTAAAGACAGAATGCAAGCACGTTCTAAGTATGGTGCAAAAAAACCAAAAAAATAATGAAACATTAAATAGTGCTTGTATCTTACTAAATTAATGAAAGCATTTAAATTTAGAATAGAATATAAACACTATACGGGAAAGAATAAATCTTTCCAGAGTAACTTAGATACTTTAAATAGGTATCTCACAAGAAAGGAGTGAAGAATAGTGCCAAGAAGAGGATTTATAGCAAAAAGAGATGTATTACCAGATCCAATATATAACAGCAAAGTTGTTACAAAATTAGTAAACAACATAATGTTAGATGGTAAAAAATCAGTTGCACAAACAATAGTATATGATGCATTTGATATCATAAAAGAAAAAGAAGGAAAAGATCCACTAGAAGTATTTGAAGCAGCATTAGAAAATATCATGCCAGTACTAGAAGTTAAAGCTAGAAGAGTAGGTGGAGCAACATATCAAGTTCCATTAGAAATCAGACCAGAAAGAAGACAAACTTTAGGTTTAAGATGGTTAGTAACTTATGCCAGAAAAAGACATGAAAAAACAATGGCTGAAAAATTAGCTGGAGAAATAATTGATGCAATAAACGGAAACGGTGGAGCATTCAAGAAGAAAGAAGATACTCATAAAATGGCAGAAGCTAATAAAGCATTTGCACATTATAAGTTCTAATAAAGAGATAGTATTAAAAATAAAGAAAAAACTCAAAAGATTGAGGGGAGGAAATAAAAAATGGCAGGAAGAGCATGTCCATTAGAAAGAACAAGAAATATAGGAATAATGGCACATATAGATGCAGGAAAAACAACAACTACAGAAAGAATACTTTTCTATACAGGTAAAACACACAAAATAGGAGAGGTTCATGAAGGTGCCGCTACAATGGACTGGATGGAGCAAGAACAAGAAAGAGGTATAACAATTACTTCAGCTGCAACAACATGTTTCTGGAATAACAACAGAATAAACATAATTGACACACCAGGACACGTTGACTTTACAGTAGAAGTACAAAGATCTTTAAAAGTTCTTGATGGAGCCGTTACAGTTTTAGCAGCAAAAGGTGGAGTTCAACCACAAACAGAAACAGTTTGGAGACAAGCTGACAAATATAATGTACCAAGAATGGTATATGTAAATAAAATGGATATCACTGGAGCAGACTTCATGCTTTGTATAGATCAATTAAAAAATAGATTACATGCAAATGCAGTTCCAATTCAATTACCAATAGGAGCTGAAGACAACTTCCAAGGAATAGTTGACTTAATAAAAATGAGAGCATTTATCCATAAAGATGATCTAGGAAAAGAAATTGAAGAAACTGATATCCCAGCTGATATGGTTGCAGATGCAGAAAAATATAGAGCATCAATGATAGAATCAGTTGCTGAACAAGATGAAGAATTAATGATGAAATACCTAGAAGGTGAAGAATTAACTGCAGAAGAAATCAAAAAAGGATTAAGAATGGGAACAATTAATAATACAATAGTTCCTGTAACATGTGGTTCTTCATATAAAAATAAAGGTGTTCAAGAATTATTAAATGCAATAGTTGACTATATGCCATCACCATTAGATATACCACATATCAAAGGTGTTGACTTAGAAGGAAACGAAGTTGAAAGAGTAACATCTGATTCAGAACCATTTGCAGCATTAGCATTCAAAATTGCAACAGATCCATTCGTAGGAAAATTATGTTTCTTCAGAGTATACTCAGGAACATTAGAATCAGGATCAACAGTATTAAATGCTAATAAAGACAAAAAAGAAAGAATTGGTAGAATACTACAAATGCATTCTAACCATAGAGAAGATATTGAAAAAGTTTATGCAGGAGATATAGCTGCTGCAGTTGGACTAAAAGAAGTAACAACAGGAGACACATTGTGTGATGTAAATAACCCAGTTGTACTTGAATCAATGGAATTCCCAGAACCAGTTATTGATATAGCTATTGAGCCAAAAGATAAAGCTGCTCAAGAAAAAATGGGTATTGCTTTAGCAAAACTTGCTGAAGAAGATCCTACATTTAAAGCTTATACAAATCAAGAAACAGGTCAAACAATCATTGCAGGAATGGGTGAATTACACTTAGATATCATAGTTGATAGATTAAAAAGAGAATTCAAAGTTGAATGTAATGTTGGTAAGCCACAAGTTTCTTATAAAGAAACAATTAGAAATAAAGTTAAAGTTCAAGGTAAATTCATTCGTCAATCTGGTGGTAAAGGACAATATGGTGATGTTTGGTTTGAAATGGAACCATTAGAACCAGGAAAAGGAATTGAATTTGAAAGCAAAATCGTTGGTGGAGCTGTTCCAAAGGAATACATTAAACCAATCGAACAAGGAATGAGAGAAGCTGCTGAAAGCGGAATCTTAGCTGGATATCCAGTTATCGACTTCAAAGCAACATTAGTTGATGGTTCATACCATGAAGTTGACTCTTCAGAAATGGCATTCAAAATTGCTGCATCTATGGCATTCAAAGAAGGTTGTAGACAAGCAAAAGCAGTTATACTTGAACCAATAATGAAAGTAGAAGTAACAGTTCCAGAAGAATACATGGGAGATGTTATAGGAGATGTAAACTCTAGACGTGGTAGAATTGAAGGAATGGACGCAGTAGCTGGAATGGAAGAAATTAGAGCATTTGTTCCACTTTCTGAAATGTTTGGTTATGCTACAGACTTACGTTCTAAAACACAAGGTAGAGGAACATACTCAATGGAACCATCACATTATGAAGAAGTTCCAAAATCAGTTCATGATACAATAGTTGCATCAAGAGCAAAAAACAATTAATTTAAATAAAATGCTTGCTTTTTTATAAAAGATATTATAAAATGCAGGTAAATAAAAAGTTTTTAAATTTAAAAAATATATAAAAGTAACCAAAAGGTTAACTTAAATTAAAGGAGGAAATTTTAAAATGGCAAAAGCAAAATTTGAAAGAACAAAACCACACGTTAATATCGGTACAATCGGTCACGTAGACCATGGAAAAACAACAACAACAGCTGCTATTACAAAATATTTATCATTATTAGGAAAGGCACAATATGAAGCTTATGATCAAATCGACGGAGCTCCAGAAGAAAAAGCAAGAGGAATCACAATCAACACAGCTCACGTAGAATATGAAACAGATAAGAGACACTATGCACACGTTGACTGCCCAGGACATGCTGACTATGTTAAAAACATGATCACAGGTGCTGCACAAATGGACGGAGCAATATTAGTTGTTTCTGCAGCTGATGGACCAATGCCTCAAACAAGAGAGCACATCTTACTTGCTAGACAAGTTGGAGTTAAATATATCGTTGTTTACTTAAATAAATGCGATATGGTTGATGATCCAGAATTATTAGAATTAGTTGAAATGGAAGTTAGAGACTTATTATCAAGCTATGATTTCCCTGGAGACGAAATTCCAATCGTAAAAGGATCTTCATTAAAAGTATTAGAAAGCACATCTACAGATCCTAATGATCCTGTATATGCTCCAATGAAAGAATTAATGGAAGCTATTGATACTTATATACCAACACCTGAAAGACCAGTTGATCAACCATTCTTAATGCCAATCGAAGACGTTATGACAATAACAGGTAGAGGAACAGTTGTTACAGGTAGAGTAGAAAGAGGACAAGTAAAAGTTGGAGAAGAAGTTGAAATAATAGGACTTTCAACAGAAAGAAAGAAAACTGTTATAACAGGACTAGAAATGTTCAGAAAATCATTAGATTCAGCTGAAGCTGGAGATAATGCTGGAGCATTATTAAGAGGAATTGATAGAAAAGACGTTGAAAGAGGTCAAGTTCTTGCAAAACCAGGAAGCATCAATCCACATACAAAATTCACAGCTCAAGTTTATGTATTAACTAAAGAAGAAGGTGGACGTCATACACCATTCTTTAATGGATACAGACCACAATTCTATTTCAGAACAACAGACGTTACTGGTGTTATTGAATTAGAAGCTGGAACAGAAATGGTTATGCCAGGAGATAACGTTTCAATGACAATCGAACTTATCACACCAATCGCTATCGAAAAAGGATTAAGATTCGCTATTCGTGAAGGTGGTAGAACTGTAGGTTCAGGTGTTGTTGCAGACATCATCCAATAATAAATATAATAATAGCAAGGGTTACAAGTCTTTGTAACACCTTGTTATTTTTTTGATTAATTTTTATAAAAAAATTCTATTGATAAAACCTTACAAATGTAGTAAAATATTATAAAAATAAAATATTAAATAAAAATAAAGGAAAACAAAAAATGTATGAAGATTTAGAAGAACTAAAACAAAGTTTCAAAGAATGTAAAAAATGTAAATTATGTACTACAAGACAAAATATAGTATTTGGAGTGGGAAATTCAAAAGCAGAAATAATGTTTATAGGAGAAGGACCAGGAGCAGATGAAGATAGGCAAGGAGAGCCATTTGTAGGAAAAGCAGGTCAACTTATGAACAAAGCATTTGATGTAGTAGGAATAAAAAGAGAAGATGTATATATAGCAAACATTGTAAAATGTAGACCACCACACAATAGAGATCCGGAGAAAGACGAAATAACAGCATGCATGAATTATCTAAGAAATCAAGTAATGATAATAAAACCAAAAATAATAGTACTACTTGGAAGAATAGCACTTCAAAACATATTAGGAGAGGAATACAAAATAACAGCAAGTAGAGGAAAATGGATTGAAAAAAAGGGGATAATGTATATGCCAACATGGCATCCAGCAGCACTACTTAGAGATGAAACAAAAAAGATAGATTTTTTAGAGGACTTAAAAAAAGTTGTCAATAGGGACGTTTCTTTTGACAATTAAATTTGAAAGGAACACATAAAAATGAATGTAGAAATAAAAGAAAAACTAGAATATTGTTTAAATTGTAAAAAAAAGCCATGTTCAAATAAAGGCTGTCCATTAGGAAATAATATACCAGGATTTATACAGAAGTTGAAAGAAAAAAAATATGAAGATGCCTATGATATATTAAATGAAACAACAGTATTGCAACCTTTGTGCGGAAGAATATGTCCTCATCAAAAACAGTGTGAAGGTTCATGTGTAAGAGGGATAAAAGGCAGTTCCGTAAGCATAGGAGAATTGGAATCTTTTATTGGAGATATAGCATTAAAAAAAGATTTCAAAATAAAGACAGATATAGAAGATAAATATAAATCAAAAAAAGTAGCAATAGTTGGAGGAGGTCCTGCTGGGTTAACATGTGCTGCATTTTTAGCTAAAAAAGGTGTACAAGTTAGTATATATGAGAAATATGATTATTTGGGAGGGCTTTTAATACATGGAATTCCTGATTTTAGACTGCCTAAAAATATTGTACAAAAAACTATAAATAAAATATTAGAATTAGGAATAAAAGTAAGATATAATATGATATTGGGTGAAAACTTAAATTTAAAAGAATTAGAAGATCAATATGATGCAGTATTTATATCGATAGGAGCTAATATATCCTCAAAAATGGGAATAGATGGAGAAAATTTAAAAGGAATATATGGTGCAAATGAATTATTAGAATATAAAGATTTTCCTGATTTAACAGGCAAAATTGTTGCGGTAAATGGCGGAGGAAATGTTGCTATGGATGCTGCAAGAACAATAAAAAGAATGGGCGCAAAAGATGTGATAGTAATATATAGACGTTCAAGAGAACAAATGCCAGCAGAAAATAAAGAAATAGAAGATGCTATAAATGATGGAGTAAAATTTTTGTTTAAAAATAATATAATAAAGATAATAGGAGATCAAAAGGCTGAAAAATTAGAACTTGTAAAAACTGAACTTATAAAAAAAGATGGAGATGAAAGGCTTTCACCAGTTAATATTGAAGGAAGTAACTATGAGATACCAATAGACTACGTTGTTATGGCATTAGGTTCAAATCCAAGTGGAGAAATTAAAATGCTTAACTTGAATTTAAATAAAAATAATACAATATTAATTAATGAAAATGGAGAAACTTC
Organism: uncultured Clostridia bacterium; assembly: GCA_934167965.1. Lineage (GTDB taxonomy): Bacteria > Bacillota > Clostridia > TANB77 > CAG-508 > CAG-269. The sequence goes on along the minus strand of CAKPMJ010000003.1, from coordinate 195,022 downwards.
AAATAATAAAATATATGCAGGTGGAGATGTAGCAAATATAACAAACACAGTAGCATGGGCTGCAAGGTCTGGAAGAAATGCAGCAGAAAGCATATTAAATAAATTAATATAATTTATTGACATGAGAATATATAAAATATATAATGTAAAAAAAGAAAGAGGTGGATAAAATGAAAAAAACAAATTTAGGGCTTATAGTTGTTATAGCAATCATTGTAATAATTGCTATTGCACTTATAAGTAGTTACAATGGAATGGTTTCAAAAAAAGAAAATGTTGATAGCAAAATGTCTAATCTAGATGTAATGCTTCAGAGAAGAGCAGATTTGATACCTAATTTAGTTAGTACTGTAAAAGGATATGCTAAGCATGAAGATGAAATAATTGGAAAAGTTACAGATGCAAGAACTAAATTAGTTAATGCTAGTAGTGTAGAGGAAAAATCATCAGCAAATAATGAGTTAAGTGAATCATTAAATGCATTAATGGTAGTAGTTGAAAACTATCCTGATTTAAAATCATCACAAAACTTTACACAATTATCAGACGAATTAGCTGGTACAGAAAACCGTATAGCAGTAGCCAGAAAAGACTACAATGATGCTGTAAATACTTATAATACAACAATAAAAAAATTACCAAACAGCTTATTTGCTAATATGTTTGGATTTGAAAAAGCAGCATATTTTGAAGCAAGCGAAGGAAGTTCGGAGGTGCCAAATGTTGCATTCTAACAAAAAGAATGTACTATTAAAAAGTATAATAATATTTATATTTTTAATACTTATAAGTACAAAAGTAATGGCAATGGTTACACCTACAAACGACTTTTATGTTAATGATTATGCAAATTTGTTAAACGAAGAAACAAAAGAATACATTATTAGTACAAATAAAAGTTTATGTAGCCAAACAGGAGCACAAATTGTGGTAGTTACAGTTCCAAGTCTAGATGGAGATTCACTAGAGGACTATGCAACAACATTATTTAGGAATTTTGGAATTGGAGATAAAAATAAAAACAATGGTGTTTTACTGTTATTAGCATTAGAAGAAAGAAAGTTTAGAGTAGAAGTGGGATATGGATTAGAAGGAATCTTACCTGATGGGAAAACGGGTAGAATCCAAGATGAATATATAATTCCATATTTAAAACAAGACAATTGGAATGATGGTATAAAAAATGGATATAATGCAATTTTAGAAGTAGTCGCTAATGAATATAATGTAGAAGTTGGAGCTGAAGCACCTACAGGAACTTCTGGAAGTACTTATAACGATGCTGAAGGAAACAAAGTTGTATTTGCATTTTTTGCAATGCCAATAATATCCTATATAATAGGGTTGATTTTATACTTTGTTAGAGATAAAAAGACAAAGAAAAGCAAAACAATTAATATGTTTGGTTGGCTATATAGTTTGTTTTCAATAATAATAATTAAAATATTAATTGAAGACTGGGGAGTAGCTTTGTTTGCGATACCTTTCAGTATAGTTCCATTTTTGTCCGGATTTAAAGGACTTTCTGGAGGATCTGGATCAGGAGGAAGTTACCATGGTGGCCGGAGGCTATTCAGGAGGAGGATCTTCAAGTGGAGGCTCTTTCGGAGGCGGAGGTTCTTCTGGTGGTGGAGGAAGCTCAAGAAGTTTCTAAAATAATAAAAACAAAAAAGATTAAAAATGAAATAAAATCATTTTTAATCTTTTTTATATTCAAAAATGTCTTCAACTCTACAGTCTAAAGTCTGACAAATTGACAGAAGAATATCTAGTTTTATATTTTTTAAATCACCTTTGCAATACCTAAGAATAGTTCTATAATCAATCCCAGAAACACGAGCAAATCTCCATTTGGGATAATTTTTTTCTTTTAATATTTTATCTAATTTTATTTCAATTCGTTCCATTTAAAATCCTTTCTCAAAAATATTAATAAAATTTAATATCTATTAAAATCTTATAAATATTAACGTTTTATAACATTTTATCACTAATTTTGACTATTGACATTCTACAATATTTTGCTATATCATATAAGTGTATGACAAAATATTGCATAATGTAACAAATGAATAGGAGGAAAGTTATGATGAATAAAGAAGAAAAAGGAATAACTTTAATAGCACTAGTAATAACAATAATAGTACTATTAATATTAGCAGGAGTGGCAATAGCAATGTTATCAGGAGAGAATGGAATATTAAAAAAAGCAGCGGAGGCAAAGACAGAAACAGAGCAAGCACAAATAGAAGAAGAGGCAAGATTAGTAGACATGGAATTAACAACACTTTTTGAAACTAATAATATGAAATATAAATGCTGTAATGGATATATGACAGGGTTTACAGATGAAGATACAGTTGAAAAATTTGAAGAAAAAATGGAACCATTAGGATATAAAATAAATTTAAAATATAAATACAATACTCAAACAAATACAGGAGAAGATGTAGAGATAGAGGATAAAACAATAAAAATAGCTACAGGAATGTCAGTACAAAAAGATGGAAAAACAATAGCAAGAACAGTAGTATTTGGTGATTTAAGATGTGATGCCAATATTGGTACTGCAACTTTAAGCACATTGAAAACATATGTAACAAAAGATTTAGAAGTTGAAGATTTTATTAAAGCATCAATTGATGTAAATTGTGATGGAAAAATTAATGGAATGGACAATAAAATAATAAAAGAATATATTTTAGGAAGGACAGAAATAAACCAAAATCAGTATGCGTCAAATCCTAAAAAAATAATAGAAGATAGAGAGAGCTGTAAGAGATATATGTATATTGCAGGTATAGTAGAAAATGATGTATATGAATTAGAATATAATGAATCAACTGATAGATATAACTTTAAAATGAAATCGAGTGAAATTATAAAAGCAGAAAGTTTATTGAGTGCATTGCCAGCAAATGGAAAAATAAAAAGAAATGGAGAAGAAGTTGCAACAACAGAAAATGTTCAAAATGGCGATGAAGTAATATATGTGAGTAGTAGCAAAGAAATACCTATAGGAAAAATAATAATAGAATAAATTTAAAAGGAGGAAAACAAATGAAAGAACAAATTAATAAAAAAGAAAAAGGAATAACTTTAATAGCACTAGTAATAACAATAATAGTACTATTAATATTAGCGGGTGTAGCAATAGCAATGCTATCGGGAGAAAATGGAATATTAAAGAAAGCGGCAGAGGCCAAGACCAATACAGATGAAGCAACAGCGAAGGAAGAAAAAATATTATCATCAACAGAATTGCAAATTCATTTTTCAACAGAAAACAAGAAAAGAAATACAGCATATGGGTATATATCAAATATACAAAAGGGTGAAAAAGTATCAAGTTTATCAGATGATTTACCAGATGGATATACAATTTACAAAAAAGATGGAACAACATTAGCAGATGAAGGAGAAGTACTTGTAACAGGAATGATAGTAAAAGATAGATCAGGAAATACAATAGCAAAAACAATTTTATTTGGAGATATAAACGGAGATGGTGATATTGATATAGAAGATGCAAGTCCCATTACAAGAACAAAGGATTTACTAAGCATACCAGATGCGGGGACAGGAGAGGATTGCTTTAAAATAGCAGGAGATGTAAATGGTGATGGAATAGTAGACGATGATGATGCAGATTATATAATGAAAAGTGAATTACTTGGGGGAAAGCCAGTAGACCAAAGCCAAAAACTAAGAGACCCAAATACTATAAGAGTATATACTCGTATAGATGAATTAAATAAAATTATAGAAGGTTTCCCAGAAAGTTATGAAAAAGTATATGACAAGGAAAATGATTATTATGTAGTTAAAATAACTGAAAATGAATTAACAGTAGAGACATTAAAGGGATATTTTACAGGAAAAAATGTAGAAGTATATAAAAAAACAGGAGAAAATAATTACGAATTAGTTGAAACAGGATATATAGGAAATGATTATTACATAAAAATAGATGATACAGTATGTTTGAAATTTAGTGTAAACTAAAATAGAAGGAGACGAACTATGAAAAAAAACAAAGGAATAACTCTAATTGCATTGGTAATAACAATAATAGTACTATTAATACTAGCAGGAGTAGCGATAGCAATGTTATCAGGAGAAAATGGAATATTAAAAAAGGCAGCGGAAGCAAAGACAAAGACAGAAGAGGGACAAGAGCAAGAAAAGGAAAGACTAGCAACAATGGAATTAGAAACTTATTTTTTAACAAATAATTTGAAATATAAATGTAGTAATGGATATATAACAGGTTTTACAGCAGGAGAAGAAAAAGTTGAAAAATTTGAAGAAATTTTGAAACCAATAGGGTATAAAGTAACTTCAAAATATGAATATAATATGTCTACACATACAGGAGAATATATTCCAATAAATGAAAGCGAAAAAAAAGATATGATTATGGCAACAGGAATGATAGTAGAAAAGGACGACAATAAATTATCAACTGTGGTATTTGGAGATTTTAATTGTGATGGAAAAGTTGATGCTACTGATCGATCATACTTTCTAGCATATTGTGGAGGTCTTACTTTGAAATTGGCTGCTCCAATGAAAATTTCAATAGATATGAATTGCGATGGAAAAATTAATGCAACGGATAAAGATTTATTAATTAAATATGTGAGTGGAGATGTACAAATTAAACAGCAACAATATGCTCAAGACCCAAGTAAAATTGAAGAAGACAAAGAAAGTCTTAAATAAATTTAACTTAAAATAATGCATCAAAATAGCAATAAATAACTTAAATTTATTGCTATTTTTTGTTGTTTATAGTAAAATAAAGGAAGTTAAAAAGAGGTGAGCATAAATGGAAACAGCAAAAATAAAAACAATAGCAGAAGTATTTAGTGACTATAAAACAAATACAAACATAAAAGATGCAGAAATATTATTAATGAACCTAAACAAAAAGCAAAATACATTAGAAATAGAATTAAAAAGCCAAGAATATATGGAAATAAAAGAGTTATGGTTCTTTGAAAAGTTTCTAAAAGATAGATTTCAGTTTAGCAATGTAGACATGAAAATAAATTATGAAGAAACAGCAGAAATAAAGGAAATAAAAAAAGAATGGACAAACTTAATTTGTTATATGGTACACAAATATCCATTAATGAAACCAATGATATTATTAAAAAGCACAATAGAAATAGAAAAAAATAACATAAACGTAAACATGAAAATAAAAGGAGCGGATTTTTTAAGAGCAAGAAAATTAGACCAAGAATTAGAAAGAGTAATAAAAAATTTATTTGGATTTAATTACAAAATCCATTTTATAGAAATATTAACAAAAGAAGAGCAAAAAGCCTTACAGGAAAAAGAAGAAAGAGCTAAAAGAGAAGTAGTAGAACATATAATAGAAGAAAAAATAGAACAAATGCACCATGAGGAAGTACCAGTTCCAGAGATAGAATATAACAATTTACCACCTGATATTCCGCCTATGCCAGAAGATATAGTAGAGGGAATAGAAGAAATTGAGGAAGAAAATAATTTAATACTAGGAAAAATAACCAAAGCGAAAGAGAATCATAAAAAAATAAAAGAAATATCAGCAGAAGATGCAAGGGTAACATTAGAGGGAAGAGTAGTTACAAGTGAATGTAGAGAAACAAAATCAGGAAAAGGAATGCTTATATTTGAATTATTTGATGGAACAGGAGTAATAACTTGTAAATCATTTGCAAAAGATATAACAGAAGGAAATGAAACTTTAGAAAAAATAAAAGCAGCAGAAGGACTAAAAGTTACAGGAAAAGCGGGATTAGATGCATATGCAGGAGATATAACAGTAATAGGAAATACAATATTTACAATAAAAGGAGATAACCTACCAAAAATTCCAGAAGAAAATGATGATACACCTCTAATATTAGGAATGACAGAAGTAATGAAGAGTCCACTTACAAAAATAAATGACTTACATACAGAATCAGGAAATGTAGTAATAGATGGAGACTTGCTTCGTTATGAAGATAGAGAAACAAAGTCAGGAAAAGTAATATTAAGTTTTGATGTATATGATGGAACAAACACAATAACATGTAAAGCATTTTTACAAGGAAAAGATGCTAAAAGAGTATTAGGAAGAATGAAAAAAGCCAAGGGTGTTAAACTAGAAGGTAAAGCACAAATGGATGCATTTTCAAATGAATTAACAGTAATGGCAAATACAATAGTTGAGACAGATGGACTAAAGAAGGCAAAAAGAGAAGATAATAGCGAAATAAAGAGAGTAGAGCTTCATATGCATACACAAATGAGCCAAATGGATGCAATGACTTCAGCAACAGATTTAATAAAAAGAGCAATGAAATGGGGATGGAAATCAATTGCAATCACAGACCATGGAGTTGTACAAGCATTCCCAGAGGCACATAAATTATTAGGAGTAGACAATCCTGATATGAAAATAATATATGGAGTAGAAGCATATTTAGTACCAGATGGTTCATCAGTAGTAACAAACTTTAAGGGACAAGATATAGACACAACATATTGTGTACTAGACTTAGAAACAACAGGATTTTCACCTAAAACAGAAAAAATCACAGAAGTTGGAATAATGAAAATAAAAAATGGAGAAGTTATAGATGAGTTTAGTTGTTTTGTAAACCCAGAAAAGCCAATTCCACCAAGAGTTGTAGAGGTTACAAATATAACAGATGACATGGTAAAAGATGCTGAGACAATAGACAAAGTATTTCCTAAAATTTTAGACTTTTTAGGAAAAGATTCAGTAGTAGTAGCACATAATGCATCATTTGATGTGGGATTTTTAAAACATAATGCAAAGCAATTAGGATACGAATTTGACTATACTTATGTAGATACATTAGAGCTTGCAAGAAAGTTGTTCCCGGAGCTAAAGAAACATAAATTAGGAAAGATTGCAGAGTACTTAAAAATAAAAGTAGAAGTTGCACATAGAGCGTTGGATGATGTAGATACTACAGTTAAAGTATTTAATGTAATGATTGATATGCTAAAAGAAAGAGATGCGAAAACAGTACAAGATATTGGAATAAAATGCGAAGATGCAGAAGCAAAGAAAAATGCATACAAAATGGGAAGACCATATCACGCAATAATACTTGCTAAAAACTATGTGGGATTAAAAAACCTATACAAACTAGTATCATTATCACATTTACATTATTTTTATAAAAAACCACGTATTCTAAAAAGTTTATATAAAAAATATTCTGAAGGACTAATATTAGGAAGTGCTTGTGAAGCAGGAGAATTATATCAAGCAATAGAACTTGGAAAATCAGATGAAGAAATAGAAGAAATTGCAAATAGCTATGATTATTTAGAAATTCAACCTATTGGTAATAACCAATTTTTGGTAAGAGAGGGAATAGTACAAGATGAAGAAAACTTAAAAGACATAAATAGAAAAATCGTAGAGCTGGGAGAGAAATTAAATAAACTTGTAGTAGCTACTTGTGACGTACATTTTATGGATCCACAAGATGAGATATATAGACGTATATTAGAAGCGGGACAAGGCTATAAAGATGCTGATAATCAAGCACCATTATATTTAAGAACTACAGAAGAAATGCTTAAGGAATTTGAGTATTTAGGAGAAGAAAAAGCCTATGAAGTTGTTATAACAAATACTAATAAAATTGCGGATATGTGTGAACAAATTTCTCCGATATCACAAGAAAAATGTCCACCACATATACCAGGTTGCGAGCAAACAATTAAAGACATAGCTTATAATAAAGCACACGAATTATATGGAGATCCATTGCCAGAAATAGTGCAAACTAGGTTAGATAAAGAGCTTGATTCGATAATAAAAAATGGATTCTCAGTTATGTATATAATTGCACAAAAGCTAGTATGGAAATCAAATGAAGATGGATATATAGTTGGCTCAAGAGGATCTGTAGGATCATCTTTTGTTGCTAATATGACAGGTATAACAGAAGTTAACTCATTGCCTGCCCATTATAGATGTCCAAACTGTAAATATTCAGACTTTACTGACTATGGATATCAAAATGGATTTGATTTGCCAGATAAAGATTGTCCAAAATGCGGACATAAGTTAGATAAAGATGGAATGGATATACCATTTGAAACATTCTTAGGATTTAATGGAGATAAAGAACCAGATATAGACTTAAATTTCTCAGGAGAATATCAAGCAAAAGCACATAAATATACAGAAGTCATATTTGGAAAAGGAACTACATTTAAAGCAGGTACAATAGGTACAGTAGCAGAAAAAACAGCGTTTGGATATGTAAAAAAATATTACGAAGAAAGAAATATACCAGTAAGTCAAGCAGAGGCAACACGTATATCAGCAGGATGTACAGGAATAAAAAGGACCACAGGTCAGCACCCAGGAGGAATTATAGTTGTTCCAAAGGGAAGAGAAATATATGAATTTACACCAGTTCAACATCCAGCAGATGATCCAAATTCAAGCATAATTACAACACACTTTGATTACCACTCAATAGATCAAAACTTATTAAAACTAGATATACTAGGCCACGACGATCCGACGGTTATAAGAATGTTACAAGATTTAACAGGAGTAGATCCAACTAAAGTGCCACTTGATGATAAAGACACAATGTCAATATTTAGTTCTACTAAAGCTCTAGGAGTAACGCCAGACCAAATAAGATCAGAAGTAGGAAGTTATGGAGTACCAGAGTTTGGAACAAAATTCGTAAGAGGAATGTTGGTAGACACAAAACCAAAAACGTTTGACGAATTAATTAGAATATCAGGATTATCACATGGTACAGATGTGTGGCTTGGAAATGCTCAAAGTTTAATAGAAGCAGGTACAGTTACTCTAAATGAAGCCATATGCTGTAGAGATGATATAATGATATATCTAATAAAAAAAGGATTACCACCAAACCCAGCATTCAAAATAATGGAAACAGTGCGTAAAGGAAAAGCATTAAAAGATCCAAAAAAATGGGAAGAATATAAAACAATGATGAAAGAACATGATGTTCCGGATTGGTATATAAAATCATGTGAAAAAATTAAATACATGTTCCCAAAAGCACATGCCGCAGCATATGTAACAAATGCATTTAGAATAGCATGGTTTAAAGTTCACATGCCAGTAGCATATTATTCAGCATTTTTCTCAATAAGAGCAGCAGATAACTTTGATGCATCATGCATGATATATGGAGAAGAAAAAGTAAAAAATAAAATGAAGGAAATTGATGCGCAAGGAAATGCAGCAGCTAAAAAAGACTTAGACATGTACCCTGTTTTAGAATTGGTACTAGAAATGTATGAAAGAGGAATTAAATTCTTACCAATTGATTTATATAAATCACACTGGAAAAACTTTTTAGTCGAAGGAGATTCAATAAGACCTCCAATTAATAGTATTCCGGGGATGGGACCAATAGCTGCAGAATCAATTTATAATGCAGCAAAAGAAGAAGAATTTATGTCTATAGATGAGGTAAGAATGCGTGCAAAAGTAGGAGATTCAGTTATCAGCTTATTAAAAGAAAATCATTGTTTAGATGGATTACCTGAAAGTAATCAAATCAGTCTATTTGGATAAAAAGGAGTTTTTATGAAAAAAAGATTTATAGTATTTTTAATAATAATATTAGTAATAATTGGAGTAATATTTGGAATAAGAAAAATAAATAATTCAAAAATTAATTATCGAATTGAAGAAGTAAATAAATATAATTATGCTAAACTTTATGAAAACGAAAAGTATGGAGTAATAGACTTAGAAGGAAATGTTATAATATCACCAGAATATAAAGACATAGTAATTATAAATCCAGAAAAAGATATATTTGTATGTTATGAAGATGATGATAATATAAAAATATTAAATTCAAAAGAAGAAGAATTATTTAGTGGATATGAAAATATACAACCAATAAAATTAAAAAACGTAGCAAGTATATTATGCTATGAAAAAACAGTTTTAACTTATCAAAAAGATGGTTTATATGGATTGGTAGATATTAATGGTAAAAAAATCACAAAGAACATATATGACTCAATAGAAAACCTAAAGGGTACAGAGGGAAAATTGCTAGTTTCAAAAAGCGGAAAATATGGTGTAATAAATATCAATGGTAAAAAACTAGTAGATACAAAATATGATAATATAAAAACAGACGAATATTATACAGAAAATGAAAAATATCTAAAAGCAGGATTTATAGTATCAAATACAACAGATGATGGTTTTAAAATTGGATATATAGATTATACAGGCAAGAAGATATTAGATGCAAAATATAATGATATAACGAGAGTAACAAGGTTAGAAGACTTATACTTAATAGTATCTGAAAATGGTAAATATGGATTTTTTAAAAAATCGAAAAAGGTAATACCATTTGAATATCAATCAATTTCTTATGATGAAAGTGGTTTACTACTACTAGAAAAAAATAAAAAATATGGTATGTCAGACTTAAAAGGAGAAATAAAAATAAAAGTAACCTATGATGACATAGAATATAAGGGAATATATTTATATGCAAATAATTCAAATGAAAGTGTAGTCTATGATACAAATGGAAATAAACAAGATATAAATTTCAATAAAACAATATATAAAACAGACAATGAAAATTATAGAATATCTACAATGATGAATAATAATATATTGTATTATGGAATAGAGAACAAAGAAGGAATAAGATTAGTAAACGAAGTTTATAGTTATATTGAATATATATTTAAAGACTATTTCATTGCAAAAAATCAAAAAGGAAAAATGGGAATAATAAATGCAAATGGCAAAACTATATTAGATTTTAAGTATCAATTAATACAAAAATTTAAAGGAAAAAATTTATTACAAGTTTTAGACAATAAAAGTAATACCCATATATATAATGAGAAAATAGAAGAAGTTTACAAAATGAAAAATGCAAGATTTGAAAACAATGATAATTATATAAAATTATATAATGACAAAGAAACAAAATATCTTGACAATAATGGAAATGAAATATCAGAAGACAATGAAATAATAAAAAATGAAAATATAAAAGGATTACCAAATGAAATAGATGATTACACTAAAGTGCAATATTCTTTAGATAATGCATACTATATAAAAAAGTAACTAAAGCAATATCAAAATAATATAATATACAAAAAAGTTAAGGAGACTAAATATGATTATTTATTTTGATAATGCAGCTACTACAAAAGTTAAAGAAGAAGTTTTTAAGGAGATGGTACCATATTTAACGCAAGAATATGGAAATCCATCTTCAATTTATAATATAGGAAGAAAAGCAAAAAAAGCAATAGAAGAGGCAAGAGAGAAAGTAGCGAAACTAATAGGAGCAGAAAAAAACGATATATATTTTACTAGTTGCGGTTCAGAAAGTGATAATACAGCATTAAAAGGAATTGCATATAATAACAAAAATAAAGGAAATCATATAATAACATCAAAGATAGAGCATCATGCAATACTTGAATCATGCAAACAACTAGAAAATCAAGGATTTGAAGTAACATATATAAATGTTAATAAAGATGGAATAATTGATTTAGAGGAATTAAGAAATGCCATTAAAGAAAATACAATTTTAATAAGCATAATGTTTGCAAATAATGAAATTGGTACAATACAACCAATAGAAGAAATTGCAAAAATAGCAAAAGAAAAAAGTATAATATTTCATACAGATGCAGTTCAAGCAGTAGGAAATGTACCAATCAATGTGAAGGACATGGGGATAGATATGTTATCATTGTCTGGACATAAAATATATGGACCAAAAGGAATAGGTGCATTATATGTGAAAAAAGGAATAGAATTTACAAAATTTATGAATGGAGGACATCAAGAAAAAAATAAAAGAGCTGGAACAGAGAATGTAGCTAGCATAGTAGGACTTGGTAAAGCCTGTGAATTATCAGAAATAGGTTTAAAACAACATATAAAACATTTGGAGGAATTAAGAAACTATTATAATAAGGAAATTCAAAATAGAATAGAGGATGTAAAAATCAACGGGACAATGGAAAAAAGGCTTCCTGGAAATAGTAATATATCTTTTAAAGGGATTGATGCGGGAGGACTATTGTTAGAGCTAGATAAAAAAGGTATATGCGCATCAAGTGGTTCTGCATGCACATCAGGAGATGCAAAGCCATCACATGTACTTACTGCTATAGGTCTAGAACCAGAATATATACAAGGAGCACTCAGAATCACAATAGGAGAGTTTAATACAAAAGCTCAAATTGATTATTTAGTAGAAAACTTAGTAGAAGATGTAAATAAGCTAAGAAAAATAAAAATGTAGCATATTTGAATTATGCTACATTTTAGTTATTTAATGAATAAGGCTATCTCTTTTAAAGTATCAATTGCTTTGATTACTTCTTCATCGCTATATTTTTCAAGACACTCTCTGGTTTCCAAAATCATATCATCATCTAATCCAAACAATATATAATCAGATGAGTGGCCACATAGATATTTAAGTTTCTTAATACTTTTGTAAGATAAATTCCCTTTGCCTTCTTCAACCAATCCTATAAATTGGCCAGAGACACCAAGTTTTCTACCAAGTTCTGATTTTTTCATTTTTAATTCTTTTTCACGAATATGTTTGATTCGTAAACCTCTTTCGATCTGTTCTAGTTTTTCGGGATTAATTTCTAAATTATTTTTAATATTCATATAAAATCCTTCTCTCATTTATTCTTGTATCAATTTTAATATACTATTCGGATATTCAGTTAGTGAAATAATTTGTAGATATCTGGTATTTTTTGAGGAATTATGGTATATCTTTAAACATAATGGTTGAATTTGAAAGGAGTAAATTAGTATGAGTAATAAACCAATGAAAATATTAATAGTTGAAGATGATGTAAATGATTGTAATAATTTTATTGAATCATTAAAAGGTAGAGAGGATTTCGAGTTAGTTGGTATGACTGATTCTGATGTAGAAGCTCTTAAAATTGTTAGAATGAAACATCCAGAAGGCATAATTTTAGACATTGAATTAAACAACAGTAGTTCAGGTAATCCAGATTCACTAGAGTTCTTATCAAAAATTAAAGATTTGAAATTAGGATATAAACCTATAATAATAGTAACAACTCATGTAAAATCTCAAATAACTTATGACATACTTCATAGAAATGGAGTTGAAATCATATTGTATAAAAATCATCCAAAATATTCTAGTGAACATGTGTTAAATAAATTAATAACTCTAAGAGAAGAAGAGCCTATAAGATCGGTTGAAACATTAAAAGAAGAAATAGTAGAAAATGAAAGTAGAATTTCAGAACAAATTTATCATGAATTAGATTTAATAGGTGTAACTCCAAACTTAAAAGGTAGACAATACATACATGATGCAATTTTATATTTAATAGAAAATCCTAAGAGTGATATAAATGTTATTCAACATTTAACAAAGGTTTACAAGAAGTCAGGAAATACAATTACAAATGGAATACAAAATGCAATTATTCATGCCTGGAGAATTTCAGCACTAGAAGACTTAATGATGCATTACAAAGCAAAGATTAATTATGAGACAGGAGTTCCAACACCAATGGAATTTATATATTACTATGTTGATAAAATAAGAAAAATGATTTAGAAAAAATATTGACAATAAATTGTAGTAATGATAATATAAATGCAAAAGAAGAAATAAGAGGAGAACTACAAATGATATCAAGAATAATAAAGGCTGAAAGCCTTGCGGGAGTACACACACACACACACACAAATAGTTTGGAAAAAAAGTTAATAAAAAACATAAATATAAGAGACAATATTATAATATTCGGTAATTATAATGATACAGGATAGTATAATATTGTCTTTTGTTGTGTTAAAAATTGTCAATGGGGACGTTCCTTTTTGACATTATAAAAAATTATAAAAGCATGAATAAAATTCACTGTAAAAAGAAAAATAAATATGGTAATATAAAAAAATAGAACACAATAGACTAATAATGAAATAAAGATAAAAATGGAGGGAAATCTAATGAGAAAAGAAAGAGGAATCACATTAATAGCACTTGTAATAACGATAATAGTGTTATTAATATTAGCAGGGGTAGCAATAGCAATGCTATCAGGAGAAAATGGAATATTAAAAAAAGCTGCAGAAGCAAAAACAAAGACAGAGTTAGGGAAAAAAGAAGAAAAAACAGATTTAGAAAGAATGGAAGAATTGCTAAATGAGAGTACAGAAGGATATAGTGTGGAACAGGTTAAAGATAAAGATCCAGGTGTGTTAGAAGGAAAAGGAACAGAAAGTGAGCCATATGTAATAAATAGTATAGAGGATTTAGTATTTTTTGCATATGATGTAAGAAATGGAAAAACGTATGAGGAAAAAAATGTAAAATTAGGGTTAAGTTTAGATTTTAATTCGACTAAATCATATGTAGAGCCATATAGAACAGATTATAAAAAATATGGATATGATGGTGAACTAAAAACAATATTAACATCAGGAGAAGGATTCAAATGTATAGGAACAGAGATACGTGATGGTAATTCACAGAATTATAGTTTTGCAGGAATATTTAATGGAGATGGTAAAACAATAAGTAATTTATATACAAATATAAGCTTTGGAACAGAAAATGCTAATTATCAATGTGCATTATTTGGAATTAATTATGGAACAATTACAAAACTAGGACTTGTTAACTGTAAAATATCATGTTCAGGAGAAAAATGTATAGAAATTGGGGCATTTGCAGGACGTAATGCAGGAAAAATTAGTGAGTGCTATAGTAGTGGTATAATAAAAAGTGATAGTCTAAAAGTAACTAGAATTGGAGGAATATCTGGAAGTACAAATGGCGGGAGTATAACAGAGAATTGTTATAATACAATTAATGTAGAGTTAAGTATTAAAAATGGGACTGGTGCTTATCTTGGAGGAATTACCCGGTTCGCATGTGGGAAGTGATATAAAACAATGCTATAATGCTGGAAATATCGATGTTATGGTTGATGGCATTGAAAGTATTCGATTTGGAGGAGTTACAGGTTTTGCGTCGACAAGTTTAATAACAAATTGTTACAATTTAGGTAATTTAAATGTTAATGGAACTGTAGATGGTAATCAAGATAAATTCGGAGCTTCTGTAGGCGGAATTATTGGACATGGAAGTTCATTACAAGATAATGCAATAAGTAAAGTTTATAATATTGGAAATGTTAATTCAGTTATAACAACTAATGCTCGTTATAATATTTTGGCTGGAATTGCAGGACTAGTTGAAGCGACAGTAATAAAAGATGCAATATATTTATCTAGTTCAGCTCAAAGAGGTCTAGGATTGGATCTAAAAGGTGGAGGAACAGTTTGTGAAGGTATATCAAGTATAGATGATGTAAAAAATATGCCAAGTGTATTGGACATAATGGGAGAAGCATTTAAAAAGGATAACAAAAATACTAATGGGTATCCAATATTATCATGGCAAAATAATTAATAACATAAATTTAGAAAAAATATTGACAAGAAATTGTAGTAATGATAATATAAAAACAAAAGAAGAAGTAAAAGGAGAACTACAAATGATGTCAAGAATAATAAAGGCTGAAAGCCTTGCAGGAGTACACACACACACACACACACACACACACACAAATAGTTTAGAAAAAAAGTTAATAAAAAACATAAATATAAGAGACAATATTATAATATTCGGTAATTATAATGATACCGGATAGTATAATATTGTCTTTTGTTGTGTTAAAAATTGTCAATGGGGACGTTCTTTTTTGACAATGAAAAAAATAATAAAAGTATGAATAAAATTCACTGTAAAAAGAAAAATAAATATGGTAATATAAAAATAGAACACAATAGATTAACAACAAAATAAAGATAAAAATGGAGGAAAATCGAATGAGGAAAGAAAGAGGAATCACATTAATAGCACTTGTAATAACGATAATAGTGTTATTAATATTAGCAGGGGTAGCAATAGCAATGCTATCAGG
Source organism: uncultured Clostridia bacterium (assembly GCA_934167965.1). GTDB lineage: Bacteria > Bacillota > Clostridia > TANB77 > CAG-508 > CAG-269. The sequence goes on along the minus strand of CAKPMJ010000003.1, from coordinate 178,990 downwards.
AGAAAATGGAATATTAAAAAAAGCTGCAGAAGCAAAAACAAAGACAGAGTTAGGGAAAAAAGAAGAAAAAACAGATTTAGAAAGAATGGAAGAATTGCTAAATGAGAGTACAGAAGGATATAGTGTGGAACAGGTTAAAGATAAAGATCCAGGTGTGTTAGAAGGAAAAGGAACAGAAAGTGAGCCATATGTAATAAATAGTATAGAGGATTTAGTATTTTTTGCATATGATGTAAGAAATGGAAAAACGTATGAGGAAAAAAATGTAAAATTAGGGTTAAGTTTAGATTTTAATTCGACTAAATCATATGTAGAGCCATATAGAACAGATTATAAAAAATATGGATATGATGGTGAACTAAAAACAATATTAACATCAGGAGAAGGATTCAAATGTATAGGAACAGAGATACGTGATGGTAATTCACAGAATTATAGTTTTGCAGGAATATTTAATGGAGATGGTAAAACAATAAGTAATTTATATACAAATATAAGCTTTGGAACAGAAAATGCTAATTATCAATGTGCACTATTTGGAATTAATTATGGAACAATTACAAAATTAGGACTTGTTAACTGCAAAATATCATGTATAGGAGAAAGATGTATAGAAATTGGGGCATTTGCAGGACGTAATGCAGGGAAGATTAGTGAGTGCTATAGTAGTGGTATAATAAAAAGTAATAGTTTAAAAATGACTAGAATTGGAGGAATATGTGGAAGCACAAATGGAGAGAGCATAACAGAGAATTGTTATAATACAATTAATATGGAGTTAAATATTAAAAATGGAACTGGTGCTTATATTGGCGGAATTACTCGGTGCACATGTTAAAAGTGATATAAAGCAATGTTATAATGCTGGAAATATGAATGTTATAGTTGATGGTCCTAAAAGAGTTTTGTTTGGAGGAATTGCAGCTTACGCATCGACAAGTCTAATAACAAATTGTTACAATTTAGGTAACTTAAATGTTAGTGGTATTGCAGAGGGAGATGATAACAAAGTTGGAGCCTGTGTTGGAGGGATTCTTGGAATTGACGATGCATTACAAGATAATGCTGTAAGTAAGGTTTATAATATTGGAAATGTCAATTCAGCTGTAACAACTGATGCTCAATTTAATGTTTGCGGCGGAATTGCAGGGTTAGTTAAAGCACCAGTAATAAAAGATGCAGTATATTTATCTAGCTCAGCTCAAATAGGTTTAGGATGGGACTTAAAGGATGGAGGAACAGCTTGTGAAGGTATATCAAGTATAGATGATGTAAAAAATATGCCAAGTGTATTGGATATAATGGGAGAAGCATTTAAAAAGAATAACAAAAATACTAATGGATATCCAATATTATCATGGCAAAATAATTAATAACATAAATTTAGAAGAAATATTGACAATAAATTGTAGTAATGATAATATAAAAACGAAAGAAAAATAAAAGGAGAACTACAAATGATGTCAAGAATAATGAAGGCTGAAAGCCTTGCAGGAGTACACACACACACACACACACACACACACACAAATAGTTTAGATAAAAATAATAAAATATATGATAAAAGAGGCAATATTAATTTGTTCGGTGATTATTATGACACTGGATAAAATTAATATTGTCTTTTGTTGTGTTAAAAATTGTCAATGGGGACGTTCCTTTTGACAACTATAAAATTATATTATGGAAGAGAGGAAAAAAGATGAAGAAAAATAAAGGAATCACATTAATAGCACTTGTAATAACAATAATAGTGCTATTAATATTAGCAGGAGTAGCAATAGCAATGCTATCAGGAGAAAATGGAATATTAAGAAAAGCTGCAGAAGCGAAAACAAAAACAGAGGAAGCTCAAAAAGAAGAACAATCAATATTAGTTGATTATGAAATAGATGGATATTTCATAGAAAAGGGATATAAATATAAGTGCAGATATGGAATGATAACAGGGATAGATTTAGGAGATAAAGTAAAAAGTTTAAAGGATTGTTTACCATCAGGATATGACATCAAAAAAGAAGATGGAAGTGAAATTACAGATACAGAAGGAACAATATTAACAACAGGAATGCAGGTTACAAAAAATGGTCAAGAAATTGCTAGAACAGTTATATTTGGGGATGTAGATTGTAATGGAAAGATAGAGATAGCAGATTCAACTATAGCATTATATGTTGTAAAAGGTTCAATGACAGTGAAAGATTATAGTGCTTATGCTATAGATGTAACTCATGATGGATATCTATTCAAAGAAGATGCAACAATAATTTTAAACTATGCTGGAAGCGTAAATTTATCACAATTGGGCAGTCAAGATCATTATGTAGAAAAGAGAAAAGAAGTAATATTTTTAACTGATGAAGAAGTTATCAAAAAATTAGGTATTTCAGATCAAGATACATTTGAAAAGGCAAAAGACTCAAATGGTACATATTACAATGTAACTTTAAATAAAGAATACACATATCAAGAATTAAACCTAAAGTTAAAAGACACTATAAAGGGTATAAGCGTTTCGTATTGGGACAAGGATGAAGAAACTATTTCAAAAAATAGCACAGAAAAAATAACTGCAGGTAATTTTGCTAATTTGACAATCCCATATGAAGTAGAGGGTAATCAAGTGTACAATGGCGAAGAAATTTTGATAAAGTTTAATTAAATTATATATAAACAATTTATTATATATACAATAATATAAAAATGTATTATTGTATATATTTTTTATCTAGTACTAAAAAGTACTAGATTTTTTTATTTTTCACCATTTTTTTCTATTATGGAAAACCAGTGAAAATACCATGAAAAATGGTATTTTTTAAATATAGAAACATAGTAGAAAGGTGGTGAGCAGTATGTGGAAAGCATTTTTAAAATGGTTTAGACATTGGGCATAACAGTTTACAAAATAAAATTATAAAGATATAATCAATATAAGATATTTTTATCTTATATTGATTTTTTTGTTATTAAGGAGAGTAGATGATGGAGAATGTTGAATTCATTAATGCAGTACAAGAAGATATGGAAGTGATGGTATATATTATAAGAACAATTTTTATGGGACTTTTCACTGAATATATTATATACAAGTCTAACCAAAATGTTATTATACCTAAAAGAAATATATTAATATTTTCATTATTAACAGTAATAGTTGCTATTTTATCATCTATTTTAAAATATAAAATTGACTATTTAAGTAGTATTTTATTTTTGATTCTATTTCTAGGAGGATTAAATACTATATTTTATAAAGAAAATTTAGTTAAAAACATTGTAAATATAAGTATTAGCTTAGGTATAAATTATATTATATATTTTATTACTATAATAATAGGGTTTATTCCAAATATATTAATAAAATTGCAAAATGATTATATAAATATTGCAACTATGCTAGTAATTCATAGTATAATTTTAAATAGAATGTTTAAGATAAAAAGATTCAACAAAGGATTTTCATTTTTAAGGGTAAGTGATAATAATGATTATTTTAACATTTTAATATTAAATATAGGAATAACTATAATCTTTGCTTTTATAATAAGTAAGAATTCAACCAATGCAATGACAGCAAATGTAGTTATTGTCTTAGCAATCTTATCAATAATAATATATATGACTATAAAAACAATCCTAACCATGTACTACAAACATAAACTATTAGTAGCGGACTTAGAAGAAACAAAAGCAGAACTTGCCAACAAGGAAAAAGAAATAGAAGAACTCGAAAAGGAAAATTTAGAAATAAGTAAAACGAGTCATACAATATCACATAAGATAAAATCTTTAGAATTTAAAATAAATGATCTAAAAATGGGAAAAGAATTAGCAGATGAGATAGACTTAAGTGATAGAATAAAGGAAATATCAAAAGAATATTATAGAAAGAACACGGCAATAAAATTAGACAAAACAGATATAGAAGAAATAGATGACATGTTAAAATATATGCAATCAAGATGTATAAACAATGATATTGAATTTGAATTGCAATTAAATGGAAGCATTCATTATATGGTTAACAATGTTATTCCAAAAGAAGATTTAGAAACATTACTAGCAGACCATATAAAAGATGCAATAATTGCAGTAAATCACTCATCAAATATAAACAAAAGCATATTAGTTAGATTAGGTTTAATAGATGGTGTATATAGTGTTTATATATATGATTCAGGAATTGAATTCGAAGAAAAAACTTTATTAAAAATAGGCAAAGAACCAATTACTACACATAAAGATGAAGGTGGAACAGGCATGGGATTCATGAACACATTTGATACTCTTAAGAAATATAAGGCAAGTATGATTATAAATGAAATTGGTAAACCAGATAAAGATAATTATACAAAGTCTATAATTATAAAATTTGATAATAAAAACGAATTTAAAATTAATTCATATAGAAAAATAGCCATAACCCAATAAATGAGTTATGGCTATTTTTTTAATTAGGCATAATTGGATCTAATGGTTTGCTGGGCGGCGCCGGCTGATAATGAGAACATTTAAATACAACCAAATGAGAATATTCAAAATTAAAAGTTTCATATCCAAGTTGGATAAAATCTGTATATTTTTCAATTCTCTTGGAATTTTTTAAATCAGTAAATCTTCCATTAAGAGAATCTATAGAGATATCTCTAACTTTAGCGCAGCCACCCAATTCATCAGGAAGCGGGGATAAAAGATTACAAACAGTACCATCCAAACTGCAACGATGTTTTTTGCCGAAATCAAGATGGATATTCTTAGATAATGGTGTATAAAAAGTACGGCCATTTGCAACGAATATCAAACCGGGTTGCGGCTGAGAACGATATTGTAAAAGTTCATCCTCAGTAACTTCTTCAAGAACCAATTGACGGCATAATTTGTTATCTTTATACCTGTCTATCCGCGCGCATCTTTCTTCTGTTGTCCAAAAATCCATAATAAGTCCTCCTTTGGTCTACAGACCAACTGTATAATTTAGTATAAGTATTATGTAAATACCTAAATATATTATACTATTTAAAGTATGTTATGTCAAATTTTACCAAGGTTAACTTATACATTTTTAATATTTCTTTTGTTAAATACAATAAATGAAGTAATTAGCATTATTGCAAAATATATTAAGCAAATTACAGCTGAAAACAATATAGATAGCCCCTCCATACTAGGAAGGTTACCATATAAAAATTGCGTAAAGTCCCAGTTCGGTGTTACGAAGTATTTTAGCCATTTAATATTGTAATAATAAGCAAAAGAATTTATTATATCAGATGCCATATATCCTAATAAAGTAATTGCGATTGCAGCAGCAGTATTATTAAATAAAGTACTTAATGCAAATGCTAGTGTTCCAAGTAATACATAAATTGGAATTTTACCAATACCAGTAAGAACTATATTTTTAAATATACTCATCTCAATAAGTTTTCCTGTATGGTGATTATATTCTATTGCAGGAATTTTTAAAGACTCAAATCCAAAGAATATTGAACCTACAATAAACTGTAAAATACATATTGTTATGCATATAAACAAAGTTGTTATTAATAAAGTAATAAATTTTGAAAGTAATATTTTTCCTCTATTATAAGGCCTTACTAATAATAATTTTATAGTTCCTTTATTAAATTCGTCACTTACTATAGCTCCACCGATTAAAACTATTGTGATTATTATAAATAGTTCATACTTAGAAAAAACATTTAATAACATACCTCTTGCATTTGAATCATTGAATATGTCTTTGCCATTTTCAATTACATATTTACTTTGGGCTAAATCTTCTTTAGCTTGCTCATAATTTTGTTTTTCCTCGTAAGTTTTGTTGGATTTATTTTCTAACTCAACTATTTGAGTTTTGCTATTAAGATATTTTGACAAAGCATCATTTTTATAATTGTTGCCATATGGTATATCATAATCTAACCTCATTTGTAATGTTTCTATTTGTGCATTTGCTACTTTATTATCTAATATATCTTGTGTTTGCTTTAAACTTTCCAATTCTTCTGTAGCAAATACTTTCCAATTATTAGAATCTAATCTTTTTATGAATTTATCATAATCTGATTTAGCTGATTTTAAATCACTATCATTTTTATCTTTGTATGTATATTGATTTATTTGAGCTATATAGTTTGCTCCTTGTTCTATAATTATGGAATATTGCCAAGAGTTTTCATCGTAATTTTTAAGTAATTCGTAAGTATCTATATCTGTCTTGTAACTTACATATTCATCTAGTTCGTCTGGATTGTCAAGGTTTAAATTTTTCATATCTTCTTTAATAAATTCAATATAGCTATCACTAAAATAATTATTATAATTTATTAATGAGTACACATATTTTGTCATAACATTTGCAAGTATTATATATGCAAGAATTATTATAAGTATAATATAAAAACTTTTTTTCTTTAATATTTTGGTTATTTCATTTTTTATTAAATTATTCAATTACATTACCTCCTGTCTTTTTTAAGAATGCATCTTCTAAAGTTAAAGTTTCTTCTTTTACAGAATAAACTTTTTTGTTTGCTTCTACTAATTTTTTTATAACTTGAGGTACTTCATTTTTATTTATATGAAGTCTAAATAAAGTTTCATTAATTTTTTCTATAGGGAAGGAAAGGATTTTATCTAAATCAGTTATGTTATCAACTTCAATAATATATGATTGTTCTACTTTTTTTACTTCATTTATAGAATTTGTTTCCACTATTTCTCCATTTTTGATGATAGTTACTTTATTGCAAAAACTTTCTAATTCTGATAGGTTATGGCTTGAAATAACTATTCCCATTTTTTCCTTTTTAGCAAGGTTTTTAAGTAAATCTCTTAATTCTTTTATGCCTTCAGGGTCTAATCCATTTGTAGGTTCATCTAATATTAAAAGATTTGGTTTGTGAAGAATTGCTTGTGCAATTCCAAGCCTCTGCCTCATTCCTAGAGAATACTTAGAGACTTTATCATTTATTCTTTGTTCTAATTTTACAAGTTTTACTACTTCTTTTATTCTATTTTCATCCACATTTTTATATAGATTTTTTATAAGTTTTAAATTTTCATACCCAGTTAGGTACATATATAAGTCAGGATTTTCTACGATAGTTCCAACGCCTAATATTGCTTTTTCAAAGTTTTTCTTAATATCATATCCGTTTATTTCTACAGTTCCACTATCAATACTTTGCAAACCAAGAATTAATTTTATGGTTGTTGTTTTTCCGGCACCATTAGGTCCAATAAAACCTAATATATCTCCTTGTTTTAATTCTAAAGATATGTTTTTTAATATTTGTTTTTTGCCAAAACTTTTACATAAGTTTTCACATTTTAAAATTGGCTTATCCATTTTGGTAGCTCCTTTCTTAATTATTATTGAGTATAATATACCATGTTTTGTAAAAAAATAAAAGACTAAAACTTAAATAAAATAGTTTTAGTCTTTAAATTTGGTTGCGGGGGGAGGACTCGAACCTCCGACCTCAGGGTTATGAGCCCTGCGAGCTGCCAACTGCTCCACCCCGCGATGTATCAACATAACATATTATATAACAATATATGGTGTTTTGTCAATAGAAATCAAGTAATTTCTTTATATTATATTCTAACAATAAGAAAAAATACCTAAAATTAGGTATTTTAATTAATATTATAAAAAGTTTTTATACTGTTGCAAATCCCTTGCATATAGCTATCCATATTAGATGTAATATTTTTTAGATCATTTTTTACATTCATTGAACCAAGTTCTATAACATATCCTTCAATTCCTACATTAGAATCAAAATATTTATTTGCACTGTAGGCAGTATTTCTTCCATCAACAAAAGCATTTGTACAAATACCACCAATTTCTCTAATCATATACAGATATGGAGTATCAGTAGTTATCTTATAAGGTTCATATTTACCACTAATAGCTTTAGATTTAAATGCAAGAATATCAAGGTTATTGAAATTTTGGACATATACACCATCAAGTTGTTTATATGTTTTCTGAGATGAGTAAGAGGTCTGAGCCATACTCACTATATTATTAGCAAGCAATTTTGCGAAATTTAAATCACATTTTGGAGGAGAATACACTTTTACACCACCTTTTTTTGAACTAGTGGTATTATTGTGCATATGTAGTGAAATTAATACTTTAGCATTTGACTCATTAGCAATAGTAACTCTTCCATCACTATCATATATATTAGAAGAAGTGTTTATAGTTGAGACTTCAGTGCCATCTCGAGTAAGACGAACTTTTAATCCGCTGGCTTCTAATTTTTCTTTTAAAATTTTAGCACAATCTAATACAATATCAGCTTCTTTATATTTTTGAGAAGTAGAACCTATATCAGAACCACCATGACCAGGATCGATTACAATATCATAAACTTCATCAGGAAGCTGCTCAGTAGAAGATACGTCTATTCCCATAAATGGAATATCATTGTAATTATCAAATTTTATATTAATTTTATTATTAGTTTCATTTTTAGTAATAGAATAATAAGTTATATCACTATATTTAGTATCATTTTTTAAAGAATAATATTTTATATCACTATTAGAAAATACTACTTTTAGTAAAATATAATAATTATTTATAGAAAGTTCTTCTAAATTAAGGCCAGAGTTTATTTGGTCAGTAGTAGAAAATGATAATGTATTATTAGCGTATGAGATATTTGATGTTATACTTGTCTCTTCACCATAAGAGTTTTTTATGATAATATCTGTTTTTTCTATTGAAATTCCTGAGATTTTAGGAATATTTACAGTTCCTTCTATATTAAAATGAGTACCATAAACAATATATTTAGTTACATTTACAAAAGACTTTTTATCAATACTATTAAATATTTCGTCCGTTTTATTGGCAACCAAGACAGCCTTATTATTATCATTTTTAATTTTAATGTATATTAGAAAAATCATTAATATAATGAAAAAAACAACAAGGATTTTTATATAAAAATGATTATTTTTCTTTTGGGATTTATTCATAATTATCACCTATATTATAAATTTTGATTAGATTTTATACAAAAAATGAAGATATGTCAATAAACCCCTTGCCAAAACTAGAAAAATGTGGTAAAATAAAAAACGTTAAAAAAATAACGAACCTTACTCATTTCTATGTAAGTGGGTTGTAAGCCAAAAGGAGGTGGAAATAATGAATAAATACGAAAGTATAATCATTATTAATCCAAATTGTACTGAAGAAGCTGTAAAGGCTTTAGAAAGTAAATTTACAGGATTAATAAATGCTAACGGAAAAGTAGAATCTGTTGAAAACATGGGTAAAAAAAGATTAGCTTATGAAATAAAGAAAAATAAAGAAGCTATATACATGTTAATCAACTTTGAAGCAAAACCTGATTCAATAGCTGAATTAGAAAGAAATTACAGAATTACAGATGAAGTATTAAAATTTATCGTAGTAAGAAAAGAAGATTAAAGAATGGGGCCTTTAAATAAAAGAAAGGTGAGTGAAAATTTATGAATAAAGTAATTTTAATGGGAAGATTAACAAGAGACCCAGAAGTAAGATACACACAAACAAGTAACACTTTAGTAGCATCATTCTCTTTAGCAGTAAATAGAAGATTTGTACGTCAAGGAGAAGAAAGACAAGCAGACTTTTTTAATATAGTAGCTTGGGGAAAACAAGGTGAATTTTGTAGTAAATATTTTAAAAAGGGTCAACAAGTAGGAGTTATAGGAAGACTACAAACAAGAACATGGGATGATGATAAAGGAAGACATTACATAACAGAAGTAGTAGCTGAAGAAGTATATTTTGCTGATAGCAGAAGAGATGGAGAATCTTCAGGAGCAGCTTTTGAAAATGCTTTCGGATCAACAATGCCAGGAGGAATGGATACAGCAGCTGATGGAGCTTCAGACTTTGAAGTTTCTGCAAGTGATGATTTACCATTCTAATAAAAATATAGAATAGGGGTGAAATAAATGGCAGACAAGAAGAATAAAAGAAATAATAATAGAAAAAATGATTATGATGATGATTTCAATCCAAAATTCAAAAAACAAAGAAAAAAAGCTTGTCCTTTATGCAGTGACAAAAACTTTGTTTTAGATTATAAGAATTTTGATATAATGAAGAAATTTATTAATGATAAAGGAAAGATATTACCAAGAAGAACAACTGGTGCATGTGCAAAACATCAAAGAGATATTACTTTAGCAATAAAAAGAGCTAGACAAATAGCTATATTACCATATACACAAGACTAATTGGTAAATAAAAGCTTATAAATTCAAAGTTTTGAATTTATAAGCTTTTTATTTTGATAAAAAATAATCAATAAGATGCAAAACAGTTTCTTTATCTTTTTTACTTAATTTTTTAAATTTTTCATCATATATAGATATTGAATTTTTTATATCTTTATCTAATAAATCATATAAAACTATATCGGGAGTAATTTTATATACATTACATAGTTTTATTAAAGTATCAATACTTCCTTTAGAAAAACCGCGTTCGATTTGACTAATGTGTCGTGGTTCTACTCCTATTAATTCAGCAACCTGACTTTGAGTTAGGTTATTTTTTTGTCTATATTCATAGTAAATTTTACCAATATGTTCATTAATATCTAAATTCTTCATACATTATATACACTCCTTTTTATTAATATAATATTTTATAGTATATTTGAAAATGATTTTATATTTGATAAAGGTATATTTTAATTTGATAAAATAAGTGAAAAATATTGATTAAAAAAAGTGCGTATGGTAAAATTAAATTGATAAATGTCGTTTTTAAAAATACAAAGGAGGATAAAAATAAATGAAGAGATTAAAAGAAAAACAAGGAATAACACTCATAGCACTAGTATTAACAATAATAGTGCTATTAATTTTAGCAGGAGTAGCAATAGCAATGTTATCTGGAGAAAACGGGATATTAAAAAAAGCGGCAGAGGCAAAGATGAAAACAGAGGAATCTAATTTCTTAGAACAAGTAAAAATTGCAAGTATGGCATCAATAACAAATAAGGATGCAAAAGTAAATGAAGAAACTTTAAAAACTGAATTAGGAAAACTAGGTATAGAGGAAGAAAATATGGTAAGTGATGGCGACCGGAGGATACATAGTAAAAAAAGATAATAATAGTGTAAATATAAAGAAAAATGGTAGTGTAGAAAGCTTAGATGGAATAAGTGATTCAGACATAGAACTGGAAAAATATTTTAGAGCAAATAATTCAAAATATAAATGTAGATATGGAATGGTTACAGGAATAGACTTAAAAGATACTGTAAATAAATTAGAAAGTGCATTACCAAAAGGGTATGAGATAACAAAAAAATATGACGAAAGCAAGAGTATTGATGCATATATAACAGAAGATAAAACAGAACTATTAATAGGAACGGGAATGGTAATAGAAAAAGATGGAAAAGAATATGCGAGAACAGTTGTATTTGGTGATGTTAATGGAGACGGAAAGATAACAGCTATAGATGCACTATCCATAAAGAAATGTATTGAATCTACATATAAAAGAGAAAAGTTTATAAAAGCAGCAATGGATGTAAATCATGCTGGAATAATAAGCAGAGAAACTCAAAAATTAACTTTAGATTTTTCAAGTGGAGTAAATATCATCATAAATCAAAACGCATATGTGAATAAAGCAGATGATATAATTGTGATGGGAATGCCATTGTTAGTTGAAGAATATATTAACAATTTACCAGAGGAATTTACAAAAAAAGGATATAAACTTGAACAAGAAGATAGCGGAGTATATGTTTTAAAGGTACCAAAGGGGACAACGGGAGCAGATTTGACAAATTTATTAGAAAATAGCCAAATTTCATTAAAAAGAGGAGTGACAATGGAAAATGATATAATTCCAGAACAAGGTGCAACTTTGATTATTGATATAGAAGAAAAGTACGAAATAAATCAATTATCATTTGGAATAAATTTAGTATAAATTTAGATCGAAAGAGGAAATAAATAATGAGAAATATAAGAAAAGAAATAGGTATAACTCTAATAGCACTAGTAATAACAATAATAGTATTGCTAATTTTAGCAGGAGTGGCAATAGCAATGTTGTCAGGAGAAAATGGAATATTAAGGAAAGCAGCAGAGGCAAAGACAAAAACAGAGGAAGGACAGAAGAGAGAAGAAACTACGCTGACAGATATGGACTTAGATTCACATTTTATAATAAATAATTCAAAATATAAATGTAAATATGGAATGATTACAGGAATAGAAGAAGGGACAACTGTAATTCAATTAGAGTCGTCATTGCCTGAAGGGTATACAATAACAAAAAAATATGATTTTAGTAATAAAATTGATGTAAATATAACAGAGGATAAAAATAGTTTAGTATTAGCAACAGGAATGGTTGTAGAAAAAAACAACAAAGAATATGCAAGGATAGTTTTATTTGGCGATGTTAATTGTACAGGTACAATCAATGGGACAGATACAATTGACGTACAATCGTATTTGAGTTCTAGAACTATGGAACTTAAAGACTTTATAAAAGCAGCGATGGATACAAATCACGATGGAAACATAAGTATGGAAGATAGCAATTTGATATCGGAGGCAATAGGTAATGAAAGTATAAAGATTCAAAATTCATATGCGACTAACCCAAGTAGTATGAAAAAACTAGGACAAAGTGCTGCAGAGAAGGAATATGTTGATAGTGTGTCATCTGAGTTGACAAAAATAAATGCTAGCTTTGATTATGATGAAGAGAATGGAACATATATACTAAAAGTACCAAAAGGAACTAAAGTAAGTGAAGTAACTAGCCTGTTAAACAACAGTAAAATAAAAAGCAAGAGAAAATTATTGGGAGATGATGAGGTATTACCCGAAGATAGTTCTTTAATAGAGATATTTATAGACATAGAAGAAAAATATGGTATTACACAATTAATATTTAAGATAAAACTAATATAAATAATTATTTATAAAGGAGAAGTAAAAATGAAAAGTAGAAAAAAACAAGAGGGTATAACATTAATAGCATTAGTAATAACGATAATAGTGTTGCTAATATTAGCAGGAGTAGCAATAGCAATGTTGTCAGGAGAAAATGGAATTTTAAAAAAGGCTGCTGAAGCAAAGACTAAAACAGATGAAGCGCAAATACAAGAAGAAATTACATTAACTGACATGGATTTAGATTCACATTTTATAATAAATAATTCAAAGTATAAATGCAAATATGGAATGATTACAGGAATTGAATTAGGAGATACAGTAAAACAATTAGAAGATGCAATGCCTGATGGATATAAAGTGGTAGGAATTACTAAATATGAAAATAGTAATTCAACAGAATTGGAAATAAGTGATGAAGAAAAAGTTGATTTGAAAATAGCAACTGGAATGAAGATAGAAAAAAACGGAAAAGAAGTTGCAAGAACAGTGTTATATGGTGATATAACTGGTGATGGAGAAATTGATGGGAGTGATGTTAGTTATTTATCTACATATTTAGTGCAATATGCATTCTATTTACCTAATTATATAAAAGAAGCGATGGATGTGACTCATGATGCTTATATTAGTGATAAAGATTTTCAAGAAGAAGTACAAGGAAAAAATAGAGAAGTTAAGTCTGATAGTAATTATATAGGAGAGTATCATGTTGGAGGAGAAAAAGTAGTTCAAAATCATTATGCTATAGATCCAAATAAAATAAAAGTAATTGGATATAAATTAATTGTTGAAGAGTTTCTAGACAATTTGCCACAGAACTTTATAAATTCAAAATATAAATTTGTTAAACAAGAAAATAGTGTCTATTGTAATCTAGAAGGCGTAACTAGTGAGACTACGGCAAAAGAAATACTAGATTTATTACCAGAAGTAACTATTAAGAAAAAATCTACAATATACACAGGAGAAGAAACGTTAACATCAGGAACGTATAAAATATATATTCCAACTAATAAATATGGATATACAGATCCAATTTCTATGGGAAGTTTTAAAATATAATGAAAAAGATGCTAAAATTAGCATCTTTTTGCATTATATAGGACTAACAAAAATTCCATAGTTAGGTGGGTAAAAAGTAAAAACAATAAATAAAACAAGTAATATAGCCAAAATAGTAAAACATATTAACTTTGTATAAAAAGAAGAGTAATTTTCCATAGATACGATTGTGTAAAAAATAAATTCACCTAAACAAATACCAATTATAAAATCTAAGATATCAAGGATAAAATAGTCGTTGCCTAATATTAGTTGGTATCCATAAAAGAAAACGACAATAAATAACATAGACACCAATATACCAACTGTTAATCCCTCAATAAAGTTATTAGAGATATCTTTTATATAAAAATAACTGATAATTCCAGTTATAAGCATTGGAAAGAATGCAAGCTTTAAATGTTCCCATGTGCTTTCATTTGTAGCACTGAATATACCTATAAAGGAGTTATTATTTGACCATTCATAAGTAAAATGTAAAAGAGTGCCTAAAATGAGAACTAATATAGTCATAATAATAAAAGTTTTAATTTTTTTTTTATTCATAACATCACCCATAAAAATATATTCAAATTAAGTAAAAATATTAATAAATTAAAATCAATAGCTGACAAAGAATAACCTTATATGGTAATATATGGAAATAAAATACTCTATTCAAGAAAATTTAATTCAAAGATCTAAAGGCAATTCGCCAAAAAAATCAAAAAGAAAATAAAACATCAAAGGAGGAATAATTATAGCAAAACAAAAAGAAATAGAAGAGGCATTAAAGCCAACAAATGATTATGTATTCAAAAGAATATTTGGACATATAGGAAATGAAAAAATCACAAAAGGACTAATTAATAGTATACTATCTAATAAAGTACAAACAGTAAAACTAAATGAGACACCAATATTAGAAAAAGACTTACATGATGATAAAGTAGGAATATTAGATTTAAAAGTACGATTAGATGAGAAAGCTGTATGTAATGTAGAAATGCAGGTAATAAAGTATGCAAACATAGAAAAAAGGATATTATATTATTGGAGTAAACTATATGCAGGAGAGATACATGAGGGAGAAGATTACAATAAATTAAATAAAACGATATTAATATTAATTGCAGAATTTGAATTAGACAATTTAAAAGACATACCAAAAAGTCACACTAAATGGGAGATAAAAGAAGAGGAATTTAGTAAAAAAGTATTGACAGAAATGTTAGAGTTGCATATAATTGAATTACCAAAGTTAATAAAGGCTTTGGATAATGAACAGATAGACAAGAATGACAAATTAAAGATATGGGCAAAGTTCTTATTATATCCTGAAAAAGTAGGTGAAGAAGATATGAAAGAAAATGAAGATATCAAAGAGGCAAAAAACGAATTAAATAAAATTCAGCAAGATGAAAGAGAAAGAGAATTAGCAAGACTAAGAATGAAACATATAATGGATGAAAAAGCGATAAAGCAGTATGCAAATGAAGTAGGAAAAGAAGAAGGACGAAGAGAAGGCTTAAAAGAGGGAAGAGAAGAAGGAAGAATACAAGGACTAAAAGAAGGACTAGAAGAAGGAAAAAAGGAAGGAAAAAAGGAAGGAAAAAAGGAAGGAAAAAAGGAAGGGAAAAAGGAAGGGAAAAGGCAAGAAAAGATTAGAATTGCTAAAGAAATGCTAGGACTTAATATGCCAATAGAACAAATCATGCAAATAACAAAATTAAATAGAGAAGAAATTGAAAAAATAAAATAATAGAAAAAATTAAATAGAGTATTTTTGTAAAGTAAATTAGTCAATATTATTATAATTTTGGCTAATTTATTTTTTGTAAAATTTATTAAATAGTGGATGTAAGTAACAAAAAGTGAAATGATACAAAAATATTACAAAAATTTTACGTTTTTGTGACAATTTCATTGACTTTTTAACGAAATCATTATATTATAATATAAGAATTTTCAAAAATCCTAAGGAGGAAAATTATGGGAGAAGTTATAGTTATTACATCAGGAAAAGGTGGAGTAGGAAAAACAACAACAACAGCAAATTTAGGATCGAGTTTAGCATTAGAAGGAAAGAAAGTTGCATTAATTGATACAGACATTGGATTAAGAAATTTAGACGTAGTAATGGGACTAGAAAACAGAATAGTATATGACATAGTAGATGTTGTAGAAGAAAAATGCAAATTAAGACAAGCATTAATAAAAGATAAGAGATTTAAAGAATTATACCTATTACCAGCTGCACAAACAAGAGATAAATCAGCAGTAAATGAAGAACAAATGAGAAGTATAACAGACAAGCTAAAAGAGGAATTTGACTATATACTTGTAGATTGCCCAGCAGGAATAGAACAAGGATTTAAAAATGCAATTGCAGGAGCAGATAGAGCAATTGTAGTAACAACAGCAGAGATATCATCAATAAGGGATGCAGATAGAATAATAGGACTATTAGAGTCAGCAGAAGTAAAAAATCCAGAATTAGTTATAAATAGAATAAGACCAAACATGGTTAAAAAGGGTGAAATGATGGATGTTGACGACATAGTAGATTTATTATCAATTGACTTAATAGGAGTAGTACCAGATGATGAGTACATAATAACACAAACAAACAAAGGAGAACCTGTTATTCAAAATAAAAAGGCTCCATCAGGAAAAGCTTATTTAGAAATTGCAAAAAGAGTATTAGGAGAGAACATAGAAGTAACAATTCCAGGAAGAGAAAAGGGCTTTTGGGCAAAAATAAAAAGGCTTTTAAAAAAAAATAAATAATAGAGGAATAACCTCTTATAAATAAAAAGAGGAGGTAACAATGTTTGATAACATAATGAAATTTTTTAAAAAAGCTAATAAAAGAGAGGCTATAGCTGCAAGTTCAAAGGAAACAGCTAAAGAAAGACTTCAATTAGTTTTAATGCAAGATAGAGCAAACGTATCAGTAGATTTTTTAGATTTAATGAGACATGAAATAATTGAAGTAATAAAAAAGTATATAGATATAGATGAAGAATCAATGGATGTTAGACTAACAAATGCAGAGAATGAAGATGGAACACAAGGAGCACCTGCATTATATGCTAATATACCTATAATAAATATTAAAGAAAAAGCAAAGAAAATGACAGAGAAAAACAAGACCGAGGAAGAGAAAAAAGAGGATAAAAAAGAAGAAACAGAACAACCTAAAACAGAAAATAACGAAGGTGACATTAAAAAAGTAGAAGAAAAGGACGAGCAGGTTCAAGAAAAAAGTGATAAAACAGAAGAAACAGAGATTGTAAAAGAAGAACAAAAAGAAAATAATCCTGAAAAAGAGAGTGAAAATGAATAAGAGTATTTTGAAAAATATAGAATGGTGGATTTTAATAGCTGCTTTAATACTATGCATAATAGGATCTGTTGCATTGTATTCAGCTACACAATCAACCAATTTCGATAATTTTAAAAAACAGTTAATATGGATAGCTGTAAGTATTGTAATAATGATTGCATTTACATTTATAGATTATGAAATATTAGTAAAACTCTCACCGATTTTTTACCGGTATTTCAATAATATTATTAATAGCAGTATTATTTACAAAATCTATTAATGGCGCAAGCAGTTGGTTTAATATAGGATTCTTTTCTTTACAACCAGGAGAGCTTGCAAAAGTATCTGTAATATTATTTCTAACATATGTTATAAGTAGAATACAACAAAGTGGTAAAGAAGAAATAAATAGAATAACAAAATTAGCAATAGTGATTGGGACATTAGCTTTACCTGTAGTGTTAATAGTATTGCAACCAGACTATGGTACAGCTACAGCATATGTAGTAGCATTTGCAATGATGCTATTTGTTGCAGGTATAGATAAGAAATATATAATAATTGCAGCAATAATTGTTGTAATAGCAGTTCCTCTAGCATATAAATTTGTGCTTCCAGACCATGTAAAAACAAGAATAGATGTATTTTTGAATCCAGAATCAGACCCTAAAGGTTCAGGATATAATATAATACAATCAAAATTGGCCATAGGAGCAGGGGAGCTTACTGGAATGGGACTGTTAAATGGTAACCAAACACAATTAGGATATTTATCCCCTAAAACTACCGACTTTATATTTTCTTTAATTGGAGAGGAAATGGGATTTATTGTAGCAGGAGCAACAGTATTTATATATGTGTTTTTAATAACTAAAGCATTGTTTGTAGCAAAAACCGCGAAAGATGATGAAGGCTCTTATATTGCAGCAGGGATAAGCGGAATTTTATTATTCCATATGACTGAAAATATAGGGATGACAATGGGACTACTTCCAATTACAGGAGTACCATTATTGTTTGTGAGTTATGGTGGTAGTGCTATGATTACAAGTTTTATGTGTATAGGGCTATTATTAAATATTAGTGGAAATAGAAAAAGAACAATTTTTGTAAAATAGAAGGAAAAAAAGGATGCTATTAAATAAATTAAAAATTGGAAATATAGAATTAGAAAATAATATATTATTAGCTCCAATGGCAGGTATTACAGACCTGCCATTTAGGTTAATATGCAAGCAATTTGGCGTAGGGCTAGTAACTACTGAAATGATAAGTTCTAAGGCAATTTTATATGATGACAGAAAAACCAAAGAACTAATGAATACAACAGGAGAAAAAAGACCTATATCATTTCAAATATTTGGAAGCGATAATGAAGCTATGGCTTTTGCATCCAGATATATTTCTAATATAGCCGACATTATAGATATAAATATGGGGTGTCCAGCACCAAAAGTTACAAAAAATGGTGATGGAAGCAAATTACTACTTGATTTAGAAAAAGCAGAAGAAGTAATAAAATCAGTTGTAAGTAATTCAAAAGTACCAGTAACTTTAAAAATGAGAGCAGGATGGGATAAAGAGCATATTGTGGCACCAGAACTTGCAAAAATTGCAGAAAGTGCGGGAATATCAGCAATAACAATACATGGAAGAACAAGGGATGAATTTTATTCAGGACAAGCAGACTTAGATATAATAAAAAAGGTAAAAGAATCAGTAAATATACCTGTTATAGGGAATGGAGATATCAAAGATGAAGAGTCAGCTAAGGAAATGTTAGAAAAAACACGTGTAGATGGAATAATGATAGGAAGAGCAGCACTTGGAAACCCATGGGTATTTGAAAAAATCATATATTATCTAAAAACAGGTGAAAAGCTACCAGATAGACCATTAAATGAAAAATTAGATTTAATAAAAAAACATTTGGAATTAGAAGTTGAAGAAAAAGGAGAATATACAGCAGTAAGAGAATTCAGAAAACATATTGCATATTATACAAAGAATTTGCCTAATTCAAGTGCTTTTAGAAGTAGTGTAAATGTAATTGAAAGCAAAGAAGAATTTATACATAAAATAGATGAGTATTTTAAAAATATATAAGGAGGAAGTAATGTATAGAACAAAGAACTTAGGAGAATTAAGAATTAGTAATGCAGGAGAAGTTGTAGAACTTGCAGGATGGATACAAAAAATTAGGAACTTAGGTGGAATGGTATTTATAGACTTGAGAGATGAATTTGGAATAACTCAAATTGTTATAAACAATGAAGAGTTACAAGAGCAAGCTAAAAGTTTATGTACAGAAACATGTATCCACATTGAGGGAAAAGTTGTGGAAAGAGCAAGCAAAAATCCTAATATGGAGACAGGTGAAATAGAAGTAATTGCAGAAAAGATAGAAGTCTTAGGAAAATGTAAAAATGTTTTACCATTTGAAGTAAATACAGATCAAGAAGTTAGAGAAGATTTAAGATTAGAATATAGATTTCTAGATTTGAGAAATAAAAAGCTTCATGATAATATATTACTTCGTTCAAAAGTTATAAAAACATTAAGAGATAAAATGGATGAACTTGGATTCCCTGAAATTCAAACACCTATTTTGGCAAACTCATCGCCAGAAGGGGCAAGAGATTATTTAGTGCCAAGTAGATTAAATCCAGGAGAATTTTATGCACTTCCTCAAGCACCTCAACAATTTAAACAATTACTTATGGTGTCAGGATTTAATAAATATTTTCAAATAGCACCATGCTTTAGAGATGAGGATCCACGTGCAGATAGAGCACCAGGAGAGTTTTATCAATTAGACTTTGAGATGAGCTTTGCAACACAAGAAGATGTATTCAGAGTTATTGAAGAAGTAATACCATATACATTTAAGAAGTTTACAAATTGGAAAGTTGATGAAGGACCTTTTGTACGTATACCATATAAAGAAGCAATGGATAAATATGGTATAGATAAACCAGATTTAAGAAATCCATTAATTATACAAGACGTAACAAAGTTATTTGAAAATACAGAGTTTAATGCATTTAAAGGTAAAACTATAAAAGCAATTGTTGTGGAAAATGGTGCAGAACAAGGAAGAAAATTCTTTGACAAAATGGGTGACTTTGCAGTTCAAGAATGTGAAGCAAAAGGATTAGCTTGGGTTAAAATCAATAATGAAAATGAACTTGAAGGTGGCATATCTAAATTTATAAGTGAGGATATAAAACAAAGCCTAGAAACAGAATATGGAGCAAAGGCAAACTCTAGTATATTCTTTATAGCAGATGAATTAAAAATGGCACAAAAAATTGCAGGTCTTGTAAGAATCGAACTTGGAAAACGTTTAGATTTAATAGAGAAAAATACATACAAGTTCTGTTTTATAGTAGATTTCCCAATGTATGAATTATCAGATGAAGGAAAAATAGATTTCTGCCATAATCCATTTTCTATGCCACAAGGAGGTTTAGAATCTTTAGAAAATATGAATCCATTAGATATTTTAGCATATCAATTTGATTTGGTATGTAATGGATATGAGATGGCTTCAGGAGCAGTTAGAAACCATAATCCAGAGATAATGGTTAAAGCATTTGAAATAGCAGGTTATACAGAAGCAGATGTAAAAGAAAGATTTGGTGCTCTATACAATGCTTTCCAATATGGTACTCCACCACATGCCGGTGCAGCTCCAGGAGTTGATAGACTAGTTATGCTTATAGCTGATTCACAGAACATTAGAGAAATTATAGCATTCCCTAAAAATAAAAGAGCAAGAGATCTTTTAATGAGAGCTCCTTCACATGTAACTGAAGAACAATTAAAAGATGTTCATATTAAATTAGATATTGAAGAGTAAAATATTAGAGAGAATTTAGATAGACTAAATTCTCTCTATTTCTGAATATATTATATTTATTACATCTGTCAGAATATCATTTGGTAAAGTTTCTATAATTTGATATTTTCTATTGTTTAAATCCAAAGATTTAATATGTTCACACAGAATTACACCTGTCGTTTGTGTTCTTTCATCTAAAGGGATGTGCAAAGGAAATTTATTATTTGTATTTGTAATAGGACAAACAATAGTTAAATTTGTTTTTTGATTAAATACATTGTTGCTAATTACTACAGCAGGTCTATATCCTGCTTGTTCATGACCTGATTGAGGGTTAAAATTTACTTTTATAATTGTTCCTTGTTTTACCATATTTCTTCACCCACTGGATCTCCCCAGTCCATTTCGACTTGTTCATAATCCCCTTTATAATTTTTGAATAATTCTTTAATATTTTTTCTATTTTGAGCTTTTTCAATAATAAGTTTACCATTATCAACTGTTATAACTATTTGCTCATTTTCTGACCAATTTACAGTGTCAAGTAAAACTTTTGGTATTCTTATTCCTTGACTATTTCCCCATTTTTGGATATTAGTTTTCATATTTTGATGCCCCTTTCGTATATACATAGTATATACTATATTATGACATTTGTCAATAATGTTATACATATTTAATTTATTCATAAATTCATATCCTTTCTTATATTTTAATATTTTGTAAAATGTAAATAGAAACAGCATCACCTCGAAATTTAATATTTAAAAAATAAAAAAACGATTGTTTTAGAAAATAATAATAAAAACGATTTAAATCAATAAAAGATAATTGACTCTTAATAAATAGAGTTTAACATCCTAAATATTAAAAGTCAATAAAAAGTTAAATAAATTTTAAAGAATCAAACTAATAATTAGATATACATACCTTGCCATATATCATTATCTTTCATAAGTTTATCTAACCCATTTAGAATCCATTTTTTATGTAGGTTCCATTCAGGGGCAATAAGCAAATCTTTGGGGGCATCTCCTGAAACACGATGAATAACAATATCAGGAGAAATATGAGTTATAATATATGATAAAGCATTCAAATAATAATCCAAACTAATAGGATTATATAAACCATTGTTATACATATCTGCAAGTTTGGTATTTTTTACAACGTAAGTGCAATGTATCTTTAAACCCTGTATATTATGCTTATTTATAAAATCAACAGTATTTTTCAAATCTGTATCAGTTTCGTTTGGAAGTCCCACCATGACATGAGTAACAACATCAATATTATATTTATTTAAGAGTTTTACAGCTCTAGTAAATTCATTACTTGTATATCCACGATTTATAATTTCTCCAGTACTATCATTTGATGTCTGTAAACCTAATTCAACCCATACATAATATTTTTTAGCATAAGTTTTCAATAATTTGCATACATCTTCATTTATACAATCAGGACGAGTAGCAATGACTAAAGCTACAATTCTATCATCTATTAAAGCAGAATCATACTTAGATTTTAAATTTTCAATAGTATCATAAGTATTAGAAAAATTTTGAAAATATGCAATAAATTTATTGGCACGTTCAGCTTTATAACTTTTAAAGTAATTTTTGACTTGGTCGCTTATATTTTTAGAATAATTAATGTGATCCCCAGAGCCTCTTTCACTGCAAAATATACAGCCGTTTATTCCAGTAGTGCCATCTCTATTAGGACAAGTAAATCCGCCATCTATGCATATTTTTAAAGTTCTTTCTCCAAACTTTTCTTTTAAGTATTTGTTTAAGTGTTTATATCTTTCCATAATATTCTCCTAAAATTAATTTATTAAATTATATATGAGATATTGTAAAAAGACAATATATAGCTAAACATTAAACTTGAAAGTTATGTAAAATTGTGGTAAAATAATTAATGCATGATAAATAGTTAAAATATAAAAAGGAGAAATAAAGATGCAAGAAATAGTAATAATAGGAGGAGGAGCATCAGGGCTAGTTTCAGCGATAATAGCTGCGAGAAAAGGGAAAAAGGTAACGATATTAGAAAGAAACAATATTTGTGGAAAGAAGATATTAGTTACAGGAAATGGAAGATGTAACTATTTTAATGAGGATCAAAATATAAAACATTATAGAAGTAATGATACAGAGTTGTTAAAAGAAATAATAACAAAGAAAAATCAAGAAAAAGTTTTACAATTTTTTAAAGAAATAGGAATAGAGCCAAAAATAAAAAACGGATATTACTATCCATTTTCTAACCAGGCAGTTAGTATTCAAAATGCATTATTAACAGAAATAAAAAATTTAGATATAGAAATAAGAAATGAAGTAGAAGTAAGAAAAATAAAAAAACAAAATGATAAATTTATAATAATGACTGATAAAGAAAATATAGAAGCTAATAAAATTATAATATCAACAGGTTCAAAATCAGCCCCAAAAACAGGTTCTGATGGAAGCGGGTATAAAATTTGCAAAGAATTAGGACACACTGTAATTGAACCATTACCTGCATTAGTACAATTAAAAGGAAAAGAAAAATATTTTAAAGAATGGAATGGAATAAGAGCAGATGTAGCAATTAATCTTTATGAAGATAACAAGGAAATTGTAAAAGAAGTAGGAGAAATTCAACTTACAGATTATGGTATAAGTGGTATATGTGTAATGAATCTAAGTGGGAGAGTAGCAAGAGGTTTATATACAGGAAAAGATGAATATGTAAAAATAAATTTCTTATCAAACTTAAATATTAATACAGTACAAGAATGTATTGGTTTTATAGATAAAAGAAATAAATCAATGAAAAATAGAACTATAAGTGAATTACTAGATGGAATTATCAATTACAAGTTATTAAATGTATTATTAAAAAACTTAAAAAATAAACAATGGAATGAAATTTCAACAAAAGATAAAGAAAAAATAGTAGAAAGTCTTGTAGAATTAAAAGTAAATATAATAGGTACAAATTCTTTTGATAAATCACAAGTTTGTTCAGGAGGGATACCTTTAAAAGAAATAGATATAAACACAATGGAATCCAAACTTGTAAATGGACTTTATATAATTGGAGAATTATTAGATTGCGACGGAGATTGCGGAGGATATAACTTAACATGGGCTTGGATTACAGGAATAATTGCAGGAGAGGAAATTTAAATGGTAAGAGTAAGACAAATTAAATCTAGTATAAATAGTACTAAACTAGATATTATAAAAGAAGTTGCGAAAAAATTAAAAATAAATGAAAATGAAATTCTAGAGATGTATATAAAAAAGAAATCTCTGGATGCTAGAGATAAAAATAATATACATTATGTGTATGAAGTTGATATTAAATTAAAAGATGAGAAAAAGATATTAAGAAAAAGGTCAAATGATATATTTGAAGCTCCAATAGAAGAATATAAATTTAATATAACTGGAACTAAAAAACTAGAAAATAGGCCAATAATTGTTGGAGCAGGGCCAGCAGGTTTATTTTGCGGATATATGTTAGCACAAAATGGATATGCTCCTCTAATTATTGAAAGAGGAGAAAAGATTGAACAAAGAGTTGAAACAGTTGAAAAGTTCTGGAATGATGGGATTTTAAACAATGAATCTAATGTTCAATTTGGTGAAGGAGGAGCAGGAACTTTTTCAGATGGAAAGCTAAATACTTTAGTAAAAGACAAAATGTTTAGAAATAAAAAAGTACTTCAAATATTTGTAGAAGCAGGGGCTCCAGAGGAAATATTATATGAAAGTAAACCCCACATAGGAACAGATTTATTAAGAAATGTAGTTATAAATCTAAGAAATAAGATAATAGAGATGGGTGGAGAATTTAGGTATAATTCCTGTATGACTAACATAAACCTAGAAAATGGGAAAATAAAATCAATAGAAATTAATAATAGTGAAATAATACATACTGAAGTATTGGTTTTAGCTATTGGTCATAGTGCAAGAGATACATTTAGAATGTTGAATAGCAAAGTATATATGGAAGCAAAACCTTTTGCAATAGGGGTTAGAGTTCAACATAGTCAGCAAATGATAAATAATTCTCAATATGGCACACAATATGATAATTTGCCAGCTGCAAGCTATAAACTAACTTATAAAGCATCTAATGGAAGAGGTGTTTATTCATTCTGTATGTGTCCGGGAGGGTTTGTTGTAAATTCATCGTCAGAGAAAAATAGATTATGTATTAATGGAATGAGTAACTATAAAAGAGATAGTGAAAGTGCAAATTCAGCAATAATAGTAACTATTGGACCAGAAGATTTTGGAAATGCACCTTTGAATGGATTAGAATTTCAAGAAAAGTTAGAAGAAAAGACATATGCTAAAGAAAATGGAAATATACCAATACAATTATTTAAGGATTTTAAAGAAAATAGGAAAAGTGAGAATTTAGGAAACATAAATCCAGTAATGAAAGGAAAATATAGATTGTCAAATTTACAAGAAATATTTCCGGAATATATTACAAAAGCATTAATAGAAGGAATCGAAAATTTTGACAAAAAAATAAAAGGTTTTGCAAAAGATGATGCAATACTTGCAGCAATAGAAACAAGAACATCTTCACCTATTAGAATAAATAGAGGTGATAATGGTGAAAGCAATATAAAAGGAATATTCCCTTGTGGTGAAGGTGCAGGATATGCTGGTGGGATTATGTCAGCTGCTATGGATGGAATAAAAATAGCAGAATTTATAGAAAGTGCTTATGATAATAAATAATAAAAGAACCCCTTGACGTTAGTCAAGGGGCACCTTTTGGGGATGATTTGAGACTATGTTAAACCGTCATCCCACTAAGTGAAACCACTAAAATACCGTAAAAAACGCATTAATGTGATTCCTCCTCTTTATATATTAAACTGGGTTAAATCCCAGATAAAATATATTATAATATGTTTTTGAAATTATGTCAAGCTATTTTTTGAAAAAATAGGAATAAAAAAGGGGATTTATGTAAAATGCGTCGAATAATATATAATATGGAATAAAAAGAAAGAGAGGGTATAAATGCGATATAGTGATGAAATAATAGAAGAAGTAAAGCAATCAAATGACATAGTTGAAGTAATATCACAGTATGTTCATTTAAAAAGAAGCGGAAGAAACTTTTTCGGGCTATGTCCATTCCACAATGAAAAATCCCCATCTTTTTCTGTGTCACCAGATAAACAGATATTTCATTGCTTTGGATGTGGAGTAGGAGGAAATGTAATAACTTTTATAGGAAAAATAGAGGGCATTGGATTTAAAGAATCAATAGAAGCACTAGCAGAGAGAGCAAACATACAATTACCCACAATAGAAAACAATGTAGATAGCAAAAAAGAAGAACTAAAATCAAAAGTATACAAAGTTAATACTTTTGCAGCTGAATATTATCACAAAAGATTATATCAAAAAGAAGCAAAAGCAGCACAAGAATACATTAAAAAAAGAACAATAAACAGTGAGACTTTAGAAAGTTTTAAAATAGGATATTCAGGAAACTTTGATGAATTATATCAAGCCTTAAAAAAAGAGGGATTTAAAGATCCAGAAATATTAGAATCAGGTTTGGTAAATAAAAATGACAGAGGAATGTATATAGACAGATATAGAAATAGACTTATGATTCCAATATTAGATGAAAGAAATAGAGTTATAGCATTTGGAGGAAGAGTATTAGATGACTCAAAACCAAAATATATAAATTCTCCAGAAAATATAGTATATAGTAAAGGAAGGCATTTATTTGGACTAAATGTAGCAAAAAAAGGAGATACAAAAAAGCTCTTAATAGTAGAAGGGTATATGGATGCTATATCATTACATCAAAGAGGCATAACAAATGTAGTAGCAGCATTAGGAACTGCACTTACTCCTCAGCAAGGATGGCTTCTTAGAAAAAATGCAGAACAGGTAATATTAGGGTTTGACTCTGATGGAGCAGGTCAAACCGCAATAATGCGTGCAATGGAAGTAATGCAAAATATGGGATGTGATATTAGAGTATTACAATTAGAAGATGCAAAAGATCCAGACGAATTTGTAGTGAAATTTGGTGCAGCTAGATTACAAAGACTACTTGACAATGCAATATCACTTATTGAATTTAAAGTAAAAGTATTAAAACAAGGTTTAAATTTAGAAAATGCAAGTGACAAGATAAAATTCTTAAATGAAATTGCTAAATTGATATCAAAAATAGAAAATACAATGGAAAGAGAAATATACATAGAAAAGATATCAAAAGGATATAATATATCAAAAGAAGCAATTTTTGGACAAGTAAACAAACTACAATATGCAAATAATAAGACGACCAAAACTTTAGAAAAAGACAAGGTGGCAATTGTCCATAGAGAAAAAAGGGACAACAAAAATATTTCGACAGAAATAATAAAAAGAGAAAACACAATTATATCAATATTAATAAATAATCCAGAAAGCTATAAGATTATAAAAGAGTATATAAAAATAGAAGATTTCAAATATGAAATAAATAAAAAGATTATAGAAGAAATATATTTAGAACTTGACAAAGAAAATACAAACTTAAGTGTTGTTTTAAATCATATAGAAGATGAAGAGTTGCAAAGTCATTTAACAGAGATTATGGCAGAGGATTATGGAATAACAGATAATCAAAAAGCTATTGAGGACATATTGCAAAAATATGAAAGAGAAAGATTAGAAGAAAAAAGAGATAGTTTATTAGAACAAATAAAAAGTGAACAAGATACTAAAAGAAAAAAAGAGTTAAGTAAAGAGTTAAATGATATAATTTTACAATTAGTAAAAATAAGATAGAGGTGAATTTTAAGTGGAAGAAGAAAAAAAAGAAGTAAAAGTAGAATATAAAACAAAAGAAAAAGTTGAAAAGATATTAAAAAAGGCTAAAGAGAAAGGAAAATTAACATATGGTGAACTTGCAACTGAATTAAGTGATTCAAATCAAGAACAAATGGAAGAAGTATTTGATGCCATAGAAAAAATAGGAATGGATGTATTAAAAGAAGACTTTGAAGATGAGCCAAATGAGGAAGATTTAGCAGAAGTGGAGAATTTAAAACTAGATGAAGTAACACCAGATAGTTTTGAAGGAATAAATGTAGATGACCCAGTAAGAATGTATTTAAGAGAAATAGGAAGAATACCACTTTTAACATATGAACAAGAATTAGAGCTAGCTAAAAGAGTATTAGAAGATGATGAAGAAGCGAAAAAAGAATTAGCAGAAGCAAATTTGAGGTTAGTTGTAAGTATAGCAAAGAAATATGTTGGAAGAGGAATGTTATTTTTAGATTTAATACAAGAAGGAAACATGGGACTAATAAAAGCAGTAGAAAAATTTGATTATACAAAAGGATTCAAATTTAGTACTTATGCTACATGGTGGATAAGACAATCTATTACAAGAGCAATAGCAGACCAAGCAAGAACTATCAGAATTCCTGTTCATATGGTAGAAACAATAAACAAATTAATAAGAACATCAAGACATTTATTACAAAAAATGGGTAGAGAGCCATCACCAGAAGAATTGGCAAAAGAACTAGAAATGCCACTTGATAAAGTAATAGAAATACAAAAAATAGCACAAGACCCAGTATCATTAGAAACACCTATTGGAGAAGAAGATGATAGCCATTTGGGAGACTTTATACAAGATGATGACTCACCAGAGCCACAAGATGTAGCAGCATATACAATGCTAAAAGAGCAATTAAATGATGTAATGTCAACACTTACTCCAAGAGAGGCAAAGGTTTTAAGACTTAGATTTGGATTAGACGATGGAAAAGCAAGAACTTTAGAAGAAGTTGGAAAAGAATTTGATGTTACAAGAGAAAGAATACGTCAAATAGAAGCTAAAGCGTTAAGAAAACTTAGACATCCAAGTAGAAGTAAAAAATTAAAAGATTATATGGGATAAAAGGAAGTGTTAATATGGATTTTATAAAAACATTGATATCAAATCTTGATCAACAAACAACAATAATTTTAATAGAGGCCATAGTAATAATAGCGGTGTTAGATATATTTAGCCCGCTTTTTTCTTACATAATAGTAAAAATATTTAACTGGAAAAAAACAGGAGAGGAAATAAAGGAAAATGCATTTTATACACCAATAAAATCGTTCTTTAGAGTTTGGGGAGTATATATGGCAATAATTCTTTTAAAGCCAGTATTTCATATTGAACAAGATACTATGGATTTAATTACTAAGATATTTAAAATGATAGTTATAATAACAACAGCAGTAGGGTTAACAAATAGCATAACCAAAAAATCAATGGTAATTAATAAAATAAAGGAAAAATCAGATAGAGATATAGATGATGCAACAACAAAAATGTTGATAAGAATAATAAAAGCTGTAATATATATAATAGCAGGATTTATGATTTTGGCAGACTTAGGATATGATTTGAGTGGATTAATTACAGGACTAGGACTAGGGACAGTTGTAATAACATTAGCTGCACAAGATACTATAAAAAATCTTTTTGCAGGAATAATGATATTTACAGACAAGCCATTTAAAATAGGAGATTTTGTTAAATTTAAAGAATATCAAGGAACAGTTGAAGATATTACATTTAGAAGCACTAGATTAAGAACTGTGCAAAATACAATAGCACAAGTCCCTAATATAGAGATTTCTAATTATACAGTAATAAACTATAGTAAAATGCAAAAAAGAAGATATGATTTAAATCTAGGATTAATATTAAATACAGATCTAGAAAAAATGGCAGATTTAAAATTTAAAATATTGGAATTTTTAAAATCACAAACAGAAATAATAGATGGAACAGAACATGTATACTTTGATAGTATAGGGACTAATGAATATAATGTATCAATATTTTTTTATACAAGTATAATTAGTTATTTTGACTATTTAGAATTTAAAGAACAAATAAACTATGGAATAATGAATATAGTAAATCAAAATAATATAGAACTTGCATATGACACAAAAACAATTGAGATAAAAAGTTAAGAAAATTTCACATAATGTTCACATAATAAATGTATAATTATTACATAATAAAAAACATGGAGGGCTATAAAGGTGAAAGATATAACAATACTAATTGTAGATGATGAAGCTAGAATGAGGAAGTTAATAAAGGACTTTTTGGTTGCAAAAGAATATAAAATATTAGAAGCAGGAGATGGCGAGAAAGCATTAGAAGTATTTGATGAAAACAAAGAAAAGATAAATTTAGTATTACTAGATGTAATGATGCCAAAAGTTGACGGATGGACAGTATTAAGAAAAATAAGAAGTGAGTCAAAAGTTCCAGTAATAATGTTAACTGCAAGAGGAGAAGAACAAGATGAGTTGTTTGGATTTGAACTTGGAGTCGATGAATATATATCAAAACCATTTAGTCCCAAAATTCTAGTTGCAAGGATAGAAGCTATCTTAAAAAGAACAAGTGAAAATAAGGCAGAAGTGAGAGACTTTGATGGCATAGTAATAGATGATGTTGGAAGAACCGTAACAGTAGATGGTAAGGAAATAGAATTAAGTTTAAGGGAATATGAGCTTTTAAAATATCTATTAGATAATGAAAAAGTAGCATTATCAAGGGATAAAATCCTAAACAATGTATGGAATTATGACTATTATGGAGATTCAAGAACAATAGATAGTCATATAAAGAAAATTAGACATAAACTAGGAAAAAAAGGAAAATATATAGAAACCATTAGAGGAATAGGATATAAATTTGAAATAAAATAAGGGGAGATATTTAATGGATAAGATAAGAAAAATATTCACATCAATAAGAATGAAACTATTTTTATCATTATGCATCATAGTATCTTCCATTATTTTGTTTTTAATAATATTAAATAATTTTGTTTTAGAATCATTTTACCTATATAATAAACAAAATAGCTTGAAAAATGTTTATTATTTAATAAACCAATATTATACAGAAACATATAGTCAAAATGCTATAAATAATGAATTAGAAAAAATATCAATAAAAAATAATTTTGATATATTAATAAAAAATAAGAATAATGAAAGTGTATATACATCAAATAAAGATTTTTATTATAATATTGGAAATATGGTAATAATAACATCTCAAAACATAATGGAAGAAAAAAGCGTACTAGAAAAAAGTGATAAATATACAATTATTGAATTAAATGATGTTACAACAAATATAAGTTATATAATGCTTACAGCAAATTTAGATAATGGATACAAATTATATATAAGAATGCCAGTGACTTCAATAGAGGAAAGTGTAAAAATATCTAATAAATTTTTATATATAATTGCAATATTTGTAATTATTCTTGGAGGAATAGTATTATCTATTGTATCAAGGAGATTTAGCAAGCCAATAGAAGAACTTGATAATATTGCAAAAGATATGGCAAATTTAAATTTTGAACATAAATATCAAATATCAAATGCAAATGATGAAGTAGACAACTTAGGAAAAAGCATAAATATGATGTCTAGAAAACTAGAAAGTACAATTGAGCAACTAAGAAGGACAAACATAGAATTGGAAAGAGATATAGAAGAAAAATCTCAGATTGATGAAATGAGAAGAAGCTTTATATCAGATGTATCGCATGAATTAAAAACACCTATTGCACTTATACAAGGATATAGTGAGGGGCTAATAGAAAATGTAAATTCAGATGAAGAAAGCAGAAAATTCTATGCTGAAGTTATTTTAGATGAAGCAACTAAAATGGATAAATTAGTAAAGCAATTACTAGAACTTATGAAACTAGAATATGGAAATATGAATTTTAATAACAAGGATTTTGACATTATAGAACTAGAAAATGAAATAATGAGAAAATCACAGGTTATGATTGAAAAAGAAAACATTGAATTAACGATAAAACAAAGTGATCCAATTTCGGTATTTGCAGATGATTTTTATATTGACCAAGTATTTACAAATTATATTACTAATGCAATAAAATATGCAACAGAAATAAATGGAAAGAAAAGAATAGAAGTTAGAAATGAAATAATAGGAAACAAAGTAAGGGTAGTTATATTTAATACATGTGATGGGCTTTCAGAAGAACATTTACTTCGTATATGGAATAGATTTTATAAGGCTGATGAATCAAGAAATAGAGAAAAAGGAGGAAATGGAATAGGACTTTCATTAGTTAAAGCTATAATGAATAATTATGGCAATAATTATGGAGTTAAAAATGTAGCTGGTGGAATAGAGTTCTATTTTGAAGTAGATTTGTATAATTCTTCTAATTCTGGTAATAATTAAAATATAAAGATACCAGGAGGGAAAGATGAAAGATAATATGAAAAATATAGTAGTTTTAAAAAATTTACCTTCTAATATGATTGAAGAAGCTATTGTAATCCTAAAAACCAAAAAAGAAGCAAGAAAATTGGAGTATATAGATAAAACAGTAAATTCTAATAAAAATAATAAAAAGAACACCCAAGATTATATGGTAAGAGAAGCAGAAAGTGTAATATCAAATTACATTTCTAAAATAGAAAAGAATAAATATGAAAGAAATGATATTTCTAACATTGAGAGAAAATATAAAAAGTTAAAAATTTATAGTATTATAGCAACTTGTATATTGCTTCTAAGTATTTTTGTGTAATATCTTTTCAAGTAGTTACATATATTCATACTAACAAAAGACGTAAGAGGTGTAAGTATGGAAAAAGTAATGAGTGTTGAAGAGAGAATAAGAAGAGCAGAAGAAATTTATAACAGGAGAAATGGACAATATATAAATACGCCAAATAGTAGATTATCAAATAAAAAATCTGGTAGTGCTAAAAAACTACTGATGCAGATTTTTGTGTGTTTGATGATATATTTGGCGTTTTATGTGTTTACAAATAGTGAGTACATATTCTCAGAGGAGTTTTTAAAACAAGTAAAGTCAAATTTAGGACCAGATTCAAAAATATATAGTATATATCTTAACGCAAAATCTTTTGTCGAGAAACAGTTATCACCAAAAGGTGAAGAAACTGTGGAAAATGAAGTTAAAAATGAAGTAAAAGAAGAAACAAAAGAAAGTTCAGAAGAAAAGACAGAATCAGCAATAGAAATAGGGATAGGAGGAGCAGAGGAAGTTAAAGAAGAGAAAAAGCAAGAAAGTAAAAAAGAAGAAAAAAATGAAAAAACGGAAATGGAAAAAAGTGCAGAAGAGATAAAGAAGAAAATTAGTTTTATTAATCCAATCAATGGAAGGATAAGTTCAACTTTTGGATGGAGAACACCAACTACAAAAACAGTTCCAAAATATCATACTGGATTAGACATAGCAGCAGAGACAGGAACTATAATAAAATCAGCTACAGATGGAGAAGTAATACTTGCATCATCAGATGGAGATTATGGGAAGCATTATCAAATAAAAATAAAAGACATAGTAATAGTATATGCACACTGTAATAAATTGTATTTAAAACAAGGGGACAAGGTAAAACAAGGAGACAAGATTGCTGAAGTTGGTTCAACGGGAAATTCAACAGGACCGCATTTACACTTTGAAATAAGAAAAGGGGATGAAAGAATAGATCCTCAACTAATTTTAAACATATAAGGGATTTGATTATGAAGATTAGAATAGATTTGAAAATCTTAATTTTTTTTGCTATTTTTTACTTTTCAGGGCAACTAGCTACATATTTATGGATATTGTTATTTTGTTTTTTGCATGAGATGGGACATTTAATTATGGGACTAATTTTAGGATTTAAACCAGAAAAAATAGAAGTAATGCCATTAGGATTTTGTATGAAACTTAAAGAAAACGTGGAGAAGAAAGAAAGGACTAGACAGCAGGAAATATTAATAGCATTAGCAGGACCAATTATGAATTTACTCATTATAATGATGATAATATTTTTACATATATCATTTATTAGTAGAGATATAGCAGTATATGTTAATATACTTATATTTGCATTTAATTTATTGCCTATATTCCCATTAGATGGAGGACGAATTGCAAAAGAAATATTAAAAATGTTCTATAAAGCAAAAGAAGCAGAAACAATGTGTAACAAAATATCAAATTATTACATGATTTTTTTAACAATGGCTGGAAGCATTGCAATATACTATTTTAAGAATATAGCTATTTTATTTATTCTTACATATTTATGGCTCATTGTAATAGAAGAAAACAAAAAAATAAGTGTAAAAAACAAATTGCTTGAGATTAAAAAAACAAAATAAAAATATATACAATTCTTTTTATTTATGTTATAATAAATATATGAGTAAATGGAGGTATAAATATGGAATCAAAATATAGCAAATTTTTAACAATATTATTAATAATTATAGTTGTTGGTATAGTTGGATTATTGGGATATATGGGATATAGTTATTTTAAAGGAAATAAAGATGACCAAGAAGCACAGGAATATGTGCAAGCATTTGCAAATTCAACAGATGATAACACATCTAATAATAATCAGACAGAAAACTCAGTAAGTAGTAATGATATAGACATAGAAGATGTTAGTGGAAATGGATCAACTAAAAAGAAAAAAATGTATAAAGGATTCTATGTTTCAGGAACAATTGAAATACCAAAAACAGGTCTAAGTTGCCCAGTACTTGAAAAACCAACAAGGAAAGCATTAGAGACATCAGTTGCAACATTATGGCCTAAAGATGCAGTTTTAAATTCAAAGGGAAACGTAGTAATTGTAGGACATAATTATAGAAACGGAAGATTTTTCTCAAATAATAAAAAAATATCTAATGGAGATAAAATATATATAACAGACTTAGATGGAAAAAAGATAACATATATTGTATATAAAACTTTTGAAGCAGCTGAAGATGATACATCCTTCTATAATAGGGATACAAATGGTGCTAGGGAAATAACACTTTCTACATGTACAGATGATAGTAAAGCAAGAACTATTGTACTGGCTAAAGAATCAAATTAATTTTTAATATAAGAGGAAAAGTTATAGTAAAAAATACTATAACTTTTTTTATAATTTTAATGAAAAAAGTAAAAAGTAATGATATAATGATAAAAAAATAAAAGGAGACTAACAATGGACAAGAACAATGCAAAGAAAAGAATTGAAGAATTAAGAAAACAGACAGAGTATTATGCAAAAAAATACTATGATGATGATAATCCAGAAATATCAGACTTTGAATATGATATGTTAATGCTAGAACTAAGAAACTTAGAAAAAGAATATCCGGAATTTATAGTAAAAGAATCACTAACTCAAAAAGTTGGAGGAAAGGTAAAAGAGGGCTTTGGAAAGGTGCAACATGAAATTCCTCTACTTAGTATGCAAGATATATTTAATATTGAAGAAATAAAAGAATATATAGAAAAAATAAAAAAGCAAGCAGTTGAAAATAATATAGAAAATCAAAATTTTGTAGTAGAAACTAAAATAGATGGATTAACAGCAGCATTAGAATATAAAAATGGTGTATTTGTAAGAGGCGCAACAAGAGGAAATGGATTAATAGGTGAGGATGTTACAGAAAATTTAAAAACAATAAAAAATATACCATTAGAATTAACAGAAAAGATAGATATAACTGTTAGAGGAGAAGTATTTATAAGTAAAGCAGATTTTGAAAGGATGAACCAAGAAAGAGAAGAAAATGAAGAAGATTTATTTGCAAATGCAAGGAACGCAGCTGCTGGGTCATTAAGACAATTAGATAGTAACATAACAAAAACAAGACCACTTGATATTTATGTATATAATGTTCAAAAAATAAATAAGAAAGATTTTACTTCACACTATGAAGAATTAGAATATTTAGAAAAACTAGGCTTTAATGTGAATCCTGTAAAGATTAAGTGTGAAACAGTAGATGATGTTGAAAAAGCAATAAATAAAATAGGAGAAGATAGAGAAAAATTAACTTTTGGAATAGACGGTGCAGTTATAAAAGTAGATGATTTAGCGTTTAGAGAAATATTGGGAACAACAGCTAAAAGTCCAAGATGGCAGATTGCATATAAATATCCACCAGAAAAAAAAGAAACAAAAGTACTTGATATAGAATGCAATGTAGGTAGAACAGGAGTTATAACTCCACTAGCAATACTAGAGCCAGTCAAAGTTGCAGGTTCAACTATATCAAAAACAACACTTCATAATGAGGATTTTATAAAAGAAAAAGATATAAAAATAGGTGATACAGTAATAATACAAAAAGCAGGAGATGTAATTCCAGAGATTGTAAAGGTAGCTAAAAACAAAAGAACCGGCGAAGAGATAGATTTTGAAATGCCAACAGTATGTCCTGTTTGTGGAGCACCTGCTATTAGAGAGGAAGGGGAAGCCGCAGTTAGGTGTACAGGAATAGAATGTCCAGCAAAATTATATAGGAACTTAGTTCATTTTGTATCAAGAGAGGCTATGAATATAGATGGATTAGGAGAAAACATTATAAATCAGTTGCTAGATAGAGGGCTAATTAAAAATATAGCAGATATATATGAATTGAAATTTGAAGATGTAGCATCATTAAAGAAAAATGGAAAAAAATTTGCACAAAATTTAATAGATGCTATAGAAAGAAGTAAGAGTAATGATTTATATAGAGTTATTACAGCTTTGGGAATTAGACATGTGGGTACAAAAGCATCAAAAGTTTTAGCAAAAAGATATAAAACTATGAAAGCATTAATAAAAGCAGATTTTGATTCATTAAGTGAAATAAATGATATCGGACCAATTGTTGCCGATAGTATAAGAGAATTCTTTATACAAGATCAAACACTAGATTTAATAAAAAGATTAGAAAAAAATGGTGTAAATATGAAAGCTAAAGAAGAGGAAAATATAGATGAAATATTTGCAGGAAAAACATTTGTTGTAACAGGAAGTTTAGAAAAATATACAAGAAATGAAGTTAGTAACTTAATTGAACGACATGGTGGAAAAACATCAGGTTCTGTATCTAAAAAAACGGATTATGTTTTAGCAGGAGAAGACGCAGGAAGCAAACTTACAAAAGCTCAAGACTTAGGAATTAATATTATTAGTGAAGAAGATTTTGAAAAAATGTTAGGTGAAGGAAAGGAAGGAAAATAAGTGAATAATAAAGAATATACTTTTGAAATGATGTGGGAAGATTTAAGAAATGGTTATCAAGTTTATTACACTTATGTCAATAATAGATATTTGCTTTTTAAGACAGCAAAAAATTGTTACACACAGAGACTAATAAGTAGTGATCCTAAAAATCCACATCCAAAATCAACAATGCTTACTTTAAAAAGAGTTAAAGAAATTTTTCCATACATGGAAGATATTGAATATAAAGTAATTGATATATAAAGGGAAGGAGCTAAATCCAATTCGGATTTAGCTCCTTTTGTAGTATTATTCCAGATTGTCAAATACAATTTTTTGAGCATAACCTGTATACATATCAGGTGTGAGATTAAGCAAAAGGTCTTTGTCAAATTCAGAAAGGCCGTCAAGTGAATTGATAAATTCATGAATAGCCTCCTTAGAAATGGACTTTCCTCTTGTAAGTTCCTTAAGTTGCTCATATGCATCAGGTATACCATATTTACGGAGAATAGTTTGAATTGGTTCTGCCAGAACCTCCCACCTATTGTTTAAATCATCTGCAAGTTTTGCTTTATTTACACTTGCTTTTTTTAGACCGCCGATAGTTTGTTCTATAGCCTGCAAAGAATAACCTATAGCCATTCCTACATTTCTCATAGTAGATGAATCAGATAAATCTCTCTGCATACGAGAACGTGGTAATTTATTTGATAAAGCGGTAAGCAATGCATTGGATATTTCAATGTTTGCTTCACTGTTTTCAAATCGAATAGGATTTACTTTGTGTGGCATAGTTGAACTTCCTACTTCGCCTTTAACAGGTGTCTGTTTGAAGTATTCCATAGATATATATAACCACATATCAAGGTCAAGATCAATCAGAATATTGTTAAAATGCTTTATACAATCAGCGATTTCAACAATGTAATCATGAGGTTCAATTTGTGTTGTTACAGGATTAAAATCCAAAGATAAATATTCTGTAACAAACTTTTCCGCCAAGTAAGTCCAATTTTCTTCAGTAAAAGCTATAGAAATTGCACTGTAATTGCCGGTTGCACCATTAAACTTAGCAAGGATGGGTATATCCTTTAAATGTTTAACACATTTTTCAAGTCTTGATATGGCAACAAGCATTTCTTTTCCAACAGTAGTTGGAGTAGCGGGCTGACCGTGGGTGTGAGCGAGCATTGGAGTAGAGCTGTAAGTTGAAGCCGTACAGCTTAAAGAATATATAAGTTCTTCTGCTGTAGGAATCCAAACATCGTATAATGCGTTGAATATCATATTTGCATATGATGTATTATTGATATCTTCTGATGTACAGCCGATATGAACGAAACTTTTAAGTTCACTAATATTAGCTTCATCAAGTTTTTCATCAATAAAATATTCAACAGCCTTTACATCATGATTTGTTTTTCCTTCGATTTCTTTTACACGATCAAATGATTTCTTATCAAAAGTATCGTAAATTTGTGAGATGAAATGTAAAGATTCATCATCAGAAAACTTTTTTAAGAATCCATTTGGATCGTCAAGATATTGTATGACAAAAACAAGCCATGCTACCTCTACTTTTACTCTGTTTTTTACCAGAGCAAACTCCGAGAAATATGGAGCTAATTGTTTAGCTATATTAACATACCGCCCGTCTAAAGGGCATAATGATAAATAGCTTGCCTCTTGAAGAACTTTTTGTTCTTCATCTGAAATAATAAAATTGTCTCGTGTCATAAAGAAAAACCCCTTTCTAATAATTACTTAACTATTTAGAAAATAGTCATTGAGACAAAAACATTTTATCAAAATTTACATAAAAAGTCAACGCTTGAATTATAAATATATTAACCTTGAAAAATTATATTCTTAATGCTATAATTAAAAAAGAAATGGAGAGAAAATACTAATGAAGTTAGAAAATTTAATTATATTTTTGCCAGCAGCAGCATTATCTATAATAAGCAAGACAATTAGAACGAAAATCCCAGAAGTTACAAAGCAATATATTGAAAAAGAACACTTATATCATTGTACAGGAAGTAAAGAAGTTGCGGAAAAAATAATGGAATCAGGATATATAAAGCCAGCTACAGGTATCTTTAAAAATATAAATTCGTATGGAGTAGCATCTTGTTGTATGTTTGCAGGTATGCCAACAATGGATTCTTTTGTGAAAAATATGACAATTAATCCATACATAGAACCAGACAAAATAATACATGCAATAGAGCTTGATATAAAAAGGGAGGAAATGAATAATTATAAAATTAGACCATTTTCTGATGAGGCTATATTATACGAGGGATGGTGTGTATTACCAGAAAATAGAACGAAAATGGTTGAAATGATAGCCGATCTAAAGAGAGATAAAGATGGAAATCCAATTATAAATGAAAAAACGGGAAAGGCTTTGCGGAATAGAGCTTAGGCTAAGAACAGAAAAAGAAAGACAAGAGAGTCCAGACAAATATGTACCAAAAGAGGATTATATAAAATATATAAATGAAAAGAAAAAAGAGCTTGGCTTTATGCAAGGAAATGGTAGAATAGCTTCTAAATATAATAGTTTTAACAATGTTTTATCAGGAGGAAGATTAGAAGCTAATGAAATGGTAAGGAGTACTAGAAAAAATTTTTGGACTATAATAAAAGAAAAATTTAGTGCTATAAAAAGAATAGAAGAAAACTCCAATGATAAAATTGAAAGGATATTAGCAGATAAAAGTTTTTTAAATAGAAAAAATCCATATGCAGATAAAAAATTTGGTTTAGCTGTAGCAAGCTTTCAAAAACAGGGATTAACACAATATGAACTAAAAGAAATATTACCTGAATTTGCAAATAGTAAAAATGGGGCATTCTTAAGAGATAAAGTTAATCAATTGGATTTAACGCCCATAAAAGAAAAAGGAATACATGGAATTAAACATAATGACAGAGTTGCAATTTTATCATTACTTATTGGAAAAGGAGAAGGAATAATAAAAGAAGAGTCAACAAGAGAAAGAGAACTACTAACAATGGCATCCTATTATCATGATATTGGTAGAATAACAGATATTGGTCCACATGCTAAAAGAAGTGCTAGAAAAATAGGAAAATTAAAACTTAAATATTTAGATGGAAAAAAATTTAGTGAGGAAGATAAAAAAATAGTTCAATTATTAGCAGAAGGACATGAAGGTAATGATAATAAAATAGAAAAGCTTTTAGAAAAATATCAAATCAATGAAGAAGACAAAAGTATGACTAAGAGTTTATTAAAAATACTAAAAGATGCAGATGCATTAGATAGAAGCAGACTAACAGTAAACACACCATTTATTACTAAAACAGATTTAGATCCCAAATATTTAAGGTTAGATACATCTAAAAGATTAATGGAAGTATCATATGGGTTAGAAAGTTTATCTCATAATAATGTTAATAATACAGATGTAATAAGTTATCATTGCAACAATAAAGAACATTATTACCATAAAAAAACTTTGGCTGAACGAATAAACGTTGATGAACATACTAGAATTTTACCAGATAGTAAGCATAATGAAGTTAAAAAAACGAAAGATAGAGAAGTTGATAATATAAGGTAAAGGTATATTTTTATATACCTTTATTTTTATGAAAAGTCGAAAATGTTTTACGAAAATTATTTATGAACTTTTTATAAATGAAATCCCTCTTTTCATAAAACAAAAAATTAATACTTAATAAATAATGATATAATCACATTAGCTTAAAAAAGCGAGGTGAAAAAAGTGATAGACAAACTATGCTTATTTCTAACCGATAGAATACAAAAAGAAATGCCAGATGTAGATGATGAAAGAGCAGAAATAATAAATTACGGAATACATCTAATTATAGGAGAATTTCCAAAAATATTTTTAGTTTTAATTATCTCGTATTTATTGGGAATTTTAAAATATACAATATTAATGGTAATAATGCTATTACCATATAGGGCATGTTCAGGGGGATTTCATTTAAAAACACATATCGGATGTATAATATCTACAACATTATATTATTGTGGTGTACCTAAAATATCAAATTATTTCGTTTTCTATAACCACACGAAATTAATTTTCGTATTATCTGTCTTGATATTTGGCATGATAATGATTACAAGATATGCACCAGCAGATACAGAAAACATACCGATTTTACGAAAAAA
Source organism: uncultured Clostridia bacterium (assembly GCA_934167965.1). Taxonomy (GTDB): domain Bacteria; phylum Bacillota; class Clostridia; order TANB77; family CAG-508; genus CAG-269. The sequence continues at coordinate 137,533 of CAKPMJ010000003.1, read as the reverse complement.
GGAAAGAAAGCAAAAGAAAATATTATCTTACATATTTTTTATTGTGGGATTACTAATAGCAATAATTATAAACAATAATCAAATCTCCAATATATTAATTTTTGGAAACCTTGCTCAAAGCATTATGATTACTCCATTGGCATATAAACTAACAAAAAATAAATATGGCTATGAAGTATATAGTAATGCATTAGAACAAATTACATAGAATAATATAAAGGCATTAAGCCGGCTATGTCTTTTATTATATATATATTTTTGATATATAAGGGGGAATTATTGTGTTAAAATTATTAGCTAAGTTATCAGAAAAATATGCTAAGAGTACAAACACAGCATGCTTCGTAGCATGGTTATTACATCAACCAAAGATGCCAGCATCTTTGATAAAGAAAGATTAGTAAAATAAGATTTTCAAAACAATCCTAAAAAAGAGTACATTTAAATGTACTCTTTTTTTAATAATAAATTTCTAATTGTTGTTTGAAATATTTTTCATCTACTGATGTATGTAAAACAATATTATTATTTTTCTGTATAATTTGTTTTATTTTCCACAATCCAATACCAGAATGATTTTGTTTACTACTTATACCTTTTTCAAATATTAATTTTGTATCTATTCCTTTATTTAAATAGGTATTTTCTATACTAATAATTTGAGTATTATTTGCTCGTGATTCTCTAAACATTAAATTAACTTGTTTTACTTCACATTCACTTGCAGCCTCTATTGCATTATCTAATAATATACCAAGAATTCTAGAAAATTCATATATAGGCATATGTAAATGATTAAAATCAAAAAATACTTCTAATGAAATATTAACTTTAAGTTGAGTTGCTTTAATTTGTTTGCAAACAATCAAATTATAAATACCAGAATTATTAATTATATTAGGATTAAGAAGTTCTGAGTTATTTACTCTAACACAATCTTTTCTTAAACCATTATAATATTTTTTAAGTCCCTCCATATCATTACGGTCAATATATCCTCCAATTAAATCAATCATATTATTAAAATCATGTTTAAATCCTCTAACATTGTCATATAAATTAGATAAAGTTTTATTATAACTTTCTGCATTTTCCAACTGAGTCGTTTTTACTTGTAAATTCATTGTTTTATTTAAACTCGAAAAACTTACAAAAAAATAAGCAAACAATGAAATAAAATTTAACAATGTAAATATTAAAGAATATGTATTAATATAATAGAAAGTTATAATTAGTTGAATACATAATGTTAGAAATGCAAATATTATATTTGTAAATAAAATTTTGCTATCTAATTTAGTTAAATTTTCAAGTATTTTAATTGAAAAATGTTTGTATTTTAATAATTTGATAACGATAAATACTAATAAATAAACTATAAATATATAGGTCAATCTATATAGTGGAATTATTGATGCTTCTTCATAAGTTATACCAAGTATTGTGATAAATGGATTTAATACTAAGCCTCCAATTAAACTATATATTAAAAACGAAGAAAGTGTTGCAAGTATAGTTTTAAAAATACTTAACTCGAATATTTTTAGTATTAATATAAACATAGCAATATAGTCAACAAGAGTATAGTATGGAGCAGGTATAAAATAATATGAAGTTATAGAAACAACATAAAATATGCAGAAAAATATTAGTCGATGACGTTTGTCGGATGGAATATTTAGTGCGCTAAGAAATATTTCCATCATAAGGTAAATTTCTATAGATGTTAAAGGTATAGATAGTATTGATATCAACATTTCATTTTCTGTACTCAAAGCTTGCCAAATATTATTTAAAATCTCCATAATTGTTAATCACCTCCATCAAGTCATTTTTATATTTTGGACCAATATCACAAAAAGAATCGTTGAAATAAATCATATTTGATGAGGATTCTATTTTTGTAACATTGTTGATATTTACAATAAATGATTTATGACAACGAACAAAATTATCTGGTAATTTGTCTTGGATTTTATTAAAAGAGCTATAAATTTCATAGTCACGAGAGTCAGTATGAAATATAATTTTCATTCCATCTCTTTTTATAAAATCTACTTCATCTTCATTAATAATAGTATTTTTACTATCAATTCTAATAAATTTTTTATGAATACCATTTATATCTTCAAATAAACGAATAATTGTATCTTCTAATCTTTCAGTAGAAACAGGTTTAGCTAAAAAATCAAAAGTCTTATATTTATAAGCAATTAAACCATACTCTAAATGAGCAGTAGTAAATATAAAGTAACAATCTTTATTAGTTTTACGAATTTTTTCTGCAATATCTAGTCCATTAACATTAGATTTTAGTTCTATATCTATTAATAAAACATCAATTTTATTAGTAGATACATAAGATAATAATTCATTTGAATCTGTAGTTTTAAAAGATATTTCTGCATCAAAGTCATGTTTTGTAAATATATGATCCAGCATCGATGAAACTTTATTTAAAATTTTAATGTTATCATCTACAAGGCAAAATTTTAACATAAGGCATATTCCTTTCTAAAATATTAAGCATGATTTATGTAAATATAAATGCTAAATATTTCCAATATGATTACCATAATACTACCATTGAAATGACTTGTCAACCCCTTGATAATCGGTAATTTCCGAAAATGAAACTAGTACTTTTGAATGAAAGTATTAAATGGAAAAAATTTGTATTTTTTTGTAATTTTTTTGATAAATTTTAAGAATTATATCAAATTATATTGTAATTATTGCATTAAACAATTGATATTTTTTAGAAAACGAAAATAGAAAAATATAGAAATATATAGAAAAATAATAAAGTAATATTTTAAAAATAAAATCATAAAATTAAACAAAAAGCGAAAAGGAGAAAGTAATGAGTAATAATTTAAAAAATATAAAAAGACAATTAACAGTATTGTCTATTTTATTAATAGGAATTTTTGCATTTAGTATGATAAGCACAAATTTTTATGAAGACTTATCAGTAAATACGGCAAGCCAAGTATTAAGTAATAAAAAAATAGGATGGGGAATAAAAAGAACAGATAACCATGAACAACCTGATCTAGGAAAACAAAATGAGGAACTAATAAATAAATATAATGGAATGTGTTTAGGAAATAAAGATCAAAAGTATATTTATTTAACATTTGATCTAGGGTATGAAGCAGGATATACTAATACAATTTTGGATGCATTAAAAGAAAATAATGTAAATGCTACATTTTTTATAACTGCACACTATGTCAATACAGCTTCAGATATATTACAAAGAATGATTAATGAGGGTCATATTGTGGGAAATCATACAGTAAACCATAAAAGTATGCCAGATTTGTCAGATGAAGAATTAAAAAAAGAAGTAATGACACTACATCAAACTATATATGAAAAATATGGGTATGAAATGAAATATTTAAGACCTCCAAAGGGAGAATATAGTGAAAGAACTTTGCAACTCACAGATTCTTTAGGATATAAGAGTGTAATGTGGAGTTTTGCTTATGTAGATTGGGATGAAAAGAAACAACCATCAAAAGAAGATGCAATAAAAAAAATAATAGACAATTTACATAATGGAGAAATAATGTTGCTACATGCTACATCTAAAACTAATTCAGAAATAATGAATGATATGATAAAAAAGGTCAAAGATGAAGGATATGAATTTAGAAGTATTGATGATTTTGTTCAATAGGAGGAAAACGCATGAAGAAGATAAATAGAATTAACAATATGTTGGAGTTACCAAAAGAAGTGTATTCAAATGAGCCTAAATTAGTAGTAACAGGATTTAATGAAATGATAATTGAAAATTATAAAGGAATTTTAGAATATGAAGATTATTATATAAAAATAAATACACATATAGGAAGTATAAACATAAATGGATTTAATTTAAATTTAGAAAAGATGACAGAAGACAACATTAGAATAACAGGAAAAATAGAATCGTTTGATATAGAGAGAATTACAGATTAGGGGGAAAATATGTACATAGGTATTTTACTTAGATTAATATTAGGATATGTTCGAATAGAAGTAGAAGGATATTATATTGAGAGATTTATAAATATATGTAGAAATAAGAAAATACTTATATGGAATCTAAAAAGAGAAAAGGGAGTAAGGCTATATTTAAACATAGGAATAGGAGACTTTAAAAAGTTAACAGAGATAGCAAGAAAAACAAAATGTAAAATAAAGATACAAAACAAAAGAGGAATTCCTTTTATATTAAATAAATATAAGAAAAGAAAAATATTTGCTATATTTTTAATAATAATATCTGTATGTATATACATAAGTTCAAATTATGTATGGAACATTGACGTAGAGGTAGAAGAGGGACAAAAAGTTGAAACCATTGAAAAAGATTTAGAGGAATTTGGTGTAAAAAAGGGAATACGAAAAAAAGAAATAAATACATCAATGATAATAAATGAATTAAGACTTAAAAGACATGATATATCATGGATTGGTATAGATGTAAAAGGTACTAATGTAATTGTTAAAATAGTAAAGGCAGATGAAAAACCAGATATAATAAATAATGAAGATTATTGTAATATAGTAGCGAATAAAGATGGACTTATAACAAAGATAACTGCTCAAAATGGTACGGCAGTGGTAAAAGTAGGAGATACAGTCAAAAAAGGAACAGTTTTAATTGCAGGATACATGGAAGGACAATATACTGACAATAGAAAAGTACATAGTTTAGGAAATATAGAAGCCAAAGTTTGGTATACAGAAAGTATAAAAATACCGTATAAACAAGAAATATCAACTTATACAGGAGGTGAAGAAAAGAAATATCAAATAAAAATTAATAATTTTCAAATAAATTTTTATAAAACCCTTTCAAAATTTGAAATTTATGATACAATATACTCGGAACAAAATTTAAAATTATTTTCTAATTATTATTTGCCTATTTCCGTAATAAAAATTACAAATAAAGAACAAATAAGAGAAGAAAAGACATATAATCTTGAAGAAGCTAAAAGCTTAGGGATAGACCAGTTAAGCAAAAAAATAGAAGAAAAAATAGAAAATAAAAGTACAATACTTCGGAAGAACAGTAAATACAGAAAAGAAAAAAGATGGTATAGAAGTTCGAGTAACTTATGAAGTATTAGAAAATATAGGCACATATGAAAAAATAGAGAATTGAAAGGAATGATGGTAATGGTTGAAGAAAGAAGTTTGAAAATTACAGGAGCAAATAAAACATTCTTTAATAAATTGACTAGTACAATTAATAAGTTATTAATTCCAACAAAAGTTGGAATAAACAATATGCTAATAAATGTAAAAAGAAACGCATTATTAAAAGCATATGACAAATCAATAGAAGAAGATTTAGATGTTGATGAAAAAGAAAAAAATGAAAAGAAATATGAAGAAGCATATACAGTATATTTAGAGACACTTGACAAATATGTTATGGACTCAATATATAAAAAAGTAAAAAATGATACAGCAACAGACTTTGAAAGAAATGCACTATCAAAATATTATGGTGTAATATCTTTGAAAGAAAATGAATATGTAGAATACAAATTTAGGAAACAAAAATATTTACTTGAATTAGATTACGAAAATGTAAAAAATTCAAATAAAGAAAAAATGGAAGAAAAATATAATAAATTCTACATATCTAAAATGGATTGGATATATAAAGGAATATTGAAAAATTATTCAATCAAATTAGCAGACACAATGAAAATATATGATACAACTAAAGAATGGGTATATGTAAAAATATTTAACACCTTAGAGGAATACTTAAGAGATATAGTAACATTAAAAATGCAAGTAGAAGGAAAAGAAAAATACAAAGATATACAAAAAGATTATGATAAATATGAAGAATTTTCTGTTGGCAAATTAGACCAAAGAGATTTAATAGAAAAAAATATGTTTTTACTTGGAATTAGTAGAAAATTATTTACACATAGCTTACCACTTACAGTTGCAGAGCAATGCTATATGAAACTATTAAAAGATGCAAGGGCACTTGTACAAGATACAAAAATAGCTGTAAAAAGAGAAAAAGCATACAATATGCTTATTAATTTAATAGAAGATTACAACATAAAATTATTATCAACAAAAGTATATTGGAACGACATGAAAGATAGAGATCAATTTAAAAAGTTCTGGAGTGAATATCAAAACATAACAAAGCTAAAAGAAACAGACTTTATTGAATACATAAAAAGAAAAGAAATATTGTTTATTAAAGATGACATGAAGAAAATACAAGATGAAAAATATGACTATTCAAAACTAGTAAAATATTATAAGAGAAAGCTAGTCGATTATGAGGTAATGAAACAAATTTCTGGATTTAAATCGCTAGGAGCATATACAGGAAATAAAAAAATAACAAAAAGTGCATAAAAAGAGGTACATAAATGGAAAATCTATATGAAGTTGAATATTTAGATATTCAAGAAAATAAGGAATATGAAAAAATAATAAAAAAAGTAATAGAAAAATGTTTTGAAGTAGAAGGATTACTTGAATCAAAACTATATGTAAGTATAACACTTACAAACGGTGAACATATAAAAGAGTTTAATGCTAAATATAGAAATATAGATAAAGAAACAGATGTGTTATCATTCCCTATGTTTGAAAAGGAAGAAATAGATAGCAAGATAGAAAATAATGATTTTCAAAATTATGATGTTTTAGGAGATATGATAATATCAATTCCTAAAGTAGAAGAACAGTCAAAAGAATATGGACATAGTTTTGAAAGAGAGCTTGCTTATATGGTAGTACATAGTTTCTATCATCTTATGGGATATGATCATATAGATGAAAAGGACAAGCAAATTATGAGACCTAAAGAGGAGTTTGTACTTGAAAAATTAGATATTAAAAGATAAATGTATCAAGAAGGGGAGTTTTATATGAGCAGAGTAAGTAGTAATAATAAAAAGCAAAAAATAATATTAATATTAGTTGTAACATTAGTAATATTAGTGTTGGCTGGAATATTGGGATTTAAAATATGGAAAGACAAATCAAATATAAAGCCAATAGAATCACCAACAAATCAAGTTGAAGAAGAGAATAAAGTTGAAGAACCAGTAGTAGAACAAAAGAAAATAAATATTTTTAATGGTGATGAAAGACCAATTGCTGTTATGATAGATAATCATAAAGGAGCATGGCCACAAGCAGGTTTAAATAAAGCATATATGGTATATGAAATAATTGTAGAAGGCGGAGAAACAAGATTAATGCCAGTATTCAAGGGGCAAAAGTTATCAGAAATAGGACCGGTAAGAAGTTCTAGACATTATTTCTTGGATTATGCGTTAGAAAATGATGCTATCTATGTTCATTATGGATGGAGTCCACAAGCTAAAAGAGATATCTCATCTTTGGGAGTAAATAACATAAACGGAATTACATATAGCAAATCACAATTCTGGAGAGTAAGAACAAAAGCAGCGCCACATAATGTATTAACATCAACATCATCAATTCTTTCTATTGCTAAGAAAAAAGGATATGAAACAAAATCAAATTCAACAAGTGTATTAAATTATGTGTCAGAAGATGTAAAATTAGAAGATGGAACAAAAGCTGAAAAGGTTACAATACCATATTCAACATTACATAAAGTTCAATATAAATATGATAGCAAAACTAAAAGATATATAAGATATGCTAGAGGAACTCTTCAAAAAGATTATTCTACAAAAGAAAATATAACAACAAAGAACATAATTATAGAGTTTATTGATAATTCGTCATTAAATGATGGAACAAAAAAAGGAAGACAAACAATATCAAATATAGGCACATATAAAGGATATTATATTACTAATGGAAAAGCAATAAAAATAAATTGCACGAAATCAACACGTAAAGCAAAAACTGTATATAGAGATCTAAATGGAAATGTAATAAATGTTAATGATGGAAATACTTGGGTAAGTATTTGTCCAAAAGACGCAAAAGTAAATATAGAATAAAATTGTTTTGAAAGGATGACAAAAATGATTATACTGTTAGATGCAATGGGAGGAGACAACGCACCAGATGCAAATATAAAAGGAGCTGTTAATGCTATAAATAAAATAAAAGCAGAGGTAGTTTTAATAGGAAAAGAAGAAGTTATAAAAGCAAAAGTTAAAGAATTCTATGGTAAAACTCTAGAAGAAATATCACCAAGATTAAAAATAAAAAATGCAACAGAGACAATAGAAATGGAAGATACTCCTACAATTGCTATAAAACGTAAGAAAGATTCTTCAATGGTAGTTGGTTTTAGAATGCTAAAAGAGGGAGAAGGAGATGTATTTATATCTGCTGGTAACTCTGGAGCATTACTTACAGGGGCAACATTATTAGTTGGAAGAATAAAAGGAATAGATAGACCTGCATTAGCAGGAATATTACCAGCATATAAAAGTAGACTTGTATTAATTGATTCAGGAGCTAACACAAATTGCAAACCAATAAATCTTTTACAATTTGCTCAAATGTCGAGTATATACATAAAAAATACATTTGGGGTTGAAAGTCCAAGAATTGGATTACTAAACATCGGTACAGAGGAAACAAAAGGAAATGAATTAGTAAAAGAAAGCTATAAATTATTAAAAGAAAAATCAGAAGAATTAAATATAAACTTTGTAGGAAATGTAGAGGGAAGAGATGCATTTTCTGGAGAAATAGATGCTATAGTAAGTGATGGATTTACAGGAAATGTATTCTTAAAAGCAGTAGAAGGGCTAGGAAAATTTGTAAAAAGAAGCCTTAGTGAAAACTTAAAGAAAAATTTATTTTCAAAAATATGTGCACTACCTTCGCTTCCAGCAATGAATAAATTTTCAAAGACAATGGATTATAAATCTTATGGTGGAGCACTATTTTTAGGGGTAAAAAAACCAGTTGTAAAAGCTCATGGAAGCAGTGATGCGTTATTATTTGAATATACATTAAAACAAGCTGAACAATTTGTTAACAATAAAACAGTAGACAATTTGATTTCAGAATTTGAGAAAGAAAATAAAGCAAAAAAGAATAATTTATAAATTAGAAAATAAATTTAAAATAACTATTGACAAATGAAATAACTTATAATATAAATGTTACAGAAAGTTAAATATCTAACACGTGAGAGGAGGTGTACTTAGTATGAGTTCAGAAGAAGTTTTTGAAAAAGTAAAAGCAATAATCGTTGAACAATTACAAGTAGCAGAAGATACAGTTACAGAGGAAGCATCATTTATAGATGATTTAGGTGCTGATTCTCTAGATCTAGTTGAATTAATAATGGCTCTTGAAGAGGAATTTGATATTGAGATACCAGATGGAGATGCAGAAAAGGTTGTTACTGTAGGAGATGTTGTTGATTATATAAAAGAGAATGTTCAATAATATATATTAAGAAATTAGAGAATATCTAGTTTCTTTTTTTATTTAAAAAAATATATAAATTACTTGAAAAAAATGTAAAAAAGTATATAATATAATGGACAAAAGGAGGAATAAAATGGAACTTGAAAAGTTAGAAAAAGAAATAGGCTATGAATTTAAAGACATAGAATTACTAAGAACAGCATTAACACATACATCATATGCATATGAAAAAAAAGTACAAAGTAATGAAAAATTAGAGTTTTTAGGTGATAGCATATTAGAGTTTATATCAAGTGAATACATATATGAAAAATATACAGACTTAAAAGAAGGAGAGATGACTAAAGTTAGGGCAACTGTAGTGTGTGAAAGAAGTTTGCATGAAGTAGCAAAGACACACAATTTTAGTGATTTCTTAAGATTAGGAAAATCAGAAATGGTAGCAAAAAAAGAAGTTAGACCAGCAATAATGGCTGATAGTGTAGAAGCAGTTATAGCTGCAATATATCTAGACGGAGGAATAGAACCAGCTCAAAAATTCATAATAGAAAACCTAAAAGATAGCATAGAAGTTGCAACAAAACATATAGGACAAAAAGACTATAAAACAGTATTACAGGAAATATTACAAAAACATGGTGAAGTCAATATTGAATACAGAATAGTAAATGAAATGGGACCAGATCATGATAAAATATTTGAAGCACAAGTATGTTGCAATAAAAAGATATTAGCAAATGGAAGAGGGAAAAGTAAAAAATTAGCTGAGATGGATGCAGCTCAAAATGCATTGAATGAATTAAAATTAAAAAAGAGGTGAAACTATGAAAAAATACATAATACCAATATTTGTACCACATTTAGGATGCCCAAATGATTGTGTTTTTTGCAATCAAAAATCTATAAGTGGTCAAACAAAGCAGGTAACTAAAGAAGATGTAAAAAATACAATAGAAGAACACCTAAAAAATATGAAAGATGCAGAAAAAATAGAAGTGGCTTTTTTTGGAGGAAGTTTTACAGCCATAGATATAGAAGTTCAAAAAGAATTATTAAGTGCAGCTTATGAATATGTTAAGAACAAAAAAATTGACAGCATTAGAATTTCCACAAGACCAGATTGTATAAATAAAGATATACTAAAAATGCTAAAAAAATACAAAGTTAAAACTATTGAACTTGGAGTACAGTCAACAAATGACTATATTTTAGACAAAATAGGAAGAGGACATACATTTGAAGATGTAAAAAAAGCATCTAAATTAATTAGAAGATATAGATTTAATCTGGGACATCAAATGATGGTAGGTTTGCCAGAAAGTACAAAAATAGATGATATAAATACAGCAAAAGCGTTGATAAAATTAAAACCTAAAGTGGTAAGGATATATCCTGTTCTAGTTATCAAAGGTACTCAACTAGAAAAAGATTATAAAAATGGAGAGTATAAACCTATTGCATTAGTACAAGCAGTTGAAACATGCAAAGAATTGGTAAGATTATTTACGGAAAAAAATATAGATATAATTAGAATAGGACTTCAACCAACAGATTCGATATCTGATCCATCAACTTTTGGAAGTGATGTTGTAGCAGGACCTTTCCATCCTGCATTTAGACAATTAGTTGAGTCAGGTTTATGGTATGATGTAATTGTAAGTAAAATTAAAAAATTGAATGTTAAGGTAATGCAAGTTGAAGTAACTGTAAATCCAGTAGATGTTAATAATGTTATAGGCCATAAAAAAGAAAATATCAATAAATTAAAAGAAACTTATGACGTGGATTTAATAGTAACACCAGATGAAAACATAAAACAAGGAAAATCAAAAATTGAAATAACTAAAACATATAAAGATTTCAAAGAAGAAAAGGAAAAAATACATAATTAAAATTGTATAAAAATCTCTCTAATACAAATAATTGTATTAGGGGGAATTTTTATGCGAAAAAATAAAGCAAAGACATTTATAATACAAGTATTAGGAACAATAATTGGGGCACTAATTATGGCATTTGCTGTATCACAGTTTTTATTACCAAATGAATTATCAGCAGGTGGATTTTCAGGAATTGCAACAATAATATATTATTTATTTCATGTACCAATGGGAACGACAATACTTATATTAAATGTACCTCTATGTATATTTGCATTATATAAAATTGGAAAAGGATTTTTAGTTAAATCTTTAATAGGAACAGTTTCATTATCAATTTTTATTGATATATTAGATAAATTTGCAGTTGCTACGAATGATAAATTTTTAGCATGTGTCTATGGAGGAATTTTATCAGGAATAGGAACTGCAATAATATTAAAATCACATTCATCTACTGGTGGATCAGATTTATTAACTAATATAATAAATACAGTTAATCCAAAATTACAAATGGGAAATGTACTTGTAATGATAGATATTATAATCGTCAGTCTAAATGTTATATTTTTAAGAAATTTTGAAATAGGGTTATACTCAGCAATAACGATTTACTTGATGGGAGTAATGGTAGATGTTATATTTGAGGGAATATATTTTACTAAGTTGATATTTATAATCTCAAGCAAAAACGAAGAAATTGCAAAAGAAATTGAAAATACAATACACCGTGGAGTTACAGGTTTATATGGTAAAGGAATGTATACAGATAAAGAAAAATTAGTGCTAATATGTGCTGCTGGACGTCATGATGTGGGAAATGTTAAGCAATTGGTTTTGAGGATTGATCCAAAAGCATTTCTTGTTGTTACAAATTCAAGAGAAGTGCTAGGATATGGGTTCAAACAGAAAAAAATGTACTAAAACCATTGAAAAATATGGGAAAATATATTATAATATTACAGGAAAGGGAGAAGAGAGTATGTTTGAAAAATTAGAGACTGTAGAAAAAAGATATGTTGAGCTAACAGAAAAAATAAGTGATCCAGCAATAATAGCAAACAACAATGAGTGGAGAAAGTTAGTAAAAGAACATAGTTCAATGGAAGACGTAGTATTAAAATATAGAGAATATAAGCAAGTAGAAAACAACATGAAAGAAGCAAAAGAGATGATGGAAGACAAAGAAATGAAAGAACTTGCTGAAGAAGAATACTATTCATCTAAAGCTAAACTGGAAAAGATAGAAGAAGAATTAAAAGTATTATTAATACCAAAAGATCCAAACGACGATAATGATGTAATATGTGAAATTAGAGCAGGAGCAGGAGGAGAAGAAGCTGCATTATTTGCAGGAACATTATTTAGAATGTATGGAATGTATGCAGAAAGAAAACACTGGAAAATAGAGATATTAAATGAAAATGGAACAGAACTTGGAGGGTATAAAGAAATATCATTCATGGTTTCAGGAAAAGGTGCTTATAGTAGATTAAAATTTGAAAGTGGTGTACATAGAGTGCAAAGAGTTCCAGATACAGAAAGCAGTGGAAGAATACATACTTCGACAGCAACAGTTGCGGTTTTACCAGTAGTAGAAGATGTAGAAATAGAAATAAATCCAGCAGATATAAAAATGGAAGTATTTAGATCTTCAGGAGCAGGAGGACAACATATAAACAAAACATCTTCAGCAGTAAGATTAATACATATTCCAACAGGAATGGTAGCAGAATGTCAGACACAAAGATCACAATTACAAAATAGAGAATATGCTATGAATATGTTAAAATCAAGATTATATGAAGTAGAAAAATCAAAACAAGATTCAGAAATTGCAAATGCAAGAAAATCACAAGTTGGCTCAGGAGATAGAAGTGAAAAAATACGTACATACAACTATCCACAAGGAAGAATAACAGACCATAGAATAGGAATGAGTGTGTATCAATTTGAGAACTTCTTAAATGGGGATTTAGACGAAATGATAGATAATTTAATAGCAGCAGATAGAGCTGAGAAATTAAAAGGTGATGAGGAATAAAAAAACACGAAAAATGCAAGAAAAATAGCAATAATTTCTTGCATTTTTTTGATTTTTTAGATATAATACGAATGTATAAATAAAATGAAAAGAGGTAGAACAATGGAAGAAAGACTAGACGGAAAAATAATAGAAAGAGATATCAATGAAGAGATGCAAACAGCATACATTGATTATGCAATGAGTGTTATAGTACAACGAGCATTACCAGATGTAAGAGACGGTTTAAAGCCAGTACATAGAAGAATACTATACACAATGCATGAAGATGGACTTACACCAGACAAACCATATAGAAAATCTGCAACAACAGTTGGAGACGTTTTAGGTAGATATCATCCACATGGAGATGCATCAGTATATGATGCAATGGTAAGATTAGCACAAGATTTCTCAATGAGATATACATTAATTGATGGACATGGAAACTTTGGATCAGTAGATGGAGACCCAGCTGCTGCATATCGTTATACAGAAGCAAGAATGTCAAAAATAGCAGAAGTAATGATGTCAGACATAGAGAAAAATACAGTAGACTTTATGCCAAACTTTGATGACAGATTACAAGAACCAACAGTTTTACCTGCACAAATACCAGCATTATTAGTAAATGGATCATCAGGAATAGCAGTTGGAATGGCAACAAATATACCACCACATAACTTAAGAGAAGTTATAGATGGAATAATAAAAATAATAGATGAAGATGAAGTAACAGACGAAGATTTAATGCAAGTAATAAAAGGGCCAGACTTCCCTACAGAAGGAATAATCGTAGGAATGGAAGGAATAAAAGATGCTTACAAAACAGGACGTGGAAAAATAATCTTAAGAGCAGAAACAGAAATTGAAGAAATGAGCGGAAACAAACAAAGGATAATAGTAAGATCACTTCCATATCAAGTAAATAAAGCAAAATTAATAGAAAATATGGCTCATCTAGCAAGAGAAAAAAGATTAGAGGGAATATCTGAAATTAGAGATGAATCAGATAGAGAACATAAAGTTAGAATAGTTATAGAACTAAAAAGAGATGCAAATGCACAAGTTGTATTAAATCAATTATTAAAAAACACACAAATGCAAACAAGTTTTGGTGTAATCATGTTAGCATTAGTAAATGGAGAACCAAAAATACTAACATTAAGGCAATGTTTAGATTGCTATATAGAGCACAGAAAAAATGTAGTACTTCGTAGAACACAATTTGAATTAGACAAGGCATTAGCAAGAGCACACATTTTAGAAGGTTTAAGAATAGCAATAGACAACATTGATGAAGTTATACAAATTATACGTAGTTCTTATGACGATGCTAAAGAAAGATTAATGGAAAGATTTAAATTAACTGATATACAAGCACAATCAATATTAGACATGAGACTTAAAACATTATCAGGATTGCAACGTGAAAAGATAGAAGAAGAATATAATGAATTAATGAAATTAATAGCACATTTAAGAGAAATCTTAAATAGTGAAACATTAGTATTCCAAGTTATAAAAGAAGAATTATTAAAAATAAAAGAAAAATTCGGAGATGACAGAAAAACAAAAATTAAACCAGCAGAAGGTGAAATTGATGTTGAAGACTTAATAAAAGAAGAACAAACAGTAATCACTTTAACACACTTTGGATACATTAAGAGATTACCAATAGATACATATAAGAGCCAAAGAAGAGGTGGAAAAGGAATTGCTGGAATGGCAACAAGAGAAGAAGACTTTGTAAAACAAATATTTACAGCTTCAACACATGACACAATACTATTCTTCACAAATAAAGGTAAATTATACAAATTAAAAGGATATGAAGTACCAGAAGCAGGAAGAACTGCAAAAGGAACAGCGATAGTAAACTTATTAAGTTTAGATGCAGGAGAAAAAGTATCAGCAGTTATACCAATCCAAAACTTTGCAGAAGGAAAATATCTACTTATGGGAACAAAGAATGGTTTAATCAAGAAAACAGCACTTACAGAATATAATTCATCTAAGAAAACAGGGTTACAAGGAATTACTCTAAAAGATGATGATGAATTAATATCAGTAAAATTAACTGATGGAGAAGACAATGTAGTTCTAGTTACAAGAAATGGTATGTGTATCACATTTGACGAAAAAGAAGTTAGACCAATAGGAAGAACAGCACAAGGTGTAATAGGAATAAGATTAGATGAAGATGACTTTGTAATAGGAATGGAATCAATTATTAGAGGTGGAAAAGCAACACTTCTAGCAATTACAGAAAACGGATTTGGAAAGAGAACAGAACTTGATGAATATAGAGTACAAATCAGAGGCGGAAAAGGAGTTATAACTTATAAAATCACTCCAAAGACAGGAAAACTAGTAGGAGTTAAAGTAGTAGATGGTAGAGAAGATGTAATGCTTATAACAGATGGCGGAACAATTATTAGAATGAAAGTAGGAGAAATAAGCATTTTAGGAAGATCAACACAAGGAGTTACTTTAATGAGAACTACTGATGGAGGAAAAGTTGTAAGTATTGAAACTTTAGATCCAGAAGAAGAACAATAATAATAAACAAAGCTACTAAAAGCAATTTTAGTAGCTTTGTTTTACATTAGTTACATAAAATTGAAAAATAAACCAATTTATGGTATAATAGATGTATAAAATGCTGAATTTGTATATCAGTTATTGAAATACGATTCAGAAGAAAATCAATCTTAATAAAATACAGGAAGGAAGATATACATGAATTTAAAAGCAAAATGTAAAAAGTTTTCACAAGAGAACGAAGGAGTTGACAGGTTAATGGAACTTGTGCCTAGAGCACGGGTACACATTGATTTCAAAAAATTTATTATTACAGTAGAGGATTTTCAAAAAGATAAACTTTCTGAGATATCTACATTGATAAGAAATAATTTTGAAATTGAGACATTAGATTTAAATGCTGAAAAGCAATTTAAACTAAGAAAAACAGAAATTGAACTTTCATCTGAAAAGGAAAAATTGAAAAAGGAAATAGCGTCGAAACCAACTTCAATAAAGTCAAGAATACAAACGTATATTTTTGATGAAAAAGTTTTTTCGTTGACGGATTTAAGAAAAAAATTTCCAGATGTTCAATTCGGTACTATACGATCATATGTAAATAATATGTTTACAGATGAAATTATTGTTCAATTAGAACGCGGCAAGTATGCGCTAAGATAAAAGATTGATTTTTAACCAGTAGAATTTTCTACTGGTTTTCTTCTTTACAAAATAAATATATTGTGATACTATTTTAAGTAGAGAAACTAAAGAAAGGTTTTATATAAATGAGGAAAGATAAAATACAAATAATTATTTTAATAATACTATTGTTATTTATATTTTCTGTTATATTTTCAGTAATAAACATAGGAAACAGTAAAATCTTAAGTGGAATAAGTATAAATGATATAGATGTATCAAAGATGACAAAAGAAGAGGCAACATCCAAGATATATAAATTAACACAGGAAAAATTAAAATCTGTTTTAAAAATAAATTATAATGAAGTAGAAAACATAGATATAGACTTAAATACATTAGGAATACAATATGATATAAATACGGCAATAAATGAAGCATATTTTACAGGTAGAAAAGGAAATATCTTTGAAAATAATTATGAAATATTGAAAACATTAATAAATAAAAGAAATATAGATATAAACATAACTATAGATGATAATCAAATGAAAAAGGTAATAGAAAAAGTATCATCCAACTTACCAGGAAAATTTGTAGATACAAGTTACTATATAGAAGAGAACGAACTAATAATAACTAAAGGAAAATCAGGAAAAGTATTAAATGAACAGAAATTTACACAAGATGTGCAAACTATATTAAATAGATTAAATTCAGAAGAAAAGATAATAAATATTGAAACAGAATATAAAGCATTGTGTGATATTGACGTACAAGCAATTTATAATAAAGTACATAAAGAGCCAAAAGATGCGTATTATGAAAAAAATCCATTTAAGGTATACAATGATACAAAAGGAGTGGATTTTGACTTAGAATATGCAAAAAAATTGATAAAGAATAATCCTAAAAAAACAGAATACAAAATAGCATTAAAATATAAAAAAGCCAAAGTAACATTGAAGGACTTAAATGTTAATATATTTAGAGATTTATTAGGGAATTTTTCTACAAAATATGATGATAGAAATGAAAATAGAGCAAACAATTTAAAACTTGCTGCATCAAAGATAGATGGAGTAATACTTTCACCAGGAGAAGAATTTTCATACAATACAATAGTTGGAAAACGCTCAATTTCAGCAGGGTATAAAGAAGCAAAAATATATGCAGGAGGTAAAATTATAGATGGATTAGGTGGAGGAATTTGTCAACTATCGTCAACATTATATAATGCAGTAGTATTTGCAAATTTAAATGTAACCGAAAGACATAACCATCAATTTATAACATCTTATGTACAACCAGGAAGAGATGCAACTGTTGCTTATGGAAGCAAAGATTTAAAATTTGTTAATAATAGAAAATATCCTATAAAAATAAAGGTAAAAGTGGACAGTGGAGTTGCAAAAGTACAAATATACGGAATTAAAGAAGAAAATGAATGTAATATTAGTTTTGATGTAGAAACTGTTTCAACAACAGAATATGAAACTAAATATGAAAAAGACGAGTCTTTAAAAGAGGGAGAAGAAAAAATTAAACAAGCAGGAGCAAATGGTGTTGTAGTAAAAGTTTATAAAGTAATAAAACAGAATGGAAGATATATAGCTAGAGATTTCATCTCTCAAGATACATACAAGGTGTTAAATAAAATAGTTGTTAAAAATGATTAGAAATTCTTGACAAATACATTATGACGTATTATAATAATAATTGTTTTTAACGCGCCATTAGCTCAGTTGGTAGAGCAGCAGACTCTTAATCTGATGGTCGGAGGTTCGACTCCTCTATGGCGCACCAAAATAGAATAAAAAGTATAAAAAGGAATGCCCAAATATGAGCATTCCTTTTCCTATTATCTTAAAAAATTATCGATTCATTTCTGACGAAGAACCAGTACCATTGTGATTAGCTATAACAGAATTAATTTCAGATAAACTGCTACATAGTACATCACCGGGAATGGTATTTTTTAAAACACTAAAAGCATTTCCATATTGTAATGCTTTGGTACAATCCCAGTTATAACTCAGCAATCCATACAATACTCCGGCAATATATGAATCTCCACTTCCAATTCTGTCAACGACATCAATGTTTTCATATGGTTTTTCAGTACAGAAAGTATCATTTTTCGAATCATAAATAAAAGATTCAAAAGAATGAAGTTTAGGAGAATGTACAGTTCGCTTGGTAGAAGCTATAATAGAGATATCATAAGTTTTTGCAAAATATCTCATCATTTCTTCTAATGAAGCGGTTTGCTTAAAAGTTTTTCTGAAAGTTTCTTCAGAACAGAAAAATATATCTATAAAAGGTAAAATTTCTGTTATAACTTCACGAGCCAAATCTTCATTCCAAAGATTAGCGCGAAAGTTCACATCAAAAGAAATCTTTGCTCCACATTCCTTAAACTTTTTCAGGATTTTTATTGCATTAGATCGTATAGAGCTGTTTAATGCCAAGGTAATTCCAGTAGTATGGAATATTTCAGCACTGTTAAATGTTTTCCAAGGTACATCTTCGAATTTTAGGTTGCAAAATGAAGAATTAGCCCTATCATATATAACAGTTGGTTTACGAGGATAAGCTCCATTCTCAGAGAAATAGAGACCTAACCGAGCATTAGCTGATGTGTCATAGATTAGTAAATCATCACTGACACCAAACGAACGTATAGAGTTTTTAACGAAAACTCCAAGAGGATTGTCAGGAAGTTTTGTGATTATAGCGCTCCGACGTCCTAAGCTAGATAGAGCAGATACTACATTTAATTCTGCACCGCCAATTTGATTTTTGTACTCGTTTGAACGATATAATCGTTCATTAATTGGTGGAGATAGTCTACAAAGAACCTCTCCAAGTGAAACTACATCAAAGTCTTTCATGATTAACACTCCCTTTTTATAAATAAGATAATAGGTACAACATTAAAGATTTTAATATTATATTATATTAAAATAAATAAGATGTTTTAATAATTATATCACGTTATTTACATAAAGTCTATAATAAAATTATATAAAACATTTACAAAATGAGACAAAAATGATAATATAAAATAGGAGGGGAAGATATGTTACAAGCTATATTAATTATAATAGGAATAATATTATTATATTTATTAATTACATATAATAGTTTAACAAGAAAGAGACTAATGGTAAAACAAGCAAAATCAGGGATAGATATATACCTAACACAAAGATTTGATTTAATACCAAATTTAGTAGAAATAGTAAAAGGATATTGTAAATATGAAGAATCATTATTAACAGAGATTACTAAATTAAGAGAAAGTTATAAACAAGATAAGAGCTTAAATACAGGGGAAGAATTAGACAAAAAGTATTATAGCATGTTGGCAGTTGCAGAAAATTATCCTGAACTAAAGGCAAATGAACAGTTTTTGAATTTACAAAAAAACCTGTCAAAAATTGAAAGTCAACTTCAAGCTGCAAGGAGAATATATAATACTGAGGTTACAGCATTGAATGTAGCAATTGCAAGTTTTCCGAGTAGTATAATTGCAAATATATTTAACTTTAAAACAGAGGATTTATTTGAGGCAAATGCAGAAGCAAGAGGAAACATTGAAATAAATTTATAAATAGGGGAAAATAATGAATAATTTTAATGAAGTATATCAAGAAGTCTACAAAGATTGTGGAGGGGACTTAGTAAGAATAAAAAAAGAAAAAAGGACAAAGCATATAATACTTTTTATAATTGGAATTTCAATAATATTAATTGGAATAATTCAACAAAGTCCATTAATGTGTATTGGAATAGGATTTATTATATGGTTATTAATATCTATGATAAAACAATATAGTAAATATAAATTGATATACAAGGAAAAAGTAATAAAAAGATTTGTACATACATATTCTGATAAACTTGAGTATTATCCAGAACAAGGAATATCTAGCAGAATATATAATAATGCTGATTTTGAAAGGTATTATGATAGATATCACACAGAAGATTTAATAAAGGGGGAAATACTAGAAGATTGTAAAATAAGCATGGCAGAGGTGCATACAGAAAGGGAAGAAACAACTACAGATAGTGAAGGACATACAACAACTACATATGTTACACTATTCCATGGATTATTTGCAGAAATAGACATACCTAAATTTCTAGTATTTGATTTAAAAATACGTAGAGATGCATTATTAAGTAAGGTTTTCAAGGGAAAACAAAAATTAGAAATGGATTCAAGTGAATTTGAGAAAATATTTGATGTAAGTACAAGTGACAAAATTCAATCAATGAGAATACTAACATCAGATGTAATGCAAATGTTTATCGACTTCAAAAATAAAAATAAATTAACACCAGAGATAACTTTGAAAGAAAATAAATTGTATATTAGATTCGCAACAGGAGATATATTTGAACCAAGTTTAATAAAACAAGACATGAATTATGATAAATTAAAAAAATATTATGACATAATTAATTTTACATTTAACTTAGCAGAACAATTTACTAAAAATATAATAGAATTTGAAGAATAAATATTGAGCCTTTGTTAGTATAGTACTAGCAAAGGCTTAATATTATACAAAAGAAGGAGTGAAGAGTATGAAACACAAACAATATAACAGAGAAAAATCGTTTCAATATGCAATAGATATTCCAAAATCTATAAAAGGATACAAAGATATAAAAATAGAACAAGTAAATATAATATAATTTGATGTAAAACCTTGCTATTTTTTGGAAATTATAGTACAATATAAACGTAAAAATATACAAAAAAATAAGGAGGAAATATGAGTAGAGGAAAGAGATACAGTAACGAAGGACAACTAAACTACGGAAAAGTATTTGCGGTAATAATAGCCATTATAGTAATAATAATGTTTGTTTTTATAATAAAAAAAGCAGTAACAGTAGGAAATAAAAATACAGATAAAAACAAAAAAGTAGATTATTATGCACTATACACAGATAATGCATGGGGAGTAATAGATTCAACAGGTAAAAGTATAATAGACCCAATGTATAAAGAAATGATAATTGTAATAAACAATAACAAAGATGTATTTTTATGTACTTATGATGTAAATGAAGAAACAGGAGAATATAAAACAAAAGTTATAAATAAAAACAATAAAGAAATATATACGGGATATGACAAAGTAGAGGCATTAGAGAATTATGATAAAAACTCAAACATGTGGTATGAAAAAGATGTATTGAGAGTACAAAAAAACGGAAAATATGGATTAATAGATATAGACGGTAAAAAAGTTTTAAATACAGAATATGACAAGATTGAAACATTAAAAGGAGTTCAAAATAGTTTAATAGTTGAAAAGAATGGGTTAAAAGGATTAGTAAATAATAGTGGAGTTACAATAATAAATCCAAATTATAAAAATATTACAAACTTAGGAGATGACTATAAAAAAGGATATATAACAGTAGATAGTAATGATAAATATGGAATAGTAAACTTTTCAGGTGTTCAATTAGTAGAAAATAAGTATGACAAAGTAGAGAAAATCTATGGAGAAAAATACTTTGTAGTAAAAGAAGATAATAAACAAAAAGTTATAGATTCTAAAGGCGAAGCAGTAATCACAAAAGGATTTGATGAAATAAAGCAAATAGCAAATTCTGGCGTTATATTCAAAAAAGATAACAAATATGGACTTATGGGGTATGATGGAAAAGTAAAGATAAAAGCAGAATATAACAATTTAAAAGAAATAAATACAGATATATTTGCTGCTAAAACAAATAAAAAATATGGAATAATAGATGCAGACAACAAAGAAAAATTAAATTTTGAATATCAAGATATATACTATAACACTGTTGCAGGAATATATGTAGCAGAAAATGACGAATATAAGTCATCAATTTTAGATACAGATTTTAATATAAAAATAACAGGAATCCTATCAGAAATAAATACAGATAAAGGATATATGAAATTAAATATTGATGGTGAATACAAATATTATAATTTCAAACTAGAAGAAAAAAATGAAACTGAAATAAACGCAGATAAGACATTATTCTTAAGTAAAAAAGACGGAAAATATGGATTTGTAGATAAGGATGGAAAAACAGTTGTAGACTATACATATGATGATGCAACTGAACAAAATGCTTATGGATATGTAGCAGTAAAAAAAGATGGTTTATGGGGATCACTTAACAAAGAAGGAAAAGTAGTAATAGAACCAACATATGATTTAAACAAAAATTTATTAGTTGATTTTATAGGAAAATGGCACTTAGGACAAGACCTAAATATGAATTATTATTGTGACAAATAATAAGGAGGAAGGAAAGAAATGGAGCTAAAGACGAGGTATCAATATACATATTTTATACATACATATTTAATAAATAAAAACAAATATGTAAGATATATATGCAAGTTGTTAAAAGACGAAAGATTTAACTTGAAAATATTTCAAAAAGATAGAGATTTAGAATTATATACATATTTTTTGCCAAGAATTAGAACATTTCTGTTTAAAACATTTGATTTAAGTAAGCAAAAATTAGAGAAAATAAATGAACTACCATTAGAAACAAGAGCAGCTATATTTGCGGAATATCCATCTATTACATTTGAATATGATTTAAAAAAGGATATGCAAGGAAAAACAATAGATGAGAATAGTATATTTTTTAAGATTCAAAAAATAGGATTAGTATTATTTAATACAGGAATATGTTTCTTATATTTTAAAACAAACATAGAAGAAAGTAATGAATTTTCAGATGTGCTTAATTTTAATTATAAATTTAGAGATATAAATCAAGAAAATAGCAATTTGAAAAATTATGAAAATATAAAAGTGCAAGCCGATTGCTTTGAAGACATAAAAGAAATAAAGCAATTTATTAGTGAAATGACAGGACCCAATTTTGATGCTTTAAAAATGAATTTGGATGTAGAAAGATTTTATACTTATGGGTATGAATGTATAGAACAATCAGCATGGAATTTGAATAATAATTTTGAAAATATAGAAAAAGATTTTCTGAAATATATTAATATTTTACCAAATGATAAAGGAATTAATATTGAGGAAAATCAAAACATCAAAATTATATCAAAAGACAAATATTCAAAAATAGGAATATCTAAATTAGGAGTGAACCTGTTTAGCTCTGATACTGATATAAATAATTATACAGTACTTCCACAAGAATATGAAAATCAATATTTTTATACATACATATTAGCATTATATTTGAAAGTATACTTAAAAAAGATTGATTATGAATTTAAAAAAAGGAAAAATGTAAAAGAGCTAAGAGAAAAATTTGTAGAATATACAAAAGAGTTATGGATACAAGAAATAACATCAGAAGATATGGGAAGCTTGATATATCAAGACATGAAAGAGGTACTAGAAATAGAGTTTCTATATAATGATGTTAAAAACAAATATGATATTTTATACCGAGAGTTAAAAATTGAAAAAACAGAAAAAATGTCAATAATAATTGTAATAGTACTTATAGCAACATTAATTTTCAATATACTTAATTTTATTATGTATTTCAAAGGAGACCAACTATGAAAATAAAATGTGGAACAGATATAATAGAGATTGAAAGAGTACAAAAAAGCATTGAAGATTTAGGTGACAAATTTTTAAACAAGGTTTATACAGAAAAAGAAATTGAATATTGTGAAAGTAAAGGAAAGCAAAAATACCAACATTATGCAGCTAGGTTTGCTGTAAAAGAAGCAGCATTTAAAGCAATTTCAGAATGCTTAGAGGATAAATATTCGATCTGCTGGAAAGACTTTGAAACAGTAAATGATGAAATGGGGAGACCAAGTGTTACAATATTAGGAGTCAATACCAAGAATATTGTTAATATTGATGTAAGTATTTCTCATTGTAAACAATATGCTACAGCTAATGTAGTAGTTTTATACAGATAGTTAGGAGAACATAATGGAATATTTTGAAACACATGCACATTATGACGACGAAAAATTTAATGTAGATAGAGAAGAAACAATAAAAAAAATATATGAATCAGGAGTTACAAAATGTGTAAATATTGGATGTAGTATAGAAACATCAAAAAAGTCAGTGGAGTTTGCGAAAAAATATGACTTTATATATGCAATATGTGGAATACATCCAAGTGAAATTCCACAAACTGAGGAACAATTGTGGAAAGATATAGCTGAAATTGAAAATATTGTAACTTCAAATAAGAAAATAGTAGCCATTGGAGAAATAGGATTAGACTATCACTATGAAGGATATAATAAAGAAATGCAACAAAAGGCTTTTATTGAGCAAATTAAACTTGCAAATAAACTAGGGTTACCAGTGTCTATACATACAAGAGATGCTATAGATGATACTATAGCTATTTTATTGAAGAATAAAATAGTTAACGGAGGAATACTTCATTGTTGTCCGTTTAATAAAGAGTTAGTGAGACATGGAATAGAATTAGGATTTTATATAGCATTTGGAGGAACATGTACATTTAAAAATTCTAAAAATGCAAAAGAAATACTAAATATGGTACCAGATGACAAAATATTAATAGAAACAGACAGTCCATATTTATCACCAGAGCCATATAGAGGAACCAGAAATGATTCAAGTAATTTAAAATATGTAGTTGAAAAAATTGCAGAATACAAAAATGACACACCAGAAAACGTTGCTAGATACACATATAATAATGCTATGAGAATTTTTGAAAGGGGATTAAAAAATGATTAATTATCAAAAAGATGATTTTGATGGAACATTAGATGATATTATGAAATCAGTTAATGAACTTCTAGAAAATACAGGAGATGGGTTTGAAACAAAAGAAGATAAAAAAGAAAAAGAATAAAAATGGAGGAAGTTTGAATGAAACCATCAGAAGTAATTGAAAAGATAATACAAGAAGAGCTTGAAAAGATAAATAATCTAAGTCAAGAAGACAAAGAGAAGGTATCAATAGAAAATATTATTTATATGGGTAAAATAAAAGGCATGGATTTATACAGGATGTATGAAAAAGACGACAGAGAAAATGCTTCTATTGCATTATATAAATATTTCGATGAAAACGGATTACTTAAAGGTGTGAAAAACATAGGGGCAGATGGAAAAGAAGAGTGGCTTGAAGGAAATGATGAACTTTTTGAGATGATAAAAGATGAAATCGACAGGAATGAAGCTATTTTGGAAGAAGAACTTGAACAAGTTGAAAAGGAACTAGGAGTTTCTAGAGAAGACATAGATGAAATTAAAGATATAGATATAGAGGATGAACTTGAAAAAGATGAAGAAGAGGAAAATGATGAGGAATTAGAAGAAGACGAGAAAGAGGAAGAAAGTGCAGAAATAGATGAAAAGAAGTTTGAACAAACAAGTGACTTTAAAAATGTAAGATCAGAAATTGACACAAATACTAAGATTGATCAAAAAGGACATACACTTGCAACAGAAATCCCAGAGTTAAAACAATATTCAAAAATTGCAGTAGTAAATACCCATAATTTAAGTCATATAAAAGATGAAAATGGTAAATCAGCAGCAAGAACTATGAAAAATTTAGCACTTATTGGATATAAAGAAGTAGATGGAAAGCAGGTAGTTGAGAAGATTCCAGAAAATGTATTACAATATTATCAAGGAGCAAATGAAGAATCAATAAGATTTGATAGTGATGATCAAGTTGAAAAAAATAGTGATACATCAGCGAGATTTATAAAACCAGGAACTAATAAAGGACTAGCAGTTGAAATTGATACTATGCAGACTAAGGTATATTATCAAGGAGGAATAGATGTAGATGATAATACTGCATTTATGATTAGATTAGAAGATAAATATACAGGAAGAAATACAATAAATACAAAAACTAGAGAAATATTTAATCCAAATAGAGGAATCTATAATGGAGATAAAATAAATGAAGAGATGGAAATGCATAGAGAAGATGATGGAGATAAAATCGATATTGAAAATGCAGATGGCGACTTTAATACAGTAAGTCATATTCACGAAATAGAAAGTCCTGATAGTGAGATTTATTACAAAGGTGAAATTAGAAAGGTAGAAGAAGTTGCAAGAGACATGAATATACCATTACATATTTTTATTGGCGAGTATAACAGAAGAGCAGAGGAGTTGGAAAGCAATGAAGATATAGAAATGGATGAAGATGTTTATGAAAAAATAGAAGAGAGGGCGGAAGAAAGAAAAGAAAAAGAGCCTCAAAGAGATGAAGAAGGATTTGGAAGATGGGATAACCATGGGGATCCAAGAGAACATTAATATACAAAAAAATAGGTAGAATTTCACTAAATATAAAATTCTATCTATTTTTTATTTTAAGACATTAATTTATATGCTCTATCTACATCTGCAGAAGTTGCTGCAGGGATATCTTTTAACTCATATTCAGATCCTAACTTTTCCCATTTGTATTCTCCCATAGTATGATAAGGAAGAAACTCAAATTTATCAACAGTTTTTAATGAATTAACAAAATTTTTCAATTTAATTAAGTCATTTTTATCATCTGTTATAGTAGGAATTAAAACTTGTCTTATCCACATATGTTTATTATTGTCACTTAAGTATTTAGCAAAAGCAAGTTCTTTTTCATTAGAAAACCCAACTAAATCTTTACACTTTTCTGGATCTATATGTTTAATATCTAATAAAAACAAATCAGTTAAATTGATTAATTCTTTTATATCGTCAGTTAATGGAACCATACCAGAAGTGTCTATACAAGTATGAATATGATATTCCTTTAGCTTTTTGAAAAATTCTATTAAGAATTTATATTGTAATAGAGGCTCACCGCCAGTGATGGTTACACCTCCATTTTTTATATAGTTTTTATATCTTAAAACTTTTTGAACTATATCATCTAAAGATTTGTATTCTCCAGAATTAATATCCCAAGTATCTCTATTATGACAGTATTTACATTTTAAACTACATCCTTGTAAAAATAAAACAAACCTAATTCCTGGACCATCAACAGTTCCAAAAGATTCTATTGAATGTACTTTAGCATAATACCTTGTATCTAAATTACTCATAAAATCATTTCCTTAAATTTTTTCTTGAATTGTTCTATGGATAACATCTAATTGTTGTTCACGTGTTAAACTTGTAAATTTAACAGCATAACCAGAAACACGGATTGTAAGTTGTGGATATTTCTCTGGATGTTCCATAGCATCAATTAAAAGCTCTCTATCAAAAACATTTACATTAATATGATGACCTGTTTGTTCAAAATAACCATCTAGCATATTTACTAAATTAGTAACTTTTTCATCTTCAGTTTTTCCTAAAGTACCAGGTGTTATTGAGAAAGTAAATGAAATACCATCTTCTGCTGAGTCAAAAGGAAGTTTTGCGATTGAATTCATAACAGCTAATGCTCCATTTGTATCACGACCATGTAAAGGATTTGCTCCTGGTCCAAATGGTGCTCCGGCTTTTCTTCCATCAGGTGTATTTCCAGTAGCTTTACCATAAACAACATTTGAAGTGATTGTTAATATTGATAGTGTGTGTTTAGAATTTTTATAAGTAGGGTGTTTACGAAGTTTTTCTATAAATTTTTTAACAATATTTACAGCGATTTGGTCAACTCTATCATCATCATTACCATATTTAGGGTAATCACCTTCTACATTATAATCGACAGCTAAACCTTCTTCATTTCTTATTACTTTTACTTTTGCATATTTTATAGCTGAAAGCGAATCTGCTGCAACAGAAAGTCCAGCGATACCACATGCCATGGTTTGAAGTATATCTTTATCATGTAGTGCTAATTCTAATGCCTCATAACAATATTTATCATGCATGTAATGAATTGCATTTAATGCTTTGATATATATTTTAGCAACATAATCCATCATTTGATCATATTTTGCAACTACTTCATCATAATCTAAATATTCAGATGTAATAGGTTCAAACATTGGTGTTACTTGTTTTCCAGTAACTTCATCTTTACCACCATTAATTGCATAAAGTAAAGTTTTTGCAAGGTTTGCACGAGCACCAAAGAATTGCATTTGTTTACCAATTTTCATTGGAGAAACACAACAAGCTATTCCATAGTCATCACCTAAAGTAATTCTCATTAAATCATCATTTTCATATTGAATTGATGAAGTTTTTATTGAAAGTGATGTTGTAAATCTTTTAAATCCTTCTGGTAATCTTGTAGACCATAAAACTGTCATGTTTGGTTCTGGTGCAGGTCCTAGGTTTACTAAAGAGTGAAGTAATCTAAATGAATTTTTAGTAACTAAAGTTCTACCATCAATTCCCATACCACCAATACTTTCAGTAACCCATACTGGATCTCCACTGAATAATTCATTATATTCAGGTGTACGTAAAAATCTTACAATTCTAAGTTTCATAACAAAATGATCCATTAATTCTTGTGCTTGTTCTTCTGTTAATGTTCCATTTTTTAAATCTCTTTCAATATATATATCTAAGAAAGTAGATGTTCTACCTAAACTCATGGCAGCTCCATCTTGATCTTTTATAGCTCCTAAATATCCAAAATATAGCCATTGAATAGCTTCTTTTGCATTAGTTGCTGGTTTTGAAATATCAAATCCATAACGATTTGCCATTGATTTTAATGAATTTAAAGCTTTGATTTGTTCACTAATTTGTTCTCTTTTTTGAATAATATTTTCTGTGAAATCATCTACGTCTAATTCTTCCAGTTCATGTTGTTTTTCTTCTATTAAAACATCTATACCATATAATGCAACACGTCTGTAATCACCAATTATTCTACCACGTCCATATCCATCAGGAAGACCTGTTAATAATTTATTACTTCTTGCTCTTCTTACATCTGGTGTATATACACTAAATACTCCATCATTATGTGTTTTTCTTATATTGTGGAATATATTTTCTATTTCTGGATCAACTTGTTTTCCATAAGCTGCACATGCTTTTTCTACTATTTTTATTCCACCAAAAGGCATAATCGCTCTTTTTAAAGGTGCATCTGTTTGAATTCCTACTATTTCTTCTAAATCTTTATCTATATAACCAGGCTCAAAAGCGTCTACAGCTGAAGGTATATTTGTTTCTATATCTAAAACACCACCAGGTGCTGATTTTTCCTTTTTGTATAAATCTAAAACTTCATTCCAAAGTTTTTTAGTTTTTTCTGTTGGGTCTGTCAAGAAATCTTCATTTCCCTCATAAGGTGTATAATTTTTTTGAATGAAATCTCTTACATTTATTTCTGATTGCCATTCACCACTGTTGAAATTTTTCCATTGATCAAATTCCATAATTTTTTTCCTCCTAATTTTATTATTTACAAAAATTCCTGAAATATAATAACACAAAAAATATTATATTTCAACAAAAAAAGAATAAATTCTTTAAAAGTGAGAATAATAATTTAGTAAAATAATTTGAAAGGAGAATTGTTATGGCAGATTTAACAGAAGCAGAATTGCAACATTTAAGACATTTGATAGGAGCCCATGAAACAAGTTATCAAAAACTTAATACTTATGCGTCACAAGCAGTAGACCCACAAATTAAGCAAATATTTAGTAAGGCAGCACAAGATTCGCTAAATACTAAACAAAAATTAATGGGATTTTTAAATTAGTAAAGAGAGGAGAGAAAAGACATGGATGAAAAAACAATGGTTAATGATATATTAGAAAACACAAAGGCAAGTTTAACTGCGTATCAAACAGCAATATCAGAATCAGAAAATTGCACATTAAGACAAACTTTTCAACAAATTAGAAATAATGATGAAAGTTTTCAATATGAATTATTCAAAGTAGCTCAAAATAAAGGATATTATAAGCCAGCAGCTAAAGCTACTGTTACAGAAATTAGTACAGTAAAGACAGAGCTACAACAATAAAAATTAAGTGAGGTAAGATATTAAATATTTTACCTCATTTTATATATATAAACTCATAAAAAATGAAGAAAAAAAGAGAAAACAATATATAAAAATAAGAAAAATAAAATAAATAAACTATAACAATAATTGATAAAAGAAATAAAATGATATACAATAAACAAAAAACAAAATAGGGGAAGAGATAGATGAAGAAAATACTAGTAAAAATAAGATCATCAATAAAGTTCTTAATTTTAATAGTTATAGGCTTAGCTCTTATAGTAGGAGCATTTGCCTTTTTATATAAACCAATATATAGAGTAACATTAGACGGAGAAGTAGTAGGATATTGTGCTAAAAAGAATGAATTGCAAAAAAGAATAAGTGATTACATCGAAAATGGAAATGGAGACAATAGTAATTTAGCATTTATATCAATAGATGAAATGCCTACATATAATATGTGTCTGTTAAAAAAAGGAATAGAAACAAATGATGAGGAAATATTCCAAAAAGTTGCAGACAGAGGAATAGCATATTATAAATATTATGCTATATTAGAAGACGATGAAGAAAAAGCATATGTAAGTGACTTCAAAACTGCAGAAGCCGTAGTAAAAAAACTAAAAAAGAAAGACAGTAATAATATAGATGATATAACAATAAAAGAAAAATATGAAACAGATTTAAAAGGATTTATATCAGAAGATAAGGCGGTAGCAAAACTATATGAAAAGAAAATAGTAATACCTAAAAAAACAAATACATATAGAGTATCATCAGGTAAAGTCACAACATCAAGGAACATGTCACAAGGAAAAGCATCATTAGGGTTATCTTTAATAAAACCAGTAAGTGGAATGCTAAGTTCAAGATTTGGAAATATGAGTAGATTAAGATCTGGTGCACATACTGGATTGGACATAGCGACTTCATATGGAACAGGAGTAAAAGCTGCTGCATCAGGAACAGTAACATTTTCTGGTTGGAAAGGTTCTTACGGAAAGCTTATTGTAGTGACACATAAAAATGGAGTTCAAACATATTATGGACATTGTAGTTCACTATATGCGTCAGTAGGACAGAAAGTATCACAAGGAGAAAAGATAGCAGCCGTAGGTTCAACAGGAAATTCTACAGGACCACATCTTCACTTTGAAGTAAGAGTAAATGGGGTAGCATATAACCCACAAAATTACATATATTAAAAATGTAACAAAAATGTAAAAAAAGCTAAGTCCTTAGGGAAATAAGAAAGACATTAAACTAATAAAAAATAAATGGCAATTTGAATATTGCCATTTATTTTTTTATGCGGTAAAATATAAACGGGAAATACTATATATAGGAGAGAAAAAGATGGGAAATAAATCGAGAAAAAATAATAAAAGAAAATTAAGAAGATCACCAGTATTTTTAATAGCATTATTTAATTTTTTAATAATTATATTAATTGCAATATATTTTATTTATTTAAGATTTGTGCCATATAAAACAATAACATATGATGGCTATGCAGTATCAGGGAAAGATTTAGTAAATAACTTATTAAATCCTAGTTTCGATGTTGATCAAAGTATAGAGGCTTTGGAGGTAAAAGACCAAGATGAGATTTATAAAAATTATAAGTCTTATTATGTAGGAGCAGCTAAAGAAAGAAATATAAACTTAGATTATCCTATATATGTTAATGATAAACTTGCTTTATACAATTTATCAAAAGATATGAAGCTAATTACGAGTGACTTAAAAACTGTAGATGGATATGAGGGATTTACAATAACATCAGGAGCGCTATATGATGAACATACAATGGAAAGAGCTGATTATAACGATTATATTTTAATGAAAAATTCAGATAATATGTATATAAATACCAAAGAAATGAAAATAGAAACGAGTTCAAAAAAATATACAATAAAAATGAATAGTGTAATAAACTTCACAAAAGGATTTATTACATATTATACCCTAGAAGATGGAAAATTCGTATATGGAAAAATATTAGACATAGATGAAGCATCGATAATAAAAATAAATGACTTTAATTGTAAATATACATATAAAGAGTTAATGATTGCCTTAGGAATAATGAAAGAAGAGATAAAAACTCCAGAAGAAAATACAGTAGAAGAAAATAAAGTAGAGGAAAATGAAACAGAAGAAAATAAGATTAATGAACAAAAGCCAAATATAAATAAAAAACCAGATAACTCTAAAAAACCAGATGATAGAGACAATAATGGTGGAAATACAATTAAGTGGCAAAAACCAAAAGTATCATGTACAAAATTTATAGCAAATATATATTCAGCTTCAACAGAGGTTACAATAGATGATCCAAGTGGTGCAATTAGTAAGGCAGTAACATTTAATTTTTACAAAGATGATGAATTATCATTTAGAGCATCTACAAACATATCAGAAACGTTAAAAGTTATCAAATTATTGCCAAATACAAAATACACAGTTATTGGTACATATCAATATACAGATGAAAGTGGAGAAATATATGAAGTTAAATTTACTACACAAGAGTTTAAGACAGCAGAAGCAGATAAAGTTAATCCGATAGAATTAAGTTTAAAAAATGGAAAAATATATTCAGACAAAATAGAATTACAAAATTTGAAGATAATATCTGACATAGAAGATGAAGCTATAAATGGTGTTACAAAAGCTCGAATAAACATAAATGGAGACAAATATTCTATAAATACTCAAACATTATTAGATATTTTACAAGGTAAAGATGTAAAGTATCAAACAGGTAATGTATTAAAATCAAATACAAAATATAAATACGAGATCATCTTTTATGATACTGCAAATAATGAAATGAAATTAAAAGGAAACACAGGAAATACAGTTACATTAAAAGCAGCTCCAACTGTAAATTTAAGACTAAAAGAAAGCGACATGGTATCAAATAAGATTAGTGTGCAATTGGTAAATGAAGATGATGTTAATATATTAGATTATAGATACGAATTATATGACGGCACAGGAAAACAAATAGAAAAGAAAAACATAGATACATCAACAAAGGAATTATTATTTAATACATTGGATCCAAACAAACCATACGAATTGAAGGTAAAAGGTAATTATGATATTGAAGACGGAAATGGAATACAAAAAAATCAAGAAATAGGTTACCTAAAATTCACAACAAGTCCTTTAGGAAAATTATTTGTAGATATACAATGTGATGAACAAGATATAACAGATTCTACCGCAAAAGTAAAGATTTCTGTAAACGATAATACGAATTCATTATTATTTCAAATTTTGCAAAATATAAAGATACAAATTCAGAGAGATGATACAAAACAAATTATAGAAGAGGTTAATTTAACTGGAAATGAAATTAATGAGTTTGCAGTTGAAGGATTAGAGAAAGTGTTGAATAATCTTAATTCAAATACTACTTACAATGTTGTAGTCACAGCAATTGCCAAACAAGGTTCTGTTACAGAAGAAGTAGCAGTGGAACTAAAAGGAGAAAAAATATTTACAACAAGAAAGAAGCCAGCAGAATTTATAACTAAAGAAGTACTGATTACAAATAACATGATAGAGTTAGTAGCAAATTTAACAGATATAGATGGAGCATGTTTAAATGGAACTGCAGAATTAAGGCTGAAAGAAGCATATGATGAACAAGCAGATGATGGAAAGATTATAAATACAAATAAAATGAATATTAGTGTAAATACAGATGTTTTATGTACATATAAGGATTTAAAAGAAGGAAGAAAATATATATTAGAGTGTTATATTGATGAATATAATGAAACAAATGATGAAAACAAAGTAGCAAAAAAATATTTCAAAGTAGAATACATAACAGGAGGGTTATCAGGAAAACTTAGTCTAAAAGGAATTACAAGAGAAAAAACAGAAAATGGAAAAAATTTGATAGATGTAGAATCTGAAAATAAGTGGTATTCACAATGCTTTGGGGTTTTAGAGAAAGGATATAAAGTAGTTGATGGAAATACGGTTTTTGATGATATAAAATCAACAAGAAATTATGGAAAAACGGCAAGTGTTGGAACTAATACATCAACATTAACACTTACATCAAATCAATGCTATGTATATGATTTTAGTAAATATAAAGGAAAAAATGTTACGATGTCATTTAAGGCAAAAGTAAGTAGTGATTCAATTAAAGATAATATTTATATCCAAAAAGGAAAAAGTATAGGAACGAGTATAGAAAAGATTGAGGGGGTAACCACTGTACTTGGAGACAGGATAACCTATACAGCAAAAATACCAGATGATGGATATCTAGGATTTTATTTATCAGCTAATAGCAAAGAAACATTAGAGATTAATGATCTACAGGTAGAATTAGGAAATAAAGCAACAGACTATGAACCATTCACATATAATGTTAAAGTGCAAGCTAAAGCTAATTTTGAAGACAAAGATTTTCAAACAAATGAAGAAGAAAAAGAGATAGGATATTTTTATGTAAGACTAAAAAAGAATGGAATTATCCAAAAGAAAAATGAAAATGGAGAATATGAAGACTATATAGGAAATGATTATCTAGGTGAAAAATATGGAACTGACACATATGGAGATGGAGATAATACTAAAGCAGCAGTAGATTTATCATATATATTAAACGCAGAGACAAGTGCAGTATATAAATTAGAAATAGTTATAGCTAAATATGGTAGAGAACATATACTAGATGAATTAGAATTTAAATATGATCCAATAAATTGTAGTGAAATAAAAGTTATTGATAATAAAAAGGAATTTTTAGATATACAGCCTAAGGGAAATTACTTTATTTCAAAAAATATAGATCTAATAGAAGCTACAAAAGAAAGTCAATATACATTTGGAAGCCCAGAAATACAATTTTATGGTAGTATAGATTTCAATGGAAAGACAATATCAAAAGATATGAAAAATTCCGATATAGAAAACAATCAAAAATACACACCATATTTATTTTATCAAATTGCAGAAAATGCAAGTTTGAAAAATTTAGTGTATGATTATTATATAAAAAATACTAACGAAAGAGCAAACTACATAAATGAGCTAGATGGAATATATGGACTATTTTTATACAACAACGGTACTATAGACAATTTAATGTTTCATTTACAGAAATGTACGAAAAACGATAAGAAATATATTGGATTGGTTGGATATGAGAATAGAGGTGTTATAAATAAATTTATAATTAAATTCGACTCTAAATTATATGGATCACAATATATTAACGGATTTTGTACAAAATCATATGGAACAATACAGAATGGTTATATATATGGACAAGGAATAGAAACAAGAGGAAGCATTACTGAATTTGGTTCAAGAAATATAAGTGGAATGATAGGAACATTAATGGCAGGAGGAAGCTTAAGAAACGTATATAATGTGTCACCAATTATTATTAACCATATAACAAATACAGACTCAATTGCTGCAAATATGATTTATACTGCTGAAACAGGTTCAAATATTAGAAATATATATTCGACGCAAGAGATAAAAGTAAATGAAGGAAGCACGATGCATAAGAAATCATTAGATCAGAACCAAAAAGAAGTAAACAAAGGTCCTAATATCTATAATAGTTCAGGAGCAAATTCACAATTTTCATATTACTTCTGTAGTACAACATATGAAAATAATGATTATAATATGAAACAAAGCTATACAGCTTTAAATGATTATAAATTCCAAAACAATCTATTAAATACAGATGAAGCTTTTGAAATTGAACAATATGTGGAAAATCATTATTTTCCACAATTAAAATTAAATAAATGTATGCCATATCAAGAAACTATAAATATAGAGGAAAAAAATGAAGTTGTATTAAATATTATATCAACAGAAAAAATTGAGTATAAAGATATAGATAATGATAAAGATATAAAAGATGAACCGAATATAATAGATAACATTAAAAGAAATGTAAAAACAGAAATAGAAGGAATGAATAACCATGATGGAAAAGAATATGAGTTTACAGATAATTTTGATTTTGATGAAAATAACATACAAATAATTAAATTATCTGTATATAATCCAAATGGATATGGATTTGAAGAAGAGGGCATACAATTAAAATTTGTTGATTCTAAAGTGATAGGATTAAAAAGATCTGAAATGATGAGTATATTGTATTTACTATTAAGTAATCCGACAAGCTATATTGACGAATACGAAATATATTCTATCACAGGAGAAGAACAAGGCGGAGAAAAAATAAATATACAATATGGAGAAGGCGCAGAGCTTGGTAAAAAAACAGTTAAGGTATCATTTACTAAACACATATATACGACTGAAGAGTGGCATAATATTGGAGTAAATGACCAAAATGGTGTAAGTGGATTAATTCAAAATTATAAATTATATGAGAATTTAAACTTTGAGGGTAAATGCAATTCAAATACAGATAGTCCATATATAATGGGAACATTTAAAGGAACATTAGATGGACAAAATTATACTTTAAGTAATATATCTGATAGCCAGAAATCATTATTTGAGCAAGTGGCAGCAGGAACTAAATTAGAAAATATTAAAATTGAAAATTATAAACAGAGCAATAGTGCAATTGCAGGAGTACTAGGTATAGTTGGCTCGAGTAACAGTAATAAGCAAACTTTAATTAACAATATACATATTAATGATATTGATTTATCTGGTAATAATCAATATATAGGTGGATTGTGTGGATATATGTATACATATAATACATATGTACAAAATTGTTCAGTAAATAGTTTAACAATAAAAAACTTAAAAAATGATGGGAATTATTATATAGGTGGAATTATAGGATATGCTAAAGATGAGTATGGAAGTACAGTAAATTATAGTAATACCAAAACTTATATAAATAACAGTTATGCAACTAATATAGATATAGATGCGACAGATATTCAAAATTCAAAAACAGCGACTATAGGTGGTATACTAGGAATATGTACATATAGTTATAGTAACAAAACCAACCAAAAAGAGATTCAATATTGTTATGCACAGGGAAAAGTGTTAAGCAAGAGTCCATATATAGGAGGAATATGTGGAGAGGGTACAACAACTATAAATATAAACAATTGTTATAGTTTAGTAGATATAGAAACTAAACAAGAATCAGGACGTACCTATATAGGAGGAATTATAGGAAAGGATGCTAAGACATTAAGTAATAACTTATATTTAGGAAATATAGTTGCAAAAAATGTAAGTTCATATACAAATAGAATTGCAGGCAGCGGTACACAAGGAGCAAACAATTACGGATATGAAAAACAATTGGTAAATGGAAATGTATCAGATACTTTATATGGAGCAAAAGGTTTACTTAAATATGGAGAAATATTTGTAAAAGACACTTGGATTTCTAAATTAAATATGGGAGATGATAAAAAGTATTACAATTATAAGGATTTAGATAGCAAATGGTTACCTAAAATATGCAATACAAATGGAAATATATTAAATGAAGGAAACCAACCTAATATAATTTTTGGAGAAGTTATGAAAGCTAGCTTGGTTTCAGTAGCCTACAGCGATAAAAATGAAACTAAAGTCAAAATAACTTTAAGTGTAGATAATGTGGAAAATGTACGAGAAGATAGTTTACGAGTTGAAATAGAGAATATGGAAACAGAGACAATAAGTCTAGATAAAGAAAAGAAAATTATTGAGATTATTGCTAGACCAACAAAATTTTATGATTCATATGTATTAAAAACAATTACATATTCTCAAGATGATAGTGATACATCAACAACATTAGAAGTTAATTTTATAATTAGTAAATCTTTTTATAATACAATAAATAGCGTAAGTGAATGGAACGACAAAATTACAAATGATGGCGAAAATTATAAGATAACTGATAATCTTATTTTCAAAGATAACGATGGAAATAGCTTGTTAACAAATTATAATAAAAAAATAGGAAGAATTATATCAAGTGATGGACATAAAAGAATTGAAGGAATAGAATTAAGTTTAGATAATGCTAATAGTGGCTTTATAAATCAAATAGTTAAAGAATTAAAAAATATTGACTTTAACAATTGTAATATAACAGCAAAAGGAAACAATGGAGGGTTAATATATTTAAATAATGGCACAATCAATAACTGTAATTTTAATAATATAACAATAAATGGACAGAACAAAGACTATATAGGAATTGTAGCTAGATGTAGTAATTTTGCAAGTATGAGTAGCGTTAATTTGAGTCAAATTGATGTAATGGGAAGAAGTTATGTTGGAGGCTTGTGCGGATATATACCAATTAGTTCAGTTGGAGGAACATTAAATACAATAAATGCTAATACACAAGAAAACAATAATATCTCAATAACAGCAACTGGAAGCTATGTTGGAGGAATAGTAGGTTATTCAGGCATTGAAATGAATAATATGACTCTAAAAAGTGTAAATATCACAGGAAGAGATTATACTGGTGGATGCGCAGGAAGATTAGATAGAACAGGTAATAATGTAACAGTTACTAACAGTACAATACAAGGAAGTAGCAGAGCCACAGGAGCTTGTTTTGGAGCAAAATATTATGGCTATTGTAAGAATATAAAATCTACTAATAATGAAATTTATGCTAATCAACAAATTGTTAGCATCAGTAGTGCGCAAGGAGTAGGTGGATGTGTAGGATTCTTATATGTAAATGGTAGTGAAGGAACAATTGATTCTACAGATAATAAAATTTATGCATCAGGCTCTAATTATGTTGGTGGAAACATGGGAGTTCTATGGAGTTATAGTTGGATTATTGTTAGAAATATAACATCTACTCGAAATGAAGTAAATGGAGATAGTTTTGTAGGAGGAATTATAGGAGAGGCAAGGCATTACTATAATAATGATGGAGTAGGAATAATAGAAAAAGCATATTCTACTGACAACACTATAAATGCATCAGGTGATAATGTAGGAGGGTGTATAGGAAGTTCACAATTAAGAATGAGGAATATGAAAACTATTTACACTGAAAAATCTAATAAACCAAAAATAAATGGAAAAAATTGTGTAGGAGGAATTACGGGAAAGGCAACATATAACTGTGTTAGCGATAGTGTTTCTTATTATACAATAAATGGAGCAAAAGTTGAAAATGCAAATATACTAGGAACAGGAGGATATGTTGGAGGGATTAGTGGTAAGCAGATGGGTACTATATATGCAGCAGCAGTATCAAACACAACAGTAAATACAACAGGAAATTTTGCAGGAGGAATAACAGGATATTATACTGCTTCTGATAAGAAAAATGCTAGCTATGTGGCAAGTGAAAAAATATATATATTACATTCTTTCTGCTCAAATTCAGAGATAAATGCGGCAAGTTATGCAGGAGGAATAGTAGGAAAAATGGTATATGGAAATGTAAGATATTGTTATGTAGGAAACACCAATGTACTAGCATCAAGTAATAATGCAGGAGGAATAGTAGGATATATAGAAAACAATAAAATGACAGACAAACAATATAAAGCAATTATAAGATATAATTATATAGTAAACACTGATGAAAATAAAATGGTTATGTCTAATAATATTGCAGGAGGAATAATAGGGAATATAGATTTAAGTTATATAAGTAGAGAGGATGTAAATGATTATAACTTAATTGAAAATTATATTGCAAATAATTTAGCCTTAACTGATATAAATGGAATTCAAGTCAGCATGATAATTGGATTCCAAAGTGGAAAGACAGAATATACAGATGAAATTAAAAACACGTATGTTTATAAATATTCAAAAGTTAATGGTCAATATGTTAAAGATACAACTGAAGGCAAGAAAGGAATTTATCAATTAGTAAGCTCTAATGAATTAAATGACACAACAAGTACATCTATATATGTAGATACTAATAAATTAAGTCTAGGAACAACAAGGTTTAATTATACTACTGGAATATTCCCACAATTAAAAACAATGTCAGATAATTATTGGAATGCAAGTAATCTAAACGTTATTCAACCAAGCATACAAGTACCAGAAGATCCAGAAGATCCAGACGATACATCGACTACATCTTTACTATCAAATGAAATGGTAAGAGCTATGATGTTGTCAAATACTAATTTAGAACTACCAGAATTATACACATATGCTGTAGATGTAGATAAAATCAACATCGAATTTAGTGATATAAATGCAAATATGAAATTTGATATAAAAACAAATGAAGGAAAAATTGTTTTGGAAAGTACTTCAGTAGATAGAAAAGTATATACATTAAATTATGACTTTAGTACACCACTTATAGTTACTGTATCAAATGGAACAAAATGGTTCACAAAAGAAATAAATCAAGGAGATGTTCAAAATCTAATACAAATAATTGATAATGAATATTTCTATATATTAGAAAACAAACTATACTCAAATAAGAGAGAGTTTGAAGGAGAATACTTAAATATTTATAATGGAAAAGGATTAACAAGCAGTGGAAAAATATATAACATATTAGATATGAGTCTGTTAGGTAATCTAAAAAAGAAAATAAAGGTATTGAATGAAGAGATACCAATAAATGAGACTGAATATGAAGGGACTAATATAAAAACTTTCTACCATTGCTCAAAGATTTCAGAGAATAATGAAGAAATATATAAAGACAAGCAAATATTTATAAAAAATGGAATGA
Organism: uncultured Clostridia bacterium; assembly: GCA_934167965.1. Taxonomy (GTDB): domain Bacteria; phylum Bacillota; class Clostridia; order TANB77; family CAG-508; genus CAG-269. The sequence continues at coordinate 96,483 of CAKPMJ010000003.1, read as the reverse complement.
TGTATTTAGTAGATGGAAGCTTAGACAGCAAAGGAAATTCAATAATTATAGACTCATATAATGAAAATCGATATGAAACAATACTAGGTACAGATGGAGTTATATATGATTTATTAACAAAAGTAAAATATCCAACAAACTTTAAAAATAAAGATATAATTGCAATGAACAACAACATAGATAATAATGATGAGATAATGTTAGTATATTATTCAAATGGCAGAGTATATGCGTTTAACTATATTACAGGAGAAGAAGTATTTGACAATAATATAGGAAAAGATGATGTGAGTTTAGTAAGCTACATCATAGATAATTTAGATGTTACAAAAACATTATACAAGACAGATAAATCAAGTTATGCGGAAGCAAAAGAATTAACAAGTAAGTTAGAAGCTATGCCAATTGAAAGTGCCGTAACAGAAATTAAAGAGGGAAGAAAGAAAAACGCTAAAATATCAAAAAATAAAAAAGGTACAAATACAAAATATGTAACAGCATATAATGCAGATACGCAAACATATAGCGTTTATAGTGCAAAAGAAATACTAGGAAAAGAAACAAGCAAAGTTATATCTGAAAATGACAAGATAAATAAAGATACAGATTTAGTTGAATACTATGAAAATATATCAACTGGAACTGTAAAACTAAAAGGCATAGGAATAACAGTATTTGTAATAACATTAACATCGATATGTGTAATACTAATCGTAATGAACAAGAAAAGTAGAAAACTAAATAAATAAAGAAGAGAATGTATGTAAAAGCATGAAAGCCTATACATACATTCTTTTTTTGTAATAAAAATGTAATATAAAAGTAAAGAAAATGAAACAATTAATGAGATGCGCTTACGGCAATACTTTTATGGGACAAATACTAAATGGAGATATTGAAGAAAACTAAAAAATATTATAAAATAAAAGATGAAAAAATGCGAATTTTAGGCATTTACAACAAATGAAATATAATAGTGGAGGCTAATATGAAAAGATATATAATGTTTTTTATAAGTATAGGTTTAATATTAGGGATAATACTGTTTTATAAAGTAATGTCGATAGATGAAAATAGAAAAGTAGTATTCAATGAATCAGGATATATACTAAATGGAGAAACAGATAGGTATTACTTTAATCAAGAAGAAAAATATACAACTACATATAATGACAAAATAGTATTTAATGATACAGAGGGAGCAAAAGTAACAGTAGACAATGATAACTTTGTTCATTATCAAAGTGGAAACATTGAAGGACTAAAAGATGGTGTTTTGTTAGACTTAGGGAAAATAGATGATGACTTAATAGTATATTACAATATAAAAGCAACTAAAGAAGTTAAAAAAGTATCTGATAGATATATTGTTAAAAACTTAGAAAATGATTTGCAATTTGACCAAGCAATATGGAAAATATCAGCTAACAAATACATAATCTTGGGAAAAAGTATAAAATTTAAGTTGGATGATGGAACAGAAAAAGAAGTTAATGGATATGTAGAAATAGAGTTCTTTGAAGATGAAATTTCAAATGTAAACAGTGAAAAAGGAAGAGTAAATATATACAACCAAGAAATTTCATATATGACTTCAATAAAAGATGATAAATATATAGAATTAAGTGATGATATAAAACTTAATCTAGGAACAAAAATTGTTAGTAAAAAAGGTCAAAATAAAATGAGCCTTGAAGATATGGTTATAAACTCAAATGACAATGTTACTTTAGTAGACATAGATGAAAAAGAGGAGAATACAGTAGAAGAAAATAAAGTAGATGAAAATACAACGGATAATAACACAAATAATAATACTGCTAACAATAATACAAATAACAATAACAATTCAACAACAAATAACAACACAAATAATTCAACAACTGGAACTGGAGGAACAACAAATAATAATGGTAGTACAATAAATATAAATACACCAGATATAAAATATGTAGAATCAAATGGAACAGATACAAAAATCGATTCTTCAAAAGTAGTAAAAGAACCTAAGTTTAAACTAGAAAATATGGTAGTCTCAGCATTGGGAATATCAGGAAATATAAAAATAGTTGATGAAGATGATCTTTTATCAAAAGAAGATGACATGAATATAAGAATTGTAAATAATTCTACAGGTAAAGTTGCTTATAATGAAAGTCAAGCTTATGGAAATTCATTTGATATACCAATAGATTGTGAAACATTATTACCAGATACACAATATACAATAGCAGTAACAGCCACATATATTGTTAATAATACATCATATACAAAGAATTTTATATATAAAACATTTTCAACTTCAAGTATAGGAATAAGTATAAAAAAATCAGGATATACAGATCATAGCTTGAGTTTTGATGTTTCAATTAGTGATGAATTATTTAATAGTGCAACAGTATATTTGTTAGACAATAATGGTAACAATGTAAACGAAAAAGAAATAGATAACAGAACAAAAACAGTTACATTTGATGAAAATTTAAGTTCTAATACTCAATATAAAGTAAAAATAGCCGATATAAAATATAGTGGAACATTACAAGCAGGAAGCAACTGGGAAATAAACTATGATGATTGTTTAACATTGAAAAAACTTCCTGAAATAAAAAAGTTAAATTATTCTATTGATAAAAGAGAAGGAAAATTTAATTTAAAGATAGAAAAAATAGAAGATATAGATAATGCCGTACAAAGTTATACATATGTGGTATATGAATATGACGAAACTACACAAGAATTCAATACTGATAAGCCAGTATACCAAAAAGAATCAAAAGATAAAGAAATATCAGTAGATGTTGAAGACGAATCAAAAGCAGGAGAAGGGGATCTAATTAGAGGAAAAGCATATGGATATAAAGTTATAATTAATAGTTATGACAATGAAAAATATGTTGAAACTATATCAGATATATGCGGTACATTTACAATGACCAATAAAGAATTTCCAAGAATAGAATTTGCGGAAGAAGAAATTACAGCAACTAGAATTAAGGGAATATTATATATTCATGATGATGAAAAAGCAATAACTTGTGATAAAGATAATAAATTAACAATTAAATTAAAAAATAGCTTAGGAGAAGTAGAAATATTAGATGAAATTTCTACACTAGAAGGTTTAGACGAAATAAGGAAAGACAATAAAGGTTATGAAATTAACAGGAAAGGACTTAAAGCAAATGAAACATATACAATTTCAGTATATGGTACGGTAGACCTAAGAAGCGATAGCTCAGATACTACAAATATATTTAAGAATATATTAATAGGAAACTATTTAGTAACAACAAATGAGTATAAGTCATTAACTACTACTTATAGTGTTGACCAAAATCCAACTGAAGCATTTGCCTTAAATGTTAAACTTGATGGAGAAGAATTTGAAAGAAAAAGTTTAAATAGTATAACATTCTTTTTACAAGGTGGTTCGATTTTTGATAAAAATCAAAGCTATGAACAATTGACAATAACAAATAGTACTGCTACAGATTATGGGGCAGATAACTTAAATGATTTATTTGGAACAGAGACAGGATTTAAATTAAAACCATCTATGTTTAATAATAAAAGTTACACTGCTAAAAAATATATAATTTTAACAACTATTACTGTTGATGGAACAGATTATAAAAACAAAATACCACTTACCTGTGAGGAAAAAGAAGAAACAGGTCTAAAAACAGGACAAAATCCAGCTCCATATGAAGATAATGGAGAAAAATATACAGCAACTTATGCATTAATAGAAAATCAGAATAAAAAGCCGGAGACAAAACAATTATTAACTATTATTCCTCAATATTATGATGAGGAAAAAGGAAAAAAAGAAAATTATGATAGTTCAACAATAATAGGATATAAAGTAGGATTAAACTGGGGAAATTCAGGATATGATCCAAGCGAAGTTGAATCTATAACATATCATGTGTCTTATGCAAAAGATAAAAATACATGGGAAAAAATTACAGAAAATGGAAAGCCACTTGAATACACAAAAGAAAATAATAACAAAGAGGAAAACAATCCCATAACTGAGTATGCTGAATTTGAAGTTAAAGAAGGTACAGAATCAAAAATAAAAGGTGAAAAAGATATATCTTTGTATGATGACAATACACATGGATTACATAGAGGAGGGGCATATTATTTCTGGTGCACAATTAGATTGAAAACGGGAAAAGTATGGTATGATGACTATACAGATTTTAAAGGAACAGCAAATTTATATAAACCTACAAAACAAGAGCCTACCATAATTATGTATCCATATGATTCTGGAGTAGATGACAAGGGAATTCCAATGATGGAATTTAAATATTTAATTACTGATATAGACAAGGCTATGGAAACAAATGACGATAAGAAACCAGTTTTCTATGTATATAATCAAGACAATGCATATATAGATGCATCAACAAATTACTTTAATGATAGAAATACAATAGCTTTTTCTAATGCATATACAGATACAAATGAATACACAATAAAATATAAGAAAATAACAGACAAAACAAATGCAACACAATTTGAAAAAGAATATTCAACAATTACTCAAAAGTATGAAAAAATTATTAACAAAAATGAAATGAACAATAATGTTGGATATTCAGTACAATACAATCAAGAAGATCCAAATAAAATAAAAGTGCTTTTAAATGTTTTAAATGGAGAAGTTCAATATTTAAATAAAATTGCAGCAGCTAAAGTAACAATAACAAACAATTCAACAAATATTAGTGAGACAACAGGTATGTTACCTATAAAATATGACGAAAACTATTATATAGAAATAGATATGATGAAATTAAATAATCCAATTGATTTTGTTGGAGGAAATACAATAGATGTTACGCTATATTATGATACAAATCAAATTGGATTCCAAGGAAAAACAGAAGAAACAAAACAATATGTAACATATGTTAGAAGTGATGACAATTATACTTATGAAGTATTTGAAAAAGATGCAGGAATTAATAATATAAGAGGAAATATCTATAAATTAAATAAGTTTAGTGAAAAAACATTAGAAATGAATATTGAAGATATATATGAAACACCATTATCAACAATTGAATTACAACCTACCTATCAAGGTTTAAAATATAATGGAAATACAATAGTACAGAAAAAAATAGGAATTGTAGAGAAAGAAGGACAAACATTTAATGTTCCTAGAATTATTGCAGGAATAGAATTACCAAAAGAAAATATAAATACAGATTTTACAAATGCAAGATTGACACCAATATTAACTAAATATGGATTAGATATAGAAAAAATATATGCAAAAGTATATAAAGAGGGCACAACAGATCCTGTAATAACAAAAGAAATAGACATGAAAGACAAGAATGAAATTGGAGAAATCGAACTTACTGGATTAGATATTGCAACAAAATACAAAGTTAAATTTACATACAAATTAAGTAATGATACAGAAGAATATGAAATGTATGGAATGGACAAAAAAACAATGTCACCAGAGTATGAATTTGATACAATTGCTACTATAGGAATACAAAATGTAAAAATTGAATATGATGCAAGAACATATAATGATAAAACTTTAAGAATTACATATGATATAGATGCAAATGTTTTTAATAAATATAATAAAACAAGATATAGCATCCATAAAGAAGGAGATACAACACCAGTTAAGATTGCTCTTAAAAGTTCAACAGATGTAAATGATTTAGCTGATTCTGTAACAGTGAAAAATGACGAAGATAATTACTATAATGGTGATACAAGTAAAAGAATATTAGAACTTAATGTAAGTCCAGAATTCAATAAATTTGATTTTGGAGAAAAAGAAAAGTATATTATAGAAATAGTTCCAATAGCAGTACCAGAATCAAAAGAAATTGACATTGAAACATTTAAATCTGAACCAAAAGCTATAATATTAGAACCAGAAAAATTTGGAGTAAGAATGATAAGGGCAGATAAAGGAACTAGCACTGATAATGATAAAATAAATATAAATATAAGTGCTGTTGATAAATCACACTTGATAGTTAATGATTGCTATACAATTCAAATAATGAGATATGAAGAAGGAAATAACATTGGAGAAGATATCACTTCATCAGTAGTAAGTAATTCTACAATTAGCATAAATGAAACAAATTTTACAGCCAGCATAGAAGATGTTAATTATATAAAATACAAATATGAAATAAAAATAATATATAAATCAGATGAAAAAAATAATGGAAATACAATAAAGAAAGAGCTTACTTATGAACTAGATAGGTTAAAAACGCCTGTTGAATTGGGACAAACAACAATTGAAAAAGATACCAATGGAAATGTAAATTTAATATGTAATGAATGCTATGAAGTTAAAAAAATAGATTATGTTAAATATACAGTATATGAAGGAGAAAATAAATATCGTTCAGCAGGAACATTTAAAGTAGATAAAACAGCTGGTATAGAATGGAAAAGAGACGGAGACAAAGATGATGTAGTTAGATATATTTTGAATTTACCATTAACTGAAATAACAAATAATGAAGAAGACTATTATTATATAGAACTAGAATTATATATTGGAAATCCAGATAATAATGGAACAGTTGCAGGTAGAGTATCAGGATACTGCAAAATTAAAAAAACAGAATAGGAGGAGGTGAAGCCTATGAGAAATTTAGCAGCAGGAAATAAAATGAGATTTACAATGTTTACATTTATTGTAATAATTATATTAATAATGCTAATAATAGCAATAGTAATGGCATTGGGATATGACAAAACAGAATACCAAGTATTAAGTTCAGCGTTTTTATATGATAGTGAATATAATCATATAGAATTAAATAATACAGCAACAGTAACTAAAAAATGGACAGGAAAATATTACTTAAAAGAAGATGGAACAAACAAAGAATATAAATTAGGAGATTATGGCATATCATATGAAAAGACAAGAAATTCTCTAGATTTATATGGAACATTCTATCAAGTATTAGCGAATGGAGATGTAAACAAACTAGCAGATTTTAATACAATAAATAGTTCATTTGAAGATAAATTTTACAAGATGGGAGATAGACAATATTTAATAGTTGCCAGAAACATAAGAGATAACACAGGCTCACTTTCTACAAGTAATTATTTAATAGTAATAATGGACAAATTAGGAAATGCATTATTATTAAATAATGAAGTAAATGCAAAAACTATAAAAGAAATGACAATAAGCACAGATGATTATAAGTTTGATGTAGCAAATGAAATATTAACATTTAAAGATGAACAAATACATTTGAAAAATTTAATAGGAAGTACAAATGAACATAAGGAAAAGGAAAATGTTGTAGATGAAAATAGTATTACTGGAAATAATATAAATGGTGAATTTGTTGATAATACAGTAATAGCAAATGGGGGAAATACAACAAACAATAATAATAACAATTCAACAACTATAATAAATGGTTCAGGAAACAGTAGTACAAATACTAAATGGGTAAACTCATTAAATAAATGGGTTGGAAATGTGTCGAAAGCATTTGAAAATATATACAATAATGAAACATCAGGAAATAAAGATGACAAAAATGAGTCAACAAAGAGTATAGGATTAAATAGTGTAATAGGAGGAACAACATATATAGATGTAAATTATACAGTAAATGATCCTAAAAATGAGTACAATGTTGTATATATAGTAGTTTCAAATGGAACCAATATTAACAAGAACATATCATTAGATAAGAAAGCAACATCATATAGAGTAACAGATTTAGATCCAGACACTAATTATACGGTAAGAATGGGATATAAAATTGTAAATGCAGATGCAACATCAAAAGATGTTATAGAAGATATGACAGTTACAAAAACTACAAAGCCATCAGAAAATTTAAGAGTTACAAAAGTAGGATTAGACAAAATATATTATAATTTAAAAATAGATAGCTCATTTGTATATGATGGTGGAGCTAAAATAAAAGTATATGTTGATGGAACAGAAGATGAAGCATTAGGAACAACATTAACTAAAGATCAATTACATATAGCAGCATCAGGAACAGGATATGAGTTAAGTTTCAAAAGACCGGAATACAGTTCATCTATAAAGATTGAATTGACAAATACTAAATATGATGGTAACAAAGTTAATAGTAATGTAAGCACAACAATTATGAAATATTAGTACAAAAATTAGAAAGGAGTTATAATATGGGAAACGGAGAAATTTTAGTAGCAACATTATATTGTATAGGAGCTATGGTAGGATTATCATTTTTAGGAATGGGAATAGGACTTGGAATTTTAGGTTCTAAAGTTGCAGAAGCTGTAGGAAGAAACCCAGAAACAAAAAGTGATATTACACATGCAGTAATGACAGTACTTATTGTTTTGGCAATATTTTTACTAATATTATTTGCATTTATATTCTTACTACTATTCTATAATCCATTAATTGTTTAAAATATGAACTTTATCAAACTTCAGTTAAAGTACGACATTTAACATGTGTACCTTAACTGAAGTTGAAACTTAAAAGAAAGGAAAAAACTATGATAAAATTAATAGTTGCAGCAATTATATTGATTATTATTATGCTAGTATTTGTTTATATACTTTTTAAAAATATAATAAAAAGTATAAATGAAAATGCTAAAAAATACTTTGTTAATAAATTGCAAAGCTATGATTATCTTTTAGAAGAAAAACAAGAGAAATTAGAAGAAATAAGAACAGAAATAAATGATTTAGAAGAACATAAGAATATATTAGACAAAAAGGAAGAAATCTATGGACAAGAACAAGGGAATAGAGAAGAAAAGGCATCACCAGTAAAGTATGATTTAAAGACACCTGCATATAGAGAGACACAGTTTTTCAATAATTACAAAGAAGTAAAAAAGATATTCACAGTTGACAATGAGAACATAATAAAAAATTTCATAAAAGAACATAGAAATGAAAAAGAAGATAAAGAGTATAGAGCATTAAAGAAAATAAGAGCTAAATTTGATAATGATAGTATATATGGATGTTTAACCTTAGAAAAAGATGAACAAATAAAAATACTAGAAGAGGTATTAACTGCTACTGAAAAGAAGACAGTTAAGTTTGATGATTTGAAGGAAAAAGAAAATTTTAGTATAAAAGATTTAATAAAATATATAGATACTAGAATGGAACAAATAGAACCAACGGTATACATATATACAAATGGGCTTGATAAAAGATATGATTTAATTGATAGTAATATCATAATGAAACAATATAATAATATGTCAGAAGGAATAATTATAAAATATAGAAATAAAATCTATGATTATAGTATTTAAAAAAGGAAGGATAAAGTAATAATGGAGACACATATAACAAATCTTGTTAATGAAAAAGTATCAAAAATAAAAGAGAAAAATAATGTTTTTGATTCAGGTAAAGTTGTAAGGATAAAGGACTATATTGTTGAAGTATCAGGATTAGAAAATGTAATGTATTTTGAAAAAATAATAATTATGGAAAAAGGAATGGGATATGTTAATGCTATATATGAACATTCTGTAAGTGTTGCTATAGTAAAAGAGTATTCTAAGATTGAAATGGGGGATATTGCAAATAGTACAGGAGAAATATTTAAAGCAATATTTTCTGAAGATGCAATGGGAAGAATAACAGACATATTTGGAGTTGATCAATTATCTGGAAAACCATTTGAAAATTTTAGTTATATAGATATAGAAAGACCTAATGTTCCAATAATAGATAGGACACCAGTATGTAGGCCATTATTGACTGGAATAGCAGGAATTGATTTAATATATCCTATAGGTAAAGGACAAAGACAATTAATAATTGGTGATAAAAAGACAGGTAAAACTCAAATAGCATTAGATGCTATAGTAAATCAAGGTCAAACGGTTCAAGATAATGGACAAGTTATTTGTATATATATTGCTATAGGAAAAACTAAAAAAGAAATAAAAACTATATATAATGAGTTATTAAAAAGAAATGCATTAAGTTATACAATGATGGTAGTTGCTACTAATGATGATAAAACTCCAGTTCTTAGCCTTATACCTTATGTAGGAATGTCAATTGCAGAAGAATATATGAAACAAAAAAGGGACGTCTTGGTTGTAATAGATGATTTAAAAAGACACGCAGAAATATATAGAGAAATAAGTTTAGTATCTAATAAAACACCTGGTAGAGAAGCGTATCCAGCAGATATATTCTATACACATTCAAGACTATTAGAAAAAGGATGCCAACATAAAGATGGTGGTTCAATAACAATACTTCCTATAGTAGAGACAAAGGGCGGAGATATAACAGACTATATTTCTACTAATATTATATCTATAACAGATGGACAAATTGTTTTGTCAAGTAAGTCATTCTTGAAAGGACAAAAACCTGCCATTGATTATGGTGTATCTGTATCTAGACTTGGTGGAGCAGTTCAAACAAAAGAGATAAAACAATTAGGAGCAAAAGTCAGACTAAAGCTTCTAAATTATCTAGAAACAAGAGAGGTATACGAACTTGCAAATACAGATGAACTTAGTGAGGATTTAAGAGAAAAGCTTAAGGAAGGAAAGAAGATTGAAACCTTACTTAGACAAAATAAGTTTGAACCATTTACTAGTAAGGAAATTATGGATAGATTTGAGGATTTTGGAGAATAAGTATGGAAATAAAAAGTGTAGTAAAAGTAATGAATTTCTATTCCTTATTAAGAGTTGACTCATCTAAGAAAAAAGCGGAAGAGTTTTTTGGATATGAGCAGTCAGTAAGAGATTTTATAGACAATATTTTAAATAATAAAAACTTAATTCTAGACAAAAAGATGATTAAAATGAATGATAGAGGAAGAGAACTTAACATTTATATTGCAAATGATTTAGGCTTCTGTGGAAACTTTAATTCAAATATTCATGAAGTTTTGAAGTCTGATATTGATAATGATAAAATCATTATTGGTAAAAAGATTATTAAAGATAAATCATACACAAATGTTGTTTTATCAATGACTAAGGATGAATATTTTGAATCATCAGATAAAATCAGTAGAGTGATGTTTGAAAGCATAAAGAGTAGAAAATATAAAGAAGTTAATATAATTTATAATCATTATTATAATATAAGTAGAATTGAGCGCGTAAAAAAGAAAATTCTTCCACTAGATAGAAGTACAAAAAATAAAGATGCATATCAAGAAGATTTCGCTGTAGAAGGAAATATAAATAGTATATTACTTAATATTATAGCATTATATCTTGGATATGAAATAAAAGTTGCAGTTGAAAATAGTTATGCATCTGAAAATATTATGAGACAGATGATTACAAGAGAGTCATTAAAGAAGATAGATGAAATTGAAGAAGAAAAACAAAGAGATGAAAGAAAAATAAAAAATCAAAAGAATTTGAAAAAGCAGTTAGATAATATTAATAAGATGAATTTAAATACGTAAGGAGATAAAAATATGAAGAATAACATTGTAGGAAAAATAATAGGTGTATCTGATTTAAATGTAAAAATATTACTAGGAGCAGATAATATAAAAATTAATGATATTTTATATTATGAAGATGAAAAAAAGAATATTCACAGATTTGAGATTGTAGAAATAGACTCTAACATCGCTTTGGCAATACCTTTTGATAGTGTAAATGGAGTGAAAAAAGGAATTGATTTAAGCTTATTAGAAGGTGGACTTCAAATAGAGTATTCTGATAAAATATTAGGAAAAATGTTTAACTCATATGGAGCAACAATTGATGGAACTACTATAAAATCACCTAAAACTAGAAATGTATATGACAAGAAATTATCAATAAGAGATATTGATATTAATGGAGATATATTATGGACAGGTATAAAGGTAATCGACTTTTTTACACCATTACAAAAAGGATATAAAATGGGTTTACTAGGAGGAGCTGGTGTTGGAAAAACAGTTTTAATAAAGGAGTTAATAAACAATATCTATAAAAAATTTAGTTCTAATGCTGTATTTGTTGGTGTAGGAGAACGTTCACGTGAAGGTCAAGAGTTATATTCAGAGATGAAAGAATCTGACTTATTAGATAAAATGTCTATGGTATTTGGACAAATGGGTGATGGATCTTGCTCACGTTCAAAAGCTATATATAGTGGATTAACACTTGCTGAATATCTAAGAGATGAGAAAAATCAAGATGTATTATTATTTATAGATAATATCTATAGATTTGTACAAGCCAAATCAGAGATATCAACAGAATTAAAGAGAATTCCTATTGAAAATGGATATCCTACGACAATGGTTTCTGACATAAATGAAATAGAAGAAAGAATAAATTCAACAGATCATGGATCAATAACATCTTTCCAAGCAATATATATACCTGCAGATGATATAAATGATGATGCAGTTCAAGCTGTTATGACACACTTAGATGGACAAATAGTATTAGACAGAAAAGTTGCAGAAAAAGGATTATATCCAGCTATAAATGTATTTAAATCTACAAGTAAGGCTATTGACCCAGATAGAGTTGGACTAAGACATTACAAATTGGTTCAACAAACACTAAGTTATCTAACAAGATATGAAGAATTAGAAGAAATTATTGCAGTACTTGGAATAGATGAATTATCAGATGAAGATAAGAAGGTATTTTATCGTTCTAGAAAATTAAGAAACTATTTTACGCAACCATTATTTGTTTCAGAAAACTATACTGGTAAAGCAGGAAAGATGGTAAATATTAAAGACACACTTACAGACGTTGAAGATATTCTAAATGGTAAATATGATGATACAGATGAAAGTAGTTTATTATATAGAGGTAGTTTAAATGAGTAATAATATAACAGTACAATTACTGAACATAGATGGAGATGTTCAAAAGTATGATGATGTTAATTTTATAAGAATAATTAGTAAAAAATATAATTTAATTATTATGAAGGATTATCTACCTATAATAGGAGAAATACAAGGAAAAGTAGAAATAGGTAGAGAAAATGAAACTGTAAAGATGGATAAAGTTAGAGGTTATTTTATGCATAAACATAATCAATTTAATTTATTCTATCTAGAGTAAATTTTAATAAAGGAAAAAGAAAATGGAATTAGTTTTATATTATATTAAGGAAAGTAGAGATTTACTAATATCGTTTCTAATATTTATATTTGTTACAGGAACATTTGCTTATATATCAATGAGAAATTTTAGACAAGATAGTAGATTTAAAGTTAATTTTTATGGATTACTTTTGGAACTAAAAAGTATTGATGTCATTAAGCTTTCGATTATTGTATTAAGATCATTTTTAGTATTTTACAGTACATTTGTGGTAGATAGAGAAAAGTTATTAATGTTTCTGATAATGATTGCAATATTATCATTATGTTATATAATAATAAACTTTAAAAGCTTTATATATCAACTTGTTGCATCATTAATACAAATTGCGTTATTATATTATATATATTTAGTGAATAGTTATATGTCTGAAGTAGGTTTCTTATACGAAATTTTTACTATAAAAGTATGTTTAATTGTATTTGTAATTCTGCTTACAACATATTTTCTACTTAGAGATTTTAATACCATCATAGAATCAAGATGGAATAAAGACTTTGAAAGAGAAAAAAGAAAAGAGGTAAAGAATGGCCAATAAGAGAGGGAGAGAAAGATCCAATTCAAAAAGTGCAAAAAGATATAATCTTGCTAAAATAGGAATAGTATTAGTAGCAGTAATATTAATAATTGTAATATATAGAATTTTCAATGCTGTAGTATTAAAAAATGAGCAAATAGATTTGACAGGAAATAATTACTATCAACATTTTATGGGAATATATTATGAATATTCAGGAAAAATAGAATTAGTAAAAAAAGGTGATGTAAAGCAACTAGTTTTTGAAGATGGAAGAATTACTACATTAGATTCAACGCCGATATATTATAAAGATATTTTGGGGAAAGTTATTTTTCCAGAGAAAATGGCAGTAGTGGATACTGAATCAGGGGCAATATACAAGACAGATGAATTTTCTGTTTTACTTAAAGATAGTACAGATATGAATATCAAGAAATTTAAGAAGAATAATACTAAAAACATAAAAAATACATTCTTATATGATGGAAGAGATATGTATTTTTTCTTAGAGAATATGACAATAATAATTGGAAAAAAGAAATATGAGGTATCACCATTATCTTATGCAATAGTTAATTATAGACAAAATATTGAAATATATAATTATGATAAAAATGAGTATACAGTTTTAGATGAAAAAACAGCAACATCTAATTCAGATGTTATAGCAACAAATAAGAATGAAAGTTATTCTATAAATATGAGTGTAGATTCATTTAAAACAAACTCTGTTGACCAATTACTTATAAAAAATATGGAATATATAAATAAGCTAGATTATTAACTTGGGTAATTTGGGGACGGTTCTCTTGTGAACATGGGGACACATGTGGGTTTCTAAATTAAATATAAAAAAATCTTGTAAATGTGCAATATCAATATAGATTGCAGATTTACAAGATTTTTTGTTGTTCACAAGAGAACCGTCCCCAAATTACCAAGTTATCCCAGGGACACATGTTGTTATTTATATTTGCTATTGATTTTTTGCAGTTTATAGAGTATAATATACAAAGATTTTGAGAGAGTAGGAAGGATGAATAGGAATGAATGCATTAGAAATAAGAAATAAATATTTGAACTTTTTTAAAAAGAATGGACATAAGGTAATTCCATCAGCACCATTAATACCTGAAAATGATCCATCAGTATTATTTAATACAGCTGGTATGCAACCATTAGTGCCATATCTTTTAGGACAAGAACATCCAGAGGGAAGAAGAATAACAGATTATCAAAAGTGTATAAGAACAAATGATATTGATGAAGTAGGAGATAACCGTCACTTAACATATTTTGAGATGTTGGGAAATTGGTCACTTGGAGATTATTTTAAAAAAGAATCAATAAAAATGAGTTTTGAATTTTTAACAAAGGAATTAAATATTCCAGTAGAAAAATTATCTGTGACATGTTTTGCCGGAAATGATACTTTAGGAAAAGATGAAGAGTCAGCTTTATATTGGGAAAAAGCAGGAATACCAAAAGAAAGAATATATTTCTTAAAAGATAATTGGTGGATTGCAGGAGAAACAGGACCATGTGGATCAGATACAGAAATGTTTTATGATACAGGAAAACCTAAATGTTCACCTGAGTGTAACCCAGATTGTGATTGTGGAAAGTATGTAGAAATATGGAATAATGTATTTATGGAATTCTACAAACATGAAGATGGAAGTTTGACACCTTTAAAGCAAAAGAATGTAGATACAGGTTTGGGATTAGAAAGAGTAAATATGTTATTACAAGGTAAAGAGACTCCTTATGATACAGAGATTTTTGAACCAATAATGAAAAAATTAGAAGAGCTACAAAAAGTAGATGAGATATATAGTAGAAGAATTGTTGCAGAACATTTAAGATCTAGTATGATGATTATATGTGATGGAGGAAGACCAAGTAATTTAGACAGAGGGTATGTTCTTAGAAGATTAATCAGAAGAATGATCAGACAAATGAATAAACTTCAAATTGATTTAAATGAACTTTCAGGATTAATTGATTTAGATATTGACACATTAAAAGATATGTATCCAGAATTAGAAAAAAATAGAGAATTAATCCAATCAGTTATAATAGAAGAAAAGGATAAGTTTGTTAAGACTCTAGCGCATGGTGAAAGAGAATTTAAAAAAGAAATGGACAAACTATCTAAAGAAGGAGTTATAGTTATACCAGGAACAGTAGTATTTAAATTATATGATACTTATGGTTTCCCACCAGAAGTAACATCAGATTTAGCAAAAGAAAATGGTGTGACAATAGATATTGATGGATTTAAAAAATTATTTAAAGAGCATCAAGAAAAATCTAGAGCAGGAGCAACTCAAAAGTTTAGAGGTGGTTTAGCATCTACAGGAGAAATTGAGATAAAATATCATACAGCAACACATCTTCTAAATGCAGCTTTAAAGAAAGTCCTAGGAGATCATGTACATCAAAGAGGAAGTAATATAACAGCAGAAAGAATGAGATTTGACTTTTCACATGATAGTAAAATGACACCAGAAGAAAAACAAGCTACTGAAGATTTAGTAAATAAATGGATTCAAGAAGGAATTGAAGTAGAAAAATTAGAGATGAAAAAAGAAGATGCAATAAAAATGGGAGCAGAAGCAATGTTTATAGAAAAATATGGAGACATTGTAACTGTATATAAAATAGGTGATGTATCTTTAGAATTATGCGGTGGACCTCATGTTAGCAATACTAAGGAACTAGGACATTTCAAAATAAAAAAGGAAGAGTCGAGTTCATCAGGAGTTAGAAGAATAAAAGCAATTTTAGAATAATTTTGAAAGGAAGTTTTTATTATGAATAATGATTGTTTATTTTGTAAAATTATAAAAGGAGAAATTCCATCTAGTAAAGTATATGAAGATGATACAGTATTAGCATTTAATGATATAAATCCGGCAGCACCTATACACATATTAGTTATACCAAAAAAACATATAGATTGTTTGAGTGATTTAAATAGTGAAGATAAAGATATTGTATGGCATATACATGAAGTTATTAACAAAATTGCAGAAGAACAAGGTTTCAAAAATGATGGCTTTAGAGTTATTGTTAATTGTGGAAAAAATGGTGGTCAAGAGGTAATGCATTTACATTATCATGTACTAGCGGGAACAAAATTAGGAGAAAAAATTGTATAATTAAAATAAAATTGGCATTTTACGGCATTAATGATTAATCGGAATGCCAATTTTTATTTTAAATTTAAAAGAGATATAGGAGAATGATAGATATGATTGAAGCAATAGGAATAAAAAATATAATAATATATTTATTAGTTATTAATATTTTAGGATTTTTAGCAATGGGATTAGACAAACTAAAGGCGAAAAAAGGCAGATGGAGAATCCCTGAAAATACATTATTTGCATTTACAATATTAGGAGGCGGAATTGGTACTATTGCAGGAATGTATGTATTTAGACATAAAACGAAAAAATTGAAGTTTATTATAGGAATGCCAGTAATACTTATACTAGAAATTTTATTAATTATATATTTAGAATTTATTTTTTAGTACACATAAAAACTTATATTAAATTATTAAAAAATAGTAAACATTTTATCAACAAGTAATGTGTGAATAACTTATAACTAAAATTATGCATATATGAGTTATTCACAGAGTTATCCACATTATCCACATGTAATGTGGATAAATGACATTACATAAAAAGATATACATAATGTATTAGATTTGACATAAATGTAATGAGTTTGTAAATTTATTGTAAATATAATAAGTAATTTGTAACAATTGATGCAAATTGCTTATTTTTTATACGGCAGTCAACATATTTCGACAAATAAATATGACAATAATAAATATAATTCATATAATAAAAGAGAATAGTTTGAGGAAGTGTATAAAAATGCTAAACAGGTTAAGAAAATTTTTGAGAAAAGGTTTCTTTAGAAATATGGAACCTTATGATATAGATATGGATGAATTGAAGTCAAAAAAGAAAAACGGTGCTGTAATTGTTGATGTTAGAAGTTCACAAGAATATAATGAAGGACATATAGAGAAGGCAATTAATATACCAGAATATAAAATTAATTATAATTTAGAAAAAATCTTAAAAGATAAAAATGCAGAAATTGTTTTATATTGTTCAAGTGGAATAAGAAGTAAAAATGCATATAAAAAGATGAAAAAATTAGGGTATAAAAATGTATTTAATTTATACCAAGGTATAGATAATTATTAACTTATTTGATATAATTGGTATAACTGGAAAATCAGGAAGCAGAAAAACAACACTTGCAAATTTTAGTTGAATCAGATGCACATGGAAGAAAATAAAAAGACATAAGGGTTTCTTATGCCTTTTTTGTTACTAAATTTAATATTTCTTCAGTAATGTATTTTGATACATCTTTATCATACATAAGCAGTTCCATTACCATACTAGAGCTTATATTTTCTAAAGCTCCAGCTCTAATATAAACAGTATCTAATCCTAAAAATTCTTCGTATTCATAATCCATACAACCTAAAAAGGTTGCATTATATTTTTTAGCAACATCAACAGAAATTATTTATTATAATCTAATTTCTCATAAAATACCATCAATATATGCAGTATAAAGCATTTTCAATCCTTCAATTTCATTTTGTAAGTCTTTTCCAATATCTGTATCTGCCACTCTTTTTCTAGTGGATACATTTGGCTTTACCATTATGTCATATTTAATATCTTTTTCATTTATTATTGCATCCATTTTAGAGTCGAATGGTTCATTGGCAGATAACATTAACCCATAAGAATTATATGTTAAAGTATATCCTGCTCTTCCTGTCTGTTCTCTATAACTTTTGGCAAACCCACCATCTATTACAAGTAATTTACCATTTCCTCTAATTGGTGATTCTCCATCCTTTTCTTTTACAGGAACATGACCATTTATTATATGTGAATCAGCAGTACTTAAATTAAATTCTTTTAATATTTTATCACAGATTTCTTCTTGATTTACTAAATTATAGTAAGGATTTTTATTTTCTTTATGTGTTTCTTTATCATCTATAAAATATCTTTCAAAAGTTGCTGCTTTATCCTTTCCAAAGAAAGGAGATTTTTCAGAACACCAGAAAAACCACATTAAATCTGTATATTTTACGTCTTTTTCTATATAAGCTTTTCGCACTATCTCTTCAATATAATCAAAATAAGCTTTACCTTTTAAGTTTTTTTCTAAAATATTAACTGACATAAAATTCCCATAGTTATCCATTGGTATACAACCATGGAATAACAAATTTGAATTGAAAATTTTATAAACATTACCGTGAGAATATAGAAATTGAATATGCTTATTAAGGGTATCACTATTAAAAATAGAGTCTTTTAATCGTTCAACTATTTCTTGTTCTTCATCAGTTAATTTATATGGCTCTTTTTTATCAATTGTTGGAAAGTTATTGCTACTTAGTTTGTACTTTTTGTTATTAATTTCTATAGTCCCTTTTTTATAATCTATTTTATCTAATAATAATCTATCTTCCATTTGATATTCAGGATGTCTTTTTATAAGGTTTCCTTCTAATTTGAATTGTATAACTGATATAGCTTTATGTATTTTAGCAATTATATTCTTATCGCTATTGCTATACTTATTATACTCAAATACTTTTGGAATAAATTCTGTACAATTATCATCTCCATAAGTTTTGGTTGCAAAAGTTGAAAGAGGTCTAATGTTTATTCCATAATCTTCTTCTAATATATTTAAGTTGTCATATCTGGCACATATTCTAATAATACTGGCGATACATACTTCATTACCAGCAGCAGCTCCCATCCATAATATATCATGATTTCCCCATTGAATATCAACACTATGAAAATTCATTATTTTTTCCATTACAGGCCTAGCTCCACTACCTCTATCAAAAATATCTCCAATAATATGAAGGTGATCTATTGCCATTCTTTTTATTAAATTGGAAATTGCCACAATAAAATCATCTGCTCGTTGTAAATCTATTATTGAGTTTATTATTTGTTTATAATATTTATCTTTATCAGAACTTTCACCTTGTAAATGTATTAATTCATCAATAATATAATCAAAGCCCTTTTGCATAGCTTTTCTTACTTTAGATCTAGTATATTTTGAACTTACTTTAGTTGCTACTAGCACTAATCTATATAATGTTAAAGCATACCACTCATCTAAATTTTCTTCATTTTTTTTAATTAGATTTAATTTTTCTTCTGGATAGTATATTAAGGTTGCTAAAGTTCTTCTTTCTTTTTCAGAAATTGTATTACTAAATAAATCTTCTATTTTGCTTCTAATTATTCCTGAGCCATTATTTAATATATGAGAAAAAGATCCATATTCTCCATGTATATCACTTAAGAATACTTCTGTTCCTTTGGGAAGATTCAATATAGCTTGTAGGTTAATAATTTCTTCTGTTACTGATTTTATATTTTTATATTGTTTACTCATTTGTTGTAAATAACGCATAAGACATTCATTATAGTCCATAATATTTTCCTTTCTTTTACTTTGTTTTAAAATGTCTTTGGTAGGTAAAGTATATTTTTGGAATCAAATGATTTTATAATTAAGAATAAAAAATCTTCCCTTTGTAAGAAAGAGAACATAGAAAGCTTGGAGCGGGTAGCGAGAATCGAACTCGCGCGACCAGGTCGGAAGCATGGCATTCTTCCACTAAATTATACCCGCATATAATGGTTCGGGTGGTAAGATTCGAACTTACGAATGGTAGGGTCAGAGCCTACTGCCTTACCGCTTGGCGACACCCGAATATAAAAACCAGTATTTACATTATATAAAAAAAAACAAGTAAATGCAATACTTTTTTATAATAAAGCCTATTCAAAACAGAAAAAATATGATATACTACTAATAGTTTATAAAATGAGATAGGAGAAGAAATAAATGCCAAATCAAAATAGAAGAAACAATGGAGATAGAAGAAAAGAAGAGAGAAGAAGAGACAATAGAGGAATACAAGATAGAAGAGGAATGGATAGAAGAAAAATAGAAGTAAAAGAAGAAAGAACATTTGATGATCAAGTAGAAGGAAGAAATGCAGTATTAGAATTATTAGAAAGTGGAAAAGACATCAATAAAATATTTATAACAAAAGGAGATAGACACGGATCAATCAATAAAATAATAGCAATAGCAAAAGAAAGAAAAATAATAATAGTAGAAAAAGAAAAAAGAAAAATGGATGAAATGGCACAAAATGAAAGTTACCAGGGAGTAATTGCAATAGTACCACCATTTGAATATTGTGAAATAGAAGATATAATAAAATTTGCAGAAGAAAAAGAAGAAAATCCATTTGTATTAATATTAGATGGAATAGAAGATACACATAACTTAGGTGCAATAATTAGAACAGCGGAAACTGCTGGAGTACATGGAATAATAATACCAAAAAGAAGAGCTGCTGCAGTAAATAGTACAGTAAGTAAAGTATCATGTGGAGCAGTTGAATATATGAAGATCGCTAGAGTAAATAATATAGCAGATAGCATAAAAAAATTAAAAGAAGCAGGGCTTTGGATATGCGGAACAGCAGTAGATGGAGAAAAATACTACTTTGATCAAGACTTAACAGGACCGATAGGAATAGTAATAGGAAATGAAGGAAAGGGAATGAGCGATATAGCTAAAAAGAATTGCGACTTTTTAGTAAAAATACCAATGATGGGAAAAATACAATCACTTAATGCTTCAGTATCAACAGGAATAATAGTATATGAAGCATTGAAACAAAGAAACTTTTAGAATGAAGGGATAAAATTAGAAATGGATAATATGTATAATTCAAATAAAAACAATAAGCTAATTATAATTATAGTAGCTATATCAGTATTTGTTATTCTGGCATTAAGCATAGTAGCTGTATTATTTTTAAAAACAGATACATTCAAATCTAACCAAGAAAATTTTTTGAATTATTTTGTACAAAATATAAATGCAATGACTAAAATAATAGATACATCTTCTGAAGAACAGTATAAAAAAGAATTAGAAGAAAACAGTTTTGATGAAAATACAACAATTCAATTTAAATATGCTAATAATGAAGGAAGGCAAGAATCATTAACAACAAATATAAAAGGAATAAAAGATAAAGAAAAAAAAATATCATACAAAGAAATAAAAGTAAACAGTGGAAATGAAAACATAATGAATTTAACATATTTGAAGGAAAACCAAATATATGGAATACACTTTTCAGACATTGTAAATGAATTTGCTACTATAGATACATCTAATGATATGTCAAATGTAGCTAAATACTTTGGGATGGAAAGTTTTATCACAGATGGAAAAATAAATAAAATAGATTTAGCAAGTTTATTAACATTAACAAATGAAGAAAAGCAAAAACTAGAACAAAAATATTTATCATTATTTGCAAATGAATTACAAGAAGAAAATTATTCATTAGAAAAAGGAAAAAATATAAAAATAAATAACAATGATATTACAGTAAATGCATATATTTTAAATATAGAAAAAGCAAAATTAGAAAATATATGTAAGAAAATATTACAGACTTTAAGCGAAGATGAAATTATATTAGGAAAAATAGAAAGCATAGACAATAGTTTAAAAACAGACTTGAAAACAAAAATAGTTGATTTTATAAATAAAAAAGCAGAGAATATTAATATTGAAAGTGATCTAAAAATTACAATATATGAACAAAATAAAACAACATTAAGGACAACTTTTGAATATAATAATCAGGTCATAAATATAGATTTAAATAATGAAAACAATGTTACTATAAATTATTCAGACCCAGAAAGAAATAGTAGTATATCAATAATAAAGAATGATAGTAATATAGAATTAAATTATGAAGATGACAAACAAGAAAAAGTAACTTTTTCTAGAAACATAGAAAATGCTAATAATCAAGTAAAATCAATATGTGATATAAAATATACTGACAACAATAAAATAAAACAATTAGAATTAAATATAACAAGAGATTTAAAATTAGGTCAAGCTAGCCAGATACCAACATCATTTGAACAACAAGGAAAAATATTACTAAATGATTATCAAAACATAGATAAAGTGTTTAATGAATTAAGAGATAAAATGGTTAAATATTTAAGAAATAAGAAAGACAAAACAGATAGTATTGTTTTAGAATATATTATAAATTATAATAACACTTTAGAAGAAGAAGAAAAAAATCAAGAAGAGAAAGCAAGAAAAAAATTTAATAGCAAATTTGAATTATATGAAGGCGAAAATTTAGAAAAAGATATAATATCTAATTTGATTGATGAAGCAGGAAAGAATATGTCATATTATAAAAAAATAAATGACAACAAAATACATATGTATATAAAAGAAGGAAAAGAAAATAAAGAAGCGGTAGATGAAATCAAAAATATATTATTTAATGAACAAGAGGGACAACAAAGTAGTAGTGAAAATAAAAAATATAATGTAAAAATTCATTATGATAAAAATTCTAAAATTGACCAAATTTTAATAGAAAAAATAGAAGAAAAACAAAATTAAAAAAAGAGAGGAGAGCTTTTAATGAGTGATATAAAAATAAAAGAAACATTTTCAAAAATGATGGAAGAAGATGTACCTGAAATGACTCAAGAAGAAGCTATAATGAATTATAGAGAAAATGATACAATAGACGATACAAGAAAAAAAGTATCAACAGATGAAGATAATACCGAAGAATCTGAACATCTAAAAAGAGTAAAAAAGGAATTATTGGAATCATTAGAAAGAGTAAAGAAATTAGAAAAAAAAATATATGGAGAAAGTAGCAGCAAAAATAAAATAAATGTAAAAGAAAATAAGGCTAAACAAGTGAGTAGATCAAAAGAAGCTAAAGAAGAGATAAAACCAAAAAAAGAAAATGACAGGGAAAGAGAGTAAGACTAATGAACACAATAATAGGAAATTTGGGTAAAAGCCAAAAATTTATAGACTTGATGAAAAACATAGAAAACAAAAAAAGTCCGATAGCAATATCGGGCTTAGTTGACGTAGGAGAAGTGAGCCTCTTAGCAGGAATAATAGAATATAGCAAAACACCAATAATGTTAATTACATATAATGAAATACAAGCTCAAAAAATAGTAGATGACATTAAATATTTTACGGATAAAGTATGTTACTTACCTAAAAAAGATGTATTAACATATGACTATGTAGCTGAAAGTAAAGATCTATTATATGAAAGAATATCAGTATTAAATAAAATCTATGAAGAAAAGAACATAATAATAGTAACAACAATTGAAGCTATTGGACAAAAAATGATTACCAAACAGAATCTATATAAAAATGTCTTAAACTATAAAATAGGAGAAAGATGTAATATTGACCAATTAAAACAAAGACTTGTAGATTTAGGATATATTAGATGTGAATTAATTGATGGCAGAGGACAATTTAGTATAAGAGGCGGAATTATTGATATATCAGTTACAGATACTCAGGGAGTAAGAATAGAACTTTGGGGAGATGAAATAGATTCAATAAGACATTTTAGTATCATAAGCCAAAGATCAACAGATGCAATAGAAAAAATAAGAATATATCCAGCAAATGAATATATTTTAGAAAATTCAATAGAAGACATATGTAAGAAAATTGAAGCAAATGTTTATGAAGGTAAAAGACAAGAAAATTTAGAAGAAGATATTGAAGAAATCAAAAATGGAAACTATATAAGTAAAATTGATAAATATTTTAATAGCTTTTATGAAAATCAAGAGACAATACTAGATTATTTAGACAAAAAATATATATTGTGTATTGATGAAATTGCTAAAATAAGAGCAAGGAGTAAAAACTTAAAGCAAAATATAGAAAATATAGTAAAGTCTTTAATAGAAAAAGAAAGAATAGTTCCAGAAGCTATCAATAACAATTTAGAAATACAAGATATAGAAAATAAATTGGAAAACAAACAAGTCATATATTTTGACAAACTAGATAATCCATTTGAATCTAATATTGAAAAATATGAAATGAAATATAGAGAATTAAAATATTTCAAAAGTGGTACAGACTTATTAATAAATGATATAAATAATTTCTTAAAAGATAACAAAAGTGTATACATATTAGTAGATATAAAAGAAAAAGCAGATAAAATAGCTACATTATTAAAAGATAATGAGATAGAGAGCAGATTTGAGAAAAGTTTAAATCAAACAATAATAAGTAAAAATAATCAAAGCAATGTAGTTATATCAATAGGAAAGTTATCATCAGGATTTGAATGTTATGAATTAAACCAAATAGTGATTATTGCTGATGAAATAGTATCTGCAGAAAGAAAGTTAAAAAAGCATAAAAGAGAAGAGTTTAAGCAGGGAGAAAAAATAGTATTTGCAGACCTAAAAATAGGAGATTATGTAGTTCATAGAAATCATGGTATAGGTATTTATATAGGAGTGAATACAATAACAGCAGATGGAACAACAAAAGATTATATAAAATTAAAATATGCGGGAGATGATATTTTATATATACCAACCAACGCATTAGATTGCGTTAGAAAATATGTTGGTGGAGAAGAGCTTGGATTAAAATTAAATAAATTAGGAACAAAAGAATGGATAAATACAACTAATAAAGTAAAGAAAAACTTAAGGGCAGTGGCTAAAGAGCTTATAGAACTTTACGCTAAAAGAGAAAAAACAAAAGGTTTTGCTTTTAGTCAGGATAATGATTGGCAAAAACAATTTGAAGAGGCATTTCCATATGTTGAAACAGATGACCAATTAAGATGTATAGAAGAAGTAAAAAAAGACATGGAAAATGAGAAACCAATGGATAGATTGCTTTGTGGAGATGTAGGATATGGAAAGACAGAAGTCGCTATAAGAGCAGCATTCAAAGCAGTAATGGATAACAAGCAAGTAGCATATTTAGTTCCAACAACAGTATTAGCTAGCCAACAATATGAAACGTTTAAAGAAAGAATGAAAGATTTTCCTGTTAATGTAGAATTATTAAATAGGTTTAGAACTAGTAAAGATCAAACAAGAATAAAAAAAGAATTGAAATTAGGAGATATAAACATAGTAGTTGGTACACATAAATTATTGGGAAAAGAAATTGAATTTAAAGATTTAGGACTTTTAATAATAGATGAGGAACACAGATTTGGTGTAAAAGCTAAAGAAAAAATAAAAGAATACAAAACAAATATAGATGTACTTACAATGACAGCAACTCCAATTCCAAGAACACTTCATATGTCTGTTGTTGGCGTAAGAGATATGTCTGTTATATATGATCCACCACAAAATAGAAAACCGGTACAAACTTATGTATTAGAATATGATTATGATGTTATAAAAGAAGCAATCACAAAAGAACTAGAAAGAAAAGGACAAGTATTTTATTTATACAATAGAGTAGAAGATATAATGCAAAAAGCAGATGAGATATCTAGGCTAGTACCTGAGGCAAACGTAGTATATGCACATGGAAGAATGACAGGAACACAGATTGAAGATATTATGAAAGAATTTGTGGAAGGAAAGACAAATGTATTAGTATGTACAACTATTTTAGAATCAGGAATAGATATACCAAATGCAAATACAGTAATAGTGGAGAATGCAGACAGAATGGGATTAGCACAATTATACCAAATTAGAGGAAGAGTTGGAAGGTCAGAAAGACAAGGATATGCTTATATAACTTATAAGAGAGATAAACTATTAGCAGAAGAAGCAGACAAAAGATTAAAAGCTATAAAAGAATTTACTGAATTTGGTTCAGGATTTAAAATTGCTATGAGAGACTTAGAAATAAGAGGCGCAGGAAGTTTAATTGGTGAAATACAACATGGACATTTAGAAGAAGTAGGATATGACACTTATTGCAGATTATTAGATGAGGTTATGAGAGAAGAACAAGGACTTCAACCTAAAGAAGAAATAGATGTACAAATAGATTTAAATGTAACAAGTTATATACCAGACTCATATATATCAGACTCAAATCAAAAAATAGAAATTTACCAAGATATTGCATTATGTAAGAATGAAGAAGATATCCAAGATATAGTAGACGAATTAATTGATAGGTTTGGTAATATGCCGGAAGAGTTAGAAAGTCTGTTAGAAATTGCAAGAATTAAACAATTGGCAACAAAGAATTTTGTAATTAAGATTTCTAATAAAAGAGAATCACTTGTATTTACTTTTGAAAACAGTAAATTTAATCCACAGTGTATTGATAAATTGATACAGAAATATGGTACAAGAATCAGATTTTCTCCTGGAATTAAACCGATGATTACATTAAGACTTAACAATACAGCAGAAAGTTATATTATAAAAGAAACTAAAGAGTTTTTGAAAAATTTATAAAAGTATACTAATGATTATATATTTATATTGACAAAATAAAATAAAATAAAAGGTTTAATATAAATGAGCCTACTTGCTTAGTGGCAGGAAGGAGGTTCACAGTTTGAAAGACTTGTTGGAGCTATTTAAAATCTACTTGATTTATTTAATTATAAAACATTTAGGTAAAGAATAGCAAGAAAAAAAGACTAGGAAAGGTTTCGAAGAATTTCCTAGTCTTTTTTGTTCACAATTTTAATTGACTTGTTTTGCATATGCTATACATATAATAACATATATTTTATTATATGTCAAATTTAAAAATTAATGACAAATAAAAAAAATTCTCAAAAAAACTTGTATAATATAGATAAATATGATATATATAAGGTATAAAAACACAAATAAGGTAGGTAGATATTGTGGAAGAAGAGAAAAATTATAAAAAAACAATATTAGTAGCTGATGATGAAAAAATGATAAGAAACTTATTAAACATCAACCTAACAAAAGAAGGATATAATGTTATAGAAGCAGAAGACGGAGTAATGGCTGTAGAAATGGCATTAGAGCATAAACCAGACTTAATATTACTAGATGTAATGCTTCCAAAAATTGATGGATTATCAGTATGCAAAAAAATAAAAAATTCAATGAATGTTCCTATACTTATGGTAACAGCAAAAGACAGTGAATTAGACAAAATCCTAGGATTAGAATTAGGAGCAGATGACTATGTAACAAAACCATTTAGTGTTAGAGAATTAATTGCAAGAATAAAAGCAAATTTAAGAAAAGCAGAAGCAGTGATGCCACAATATGAAACAGGAAGAAAAGAAGTAAAAAGAGACAATGTAATGAAAGTTGGAGCATTAACATTAGATTTAGATAAATTTGAAGTAATGGTAAATGGTAAAACTGTGGACCTAACATTAAGAGAATTTGAAGTATTAAAATTCTTAGCAACAGAACCAGGACAAGTAGTAACAAGAGAAGTACTATTAGAAAAAGTATGGGGATATGAGTATTATGGAGATATAAGAACAGTAGATGTAACAGTAAGAAGAATTAGAGAAAAAATAGAAAAAGATACATCAAACCCAAAAATATTAATGACAAAAAGAAGTGTAGGTTATTATATAGCTGTATAGCAAAAAGGGTGTCAATTTATTATAATGACACCTTTTAATTTTAGGAGATAATATGGATAGAAAAAATACAAGAGCAATAAAAGTAGGAAACGTTCAAATTGGTGGCAATAACAAAGTAGTTATACAATCTATGTGTAATACTAAAACAAAAAATATAGAAGAAACAGTAAAACAAATTTTAGAACTAGAAAAAGTGGGATGTGAAATAATAAGAGTAGCATGCTTAGATTTAGAAGATGCAAAAGCAATAAAAGAAATAAAATCAAAAATAAATATACCAATAGTTGCTGATATACACTTTGATTATAAAATAGCATTAGAAGCAATAAAGTCTGGAGTAGATAAAATTAGAATAAACCCAGGAAATATTGGAAATGAAGAAAAAGTAAAAGCAGTAGTAGAAGCATGCAAAGAAAAAAATATACCAATAAGAATAGGTGTAAATGGAGGATCTTTAGAAAAAGACTTATTAGAGAAATATGGTAAGCCAACAGCAAAAGCAATGGTAGAAAGTGCAAAACACCATGTACAAATACTAGAAAATTTAGATTTTTATGATATAGCAATATCTCTAAAAGCATCAAATCTAGATTTATGTATAGAGGCATATGAGGAAGCAAGTAAAGAATTTAACTATCCATTACATTTAGGAATAACAGAAGCGGGAACAGAATTTAGTGGAACAGTAAAATCAAGTATAGGATTAGGAATTTTGCTTAGAGAAGGAATAGGAAATACAATAAGAGTATCACTTTCAGATGACCCTATAAAAGAAATAAAAGTTGCAAAAGAAATACTAAAAGATTGTAACTTATATGATAATGTTCCTACATTGATTGCTTGTCCTACTTGCGGAAGAACACAAATTGATTTGATACCAATAGCAAAAGAAGTTGAGAAATTCCTTCAAAATATAAATTCTAATATTACAGTTGCTGTAATGGGATGTGCAGTAAATGGACCAGGTGAAGCAAGAGAGGCAGACATAGGAATAGCAGGAGGAGTGAAAGAAGGAATATTATTCAAAAAAGGTAAAATTATAAGAAAAATTCCACAAGAAGAAATAGTAGAAGAACTAAAAAAAGAGATTTTAAAAATGATTTAAAGGAATGATAAAATTGGAAATAATTTTAGGAAAGACAGCTGGATTTTGTTATGGGGTAAGAAGAGCAGTAGATGGAGCAAGGACTGAAACAGGCAATAATAAAAATGTTTATTGCTTGGGAGAAATAGTCCATAATAAAAGTGTTATAAAAGAGTTAGAGCAAAAAGGTGTAGAATTTATAGATGATATAAACCAAGCAAAAGAAAAAGTTATAATTAGGGCACATGGAGTACCTAAAGAAGTATATGAAAAAGCTAGAGACAACAAAATAGAAATAATAGATTTTACATGTCCACATGTTCTAAAAATACATAAAATTGTAGAAGAATATTCATCAAAAGGGTATTTTATAATTTTATTAGGAAAAAAGACACATCCAGAAGTAATTGGGATAGAAAGTTTTTGTGGTAAAAATAAAATTGTAATACAAGATGAAGATGAAGTACAAATTGCAATAAAAGCCATAGAAAATAGTGGAATACCCAATATTGTTATTATAGCTCAAACAACATATAATTCAAAAAAATTTGACAAAATAGTGAACGAAATAAAAGAAAACATAGATAAAAATATCAAAATAGAAAAAACGATTTGTCCAGCGACAGAGACAAGGCAAAAAGAAACAGAAAAAATATCTAAAAAAGTTGATGTTATGATTATTATTGGAGATAAAAAAAGCTCAAATACAAACAAGCTTTATGATATTGCATGTAGTAATTGTAAAAAAGTAATGTTTATTCAAAATAGTGATGAATTAAATTTTGAAGAAATAAAAAATAGTAATAAAATCGGAATAATGGCAGGAGCATCTACGCCTAATAAAGATATTGAAGAAGTTATAATTTTTTTAGAGAATGGAGGAACAATATGAAAAGAATAAATGAACAAAGAGGAATAACATTGATAGCTTTAGTAATTACAGTAATATTATTATTGATAATTGGTGGAATTTCAATAACAAAAGGTTCTGATTTAGTAGAAAAATCTAAAGTTGAAACTATAGAAACAAATATGCTAACAATAAAAGCCAAGGCAAAAGAATATGCAGAAAATGTAGAGGCATTGACTTGGAAGGCAACTGATTCAGAAAAACCATCAAAAAATGTAGAAGCATTCAAAAAGTATAAGATGGAATTATCAGAGCAAACAGGTAGCTGGAAAGAATCAGGATATACATATTATGATTTAAGTAAGGATGCATTTGATAACATGGGTTTAGGAAGTTTATGGGATGGAAACTTAAAATACATAGTAGGGGTAAATGAACAGTACGAAGTTGAAATAATATACTTGCAAGGAGTTACCTATAAAGATAATACGTATTACAAATTATCAGAATTAATGAATGTTTTATAAAATGGAGCAAGAAAAATGAAAGAAAATGAAGAAGAAAGAATGTCTAGACTAAAAAAGACAGATAAAGAATTTTATGATATGGGATTAAATTACATCTGCGGAATAGATGAGGCAGGAAGAGGACCGCTTGCTGGACCAGTAGTAGTTGCAAGTGTAATAATGCCAAAAGACTCAAGGATAGAAGGAGTAAATGATTCTAAAAAAGTATCAGAAAAAAAGAGAGAAAAATTATATGACCAAATTTTAGAAGGGGCAATAAGTTATGGGATAGGCATTATATATCAAGATGAAATAGATGATATCAATATTTTGCAAGCAACTAAAAAGGGGCTTACAGAAGCACTAAAATCAATGAAAGTAAAACCAGATGCGATATTAGTTGATGCATTAACAGGAATTGATACATTAGGAATACCGTACAAGTCAATAATAAAGGGTGATGCAACAAGTTATTCTATTGCTGCAGCATCTATTGTTGCAAAAGTAACAAGGGATAGAATTATGAGAGAATGGGATAGTGTATACCCAGAGTATGGATTTGCAGGACATAAAGGGTATGGTACAGCTAAACATATTGCAGCAATTAAGCAATATGGGCTATGTCCAATACATAGAAAATCATTTACTAAAAATTTTGTAAATTATTGATTTATTTATATATAAAGTATATAATTGCATTGAATTGAAAAATAATTACATAAATAAGAAAGGAATGTATAAAAAATGAAAGAGAATAATGAAATACAAAAAAAGAAGAAACAAAACAGAGGAAAAGACTTTTTTGTAAGGTTAATGGCAGGAATTTTAGCGATACTAATGTTAGCAGGAATGGCATCAACACTTATATTTTATTTTATGAGATAATAAAAGAAAGAAGAGATAAATATGGGAGAATTAGGTACAATATTTAATAAATTTTTTGAAAATAATATATTATTATATATACAAATGTATCAACAACATCCAATAAAATTAATAGCACTTATAATAGACTTATTTTTGGTTGTATGTTTGGTATATTTATTTGTACGATTAGTAAAAGGATCTAGAACATGGCAATTAGTAAAGGGAATTGCACTTTTAATCATTGCTACATGGTTAAGTGGAATACTAGGATTAAACATTTTACATTACATATTATCAGCCATAATGAATTGGGGAGTAATACTTATAATAGTTATTTTCCAACCAGAAATAAGAAGAGCATTAGAGCAACTTGGAACTAATAAATTTGCAAAATTCTTTGGAATTGATAAAGACTTGATAACAAGAACAAAAGAAGATATATATAAAGTTGTAATAGCAGCCACAGAACTTTCAAAGAGCAAGACAGGGGCTTTGATAGTATTAGAAAGAGACATAAAAATAAAAGACATTGTTTCAACAGGAGTTGAAATGAATAGTGAAGTATCGCCACAATTATTAGTAAATATATTTGTTCCAAATACGCCATTACATGATGGAGCAGTAATTATAAGTGAAAATAAAATCTCTGCAGCAGCATGTATGTTACCACTTGCATCAGATAGCGATATAGCAAAAGAATTAGGAACAAGACATAGAGCAGCCATTGGAATATCTAAGGAATCAGATGCAATAGTAGTTGTAGTATCAGAAGAAACAGGTAAAATATCAGTTGCTAAAGATGGAACATTAATTGCAGATGTTAGGGAAGATGTATTAAAGAAAATACTTATTAGCAATATAATAACAAAAAGATTTACAGAGAAAAAAGAAATAAATAAAGAAAGATTCTCAAAAATAACAAAAATATTTAATAAAAAAGAAGAAAAATAGGGATGTGATGCCAATGACAGATATAGAGATAGCAAGAAGTGTAGACTTAAAACCAATAACAGAAATTGCAGAAAAAATTGGAATGAAAGACGAAGAAATAGAACAATATGGAAAATACAAAGCTAAAATTACAGAAAGTGCAATAAAGAGACTAGAAAAAAATAAAGATGGAAAATTAGTATTAGTTACTGCTATGAGTCCAACACCACTTGGAGAAGGAAAAACAACTATTTCTATAGCAATAGCAGATGGCTTAAATAGAATAAATAGAAATGCAATTTTGGCATTAAGAGAACCTTCACTTGGACCAGTATTTGGTATAAAAGGTGGAGCTACTGGAGGAGGAAAAGTCCAAGTAGCACCAATGGAAGATATAAATTTGCATTTTACAGGTGATATACATGCAATTACATCAGCAAATAATTTGTTATCAGCAATGATAGATAATCATATTTATTTTGGAAATGAATTAAAAATAAAAAATGTAACATGGAAAAGATGTGTAGACTTAAATGATAGACAATTAAGAGTAATAGATACAGGACTTTCAAATGAAAAGAATATAGTTCCAAGACGAGACGGATTTGATATAAGTGTTGCATCAGAAGTAATGGCAATATTATGCTTATCAAAAGATTTAAAAGATTTAAAAACAAGACTTGGAAATATCATAATTGGATACAATGAAGAAGACAAGCCAGTATTTGCAGAAGATTTAAAAGCAGAAGGAGCAATGGCAGTATTATTGAAAGATGCCATAAATCCTAACTTAGTACAAACACTAGAACATTCACCATGTATAATACATGGAGGACCATTTGCCAATATTGCACATGGATGTAATTCAGTAAGAGCAACTAAACTAGCTATGAAATTAGGAGATTATGCAATTACAGAAGCTGGGTTTGGTGCGGATTTAGGTGCAGAAAAGTTCTTAGATATAAAATGTAGAGAGATAAAGACTCATCCAGATGTTATAGTTTGTGTAGCAACAATAAAAGCAATAAAATATCATGGTGGAGTTCCAAAAGAAGATATTCAAAAGCAAAATATAGAAGCAATAGACAAAGGAATCCACAATTTATACAAACATATTGATAACTTAAGCAATATATATGGATTAAATGTTTTAGTTGCATTAAACAAATATAACACAGATACAGAAGAGGAAATAGAATATTTGAAAAACAAGATAGAATCAAAAGGATATGAATTTAGTGTAGTTGAAGGATGGGCTAAAGGCGGAGAAGGAGCAATAGATATTGCAAATAAAATCGTAACTTTAGCAGAAAATGAAACTAAATTTAAATATGCCTATGAATTGGAAGAGAATATAAAATCTAAAATTCAGGATATTGCTCAAAAAGTATATGGGGCACAAGATGTAAAATATTCAACTGAAGCATTAGAAAGCATCAAAAAAATTGAAGATTTAGGATATAAAAACTTACCTGTTTGTATAGCGAAAACACAGTATTCTTTTTCAGATGATGCTAAAAACTTGGATTGTATAGAACCGTTTGATATTTCAGTAAGAGATGTAATTCTAAAATCAGGTGCAGGTTTTATTGTTGTTCTTGCTGGTAAGATTATGACTATGCCAGGACTGCCAAGAGTTCCTGCTGCTGAGAATATTGATTTAGATGAGAATGAAGAGGTTAAAGGGATTTTTTAACAACTATAAATAAGGACAAGCTTTATAGTTTTTCATAAAAGAATTCGTTAGTAATTACTAACGAATTCTTATTGATTTTGTGAATGCTGTCAATGATACAAATTATATAATGATTGCAATAAAAACAATAGTTATTATTACAGAAAATACATTACATAGTAGATCATGTAATCCAACCTGGTTAAAGGTCTTTTTACATCCGTTAAATACCCGAGGTATTAATGTTAAGATGTAACGAATAATACGACCAATTAGTCGAATCAAGTTAGACCCAATATAACCAATAGCACGGAAAGCACCATTAACAACTGTAGAGCCTAAATTGCTGGAGATTTTCATCCCAACTGCTCCGAAAAGCATAACGATTCCAGCTAATGTGATAACTATTACCATAATGGGCTCTAATATAGCCTGAAAGTAGCCTCCAATTTGTGGTAAAACAACATTCATAATAAAAAAATACAGTGCGATAAACATTTGATTCATCCTCCAAAAATAAATTTTATCTATATTGTAAACACCATAAGGTGGAAAAACGTGGATTATATATAAAATAAGTAATTTACTTATACTTATTTTATTATATTTTATTTACATAAAATTGTCAAAAAAGTTATTTTTTAATGGTTTATTTACAATAAGATAGCCTTAGAATTTTG
Organism: uncultured Clostridia bacterium; assembly: GCA_934167965.1. GTDB lineage: Bacteria > Bacillota > Clostridia > TANB77 > CAG-508 > CAG-269. The sequence goes on along the minus strand of CAKPMJ010000003.1, from coordinate 61,711 downwards.
TAATTAAATATTTATACAAAAAAACTTGAAAAAATGAATAAAAATCATTGACGGCTAGTCTAATTTATGTTACAATATTAATATTGTAAATTAAACTAGCCTTATTGTGCTAAAAATTAAATCAAACAAACTTAAAACATTAAAAAAAGAGGAATTAAGATAAACCAAAGGACGAATTTAAAAATTGAGAGAGCAGGCAATTTAAGAATTCGTCATTATTGATTTTGATTAAGAAGGACTTTTTTTAATAAATCAAAAAATGTGAGAAACACATGTTAAATCTAAATTCAGTTAAACACTAATCTAGAAAATTAAATCTGCTTAAATAAATAATAGAGGTGATATTCTTGGAATTAAAAGAAATTAAATACGAAAAAGCAAAGCGTAAAAATTTCTCAAAAGTTGGCGACTATATAGAAATGCCAAACTTAATCAAAGTACAAAAAGATTCATATGATTGGTTCTTAGAAGAAGGATTAGGAGAAGTATTAAAAGACATATCTCCAATAGAGGACTATTCAGGAAACTTAGTACTTGAATTTTTTGATTACTACATGGAAGACAAAACAAAGTACACAATTGAAGAAGCGAAAGAAAGAGATGCAACATATTCAAGCAGACTACATGTAAAAGTAAGGCTAATAAACAGAGAAACAGGGGAAATAAAAGAACAAGAAATATTCTTAGGAGACTTCCCTATAATGACAGACAGTGGAACATTTATTATAAATGGAGCCGAGAGAGTTGTAGTAAGTCAGTTAGTACGTTCACCTGGATGTTATTATGAAGCACAATTTGATACAAAAACAGGTAGAAGAACATATTCATCAACAGTAATGCCATTAAGAGGAGCATGGATAGAATATGAAACAGATAGTAATGATATATTCTATGTAAGAGTAGACAGAACAAGAAAAATACCTGTAACAACTCTATTAAGAACAATAGGAGTAATATCAGATGATCAAATAAGAGAGCTATTTGGAGAAGATACATTATTAGAAGCAACAATAAATAAAGATCCGATAAAAACTCAAGAAGAAGCAGTTATAGAAATATACAAAAAATTAAGACCAGGAGAACTTCCAACAGAAGAAGCAGCAAGATCATTATTTAATGGAATGTTCTTTGACAATAGAAGATATGACTTAGCAAAAGTTGGTAGATATAAATTCAATCAAAAACTAGGATTAGCAGGAAGAATTGCTGGAAAAGTAGCATGTAGCGATATAATAAATCCTGAAACAGGAGAAATATTTGTAACAGCTGATGAAATAATATCAGAAGAAGTTGCAGAAGAAATCCAAAACTCAGGAATAAATATAGTTGATGTAAAAGTAGAAGACCAAAAAATAAGAATAATAGGAAATGGAACAGTAAACATATATAAAGTTTTACCAGAAGTAAACTTTGGCAAACTACATTTCAAAGAGAATGTAAACTATGCTGTATTAAAAAATATATTAGAAAATACAGACGAGAAAGACTTAGTAAAAACATTAAAAGAAAGATATGATGAGTTAGTTCCAAAACATATTACAACTGAAGATATAATTGCATCAATAAATGTAATGCTTAACTTAGCACATGGTGTAATAGAACCAGATGATATAGATCACTTATCAAATCGTAGAATAAGATGTGTTGGAGAATTATTACAAAACCAATTTAGAATTGGTCTTGCAAGACTTGAAAGAGTTGTTCGTGAGAGAATGACAATTCAAGATTTAGATGTTGTAACACCACAGACATTAATAAACCCAAAACCAATAGCATCATCAATAAGAGAATTCTTTGGAAGTTCACAACTTTCACAATTCATGGATCAAACAAATCCATTATCAGAATTAACACATAAAAGAAGAATATCAGCATTAGGACCTGGAGGACTTTCAAGAGAAAGAGCAGGATTCGAAGTACGTGATGTTCACTATACACACTATGGTAGATTATGTCCAATAGAATCACCAGAAGGACCAAATATAGGACTTATATCAGCATTATCATCATTTGCACAAATAAATGAATATGGATTTATAGAAACACCATATAGAAAAATAGATCCAGAAACACATAAACCTACAGAAATAGTAGAATTCATGAGTGCAGATGAAGAAGATAAATATTACATAGCACAAGCATCAGAACCATTAAATGAAGATGGAACATTTAAACAGGAAAGAATAAGAGTAAGACATCAAAATGAAATACTAGAAGTTGAAAGAGATGAAGTTCAATACATGGATGTATCTCCAAAACAATTAGTATCAATAGCTGCTGCAATGATACCATTCTTAGAACATGACGATGCAAAACGTGCACTTATGGGTGCAAACATGCAACGTCAAGCAGTTCCATTAATGATAACTGATTCTCCAATGATAGGAACAGGAATTGAATATAGAGCTGCAAAAGATTCAGGAATATTAGTATTAGCAGAAGATAATGGTGTTGTAGAAAAAGTTACAGCAGATTCTATTACAGTAAAATATAAAAATGGAAAAACAGTAGTACATAAATTACGTAAATTCAAAAGAACAAATGGTGGAACATGTATCAACCAAAAACCAATAGTTAAAAAAGGTGAAAAAGTTAAAAAAGGTGATGCAATAGCAGATGGACCATCAACACAAAATGGAGAAATGGCATTAGGTAAAAACGTATTAATAGCTTTCTCAACATGGGAAGGATATAACTACGAAGATGCTGTATTATTAAGTGAAAGATTAGTTAAAGAAGATGTATTTACATCAATACATATTGAAGAATATGACTGTGAATGTCGTGATACAAAATTAGGTGCAGAAGAGATTACTCGTGACATACCAAATGTCGGAGATGACCAATTAAAAGACCTAGATGAAAACGGAATAATAAGAATTGGTGCGGAAGTAAGACCTGGAGACATATTAGTAGGAAAAGTTACTCCAAAAGGAGAAACAGAACTTACAGCTGAAGAAAGACTTTTAAGAGCAATATTTGGTGAAAAGGCAAGAGAAGTAAGAGATACATCACTTAGAGTACCACATGGTGAAGCAGGAACAGTAGTAGATGTAAAAATATTTACAAGAGATAATTCAGATGAATTAGCTCCTGGAGTAAATCAAGTAATAAGATGTTACATAGCTACAAAGAGAAAGATATCAGTTGGAGATAAAATGGCTGGACGTCATGGTAATAAAGGTGTTGTATCAAGAATATTACCGGTAGAAGATATGCCATTTATGCCAGATGGTACACCAATAGACATACTATTAAACCCATTAGGTGTTCCTTCTCGTATGAACTTAGGTCAAATACTTGAAGTACACTTAGGAATGGTTGCACGTATGCAAGGATGGAAAATTGCTACACCAGTATTTGACGGTGCAACACAAGAAGAAATTGAACAACTACTTAGAGAGACAGGATTAAGAGAAGATGGAAAATCAATTCTATATGATGGTAGAACAGGAGAGCCATTTGATCAACCAGTTACAGTTGGAGTTCAATACATGCTTAAATTACACCACTTAGTAGATGACAAAATACATGCTCGTTCAACAGGACCTTATGGAATGGTTACACAACAACCACTTGGAGGAAAAGCACAATTTGGTGGACAAAGATTTGGAGAGATGGAAGTTTGGGCACTAGAAGCATATGGTGCTGCATACACACTTCAAGAAATGTTAACAGTAAAATCAGATGATGTAGTTGGACGTGTAAAAACTTATGAAGCAATCGTAAAAGGTGAAAATATACCTGAACCAGGAATACCTGAAAGTTTCAAAGTTCTTGTAAAAGAACTACAATCTTTAGGTCTAGATGTTAGACTTTATGATAATGATAAAGAACTTGAATTAAAAGAAGAAATCGAAGATGCGATTGATTTCAACATAGAAGAACACAAAAAGTTAGTAAGTGGAGAAGAAACAGACATACTATCTGATGAAGACCTAGAAGATAACTATGTTGAAGAAGATGCTATTATGGAAGACGATGAAAAACTTTTAGAAGAATTTGAAGATGAAGATGAAGACTTCTTAGTAGAAGAAGATCTAGATGACGAAGAATAAAATGTTTGATATGTTATCATAGAAATTTGGAAAGGGGCAAACCAAAATAATGGAAGAAACATTTAATAAATTAAAAATAGGAATTGCATCAGATGAAAAAATAAGAGAATGGTCAAAAGGTGAAGTTAAAAAGCCAGAGACTATAAATTATAGAACATTAAAACCAGAGAGAGATGGTTTATTCTGTGAAAGAATATTTGGACCTACAAAGGACTGGGAATGTCATTGTGGTAAATACAAAAGAGTAAGATATAAAGGTGTGGTATGTGATAGATGTGGAGTTGAAGTTACAAAGGCCAAAGTTAGACGTGAGAGAATGGGACATATTGAACTTGCGGCTCCAGTAGCTCACATCTGGTATTTCAAAGGAATACCAAGCAGAATATCTCTAATGCTAGATGTTTCACCAAGAAACTTAGAAAAAGTTGTATACTTTGCATCATACATAGTTACAGATAAAGGAACATCAGGATTAGAAAAATGTCAAGTTTTAAATGAAAAAGAATATCATGAAGCACAAGAAAAATATGGTAGAGGTTCATTTAAAGCTGAAATGGGTGCAGAAGCACTACAAAAATTATTAGCTGAGATAGATGTTGAAAAATTAGCTAATGAAATAAAAAAGGAAATCGAAAGTGCAACAGAGCAAAAGAAGTTAAAACTTTTGAAAAGATTAGACACTGTAGAATCATTTAGAATTTCAGGAAATAAACCCGAATGGATGATAATGAGTGTAGTACCAGTAATTCCACCAGATTTAAGACCAATGGTACAATTAGATGGTGGTAGATTTGCTACATCAGACTTAAATGATTTATATAGAAGAGTTATAAATAGAAATAACAGATTAAAAAGATTGTTGGAATTAGAAGCACCTGAGATAATTGTAAGAAATGAAAAGAGAATGTTACAAGAATCAGTAGATGCATTAATAGATAACTCAAGACGTGGAAGACCAGTAACAGGAGCTGGAGGAAGAGCATTAAAATCATTATCAGATATGCTTAAAGGTAAACAAGGACGTTTCCGTCAAAACTTACTTGGAAAACGTGTTGACTACTCTGGACGTTCAGTTATCGTTGTTGGACCAGAACTAAAAATTTATCAATGTGGTGTGCCAAAAGAAATGGCAGTAGAATTATTTAAACCATTTGTAATGAAAGAATTAGTTGGTCGTGGAATAGCACATAATATTAAAAGTGCAAAACGTATGGTAGAAAGATTAAAACCAGAAGTATGGGGAATATTAGAGGAAGTTATAAAAGACCATCCAGTAATGTTAAACCGTGCGCCTACACTACATAGACTTGGTATCCAAGCATTTGAACCAGTATTAGTAGAAGGTAGAGCTATAAAACTTCACCCATTAGTATGTACAGCATTCAATGCTGACTTTGATGGTGACCAAATGGCTATTCACTTACCATTATCACCAGAAGCACAAGCAGAAGCTAGATACTTAATGTTATCTACAAACAACCTATTAAAACCACAAGATGGTAAAACAGTTACAGTACCTACAATAGACATGGTATTTGGTGGATATTATTTAACAATGGTTGTTGAAGGAGAAAAAGGAGAAGGAAAATACTTCAAAGATCCTGAAGAAGCTATAATGGCTTATGAAAATCATGCAGTTGAAATGCATGCAAAAATATTTGTTAGAAGAACATTAGAAATTGATGGAGAATTAAAATCAAAGAAAATTGAAACAACAGTTGGTAGAATTCTATACAACCAAGGAATACCACAAGACTTAGGATATAAAGATAGAACAAATCCAGATGAAATGTTCCAATATGAAATTGATTTCCCTGTTGATAAGAAAAAACTTGGAGATTTAATAAACAGATGTATAAGAATACATGGTTTATCAGAATCAGCAGAAGTATTAGACAATGTTAAAGCAAAAGGATTTAAGTATTCTACAAAGTCAGGATTAACATATTCTATGGAAGATGTTAAAGTGCCAGAAGAAAAAGCAGGAATACTTGAAGAAGCTGAAAAAGCAGTTGATGGAGTAAGAAAACAATATAGACGTGGTTTAATCACTGAAGATGAAAGATTTAAAGAAGTAGTCAATATATGGAATAATGCAACATTAGATGTTGGTAAAGCTCTAGAAGCAAACTTAGAGCCATTAAACCCAATTAACTTAATGGTTCAATCAGGAGCCAGAGGTAACATCAACCAATTAAGACAATCAGCAGGTATGAGAGGTCTTATGGCTGGAACAACAGGTAAAGTTATTGAAATACCAATTAAATCATGCTTCGCAGAAGGATTAGACGCACTAGAATATTTCATATCTTCACACCAAGCAAGAAAAGGTCTTGCAGATACAGCTTTAAGAACAGCAGATTCTGGATACTTAACAAGAAGATTAGTTGACGTTGCTCAAGAAATTATAGTAAGAGAACACGACTGTGGATCAAAAGAAGGATTATTAGTATATGACATAAAAGATGGAAATCAATTAATTGAAAAATTAGAAGAAAGATTAATTGGTAGATATGTTGTAAACGATATAGTAAATCCAGAAACGGGAGAATTAATCGTTGATACTAATACAATGATCACAGATGAAATTGCAAACAATATAGTAAAAGCAGGAATAGAAAAAGTTGAAGTTCGTACAGTACTTGCTTGCCATTCAAAACATGGTGTATGCCAAAAATGTTATGGTATGGGACTTGCAAGACATGACTTAGTAAATATTGGTGAATCAATAGGAATTGTCGCAGCACAATCAATTGGTGAGCCAGGTACACAGCTTACAATGAACACAAAACACGCTGGTGGTGCTATAGGAACAGATATTACTCAAGGTCTTCCTAGAGTTGAAGAATTATTCGAAGCTAGAAAACCAAAGGGATTAGCTGTTATGACAGAAATAGCAGGTAAAGTTAAGATAAAAGAAACTAAGAAGAAAAAAGAAGTTGTTGTAACAAACAAAGAAGAATCAAAATCATATACAATACCATTTGGATCTAAGATGAAAGTAAAAGATGGTGATATGGTTGAAGTAGGAGATGCATTAATTGAAGGATCTCTAAACTTAGCTGATATCTTAGCAATAAAAGGACCAGAAGGCGTATTTGAATATTTAACAACAGAAGTTCAAAAAGTTTATAGAAACCAAGGTGTTGATATAAATGACAAACATATCGAAGTTATTGGTAGACAAATGCTTAAGAAAGTTAGAGTTGATGATAATGGAGATACAGATATGTTCCCAGGAACTTTAGTTGATATGTATGAATTTGCAGACAAAAATGCAGAAGCTATAGAAAAAGGACTTCGTCCTGCAACAGGAAAACGTGTATTATTAGGTATAACAAAAGCATCTTTAGCAACTGATAGTTTCTTATCAGCAGCATCATTCCAAGAAACAACAAGAGTATTAACAGAAGCTGCAATAAAAGGTAAAGAAGACGATTTAGTTGGATTAAAAGAAAACGTTATAATTGGTAAACTAATTCCAGCAGGTACAGGTATGAAAAAATACCAAGATATAAAAATTAGTACTGAAAAGGAATTAGAACAAGTTTCAGATATAAATGCAGAAATATAATTTTCAAAAAGAAAACCGTTTTATTTAACGGTTTTCTTTTTGAAAAAAATAACCATTTTGTCACTGACTATAAGGTAAAATATATTGCTAAAACATATATTATAAAGTATAATATGAGAAGAAAATTTATAAAGGAGGATTTCTATGAAGAAAAAAATTTTATTAAGTGCCATTATAACTGTTTTAATGATAATTTGTATGTTACCAGCAATTTCATTAGCAGGAAAAGGGCCAATGCCAGTTGGAGACTTAGCATATATCATATTCTATAATGATAAAGATATGAAAACTATTTTTAACCAAACTGCTAGTAAGTTTGATAAAATTAGCGGAGTTTCTTATGACAAATCAAAAAACACATTAACATTAAAAAATGTAAAAACAACAATGAATATTGAAACAAACGTTATGGGAGATGACTTCAAAATTAATGTTGTTGGATACAATGAAATTGGACGATTAAGCATATGGGGAGATAGCTATGGAGGAAACGTTACTATAACAGGAAACGGAGAACTTGTAATAAACAAGAAGAAAGCTAATCCTTGTGCAGTTCTTATGAGTGCAGAACTTACAAATGGTAACTTTATAGTTGATAAAAATGTAAAACTAAAAATGTATGCAAAAAAAGGAAATGGAGTTTTAGCTACATATGGGTCAACTAACTCAAATAAAAACAAAGCTATACAATTTAAAGGAAAACTTGATACAAAGTTAACTATCAAATCAAGAAAAGATGAATATGTTCAAGCATCATATATTGAGGCTTATGATTTAGAAAACGAATTTCAATACGAACAATTCACAAAATCAGGTGACAGTAAAATATATTTAGGAAACAAAAATTATGATACAAAAACAGGAGAACCTGATGGTACATATAGAATGTATGAAGCAGTATATGTTAAAGAAATAGGAAAATATTTTCTAAAAAAAGCAATAAGTGGATTAGAAAAATGTGTTCCAGAACAAAAAGGATTTACAAGCACTGGAAAAGACCAAAAAGCAGTAGCTGATTGGCCATATCATTATGCATTATATAAAGATGCTAAAGGAAATGAGTATGGACTTCAAAATGGAGTATATAATGGAGTAGAAAAAAAGAAATTATATAAAATTACTACTGTAAATGGAGTTGGAAAATTTGCTGAATGTGTTAATGAGGATCTAAAAAGTTTAAATGGATACACACAACAAATAGACTTTAAGAAAAATATATATTCTTATGAAATAAAAGAAGATACATTAGAGCATAATACAGCAAATTATCCAAAGACAGTAAAATTATCAGATACTAAATACACATATAATGGTAAAGTAAAAAAACCTTCAGTTATAATAAAAGATAAAAAAGGAAAGAAAGTATCTTCATCAAATTACACTGTATCTTATGAAAAAGGAAGAAAAAATGTAGGAAAATACTGTGTAACAATTAAATTTAAAGGTAAATACAAAGGTACTAAGAAATTATACTTTGAAATAAAACCAAAAGAAACATCTATAAGCAAGATATCAGCAAAGAAAAAAGGATTTAAGGTAAAATATAAAAAGCAAACAAAACAAACAACAGGATATCAAATAGAATATAGCACAAATAGTAAGTTTAAAAAATCATCAAAATATACAGTAAGTAAGAATAGAACAACATCATATACAGCAAAAAAACTTTCAGCAAAGAAAAAATATTATGTAAGAGTTCGTACTTATAAAAAAGTAAAAGTTGATGGAAAATATACTAATATTTATTCTGGATGGTCAAAAGTAAAAACAGTTAAAACTAAAAAATAAAGATTGATTTAATGTAAAATACGGAGCAGTTAATAGCTGCTCTGTTTTTGTTTATTTAAACATTGATACTCTTAAACACATATGATATAATTCTAAAAAAGGAGCGAGTGAAAGATGAGTCAAAAGAAAAATAAAACAAATAAACTAATAACAACAATAATACTTATTATATTAATATCAATAATAACATATATAAATGAAAATATTGAATATAGGCAAAATGATAAGCAAAGTAGTGCAACAGGAATCGCTGTTAATATAGAAAATATACCAGAATATAATGAAAATATTTATATAGAAATTAATAATAATAAACCATATTTTAATGAAGAAGATTATACAACCAAGCCTTTTGAAAAATACAGTGAATTAGATTATCTAGGAAGATGCAGTGTAGCATATGCAAACATTTGCAAGGAAATAATGCCACCAGAAGGAGATAAAAGGGGAGACATAAGTTCTATTAGGCCAACAGGCTGGAAACAAGCAAAATTTGAAGGAAAATATTTATATAATAGATGCCATTTAATAGCACACAGTTTGTCAGATGAAGATGATAATAAGCAAAATCTAATTACAGGAACAAGATATTTTAATGTACAAGGTATGTTACCATTTGAAAGAAAAGTCTATGAATACATAGAAAAAAATAAGAAAAGCCATGTTTTGTACAGAGTAACGCCTATTTTTAAAGAAAATAACTTACTAGCAAGTGGTGTAGAAATGGAGGCATACTCTGTAGAAGACAATGGAAAGGGAGTATGCTTTAATGTATATGTTTATAATGTACAGCCAGGAGCAAACATTGATTATTCAACAGGAAAGTTGCTAAAAAATACCAATTAAATATTGACAATGCTATAAAAACAATATATAATCACTCTAATTTAAAATCTTGCTACTATATTTCAATAGTAGATTTTTCACAAAAATAAAATTTAATAGGAGAGTGATGTTTATTGAATTTAGATTTAATCAACGACATAATTAATAGTACTAAAAATAACAAAATGGTTCAAAACTTTGTAAATGAATTGCAAAACTATTTAGAAAATAGTATATCAAAGAACAATTACAGTAATACAGGAAAGGGGGACATACAATTGACTAATACCAATCATAATGAAGAAAAAATGATAACAATATATAGAGATGAAATGTATATTGAAAGAGCAAATATTTTAAATAATTATGCTAAGCAAACAAGAGATAAAGGGCAGATGTATTATATATATGATAAAAATTCAAAGTTAGAAAATGGTTTGAATTTATGTATTTGTGAAAATGGACAAAGTCATACTGTTATAAAAGCAAATATAAACGAATTGCCTAATGGAGTAAAAGTAGGAAGTGTACTTAGAAAACAAGGAAATAGTTATATACTAGATAATGAGGCAACTAAAGATATGGCTGAAAGCATAGATAAAATGAAAAGTGAAATATTAAAAAAGCAAAAAGAATTTTTGAATAGTAAAAGAATAGAAAACCATGTTTATGAGATGTCTGAAAATGTAAAGGACAGGGCTTGCTTATTTGATATTACTAATAATAATGATGAAGAGATTGAAGAAATTAATTTTCCGCAAGACCTATTAAGAGATGCAAAAGAGGGAGATTTGTTTGTGTATAAAAATGGAGAATATCAAAAATATATAAAATAAAAAATAATTGTGTTGACAACAAATTATATTAATGGTAAGATAATTATAAAGAATAAATAAAAAGGGAGAAACAAAGGATGAAAAGAATAATAGAGGCTGAAAACCTTGCGGGAGTACACACAAAAAAAAAAGTTTAGGTAATGATAAAAAAATATATAATGAAAGAGGCAATATTAGCTTATCTGGTAAGTATTATAACACCGGATAAGTTTATGTTGTCTCTTTATTATGAATAGAAATTACTATAAAAAAGAATAATAATTATATATCTAGTAAAAACAATAGGGAAGAAGGAAAAAAATGAGAAAGAAATTAAAAAATGAGATAGGTATTACATTAATAGCATTAGTAATTACAATAATAGTATTGCTAATATTGGCAGGATTAGCAATAAGTATGCTATCAGGAAAAAATGGAATATTGAAAAAAGCAGCAGAAGCAAAGACAAAAACAGAACAAGCACAAACAAATGAAGAGGAGGATTTGACAGATTTAGAGGACTTAATATATGATAATGTAGAAAGTGTTAAGAACTTAAAAGACTATGTAGGTAAAAAAGTAGAAGGTAGAAAAGTAAGACTACAAGATGAAAATGGTGAAATAATAGTAGTACCAGTAGGATTTACAATAAAATCAGATTCACCAATAGAGGTGAAAAAAGGAGTAGTGGTTGTTGCACCAGATAATAGTGAATTTGTATGGATACCGGTAAAAGACATTAGCAAAATGTATGGGATTAATGCAGAAAAGAATAAATTAGGAAAAATTTATGAATTTACTGCAAGCGAGTATACAGCATTAAATTGGACGGAAACAGACGGAATAATGAATTTGACAAATAAAGACAGTTATAGAGAGCCAGACTATTTAAAAGATAAATCAAATGGCGATGCAGTAATAGGTGATAGTACAAAAGGAGTAGAATTATTGAAATCAATAGTGGGTCTAAAAGAAGAAGATGGAGATATAATAACACAATGGAAAACAAATTTACAAAATGAATTTGATAATATGATAAAATATGTGGCTAAAAATAAAGGATTTTATGTGGGAAGATATGAAACAAGTTTAAATTCAAAAAAAATAGCACAATCGATATCAGGAGTAGCATCTGCAACAACAGCAAGTAACAGTGCAAATACATGGTATGGGCTATATCAAAAAGAAAAAGAATATAGTATTAAGAATAATTTAACAAATATTGTAGTAAGTAGCATGATATGGGGAAGTCAATATGACCAAATGATGATGTGGATGCAAGGAAATGGAATAGATGTGACATCAACGACTCCAAAGAATTTAGAGGGTGTGACAACAAGTAAAAATACAACAAGGAAAACAGGAACCGTAGAAACAGATAAGGTAGATAATATATATGATTTACTTGGAAATAGCCATGAATGGACTTTGGAGGTAGGCTGTTATGCTAGTACACGTGTTACTAGAGGTGGAGATTATTATGGAAGTGCATCTCTTAGCTCTCGTATTAATACCGGGGGACCACATTGGAATAATAGTAGTCGTGTTCCAAGTTCGCGTATTACATTGTATGTAAAATAAGGTGTGGTTTAAAAGAAGGATAAATAAAAAAATCAATCCTGATAGTCATTTAATACAAATGATTATCGGGATTTTTTGAAAAAAATATGATTTAGAAAGATTTTTATTAGTTAAAGTATTGACAAAATAAGGAAAAACAGATATAATATATATCGTTGATATGGCGATGTAGCTCAGTTGGCTAGAGCACGCGGTTCATACCCGCGGTGTCGAGAGTTCGAATCTCCCCATCGCTACCATCATATATAAAATAAAAAATAGAGAATAAAGGGTATAATATATATCTATCACAAGAGGAGGGAATAGAAATGGCACAACCAAAAAGAAGATGGTCAAAAGCAAGAACACACTTAAAAAGATCAACATGGAAATTAGAAACACCAAAATATGCAAAATGTTCAAACTGTGGTGAAACAGTATTACCACACACATTATGCTCAAACTGTGGATACTATGATGGAAAACAAATCATAGAAAAAAAAGAAAATAATGACTAATAATTATCCACCTAAGGAGGAGTAGCAAATGCAAATATTAAAAAGTATATTAATTATAATTTATTTTATAATAGGTTTAGTATTAATAGTATTAACAATGATACAATCAAAAGATGATGCAGGGTTATCATCAACAATAACAGGTTCATCTGCAAATAACTTCTTTGAGAAAAACAAAGGTAATACCAAAGAAGGAAGACAGAAAAAATGGACTATTATATTAGGGTTGGTGTTTGTAGTTTTATGTCTTACACTAGCAACAATATATGGATTAAAATAATAAATTATAAAAGACTATTTCATATTAAAATGGAATGGTCTTATTTTTTATAAAAATGTGTCGTTTTTTGTCGAACGATTTTCCTTGACAATCAATAAAAAACTGGTATAATAAAAACATATTAAATCAATACAAATTATGGGAGGCATAAAAAGTTTTATTCTTTAAAACAAAAATCCAAAAAACAAAAAAATAGAAAAGTAAGGAGGTGTGTTTAACATACATAAAATCACAAAATTTAATACTAACAGGGAGGAATAGATGAAAAAAATATTAAACAAAACATTAATAATAGTTATATTAGCTATTATATTATTAAACATTTTTTCAAATGTAATATTTGCAGCAGTGGAAATAGACATAAGTAAAGTATTATTAAAGAAAATTGGAGAAGCGGACAAGCATCTTAAATATTACAGGGAAGACAACAAGGAATACAGATATTTAATATGTTCAATAGTAGGTTATTATGATAAAAATGGAAATTTTAATCCATCATACTGTATGAACAAAAACTTAACAGGAGCAGAAGACACGCCATATAATGTAACAGTAAAAAGTTTATTAAACAATAATAAAGTATGGAGAGTAATAAAAAATGGATATCCATATAAAAATGCCAAAGAATTAGGATTAGCAAATGATTATAATGCTTATGCGGTAACAAAATGGGCCGTGTACTGTATGTTAGGTGAGTCTGATATAGACAAATATAAAGCAGAGAAAAATGATAAAGAAGCAGTAGCAATGCTAAAAGCTTTGAAGAAATTAGTAAAAATAGGAAACAGTGGTACAGAAAAACAGCAAGATGACCCATTAAAAATAGAAAAAGTAGGAATTTTAAAAGAAGGAACAAAATATTATTCACAAGAATTAAAAGTTACATCAACTGCAGATTTCAAAGAATACTCAATAGAAAATACTAAAAATATACCAAATGGAGGATTTATTGCAGATTTAAAAGGAAATAAAAAGAAGAAATTTAAAGTAGGAAATAACTTTAAAGTAATGATACCCAAAAGTGCAATGAATAAAAATATAAATATACAAGTAGAAGTAAGTGCACAATGTGAATGCTATGTAATATTAGAAGGAAAAACCACAGTCACAAATACACAAAATTATGTATTAACAGCAGGAGAAATTTCTAAATCTACAAAGAAAATTAATATTAAAGAAAATGTATATACAGGAAAATTGCAAGTAAATAAAGTAGATTCAGAAACTAAAAAGCCAATACAAGGAGTAGAATTTACACTAAAAAATTCTGCAGGAAAAATAGTAGGAACATCTACAACAGACTCAAATGGTGTAGTAAATTTCAATAATTTACTTCAAGGAGAATATATTTTAAAAGAAACCAAAACAAATAAAAATTATAAAATAATAAATACAGAATTTAAGGTAAATATAGAATATAATAAAACAATTGTAAAAGATATAGAAAATGAACATGAAAAAGGTAATCTAAAAATTTATAAAGTAGATGCAGACAATAAAAATATAGGTTTAGAAAACATAGAATTTGAATTATATAATAAAGAGCTAAATAAGAAAATAGGAAAATATATCACAGATTCAAAAGGAGAAATATATATTGAAAACCTAAGAACAGGAAATTATATAATAAAAGAAATATCTACAAATAAATGGTATAACTTAGTAAAAGATTTAGAAGTAGAAGTTAAAAATACACCATTAACAGAAGTAACAATATCAAATGAATTAAAAAAGGGACAAGTAAGAGTTGTAAAAGTAGATAAAGAAAATAAAAATATAAAATTATCAGGTGTAAAGTTTAATGTTATAAATGACAAAGAAAATATTTTAGAAACAATAACAACAGATTCTAATGGAGAAGCGGTAACTAAAAAATACCCTGTAAGAGATTATGAAAAATTATATTTACAAGAGATAGAATCACAAAAAGATTATAAATTAAATAATGAGAAAATAGAAGTAAAATTAAAAGAAAATGAAACCACACAAATACAAATTGAAAATGAGATAAAAAAAGGAAAAATTAAGGTTATCAAAGTTGATAAAGACAATAATGAAACAAAATTAGAAGGAGTAAAATTTGAGGTTTATGATAATAAAGGAAAATTAATTCAAAAACTTGTAACAGACCAAAATGGTGAAGCCATAACTAAAGATTTACCTATAAATAAAGAATATACAATAAAAGAAGTAGAAACTGATAAAAAATATAAAATAAATAATAAAGAAATAAAAGTAGATGTAAAATATAATCAAGTTACAGATGTAATTATGCAAAACGAAAAGAAGAAAGGGAAAATTAAAGTAATAAAAGTAGATAAAGATGATAATGAAATAAAACTAAAAGGTGTTGAATTTAATATAATAAATAGCAAAGGAGAGGTAGTAGATAATATAAAAACAGATTCAGAAGGAGAAGCGGAAACAAAAAAATTGCCAATAGATGAAAAATACAAAATAGTAGAAACAAAAACTTTAGAGAATTATGTATTAACAGATAAAGAACAAATTGTTAATATAAAGGAAGATGAAACAACAAAAGTTGTGATTGAAAATCAAAAAATAAAAGGAAAACTACAAATTATAAAAACAAGTAAAGATGATAATAAAATAACAGGAGAAAAAATGGGGACTCCATTACAAGGAGTACAATTTGATATATATAATAGTAAAGGAATAAAAGTAGAAACAATAACTACTAATAAAAATGGAATAGCAGAATCAAAAGAATTAGAAAAAGGAATATATAAAGTAAAGGAAATACTTACAAATGAATGGTATATATTAAATGATAAACCATTGGAATTTGAGATAAAGGATAATAACGAGCTTATAAAACTAGATATTACGAATGAGTCAAAAGACCCAAAAGTAGACATAGAAAAAAATGGACCAAATGAAGCAGAAGTTGGAACAGAAATAGAATATGATATAAGTGTGAGAAACACAGGAAATACACCATTAGACAAATTCACGTGGTATGATGTACTACCAGCAGAATATATAAAACTTACTAAATTTGAAACAGGAACTTATAATCAAGATTTAAAATATAATGTATATTATAAAACAAACTTGACAGAAGGCAAATATGTTTTATTAATGGAAGATTTAAAGACAATAGAAAATTATAAGATTGATTTTTCAAAAGAATTAGCGGATAATGAATATGTTATTGAACTAAGATTAGAATTTGGTACAGTTGACGTAGGTTTTTGCTCAAACGAAAATCCTCATATAATTGCCAAAGTAAATAAAAATTTAAAAAATGGACAAGTTTTTGAAAATGTTGGTAAAGTTAGTGGAATATATAATAAGTATGAAGTTACAGATATTTCTAAATGGAAAACAAAAGTAATTAAGATCTTACCAGTAACAGGTGAATAGCTTTATGTATAAATTCCTTAAAAGTGCACACACTTTATTTAAGAAGTGAGTGCACTTTTAAAAGGAGAGAGAAGTTATGAATAATAGAGAGTTTGAAAAAAGAGAAAAAGAAGATGCAACAAAATATGGTGAATTTGTATCTTCATATTTTAATTGGATAACACCTCAAAAGCAAAAAGAGGTTGTAGACAAACTAGAAAACATAACAAAAGAGAGAAAAAGTGAGAAAAACAAAGAAAAATAAACATAAATTAGGTAATTTAAAACTATACTAACGAATTAACATAAAAAACAAAAGTTGAATTTGTCATAAAAAGTTGTATAATAACAATAAAGGTCAAAGAAAGTCAAAAACAAAAAAATAAATAAAAGGAGAAAGAGGATGAGAGTATCAGATATAATAGAAGAATTTATAAAGGATTTATTTGACGATGACAGCTCAGAAATAGAAATACAAAGAAATGATTTGGCAGAAAAGTTTAATTGTGTGCCTTCACAAATAAACTATGTAATATCTACAAGGTTCAAACCAGCACAAGGTTACTATGTAGAAAGTAAAAGAGGCGGTGGTGGTCACATCACAATAAAAAAAATAAATATTACTAAATCAGAATATTTAATGCATATAATTAACAATATGGGAGATTCATTAACTAATGGAGATGTTGATAGATTAATAAGTGATTTTTTAACATATAAATTAGTAAATGAAAGAGAGGCAAAACTATTAAGAGTTGCTACAAGTGATAATGTACTTATATTACCAAAAGAAATTAGAGACAATTTAAGAGCTAACATATTAAAAAATATGCTATTAAATTTAGCTGATTAAATTTATAATGAAAGGAATGATTATTATGAAATGTGAGAATTGTGGAAAAAATGAAGCAAATGTAAAATATACACAAATTATAAATGGAGAGAAAAAACAATTATTTTTATGTTCAGAATGTAGTGAAAAATTAGGTATATCAAATATAAACTTTAATATGCCAATAGATTTTTCAAGTTTTTTAGGTGATTTCTTTAATGAAATGAATACAACAAGTTTTATACCAAGTTTAGTAAGTCCAGTAGAATTAAAATGTAAACAATGTGGATTACCTTTTGATGAATTTTTACATACAGGAAATTTTGGATGCAGTAATTGCTATGATGAATTTGAAAAGATGATTGATCCAATATTAAAAAACATTCAAGGAGCAAATAGACATGTGGGTAGATTAGGAAATGTAAAAAAGGGAAATCATATATCAAATGATGATATAGTAAGTTCTAACCAAAAAAATGTAGAAGAAAAAGCAGAAAGTAAATTAGAAAAATTAAAACAAGATTTAAAAAATGCTATAAAAGAAGAAAGATATGAAGATGCAGCTAAAATAAGAGATGAAATAAAGAAAGAAGAAAAATCAAATTAGAGGTGATAAAATGAATTGGTATTTACAAAGTGGAAAAGAATCAGATGTAGTATTTAATACAAAAATAATGTATATAAGAAACTTCAGAAATTACAGATTTAACATAACTAAAGAAGAAGCAAAAAAAATGGAAAATGAAATAAAAGATAAACTTTTGTCTTTAGGATATAATCTAAAATTACTAAGAATTAATGATATGGATGATATAACGAAAAGTACTTTAGTAGAAAAAGATTTAATAAGTAAAGAATGTAAAGAAAACGAATATGGATATAATGACATATTAGTAAATGATGAAGAAAATATATGTATAATAATAAATGAAGATGATCATGTAAAATTACAAGTTTTTAGTGGAGGATTTGAATTAGAAGAAACATTTAATTATGCAAAAGAAATAGACAAAAAAATAGAAGAAACATTTGATATTGCTAAAAGTGAAAAATATGGATATCTAACAAAAAAATTAACAAATGTAGGAACAGGAATGAAAGTATATATAACTTTACATTTGCCAGGATTAAAAAGAACAGCAAACTTAGAAAAGGTATTAAATACAATACGTAGTTTTGGGGTGGACATAAGTTCTAAAACAAGTGATATTTATGAAATATCGAATAAACAAACAATAGGAACAACAGAAGAAGAAATAATAAATAAGATGAAAGTAATAGTAGAAAAAGTAATAGAGCAAGAAAGAGAAGCAAGACGAATACTTGCAAAAAATCAAATCTTATTAGAAGATAATGTTTATAGAAGCTATGGTTTAATTAGTAATTGTAAAAAAATAACAGAAGATGAAACAGAAAAATTGTTATCAGACATAAAGTTGGGTGTTGATTTAGGGATAATAAAAGAAATAACAGACAGTCAAATATTAAAATTATATTTATATACAAAAAAGGCAAATTTACAAAAGAAAATAGGACAAAACTTAGACAAGTTTGATAGAGATATAAAAAGATCAGAGATAATAAAAGAAATTATAAAATCATAGAAAAGGAGGGATTTATATGATATATAAATTTACAACTAGAGCAAAAAAGGCAATAGAACTTGCAAATGAAATAGCAATAGAATTAGGGCATAATTATATAGGAACAGAGCATTTGTTATATGGTCTTACAAAAGAAGGAGCAGGTGTAGCAAGTAAAGTATTACAAAATAGAGGAGTGACTGCAGAAAAAATAGAAAATGAAATTGCAGACCTTGTAGGAACAGGTGGAGAGATAGATGAAACATTAGGATTTACTCCAAGAACAAAAAGAGTATTAGAAAATAGTTATATTGAAGCAAGAAAATTAGGATATGACTATATAGGAACAGAACATTTACTTATAGGAATTATGAGAGAAGGAGATAGCATAGCAGTAAAAATACTTTTAGACTTAGATGTAGAGCTACCAAAACTTTATAATGAAATAGTAAATGTAATTAATGAAGCAGAAGATATATCAAGTACTGGAAGAGGAAAGTCAAAAGGAGAAAGTAGAGGAATAGGAAGCTATAACAGTACACCAACTTTAAATCAATTTGGTGAGGATTTAACTAAAAAAGCACAAGAGGGAAAATTAGATCCAGTTATAGGAAGAAGTGAAGAAATTCAAAGGGTCATTCAAATTTTATCAAGAAGAACGAAAAACAATCCATGTTTAATTGGTGAACCAGGTGTTGGAAAAACAGCAATAATTGAAGGATTAGCACAAAAAATAAATGCAGGAGATGTTCCAGAAGTATTAAAAGGAAAAAGAGTAGTAAGTGTTGATATATCAGGAATGGTTGCAGGAGCTAAGTACAGAGGAGATTTTGAGGAAAGAATAAAAAAGGCCTTAGGAGAAGTAAAAAAGGCAGGAGATGTAATTTTATTTATAGATGAAATCCATACAATAGTTGGTGCTGGTGCAGCAGAAGGTGCAATAGATGCAGCAAATATTTTAAAACCAATGCTAGCTAGAGGAGAAATTCAATTAATTGGAGCAACAACTATTGAAGAGTATAGAAAATACATTGAAAAAGATGCAGCGTTAGAAAGGAGATTTAGTCCAGTAACAGTGCCTGAACCAAGCGAAAAAGATACTATAAAAATATTAAATGGAATTAGAGATAAATATGAGGCACATCATAATGTTAAAATAACAGACCAAGCAATTGAGGCAGCAGTTAAATTGTCTGTAAGATATATTAATGATAGATTTTTACCAGATAAAGCAATAGATTTAATAGATGAAGCAGCTTCTAAAGCAAGACTTAAAACATACACTGAACCAGAATTTTTAAAAGAATTACATGAAGAGATAGAAAATACAACTAAAGATAAAGAAGAAGCGGTAAGAAGTCAAAAATTTGAGAAGGCTGCAGCACTTAGAGATAAAGAAAAAGAATTAAAAGAAAAATATGAAAAAGAAGAAAGCAAATGGAAAAATAAAAACAATAAAACAATTATAAATATTACAGAAGAAAACATTGCAGAAGTAATTGCAACATGGACAGGAATTCCAGTAAGTAAAATAAATGAAAGCGAAAATGAAAGACTAAAAAATCTAGAAAATATTTTACATGAAAGAGTAGTAGGACAAGACGAAGCAGTAGAAGCAGTAAGTAAAGCAATACGTAGAGGTAGAGTAGGATTAAAAGATCCAAACCGTCCAATAGGATCATTTCTATTCTTAGGACCAACAGGTGTAGGAAAAACAGAGTTATCTAAAGCATTAGCAGAAGGATTATTCGGAGATGAAAATGCACTTATAAGAATAGATATGTCAGAATATATGGAACCACATTCTGTTTCGAAATTAATAGGCTCACCTCCAGGATATGTTGGATTTGAAGAGGGAGGACAATTAACAGAAAAAATTCGTAGAAAACCTTATGCTGTTATATTATTTGATGAAATTGAAAAAGCACATCCAGATGTAATGAATATGTTATTACAAATTCTAGATGATGGAAGATTAACAGACTCAAATGGTAGAACGATAAATTTCAAAAATACAGTAATTATAATGACATCAAATATAGGAGCAAGAATAATAACTGATAAAAAATCATTAGGATTTGCAAATAATAATAAAGATGATAGTCAAAATGAATATGAAAACATAAAAAAAGATGTTATGGCAGAATTGAAAAAAGAACTTAGACCAGAATTTATAAATCGTATTGATGAAATAATTGTATTCCATAAACTAAATGATTCAGAGATTAGTAAAATAATTGATATAATGTTGAAACAAGTACAAAATAGATTAAAAGAACAAAAAATTAAAATAGATATCAAGCCAGAAGTAAAAGACCTAATTGCAAATAAAGGAATTGACAAATCATTTGGTGCAAGACCTCTTCGTAGAACAATCCAAAATCTAGTTGAAGATACTTTAGCAGAGGCAATATTAGATGGTAAAATCGAAAAAAACAAACTAGCTACTTTAGATGTAGAAAACGAAAAAGTAATAGTAACAAAATAGGGGAAAGATGTCAAATCTTTCTCTATTTATTTATGAAAAATTATTGACAAAAAAAAGAATTTAATAGATAATATAAAATGTAATAAAATATACCAAGGAGGAGAAAGATAAATGTACGTATTTAATAAAATAACAGTAAATCCACAATTGCCAAAAAATATAAATAGATTACAAGAGATAGCAAATAACTTATGGTGGACATGGAACACCGAATTTTTAAAGTTATTTAAAAAGATAGATAAAGACTTATGGGAAATAGTAGAAAAAAATCCTGTAAAATTTTTAAGAAGAGTATCACAAGAAAGACTAGAAAGAGCATCAAATGATGCAGAATTTGTGAAAGAATATAACAAAGTAGTAAAAGATTTTGATGATTATATGAAAAGTAAAGATACATGGTTTAATAAAAACTATGGATCTAATAAAAATGATTTAATAGCATACTTTTCTGCTGAATATGGATTAGATCAAACTATTCCTATATATTCAGGTGGATTAGGTATATTATCAGGAGATCATTTAAAATCAGCAAGCGATTTAGGGATTCCACTAGTGGGAATAGGATTATTGTATAAAAATGGATACTTCAATCAAAAAATAGAAGGATATGGTGTTCAAAAATCAGAGTATAGAGATATGGATATAGAAGATTTACCAATACACCCGGTCAAAAATGAAAAAGGCGAAGACTTAATAATAAGTGTAAAATTTCCAAAAAGAAAATTATACTTAAAAGTATGGCAAATAACAGTAGGAAGAATTAAATTATATTTAATGGATTCTGACATAGATAAAAATAATGATGAAGACAGAGATGTAACATTAAGACTATACGGTGGAGACCAAGAAATGAGAATAAGACAAGAAATAGTCTTAGGAATGGCAGGAATTTGTCTATTAAAAGAATTGGGATTAAAACCAACAATATATCACATGAATGAAGGACATTCATCATTCTTAACATTAGAAATAATGAAAGATATAATTGCAGAAAAGCAGGTATCATTTGAAATAGCAAAAGATATAGCAAGTAGTAAAACAGTATTTACTACACATACACCAGTACCAGCAGGAAATGATATATTCCCAATAGCATTAGTTGAAAAATACTTCAAAGAATTTTGGCCATCACTTGGTATAGAAAGAGAAGAATTCCTAAAACTAGGAATGAAGCCATGTGATGAATTAGAGCCAGGATTTAACATGGGAATATTAGCTCTAAAAATTGCTGGAAAGAAAAATGGGGTAAGCAAATTACATGGAGAAGTTTCAAGAGAGTTATTTGGAGAAGTATGGCCAAATATTGCAGCAAATGAATCACCAATAACATATGTAACCAATGGAATTCATACATGTTCATGGCTTGCACAAAACTTAAAAGAATTATACAATGAATATTTAACACCATATTGGCAAGATAAAATATATTCAGATGAAACATGGCAAGGAATAGCAAATATTCCAGATGCAGAATTATGGAATGCACATTTAGCAAGAAAAGAAAAATTAATCCAATTAGTAAAAGAGAATGTAACAACAAGATTAAGAAGAGCAGGAATAAGTTATGATGAAATAAGAGAAATAACATCAGATATAAAATCAACAGATTTAATAATTGGATTTGCAAGAAGATTTGCAACATATAAAAGAGCAACATTAATATTTAATGATTTAGAAAGAATAACAGATATATTAAATAACTCAGAAAGACCAGTAAGATTAATATTTGCAGGAAAAGCACATCCAGCAGATAAAGAAGGACAAGACTTAATAAAATATATACATGAATTATCAATGAAGCCACAATTTAAAGGGAAAATATTCTTATTAGAAAACTATAATATTGCACTATCAAGATATCTAGTAAGTGGTGTAGATGTATGGTTAAATACACCTAGAAGACCAATGGAAGCATCAGGAACTAGTGGACAAAAAGCATCTGTAAATGGAGTAATAAACTTTAGTGTACTAGACGGATGGTGGGCTGAAGGATATGATCAAACAAATGGATGGAGTATTGGAACAAATGACGAATATGTATCATATCAAGAACAAGACATTGCAGACAGCCAAAGCATATATAGAACATTAGAAAATAAAATAATACCAATGTTCTATGAAAAAGATGAAAATGGTATATCTAAAAATTGGATTAAATGCATGAAAAATTCAATAATTACAACAGGTGGAAAATATAGTACAGCGAGAATGTTGGTAGATTATACAAATAAATTGTATATGCCACTTATAAAATTAACAAATAAATATTATACAGATTTAGCAAATGTAGCAGAATACACAAACTGGAAAAAAGATATAAAAACTAACTGGAATAATATTTTAATAGAACAAGTTGAAAATCCAGAAAATACTACAATTGATGCTGGAGATACAATAGAAGTAAAATGTAATGTTACATTACCAAATATAAATCCAGAGAATGTAGAAGTACAAGTATATTGTGGAAAGATTTCAGATGAGGGAACAGTAGAAGACATTATGATTGTACCTATGAAATTAGAATCATGTGAAGAGGAATACAAGAGATATCACTATGTAGCAGATGTATCAATATTAAGTGGCGGAAACTATGGATATACATTCAGAGTAATGCCTAGACACGAAATGCTATTAGATAGTGAAAACTTAGATTTAGTGAAATGGATAACAAAAAATTAAGGTGTGATAAAAATGCAAAAAGTTATTATTTACACTGATGGAGCATGCTCAGGAAACCCGGGACCAGGTGGCTGGGCTGCTATTCTTATATCAGGGAAAAATAAAAAAGAACTTTCAGGTGGAGAAAAAAATACAACAAATAACATAATGGAGCTTACAGCTATATTACAAGGTTTGAAAGCTCTAAAAGTTGAATGTGAAGTTGATATTTATAGTGATAGTGCATATTCTGTAAATGCATTTAATCAAGGATGGATATACAACTGGATGAAAAAAGGCTGGAAAACAGCAAGTGGAGAGCCAGTTAAAAATAAAGAAATATGGCAAGAACTATATGACTTAACAAAAAAGCATAAAGTAACCTTTAATAAAGTAAAGGGACATAGTGATGACGAACTTAACAATAGATGTGATGAACTTGCAAGAAGCGAAATTGATAAAATAAAGGAATGATATGTTTATGAAGAATAAAGGGAAAAGAACTAAAAAAAATTTTAGTATTTCTTTAGGTGGAATTCTAATTTTACTAATAGTAATTATTGTTATATTTTGTATTATATTCTTTAAAATAAAAGGAAAAGGAAATACTGTTAACATGAAACAAAGATATGAATATAGCAGTACAGAATTTTCAGATTCGGAGTTAAAGTCAGTAAATAAAAATGAAAATCATAAATCAGCTAAAAAGATTTCAGAAAAAGATTTGAAAATAGGAGATATCTATTGTGGTATGAAATCTAATGATTTAGTTTCAGTCTTAGGAGAATATGATGAAATATATAATAGGACAGGAAAAGAATATGAAGGATTAAACTATCAAACTTATAGATACAGTTCTAAAGGATTTATAATTGATGTAGATAAAAATACTGAAGAAGTAAAAAGAATTAGTGGTTATGGAAGCGAAATACAAACAAGTAGAGGAATAAAAATTGGATCAAGTGTAGAAGATGTATTATCAAAATACCATAGCGAAAAAAAGATAGGTGAATATGAAAACAATCAAGGGACATATAAAGTGTTATATAATAGTACAGGAGTATTTGAATATTTATATGGTCAAGAAGTAAAGAAACCATCTTTTGGATATATATATGAGTATAATGGAAAAGTATACACTATAGAATATGTTGAAAAAGATATGAGTTTAAAATTTGATTTCTTAAATGGAGTAGTTAGTAATATAACAATTAGTATAAAATAAATATATCCACATAACATTAAGTTATGTGGATTTTTTTAGTGAAATCAAGGTTACTCCAAGAATCATTTGGAAAACCTAAAGTATATACATTGGTAGAAAATATATCTTTGTCTAGTAGAGTTTGTAAATTTTTATTAGGATTAGAATCAATAAATTTCTTTACAGATGTAATTATTGAAACTTTAGGGTTAGCTTTTGAAATTTGAGACACAAGTTTTTTACCTTTTTCATTAAAACCTAAAACTCTAACATAAGGAGTAATTTTTTTAGAAAGATTCATATCTTTTTTCGTTATCTTTAATAAAGAGTATAGTAATATGCGCCTGATTCTAGTTTCAGTATATCTTTTAGAACTAACTATATTTATAAACTCATCTATAGTGTTACAAGAATTGGCAGCTTTTTTAATAAGATTTTCCAAACCTTCAGATACATCTGGCAAGTTAGATATTTCAGTTAAAGTCATATTTCTTAAATTATAAATTATTATATTTTCAAATAAAGAAATATCTTGCACGAAATGGCCATTTTTAATTTCATCCATTAAAATTGTATAAGATGCAGGAGTTAAAAAATTCTTAGCACGTTTAGTATCATTATTTTTAATAAGATTTCTAATTGCTGTAGCACTAGTAACTTCGCCATTATAATCTAAAGTTAAATGACCAGCATCTTTTCTTTTTATAGATATAGGTTGAATTTTAGATTTATGTTTTTTTAATGCTTTTAAATATTCTATTCCTAATATATTATTTGGAGAAGATAAAATAGTAGAATAAGAACTATCATTTAAATATTGTATAAGAGCTTCCTCTCTAGCTCTAGGAAATGATATTCCTTTTGATAGTTTTCCTTCTAATATAAGTTTAAATTCTTTAGGTTCATTATATAGAATATTAGCAATAATGTTTAGCTTATTTAAATCTTCTGTTTCAGCACCAAAAGATAATGTATCTACTATTTTTAAAGAATTTAAAATCTTAATAGCACCATCTGCAAAATTTTCAGCACTAGAAATAGAGTAAAGAGTAGGCAATTCAATAACTAAATCAACACCATTGGCAATTGCCATTTCAGCTTTAGTCCATTTATCTATTAAAGAAGATTCTCCTCGTTGAGTAAAATTACCACCTATGATTGCTACTGTACAATCGGCGTTCGCTTTTTCTTTTGATTTTAGTAAGTGATATAAATGACCATTATGAAATGGATTATATTCTGCAATAATACCTAAAACCATAATTATTCCTTTCTATTTTGTATAATTACTTATAATATATCATAAATATAAATAAAAGACAAGCAAGATTTTTCTCTAGTTCAGAAAGTTAAAGAAACCTATTGAAAAATACTATAAAGATTGATAAAATATTTTCGTAATAATTTTCATACAAAGGAGTTTAAAATATATGGAAGAAAAAAAAATAAAAATTGATTTTGTAACAGTTATATGTATAACGATTATTGTTATAATTATTATTGCTTTAATAGGATTTTGTATTATTTTTAATAAAAGTGAAGGTAATATAACATCTAAAAAGAAACAATTTCAAAATAATGAACAAGAAATAAGCAATAATATTGTAAATACTAATATTACAAATAAGGTTGATTTATCATCAATTGATACGGCTGGGTGGTTTTCAGAGGGATTAGCTTCAGTAAGCAATAAAACAAATTTATATGGCTTTATTGATAAGCAAGGAAATTTAGTTGTTGATTTTATATATGATACTGTAAAACCGTTTACGGAAGGTGTAGCACTGGTTGAAAAAAATGGAAAATGTGGATTTATAGACCAACAAGGAAATATTGTAATAGATTTTCAATATGATACTGCTGGTAGCTTTGTTGATGGTCTAGCTGTGGTTGAAAAAAATAATAAATATGGATTTATAGATAAACAAGGAAATTTAGTAATTAATTTTCAATATGATTCAGCTTATTCTTTTAGTGATGGAATAGCAGGTGTACAAAAAAATGGTAAATGGGGATGCATTGATAAGCATGGAAACTTATTAATTGATTATCAATATACCTTATATGGAGGATATCAAGAAGGCTTAATATCAGTACAAAAAAATGGAAAAATGGGTTATGTTGATAAAGAAGGAAAAACTGTTATTGATTTTAAATATGATATTGCAAAACCTTTTTCAGAAGGACTAGCACATGTATTTATTTATACTGATCCTCAGAATTTCACTGGACAAGGCAGATATATAGATAAAATGGGCAATACAATGATTATAGAACCTAAAGGATACACTACTAGTGGAATATTTAAGGATGGATTAGTTTCTATATATAATTCTAATAAGAGTGGAATAGGTTATATGGATAAGCAAGGAAAAATAGTGATTGATTGTTTATATAATAGTGTAGGAGAGTTTTCAGAAGGGCTTGCAAAGGTAAAAAAGAATGATAAATATGGATTCATAGACAAACAGGGAAATATAATAATTGATTTTGAATATGATTTTGCAGAAAGCTTTAGTGATAAATTGGCAAGAGTAAGTAAAGGAAAAAAATGGGGCTATATAAATAGAAATGGTATATATGTACTAGAGAGTACATATAATAAATAATCTGTGTTTGTAGTGAATTGAATATTTAATATATTCTCTTTTATGCATCGAGATAATATAAAAATATTGACATCAACAAAACTATGTGATATAGTATTCAAAACTAGATAAGGAAAGGGAGAATATTATGAAAAGAATAAAGATTAAAGATAGAATACTTCCTACATATACAAAGGGAGAAGAAATATTTAATATGGTATCACACATTGCAGGTGCAGCACTAGGAATAGTAGCAACAGTATTATGTGTAATATTTGCAGCTATAAGGCATAATCCTTATGGAGTAGTAAGTGGAAGCATATTTGGAGTAACAATGATATTATTATATACAATGTCAAGTATATATCATGGGTTAAAGCCAGGTACTACGGCTAAAAAAGTATTTCAAATATTAGATCATTGCTCAATATTTTTACTTATTGCAGGTTCATATACTCCTTTTGCACTATGTACATTAAGAGAATATGATGCTGTAACAGGATGGGTAATATTTGGAATTATATGGGGAGTAGCCTGTTTAGGGATTGCACTAAACTCAATAGATTTAAAAAAATATAAGATTTTTTCAATGATATGTTATTTAGTAATGGGATGGTGCATTATAGTAAAAGCCAATATCCTACCAGAATTGTTAGGAGCAAAGGGATTTGCTTTGTTAGTTATTGGTGGAGTTATATACACAATAGGAGCAGTTCTTTATGGATTAGGAAAAAAACACAAATATATACATTCGGTGTTTCACTTATGCATATTTTTTGCAAGTTTGTTACATTTCTTATGTATATTGTTATACGTAATGTAAAAAAGAAAAGTAGGTATTTCAAAGAAGAATGCCTACTTTTCTTTTATAAAATTATAATTTGTTGAATCTTTAAATTTCAGACAACCATCATAAATAGTTGAACTTTCAGTTGAAAGAGGAATTGTAAGAGTAATAGGACAGGTAAACTTTTCATCTAAATTATTAGTAATATTTATTACCATACTAATTTGACAAGAGATGGAGTTAAGAGTAATTCCACAAGATTTAAGTAATGCACCATTGTGAGTAATATTTGAAATGTTTTCAGATAATGTATAATCTTTTTTTATATTAGAATTTACATAGCATAATGTAATTGGGTTAGCACAGTTATTATATAAAATAGGTTTTGAGTAATCAATATCATTTTCAGAAGTGGTTTCAAAAGTTATATTATCTTTTATAAGGTTCTCAGTATTAAAGTTAGACTTAGCAAAGTCATTTATATTTTTATAATATAAATTTGGAATTCCTTTTTCTGGTAATAAAGAAAAATTGATATCACTTAATGTTACCGACTTTAATGTATTGGTAGCTGTATATTCAGTTGAGTTATTATTTAAAAATATTGCTATATCTGTATATTGATTTAAATTGGATATTTTAAAAGATGAATTGTAATTTGTATCTATGTTAGCACTGCAATTACTAAAATAGGTAATTTTATCTATTGAAAAAATTTTTTCATCATTGTTTTGAAAAAATTCTATATAATCATCTATACATTTATTACTTAAATTGCTTTTTTGTATGAGACAAAAAGTCAATATAGAAAGTAATATAATTGACAGTATAATAGAAATAATTAATATTATTGTTTTCTTATGCATCTTA
This sequence comes from uncultured Clostridia bacterium, assembly GCA_934167965.1. Classification (GTDB taxonomy): domain Bacteria; phylum Bacillota; class Clostridia; order TANB77; family CAG-508; genus CAG-269. The sequence goes on along the minus strand of CAKPMJ010000003.1, from coordinate 31,917 downwards.
GTATTTCCTTCCTTCGTATTATTATATTCTTGACCATTATAATATATTATATTTTTTTGGTAAAGTCAATATGCGACATCTTAAAATTATGTAAACACGAAAAAGCTAAAAATATTGACAAAAAGGGACAAAAAATGATATAATAATTTTATGTGTATTAAAAGAGATGTATGAAATATTAAGGAGATTAGCCATGAAAAGAAAGGTGATTTTAATAGGTATTCCACACCATAATAATTTAGGAGACAGTGCGATTGCACATGCAGAGGAAAAATTTATAAACGACAATTTTAAGGATTTTGATTATTTAGCTTTTCCACAAGAAGACATAGATTGTTCTATAGATAAAATAAAAAAAATAATTAATAATAAAGATATAATATTTATGCATGGTGGCGGAAATATGGGATGTGAATATATAATTGTTGAAGAACAAAGAAGAGAGATAGTAGAAACTTTTCCAAACAATAAAATAATTTTTTTCCCACAGACTATTTATTTTAAGGATAATGGATATGAGCAAAGCGAATTAAAAAAGAGCAGTTTAATATATTCTAAGCACAAGAACCTAACAATAATTGCAAGAGAACAAAAATCTTATGAGATTATGAAGAAAAACTTTAAATCAAATAATGTCATTTTAACACCAGATATAGTAACATACTTAAATGAAAGTCAGCCAAAAGAAAAAAGAGAAGGAGCATTAATGGTATTAAGACATGATAGAGAAAGAAAAATAGACAACACTCAAGTAGAAAACATTTATAATATGCTTAAAAAATATTATAGTAACATAATAATTGATGATACCGTTAGAGGTGAAGAAATAATGCTAGATGAGGAAAGAGAGAAAAGGCTACAAGAAATATTTGATTTATATAGAAAATCAGAAGTAGTAATTACAGATAGATTACATGGAATGATTTTTGCGGCTATTACAGAAACACCATGTATTGCATTAGATAACTATAATCATAAAGTTAGTGAGACTTCAAAATGGTTTGATAAACTTGGATATATTAAACATATTAAGAATATTAATAATATAGAAGATAAATTACTAGAATTAAGAGAACTTAAGGATAAATGTAAATATGATAATCAATTTGCAATATCAATGTTTAAAAAAATATTAGAAAATGTTTAAGTTTTAAATTAAACATGTAAGGAGGAAGCATGAGATTTAGTATTATTATTCCAGCATACAATATAGAAAAATATATACACAGATGCATAGATAGTGTACAAGCTCAAGATTTTAAAGACATAGAAATTATTGTGATAGATGACTGCTCAACAGATGGCACAAAAAAAGAAATAAAGAAAATACCAGGAATAAAAATTATTGAACATAATGAAAATAAATGCTTAGGAGCAGCGAGAAATTCTGGAATGGAAATTGCAAAAGGAGAGTATATAATCTTCTTAGATGGGGATGATTATTTATATAACGAAAAAGTTTTAGGAAAATTAGATAAATTAATTGGAAATAATAAACCTGATGTTGTGTATATGGGATTTCAAATAATAGGAAACAAAGAGAAAATGATTATACCAACAGAAGAAACATGTACTCGAAAATATAAAGTTGCACTAGACCAATATCCTAATGTTTGGAGCAAATGTTGGAGAAGAGAGTTTTTAATGGAAAATAATTTTAAATTTCCAGAAAAAAGATTTTATGAGGATGTAGTATTTACATATCAAGCAATTATGAAGGTAAAAGATTATATGATTGCTGATTTTCCTGTTCATATATATATAAGTGGAAGACAGGATAGTATAACTACAACACTTCAATTTAAAAACATTTATGATACAATTGAGAATATAAAAGAATTATTAATAATAAAGAAAAAAGAACCTACTGAAGAGGTTGATATAAGAATAAATAATGAGATTTCATGGTGCAAAAAGAGATTAGAAAAACTTGTGGATAATTATATGGATGTAGAATGTTAATTTTGAAAGGAGCATTTATGGAAATATATGTAGTAAGGCATCGGACAGACAGATTATAATGTAAAACAGGTTTTTCAAGGTCATATAGATGTACCATTAAATGATACAGGAATTGCGCAAGCCAAAGAAACAGCATTAAAATTTGAAAATGTCCATGTTGATATGATATTAGTATCACCTTTAAAAAGAGCAATACAAACTGCTATGTGTATTAGTGAAAAAGTAAAAGTTCCAATTAACATTGAGGAACGTTTAATTGAACGAAGTTTTGGAAAAATGGAAGGACGTAAGAATACAGATGATTGTAATATAGAAATGATGCTTGATTATGAAAAAAATTACACGATGTATGATATTGAACCAATTCAATCTTTATTTGAAAGAATTTATAGATTTTTAGATGAGATTATAGAAAAGTATAGTGAGAAAAAAATTCTATTAGTAACACATGGAGCAGTTTCACAAGCCGTTGAGTGTTATTTTAATGGAAAACCAGATATTATGGATTTTGAACATCTAGAAAAATTAACATTGAAAAATTGTGAAGTGCGTCAATATGTAAAATAATAAGCAACATAATGAAAGGAGAAGCTTATGAAAAATGTAAGTGTTATTATACCAGCGTATAATGAAGAAGGAACAATAGGACAAGTTATAGACATTATTAATAAATCAAATGAAAATTGTGAGATAATTGTAGTAGATAATTGTTGCACAGATAATACAGTAGCAATTGCAACAAAGAAAAAAGCTAAGATAGTGAATTGTAACAATCAAGGAAAGGGATATGCAATGGAAGCAGGATTAAAGGCAGCAAGCAATGAAATTCTAGTATATTTAGATGCTGATATTGCAGATTACAATGATAGTTTAATTGATGATTTAGTAGAGCCAATTATTAATGGAAGAGCAGATTTTGTGAAATCTACTTTCGAAAGAACTAAAGGTGGATTGGTAACAGAAATTTCTACTAAACCATTATTAAATATATTATTTCCAGAAATGTATCCGTTTTCAGAGCCACTTAGTGGGATGATTGCTAGTAAGAAGGAATTTCTTGAAAAAATAGAATTTGAAAAGGATTATGGTGTTGATATTGGAATAATAATTGATTTAACTAAAATGAATGCAAAAATAGAAGAAGTTAATATAGGAAAAATTGAAAATATGTCACATTTATTGAAAACAACTGAAAGCATGAAAAATATGTCTACACAAATAACAAAAACGATTTTAAAAAAAGCAAAATATATAAATTAAAATAGTCTTATTTAAGACTATTTTTTTGAATAAAGAAATATTAATTATCATAATAATTAATAAAGAAAAAACAAAAAAATGCAACAAATGCCTATACAAAATTGAATTTTAGGTATATAATAATTGTGGTAAATTAACCCATAGGAGGAAATAAAAATTATGAATTTAAAAAGTATATTAGTTGGCCTAAAAGGTTTAAAAGCTAAAGGAAATTTAGAACAAGAAATAGAAGGAATAGAAAGTGATTCAAGAAAGATAAAAAAAGGATATTTATTTGTTGCAATAAAAGGATTTGAAGTAGATGGACACAAATTTATAGAATCAGCAATAGAAAAAGGGGCAACAGCAGTAGTTATAGAAGCAGGATTTGATTTAAAAACAGTAAAATTCCCAGAAGATATAACTATAATAATGGCACCAGATACAAGAGAATTCTTAGCTATAGCAGCATGTAATTTTTATAAAAATCCGTCAAAGAAGTTTAAATTAATTGGTGTAACAGGAACAAAAGGAAAGACAACAACAACATTTATGATAAAGGAAATACTAGAAAAAGCAGGCAAAAATGTTGGTTTAATTGGAACTATTGCAACATACATAAATGGAGAAAGACAAGGCGATAGTGACAGAACAACACCAGAAAGTTTAGAATTACAAAGAATATTTGCGGAAATGGTAAAGCAAAAAGTAGAATATGTTGTAATGGAAGTATCATCTCAAAGTTTAAAATTACATAGAGTAGATGGTTGTGAATTTGATTTAGTAGTATTCACAAACTTATCAGAAGACCATATAAGCGAAAAAGAACATCCAGATATGCAAGATTATTTTGAGTCAAAATTAAAGCTATTTAAAATGTGTAAAAAAGGATTTGTAAATATAGATGATTTACATGGAAATAAAATTCCAGAGATGTTCCCAGATAGCACTATAGTAGGATATGGTATAGACAATAGTGGAAATGTACTAGCAAAAGACATAACAGTTACAAATTCATATGTTGATTTTAAAGTAAAAATAACAGATAGAAATGAAAGAATAAAAGTTGACATTCCAGGAAGATTTTCTGTATATAATTCATTAGCTGCAATATGTGTATGCAAAGAATTAGGAGTAACACCTGAGACTATAAAAGAAGCACTATTAGAAGTGAAAGTTCCAGGAAGATCAGAAATGGTACCAAATAAATTAGAATTACCTATAATGATAGACTATGCACATTCACCAGAAAGTTTAGAAAATATATTAAAAGCAGTAAGTAGTTATACAAGGGGAAGAGTAATATCAGTATTTGGATGTGGAGGAGATAGAGACTCAAGAAAACGTCCAGTAATGGGAGAAATATCAGGTAAAATAGCAGATTATACAATAATAACTTCAGATAATCCAAGAACAGAAGATCCAACTTCAATAGTAGAGCAAATAGAAGAAGGAATAAAAAAGACAAAAGGAAAATATGAAGTTATTGTAGATAGAACAAAGGCTATAGAAAAAGCAATTAAAATGGCAAATAAAACTGATATCATAATTCTAGCAGGAAAAGGACACGAGCCATATCAAGAGATAAATGGTACAAAATATCCATTTGATGAAAGAATTATAGTAAATGAAATAATAGACAAAATTCAGAAGAAAGGTTAGATTAGAGTGAGTTTTCAAATGACAATGTTAATGATTTCATTCATTACATCAATAATATTAGCATTAATTATTATACCAATATTAAAAAAAGTAAAAGTAGGGCAAATAGAAAGAGATGATGGACCACAATCACATTTAATAAAACAAGGAACACCTACAATGGGTGGAATCATATTTATGATAGCAATAATTTTATGTGTAACAGGTACATATATATATTTAAAAATAAACAACGAATTAGAATTAGCTCAAAATTTACTTCCAATGCTTTGTTTAACTATGGGATTTGGAGTAATAGGGTTTATAGATGATTTTAAAAAATTAGTTTTAAAAAATACAAAAGGGTTAAGACCAAGTGCAAAGATGTTTGGATTACTTTTAATATCAGTTGCATATACATTATTTATAATGAAATTTTCAAATATAGGAACAGAAACATTCATTCCTATTGTAAAAACATATATAACATTGCCTACATTTATATATATTCCATTTGCAATATTAGTAATATTAGCCACAACAAATGCAATTAATTTAACAGATGGAATAGATGGACTTTCATCAAGTGTTTCAGCAATAATTATAACATGTTTAACAGTTATAGCAAAAATAAATGGAATAGTAGAGGCGTCAATATTTGGAAGTATTGTTATTGGAGCTGTAATAGGATTTTTAATGTTTAATTTACACCCAGCAAAAGTATTTATGGGAGATACGGGATCACTATTTTTGGGTGGAGTTATTTCTGGATTAGCATTATATTTAAAAATGCCATTATTACTACTTATAATAGCATTAATTCCAATATTAGAAACTATATCTGTAATATTACAAGTAGCATATTTTAAGAAAACAGGAAATAGAATATTTAAAATGGCACCATTACATCATCATTTTGAATTATCAGGATGGAGTGAAAATAAAGTTGTAATGATATTTACATTTGCTACACTTATTGTATGTACATTAGGAATATTAGCAGTATAAATATGCTAAAGAATATCTCTTAGGAAGGAATGAGATTTAAGGTGAAAAAAACTAAGAAAAGTTTTTCAAGTTTTTTAAATAATTCAATAGACTACACACTATTAATCACTGTTTTTTTGCTTTTATCATTGGGACTAATAATGGTTCTATCAGCAAGTTCACCAACAGCAATTTCAGAAGGATCAAGTAGTTATGCTTATTTTATAAGACAACTTCTTTTTGCTGTATTGGGTCTATTTGCAATGTTTTCAATTTCAAAAATTGATTACAGATTTTATAAGAAAGTATATAGACTAGGGTATTTTATATCAATAGCATTACTAATTTTAGTATTATTAATAGGAAAAGAAGTAAATGGTGCAAAAAGATGGATAATGATACCAGGTATATCATCTTTTCAGCCATCAGAATTAGTGAAATTACTAATGATAATATTATATGCTACAGTATTAACTAGAGATAGAGATGAATTAGGTGGATTTTTTAAAGGAATAGTAAAACATATATTATATTTAGTGCCAATAGCATTATTATTGATGCTAGAGCCACACTTAAGTGCTACTTTGGTAATTGCAGGAATTTGTATTTTGATGATGGTATTTGCAGGGTGTAAACTATGGCAAATGGTAGTGCCTGGTTTATGTGTTGGAATACCAGGACTTATATATATAATTATAAATTCAGCATACAGACTAAAGAGAGTAACTACATTTTTAGATCCTTGGAGTGATCAATTAGGAGATGGATGGCAAGTTATCCAAAGTTTATATGCAATAGGTTCAGGAGGACTATTTGGTCTAGGTTTAGGTCAAAGTAAACAAAAATATTTATATTTGCCAGAACCACAAAATGACTTTATATTTTCTGTATTAGCAGAAGAACTTGGATTTGTAGGCTGTGTATTTGTTATAATTTTATTTGCAATATTAATCTGGAGAGGAATTTTAATTGCTATGAAGGCCCCTGATATGTTTGGTAGCCTTTTGGCTATTGGAATAACGTCATTGTTTGCATTACAAGTTATTATTAATATTGCAGTTGTAACATCTTCAATGCCTGCAACAGGAATGCCACTTCCGTTTTTTAGTTATGGAGGTACAGCTTTATTTATTATAATGTGTGAGGTTGGAATATTGCTTAATATTTCTAGAGCACGGAAATAAAGCATAATACATTAAAGTAAGGGAGATAGAATAATGAGAGTTATAATTGCAGCAGCGGGAACTGGAGGACATATAAATCCAGGAATAGCAATAGCAAATAAAATAAAAGAAGAAGAAAAAGATTCAGAGATTATATTTATAGGGACAACTAGAGGACTAGAAAATGATTTAGTACCAAGAGCTGGATATGGATTAAAAACTATAGATGCTTATGGATTAAGTAAAAAGATTTCTATAGACAATTTTAAAAAGTTATATAAAACATTTAAAGGAATAGGTGAAGCTAAAAAAATAGTAAAAGAATTTAAGCCTGATGTTGTAATTGGTACAGGTGGATATATATGTGGAGCAGTAGTATTAGCTGCAAAAAAATATAATATACCAGTAGTGTTACATGAAAGCAATGCATTTCCTGGTAAGGCAATAAAAATGCTAGCAAAAAAATCAGATGCTGTGCTTGTGTCATTTAAAGATGCAGAAAAAAGAATTACGAATTGTAAAAATGTTGTATTTACTGGAACTCCAGTAAAAATAAAAAAACAAGACTATGGTATAAATGAAAAGTTAAATATAATTAAAAATATAGGGCTTACAGAAACAAAGCCTATAATATTAATTTTTGGTGGAAGTCAAGGAGCTCAAAAAATAAATGAAGCGATAATTCAAATAATAGAAAATAAGTTAAATCTAAATTACCAAATACTTTGGGCAACAGGACCAAAACAATATGATTTAATAAAAGAAGAATTAAGCAAAAAACAAATAAATATAGAGAATATTGAAAATACTAAGATTGTTCCATATATATATAATATGGAAGAAGCAGAAAATATTTCAGATGTTATAGTAGCAAGGTCAGGAGCAATGACTATAACTGAAATATCAGATTTAGGTAAAGCATCTATTTTAATACCACTACCTAATGTAAGCAATGATCATCAAATGTATAATGCAAGAGTATTAGAAAATATAGGTGCAGCAAAGATTATAACAAATGATAGTTTAAATGGAGAAATACTAAATAATACTATAAATAGCATTATTTTAGATAAACAGGTTTGCAAAGAAATGGGAGAAAATGCAATGAAAGTTTCTACATCAAATGTAGAAGAAAAAATTTATAATGAAATTAAAAAAGTATTAAATAAAGAGGTGCAAAAGTGAATAAACCATTTAGACTAATAATAATAATATTTATTTTAGAATTAATAACAGTTGCAACATTAGGGTTTGCTTTTCAAAACAAATTAGAGTTAGTACAAGAACAAATAAATAATGGCCAAATAACAGATATTAAACAAGTACAGGAAAATTACAGTATCTTGAAAAAAGATATTAATACTGCATTGATATTAGGAATGTCAATATTTGCTATTATAACAATAGTGCTTTCAATATATTTATCAAAAATGGTAATATATCCATTAAAAAAAATGATAGAAAGCAAAGAAAAGAAAGAAAAGGCAGAGGATGCAGAACTTAAAAAGAGATTATTACACATGACAGAGGGAATTATTGCATTTGATATAGATGGAAAAATAGACCTTATAAATCCAGCAGCAAAAAGATTATTAAAAATATCACCAGAAGATTATACTTTTGAAGATGTATTTAATAAATTTAATTTAGATATTAACATGGAAAAGTTAATATACTTAGAAGATTGGACATCAATGGAAAAGAAAATAGATGTAGGGGACAAGTCTGTAAATGTATTGTTTGCACCATTTAGAAATGAAGAAAATAATAAGCCAGAAGGAATAATAGCTGTAATTCAAGATATAACAGAGCATGTAAGATTAGACATTATGAGAAAAGAATTTGTTGCAGATGTATCACATGAGTTAAAAACTCCAATTACGTCAATAATGGGTTATACAGATACACTTTTAGAGGGGGATTATGATAAAGAAACGACAAGAGAGTTTTTAAAAGTAGTATCATCAGAAGCTAGAAGAATGGCAAGACTTGTTACAGATCTATTAGAACTTTCAAGAATTGATAGCAACCAAAAGAAAACTAAAAAGGAAAGTTTTGATTTAGGAGAATTGGCAAAGGATTGCCAAAATAAATTAGCAATAGAAATAAAAAAGAAAAATCATAGTATTGAATGTTTTGTTACAGCAGATGTACCACCAGTTTATGCGGATAAAGATGATATACAAAGAGTTATATTAAACATACTTACAAACAGTATAAAATATACTCCTGATAATGGAAACATAAAAATTTATGTTGGATTTGTATATAGTGATGCTTATATAAAAGTCATAGATAATGGAATAGGAATACCTGAAGAAGATTTGCATAGAATATTTGAAAGATTTTATAGAGTTGACAAAGCAAGAACTAGAGAATTAGGTGGGACAGGCTTAGGACTTTCAATAGCTAAAGAAATTTTGGACAAAAATGGAGGAAGTATTAATATAAAAAGTGAAGTTGGAAAGGGAACAGAGGTTGTAATAAAAATTCCAACAAAGAACTAAGAGAGGAGAATTATGATAGACATCTTATTAGATACGATAATTGATGTACTAAAATTGGTACCGTTTTTATATATAACATATTTAATAATGGAATATATAGAAAATAAGACAAGTGAGCATGCAAAGCAAACAATAAAAAAATCAGGAAAATGGGGACCTTTAATTGGAGGAATTGTTGGAATAATACCACAATGTGGATTCTCAGCATCAGCAACAAATCTTTATGCAACAAGAGTAATAAGTTTAGGGACTTTAATTGCTGTATATTTATCTACATCAGATGAAATGTTGCCAATATTCCTATCAGAGCAAGTAGAATTTAGTGTTATTATGAAAATATTAGGAATAAAATTAGTGATTGCAATTATAGCAGGATTTATTATAGATTTAGTAATAAGACTAAGTAGTAAGGGGAAAGATGAAGAAGAAAAGATTATTGATTTGTGTGAGCATGACAAATGCCATTGCCATGAAGAAGGGATATTTAAGTCATCTTTAAAACATACTTTAAATATATTAGTTTATATTTTTATAGTTACTCTAGTTATAAATATTATTGTAGAATTTGTAGGACAAGATCATATTGCAAGTTTCATTGGAAATAATACAGTACTTGGACCTGTAGTTTCAAGTTTAGTTGGACTTATTCCTAATTGTGCAGCTTCAGTTATAATTACAAATTTGTATATTCAAAATGTTATAAATGCAGCTTCATTAATTGCAGGATTGCTTACAGGAGCAGGAGTAGGATTAATTATTTTGTTTAGAACGAATAAAAATGTTAAACAAAATATAGGAATTATGTCTTTAATTTATGGAATAGGTGTACTTTCAGGAATTGTGTTACAATTGATAAATATTAATATATAAAAATTAAGAAGGAAAATATTTTCCTTCTTAATTTTTATTTTTTATCAGGTTTTAAATTAACAATAATTGCATCATCATTATCAAATATAAATTTTGAATCATTATTTTGAATTGGATTAAATTCATCATTTTCATCTATAAAATCAACTTTTTTAGGATTGAATTTTTTAGATTTACTATTACTATCACCATCTAAATGATCATCAGTTGTACTTGTAGTATTCAAATATTTTGTAAAATTATATTTTTTAATAGGATGTTTTTCTTTGTATTTTGATCCTACATAATTAAGTGTACCTTCACCTATATCATGTCTACCAATATCATTCATAATCTTAAATCCACATTTATTTTGAGCTAATGCCTGTAGTCTATTAGGTTGCATTTTTATTATATAAGAGAATGATGGTTTTCCAAGTTTAGAAGACATTTCATCTTTGGCTGCATCATAGTCTTGATCAAATTTCCATTGTTTCCATTTACCGATTTCATTAGACCACCAGTTAAGTTCATCAATAGATGCTCCACCTGTAAATACTTTACTTGCGCAGTTAGCAAGAACAGGGCTATTAAATCCAATATGAACATTTTGATCACCATCAGAAGATAATGAATTTGCCTGTGCAATCATAGAAATACTTTGTGCAGAAATTGTAGTTGCAACTTTATATTTTCTATACATTGTAAACATTGTTTCTGTATCTTTGCATAAGAAGTCAGGGAATTCATCAATGTATAAGAAATTTGGTATTCTTGAATTTTCATTTCCAGGTCTTCTAAGCACAGCGTTTTGCATTGAAAGAAGGAAGAATAGTCCAAATGATTTGTGAGCAATTTTTCCTGTTTCTCCACGTCTTGTACATAAGAAAACGATTTCACCATTTTTTAACATATCATCAAAATTAATATTGTTGTGTCTATTACATAAAATATTTTTTATGCTTGGAGCTCTAAGCAAGTTCTCAAGTCTACTTGTAATATAATAAGAATTTTTCTCTGTTTCTTGTTTGCCTTTTCCATCAGCGTAGAAATTTCTTTTAAAATATGCAAGTTGTATTTGGTATTTTTCTTTAAGTTCTTCATCTTTTTTCATAATTTCACACATTTTTTCAACTAGTTCAAAATTAGAAAGTAGTGTCAATAAATCTTCCATATTAGGTAACTTACCATCATTTAATTTAGGATACATTACTTTTAAAAGTATAGAAAGATTTTCTATTATTTGAATAGTAATATCTTCTCTGTATGAATCTTTACCGCTAGCATCAGAAGTAGAAATACCTTGTAGTGTGGTAGAAATTGTCATTGCAATTTTTGATGGATCATCATATACAAATGGATTTATACCAATTGATTTTTCTGGCTGTAAAGGGTCAATTAATTTATATTTTATATCATAATTATCACATATGCTCATCATGTTAGAAATTGTTTCATAATCAGGAGACATATATGTAATACCTAAATCTCTGTATACTAGTTCTGGAGAAGTAGATAATATAGCTTTTTTCATAAATGTTTTAAATAATGTTTCTTTTCCAAAAGCAGGTGATAACATATTTAAAGTAAAGTTTTCATTTAAATATTCATTACTATATGGTGCTGATAAATTTGCAATACCTGTTTTTAGTGAAGTGAATCCAAGTTCTTTTGCAGCTTCTCTAAAGAAGTATTTCTTCTCAATATCTTGTGCTATTATTGGCTCAAATACCATTGCGGTTTTTCCAGTACCAGATGCTCCACAAACAAGTAAAGATTGAAATCTACGAGCTTCAGAAAATGTAATTTTCTTTCCGACATCAGCATCTTTAAGGAAACACACATCACATGCATAAGGCCCATGAGCTGCTTTTTTATCTGATAAGCTAATTCCAGGAAAGTCCTCAATTGATTTAGTCATATTTCTTGTATCATCTATATCTAATATAAGTTTAGAAACTAAAGGGAATATAGAGACTAATGGAAAATATAATGCTATTGCACTAAATGCAGGTCTAACTAAGCTGGAAAATTCAGTAACTATTTTTACATAGTTTGGAACTGATACAAATAATAACCAAAGCCCTCTATTTGTCCACTGGGCAAACATAGATAATGCTATTATATAAAAACATATAACAAATGTATAAAAGAATGTTATTTTTGATGCTTTACTTTCTACGTATTTTGAGCTACAGGCAAATAGAAATGCAAATAGCGGGCAAGCTAAAGCAAAAGTGTATTTAATTGGTCCCCAATAAGAGTAAGAAACTCCTGTAAATATCATTAATAATAATTCTACAATTCTATCTACCAAAATGTATATTGTTATTAAACTTAAAATATATGTAGCAAAACTATTTCTATCAACATTTAGTTTTTTTAAAATTTTATCTACAAACTTCATATATTGCTTCCTTTCAATATTGTATTAATCAATATATATTATCCTATAAAATGGCTAAAAATACAAGTGTTTTTTAAAAATTTGTAAAAAAGTGATAAGAAAAATAAAATAAAAGGACATTCTAGTTCGAACGTCCTTTAAAAAGGTTATTCCTCTTTAGATGAAGCGTATTCTTTAAAACGAATTATGCTTACATCAATATCATTTAAGGCAGCAATTATAGCATAAAGCTGTCTTCTTGCTTTTGCAACATTGATATCAATGTTGTCGGGGGAATTTGACTGTAGTAAATTGGAAATTTTTTCGATATAATTGAAGGTTCGATGCGTGAACTTATGGTATATATGCGCATCTGCATCTTCTTTGGAATATGTTTTTAAATTGTATGAAACAAAGTTGCTATGTTCTCTTAAAACATAAGCCAAATCCTCCAATCCTCTCATCAAAAGTTTCCGCTCATTTTCGAGCAAAGCCAAATACTTATCTGTTTCGATCAAAGGCCAGTCGGTTTCTTCTTTTAAAACCGGTGAGCCATACAGTTTGTCATCCAGCTCTAAAGCGTGTTTGGCCAGATTTCTTGTAACATGATAAACTTTATATTCCCGCATAGGAATACCTCCTTATAAAATAATTTTGCCTTCATTTTGAAGTACTCTTTTATTATACCACTTTTTACCAGTTAAGTCAACATAACTCTAAATGAAAAAATTTTACTATATATATTGACATTTATAACATAATGTATTATAATAATAAACGTTACAAGAAAGAGTTATCCACTCTTCACCTTATCTTTGTGGAAAAAGGTTATAAAATAATAATATATTAATGTTATTTTTGTGTGGATTGACTTGTAACAAAGTCAATTTTTTTTATGGAGGTGTTTTAACATAAAACAAGAATTACCAATAAATGGCCAAATTAGAGCCAAAGAAATTCAATTAATTGGAGAAAATGGAGAAAAGTTAGGAGTAATAGCTCTTAGAGAAGCATTAGGAATGGCAGAAGAAAAGAAACTTGATTTAGTATTAGTTGCTTCAAATGCAGAGCCACCAGTTTGCAAGATAATGAATTATGGAAAATATAAATTTGAGCAAGCAAAGAGAGAAAAAGAAGCTAAGAAGAAACAAAAAGTAATTGAAACAAAGGAAATAAGAATTACTCCAAACATTGAAGAACATGACTTTGGATTTAAGGCTAAAAATGCAAGAAAGTTTCTTGAAAATGGAAACAAATTAAAAATAACAGTTAGATTTAGGGGAAGAGAAATAAATAATTCAAAAATGGGTGAGCAAGTTCTAAACAAATTCATTGAAGAATTATCAGATATTTCAGTAGTAGAAAAAAGACCTAAACTAGAAGGTAAAAATATGTTTATTATGCTAGCTAAAAAAGCTTAATTAATATATATAATCAAAAATTGAAAGGAGTTTTAACTATGCCTAAAATGAAAACAAACAAAGCTGCTAAGAAAAGATATTCATTAACAGCTACAGGTAAAGTAAAAAGAACAACAGCTAATAGAAGACATTTATTAGCAAATAAAACTAAAAGACAAAAATTATCATCAAGACGCCCAGGCGCTTATGCTGATAAAACATGTGAAAATACAATTAAGAAATTATTACCATATGGTAATTAATCGGAAGGAGTGAAATTTAAATGGCAAGAGTAAAAACAGCTAAAATAACAAGAAGAAGACATAAAAAAGTTCTAAAACAAGCAAAAGGATATTATGGAGCAAAACATTATAGATTTAGAAATGCTAACCAAGCAGTTTTAAAATCATTAGCATATAGCTATGTAGGAAGAAAAGACAGAAAGAGTGATTTTAGAAAATTATGGATAGCAAGAATTAATGCTGCTGCAAGAATGAATGGTACTACATATAGCAAATTAATAGCAGGATTAAAGAAAGCTAATGTAACAATAAATAGAAAAATGCTTGCTGAACTTGCTGTAAATGATGAAAAAGCTTTTACAGAAATAGTAAATATAGCAAAAAATGCATAATTATAATAAGTCTTATGGGGAGTCTTAAGCAAGATTCTTTCATAAGGCTTTTTTTATAGTAAAGGTCATTCTCTATGTAGCATAATAAAAAATTTGACATATTATGTAAGTAGGGGGTGAATTAAGTTGAACTGGTTCGAAAATTTAAACCCAGTAATTCAAGCATTAATTGCCACAATATTTACATGGGGGATAACAGCTTTAGGAGCATTAGTAGTATACTTTTTTAAAGAAATAAATACAAAAGCATTAGCTACAATACTAGGATTTAGTGCAGGAGTAATGATAGCAGCTTCATTTTGGTCATTAATAGCACCATCTATTGAATTGTCAAAGGAATTGGGATACATAGAATGGTTATTACCAACAATAGGATTTATTTCAGGAGGTCTATTTGTATTATTATCAGATAAATTTTTAGATAAAGTATTAAAAAATAGAAAAAATTTAAATAATGGTAATTCACTTAGAAGAAGTATATTATTAGTATCAGCAATTACAATTCATAATATACCAGAAGGTATGGCTATAGGAGTTGCATTTGGTGGGATAACAAGTGGAGTACCAGGAGTGACATTAATTAGTGCAGTAATGTTAGCAATTGGAATAGGAATTCAAAATTTTCCGGAAGGTGCTGCTGTATCATTACCATTAAGAAATGAAGGATTTTCAAGATTTAAAGCGTTCATGATTGGTCAGGCATCGGCTTTGGTAGAGCCTATATCTGCAATGATTGGAGTGGTATTGGTTTTATCTATAAGAAGTATATTACCATTTTTGCTTGCATTTGCAGCAGGTGCTATGCTTACTGTTGCAGCAAGGGAACTGCTTCCTGAATCTATAAAAGAAAATAAAAATTTATCTACATTGGGTTTGATAGCAGGATTTGTTATAATGATGATATTAGATGTAGCTTTAGGATAATTGACAAATTATGTAAATATGATATAATGTTAAGTATAAAATATAGAAAAGAGGTTATATAGCATGAGAATAAGATGGATGTTTAAACGGAAAGAAGGGCTTCCAATTATAAATGTAGTAGGAGGTTGTAAGGAAGTAGATAAAGAAGCTGAGAGTATATTAATAGTAAGTGCAGTTGAATATATTGAGAAAGCAGAAGAATTTAATGGTATACCTCACGCAATTAGTCCATATTTTTTAAATAGTTCTAATATGGAAGTTGCATTTTCAATCATGTTTCCTACCGAAAAGGATATCCAAGAATTTACCAAAGCTCTAATAAGATAACCTACCATTCTATGGTAAAAGCAATTCTTTTTTTGGGATTGCTTTTTATAATATTTTATTTTTTTGTCATTTACTTGTCATTTTTCTGTAGTATGATAAAATATAGAAGAAGGTGAAAAGATGAAAAAAATATTAAAATTAATAATTATTATAATATTAATCATATTAGCTATATCATCTGTTTATATAAAAAAAGGATATGACATGTATAAAAATGCAATAGAAAAAACAAGTATAGAAGAAAAGATAGAGCAAATAAAGAAAAAGAAAAATTACACCGAGATTTCAGAAATGCCAGACATGTATAAAAATGCAGTACTAGCAGTAGAAGATCATAGATTTTATAAACACAAAGGAATAGATATAATATCAATAGGAAGAGCGGTAGTAAATGATATAAAATCAAGAGGATTTGAAGAAGGTGGGAGTACAATAACACAACAATTGGCCAAAAATATATATTTTACACAGGAAAAGAAAATTGAAAGAAAAATTGCAGAAGTGTTTATGTCTGCCGAATTAGAAAAGAAATTAAAGAAAGATGAGATATTAGAATTATATTTAAATACAAGCTATTTTGGTGATGGAAAATATACTGTAAGAGAGGCAAGTAAACATTATTTTAATAAAGAACCAAGTGAGATGAGCGATTATGAAAGTATTATGCTTGCGGGAATTCCGAACGCACCTAGTGTGTATGTACCAACTAAAAATCCTGAACTTGCCAAAAAGAGGCAAAAACAAGTTATAAATAAAATGATTAAGTATAAATATTTAACTAAAAAACAAGCAGACAAAATATTAAAACAAAATTAAATTAAAAAATTTTCATATTCAATAATTTTTCAATCTTTAAGTGGTAAATTATAATTAACAAAATTTAAGGAGGAAAAATATATGAAAAGAAGTTTGAAAAATATTATTATGATTTCACTTATAATAATTATAGGAGTGTGTAGTTATTTTACAATGAAAAACACTCAAGAATCGAGTGCACCAGGACAAAAGATGGATATGGAACAACAAGGAACACCACCAGAAATGCCATCTGGTTCAAATGATACTAGCAAAGGAGAACCACCTGAAAAACAAGAAAGACAAACGCCACCAGAAAAGCCTGAAGGTGATTCAAGCAATAGTAATAAAGAGAATCGATCAACAAAACCAGATGAAAATAATAAAAGTAACAAGACTATTATATTTGGCATAGAGGGATTGGGTATTGCAATACTTGTAGTATATATGATAATGTCTAAGTTTAACAAGTTAACATTAAAAGAAACATTAAATAATTCAAATAGTATAATATTATTTATAATAATAACAATTATTGTTACAGTAGGCTTAACAATTGCTCAATTATATATAGCGAAAAATATATCTACCAATGATATGAAAATGATACCTGGAGGAAATACAGAATCAGCATCTGTTACCAAAACAGGAGCAACAACTGTAGATGGAACAACTCGAACTTTGACAGATAACTATACAACTTCAACAAGTGATGAAAGTTCTATTTTAGTTCAAAATGGAGGTAATGCTACAATAGAAGGAGCTGAAGTTACAAAGACAGGAGGAGACAGTTCTAATACAGAAAACTCTGAGTTTTATGGAGTAAATGCAGGAATATTAGTTACAGAAAAATCAACAGCTACAATAAAAAATGCTAATATATCAACAAATGCTAAAGGAAGCAATGCGGTTTTCTCAACAGGAACAGATTCAAAGATATATATAAGTGATTCTAAAATAACAACAACAGGCAGCGGATCAGCAAGAGGGTTAGATTCAACTTATGGAGGATATATAGAAGCAGATAATGTAGAAATTACAACACAAGGTGGAAGTTGTGCCACACTTGCAACAGATAGAGGAGAAGGAACAGTAATAGCAAAAAATTCAAAATTAGAAACAAATGGTAGTGGATCACCTGTTATATACTCAACAGGAAATATAAGTATTGAAAATACTGAAGGAACAGCAAATGGTTCTCAAATGGTAGTTATTGAAGGAAAAAATTCAGCAACAGTAACAAATTCTAAATTAGTTGCTAGTGGAAAAGGAAATAGAGGAGAAACAGATAATGCAGGAATAATGATTTATCAATCAATGTCAGGTGATGCAGGAGAAGGAACAGGAACATTTACAGCTAAAAATTCGAGTCTAAGTATACAAGAAAATTCTGACTATTATAAGACAGTTCCAATGTTTTTTATAACAAATACAGATGCAATTATAAACCTAGATAATTGTAAATTATCTTATGGAAGCAACATATTAATTAGTAACAAAGGAACAACAGAATGGGGAAACAGTGGAGACAATGGAGGAAATTTAACTTTAAATGCAGATAACCAAGAGTTAAATGGAAACATAGAAATTGATAATATTTCTACTTTAAAAATGAATTTAACAAAAAGTTCATATAATGGAACAATAAATGCACAAAATACAGCTAAAGAAATAAATATAAAATTGGATAGTGATTCAAAAATTACATTAACAGGAGATTCATATATTACATCATTAGAAGATGAGGATACAAGTTATAGTAATATAAACTTTAATGGATACAAACTATATGTTAATGGAACATCAATAAACTAGTAAATTATGCCCTTAGTAGATTGTTACTAAGGGATTTTTTATTTTAAGCAAAAATAAATCCTTGAATAATAATTTATTTTGTGATATAAAATAAAAAACAAAGAAAGAGGAGGAAGATAGTATGTATTTAGAAAAGATTAAAGGACCAGAAGACATCAAGAAACTAAAAATGGAAGAATTGCTAGTTTTAGCTGATGAAACAAGAAAAGCCTTAATAAACAAAATAAGCAATGTTGGAGGACATAATGGACCGAATTTAGGAATGGTTGAAATGACTGTTGCAATGCACTATGTATTTAATTCTCCTATAGACAAAATTGTATTTGATGTATCACATCAAAGCTATCCACACAAAATATTAACAGGAAGACAAGAGGCATTTATGGACTCTTCTCATTTTAAAGATGTAACAGGATATACAAATCCAGAAGAAAGTAAGCACGATATATTTACAATAGGACATACATCAACATCAATATCATTAGCATTAGGATTGGCTGAAGGAAGAGATTTAAACAAAGGAAAAGAAAATGTTATAGCAGTTATTGGTGATGGATCACTTTCTGGAGGAGAAGCATTAGAGGCATTAGATTATGCAGGAGAATATAAAAATAATTTAATAATAATAATTAATGATAATGATCAAAGTATTGCGGAAAATCATGGCGGAATGTATAAAACATTAAAAAGATTAAGAGAATCAAATGGTGAAGCTCCAGATAATATATTTAAATCATTTGGATTAGATTATAAATATTTAGATGATGGACATGATATAGATAAATTAGTAGAACTATTTGAGAGTGTTAAAAACATAAATCATCCTATAGTTCTACAAATTCATACAATAAAAGGAAAGGGACTAAAATACGCAGAAGAAAATAGAGAAGCTTGGCATGCAGGAGGACCTTTTAATGTAGAAGATGGGTCACCTAAATATATTTCAAATGAAAAACCTGATACAACTGTATTTGACAGCTTAAAGAATTTATTAAATACAAATGAAAAAGCAATAGTTTTAAATGCAGGTACTCCAATGGGATTAGGATTTGTTAAAGGTGTTAGAGAAGAATATGCTAAAAGGGGACAATTTGTTGATGTAGGAATTGCAGAAGAAAACATGGTAGCAATGAGTTCTGGAATTGCAAAAAACGGAGGAACAGTAGTGTTTGGAACGTATGCACCATTTTTACAAAGAACTTATGACCAAATATCACATGACTTATGTTTAAATGATAGTCCAGCAACAATGATAGTATTAAGTGCAGGTGTTTATGGAATGAACTCAAATACGCATATTGCTCTATGTGATATCCAAATGTTTTCACATATTCCAAACCTAATATATTTAGCTCCTACAAGCAAGGAGGAGTATATTCAAATGTTTAAATTTGCTACAACGCAAAAGAAACATCCAGTAGGAATACGTGTACCAGTTAAGTTAATTGAAACAGGAATAGAAGATAAAACAGATTACTCAAATTATAATAAAAATAAGATAGAATTAGAAGGCGAGAAAGTTGCCATATTTGCAGTAGGATCAATGTTACCAATGGCAAAAGAAGTTGCAAAGAAAGTCAGAGATGAAATAGGATTGAATATAACAGTAGTAAATCCAAGATTTTTAACTGGACTAGATGAAGAATTATTAAATTCATTAAAAGAAAATCATCAATTAGTAATAACTTTAGAAGATGGAGAGTTAATGGGAGGATATGGACAAAACATAGCATCTTTCTATGGTGATAG
The DNA here is from genome assembly GCA_934167965.1 of uncultured Clostridia bacterium. GTDB lineage: Bacteria > Bacillota > Clostridia > TANB77 > CAG-508 > CAG-269. The sequence continues at coordinate 11,539 of CAKPMJ010000003.1, read as the reverse complement.
CAAAATGCTTGTAAAAAATTATGGTATATCAAAAGTATTCCATACAGATTTTGAACCAGAAAAATTATTAGAAGAAAACGGAATGTCTGCAGAAAAATTATTTAATGAAATAAAAAGGAATATTAATAATGTATAGAAAAAAATATAAAACACCATTTACAACAATATATATGAGAAGCGATGGGGAATATTTAACAGGACTGTGGTTTGAAAATTCAAGAGATTCAGTAAAACATCAGTGTAAATATGAGGATGCAGATTTGCCAATATTTGATAAGACAGCAAAATGGTTAGATATTTATTTTAATGGAAAAAATCCTGACTTTATACCAGAATATAAAATAGAAAATTTAACACCATTTAGAAAGCAAGTTATAGATATTATGAATAAAATTCCATACGGAGAAACCACTACATATAATGAGATAGCAAAAGAAATAGCAAAATCAAGAGGAATTGAAAGAATGTCTGCACAAGCTGTTGGTGGGGCAGTTGGTTGGAATCCAATATGTATAATTATTCCGTGTCACAGAGTTATTGGAACAGACGGATCACTTGTTGGCTATGGTGGAGGAATAGAAAATAAAATAAAACTTTTAGAAATAGAGAAAGCTATAACACATTGCTAAAAGTTTGCAAAATACAAGAAAATGTGGTATTATTAACATAATGGCAATAGCCATGTTGAAACCGTTATAAAATTATAGCTTAAGGAGGAATAAACTATGAAACGGTATGAAAAATTTGTGCTTGAAGCAGAAAAGGGTATAACCTTTGAAGTCTCAAAGGGAACAAGTGGAGAGTTAATTATCAGAGCGTTACTACAGCCACTGGACTACTCTACAAACTATGTAAATCCCCCAATTCCAGAAGGATATAAGCATTTATGTGGAGAATGGAACAATGGATTTGTAATTGAAAGATGTTCTGATGGAAGCCAGTTTGTATGGATTCCTGTTGGAAGTCTCGACTCTAATGGAACACTTGATGGAGAAAAATTCTCTGAGAAATTCGGCAGACGAAATTATAGGAAGAATATATTTTCGAATGATGGATTACAATTACCCAGTGAAGTATACAAGGAAGCTTTAAATGCTAGACTGCTTAAACAGCTTGAAAGTGTCAAAAAATATGGAGGATTTTATATTTCTCGTTATAATATTTCCAAGAATTCAGAGGGAAAACCACAGTCGGTAAAGGGAGCTATGCCGTGGACAAACATCAGTTTTACTGATGCCAGGAAAATTGCATCCACTATCGAAAACAATGAAGAAGTTAAAAGTCATCTGACTTTTGGTGCAGAATATGATTCGGTATTGGAATGGTTTATCAAAACAGAAGTTAAAACTTTTGCCGAAATTGCACAGGACTCTACTGAGTGGGGCAATAATTGGAATGCAAGGGAGTTCTGGTTTAAAAGGCATTCATGGAATTCAAAGGATTTTACAAGCAAAGTAGTCGAAACAGGAAGCAGAGAAAAATGGTGTGTTAATAACATCTACGACTTGGCTGGCAATGTGGATGAATGGACACAAGAACAAAGAGGTAGTTCAGATTATGTTATCCGTGGGGGCCTTTTTCACGGTAATGGAGTATTCAACGAGAAACCTGTCGCATATCGTTATTGTTCCAGTAAGCATGATGACTTTTGCTTTGTGGGTTTTCGTGCCGCGCTTTATATTAAGTAATTACTTGACATGCAAAATCACTTTAATTGTATCCAAGCACAGACAGAGGGAGAGAACTTTGAGATTTCAGAGTTCTACCTTCTTTTTTATATATTTTTTAATAGAAGTTACAATATTATTTTACTTCCAGAAATAGAAATAAAAATTTGCTAAAATTACCAAAATATGTTAAAATATAAGTATATAGTGACATCTAGGTTGTACAGATTGAAAGGGGGAAATCTATATGGAAAAAGAGAAAATGAAAATATGGAAAAAACTCTTAATAATTTTAGTAGTAGTGATAATTTTAGTAATAGCTGCTATAATTGCTTATAAAATATATTGGCATATTGATATGAATATGAGATTTAAAGAATATGAAAAAATACAAGCTGTAGAAACTAAAGGAACATTAACATATGAAAAAGATTATGCTAAAGTAGAAAATATGGACTATATAACTCAAGATGGAATTGGCGTTAAAGTGGATTCAATTAGTATAACAGATGATGCTTTTATTGCAAATATTAATTTCAAATTTGATAAGGAAATTTATTATGAGACATTGGGGTTAGGATATACTATATATGACGAAAATAAGAATATATATACTATATCTTCTAGAATACACTTAGGAGAAAATAAAAGATATGACTACAATACGATTTTTGAAGAGCGCGAGTTAGGAGTATATAATAAGAATAATATATATAATGTATATTTATCAAATGAAAATGGATATGGTCCAAACTCGATAAATAAAATAGAAAAAACAATGACAATTAAAATAAACATTAAAGCTGAGGATAAATTCCCTGAAAGTAAAAAGATTTATATTAAATTATATGATTTGGGATATTATAATATGAATAAAGACGAAACAGGAAAACCTAACTTTGAAAATATCAATTTAAGTGATGCTAAATGGCTATTTGAATTTGATATTCCAGAGGAAATGAATAATAGATGAATGATGAAATTCCAGGAAAAGTGAATTAATAGAACAATAATAATTAAAAAATCAGAGTTTTATATTAGCTCTGATTTTTTGGGTTAGTTAAATAACTAAAATATTCCGTTTTGCCAGAAAGAATGTCATTATAAAAGCCTTTTTTCCAATCTATATAATCAATACTTTCTTGAATTTGTTTTAAATTTTCTAATAGTTCATTTCTTTTCATATCTAGCAAAGCCAGCTATAAGAACATTTTTAACAAAGAATAATCTTAAAGGAAAAACTATAAAACCTTTTGCGACAAATGCAGGTTGGTTAGGTAGAACCTTCAAAGAGATAGAAAAATTGTGCCCAGATTCTAATGTAGAAAGTGGTATGAATATTGTGTTTAAAAGTTATAGTAGTAATTTAGTTACTAGTGGAAAAGAAATAAATAACTGGATAAATAAGCTATAAAATAATGTATAGAAAGACAGATTGTTAGAAATCTGTCTTTTTTTATAAGTTATTAAAATTTATTATAAACCATTGAAAAAAAGATAGATTAAGTTTATTATTAATATAGGGAGAATATGCCAAAGAATAAATAAAAAGGAGGTATGTAAAAATTGATTAGATTATTTTTTATAAAGAACAAATTAAAAGATAAAAATTTAATAAATAATAATGATGAAAAAATACTAGAAAAATATAAGAAAATTGCACAAAAAGAAAAACAAGAAGTAATACAAGAGTTTAAAACTAATATTGAAAAGGGACTAACAAATAAAGAAGTAGAAAAGAAATTAGAAGAAGATGGGGAAAATATTGTTGTAAAAGATAATAAACATTCATGGTTTTATTTTTTTATAAATTCGTTTAAAGATAAATTTATTTTAATTTTGGTTATTTTAGCAATAATAAATAAATTTGTTGGTGATGACACATTAGGGACAGTTATTATTTTAGCAATTGGATTTGTAAGTGCTATGATAAAATTTGTTCAAAATTATTCTACATATAAATTCAATAGAAATTTAAAAAATGAAATGTTTTCAATAGCAACGGTTGTAAGAAATGGGAAAGAACAAACTATAAGAACGGAGAAAGTTGTAAAAGGCGATATTATTCATCTAAATGCAGGTTCTATTATTCCAGCTGATGTAATGATTATAAAAAATAAAGACTTATTTTTAAATCAGTCAGTTTTTACAGGTGAAAGTGCACCTATTGAAAAAACAGATAAATTTAATAATTCAAATGAAATATTCTCACTTTCAAATATATGCTTAATGGGAACAAGTGTAATAAGTGGAGATGCAACAGCTGTAGTAATTAATACCGGGTTTTCTACATATCTAGGAAGTATGGGAAAACAAATTGATAATAGAAGAGAAACGACAAATTTTGAAAAGGGTATGAATGAAATTACAAAACTATTAATAAGATATATGCTTGTGGTTTCAATAGCAGTATTTATTATTTATGCATTTATACGAAAAGATATATTAGAAGCAGTGTTATTTGCATTATCAGTGGCTGTTGGAATTACACCAACAATGCTACCTATGATAGTAAACGTTAATTTAACTAAAGGAACGAAAACACTTGCTAAGAAAAAAACATTAGTAAAAAATATTCAAGCAATTCAAAATTTAGGAGCGATAGATGTTTTATGTACTGATAAAACAGGAACATTAACATTAGATAAAATAGTATTACAAAAATACATAAATGTAGAGGGAAAAGAAGATTTGTCTATATTAGAGTATGCATTTTTGAATAGTTATTATAGTACTGGAATGAAAAATCTGGTAGATAAAGCAGTAATAACATATGGAATTCAACATAATATAAAAGAACAGGTTATTGATTATGAAAAAATTGATGAAATTCCATTTGATTATATTAGAAAGAAAGTAAGTGTTGTAGTAAAACATGATGACCATTATAGAATAATTACTAAAGGAGCATTGGAAGAAGTATTAAAAGGTTGTAATCAAGTAAAAATAAATGGTGAACATAAAGAACTAACCCAAAAAATGATACAAAATATCAATGAAAATACTGAAAATCTTGCTAGGCAAGGAATGCAAGTAATTGCGTTGGCATCAAAAAGAGAATATAGGGGAAAAGATATATTTAATGGTGATGATGAAAAAGAAATGACATTCATAGGTTTTGTAGCATTTTTAGATCCACCAAAAAAGGAAGTAAAAAGTACAATAAAAAAACTAAAAGAGTATGGAATAACTACAAAGATTCTAACAGGAGATAATCAATATGCTACTGAAAATATTTGTAACTTGGTAGGAATAGAAAATTCAAAAATATTACTAGGTACGGATGTTGATAGGATGTCAGATGAAGAACTTGCCCAAAATGTTGAAAAAGTAAATGTTTTTGCTAGAATGAACCCTTTACAAAAAGAAAGAATAATAAAAACTCTTAGAAAAAATGGTCATGTAGTAGGATATATGGGAGATGGTGTAAATGATGCCCCATCATTACATAATGCCGATGTTGGAATATGTGTAAATACTGCCACTGATATTGCTAAAGAAGCAAGTGATATTATTTTATTGGAAAAAAGTTTAAGTGTAATACTTAATGGAGTAATAGAAGGAAGAAAAGTATATGGAAATATTATAAAATATATGAAGATGGCTTTAAGTTCTGACTTTGGAGATGTATTTAGTATATTTATTGCGAGTATTTTCTTACCATTTTTACCATTATTGCCAATTCAAATGCTGATTCAAGACTTTTTATATGATTTTTCTCAAATAGGAATACCTTATGATAACGTTGATAGGGAGTTTTTAATAAAACCAAGAAAATGGGACACTAAAGGGTTGGGAACATTTATGAATGTAATGGGACCGGTAAGTTCAATAATAGATGTTTTAGCGTTTTTAGCGTTTTGGTTTATATTAGGCTACGATAAAGCCGTAAGTGAAAGTTATTTCCAAACAGCATGGTTTGTTGAATGTTTAATAAGTGAAACATTGATAATTCATTTTGTTCGTACTGAAAAAATACCTTTTGTACAATCAAAGGCAAACCCAATATTAACTTGTTTAACAATGATTACTATAATAGGAACAATATTTGCACCAATATTATTGCATAATATTAACTCATTTCATTTTGAAATAATGCCACCATTATATTACTTAATAGTAATAGGATTGACTATCTTATATATAATTTTAATTCAAATTGTAAAGAAAATATATATTAAAAAAGTAGGAGCTTGGCTATAATAAAATAAGAATAATGGACTCTATATATGTGGGAGATATAAATATATTTTTAGATTACTACAAAACTAATAATAATGATCAGTGATGATTTATATAAAATAGCTAAAACAAGAATAACAGAACAAGCAGAGTTTTTTAATTGATTAAAACAATTTTTAAGGCAGATAATTGGTTGATAATTATCTGCTTTTGTGATATAAAAAAGACAAATAATAATTTATAAGTGAGGTAGATTATATGAAAGATGGAAAAATACCTAATCCAAATACAATAAATCCTATTGCAGGATATGATAAAGAAATATATATAAAGCCAACAATAAAGAATAAAAATATTAATGTAGGAGATTTTTCGTATATTGCTGATTCTGATTTTGAAAGTCATGTAACACATCATTATGAATGGAATAATGATAAGTTAATTATAGGAAAGTTTTGTCAGATAGCTTCTGGAGTTGAATTTGTTATGAATGGAGCTAATCATCAAATGAATGCAGTTTCAACATTTCCTTTTTATACTTTAGAAGGATGGGAGCAAACTCCACCAACACAAAATGACTTACCAATTAAAGGAGATACTATAATTGGCAATGATGTATGGATAGGACAAAATGCAACTATACTTCCAGGAGTTCATATTGGAGATGGTGCAATAATTGGTGCTAATAGTGTTATTGGTAGTGATGTCGATCCTTATACAATAGTTGTAGGAAATCCTGCAAGACCAATAAGAAAAAGATTTGATGAGGAACTAATTGATATAATGGAAAAATTAAAATGGTGGGATAAGAGTATTGAAGAAATAAATAGTTTAATACCACTATTAACATCAAGTGATTTAGAAAAGGTAAAACAAGAATTATCAAAATTAGTTTAAAAAATAGTAAGTTATGGAGAAGATTAAATGAAGAAATTATTAAAATATGGAATAATAGCTATTATTTTAATAACTATTATTGTTTTAGGAATAAATTTATATGTAAGAATATCCACAAATAAACAAATTATTAAAGAAAATGACTATACAGCATTATCTGATGTAGATTGTATAATAATTCTAGGAGCTGGAATATGGAAAGATAAACCTAGTCCTATGTTAGAAGATAGATTATTAGAAGGTATAAAATTATACCAAAATAGTGTGTCAGACAAGATAATAATGAGTGGTGATCACGGAAGAAGAGAATATGATGAAGTAAATATAATGAAAAATTATGCGATTGAAAAAGGAATACCATCAGAAAATATTTTTATGGATCACGCAGGATTTTCTACTTATGAAGGTATATACAGAGCAAAAGATATTTTTGAAGCAAAGAAAGTAGTAATAGTAACTCAAGAATACCATTTATATAGGGCATTATATATTGCAAATCAGTTAGGGTTGGAAGCCTATGGAGTAGGAGCAGATCCAAGACAATATGTAGGAGCAACATATAGAGAATTAAGAGAAATATTAGCGAGAGATAAAGACTTTATAAAATGCATATTTAAGCCAGAACCTACTTATTTAGGAGATACAATTCCTGTAAGTGGAAATGGAGATATTACAAATGACGGTAAACAAGATATTTAACAAATATTGGAGTTAGTATGAAAAAAAGAATTTTTATAATTGTTATATTTATAATTATTAGTGTGATTTTAGTAGCGCTATTATATTTTTTTAACACTATTCCACACAAACAATATTCTAATAGCGATTTTAATATTGAAACTTATATTAGTAGTGTTGATAAAGACAATGATGGAATAGATGACCAAACAGATATATTGAATAATGTAAGAACTTATATTGCTAAAAAGCCAAAATATAAAAGTAAATATTATGAAACTGGATATCCAGATGATGAATATGGAGTTTGTACTGATGTTGTTGCAAATGGATTAAAAGATGCTGGATATGATTTAAAGGAACTTGTAAACGAAGATATTATAAATAATAAAGAAAAATATAATATTGAAGTTATAGATAAAAACATAGATTTTAGGAGAGTAAGAAACCTAGATGTATATTTAAAAAATAATAGTATTTCTCTAACAAAGGATTTATCACAAATAGAAGAATGGCAAGGTGGAGATATAATTGTATTTAAAGACCATATAGGAATAATATCAGATAAGAGAAATAAAAAAGGTATTCCATTTTTAATACACCACGCAAATCCAATACAAGTAAACTATGAAGAAGATGTTTTAGAACTATACGGACAAGATTATATTATAGGACATTATAGAATCAGTTAAACAAATTACAATTATATAAAATAAATGGAAAAAAATTTTGCAAGGAATGATTGATATTATGATAAAATTTAGGTATTGTGGAACTCATGTAAAAGACGAAGAATATATGAACCAAATGAGTTGTAAAGGATGGAATACTAAAAGTTTAACAGAGGGCTTTTGGAATTTTGAAAAAGGAAAAGAGAATGAATATACATACAGAATTTATTATTTTAGAGGAATGAGTAAAAAAGCTATACACAACAAAATTGAAGAATTAAAAAAAGAAGATATTGAATTTGTATATAAATATTCTTTTTGGGGAATTTTTAGAGCAAAAAAAGACTTTGAGTTATATGATAAAAAAGAAAAATTAGAACTGTGTAGTAGAATTAGAAAACCAATGATAATAGCTGTAATTGTATGTCCACTGATATTAGCTATGTGTATTGCGTTATCAATTATAATAAGTAAAATATTTGTACCAATTACTTGTTTAATAGTTATTTATTATCTTGTATGTTTGTATTTAATGATAGAATATACTAAATTAATAAATTCAATGATGAGGAGGTATTTTATGACCATTGATGAAATAATGAAAGAAAGATTTTCAGTTAGAAGTTTCTCGAACAAGGCTATTGAACAAGAGAAACTTAATGAAATAATAAAAATGACTAGATTAGCACCAACAGCATGTAATTTACAACCGCAAAAAATTTATGTAATTAAAAGTGATGAATATAAAGAAAAAATAAAATCAGTTTGTAGAATGACTTTTAATGCACCAATTATTTTGCTCTTTTGTTGTGATATGGATATTGTTTGGAAAAACAAAAAAGAAGAAAACTATAATACTGCTGAAATGGATTTAAGTATTGTCGGTACATATGCAATGCTAAAAGCATGGGATTTAGGAATTGGATCATGTTGGGTAAGAGCATTTAAACAAGATGATATAAAAAATGTTTTAAACTTACCTGAAAATATAAAACCAATTTCTATGATGCCAATTGGTTATATGGCAGAAGACTGTGAACCTAATAAAAATTTGCATTTTTCAAGAAAATGTATAGAAGAAATTATTGAATATTTATAAAAGATAGTAATTTGAAAGGAAAAAATATTATGAGTGAAGAAGAAAAAATGTTAGCTGGAGAAATTTACGATGCTAATTATGATAAAGAACTATTTGAAAAAAGACTTAATGCAAAAGAGCTATGTAAAAAATTTAACGAGAGTGATGTTAGAAATATAGAGGAAAAGAAGAGGATATTAGAAAAGTTATTTCAAAAGAAAATAGAAATAATGGGGATAGAGCCAAATTTTTATTGTGATTATGGATTTAATATATATTTGGGCAAAAATTTTTATTCAAATCATAACTTAGTAATTTTAGATGCTAATAAAGTAGAATTTGGAAATGATGTGTTTATTGGACCTAATTGCGGTTTTTATACTTCTGGACACCCATTAGATTATGAAAAAAGAAATAAGGGACTAGAATATGCAAAACCAATTAAAGTTGGAAACAATGTTTGGATAGGTGGAAATGTTTGCGTAATGCCAGGAGTAACAATAGGAGATAATGTAGTTATTGGTGCAGGGAGTGTTGTAACTAAGGATATACCAGCTAATGTTGTTGCAGTTGGAAATCCTTGTAAGGTTTTAAGAAAGATTTAAAAATAATTACCAAAGTGTCACGGAAAATTTGGTAAAAAACATAGAATTTTAAATAGTATATGTTAGAATAATAAGTGGAAGATAAAACTTTAGAAAGAGGGATAAATAATGAAAAAAATAAAAATAATTTCAATATTAATTATGATATGCTTATTAGCAAGTTTAGTATTTGCAATGACTACAAATAAAGTATATGCAAGTACAAAAAATGAAGTAACATTAAATTTTGAAGGTGGAATCATTCATGATGGTTATGTAGAATATAGCAAAATAGCAAAATTACAATTATTCAAAGGTGATGAATTAGTTGTTAATATTTCAAATAATATGGTAATTGATTTAAATGAAGCAGAGTACAAGTTTGTAATTGAAGAAATTGAAGATAAAGGAAGTGCTTCTAGTGTTACTACACCAATAAAATTAAACATTAATAATTGGTATTATCCTATGACAACAATAGTAGGTGAAAGTAAATCTACATTCAAATTAGAATCAAGTAAATTTAGTGGAACATTAGATGTTAAATTTGTAAGAATAAGAACAGTTGTTAATACAACAGTTAAAAATGTTTATGAGGATATATCATCAAAAGGTATAATTGATTTGACTAATGGGAAAGAATATGTAATTGATTTTTCTAAAAATGATGAGTTAACAGAAGGATTAAAATCATTTGCAGATTTAGACAAAACACTATATTACAAAAGAGTAAATGAAGGTCTATTAGTAACAGACAATGAAAGTAAAGCTGTTATAAAAATTGTTGGAAATAGAGAAGAAAATAAAGCAATATTAACTGCAGTAAATGTTGGAACTAAAAAAAGTGAAGTTTTTAAAGGACTTCATACTAAATATACAGGTGCCTCATTAAAATATGATGGCTCTGATGGTGGCATCTTGAACGAAACAAGAACAGATTATTATACTAGATGTACTTATGAATTTACATTTAAGTATGTAAATGAAGAAACTAAGGAAAATGAAGACCCTAAACAACCTGAGAAAAAAGAGTATAAATTTATTGAAGGTGCTAATCAAACATATACAATAGATAATTCAAAAAATGCAAAATTTAGAATTGATGCAGATTATTCTCTATTTGAAAACAAGGTATATGTAGATGATAAATTAGTAGATACTAAGAATTATGACTCAGAGTCAGGAAGTACGATAATCACTTTAAAAGAAAAATATTTAAAAACTTTATCTGTTGGAAAACATACATTAAAGGTAACTTTTTCAAATGGTGGAGAAGCAGTAACAAAATTTGAAATTAAAGCAAAGCAAACAAACACAAAAGCAGAAACTAACAAAAAAGAAAACAATAATAATGTTGATGACAAAAATGAAGAGGAAAAAGAAATCACAAATAATAATTCTAGCAATCCAAAAACAGGAGATAACATTTATCTATATGGTGCAATATTTATTGCAAGTATAGTAGGAATGATTATAGTATCTGTAGTCAGAAAAAGAAAATAATTATAGGTAACTTATTTATACCTCCAATCATAAGATATACAAATTATGATTGGAGGAATTTTTAATGGATTATGAATTAATGATGAATGGAAATGTAAAGATAGGGGATAAAGCACCAGATTTTACAGCTGTAACATCATGTGGAAAAGTATGTCTAGAAGATTACAAAGGAAAATGGGTTGTGCTATTTTCGCATCCAGGTGATTTTACCCCCGTATGAGCATACAATTTGGGGAAATATCAGAAACGCTTGATATTGCTTAACATTTCTTTAATCGA
>CAKPMJ010000002.1 GCA_934167965.1 uncultured Clostridia bacterium | reverse complement strand
TAGATAGGTTGGAGGTGTAAGTGCAGTAATGTATTAAGCCAACCAATACTAATAAATCGAGGGCTTAACCACGAAAAAGTTAAGCAAAAGATCGAAGAAAGTTAAGAACTAAAACTTGCCTAAAATCATCTATGTATTTTTGAGTGTGCTATAATTGCATACAATAATTTTCTAGTGATGATTACATTGAGGTAATACCTGTTCCCATTCCGAACACAGAAGTCAAGCTCAATAGTGCCGAAAATACTTGTGGGTTACCCTGCTGGGAAGATAGGTTATCGCTAGATTTTTTTTATCTGAAAAAGTAGAAATGAGAGTAATGTTTGATTTGTGCTTTTTTACATTAGACTTATAAAAATCACATATAGATAATATTATTAATATAATAAATTTAGGAGGAATTTTATGAGTAAAGTTGTTTGGAAATCTGGTACATTTGTATATCCAATACCAGCAGTAATGGTATCATGTGGAACTTTGGAAAAATCAAATATAATAACTGTTGCATGGACTGGAATTTTAAATACAGATCCAGCTATGGTATATATATCTGTTAGACCATCAAGATATTCTTATGAAATGATAAAAAATCAAGGCGAATTTGTAATAAATCTTACAACTAAGGACCTTGCAAAAGCCACAGATTGGTGTGGATGCAGATCAGGAAAAGAATATGATAAATTTAAAGAAATGAATTTAACAAAAGAAAAAGCCAATTTTGTAAAATGTCCTATGATAAAGGAAAGCCCAGTTTCTGTAGAATGTAGAGTAAAAGAAATAAGAGAATTAGGAACACACCATATGTTTATTGCAGATGTATTATCAATAGATGCAGATGATAAATATATAGATGAAAAAGGGGCTTTTGATATTCAAAAATGCGATTTAATATCATATGCTAATGGGGGATATTACGCACAAGGAGAAAAGCTAGGAAAATTTGGATTTTCGGTCCAAAAAAAGAAATAATAAAAAATGTTGGTATTTATTAAAATATCAACTTTTTTTATTGTAAAAAAATTGAAAAAATTACCATAAAATGGTTGACAAAACACATATTAAGTGATAAAATATTAAAGCGTATGTAACTTAGATACATATGTTCACATCGTTTAAAATAAGGTAAATAAATTCGGAGGTGTATTAAATGGCAGCAAAAGGACCAAGAGAAAATATTATATTAGAATGCACAGAGTGCAAAAATAGAAATTATATGACATCAAAAAATAAAAGAAATAATACAGACAGACTTGAATTAGTAAAATATTGCAAATTCTGTAAAACACGTACAACACATAAAGAAACAAAATAATTTGAGAGAGCTATTTTAAGGAGGAAGTAAAATGGCCAAAAAAGAAAAGAATGTAAAAGAAAAGAAACAAAGTAGCCATTACTTTAAAGATATGAAGGCAGAACTTAAAAAAGTTATATGGCCTTCTGGAAAACAAACAGTAAACAATACTATGGCAGTAATTGCATTTACATTAGTAGCTGCAGTAATAGTATTTGTATTAGACTTATGTTTTGACAGTATAAATAAATATGGAGTAACACCTTTACAACAAAAAATTCAATCTTCATATAATGCATCACATCCAGCAGAAAATACAACGACTGATGGAAATACAGAAGCAGCAAATAATGAAGAAAATGCAGAAGCAAATGATGCAACAAATGTAGAAGTTGAAAATGTAGAAAAATAATAAGGAGGCCAGAGGACATGTCTCAAAAAGATTATGATATGGTTCCAAGATGGTATGTAGTCCATACATATTCAGGTTATGAAAATAAAGTAAAAACTGACTTAGAAAAAACTGTAAAAAACAGAGAATTAGAAGACTATTTTTTTGATATAATAGTTCCAATGGAAGAACAAATAGAAATAAAAGATGGTAAGAAAAAAACAAACATCAAAAAAGTTTTTCCAGGGTATGTTTTAATTAAAATGATAGTAACTGAGGAAACTTGGTATATAGTAAGAAATACTAGAGGAGTTACAGGTTTTGTTGGGTCAGGAACAGATCCTATACCACTTACTGATGAAGAGATAAGAAAAATGGGATTTGAAGATATAGCTATAACAGTAGACTATAATGTAAATGATAATGTACAAATACTTGGTGGTCCATTAAATGGATATACGGGAATTGTACAAGAAATAAATAAAGAAAAAAATAAAGTAAAAGTTTTAGTATCTATGTTTGGTAGAGAAACACCAGTAGAATTAGAATTTTCACAAGTTCAAAAAGTAAAATAAGGAGGTGCCATTAAAATGGCAGAAAAAGAAGTAGTTAAACAAATTAAATTACAAATAGAAGCTGGAAAGGCAACACCAGCTCCACCAGTAGGACCAGCATTAGGTTCAGCAGGAATCAACATTATGCAATTTGTTAAAGAATTTAATGATAGAACTGCAAATCAAATGGGATATGTAATACCAGTTGTTATAACAGTATATAAAGATAAATCATTTGACTTTATAACAAAAGTACCACCAGTTGCAGTATTAATCAAGAAAACAATTGGAATTCAAAAAGGTTCTGGAAAACCAAATAAAGAAAAAGTTGCTAAAATAACAAAAGCACAAGTTCAAGCAATAGCTGAACAAAAAATGCCAGACTTAAATGCTGCATCATTAGAAGCTGCTATGAGTATGGTTGCAGGAACAGCTAGATCAATGGGTGTTGTAGTTGTTGACTAAATAAAATAAAAAATAAAATTGGGAGAATCAAAGATTCGTTAAAACCATGGGAGGAATAAAAATGAAAAGATATAATGAAAGTGCAAAATTAATTGAACAAGGTAAAAAATATGAAATAAAAGAAGCCTTAGAATTAATTGAAAAAATGCCAAAGGCAAAATTTGATGAAACAATAGAATTACATGTTAAATTAGGAGTTGACTCTAAACATGCTGATCAACAAGTTAGAGGTACAGTAATACTTCCAAATGGAACAGGTAAAACACAAAGAGTATTAGTATTCGCTAAAGGACCAAAAGCTGAAGAAGCTACAAAAGCAGGAGCAGACTTTGTTGGTGCTGAAGAATTAATACCAAAAATTCAAAACGACAATTGGTTTGATTATGATGTTGTTGTTGCAACACCAGATATGATGGGTGTTGTAGGTAGACTTGGTAAAGTATTAGGACCAAAAGGATTAATGCCAAATCCAAAATCAGGAACAGTTACAATGGATGTAACAAAAGCTGTTCAAGAAATTAAATCTGGTAAAGTTGAATATAGATTAGACAAAAATAATATTATTCACTTAGGATTTGGAAAAGTTTCTTTCGGAGCTGAAAAATTACAAGAAAACTATCAAACAATATTAGATGCTATAATAAAAGCAAAACCAGCAGCAGCTAAAGGTCAATACATAAAGAGTATATCAGTTTCTACAACAATGGGACCTGGAATCTATGTTGAATAATATATAAATATGAGCCAAAGACAGTAGGCAAAAAAACAAGTCCTACCGAGGTATGTTATAAGAGTACACTCTTTGTATGCCTTGGTGGATATAAAGAGTGTTTTTAATTTTAAAAATATATATTAGTATCTAATTGGAGGTGAATAAAGTGGCTAGTGAAAAAAGTTTAAATCTAAAGAAGGAAGAAGTATCAAAATTAGCAGAAAAAATGAAAAGTGCTAAATTAATACTTTTAACAGACTATAGAGGAATAAATGTAGCAGATGTTACATCATTAAGAAATGACTTAAGAAATGCTAAAGCTGAATATACAGTTATAAAAAATAATATAACAAGAAGAGCTTTAGCAGAAATAGGAGTTGAAGGTCTAGATGAGCAATTAGAAGGACCAACAGCAGTAATTATGACTGAAGAAGATTATTTAGAGCCAACAAAGGCTATATATAATTTTACAAAAGATCATGATTTCTATAAAATTAAAGGTGGAGTTGTTGAAGGTAAAGTAATGTCAGCTGAAGAAATAATAACTTTAGCAAAATTACCATCAAGAGAACAATTACTATCTATGCTTGCTGGTGCATTACTTGGAAATATTTCAAAACTTGCAGTTGCACTTGATCAAGTTAAACTTCAAAAAGAAGAAGCGTAAAAATAGAGTAATAGACTTAAACTATAAAATTTAAAAATAAAAAATTAAAAATGGAGGATTTAAAAATGAGTAAAGAAGAAATGATTGAAGAAATCAAAAAAATGACAGTTGTAGAATTAGCTGATTTAGTAAAAGCTATAGAAGAAGAATTTGGAGTATCTGCAGTAGCAGCAGCTGCACCAGCAGCTGGAGGAGCAGCAGCTGGAGCTGCTGAAGAAAAATCTGCATTCAACGTTGTATTAAAAGATGCAGGAGATCAAAAAATAAAAGTTATAAAAGTAGTTAGAGATGCTACAGGATTAGGATTAAAAGAAGCTAAAGATTTAGTTGATGGAGCTCCTAAAACAGTTAAAGAAAACGTAGCTAAAGAAGAAGCTGAAGAATTAAAAGCTAAATTTGAAGAAGTTGGAGCTGTAATTGAATTACAATAATAGTTTTAACTAAAATAAAAAGACGGTAATTTTGTAGTTACTGTCTTTTTATTTTAATCTTTATTTTTATCATCTATAATAGTCATTAGTTCGGAAGGGGTACATTCTAAGTATTTACAGAAACCTTCGATATATTTATAAGAGATAGACTTTGCAAATCCTTTTAAAGATTTGTTTAAGTTATAGTGAGAAATATCCATTTGATTGCATAGCCATTCTTTGGATTTATTTTTTTGTTTAAGTAATTCTTCAACATTTAATATTATCATTGTATTGCTCCTTTCAAAGTATTTTATAATATAAATGAATTTTAAAATAGCACTTGCAAGTGAGAGGCACAAATGCTATAATTATTTTAGACAAAAAAATACAAGGAGGATAAAATTATGAGGTACAGAAAGAGAAAAAAGGGAGAGGAAGGAATAACATTAATAGCATTAGTAATAACAATAATAATATTGTTAATTTTAGCAGGAGTAGCAATAGTAATGCTAAGCGGAGAAAATGGAATATTAAAAAAAGCAGCAGAGGCTAAGACGGAAACTGAAAGTGCTCAAATTGCAGAAGAGGCTACATTAACAGATATGGAACTAACAACATTTTTTTTAACAAATAATATGAAATATAAATGTAGAAATGGATATATAACAGGATTTACATTAAATAGTTCAGAAGTAAATGAATCGGTTAAAGATTTTGAGGATGATATGGAAACATTGGGATATAAAGTGAATTATAAATATAGTTATACTATTTCAAAGGACTTAGGGGAAGATATAGCAATAGATGAGAGTGAAAAAGCTACTATGAAAATTGCAACGGGAATGTCAGTACAAAAAGATGGAAAAACAATAGCAAGAACAATAGTATTTGGTGATACAAATTGCAATGGAAAGGTTGATGCAAGTGATACATCTTTTTTTAACTTGTATTTATCTGGACATAAGGAAATGAAGAATTTAGGACCAATAAAATATGCAATGGATATAAATTGCAATAACAAAATTAATGGACGAGATTTAGGGTTATTAAATAATTTCACACTCAGAGGAAATGAAAAGATTGACCAAAATAGATATGTTTCTGATATAAAAAATATGACTATAGATGAAGAAAGTTATTTAAGATTTAAATATACATGGGATATAGAAGAAAATAATATGTATGAAATAGAATATGAAGAAAAAACAGATACTTATAATTTTAGAATGAAATCAAGTGAAGCAGTAAAAGTGGAAGATTTAATGAATGCAATTCCGGAAAATGGAAAAATAAAAAGAAATGAGGAAGATGTTGCAACAACAGATAATGTTCAAAATGGTGACAAAGTGATATATGTTTATAATGAAAAAAAAGTATATGTAGGTGATATAATATTGAATTAGATGAAAATTTGTTTTAGGTTAAAAAATGCTTAATTAAAATTTAATAAAATACCCTAAAACACTTGCAATTTCAATAAAAATATGATAAAATATAGAAGTTAAAAATAAAACACATAAAGGGAGCATTAAAAGAAGTGCCGAAAGGTCTGGAAAATGCAAAGAACTTTATGGAAGTTAAAAACAAAAAGGAGGAATAAAAAATGGCAGTAGTTGCAATGAAACAATTACTAGAAGCTGGTGTTCATTTTGGACATCAAACAAGAAGATGGGATCCTAAAATGGCTGAATACATATTCCAAGCTAGAAACGGAATCCATATTATCGATTTACAAAAAACTTCAAAGAAGATTGACGAAGCTTATGAATTTATGAGAAGTCAAGCTGAAGAAGGAAAAACAGTTCTATTTGTAGGAACTAAAAAACAAGCACAAGAGTGCATAAAGGAAGCTGCAGAAAAATGTGGTATGTACTATGTTGATCAAAGATGGTTAGGAGGAATGCTAACAAACTTTGGTACAATACAAAAAAGAATTCAAAGATTAAAAGACTTAGAAGCAATGCAAGAAGATGGAACATTTGATGTATTACCTAAAAAAGAGGTAATAGAATTAAAGAAAGAAATGGAAAAACTAGAAGCTAATCTTGGTGGAATTAAAGAAATGAATGAATTACCTGGATTATTATTTATAGTAGATCCTAAGAAAGAATATAATGCAATCAAAGAAGCTCAAAAATTAAATATTCCTGTAGTTGGAATAGTAGATACAAACTGCAATCCAGAAGTATTAGATTATGCTATACCAGGAAATGATGATGCTATAAGAGCTGTTAAATTAATAACAGATGTAATGGCAAATGCAGTAATTGAAGGAAAACAAGGAGAGAGCTTTGAGGTAGCAGATGAAGCTACTGAGGAAGTTTCAGAAGAAGTAGCTCAAGAAGAAACAACTTCTGAAGAATAATAATATCAAACTTAAAAATAATAAGAGTGGGGCTCTGCTCTACTCTTAAATTTATATAAGGGGGAATAAAAAATGATATCAGCAAGTATGGTAAGAGATTTAAGAGAAAAAACAGGTGCAGGAATGATGGACTGCAAAAAAGCATTAACAGAAACAGATGGGGACATGGAAAAAGCAATAGAATATTTACGTGAAAAAGGAATAACAAAAGCTGCAAAAAAATCAGACAGAGTTGCAGCAGAAGGTTTAGTATTAGCTTATGTAAGTGAAGATGCTAAAGTAGGAGCAGCAGTAGAAGTTAACTCAGAAACAGACTTTGTTGCTAAAAATGAAGAATTTAGAACATTTGTTGAATCAGTTGCAAAACAAGTAGCTTTAAATAATCCAGCAGACGTAGAAGCATTATTAAACGAAGATTCTATAGAAATGCCAGGAAAGAAAGTATCAGAAGTATTAATTGAAAAAGTTGCAAAAATAGGAGAAAACTTAACTATACGTAGATTTGCTAGATTTGAAACAACAGATGGTATAGTAGAAAAATATATCCATGGAGATGGAAAAATAGCAGTTTTAGTTAATATGAAAAATGCAGATAGCGAATTGGCAAAAGATATTTGTATGCAAATAGCAGCTGCTAAGCCAGAATTCTTAAATGAAGAAGCAGTTCCTGCTGAGAGATTAAACAAAGAAATGGAAATCTTAAAAGCACAAGCTATGAATGAAGGAAAACCAGAAGAAATAGCTGAAAAAATAGTAAAAGGTAGAGTTGGAAAATTCTACAGTGAAATATGCTTAGTTGACCAAGAATTTGTTAAAAATCCAGATATGAAAATAAAAGATTTATTAGCTTCAAAAGGTGCAGAAATAGTTGAATTTGCAAGACTTGAAAAAGGTGAAGGAATCGAGAAAAAAGAAGAAAACTTTGCTGAAGAAGTTATGAAACAAATTAAATAAAAAATAACATTATCCTCTAGTGATAGTCATATAATTAAAGTAAATGACTATTAACTGGAGGTTTTTATATTGAAAAATTTTATTTTGGTAATAAATAAAGAAAAAATATATGCATATGTATTATCAATATGTACAATTGTTACATTATTTTTCATGTCTACTTTTATAAATAAAAATTTTGACGAGACAGAGCAAACGTCAAGTAATTTGGTAGAGGGAATAGTTGAAAATGATAATTTAATAGATAATACAAATAACGAATGTAATTAACAATTTATCGAAAAAAAGCATATTATATACAAATACCTATAAAAAGGAGAAATGTAATATGCTTAATTTACTTGTATTTTTTGCTTTACCATTTGCAACCATATTGTTATCAATTGTATTACAAAAAATCTTAAAATGCCCTATATTAGTAGCAATTACTTTTTTTGCGATATATTTAATAGTAGCATTTGCTGCATTTTCAGATAATTTGGCAGAGGCAATAATAGCAACTATTATATATTCTATTTTGGCATTTATAACAGCATCTATAGTAAGATTAATAGATGCATTACGAGATAGATTAAATAGAAATTCATGTTGTAGAAATTGTTGCTGTTGTAATAATGATAATAACAATACAAATACCAATAACGGAAATTTACTAAGAATAAGTTGTAGTTGCGGAAATGGAGAGAGTAATGATTTACTTACTGTAAATAGCAGTTGTGGAAACAATAATGAAGATACTGACTCAGACAATGATGATACTACAGGATGTTGTAGATGCAGTGATAATACTGCAAATCAAGGTGTTTCTGTAAATGCTAGTGTAGTGCCTTGTAGCAATAATGGAGGAAGAACAGGTTGTATTAGAGGTTGCTATAGAAGAATGTAGTTATTTTAATTGAAAACAAAAAAGACTAAATCTTTGTGATTTAGTCTTTTTATAATGTTTATTTTTTCTCTTCTTTATCTTTTACTACTTCTTTAATTGCACCTAAACTGCTAAGAGCTGAAGTTGCATCAAATGGGATAAATACTTTATTTGCTTCACCATTTGCAATATCTTTTAATGCCTCTAAAGATTTTAATTGAACAATTTTTTCATTTGGATCAGCATTTTTTAATGCTCCATATACTAAACTAATTTCAGCTGCTTTAGCTTCTGCAACTGTTTTTATAGCTTTAGCTTCACCAGCTGCACGTCTGATTCTTGATTCACTATCAGCTTCTGCTTCAAGTATAGCAGCTTCTTTTTTACCTTCTGCAACAGTAATGTCAGATTGTTTTTGAGCTTCAGATTCAAGTATTAAAGCTCTTTTATTACGTTCTGCATTCATTTGTTTTTCCATAGCATCTCTAATATCTGCTGGTGGGTTGATATCTTTGATTTCAACTCTGTTTATTTTACATCCCCATTTATCAGTAGCTTCGTCTAATATAGAACGTAATTCAAAATTCATATTATCACGAGAACTGAAAGTTTGGTCTAAGTCCATTTTACCAACAATATCACGAATTGTTGTTATTGCTAAATATTCAATACCTTTCTTTAAGTTTTGAATTTCATAAACTGCTTTTACTGGATCTGTTATTTGATAGAACACAACAGTATCAATATTAATTGTAACATTATCTTTTGTTATAACTCCTTGTGGTGGAATATCCATAGTTTGTTCTTTTAATAAAACTACAGAACTAACTCTATCCATAAATGGAACTATAACTGTAAGACCAGCATCAGCCATTTTTTCGAATTTTCCTAACCTTTCTATAATGTAAACCTCTGATTGATTTACTACTTTGATTGATGTAACAGCAATTATTACTACGATAACAAGTATTGTTATTAAAAATGCTAACATAAATTTTCCTCCTTTTATTAATATATATTAAAATAAATTAAAAACATTATTGAATAGTTGAAGTTTCATTTATAGGTTCAACTTTAACTTTTACACCATCAATTTCTGTAACTTTAACATGTGTACCTTTAGGTAAGTCTGTACTTGAAATTGCAGACCATAGTTCTCCTGATACTTTGACAGTTCCAGTATAATCAATATTATTTATATCTTGCATTACAATTCCTTTTTTACCGATTATACCATAAACATTAGTAGGAGTTGATTTTTCATCTTTTATTTTAAAGAATTTATTTAATATAGGTCTAGTAAATACCATAAATATTGTAGAAAATACCACAAAGACTATAGTTTGAATATAAATATTTGCTGTAAAAAAACTTACTATCATAGCAATTATACTAGCTAATCCTAACCAAAAGATTAGAAAACCTGTGGTAAAAATTTCTATGATAAAAAAAATTCCAGCGGCAATTAACCAAAATGACCACATATAAATTACCTCCATTCATCATACATTTTAATTATAACATAATAAAAAAAATATATCAATTTATTTAGGAAAAATATTGTAAAAAAACTACAAAGATGATACAATACAATAGACTAAATATGATATAAAGAAGGGAGTATTGGAATGATAAAAAATGAGCCAATGTCTAAACATATATCATTTAAAACTGGCGGAAATGCGGATTATTATGAAAAAGCGACAAGTATAGACGATATAAAGAAAACAATTGAGTTTTCAAAAAAAAATAAAACACCTTTATATATAATGGGAAATGGAAGTAACATATTAGTTACAGACAAAGGAATAAGAGGAGTAGTATTAAAAATAGATATCCAAAATGTAGAAATAGAAGAGGACAACGAAAAGGTCATTATAACAGCAGGTTCAGGAGTGAAGTTAATGGCACTTGCACAAAAATTACTTCAAAATGGAATAACAGGGTTTGAAGAGCTTGCTGGAATTCCAGGAACTATAGGTGGAGCAATAAAAATGAATGCAGGAGCACATGGAAAAGAATTCAAAGATATAGTAATATCAACAAAATGTATGGACAGAAATGGAGATATATTTGAACTTTCAAATGAAGAGCAAAAATTTACTTATAGACATAGTGTATTTTTTGAAAATGAATATATTATATTGGAAACAAAGTTAAAGCTACAAAAAGGTGATATGACAAAAATAAAAGAAAAAATGGATGAGTACATAAGCATAAGAAAAGAAAAGCAACCATTAGAATATCCATCAGCAGGAAGCACGTTTAAAAGAGGAAATGATTTCATTACTTCAAAGCTAATTGATGAAGCAGGTCTTAAAGGATATACAATAGGAGGAGCACAAATATCAGAGAAACATGCAGGTTTTATAATAAATAAAAATAATGCAACTTCGAAAGATATTTTAGATTTGATAGAATATACCAAGAAAAAAATATTTGAAAAATTTGGGATACATATAGAGGAAGAAATTGAAGTAATTGGAGAATTTTAAGAAAAGAGGTCATAACAGTGAAAAGAGGAATATTTTTCTGGTTTAAAGATAGAGCAAAAATGAAAAGATGGATGATGCTTATATTAATTGGAGTTGTGTTTGCATCATTTGGAATGGCAAGTATGATACTTGCGACAGATGCAATAACTTTTGCATATGCAGCAAAAATAATTATATATTTCGTTATAGGATTTACATGTATAGTATTAGGTCTAATATTTTTAAATAAAAGGACGATGGAGTTATTTATAGAAGCAACAGACAAAAGAAGTATAGGAGACAAAAAAGTAAATGTAAATTCATTAATATTTAATAGAAATATTTATGATGAAGGACCAAACATTGTAGTTATTGGTGGAGGAAGCGGTTTAAATACAATGGTTGCAGGACTTAAAAGATACACAAGTAATATTACTGCAATAGTAACTGTTTCAAGTTATGGAGAAAATCTTACTAAAGACAATGATAAAATGAGATATCTACAATTAGAAGATATAAAAAATGGAATTGCAGCATCAGCATTAAGTGAAGATAGCAAAATGCAAGAATTGTTTAATTACAGATTTGAAGATGGGGAATTAAAGGGAAAAGCATTTTCAGACATATATTTTGAAGCTATGAGTGATATATCAAATGGAGTTGCGGAAGCGGTAAAGAATAGCAATGATATATTCAAAATTTATGGAGAGGTTTTACCTGTTACAGAACAAAAAATGAAAATATGTGCTGAGTTAGATAATGGATATGTTATAGAAGATAAATCAAAGATAGCATCAGTAGTATATGATAAATTGACAAAAATAA
Source organism: uncultured Clostridia bacterium (assembly GCA_934167965.1). Lineage (GTDB taxonomy): Bacteria > Bacillota > Clostridia > TANB77 > CAG-508 > CAG-269. Next base: position 269,747 of record CAKPMJ010000002.1, on the reverse strand, counting down.
ATAGAGTATATTTAAGTCCATCAAATTGTAAACCTACAAAAGGTGTTATAGAAGCAATACAAAATGCAGACAGTATAATAATTGGACCAGGAAGTTTATACACAAATATTATACCAAACTTGTTGGTAAATGGAATTGCTAAAGCAATAAAAGAAAGTAAGGCTCAAAAGGTATATGTGTGTAACATAATGACAGAGCCAGGATTAACAGATAATTATTCAGTATCTGATCATATAAATGCAATAACAGAACATTGTGGAGAAAGACTAATAGATTATTGCTTATATGATACAGGAGAGGTAATACCAGAATTTATAAAGAAATATAATAGAGATGGTGCAGACTTAGTAGAACAAGACTTATCAGAGGTTAAAGAAAAAAGAATAAAGTTTGTAAAAGAAAATTTATCAGTAATTGTGGATGGCTGTGTAAGACATAATGCATCATTAATTGCAGATTTTACAATTCAAATGATATGCGATGATTTAAAATATATGGATAAGCAGAATGATCCAGAGTATTTAATGATGAATACAAAATTAAAAGCTGATAAGGAAATCAATAGAAAGAAAAGAAAAGCATTGAAGAAAAAAGATACGGAAAAGAAAGAGCCAAATGGAAAAAGAAGCAAGAGTAAATTTGCAAATAAATATAGTGAAAGAATAGAATCAATTAGGAGCTCAGACAAGAAAAGTGAAGAGAGAAAGAAAAAACAATCAAATAAAACAGTAAAAGCAGATAAGCCAGAAGAGAAACTTGAAATGGCAAAAGAAGTAAAAACAGAGAATATAAAAATAAAAAATTATGAACAAATAAGAAAAGAAATGATAGAAAAATTTAACAACAGTAGATTAAAAGATTAATATGTGGAGGTATACAAATGAAATTCGGAAAAGAAACCTTAAATTTAGAAAATGGTTTACAAAAGGAATGGATTATAACAAATGGAATAGGAGGATATGCAGCATCAACGATAATTGGTGCAAATACAAGAAGATATCATGGCTTATTGGTAGCTCCAATAGTTCCACCAGCTAAAAGAAAATTGTTATTATCTAAATTAGATGAAACCATAGAAATAAACGGCATAAGACATGACTTATATACTAATGTTGGAAAAGAATATATATCACAAGGATATAAAAATATGGAATCTTTTTCAAAGGAGATTTTACCAATCTTCAAATATAAAGTTGAAGATGTTGAAATTTCTAAAAATATATGTATGCAACACGGAAAAAATACAGTACAAGTGTATTATAAAATAAGAAATGGAAATTCACATATAAGACTTATATTGGCGCCTATAATTAATTATAGGGATTTCCATGATATGAGTACTAATAAAATATTAAATATAAAACAAGAAGTAAAAGATGATAAAGTCAAAGTTATCATTGATGGAAATGTAGAGTATCCTTTATACATGAAATTATCAGAGGGAAAATATATAGAGCACCAAAATGATATATTTTACAATATGTTTTATATAGAAGAAGAAAAAAGAGGATTTTTTCCAGAGGAAAACCATATTGTAAGTGGAAGATTTGAAGTTGAAATTGAGCCCCAAGAAGAGAAAGATATATCATTTATATGTTCTTTAGAGGAAAATATAGATGAAATAGATGCTAAGAACTTAATTAGCAATGAAATTATTAGGCAAAATGAATATTATAATAAATCATTATTAATAGATAATAAGAATCAAAATAAAACTAAAAAAGAGTTAGAACGAGATGAATTAACAAGGACATTTTTGACAGCAATAGATAACTTTATTGTAAATAGACCATCATTCAGTTTACATACAGTAATAGCAGGATATCCATGGTTCCTAGATTGGGGAAGAGATACTTTAATTGCATTTGAAGGACTTTTCTTAAAAACCAAGAGATTTGAACAAGCAAGAGAGATTTTATTAACAGTAACTAGAGATATAAAATATGGATTAGTTCCAAATGGATATTCAGAGATAGATAATAGTCCTTTATATAATAGTGTAGATAGTTCATTATTATTATTCGAGCAAGTAAAAAAATATATTGACTATACAGAAGATACTAAATTTATAAAAGAAAGTATATATCCTAAATTGAAAAATATAATAGAAAGTTATTCAAATGGAATTTCATTTGGAAATAATAATATATATTTAGAAGAAGATGGTTTAATATCATCTGGTACTGAAAACACACAAAATACATGGATGGATGCTAAATATAAAGGTTTTGCTGCAACTCCAAGAAATGGAAAACCTGTTGAAATAAATGCTTTATGGTATAATGCATTAATTATAATGTCAGAACTAACAAAGAAATTTGTAAAAATAGGAAAGAAGATTGAAAGTAAAAAATATGAAGATATGGCTGAAAAATGCAAAGATTCATTTATAGAAAAGTTTTATAATCCTAAGAGAAAATGTTTATATGATGTTTTAGGAGATAAAAGAATCAGACCAAATCAGTTATTTGCATTAAGTTTAACACATCCAGTAATTGCTCCAAATTCAAATATTGCAAAAGAAATGATTGCTACAGTAGAAAAGAAACTTTTAAATAATTATGGATTAAAGACATTAGCCAAAGGAGAAGAAAACTTTATAGATGTATATGAGGGTGATTGCTTTAAAAGAGATATGAGTTATCATCAAGGTCCAACATGGGTATGGCTTATAGGATTATATTATGATTCTTTAATGAATATGAAAGCAGCAACAAAAGATAAGACAGAAAAGGCAGAAATAGAAGAAAAAATTTCAAAATTTAAAGAAAGTGTAAAAAAGACATTTACTAAAGAAATTTATGAAAGAGGATGTATAGGCTCTATTGCTGAATTATATGATTCAAGAACACCTTATTTGCCAAAAGGAGCATTTGCACAAGCATGGAGTGTAGCGGAGATATTTAGAATTATGTATTAAAGGGAGTTTTTTATTTGAAGATAGAAGAACTAGAAAAAGAACTTAAACAAAATAAATTAAGAAGTATATATTTATTATATGGGGAAGAAACATTTCTTTTGAAATCTGCATTGAAAAGCATAATAAAAAACTTTGGCGAAAAAGTTAAAGGGATAAATTATATTTTATTAGATGAAACTAATGTAGGAGAAATAATATCTGATATTGAAACTCCTGCATTTGGGTATGAAAGAAAATTAATAATTGTAAAAAATGCAGAATTTTTTAAAAAGGACTTAAAAAAGAAAAGCAAGAATGATATCACGATTCTTAAAGAAAAGTTAAATGAATATATAAAAGAAAATATAGATACAATAAATGATACAGTTGTATTGGTTTTTATAGAAGAAAATGCAGAAAAATGTGAGTTACTTGAAACAATTGATAAATTAGGAGTAGTTTGCAATTTCCAAACGCAAAAACCATTTCAATTGCAACAAAGACTAAAATCAATAGTTGATGCATATAAAGTAAACATAGATATGAGCACATTAACATATTTTATTGAGTGTTGCGGAACAGATATGCAGGAATTAATTAATGAAATAAGAAAACTTATAGAATATGCAGGCACAGGAGGAACAATAACAAAGCAAGATATTGATTTATTAACTATAAAAAAAATTGAAAGTATTATATTTGATTTAACAGATAGCTTGGGAAAGAAAGATACCAAAAAGGCAATAGATGTTTTGAGAGGATTAGTGCAAGCAAAAGAACCACTACAAAAAATTTTGATTACATTATATAATCATTTTAAAAAATTATATTTAACTAAAATTGCAATTGGCTTAAATAAAGATGTAGCAAGTAGTTTATCATTAAAATCTAATCAAACATTTTTGGTAAATAAATATAAAGCACAAGCAAGTTATTTTAAGAAAGATGAATTAAAAAATATTCTACAAAGTTTGTGTGATTTAGATTATAATTATAAAATAGGTTTAATAGATTTAAATATTGGTTTAGAAAGTATTTTATGTGCATATATATAAAATGTATAAAAAACTATTTTTAGGTAAAAATAACAGTAAATTTTATCTAAAGGTGGTTTTTTTATGTTCAAAAAAAGAATGATAATAGTTTCTTTATTAATTTTGGTATTAGCAACAGTAATTATTATAATAGCAAAAGCTAGCATAGTAGAGGCAACATCAAGATATGGATCAAGAGGTTCAGAAGTAAGACAAATACAAACAAAACTGAAGAATTGGGGATATTATAAAGGTAGTGTTGATGGAATATATGGTAGCCAAACAGTAACAGCTGTTAAGTCATTTCAAAAGAAAAACGGACTAACAGTAGATGGTATTGCTGGTTCGAAAACTTTAAAGGCAATGGGAATAAACAGTAGTAGTTCAAGTTCAAGCTCGACTTCTGCAAATTCAAGTAACACAAATTTATTAGCAAGAATTATATATGGAGAATCAAGAGGTGAGCCATATGCGGGTCAAGTTGCGGTTGGCGCAGTTGTATTAAATAGAGTCAAAAGTAGTAAGTTTCCTAATACTATTGCTGGAGTAATATATCAAACAGGTGCATTTGATGCAGTATCTGATGGGCAAATAAACAAAAGCCCGGATAGTACTGCCATTAAAGCTGCTAAAGATGCTTTAAATGGTTGGGATCCATCATATGGTGCAATATATTATTTTAATCCTAGTACAGCAACTAATAAATGGATATGGTCAAGACCACTCACTGTAGTAATTGGTAAGCATAGATTTTGTAAGTAAAAAAGGCATTATAAAAATAAATAACTTTTATCTGATAATATTTACTTTTAAAAAACGTTATGATATAATCAAAGTGAATTAGACTAAAGAGGTGGAAAAATGAATCAAATATTATCAGTAGAAATGCCAAAAAATAATAAATCAAGAAATAGATCTACATCAAATAAAGCAAATATAAAAACAGTAATAATATTTTTTTGTATAATATTAATTCTTTTTGCAATAATAATTGGCGGTGTTGGAGTATATTCATTAATGAATAAAAATAAAGCAAGTTCAGAAAAGCCAAATCATAATGGAACAATAACAGGAACACAAGCTAAAATAGATGTAGAAGTAGAAAGTGAATCAAAAATAAAAATTGTAGTAACACATGACAAGCAAATTTCAAAGATAGAATATAACTGGAATGGAGAAAATACACAAGAAATATCTGACATTGGAGAAACAAACTATGAAATACCATTAGAAGTACCAACAGGAACAAATACATTAAATGTAACAGTAACTGATGTAAATGGTGTTAAAACTCAAAATGAGCCAAAAGAATATACAAATGGCAATGTAGAAGATAAAATAAAAATCAACATAATTAAAGAAAAACCAATGAAAAATCCAATAAGAATAAAAGCTGAAAGTAATGTTAATATTTCTACTATTTCATATAATTGGGATGGAGGAGAAGAAAAACAAATACAAATAAATGCGACAAGTACAGAGCAATCAATAGAAGTACCACAGACTGAGGGAAAACATATTTTAAATATGGTAGCAGTGGATGTTGAAGGAAAGGAAAGAAGGGAAACTTTTACAATTTGGGGAGATAATAAACCAGAATTAAAACTTTCAGTAGAAAGTGGAAAATTAATAATAAACGCAAGTGATGACCAAGAAATAACAAAAGTTACTGTTAATATAAATGGAAAACAAAGAGAAGCAACTGTAAATAAAAAAGAATTTAATGGTAGTATACCATTAGATGATGGTGAAAATAAAATAATAGTAACAGTATCTAATATAACTGGAGTCCAAAATGTACAAAGAGTTAGAGTAGTTAAATAATAAACAAAGGAGTAAAATAATGGTAAATGAAATATATATAATAGATGATGATTCGTCTTCTATAGATGTATTTAGAGAATTATTTAGAGATGAAAAAGATTACAAATTTATAAGTGTTAAAACAGAGCAAGTAGATGTAGCATTAAGAAACATTCCATTGCTAATTGTTATAAATGAGGACTCTATTGACATTGATATAATAAAAATATGTAAAAAAATTAGAACAGATGAAGACAATAGCATAACACCAGTAATAGTAGTATCATCAAATGGAAATAGAGATCATAGAATGAGAGTACTTAATGAATCTATTGAATATTTCATTAAGAAGCCAGTAGATGAGGGATATTTATATTATACAATAAAAAACTTAACTAGGCTTCTTAAAACTAACAGAAGAATAAGTCCATTAACAGGACTTCCAGGAAATGTACAGATACAAGCAGAATTGAAAAAACAATTGGCTAAGAAAAAGGATTTTTCAGTATTATATTTAGATTTAGATAATTTTAAGGCATACAATGATGTGTATGGATTTTTAAAAGGAGATAGTATAATACAATTTACATCTAATGTAATTACAGATATAGTTAGAGAAAGTGGAGTACAAGGATTTGTTGGACATGTTGGAGGAGATGACTTTATAGCTGTAATTCAAGATGTAAAAAATATAGAAGATTTATGCCAAAGGATAATTGTAAGGTTTGATAGAGAAGTTAAAAAATTTTTTAATGATGAAGATATTGAAAGAGGATATATAGAAATAGCAAATAGAAAGGGAATAATAGAACAATTTCCATTGACATCTATATCAATTGCAGTTGTTGTTGCTGAAAAAAATAGATTCGGCAATGTATTAGAAATAGGAGACGTAGCCGCTCAAGTAAAACATAAAGTAAAAAATATAATAGGAAGCAGTTATGTTATAAATAAAAGAAGAGTACATAAATAAGATGGAGGTAATTAAGTATGTATGAAAGAAATGCAATAGTATTAGAAAGGTATTTTGCAAAACTTTTCGGATATGATGAAAAAAATAATCTAAAAAGTAATTATTCGAATTTTGTGGAATTGGTAGAGAAAATAGAAAAATATCAAGAAGCAGTAAAAAATGAAGATGAAATTATTGCAGAATATGACCAAATAATAAAAAAAATAAAAGAAGTGCAAAATAAACAAGAAGCATTATCAAACAAAAATACTAAATTACAGGAAAATAGAAATAACATATTTGAAAATATAGATGAAAATGTTGATAATTTGAAAAAGAGATTAGATAAAATAGAAGAAGAGACTAAGCGAAACAATGAAGAAATGAAAGAAAATGGGGAAACTTTTATACAGGAATTAAATCTTTTTAATGACAAAACTACAGATAGAAATCAATGTAGCAGAAGTAGAAGAATTGTAGAGGGGGAATATCAGAAAACATTAAAAGAGACAATTGCTAACCTTAATGGAATCAGTCCAGAAAAAGTTGAGGAAGTAAAAAATTTTTTTAAAGCAGAAAACAATATTCAAGAAGAAATACAGGAAAAAGTAATGAAAAACGGCTCTAAAGAAAAAATTCCATTTGATTTAACTGCAATTGGAAAAGCAATAGATTTAGAAACAGATATAGAAGAAAAAGAAACAGAAATTTTGTGTACAGTATATGACAAAACTAAAAAACTATTAACAGAAATTAAAAATGATACAATAAAAACAGAAAAACACAAAAAATTAATAAAAGATTCGCAAAGTAAATTAAACTTCTTAAATGCAATGAAAGATTATTTAACATTATTTTTAGATAATGAAAGACTAAATATAGTTGGTGGGCAAAAAGAACACAAAAAACTCATGAGTGAGGCATGCAAAAACTTAGAACAAGATTTAGAACAGATAAGAAATTTATATACATTGTTGACAAAGGAAATAGCAGGCAAGGTTACAAAGAAAATGTATAAGGATTTATATCATTCGGAGTATTTATATGACTTAGAAGAACAAGAAAAGGAATTTGAAAATAATATTAGCAGATTAAATGTTATAGGTACAGTAATATATCCTGATTATTGGAGATTAGAAGGAATGCAAAAAATATTTGCATCATTTAAAAATAGTGTTGTAGATGTTTATGGAAGAGACTTGTCAGAATATGAACCAATATTGAAATATAATGACAAAATAGAGAAAATTGAAGATAAAGAAATTGAAGATATGTATAATAATATAGACTTTGATGATGACGAAGATGAAGAGGAAAATGAAGAGATAGAAGAACAACAAGAACACACTGAAGAAGAAACAGAAGATGAGGAAGTTACTGAAGAAAAAGATAAGGAAATAGATCAAATTTTGGGATTTTATAATTTTGAAGATGATTTAGTAGATGATGATTCTGATGAAGAAATAGAAGAGAAAGAAGATAGTGAAGACATTGATGACCTTGACGATGAAGACTTTGAAGACTATGAATATGGGTTTGATGATGAAGACGACGGATATGATAATATAGACTTTGATGACGAAGATGAAGATGAGGAAGATTTAAGTTCAAAGAAAAAAAGAAAATAAAAAATGGGGAGCATATCCCCATTTTTTCTATTTTTTATCATTTCTAAAACAATCACATTTATCATTTGGTTTACCTTTTAGGCAATCTCCTTCACGATGTCCTTTTGTACAAACTTTAAAGTGTTTAACATCATTAACCCATATATCGATTGCATACTCTTTACCAGGGCAAAGAGGTCCAAAAACAAACTCTCCATGTTCATCTGTAAAAGTATGAGATACAGGTATTCTTTTTCTTATTCCTTCTTTGCAGAATTCTATTTCTATTAGCTTAACTACTGCATCTTTTACTGGTTCTTTAAAACAATTTTTTATTGTACCAAATATTACATCCCTATTGTCTTCTGGCAAACTTATGTCAAGGTCAAATTGTTTTCCATTAGATACAAAACCATCTATGTCTACAACAGGACAATGAGGGTTTGGTCTCATCATATTATTCTCTTCCATACAAAACCTCCTAAAAATATATAGCAAATTGCTTGCTTAATATATATTATGAAAAAATTGTAAATTAGTGACGAAAAACAGAAAAAATCTCTTAAAACACTTGACATTACTATATCTTATGAATATAATACAGTTATACTTTAAAAAGCGGAGGAACAGTTATGGAAGACACAAATATTTTTCAATTTGAAGAAAAATATAAAAATATGACAGACGAAATATTAATTCAAGAAGCCGTTAAAAATCAAAATGAACAAGCATTAGATTGCTTAATGGGCAGATATAAAGATATAGTAAGTATGAAAGCCAACAAATTTTTTATGGTTGGCTCAGAAAAAGACGACATATTGCAAGAAGGGTATATTGGTTTATATAAGGCAGTAAAATCATTTGATGCTGAAAAGCAAAATTCATTTAAAACATTTGCAAATATGTGTATAGAAAGGCAATTAATAACAGCTGTAAAAAATTCTAATAGACAAAAACATATACCACTTAATTCATCTGTATCATTAAATGCAAATGCTTATGATGAGGGAGAGAGTGATACAACAATAATAGAAATATTAGATACAAATAAAAATGCTGAAGATCCGTTAGAAATAATAACAAAAAAAGAATATTTTGATTCCGTAGAAAAAGATATTGATGAAAAATTAAGTGACTTTGAAAAAAAGGTATTAAAATATTATAAGAATGGGGAATCTTACGCGAAAATTGCAACCAGACTTGGAGCAAAAGTAAAATCAGTAGATACTGCAATTCAAAGAATAAGAAAAAAAGCACAAAAAGTTAAAAATAAATTGGGAGATTAAGATGGAAGAAAAATTTACAGAATTATTAAAAAGTACAAAAAGAGAAGGAATAGAAGATTTAATAGAATTTATAAAAAAGACAGATTTCTTTACTGCACCTGCAAGTACAAGGTTTCATGGGTGCTATGAGAAAGGATTGCTTGAACATAGTATGAAGGTTTACGAAATATTAAAACAAAAAGCTAGTACAGCAGTTATACCAATAAATACGCCAGAAGAATCAATAATATTAATTGCATTACTTCATGATATATGTAAAGCAAACTTTTATAAAGTTGATTACAGAAATGCAAAAAATGCCTTAGGGGTGTGGGAAAAAGTACCATATTATACAATAGATGATACTATACCTTATGGACATGGGGAAAAATCAGTAATGATGATTACTGAATATATTAAATTAACACCAGAAGAGAAATATGCAATAAGATGGCATATGGGATATACAGAACCAAAAGAACTATATAATACAATTGGTGCAGCATATAAAAAATATCCAATTGCATTACTTACTCATGAGGCAGATTTAGAAAGTACATATTTTTATGATATATAAGAGGAGGAATTTAGATGGATAGAGTTGAACCTCGTACACTTCCTGGGTTTATGGAGTTGTTACCACAAGAACAAATAATATTTAATCAAATAAAAGAAAAAATCCAAAAGTCATATGAAAAATTTGGATTTTTACCATTAGATACACCTGTTATAGAAGATTCGAATGTATTACTTGCAAAAGCAGGAGGGGAAACAGAAAAACAAATATATAGATTTAACAAAGGAGATAATGATTTAAGTTTAAGATTTGACTTAACAGTACCATTATCTAAATATGTTGCAAAAAATTATAATGATTTATCATTTCCATTTAGAAGATATCAAATAGGAAAAGTATATAGAGGTGAAAGACCACAAAAAGGAAGATTTAGAGAATTTTATCAATGTGATATAGATATAATAGGAGATGGAGAACTAAGCAATTTAAATGATGCAGAACTTCCAGCAGTTATATATAACACATTTAAAGAGATGGGATTTGAAAAATTTACTATTTGTATAAATAATAGAAAAATATTAAATGGATTATTTTCAAGTCTAGAACTAAAAGATAAATCAACAGAAATATTAAGAATAATAGATAAACTAGAAAAAATAGGAAAAGAAGCCGTAATAGAAGAATTACAAAAATTAAATGTGGAAAATGAATCAATAGAAAAGATTATGAACTTTATAGAAATTCAAGGGAACACAGATGAAAAGCTATATGGTTTAGATAAATTAAACATTAAAGATGATATTTTTCAAGAGGGATTAAAAGACCTAAAAGAAGTTATAAAATATATTAGGCTATTTAATGTTCCAGACACTAATTTTAAGATAGATTTAACAATAGCGAGAGGACTGGATTATTACACAGGTACAGTATATGAGACATTTTTAGATGATTATAGAAAATTAGGTAGTGTATGTTCAGGAGGTAGATATGATAATTTAGCAGAATATTACACTAATAGAAAACTTCCAGGAGTTGGAATATCTATAGGATTGACAAGATTTTTTGACCAAATATATGATTTAGGACTAATAAAAGCAGATAAAAAATCTATTTCAGAAGTACTTGTTGTATCAATGTCTGAAGACCTTGAATATGCTACTAAAGTTGCAAATGTGCTAAGAAAAAATGGCATAAATACACAAATGTACTTGGAAAATAAGAAAATAAAAGCTAAATTTAAATATGCGGACAAACTTCAAGTACCTTATACTATCGTATTAGGAGAAGATGAGGAAAAAAATAATATTGTTACTTTAAAAGATATGCAAACAGGTGAGCAACAACAAATTTCTTTAGAAGAAGTAATAAAAATTATAAAATAAAAATAGGGCTACAAGTTAATTGTAGTCCATTATTTTATACATAAATAATTAATAAAATTTCTAATGAGCTCAAAATAGTAAGTAAATATATTCTTTTTTTGTATTTCATTGGAATTTAAAATATCAACAGAAAAATATTCTATATTATTTACATTAAAAGATAATTTACCAATTACATTATTGCAAGGCAATGGTGCAGTATATTGAGATTCGAATTTTATAGAAGTAGATATAGTACCTATATCTTTATTATTTATTGCTATAGATTTGTATGGAATACTATTTTCATTTAAATATAAATCTAAAGTGTTAGATAGTCCTTTATCTATATAAAATGAGTTTTTATGTTCTTCATTCCATTTTTTAAAATCACTATCAATTATGTCTTTTACATTTATTACAGTAAAATTATTAAAAATATAATTTATTAATTTAATACTATCTCGAGTCCTATCTTTTTTAGTATCACAACCAAGTACAACACAAATTATATCAAGGTTTCCTCGTTTACAACTTGTTACAAGACAACGGTTTGCCCCGTTAGTAAAGCCAGTTTTTACACCATAAATACCGTCAAGATTGCCAAGGAGTTCATTTGTATTTCTTAAAGACTTCGTATGATTATTTATAGTTATTGTAAAAGTTTTTGTTCTAACAATTTTTGCAAAGATTTTATTTGAGAGTGCATAGTTAGTAAGAATAGCTAAATCATAAGCAGTAGTGTAGTGGTCATCATTATCTAGTCCATGAGGAGTTACAAAATGAGTGGAAAATAAGCCTAATTCATTAGCTTTATTATTCATTAAATCAGAAAATCCTTCAATACTTCCTCCAAGGTGTTCGGCAAGTGCAACAGCAGAATCATTTCCTGAACACATCATAAGACCATATAGTAAACTTTCTACAGTTATTTTATCATTAGTGCATAATCCAAGTCTAGACCCACCAGTACCTGCGGATTTTTTTGAAACAGTTACAGTATCTTTTAAATTTGAGTTTTCAATAGTAACAATTGCGGTCATAATTTTTGTAGTAGAAGCCATTTTACATTGTTCAGTCTCTTTTTTACCATAAAGTATTGATTTTGAATTTCTTTCAATTACTATTGCATGCCTAGCGTTTATAGTAGGGACATCATGAAGGTTATTTGAAGCTTCCATTGTATTTTGCAATTCTTCTTTAGACAATGTTTTTTCTTCAAAAACATCATCAGCATAAGAAATTGGACATATTATAGTTAGTACAAGAATAATTGTAAGTATGTATTTTTTAAACATCTTTAATCCTTTCATACAAAAAAATAGAAATATAAAAAATAATGAAAATTTTTGTAAAAAAATGCAGTTAAATCTCGAAAAATGCTTGATTTAAAAGGCACTTTATAATATAATAAATATGTAGGAGTGTATTTAATAATACCACTTTTTAAAATGTGATAAATAAATATAATATAAAGGAAGGTATATATATGAAATTGAAACATTTAAGAAAAATTATTTTAAGTTTAACTATGAGCACTTTAATGATTTTGAGCTTGGCAAGTAGTATGGTTTATGGTAAGGCTAGAGATGATGTTAGAACAGGTAACTTATTTGCAAAGATGCAGGATATGAGAGTAATATATAATAACAGTACGAGTAGCTTTGAAAATAAAGGAATTTATGAATTAAATGGAGTTAAAAATATTTTTCAATTATTAGAAGTAAAAAGCAAAACAGATAATACAATTATTGGAAATAATTTCTATTGCTTAAACACTAAGGAAGGAACAACATGGAATGCACATAAAGAAGATACTGTAGAGTATGATAAATCTAATAATCTAAGAAATACTAATAATAAAAGTACAAATATTTCTGAAATAAAAACTATATTAAATCCTCATAATGCAACTAGCAATATAGAAAAATATTATTCAGAAATAGTTTGGCTACTTGATAATTTCTATATACCAGGCGAAACAGACAAAGATGAGTTTTTCAAGAAAATAAATATAGAAAAAAATACAGAAAATAAATATGTATATAATGGAGATAAAGATTTTATATCAGATAATACATGTAATTATGGTTATACATATGAAAGTAAAGATTTTATAATGCCAGATGAATTGATTGAAGCTGTACAACAATCAGTATTATGGTATTTTACAAACTATGATTATAAAGCACCTATAGATGTAGAATATAATTTATATGAAAATGGTACTGATGGAAATATTACTTCTTGGTTAAATTACACTAAATATCAAGATGATGATATAACAAAATCAAAAATTTATGAAGGACCATTAGTAAACTATGATGAGGGAATAAATGCAATTACAGGATTAAATACAGTAGGAAAAATGTATCAAGAGCAAGCATCATTATTATATAATTATTTAGTAGATGAGGCAAAGAAAAATGATGATTATGTAGGAAAAGAAACAGAAGGAACAGTAACAATAGATCGTTCAAAAGCTAAGATAGTAAAAAATGCTGATAATACATATAAAGTAGGACCAATAAAATTAGGTTCAACTGGACTTGTAAGTATAAAAGATATAGAAGTATATGATATAACAGGAACAACAAAACAAACAGGATATGATGTTAGTTCAACAGCAACAGGAACTGATATATATATTGATAAAATTCCAGCATCAACAAATGGAAATGTAAAAATACAAGTAAACTATGATGCTAATACAACAACACAAACTTTATGGACAGCATCTAGTCAAACAGAACAACCATTAGTTGAATTAGTAAGAGGAAATAAAGCTAAAGAAGCAGAAGTAGTATTTACAAATGAAAATGTATTTGATTTAGCTTTAAGAAAAATAATAAAACAAGTAAAAGATTCAAGTGGAAATATTGTTTCTATAATAAATGAAGATGAGAAAGATGCAACAAGAAACATAACTGTGGATACTTCAACAATACCAGATACAGCAACATATAAACATAGAAAAGACCCAGTAGTTGTAAAGACAGGATATAAAGTAACATATGAAATAAAAATATACAATGAAGGAGATATTGATGGGTATGCGTCAAAAGTAGTTGACCAATTACCAAAAGGATTAGAAAGTACTTTAGCAGTTGGAGATACAATAACATCATCAAAAGGAAATATCTATGAAGTAGAATCTTATACTGATAACAAATTAGTACTAAAAATGAAAAGTGCAACACCAATAGCGTTATCAGCACTTGGTACAGATATAGATAGTGATACATTAACTTTAGAATGTAAGGTAACACAAACAAAAGATAAATTAAAACATTATATGACTAATATAGCATATATAAGTGAAGCAAAGGATTCAACAGGAACAGAGCAAGTTCAAGATAGAAAAAATACAGAATCAAAACCATCAAATTATCCAAACAAAGTACAAGATGATTTAAATGGAACAACACCACAATATACAGGAAACGATTCAAATAAATCTATATATACTGATACGAATAATACAGAATATTATGAAGGACAAGAAGATGATGACGACTTTGAAACAGTAGTATTACTACCACAAGAATTTGACTTAAAACTTATAAAATATATTGCGGAAATAAATGGAGTAGACACAGGTAAAAGAAATATAACTGTAGATTCAAGCAAATTAAATACAAAAGGAACAGATGGAAAGAAAATAACAACTGCAAATTATAATGTAAGTAAATTGCCTATTACAGTAAAAACAGGAGATATAGTAAAATATACATTTAGAATTTACAATGAGGCAGATGTAGATGGATATGCTTCAGAAATATCAGAAAACATACCAGAAGGATTAGAATATTTATATTCTACATTAACAACAGATGCTGAAATTGATGCAGATACGACACTTTCAGCTGAAGAAAAAGCAGCAATAAAATTTAATAGAAACCAATTATGGGCATTTGATAGTTCTGATACAACAGGAAAAACTATAAAGACAACATATTTGTCTAAAGATACATCAGCAACAAATTTAATAAAAGCATTTGATAAAAGTAAAATAAATGATTTAGATGCAGAAGGATTTACAAAAGGATTGCATTATAAAGAAGTATCAGTAATGTTTAAAGTAACATCAACAGATTCAACAAAAGTTATAAGAAATGAAGCAGCAATAACAGAAGATACTGATAAAGATGGAAATTCAATAGATGATAGAGATTCTGATACAGAGAAATGGAAAAAAGAAGATTCTGATGAAAATTATGATGGAGATCAAAATCCAAAATATAAAGAAGATGATGAGGATTATGATAACATTAAACTAGCAAGATATGACTTATCATTAAGAAAATTTATAGCAGCAATCAGTGAAGATGCTAATATTGAGGAAGGTGAATACCTAACAGATAATGGCAAAATAGATGGAAAATATACAAGAGCACCACAAGTAGATACAAGTAAACTAAAAACAGGTGCAGAGCAAACAGCAATATATAATCATCCTAAAAATGCTGTATCAGTAAATAAAGGAGACTATGTATTATATACAATAAGAGTATATAATGAAGGAGACCAAGATGGATATGCATCAAAAATAACAGATTATTTACCAGAATATTTAAACTATATAGATGGAACATTTAATAGCAATAATGGATGGGTATATAATTCAACAGACAGAAGTGTTACAACAGATAAATTAAAATATGTATCCGGTTCAACAACAAATGAACTTAAAGCATATGACAGAGTAAATGACAAATTAGATTATAGAGATGTTCAAATACTTTGTAGAGTAAGTGATAGTGCAATAATAAATACTAATATAACAAATATTGCAGAAATTGCAGAATATCAAGATAAAAATGGAAATGTAGTAAACCCAGATGCGGATTCAACATCAAATAATATAAAATTACCAACAGACAGACCAGGATATGAGGGAGATAGAAGTGGTAAAAATGCATCTGATAAATATTATCCAGGACAAGAAGATGATGATGACTTTGAAAAAGTAATAGTTCCAGAGGTAAACTTTGACTTAGCTTTAAGAAAATTCATAACAAATATTAGTGGAGAAGATGTTACAACAAGAATACCAGAAGTAAAATTTGCAGATAATAAAATAACTTATGAACATCCAAAAGATGTAGTAAAAGTAGTAGTTGGAGATACAGTAACATATACATTAAGAATATTCAATGAAGGTAAAATAAATGGATTTGCACAAACAATAACAGATGATATACCAGAGTATTTAGAGTATTTACCAAAGAATGCAACAAATGTTGCATACAGATGGAAAATGTATGATAAAGAGGGAAATGAAACAACAGAAGTTAAAGATGCAGCAAAAATAGTTTCAGATTATACATCTAAAGAAAATGGAGAGAAAATGATGGCAAATAGCGATGGTAAGATAACAACAAATCCAAACTTGCTAAAAGCATTTGATTCTTCAAAAGAAATAAGCAAAACTAATCCAGCATATGTAGACCTAAAAGTAGCATTTAAAGTAAAAGATCCAAATTCATCAAAATACATAATAAAAAATAAGGCACAAATATCAGAAGATGCAGATGAAAAAGGAAATAAAGTAGATGACATTGACTCTGTACCAGATAAATGGAATGAAGGAGAAGATGATCAAGATTATGAAAATGTATCAGTACAATACTTTGACTTAGCATTGCTTAAATATGTAAGTGAAGTTAAAGTTACAGAAGATGGTACAACAACAACTACAAAGACAGGAAATAAGGGTGACAAAAATGATATAATACCAAAAGTAGAAATTCATAGAAAGAAAATGAAGACAACAAAAGTAAAATTTATTTATACAATAAAGGTTACTAATGAAGGAGATATCCCAGGATATGCAAAAGAAATTACAGATTACATACCAAAGGGATTAGAATTCTATGAAGAAGATAATAAGGGTTGGACAAAAAAAGAAGACGGAGTTATTACAACAAATTTATTAGCAGATAAGTTATTACAACCGGGAAAGAGTGCAACTGTAAAAGTCACATTTAGATGGAAAAACAGTGAAAACAACATGGGAGTAAAAACAAATATAGCAGAAATATCAGATGACGAAAATGAAAAAGAAATTCCAGATAGAGATTCAACACCAGGAAACAAAAAAGAAGGCGAAGACGACATTGATGATGCAGATGTAATATTATCAACAAAAACAGGTGTAACAGAAAATGTTATAAAATATGTAAGTGGAGCAGCAATAATTCTTTTAGTATTAGCTGGCGGAGTAGTCTTAATCAAAAAATTCGTATTATAATAATTGAATAAAAATCTCTTTCTTTGCAAACAATAACAAAAAATTGCAAAGAGAGGGATTTTTTGTTATGAAACAAACAAAAATATTAAATATAGATGGGGCAATTTTAAATAATAGAGAACTTGAACAACATTTAGAAAAGATTGCAGCAACTCATAATATAAAAAATAAATCAGATAAAGAAACATATCCAATTCCAAGGATGATAGAAAATTACAAAGTAATAAAAGAAGTATATAATTTATTAAACTATCATTTGAAATTGGGAATATCAATACATCCAGCAGGAGAATGGATTTTAGATAATTTTTATATAATCGAAGAAACAGTAAAATCAATAGAAAAACAATTAACTCTAAAGAAATATAAAAAATTTGTAGGTTTACAAAATGGTAGATATGCAGGATTTGCAAGAGTATATGTATTAGCAGCAGAAATTGTAAATTATACAGATAACAAAATAGAATCAGAAAACTTAGAAAATTACTTATTAGCATATCAAACAAAAAAAACATTAAACATGGATGAAATATGGGAAATAGGAACATTTCTTCAAATAGCAATAATAGAAAATATAAGGCATATTTGTGAAAGGATTTATGTATCACAGATAGAAAAATATAAAGTAGAATCAATAATAGAAAGATTAGTTGAAAGAAAACAAGAAAGAATATTTAAGAATTATAAGCCAAAATATAATTTGAAAATGTTTTCAGATATGAGATATCCATTTATAGAATATATGTCTTACAAATTAAAAAAATATGGGAAAAAGACATCAAGTTATTTAGAAGTATTAGAAGATGAAGTAGAAAAAACGGGGAGTACAGTTTCAGATATTATAAAAAAGGAACACTTTGATATAGCGATAAGAAAGGTATCAATAGGAAATTGTATAACAAGTATTAAAAAGATTCAAAGAATAAACTTTTTAGAAATATTTGAAAGGATAAATGGTGTTGAAGAAATTTTAAAACAGGATCCAGCAGATGTATATGAAAAAATGGATTATAAAACAAAAGATTATTATAGGCAACAAATAAAAGAAATATCAGAAGAGACAAAGATATCAGATATATATATTTCAAAGAAAATATTAGAATTAGCTAAACATCAAAAAGGGAAAAAGAGCCATATAGGATATTATTTGTTAGGAAAAAACAAAAACATAATATTAGAAACATTGGGATGCAAGCCAAAGAAAATAATGAATGAAAATCAAAAGGCAAATTACTATATTAGTATGATATGGGTAATTACAGTGATAATTTCTTTTTTAATTAGTATGACACTTATAAATAAAACTTCAACAGTTGGAGTGATTTTTGCATTTATTTTACTTATAATACCAGTATCAGAATTGGTAGTACAATTGGCTCAATATTTACTTGGAAAGTTTGTAAAACCAAAACTTATACCCAAAATAGATTTTTATAATGGAATTGACAAAGAGAATAGTACAATGGTAGTAATCCCTACAATATTAAAATCAAAAGAAAAAGTACAAGAGTTAGTAAACAAGTTAGAAGTGTATTATTTAGCAAATAAAAGTGAAAATTTATATTTTTGCCTTTTGGGAGATTGTTCAGAGAGTAGTAGAGAGATAGAAAAATTTGATAAGGAGATAATTGAAGAAGGAAAAAAGTTAGTAGAAGGATTAAACAAAAAATATAATAAAGAAATATTTAGTTTTATATATAGAAAACGTAAATGGAATGAAAATGAACATTCATATTTGGGATGGGAACGAAAAAGAGGTGCACTAACAGAGTTTGTAGAATATTTATTAGGAAATATGAGTAAAAGTGACGTAGAAAATAAATATAATATAAATACAATAAATAAGATGCTAAAAGTAAAATATGTAATAACACTAGATAGTGATACAGACCTAATCTTAAATTCTGCTTTTGAATTAGTAGGGGCAATGGCTCATATATTAAATAAGCCAGAAGTAGAAAATGGAAGAGTTGCAAATGGATATGCACTTATTCAGCCGAGAGTAGGGTTAAATATAGACATAAGTTATAAGACTTTATTTACAATGATATTTGCAGGAAGCGGAGGAATAGATTCATATACTAATGCAATTTCAGATATATATCAAGACAATTTTGGAGAGGGTATATTTACAGGAAAAGGCATATTTGACTTAGAAGTGTATTCAAAAGTTTTAAAAAATGAAATACCAGAAAACCTTGTATTAAGCCATGACTTATTAGAGGGATGTTTTTTGAGGTGTGGGTTAGCATCTGATATTTTATTAATGGATGGATATCCTACTAAATACAATAGTTTTATGCAAAGATTAGCGAGATGGATAAGAGGAGATTGGCAAATTGTTAGATGGTTAAAAAGCAAAAAATTAAATGTTCTTTCTAAATATAAAATATTTGATAATCTAAGAAGAGGAACATTTGAAATATCTATTATTGTAGCCTCAATATATTTGTTAATTTTAAAAAATATTTATAATACAATAAATATAAATTGGATTTTGTATTTATTAGCAGGAATAGTAATAGTTCCTTTTATATTAGAAATTTTAAATATAATTATATTTAAGAAACAAGGTGAACAAAAACAAGGAATGTTTACTCCTAAAATTGGAGGAATAAAAGGTGCTTTTTATAGAGCTTTTTTGACCTTTGGATGTTTACCATTTAAAGCATATGTATCTATAAAAAGTATAGTATTAAGTTTATATAGAATGCTTATATCACATAACAATTTACTAGAATGGACAACTTCAGAAGATGCAGAAAAGAATTCGAAAACAGATATATTATCATATTATAGACTTATGGCAATAAATTTAGTATTTGCGGCTCTTTCAATAATTGTAAGTTATATGAATAATTGCATATTAGGTATATTTGTAGGAGCGATTTGGGCAATTACTCCATTGTTTATGAGTTTAATAAGTAAAAGCACAGAAGAAAAACAAATAGCTAAATCTTTAAAAGTAAAAGAACAAGATTATATATTGGATATAGCAAGAAAAACTTTTAATTATTTTTTAGATAATATAACAGAAAAAAATAATTATTTAGTTCCTGATAATTTTCAAGATGATAGAAAATTGAAATATGTAGACAGAACATCTTCAACTAATATAGGACTTTCTATTTTAGCAATTATATCAGGAGTAGATTTAGAATTTATAGACTTAGATACAGGATTAAATTTAATAGGAAAAATAATAAAGACAGTAGAAGAATTAGAAAAATGGAATGGACATTTGTATAATTGGTACAATATAAAAACTAAAGTGCCACTTGTACCAAGATATATTTCAACAGTTGATAGTGGAAATTTTGTAGGATATTTATATGTATTAAAAAGTTACCTTAAAGAAGTACTGAAAACACAACAAAATCAAAAAATAGAAGAACTATTAATAAAAGTTAATAAATTGATAGAAGATACAGATTTTTCAAAATTATATAGTGTTGAACACAGGTTATTTTCAATTGGATTTAATATAGAAGAAAATAAATTGACTGATTCTTATTATGATTTGTTAGCATCAGAAGCAAGACAAGCAAGTTTTGTCGCCATTGCAAAAAAAGATGTACCAGTTAAACATTGGAATAATTTAAGCAGAACACTTACAAATTTAAATAGAAAAAAAGGCTTAGTTTCGTGGTCTGGAACTGCATTTGAATATTTAATGCCAAATATAAATATGCCTAGATACAAGGGAACTTTATTAGATGAATCAAGTAAATTTGCTATAATGAGTCAAATTGAGTATGCTAGAAATTTAAAAATACCTTGGGGAATATCAGAAGCAGCATTTAGTACCAAAGATTTGCATTCTAATTATCAATATAAAGCGTTTGGAATACCTTGGTTAGGATTAAAAAGAGGTTTAGCAGATGAAATGGTGGTTAGTAGTTATGGAAGTATTTTGGCGATAAGTGATAAACCATTAGAAGTGTATAAAAATTTAAAAGTTTTAGAAGAATTAGGAATGACAGGAAAATATGGGTTTTATGAAAGTATAGATTTTTCAACACAAAGATTAAAAAAAGATGAAATAGCTACTGTTGTAAAAACATTTATGGCACATCATCAAGCATTAATATTACTTTCTATAAACAACTTCTTTAATCAAAATATTTTCCAAAGAAGGTTTATGAAAAATCCTGAAATAGAAGGAACTGCGATCCTATTGCAAGAAAGAATGCCAGAAACATTTATAGTAACTAAAGAAGAAAAAGAATTGCCAGAAAGACAGAAATATCAAGATTACGAGAATTATGCAGAAGTTGTATATAATAAAGTTGATGAAAATTTAATTAGAGGAAATATTATTTCAAATGAAAACTATTCTGTTGCAATAGATCAAAAGGGAGAAGGAATTAGTAAATATAGAGATATTTATATAAATAGATTTAAAGTAACAGATGATTATAAACAAGGTATTTTCTTCTATATGAAAAATATTAAAAGTAAAAAAATATGGGGAAGCAACCAGGGCAATTCGATAGTAACATTCATGCCTGACCAAGATAAATTTGAAAATATTAATGATAATATAAAGACAAAATTAAAAATTACAGTAGATTCAGAAGAACCTATAGAAATAAGAAGGTTAGAACTAGAAAATATAGGTTCTCAAGAGGAAGTATTAGAAATAACTACAGTATTTGAACCAGTGTTATCAAGAAAAGAACAAGACTATTCACATCCTGCATTTAATAATTTATTTTTGAAATTTGATTATGATAATGATGAAAAAATTTTAGGGGTTAAAAGAAAAAAACGAGGAAAAGATGAAAAAGAAATTAATTTGATTGCAAAATTTTCCACAGATGCTGAAACTATTGTGGATAATGAGTTTGAGATATCACAAGAAAAATTAAATATAAGAGGAATTAATGATATTCCTACAGCAATAGTAAATTCGACACCTTTTTCAAATAATATAGGTTTGGTAACAGAGCCAGTAATTGCAATGAAAAAAACAATAAAAATAAAACCAGAAGAAAAAGTAAGCGTAGATTTCATTATTTCTGTAAATGAAGAAAAAGAAATAGCTATACAAAATATTAAAAAATATGAAAATAATGAAAGTGTAAGTAGAGCATTTGAAATTTCGAAAGCTAGAGCAGATGCAGAAAGTAGATATTTAGAGATTAAAGGAAAAGATATAATTTTGTATCAAAAGATAATGTCCTATATCGTATTTAGTAATCCTTTAAAAAAGAGACAATTGCAAAAATTACCTGATAGAATTTATAATCAAAGTGAATTATGGAAGTATGGCATTTCTGGGGATATTCCAATAATACTTGTAAAAATAAAAGATGTAAATGATGTTTATACTTTAGAGCATATACTAAAAATGTACGAATTTTTTAGAACTAGAAATATGCAAGTAGATATAATTATATTTGATGAAGAAAAACATAGTTATGAAAATTATGTAAGAGAGGAAATTGAATCAAAAATTTTAGACAAACATTTAAGTTATATGAGAAATGTTAAAGGTGGTATTTTTACAATATCAAAAAATGAAATAAGTATGGAAGATGCGGAATTATTTGAATTTGTAGCAACACTTGTAATTGACAGTCATAAGGGTGATTTAGAGTATGCTATACAAGACATGGAAGAAGATTATTTAAATAAAATTCCAAAAATTGATGATGAGATATTTGAAGAAAAACAAGAACTAGAAGATAAAACGCCACAAGAAGATATTTTACAAAATAAAGAAACATTAAAATATTACAATGAATATGGAGCATTTTCCGAAGATGGTAAAGAATATTTAATAAAATTAGATAAAAATAATAGACTTCCAACTGTGTGGTGTAATATTTTGGCAAATGATAAGTTTGGAACAGTAGTTACAGAAAATATGGGAGGATACACTTGGTATAAAAATAGTAGATTAAATAGAATATCAAGTTGGCATAATAAAGCATTTCAGGATATACCTTCAGAGGTAATATATATTCAGGACAAGAAAAATGGTAAAACATGGTCTTTAGGTGCAAACCCAATGCCTGATAACAATACCTATAATGTAGTATATGGCTTTGGATATACAAAATATATACATTCTAGTGATGATATATTGCAAGAATTAGAGGTATTTGTTCCAAATGAAGAAAGTATAAAAATAGGAATCTTAAAATTAAATAATAAATCATTGGAAAGAAAAAAAATTAGAATAGTTTACTACGTTAAACCTGTATTAGGTGAAGATGAAATAAAATCAAATGAATATATAAAAACTACATTTGATTCTAATGCAAACTTGGTTTGGTCTCAAAATATGTACGAAAACGAATTTAAAGATATATTGTATTTATCAAGTAGTGAAAAAATTAAAAGTTATACAGGAAATAAAAATTTATTTTTAGGAAAAGGAGGATTAAATAATCCTGAAGGCTTAAAAAAATATAAATTAGATAATGATAATGGATTAGGAGCAAAGCCATGTGCTGCAATAGAAATTGAAGTTGATATAGATAGCATGTCTACAAAAGAAATAGTTTTAAGTCTAGGAGCAGAAGAGAATATTGTAGATTTAAAAAATATAGCATATAAATATAGCAAAATATCAAATTGTAAAATCGCATTAGATGACGTCAAGAGAAAATGGAAAGATATATTGGAAAGACTACAAGTATATACACCAATAGAATCATTGAATATAATGCTTAATGGATGGGCATTATATCAAACTATATCAAGTAGATTATTAGGAAGGACAGGATTTTATCAATCTGGTGGTGCTTTTGGATTTAGAGATCAACTTCAAGATACTTTAGGTTTAAAATATACTAATCCAGAAATGTTAAAGGAACAAATAATAAAGCACAGTAAGCATCAATTTATAGAAGGAGATGTAGAACATTGGTGGCATGAAGAAACGGGAAGAGGAATAAGAACTAGATTTTCAGATGATTTATTATGGTTAGTTTATTTGGTTGAGGAGTATATAGAGACAACAGGAGATAAGTCAATTTTAAATATAGAAACAAATTATTTAGAAGGTAATATTTTAAATGATGGTGAAGATGAAAAATATGATTTATATAAAGAATCAAATGTAAAAGAGTCTATTTATAGGCATTGTATAAAAGCAATAGATAAGTCTTTACAATTTGGCATAAACGGATTACCTAAGATAGGAAGCGGAGATTGGAATGATGGATTTAGCACAGTAGGAAATAAAGGAAAAGGAGAAAGTGTCTGGCTTGGATTTTTCTTGTATCTTATTTTAGAAAGATTTATTCCAATTTGTGAGGAAAATGGAGATTTAGATAGAAAAGAAAGATATCAACAGGTAATGTTGAATTTAAAGAAATCATTAAATACTAATGGATGGGATGGAAGATGGTTTAGAAGAGCATATACAGATAATGGAGATATTTTAGGTAGTATAGAAAATGATGAATGCAGAATAGATAGTATTGCCCAAAGTTGGTCTATTATTTCTGGCGCAGGAGATAATGATAAAAAGTTTATATCTATGGAGAGCTTAGAAAATCATTTGGTAGATAAAGAAAATGGAATTATAAAACTTTTAGACCCACCTTTTGAAAATGGAAAATTAGAGCCTGGATATATTAAGTCATACTTGCCAGGTGTAAGAGAAAATGGAGGACAATACACACATGCTGCTATTTGGGTAATAATTGCAGAAAGTATGTTAGGATTTGGAGATAAAGGAACAGAATTGTATAGAATGATAAATCCCATTGAGCATAGCAGGACAAAAGAATCAGCAAAAAAATATAAAGTAGAACCGTATGTAATTCCAGCAGATATATATGGATGTAATAATCTAGCAGGAAGAGGAGGATGGACTTGGTATACAGGTTCAAGTAGTTGGTTTTACGTTGCAGGAATAGAATATATTTTGGGAATAAAGATTAAAGATAATACATTATCATTTAGTCCTTGTATACCAAAAGAATGGAAAGAATATAGCATAAGATATATGTATGGAAAAAGTATTTATAATATAACAGTATCAAATCCTAAAGGAAAAAATGTGGGAGTAGAAGAAGTTATATTAAATGGAAAGAAAATAGATAATAAAAAAGTTTGTCTTGTAGATGATGGAAGTATAAATAAATTAGAAATTATTATGTAAAAAATATATCACTTTTGTTTTTACAAAGGTGATATATTTTTATGTAAAAAACTGTTGAAATAAATCAAAAATTATAGTAAAATGAGGAATAGAAAAGAGGCTAAAATGAAAGAACAAGAATATAAAATCAAAAATCAAAAATCCTTTGAATTAGAACATATATTTGAATGCGGACAATGCTTTAGATGGAATAAACAAGAAGATGGAAGTTATACAGGCGTATTTAAAGGAAATGTTTTAAATGTAAATAAAATAGATAATGAAATAACCTTTAGAGGCATAGTAAATGGAAAGATAGAAAATGTAGTAGAAGATTATTTCGATCTAGATAGAAATTATGAAGAAATAAAAAATGAATTATCTAAAATAGATCAATATTTAGAAAATAGTATAAATTATGGATATGGTATAAGAATATTAAATCAAGACCTATGGGAAACAATAATATCATTTATAATTTCGGCTAATAATAATATTCCAAGAATAAAAGGAATAATAGAAAGAATATCTCAAAAATATGGAAAAGAAATTGAATGGGAAGGAAAAAGATATTATACTTTTCCCTCAGCAGAAGAAATGAAAAATGCAACAATAGAAGATTTTAGAAAATTGGGTTTAGGTTTTAGAGATAAAAGAATTTATGAAACTATACATTTGGTACTAGATAAAAAAGTAAACTTAGATGAAATGTATGAAAAAGAAACAAAAGAGGTAAGAGAAGAATTACTTACCTTATCTGGTGTTGGACCAAAAGTTGCTGATTGCATATTATTATTTTCTACTTTAAAAAGGTTTGATGTATTTCCAATAGATGTATGGGTAAGAAGAGTTATGAATGAACTCTATATAAAAAATGAAGATGAAAATAAAGTAAGTAAAAAAGAGATTATGAATATTGCAGATGAAAAATTTGGCTCTTTAGAAGGGCTAGCTCAACAGTATTTATTTTACTGGAAGAGAGATGCATAAAAGGAGAATAAAAATGTATTTAAGAAGATTAGAAATGCAAGGTTTTAAATCTTTTGCAGATAAAACTGTATTAGAATTTATGCCAGGAATAACAAGCGTAATAGGACCAAATGGGTCAGGAAAAAGTAATATAGCAGATAGTATAAGATGGATACTTGGTGAGCAAAGTATGAAACAACTTCGTAGTGGAAAATCAAGTGATGTAATATTTGCAGGAACACAAAATAGAAAGTCATTAGGATTTGCTGAAGCATCATTAGTATTTGACAATACAGATGGTTCATTACCTATAGAATATAGTGAAGTTACTATTACAAGAAAAATATATAGAAGCGGTGAAACAGGATATTATATAAATAAAGTACCATGTAGGTTAAAAGACATATTAGAATTGTTTATGGATACAGGTATAGGTAAAGATGGATATTCAATAATTGGACAAGGAAAGATTGATGAAATATTAAGCAATAAATCGGAAGATAGAAGAAATGTATTTGAAGAAGCTGCAGGTATTGTAAAATATAAAACAAGAAAAGAAGAATCAGAAAAGAAGTTAGAACATACAAAACTTAATCTATTAAGAATAAATGATATATTGGTTGAAATAGAAGCAAATTTAGGACCATTAAAATCTCAGTCTGATAAAGCTAAAAGATTTTTAGAATTAAAAAATGAACTAAAAGATATAGAGGTAGGTTTGTTTTTATATAACATAGAAAAATATAAAACAGATTTACAAAAGATAACAGAAGACGAAGATATAATGAATTCAAATTGTAGCTTAGAAGAGGGAAAATTAGAAAGAATAAAACAACTAAAAGAAGAACTGAAAAATAATATTGACGAGATTACAGCTAAAATTGAAGCAATGCAAAATATTGGATTTGAAAGTCAAAAAAAGCAAGAACAATTAAACTCAGAAATAAATGTATCAAAAGCTAAAATAGAAAATAATGAGGGAAATATTGCTAGATTCATAGAGGAAATAGAAAACTTAAAACAAAAAAATAAAGAATCAGAAGAGGAAATAAATACAAAATTAGATAAGAAAAATAGTTTAAAAGAAAACAAAGCAAAATTCGAAAAAGAGTTACGAGAAAAGCAATCAGAACTTGATGAAATAACAAAGACTTTAACAGAGAAAGAATTGAAGATAGAAGAAGCTAAAAGAACTTTAGAACAAAATATTGATAATAAATATGAAATAGAATCAGACATAAACACTCAAAAAGTAAATATTTCTAACATAGAAAAAAGACAAAAACAAATAGATAATGAAATTTCTTCAAACATATCAGAGGTAGATAATATAAGATTTAAGAAAGAAGAAATTGAAAAAGGATGTTATGAAGTAGAAAAAATTAAAAATGAAACCCAAAAAAGTCTTGATGAGATTAAGGGAAAGAAACAAAGTGCAGAAAACAAAATTAAAGACTGTGATATAAAAATAAATAATTTGACACAGGATTTAAGGATAAAAGAAGCAAGACATAAATTTTTAGTAGAAACGGAAAAAGAAAAAGAAGGATATTCAAGAAGTGTTAAATCTATATTAAAAGATTGTGAAAATATAAAAGAACTAGGAAAAGGTATGAATGGAGCTTTAGCAGAACTTATAGAGGTTCCTAGTGAATATAAAACAGCAATTGAAATGACTTTAGGTGCAAGTCTTCAAAATATAGTTACAGAGAGTGAAGAAGATGCTAAAAGATTAGTAGAACATTTACGTAAAAATAACTTAGGAAGAGCATCATTCCTACCAATTACATCTGTAAAAGGTAAAAAACTTGATAAAATAAAAGGAAATATAATTGGTATTGCCTCTGATTTAATAAAATACAACAAAAAATATGAGCAAATAATATTGAATTTATTAGGTAGAACGGTAATAGTAGAAAATATGAATACAGCAATAAAGATTGCTAAAGATAATAATTATTCATTTAGAATAGTAACATTAGAGGGTGACTTAATAAATCCAAGTGGTGCAATTACTGGTGGTTCAGTTGCAAAGAAAACAGTTGATATTTTAGGAAGAAGTAAAGAAATTGATAAATTAGCAAAAGAAATAGAAAAGTTAAATACGCAAATTGCTGAATTGAAAAAACAAAAAGATGCAATTATATCCGCATCAAGTGAAATATTCGAAAATGGTGAAAAATTAGAACTAGATTTACAAAATATTGAAATAAAATATAATGTAGAAAAGCAAAAATTAGAATCAATAAATGAAAATATTTTAAAGATTAAAGAAAGGATGGACAAACATAAAAAAGAAAAAGAAACTCTTGAAGAGCAAAAAGAAGAAATGCAAAAAATAATACAAAGCTCTAATTTAAAACTAGAAGAAATAAAAGAAATAAATAGTAAATTACAACAAGAGATTGATGAAAATGCTGAAAATAATAAAGATACTCAAAAAAGAGTTGATGATTTAAATTTTGATATAACTAATTTGAAAATATCGGTATCATCATTTGATGAGAGTGAAAACTCTATTGAAGAGATTGCCAATATGATTAGACAAGAAATTGAAAGCAATAATAAAAATATAGAGACAAAGCAAGAACAAATAACAAGTTTAAAAACAGAAAATGAAACTTTAAATAATAACATAGAAGAATATCTAAAACAAATAGAAAAAATAAAAAATGAAGTTGTAAACAGCAGCTCTAATATTGAAAAATTAAAAGAAGAGAGAATCAAAAATAATGAAAAACTAACACAAAAGGAAAAAGAACAAGCAGATGAGTTTAAAATTATTGAGGATTTAAAAGCACAAATAGTAAAAATAGAAGTAAAAAAATCAAAAATAGAAGATGATTTAAATAATCAAATTAATCTTTTATGGAATGAATATGAACTTACTCCTAATGCAGTAGATAATTATAAGAGACCAGAGAACATATCTTTAACACAAAGAAGAGTACATAATTTGCACAAAGATATTACAGAGTTAGGAAGTGTAAATGTTGATGCCATAGAAGAATATAAAAAGCTAAAAGAAAGATATGATTTTATGTGTGAGCAAAGACTTGATTTAGAAAACACAATGAGCAAACTTCATAAGATGATTGCAGAAATAGTAAGTACAATGAAAGTACAATTTAAAGAAAAATTTGATATTATAAATAGAAACTTTGGTGAAGTGTTTAAAGAATTATTCGGTGGAGGAAAAGCAGAAATTACACTTGAAGACGAAAATAATATTTTAGAGTGTGGAATTAATATAAATATTCAACCACCGGGAAAGAAACTTCAAAGTATGATGCTTTTATCAGGAGGAGAAAAAGCATTCACTGCTATAGCATTATTGTTTGCTATATTAAAAATGAATCCAGCACCTTTCTGTGTACTAGATGAAATTGAAGCAGCACTTGATGATGTTAATGTTTATAGATATGCTGAATTTTTGAAGAAATTCTCGAAAGATACACAATTCTTAATTATTACTCATAGAAAAGGTACTATGGAAGCTGCTGATACTGTTTATGGTGTTACTATGGAAGAGAGCGGTATTTCAAAATTGCTTTCTATGAAATTGAAATGAGAAGAGATTATATAATCTCTTCTATTTTTAATGTAAAAGTTTTATCATTCAAATAATTTAAAATCCCAGCATCTGTTTTAAAATCGAACTTTAATTTATAGCTAGTAAGATTTTGTGATTTAGATTTAAATTTTTTATTTATCTCATAATTACCATATTTTCCGTCGCCAACAATAGGAAGACCTATATAAGCCAAATGAGCACGTATTTGGTGAGTTTTGCCAGTCTCAATATTAACATCAAGCAGAGAAGTTCCATTAGGATAAGATTCAATCAAATTATAAGAAGTTATAATTTGAGAATATCCTTTTTGGGGCTTATTACTAATATACACTAAAGATTTTTTTCTATCTTTGAATAGATAATCAATTAATTTTTCACTATTTTTAGAAGGCTTGCCATAAACCAAAGCTAGATAGTGTTTCTCGATTTCATGTTTTTTAAATTTATTTAATAAAATATCAAGAGCTTTTTGATTTTTTGCATACAAGATTAATCCTCTAGTATTTCTATCTAACCTATGACAAGGCATAGGAAGAAAATCACTATTTGAGTATTGTTTGTGTATTATAGAAGTTAAACTGTTTTCTCCAACTACTTCAATATTAATAGGTTTATTAACTAATAAAATATTGTTATCTTCATAAATTTTATCAATTTTTATGTTATTTTCTAATAATTCATCTGGTATATATATAATTATTTCATCATTTTCAAATACATTAATGTTTTCAAAAATCCTTTTTCCATTTATTTTTATGTCTTTTTTTCTAAGAGTTTTATAAAATATATTATTTGTAAGTGATGGAAATTTATCATATAAAAATTTGTCTAATTTTTTATTATTATATTTGTTATCTACAATTAATTTTTTCATACTACCCCTTTCTTTTATAATAACATTGTATAATAAAAATGCTGAAATATCAAGAAATAAAAAATATTTATAGTAACAATAAATTGATAATAATAATATTATACAAAAGAGAAAGAGGTGGATTAAATGAAGGGGTTAGCTTTATCTGGCGGAGGAATAAAAGCTGCTGCTCATATAGGAGCATTAAAAGCATTAGAAGAAGAAAATATAAAATTTGATTGTGTATCAGGTGCTTCATCGGGAAGTATCATAGCTACGATGTATGCACTTGGATACAATAGTGATGAAATGTATGAATTATTTACTAAATACAGTAAAAAAGTAAAATATGTAGAACTAAAGAATTTGTTAAAAATGGTATTTGGCTTAATATTTCAAGGAGAAATTATAATAGATGGATTAAATAGCGGAAAAGTAATAGAAAGAATTATGAAGGACTTATGTAATCAGAAAGGTATAAGTAATATAGGACAAATAAAAATGCCTTTAATGATACCAATGGTAGATTTGCAAACAGGTGAAGTACGCATTGCAACCTCAAAAGAAGTAAGAAGAAAGACATCAGACAAGACTACTTATGTAACAGATATGCCAATTGAGAAAGTAATAAGAGCAAGCTGTAGTTATCCTGTTGCTTTTTCACCATGTGTGTACAAAGGAGAGCAATTAGTTGATGGTGGAATTAGAGAAAATTTACCATGGAAAGAATTAAAAAAAATAGGTGCAGATGAAGTATGGGGGATAGGATTTGAAACTATTTTGAAAAAAGAAGAGTACTACAATAATATGATTGAAATAGCAGTAAGGTCATTAGATTTAGTATGCAGAGAATTATCAATATATGAAAAAGAAGGAATAGATAAATTAATATCAATACCAATGAAAAAAGTTTCATTATTAGATTATAGAAAAAATGAAGAATTATATAATATGGGGTATAAATATATGAAAAAAGTATTACGGAAATAGCAAAAATAGCAAAAAATGACATTGACAAAAAGGTAAAAAAAGTATATCATGTATATGTATAATAATATAGAAAGGTATATACATATGCAAAGAGAATTAAGAAATGGTAAAATAGTAATAAAAATAAGTATAATGTGGTTCTTTTTATTAGTATTTATAGTTGCATTAATACTAGCATTTTTTAAAAACAATATTTTTGCTACAAATGAGACGAGCCGTAGGGAAGAACAGAAAGAAGAAGTAAAATTTGAACAAAATGAAAATCAAATAGATGTATTGAAATTAATGGTTGAAAATAATTATACAGATTCAAAATTAGTAAATGAAGAAAGAAAAATAAAACACGAGACAATACAAAAAGAAACAAAAAATCTTCCTAAAGGAGAAAAAGAGGTTAAACAAAAAGGAAAAGATGGAAAAAATCAAGTAACAGTATTACAAAAATATATAAATAATAAAATGGTAGAAGAGCAAGTGATAGAAAATAACATTACAAAAGAACCTGTTACAGAAATAGTATATGTTGGAACTTCAGAATTTTTAAGTAAATACAGTGTTCATTTAGGTGACAAAATGTATTTAATAGAAATATCTGATTTAACAGAAGAACCTAAAGAAGATGCTAAAAAAATCGAATCAATAAATAGATATTTGAATGTTAAGTTAAAAGAAGTTGTGGACAATGACTGGGTAAAAGTTGAATATAATTCTAAAGAAGGATACATAAAAGCGGATAAATTAACTTCTGAAGCAGTAACACCTATGATTACTGAAAAAAATAGAATTGCAAAATTGCAAGCAAATTTAAGCGAAGATATGGACTTAAGTAAACCAAGTGGTTTAACATTAAGTGATTATAAGACAATATTTGCATATAATGCAAGTGATAAAAATAATATATTCGCTGAAAATGCAGAAACATTTTATAATGCAGAGCAGACATATGGGATAAATGGAATATTTTTAGCAGCTATAGGAATACATGAAAGTGCTTGGGGAACATCAAAAATTGCTAAAAGCAAAAATAATTTATTTGGATATGGAGCATATGATAGAGATCCAGAAGGATGTGCAAATATGTTCGAAACTTATGCAGATGCAATAAATACAGTTGCAGAAGCATTAGAGAAAAACTATTTGTCTGAAACAGGAAGTTTCTATAATGGAACAACTGCAGAAAGTGTAAACAAGAGATATGCAAGTGATAAAGAATGGCATAACAAAGTTTATAAATATATGCAATATTTATATAATAAGTTAGGGTAAAAAATGAGGAATATAAAAAGGATAATAAAGAATAATTATAAAGTAATTTTATATGTTATGATAGGAATAATAGCTGTTTTGCTAATTATATATGGTTTTATAATTAGCAAAAC
This sequence comes from uncultured Clostridia bacterium, assembly GCA_934167965.1. Lineage (GTDB taxonomy): Bacteria > Bacillota > Clostridia > TANB77 > CAG-508 > CAG-269. The sequence goes on along the minus strand of CAKPMJ010000002.1, from coordinate 236,190 downwards.
AGTTAAAAAAAATCATTATTTAAGTAATATAGAAGAAATATCAAAAAATAATGAAAATCCTATATTTAGTATAAAAGAATTATATTTGTTTAGTAGTGCAAATGCTATTGACAATAGTATAAATAAAAATTTACAAGATTTGAGTTTATATCAATATTCAGATATATCAATACTTATTGATAATAAAAAAACAATACAAGAATTAACAAATAAAAATACAGTAAAACAATTATATATTGATAATATAAATCTTGACTCTACTTCAAGTAAAGGAAATAAAAGTTTAAATTATACCAATTCATTGAATATTGGAAAAAATGTAGATATAACTAATTACAACAAAGTTGATAGAATAGATTTCAATGTTATATATACTAATGATGAAAACAATATGACAGATTATGGTAAACCAACATTTTACACAGATTGCTCAAATCCTATTACATTGAAATATTTAAACAAAGATTTGTTATCAGGTTATAAAATAAATGAGGGAAGTTCAATAGATTTTAATGGTAAAATATTAGAAAAAGCAGGAATTTCAAATGATGAACTTAACTGTAAAATCAGGTTTAGAATTGTTATAGTAAATAATGATGACGAAGAGTTCTCATGTTGGGTTAACTTTGATCTTCCTTTAAAAGATTTATATAGTAATGGTAAATATATAAAAGCCTCAAATACAGGTAGTTCAAATGACGAAAAATACAATTTCTTCCTAATGAAGTAAAAAAATAAAAAAATTTTTAAAAAAGTATTGACAATTAAAAAATATATGCTATAATAATATTTGTCTTAAGGAGATGCAGGTGTAGTTCAATGGTAGAACTTCAGCCTTCCAAGCTGACTACGTGGGTTCGATTCCCACTACCTGCTCCAAGACATATCGTTGCACATTAGTGTAGCGATTTTTTTATGCTTAATAAAAATTAGGAGAAAATAAAAATGTAGATATTAATAGAGTGGAGTTAAATAATGCCATTGAATGAGAGAGTACAGATTGCTAAATGGTTGAAATAATAAGAATAATATGTTATAATAATAAATATGCTCATAATGCTTTATCTCCTTTTACAGCAAGATATAGCAAAATATAAAAATAATTTTTAAGGAGGAAATAATAATGAGAAAAGTATTAGGATTTTTACGGAAAAATTGGAGAGGGCTATTTTTTGTAATATGTTTTATAGGTGCAATAATAAATTTTGCAATTGGTAACAGAGATGTAATCGATTGGATTTTTATTATACTTGTTTGTCTTGATTTAATTTTAGAATTAACTATAGTTTTAATTGAGCCAATTAGTAATAAAATCTTAGCTCGCAAAATATTAAAAAGTTATAAGCAAGGTTTTAAAGCTATGAAAGAAGCACATCAAGCAAGATATAGACTATATTTTATTGGCAATTCTGATGAAGTTGAAAAATACTCTCAATGGATTGAGGATATGGGAAAAATTTTAATATCTTATAGGGAAGATGATGAGCTTGTTCAGAAGACTTTATCAAGTAAACAGATGGAATATATAAAAAAGTTAGATAGCTTAGTAAGACAAATGCTTACAACCGAAAATCCAAATATGATAAAAGGCTTATTATAAGCCTTTTATTTTATGTAATATAAATAATTGTATTTTATATTAAAATATTGTATAATAGTATAGAATTTTTAAAAAGAGGAGATAAGATGAATAATTATATAACGATAATAGGAGGGGGCTTAGCTGGAACTGAGGCTGCATATCAAATAGCTAAAAGAGGGATAAATGTTAAATTGTATGAAATGAAACCAGAAAAATATACACCTGCACATTCAAATTCTAACTTAGCAGAAATAGTATGTAGTAATTCATTCAAATCAAATTTACATACAAATGCATGTGGGTTATTAAAAGAAGAGCTAAGAAAGTTGGATTCATTATTAATAAAAGTAGCAGATAAAACTAGTGTACCTGCTGGACAAGCATTAGCAGTTGATAGGGAAAAATTCTCTGAGGAAATAACAAGAATAATAAAAGAAAATCCATTAATAGAAGTAATAAATAAAGAAGTGGGACAAGATATAAAAATAAAAGATTTAGCAAAAGAGGGAATTGTAATTATTGCAACTGGTCCTTTAACATCAGAGGTATTAGCAAAAGAAATTTCAGAAATAACAGGACAAGATAAATTGTATTTCTATGATGCAGCTGCACCAATAGTTACTAAAGAAAGTATAGATTTTAATATAGCCTTTTTGGGTAACAGATATGAGCAAGAAAAAGGAAAAGACGAAGATATAGAAAAGTGGAGAGAACGAATAAAATCTCAAGATGCTAGTTATATAAATCTTCCTATGAATAAAGAAGAATATGAAAATTTTTGGAACGGGCTTGTAAATGCAGAAATTGTAAATTTGCATGAATTTGAAAAAAGAGAGATATTTGAGGGGTGTATGCCTGTTGAAGTTATGGCTAAAAGAGGAATAGATACATTAAGATTTGGACCTTTAAAGCCTGTTGGGTTTGATGATCCTAGATATGGTAAAAGACCTTATGCGGTTGTTCAATTAAGACAAGATGATAGTAAAGGAACAATATATAATTTAGTAGGATTTCAAACAAATTTAAAATTTGGAGAACAAAAAAGAGTATTTAGTTTGATACCAGGACTTCAAGATGCAGAATTTGTAAAGTATGGAGTAATGCATAGAAATACATATATAAATTCTACAATTTTGCTAGATGAGAGTTATAATTTAAAGAAAAATAATAATATATTTTTTGCGGGCCAAATAACAGGAGTAGAAGGATATGTAGAATCAATATCATCTGGACTGGTTTCAGCATTGAATGCAGTTGCAAAATTAAAGGAACAAAATAAAGTTACATTTTCAGAATACACGATGATAGGAGCTTTAGCAAAATATATATCAACAGAAAATAAAAAATTCCAACCAATGAATGCTAATTTTGGAATAGTACCAGAGTTAGAAGAAAAAATTAGAGATAGGAAATTAAAATACTCAAAATTAGCAGATAGAGCATTAGAAAATTTAAGAGAGGTGTAATAAATGAAATATAGTAAATGGGGAATAAGTGAAAAAATAGAAAATTTATCTATAAAAGTAGAAGATGAAATAAAACCAATATTTGAAAAAATAGATGAAGTTTGTGAAAAAAATAGTTTGAAAGTCTTAGAAGCTTTTCAAAAAAATAATTTATCAGAAACACATTTATATAGTTCTACTGGGTATGGAATAGATGAACCAGGTAGAAATAAAATAGAAGAAATATATGCAGATATATTTAAAGCAGAAGATGCATTAGTAAGAGCACAGTTAATTTCAGGAACTCATGCACTAGCTATTACTTTATCAGCATTATTAAGACCGGGAGATACAATGTTAAGTATTTCTGGAGAACCTTATGATACTTTACAAACAGTAATAGGAATTGGAGATAATCCTAGTGATAGTTCTTTAAAAGCATATGGAATTAATTATGAGCAAATTGATCTAATAGATAATAAATTTGATATAGAAAAAATAGTACAAAGATTATCTAAAAAAGATATAAAATTAGTTGAAATACAAAAATCAATAGGATATTCAACTAGACAAAGTTTGAAAATTAACCAGATAGAAGAAGTTATAAAAGAAATAAGAAAAGTAAATGAAGAAGTAATAATTATGGTAGATAATTGTTATGGGGAATTTGTAGAAGATAGAGAACCAATAGAAGTTGGAGCAGATATAATAGTAGGTTCTTTAATGAAAAATTTAGGAGCGGGAGTTGCAACAACTGGAGCATATATTGTTGGAAGAAAAGATTTAATAAATTTATGTGCGGAAAGACTAACTGCACCGGGAATTGGAAAAGAAATTGGACCATCATTAAATCAAAATACATCATTTTTAAAAGGAATGTTCTTTGCACCAAGTGTTGTAGCAAGTAGTTTAAAAACAGCAGTATTTGCAAGTAAAATGTTAGAAGAATTAGGATTTAATACTAAGCCTAAATATAATGATTTGAGAGGAGATATAGTTCAAACAATTATATTCAATGATGAAGAAAAACTTATAAAATTTTGTCAAGGAATACAATTAGCATCTCCAATAGATGCATTTGTTACTCCAGAGCCGAGTGAAATGGGTGGTTATGATGATAAGGTTATTATGGCTGCAGGAACATTTACTTCGGGGTCAACAATTGAACTTAGTTGTGATGGACCAATAAGAGAACCATTTATTGCTTATATGCAAGGTGGTCTTACATACCAATATGGAAAAATGGGGGTTTTAAAAGCAATACAAAGTATGTATTAATAAAAAATAATAAAACTAGAATGAAAACATTTTAGTTTTATTTTTTTGTTGGGAAAAATTGAAAAAAATTTAAAAAATTTTCAAAAAAGTATTGCAAAATATAAAAAAGTGTATTAGAATTTAATCAAAGTGGTACAAAGTGGTATGAAGTGGTATAAAAAGTGAGGTGAAATTCAGATGCTAATTGGTGAATATGAGCATACATTAGATGCAAAAGGCAGAGTATCAATGCCTGCAAAACTTCGTAGAGATATGGGAGAAGCTTTCATCGTAACAAAAGGATTAGATGGATGTTTATTTGCATTTTCACAAGAAGAGTGGATGAATTTCGAAACAAAATTAAAATCACTACCATTATCAGATAAAAATGCAAGAAACTTTGTAAGATTTTTCTTAGCAGGAGCCACTGAATGTGAATTAGATAAGCAAGGAAGATTTCTAATTCCAGCAAACTTAAGAAAAGATGCAAATTTAGAAAAAGAAGCTATAATAATTGGAGTAGGAACAAGACTAGAAATATGGAATAAAGAAAAATGGCTTGCAAAAGATGAAGAAATTTCAGCAGACGATATTGCTGAAAATATGACAATGTTAGGTATATAACCTTTTCCAACAGGAAAGTTTATATAAATTAAACTAAAGAAAAAAGTACTAAAGAAGAATATACTAATGATAAAAATACAAAAGAAAAAAGTTACAAAGGAAAAATGAATAAAGCCTTTACAAAAGATCTTACCAAAGATAATTTGTATCCAAAAACCCTACAAAAGATTTTACTAAAGAAAAAAATACTAAAGAAATAAAGAAACAAAAGATAAAAATACATAAGATTTGAGAATACCAAAGTATGTAAATAAACAAAAGCATCACAAAAGATATAGAAAAAGAACACATTAAGCAGCTGGTATTTTCGAATGAATTACCAGCTGCAATTTGTAATAGAGGTGGAAAGTTGGAATTTAAACATAAATCAGTCTTGTTAGATGAATGTATAGAAGGTCTAAATATAAAACCAGATGGGATATATGTAGATGGTACATTGGGAGGAGCAGGACATAGCAAAGAAATAGTAAAAAGATTATCTAAAAATGGATTATTAATAGGAATAGATAGAGACACTGATGCATTAAAAGCAGCTAAAGAAAATTTAAAAGAATATAAAAATGTAAAATATATACATGGTAATCATGATGATATAAAAGAAATATTAGAAGAATTGAAAATAGAAAAAGTAAATGGAATCTTATTGGATTTAGGAGTTTCATCATATCAATTAGATGAAAGAAATAGAGGTTTTAGTTATTTGGGTGAGAATGAATTAGACATGAGAATGGACAAAACCCAGGAGTTAACAGCTAAAATAGTAGTAAATACATATAAAGAAGAAGATTTGGCAAATATAATTTATGAATATGGGGAAGAAAAATTTTCAAGAAATATTGCAAAAAATATATGTATATATAGAAAACAAAAAGAAATAGAGACGACTAAAGAATTAGTAGAAATAATAGAAAAATCGATACCAAAGTCAATGCAAAAAGATGGACATCCAGCAAAACGTACATTTCAAGCAATTAGAATAGAAGTAAATGATGAAATAAAGCCTTTAGAAAGAACAATAGAAAATTGTATAGAAGTATTAAATACAAAAGGAAGACTATGTGTAATAACTTTTCATTCATTAGAAGATAGAGCAGTAAAAAATGCTTATAAAAAGGCTAAAGGAATATGTACATGTCCAAAAGAATTACCATATTGTGTATGTGGTGCAAAAGAACAGGGAATAATAATAAATAAAAAACCAATAATTGCAAGTAAAGAGGAACAAGAAGAAAACTCAAGATCTAAAAGTGCAAAACTTAGGATATTTGAAAAAATATAATGTACAAAAGTGAGGTGAAAAAACTTATGGCAAGAAATTATCAATATGGAACAAGTCCTAGAAAAGTAGAACCAAGTTATGTTCCAAAGAAAAAGACTACAAGAAAAGTTACTAAAAAAATAAATAAACAAGAAGAAAATCAACGTCAAGAAGCGTTAAAACAAGAGAAAAAAGGGCATTACCAAAATATAGCTATGATTGTTGGAATTTTCTTAGTTTTGCTTGCTATAAGTTATAGAAGCTCTTTAATAACAGAAGAATTTAATGAAATTCAAAATAAGAAAAGTCAGTTGGCTGCAGTTCAAAAAACTAATGAACAATTACAAGTTAGTATTGAAAGTAGTTTAAATTTGAGTAATGTAGAAAAAGCAGCAAAGAAAAAATTGGGAATGAAAAAATTAGATAATAATCAAAAAGTATTTGTTGCATTACCAAAAAAGGATTATACAGAAACTACAACAGAAGATATACAAACAGAAGAAGAAACTAGTTGGTTTAAATCAATGATGAATAAGATATTTAAAAATTAGAAGAAACTATATATAACAGTGTATATAGTTTTTTTCAAATTTAAAAGTAAAAGAAAGGAAAATAATAAAATATGAGAGTATTAATAACAGGAGCTTCATCAGGAATTGGAAGAGATATGGCAAGATATCTTTCAAAACTAGGATATGAACTGGTTTTGGTGTCTAGAAACGAGGAAGAATTAAATAAATTAAAAGAAGAACTAAAAACTAAAGTAGAAGTAATTGCAATGGATTTAAGTATAAAAGAGAATTGTTATAAATTATATGAAGAGGCTAAAGATATAGATATACTAATAAATAATGCAGGATTTGGAGTATTTGGGAAGTTTGTAGAAACAGATTTAGAAAAAGAGGTAAATCTAATTCAAACAAATGTAACTGCAGTTCATATATTAACAAAGTTATATTTAAAAGATATGGTAAAAAAGGATAAGGGACATATATTAAATGTTGCTTCAATAGCCGGGTTTATGCCAGGACCTTTAATGGCAGCTTATTATGCATCAAAAAATTATGTAGTAACATTAACTAGATCAATAAATAAAGAGTTAAAGAAAAGTAAGTCAAATGTAAAATTAAGTTTGCTATGTCCAGGTCCAGTAAATACTAATTTTAACAATGTTGCAAATGTTAAATTTAAAGTAAAAGCATTATCAAGTCAATATGTAGCAAAATATGCTGTAGATAGAATGTTAAAGGGAAAACTAATTATTATCCCAGGAATTCTTATAAAAATTGCAAAAGTAATTTCAAAAATTACACCAACTGCTATAGTGGAAGAAATATCATATCATATGCAAGTTTCTAAGTCAAAAACATAATTTGTACAAGTTATTTTGTAATATGAAAAAAACTATATAATAAATATTATTATATAGTTTTTTTGTGTGTAAAATAATTCATGAAAAGAGGAAATATATGGATGGAATAGCTTTATCAAATAAAAAGAAAATGTTGAAGTCAATGTTTATATCTTTTTTAATAATGATTTTTCTAATTGGTAGAATTGCATATATTCAGTTTTGGGATGGAAATAGATTGCAGTTTTTAGCGTATGAACAGCAAGTACAACAAAGAGCAATAAACGCAAAAAGAGGTATAATTTATGACAATACAGGAAATTATATATTAGCAGTAAGTTGTACTGTATCAACAGTTACTGTAAATCCTACAAATATAGCTAAAGAAAATAAGGAAAAAGTTGCAAGAGCTTTATCAGATATTTTTGAACTTGATTATGAAAAAGTATTAAAAAAGGTAAACAGGAGAAGTTCTATAGAAACAATAGTAAAAAAGATAGAAGAAGATAAAGCAGATGAATTAAGGCAATGGCTAATAGATAATAATATAAATACTGGTGTAAACATAGATGAAGACACCAAAAGGTATTACCCTTATGCAAATTTAGCATCACAATTTATAGGATTTTGTGGTAGTGACAATCAAGGACTAGATGGAATAGAAGCTAAATATGATGAAATATTATCAGGTACAAGTGGAAATATATCAAGAGCAACAGATGCAACAGGTGAAGAAATTGGGACAGAAGGAGAAAGATATAATGCTCCAGTTGATGGAAGCAATATTAAAATTTCGATAGATATGACAATACAATCTATAGCTGAAAAATATTTAGAGGAAGCATGTATTGACAATTCGTGTACAGATGGTGGAAACATTGTTATAATGAATCCAAAAACAGGTGATTTATTAGCTATGGCAACATATCCAAGTTATAATTTAAATGATCCATATACAATAAATAATGCAGAATTATTAAGTAATTGGGAAAATTTAAAACAAGAGGACAAAACTAAAGAATTGCAAGGAATGTGGAGAAACAAGGCGATATCAGATACCTATGAACCAGGTTCTGTATTTAAATTGATTACAGCTTCTGCATCACTTGAAGAAAAAATAACAGACACAGATAATAGTGGTGAATTTTGTTGTACAGGTGGAATTACAGTAGGTGGAGCACGTATTAAATGTTGGAGATATTATAGGCCACATGGAAGTGAAAGTTTAAGACAAGGATTGATGAATTCATGTAACCCTGTATTTATAGGACTTGGACAAAAATTAGGTGTAAAAACATATTATAAATATTTGCATAAGTTTGGTCTGTTAGATAAAACAGGAATAAGACTTCCTGGTGAAGCTAATAGTATATTTGTAAAAGAAGAGAAATGTGGACCTGTAGAGCTTGCTACAATAAGTTTTGGACAGCGTTTTGAGATAACACCACTTCAACTTGTAACAGCAATATCTGCTATTGCAAATGGAGGAAATTTAGTAACTCCTAGAGTAGTGAAATCATTTATAGATACAAATACAGGAGAAGAAAAAGAAAATCCAGTAAATATAAAGGGAAGAGTTATTTCAAAAGAGACAAGTAAAAAGGTTTTGAGTATGATGGAATCAGTTGTTGCAGACGGAACAGGGAGAAAAGCTCAAGTTGCAGGATATAGAGTAGGAGGAAAAACTGGAACTTCAGAAGATGGAGTAAATACAGGAAAATATGTAACATCATTTTGTGGAGTAGCACCTATAGAAGATCCAGAGGTGGTATGTCTAGTTACTTTATATAATCCAACAGGAGAAGGAGGACATCAAGGAGGTGGAGTAGCAGCACCAGTTGGGGGGCAAATATTATCAGAAGTTTTACCATATTTAGAAGTTGAACAAGGGAACCCAGATCAAGTAGAGAAAAAAGAAGAAGTTAAAGTTCCAAATGTAAAGGGGAAAACAATAGAAGAAGCACAAAAAATATTAAAAGAAAAAGGATTAGAAATAAAATTAGAAAATGAAGAAGTAGATAAAAAAGAAACAAAGGTAAAAAGACAAATACCTGAACCGGGAATTGTGGCTTATAAAGGAAGTTGTGTTTATATAGAATAAATTTATAATATGATTGAAAAAAATGTCGAAATATGTTATAGTTAATACAGTATTTTTTACAGAAGGAAAGAGGATAAAAAATGAGTTGGAAGATAGTCTATTTAATTGAAGCTATAGTATTAACAGGTTTATTAGTAACATATTTTATTAATCTAAAAAAAGGAAATAAAAAAAATTGGTTATTATATTGTGTAATAGCAATAGTGAGTATATTTATAGTTGAAATATTTATAGAAAAACCTAAAATGTATATTAGTAATGATGCCTTAATAGAAGTGGAAGCAGGTCAAGAAATTAATGCTCCTAAAACAGTGTATCATTGTAGAGATATAACTAAAAAAGTAGAGATTATTGGTAATTTTGATAATAAAGTTGGAGAATATAATGTTGGATTTAAGGTGAAGACATTAACAGGTTCATATATAAAAGAAGCTAGAATAAAAGTAATAGATACTACTCCTCCAGAAATAATATTAGAGGGAGGAGAAAAATATAATGTTGAATATGGCAAGAAATATGTAGAACCGGGATATAAAGCAATAGATGTAACAGATGGAGATATTACAAGTAAAGTAGCAATTTCAAGAGAAAAAATAAATGATTCAACATATACGGTAACATATGAAGTAGAAGATTCTTATGGAAATAAAAGAACAGTTGTTAGAGAGATAACTGTAGTAGATACAGTTGCCCCAACTATACAATTAAATGGAAGTGCGAACATTGCTATACCATTAAATCATGAATATAAAGAATTGGGAGCAAGAGCTGTAGATATAAAAGATGGGGACTTAACAGGGCAAATTGCCATTGAAGGTACAGTAGATTCAACGAAAGTTGGCGATTATGAACTTACTTATAAAGTGTCAGATCTAAGTGGAAATGAAGCGACCAAAACAAGGAAGGTATCTGTAAATGAAAAAGGAGTAAAAAGGGCAGAACAGGGAAAAGACGGAGAACCAGGAACCATATATTTAACTTTTGATGATGGACCAAGTACAAATATTACTCCAAAGGTATTAAATGTACTAAAAGAGAAGAATGTAAAAGCAACATTTTTTATATTAAATTATAATTCAGCAGGAGAAAAATTAGTAAAAAGAGAAGTAGAAGAGGGGCATACTGTTGCAATTCATGGATATTCACATGATTATAAAAAAATATATAAATCAGTAGATGGATATATGAAAAATATAACGAAATTACAAGAAAAAATAAAAAAATCAACAGGATATGATGCTACAATAATTAGATTCCCAGGAGGAAGTTCAAACACAATTAGTAGATATAATCCTGGAATTATGACAAAACTAACTAAAGAAGTTGTAGAAAAAGGATATAGATATTTTGATTGGAATGTATCATCAGGAGATGCAGGAGATGTTAAGACAGCAGATGCTGTATATAAAAATGTAACCAAAGGGCTTAGCAAGAAAAGAATTAATGTGGTTTTAATGCATGATTTTAGTGGTAATAAAAAGACATTAAAAGCATTACCTAAAATTATAGACTATGCTATTGAAAATGGTTATAAATTTAGTAATATTACTACAAATACACCAATGGTAACACATAAAGTTAATAATTAATAAAGTTATTTGCTTGGAAGACCTTGAAAAAACGTTTAAAATATGATATAAACTAAGAAAAAAAGGAAGGAAGAAATATATAAATGTTTTTACAGATATTTGTTTTGGTCATATTAATTTTATTAAATGCATTTTTTGCAGCAGCAGAAATAGCATTTATATCATTAAATGATGCAAAAATAGAAAAGCAAGCTAAAGAAGGAAATAAAAAAGCAAAAAGTATAGAAAAAATGTTAAAAGATCCAAGCAAATTTTTAGCAACAATACAAATAGGAATTACACTAGCAGGATTTTTATCAAGTGCGTTTGCTTCAGAAACATTTGCAAGAAAACTTGCACCACTATTAAATAATATAATTCCATCAGTTGGAATAACAGCATGGACTAATATAGCGATAATAATAATTACAATAATATTATCATATTTTACATTGATATTTGGAGAATTGGTTCCAAAAAGACTTGCAATGAAACATTATGAAAAGATATCATTTGCAACAATAGGAATAATAAGAGGAATATCAATAGTAACAGCACCATTTGTTAAATTCTTAACAGCTTCGACTAATATAGTATCAAAATTATTTGGAGTGTCAGGAGATGAAGAAGAGACAGTAACAGAAGAACAAATAAGAATGATGATTGATGTTGGAGAAGAAAAAGGAACTATTGATAAAGAAGAAAAAGAAATGTTAAACAATGTCTTTGAATTTAATGACAAAATAGTATCAGAGATTATGGTTCCAAGGACAGAAATATTTGCGGTAGATATTGATTCTACTATATCAGAGGTTATTGACATGCTATCAGAAGACTATAGATATAGTAAAATACCTGTATATGAAAATACAATAGATGAAATAAAGGGTATTGTTTATGTAAAAGATATATTAGTATCTCAGAAAAACAAAAATAATAAAATAAAAAGTTTGGTAAAAAATGCATATTATGTTCCAGAATCAAAACTAGTAAATGAGCTGTTTGAAGATATGCGTAAACACAAAAAGCAAATTGCTATAGTAATAGATGAATATGGTGGAACTTCAGGAATTGTAACAATAGAAGATATATTAGAAGAAATTGTTGGAGAAATCTATGACGAATATGATGAAATAGAAGAAAAATATGAAAAAATAGATGAAAATACATATATGTTTAATGGAAATGTTGCAATATATGAAGTTGAAAAAGTATTGGGAATAAAGATACCAGAAGGCGAATATGATACTCTTTCAGGATATTTAATAGAAGAATTAGGTAGAATTCCAGGAGAAAAGGAAAAGCCAGTAATAGAAATAAAAGAGGCAACATATAAAGTGGAAAAATGTAAAGATAAAAGAATAATTAAAGTTAAAGTTTGCAGGAACAATAATTTAGAGAAAAAAGAATAAAAGTAAAAAGGGTTTAGTTTTATAGCTAAACTCTTTTTTGTTACTCATAAAATCGAATCTGTTGAATATAATTGTACAAGCAATATAAACAAAGGAGTGATTTTATGTGGTACACATTAAAAATAGATGATGTACAAAAGAATTTAAAAACAAATGTAGAAAAGGGCTTAACAAATGAAGAAGTAGAAAAGAGGAAAGCTGAATATGGAATAAACAAACTAAATGAAAATAAAAAAGAAAGTATTATAATAAGGTTTATAAAACAATTTAATGACTTTATGATAATAATATTAATTATAGCTTCAATAATATCAGCAGTGGTGTCTTATATAAGAGGAGAAAATGACTATTTTGATTCTATAATAATAATTGCTATAGTAGTACTAAATGCAATAATGGGATTAATTCAAGAGGCAAGGGCAGAAAAATCAATAGAGAGTTTAAAAAAACTAACACCACAAATTGCAAAATCAATAAGAAATGGAATAATACAAGAAGTAAATGCAGAAGATTTAGTACCAGGAGATATAATAGAATTAGAGGCAGGAAATTATGTACCTGCGGATTGTAGAATAATAGAAAGTTTTAATTTAAAAATAGAAGAATCTAGTTTAACTGGTGAAACAGAAGCAGTTTTGAAAGATAATAATCAGATATTTAAAGAAAAAATACCAATAGGTGATATGAAAAATATGGCATTTATGGCGAGTATAGTGGTTGCAGGTCATGGAAGGGCAATAGTGACAGAAACAGGAATGAATACCAAGATTGGACAAATTGCAGATATGATTATAAAAGAAGACGCACCAGAAACGCCAATTCAAAAGAAATTGTCAGAGGTAGGAAAGATTTTAGGAATAGTATGTTTAGTAATATGTGCTGTAATATTTGTGATAGGAATATTCAAAAAAATAGAGCCAGTAGAAATGTTTATGACTTCTGTAGGATTAGCAGTTGCAGCAATACCAGAAGGATTGCCAGCAATAGTAACAATAATGCTTTCTATTGGAGTAACTAAGATGGCAAAAAAGAATAGCATTATTAGAAAATTGCCAGCTGTTGAGACTCTGGGTAGTAGTAATGTAATATGTTCGGACAAAACAGGAACTTTAACACAAAATAAAATGACAGTTGTAAAAACAGTCACAGATAATGAAAAGTTATTATTAGAATTAGGATGCATGTGTACAGATTGTGAGATTGAATATATAGATGGAAAAGAAAATGTTATAGGTGAGCCAACTGAAATTGCAATAGTAAATAAAGCAATAAAGGAAAATATAGATAAAAAAGAGTTATATAAAAAGATGGAAAGGGTAAGTGAGATTCCATTTGATTCAAGTAGAAAAATGATGACAACTATTCATAAGGTTAACAATAAATATTTGAGCATAACAAAAGGTGCGCCAGATGTCCTTATAAAAAGATGTAGTAAAATTTTGAAAGATGGGGAGATAAAAAACATAACAGAATATGATAAATTAAAGATAAAAGATACTAATATAGAAATGGCAAATAATGCATTGAGAGTATTAGCAGTTGCTTATAAAGAAATCTCAAGTAATGAAATAGATAATGTATCAAATATAGAGAATAATTTAATATATGTAGGGTTAATAGGAATGATTGATCCGCCAAGAGAAGGAGTTAAAGAAGCGGTAAAAAGTTGTAAAAGGGCAGGAATAAAAACTGTAATGATTACAGGAGATCATATAGCTACAGCAAAAGCAATTGCTAAAGAATTAGGAATATTGTGTACTAGTGATAAAGCAATTACTGGAGAGGAATTAGATAATATTTCAGACAAAGAGTTAGAGAAAAATATATCTTCATATTCTGTATTTGCAAGGGTTACACCAGAACACAAAGTAAGAATTGTAAAGGCATGGCAAAAAACAGGAGCAGTAGTTGCAATGACAGGAGATGGTGTCAATGATAGTCCTGCACTAAAAAATGCAGATATCGGTATTGCAATGGGAAAAGGAGGAACTGATGTAGCAAAAAATGCGTCTGATATGATTTTAATGGATGACAATTTCGTTACCATAGTAGAAGCAGTAAAGCAAGGAAGAAACATATATGATAATATAAAAAAGGCAATTCATTTTCTAATTTCTACTAATATTGGAGAAATAACAACTATATTTTTAGGGTTATTATTAGGATTAGAGTCCCCATTATTGGCAATACAGCTTTTATGGGTAAATTTAGTAACAGACTCATTTCCAGCAATAGCATTAGGATTAGAAAAGGAAGAACCTAATGTAATGAGTAAAAAACCACGTAGCTCAAAAGAAAGTTTATTTGCTGGTGGGTTATGGAATAAAATAATCACAGAAGGAATAATGATAGGAAGTTTAACACTTTTTACATTTTCACTTGGAAATAATTTATATGGATTAGAAGTAGGAAGAACAATGGCATTTGTGGCAATTGGATTACTTGAATTAATACATAGCTTTAATGTAAAGTCAGAAGAATCAATTTTTAAGGTAGGATTATTTGAAAATAAATTTTTAATTGGAAGTTTTGTCTTAGGTGCATTATTACAAGTAGTAGTTGTAATAGTTCCTTATTTTGCTAATATGTTTGATTTGATACCTTTAAATTGTATGCAATGGATTTATACGAGTTTAATTTCAATTATGCCGATTATTATTATAGAGATTCAAAAGAAATTTAATGAAGTAAAATTTGGAAAGGTCATTTATAAAAAAATAGAAAAAGAGGAAGAGTCAGCTTTATAAAGCTGACTCTTAGAGCATTATAATGGTCTGCTTGCATAAAAATCATCATAATGTAAGGTGGCAACAGGGCCATTTTTTGTAAGTCTCTGTTTTAAAAGAGAAATAAAAGATTGGAGTGAACAAGGTGCCGAAGCTGGAAAAGCTGCACATATCTGACCGAATTGTTTTTCTACACAAAATACAGTTTTTTCACCGTTCTGATAAACAATTCTGTGATTTAGTGCTTCTTTTAACAGATTCATAAACTTCTCGTCTGAGTATGGATTACCATCTACAAAGATATCTCCATCTCTAATTTCAATTCTTTTTGCTGACCATTTTAATTCTGACATAATTTTTTCGCTCTGGGTCCTAATCCAAAGCCCTCCTTAGTAATAAATAAAGTATACTTATTAAATGCAAAATCGTAAATAACTTACAATTTAAAAAAAAAGTGAATTTGCATATTAGCAAGTATCTAATAGTATTATACCATAATTTACATAAAAATGCAAAATAAAATAAACTCGACAAAAATTTGCATTTTTTTTTAATATGTGGTATAATAAATTTTGTCGTGTAAAAAATAAGCATAAAAGGAGAGTGTATATTATTTTAAAAATTAAACTAAGATCAATATTGAAGATGCTTACAAAAGAAACAATTAGAACATTAAAAATAATGATATTAGGATTTATATTAATAACCACGATAATTTTAATAAAATATAAACCAGTATATGAAGTGACAACAGAAAGTGAAACATTAGGATATATATCAAACTGTGAACAATTTGAGAAAATAATAAAAGAAGAAATATTAAATCAAAAAGGACAAAATGTTGACAGTATTTCACTTAAAGAGGAAACAAAATACGAGAGAAAATTAATAGCTAGAAATAAACAAACAGATGAAGAAAATATAATTCAAAAATTAAATGATAATGTAATTACAACATACAAATTCTACACAGTAGCACTAAATAATAAAACTCAAGCATATGTAGATACTATTGAAGAAGCAGAAGAAGTAACAAAAAAGATTAAGTCAGAATATAAAGGAAATGATTTAGAATTAGATCTTACAATAGAAGAAAAATATACAGATAATGCTGAAGAAGTAAAAACAGAGACAGTGAAAAGTGCTAAAAAAGAATGTGAAAAAACAGTAGAAAGTTTATTAAAAGAAAAAGAAGCAAAAGAAGCTTTAGCAGTAATAAATGGAATAAATGTGTCAGTACTTCCGGTAAAAGGAAAAATAAGTTCCAGATTTGGACATGTTAGTAGAATAAGATCAGGAGCGCACACAGGACTAGACATTGCATGTTCAACAGGAACACCGATAAAAGTTGTATCAGCAGGAACAGTAACATGTGCATCTTATAATGGATCATATGGTAACTTAATAAAAGTAGATCACGGAAAAGGAGTTTCAACTTGGTATGCACATTGTAGCAAGATAAAAGTTAAAGTTGGACAAAAAGTATCTGCAGGAGATGTTATTGGAGCAGTTGGTTCAACAGGAAATTCAACAGGTTCACATTTACATTTAGAAATAAGAATTAAAGATACAGCAATCAATCCACAAAGATATATTTATTAGAGAATTTTGAAATTTGAATAACTAATTATATGGTTATTCAAATTTTTTTACGCAAAATATGTTATAATGAATTAGGGAGAATAAATAATATGAGGAATATAAAATTAACTATTGAATATGATGGTAGAGAATTTAATGGATGGCAAAAGCAACCAAATAAGTTAAATATACAAGGGAGTATTGAAAGAGCTATAGAAGAGATAACAGGTGAGAAGGTAGATTTAAATGCATCAGGAAGAACAGATGCTGGAGTCCATGCATTAGGACAAGTTGCTAATTTTAAAACAGATTCCAATTTACCAATAGATAAATTTCCTATTGCAATAAATTCTAAATTAAAGAAATCAATAAGAATATTAAATGCTGAGGAAGTTGATGACAGATTTCATAGCAGATTAACTTGTAAGAGAAAGACATATAGGTATGTGATAAATAATACAACAATTGGTAGTGCAATTTATAGATATTTAGAGACTCATATACCACAAAAATTAGATGTAAATGAAATGAGCAAAGCGGTAAAGTATTTTGAAGGAGAGCATGATTTTAGAGCATTTAAAGCAAGTGGAACGAGTAGTAAAAGTAGTGTAAGAACAATTTATGAAGCTAAAGTATATAAAATAGATGAAAAAATATATATAGAGCTTACAGGAAATGGATTTTTATATAATATGGTAAGGATAATTGCAGGCACATTAGTAGATGTAGGACTTGGAAAGATTAAAGCAACTGATATTCCTGATATTATAACACAAGGAAAAAGAGAGTTAGCAGGAAAGACTTTACCTCCAAATGGGCTATATTTAGTAAAAGTTGAATATTAAAAAATAGGTATAATTTTCAAATTCAGATATATAATAGAAATATAAAGTATTTGAAGGGGAGAATTATGCCTTTTATTGGAATTATTTCAAAAGAATGTGATAGTAATTTTATAAGGAATGAAATTTTGAAGAATACTGACAGCAAATTAGAAATATTCAATATAAATAATAGAAATATAGAGAATATAAAAAATATAAGATTTGAAACAATAGTAATAAATGATAGTATAAATAAATTACTAGAAAATTCAAAATATTTGGAAGAGATAATTAGAAATGCTAAATATTTAGTTATAAATACTGATGTAGTAAAAGATATATCTATATTAGGAGGAGTAAATAAAAATATAATAACTTATGGATTAAATCAAAAAGCTATAATTACAATTTCTAGTGTAGAAGATGAAGATATTATGATATGTATACAAAAAAGTTTTAAAGATATAAATGAAAAAGACATAGAAGAACAAGAATTTAACATAAAAATAGCAAAAAATAATTTAAAAAAATTATGTAATACCTTGTCAATATTCACAGTTTTAAGCATTTATGGCAAATTTTTGAAAAAAATTTAGTAAAAATTAACTTTTTATGTAGACAAAACCAAAAAAATGGTGTATAATAAGAACTATGAGATTTAGGAGAGGCAAAAAATTAAAACATACTATCGATAAATCTAAAAATAGGGAGGAATAAAAATTGGATACAAATTATTTAGAAAACAACTACTTAACATTAGTAGGAAAGGTAACATCTGAAAAACAATTCAGTCACGAAATTTATGGAGAAAGGTTTTATTCATTTGACCTTTTAATTCCACGTTTAAGTGGAACATCAGACGTAATCCCAGTAACAGCATCTGAAAGATTATTCACAGATGAAATGATGGAAATGGGTACAAAATTATTAATAAAAGGACAATTTAGATCTTACAACAGCTATGAAAATGAAAAGAACAAATTAATACTTACAGTGTTTGCTAAAGACATTGAAAAACTTGATGATGTAGAAGAAAATCAAGAAGCTGAAAGCGAAGAAAATGAAGGAACAGAACAAAAAGAATTTGCAAAAAAAGATACTATTACAAATGAAGTTGTATTAGTAGGATATATTTGCAAAAAGCCTATATATAGACAAACACCATTTGGAAGAGAAATAGCAGATATATTATTAGCTGTAAACAGGGCTTATAATAAATCAGATTATATTCCATCAATTGCTTGGGGACGTAATGCAAGATTCTGTCAAAACATAGAAGTTGGAACAGAAGTTAAAATTGTAGGTAGAGTTCAATCAAGAAATTATGAAAAGAAACTTGAAGATGGAAGCGTAATTAAAAAAGTTGCTTATGAAGTTTCAATTGGAAGTTTAGAAGTTGTTAAACCAGCTGAAGACAGAGAAGAAGCAGAAGAGACAGAAAATAAAGTTGAAGAAGCAATGTAATTAATGTAATAAATAAAAATCTCACACATATAATTCAAATAGAGTTATATGTGTGAGGTTTTTTATGGTTATATTAAGTAGAAAGAAAATAGTATATACAACTTTAAGTATATTTTTTATTGTATTAGTATGTTGTATAACATTGAATATGAATAAAGGAAATAATGATTATATAGAAACTGTGAGTCTTTCTGTTTCCGGTAAAACTGTAGTTATTGATGCAGGACATGGAAAACCAGATGAAGGAGCGCAAGCAGCAGATGGAACAACAGAAGCTCAAACTAATTTGAAAATAGCATTAAAGTTACAAAATTTATTGGAACAGAGCGGATGCAATGTAATATTAACACGTTCAGATGAAGAGGGAATATATGATATTGATAGTAAGACTTTGAAGCAAAAAAAGATATCAGATATAAGAAATAGAGTAAAGATAGGAAATGAAAGTTCTGCCGATATATTTGTATCAATACATTTAAATAAAATTCCACAAGCACAATATTATGGATGGCAAACATTTTATAATAAAGATAGTGAAAAAGGAAAAAGTTTGGCTACATCTATACAAACAAATTTAAATGAATCAATTCAAAAAGAAAATAAAAGAGTAGCATCTAAAATTGATAATATTTATATCATAAATAATGTAGAAATTCCAATTGCTATAGTGGAATGTGGATTTTTATCTAATTTAGAAGAAGAAAAACTTTTGCTTGAAGATAATTACCAAAATAGGTTGGCTTGGGGAATCTATAATGGAATTATTGATTACTTTAATGAATAAATGTCTGTGGAGAGTGTCAGTGGGGACGTTCCTTTTTGACAATATTGTATTGTCAAAAAGGAACGTCCCCACTGACACTCTTCACTACACTTAAACATTTTCCTTTTCTTTAGATTTTTTTTCTTCCAATAATTCAGGATTTTTTAAGTATTTACATAGTAATTTAAATGAAGATGCAAAATAATAACCATCGCAAATTCTCTCATCTCCAACGAATGATAATGTAATACATTTTTCTTCTCTAATTTCATCATCATCATAGACATAGCTTTTTTTCTTTTTCCCCATTGCAAAAAACATACTAGTAGTACCAAAATTATATAAATGATGATAAATACTATCAATACCAAGTGATCCAACATTAGTTAAAAATACACTAGTGTGAAATGGGCTTGCTTTTATAATAGGTTTTATTAAAAAGCCATGTTTATCAGCAAATACTAAAAACCTAATAACAAATCTTAATAAGAAATCAGGAACCAAGTTTAATAAATTAGCAAGTCTATCAGTTTTATTTTCACTGGTATTTTCTTTGTTTAATCTAATTATAGAATCCATTTTTTCTTTAATTTCAAGTAAATTTTCATTGCCTGTAAAAGGCATTTTTAACACTGTTTCTTGCCCATCATCAGATAAACTCTTTTTTATAGCAAGTGAAACAGTCAATTCATTTCGATTATATAAACATCCATTCATAGCAAATCTATTTAACTGAGGTCTTTCTGCTATTATTCTTACTATAGCTGCAAAAATAATATTCATGTATGATATTTTTATTCCCTCTTCCATTTTTTTGCTTATGTATGCATCCATTCCATTTAGTACAATATCTTCCTTAAAATAAACTTGTGAGTCATTTCTTGTCATCATTATATTAGGTATAACCCTAAAAAATGGTGGTATATTTTTTGCTTTTTTTCCGTCACTTCTAAATCCAAACATATTTATTTATTCCCCTTAATTATTTCATATGAATATATTATAGACCGATTTTGTAAATTTGTCAAAAAAAGTAATGAAAAATATAGAATTTTTAGGAAATCTGTGATATACTGTAACTTAATTTATAAAAGAAAGGACTGTTTTATATAGAAGAAAAATACTATAAAGTATGGATTTCACTCATTAATAATTTAGGAATCAAAAAGTATAATAATTTAATTCAAAGATTTGGTAATAAAAGAAATATATGGTATGCCAACAAAAAAGATCTATTAGAAGTCAAAGGGATTGGAGAGAATCTATCAAATTTAATTTTAAATCAAGTTTTAAGAAAATATGTAGAAAAGCATGTTAATTTTATGAAGAAAAATAATATAGATATTATATCAATAGAAGATAAACAATACCCAAATATTTTAAAAGAGATATATGATCCTCCAATATGTTTGTATATTAGAGGAAATAAAGAGATATTAAATAACAAATCAATAAGTATTGTAGGATGTAGAAAGGCAACAGATTATGGAAGAAAAGTAGCAAGAGATTTTGCTTACAATATTTCAAAACAAGATATTAATATAATTAGTGGTTTAGCTATAGGAATTGACTCAGAAGCCCATTTAGGAGCTGTGGAGGCAAATAAAATGACAGTTGCAATTTTAGGAAATGGATTGGATACTATTTATCCAAAAGAAAATATAAATTTATCTCAAAAAATTTTAGATTCCGGAGGAACAATTATTTCTGAATACCCATTAGGAACAAAGCCAAAAAAAGAAAATTTTCCAGCCAGAAATAGAATAATAAGTGGAATGAGTAATGGACTTTTAGTTGTTGAAGCAAAAGAGAAGAGTGGCACTTTAATTACTGTTGATTTTGCTTTAGAACAGGGAAGAGATGTATTTGTTGTTCCTGGAAATATTGTATCGGAAAATTCTGTTGGTACAAATGATTTAATTAAACAAGGTGCCAAGTTAGTTACTGATTGGAGAGAGTGTGTTTAATAATGAGTACAGAAAAGTAAAAAAACGGAAGTGTAATACTTCCGTTTTTTGATATATATTGAATATATAATTATCTCTTTGAGAATTGTGGAGCTTTTCTAGCTTTCTTAAGACCATATTTCTTTCTTTCTTTCATACGAGGATCTCTTGTTAAGAATCCGTTTGATTTTAAAATAGGTCTATATTCATCGTTAGCTTCATTTAAAGCTCTAGCTATACCATGACGTATAGCACCAGCTTGACCAGTGAAACCACCACCGCAAACTTTACAAATAACATCATATTTTGCTGTAGTGTTTGTAACTGTTAATGGTTGTCTAACTATAACTTTTAAAGTTTCCATTCCAAAATATTCTTCAATATCTTTTCCGTTAATTGTGATTTTTCCAGTACCTTCTACTAATCTTACTCTAGCGATAGAATTTTTTCTTCTACCAGTACCACAATAATTTATTTTGTCTGCCATTTATATTTCCTCCTTCTAAAAATTCCAAATTTCTGGTTTTTGTGCTTGATTTTCATGATTGTTATCAGCATAAACTCTTAATTTCTTTAACATTTGAGCTCCTAAAGAATTATGAGGTAACATTCCTTTAACTGCTAACATCATAGCTTTTGTTGGATTTTTTTCCATCATATCTTTAGCAGGAGTTTCTTTCATTCCTCCAATATATCCTGAATGATGTCTATAAATTTTTTGATTTAATTTGCTTCCTGTTAAGATAGCATCTTTACAATTAATAATTATAACATGATCACCTGTATCTATATTTTTTGTATAGATTGGTTTATGTTTTCCAGCAAGTAATCTAGCAGCTTCAGTAGCAACTCTACCTAATGGTTTATTTGCTGCATCAATTATATACCATTTTCTTTCAATTTCACTTTTTTTAACGCTATATGTAGTATTATTCATGGTAAAATATACCCTCCTATATTTAAATTTTATTTATTATATATGAAAATCAAATTTAAAACTACCGGGGAGAAGTTTTATATTTAATTCATATTTTTTAGAATACTGAATAATTTTATAACAAAATACTTAATTTGTCAATACTTTTTAACGATTTTTTGGAAAGATTAGCCAATTTTTAGGAGGAGAAAACTTGAAAGTAAAAAAAGAATCAATTGTACAAGGAATAGTGGCTTTATTGTTTTCTCAAATACTTATAAAAATTATTGGACTTTTGTATAAGTTATATCTTACAAATAGAGAAGGATTTGGGGATGCTGGAAATGCTACTTATAGTAGTGGATTTCAAATATATGCTTTATTACTTACATTTTCATCAATAGGGGTTCCAAATGCAATAGCCAAATTGGTGTCTGAAAGATTGGCTATAGGTGATGCTAAAAGTGCATATAGAGTATTTAAAATTTCATTTTTTACTTTTGCTACATTTGGAATAATAGGAACTGTTTTATTGTTTTTAGGTGCTAAAACTATAGCAAATGTATGGCTGCAAATACCAGAGGCAGAATATTCATTAATTGCTCTTGCACCATCAATATTCTTTGTATCAATAACATCTGTTATAAGAGGATACTTTAATGGAAGACAAAATTTATCAGCAACAGCAAGGTCACAATCAATGGAGCAAATATTTAAAACTTTATTTACTATAATATTAGTAGAAATAGTAGTAAAAGTATCAAGTATAAACACTACATTAATGGCCGCTGCAGCAAATTTAGCAACGACAGTA
Organism: uncultured Clostridia bacterium; assembly: GCA_934167965.1. Classification (GTDB taxonomy): domain Bacteria; phylum Bacillota; class Clostridia; order TANB77; family CAG-508; genus CAG-269. The sequence continues at coordinate 212,558 of CAKPMJ010000002.1, read as the reverse complement.
GCAACTTTTAGTAGTTTTTCATATATATACATATATTATAGAAAAAGAAGAGGAGAGATAGCACAAGAAATAAAACAATCAGTAAATTATCAAGCAACGAGAATAAGAAAAACTATAAAACAAATATTAGAAGAATCTGTACCTGTTTCACTTAGTGCATTGATGTCATCTTTTAATAAGAATATAGATGCTTTTACAGTTGTAAGAATATTAAAAAAATATATGAGTGAGTCAAGTGCAAAATTACAATATGGTATTTTGAGTGGAAAGATAGATACATTGTGTTTATTGCCATTATCAATTAATGTACCATTTGTTACAGGGTTTGTTCCAAGCATAGCTAGAAGTATGGCTATAAAAGATATAAAAGAAGTAAAAAGAAAATCAAAAATATTTATTATAATAACAACAATTATAGCTATACCATCAACTATTGGAATGATAATTTTTGCACCACTTATTTTAAAAGTATTATTTCCAAATGCAAGTAGTGGAGTTTTGTTACTTAGGGTAAATAGTATATCGATATTATTTTCATTATTTGCCCAAACAATAAATTCAATATTACAAGCAATAGGAAAAAATAATATTCCTGTAATTTCATCTTTTGTAGGAGTGATGTTTAAATTAGTTTCTAATGTCATTTTAATAAAAAATCAATATATAGGTATAAATGGTGCGGCAATAGGAAATATTATTTGTAATCTAGTAGTTTTATTAGTAAGTTTAGGGTTTTTATTGCATAATTTTCGAAAAAAATAAATATTTTCAAAAAAAAAGAGGGAATTTATCGAAGATTGGCGAATAATTCTAAATAGTAGGGCATATGGTGCAAAAGAAGCATTAATATTAACTACATAAAACATAAATCTTATAGGAGGTAATGTAAATGAACAAGGCTGATTTAGTAGCAGCAGTAGCTGCAAAAACAGGAGACACAAAAAAATCTGCTGAAGCATCAGTAGACGCTTTTGTATCAGTTGTTAAAGAAGCTCTAAAGAAAGGTGATAAAGTTCAATTAGTTGGATTTGGATCTTTCGAAGTTAGAAAAAGAGCAGCAAGAAAGGGTAGAAATCCACAAACTAAGGAAGAAATAAAAATACCTGCATCTAAAGCTCCAGTATTCAAAGCTGGTAAACAACTAAAAGAATTAGTAAATAAAAAATAATTTTATAGATAAAAAATTATGAATTCATAGAGAGACCACTTTAGGTCTCTTTTTTGTTTAAGCTATTGACAAAATAAAATTGATATGGTAATATATGGAAATAAAATACTCTATTCAAGAAAATTTAATTCAAAGCTCTAAAGGCAATTCGCCAAAGAAATCAAAAAGAAAATAAAACATCAAAGGAGGAATAGTTATAGCAAAACAAAAAGAAACAGAGGAGGCACTAAAGCCAACAAATGATTATGTATTCAAAAGAATATTTGGACATGTAGGAAATGAAAAAATCACAAAAGGACTAATTAATAGTATACTATCTAATTAAAAGACATACCAAAAAGTCACACTAAATGGGAGATAAAAGAAGAAGAATTTAGTAAAAAAGTATTGACAGAAATGTTAGAGTTGCATATAATCGAATTACCAAAGTTAATAAAGGCTTTGGATAATGAACAGATAGACAAGAATGACAAATTAAAGATATGGGCAAAGTTCTTATTATATCCTGAAAAAGTAGGTGAAGAAGATATGAAAGAAAATGAAGATATCAAAGAGGCAAAAAACGAATTAAATAAAATTCAGCAAGATGAAAGAGAAAGAGAATTAGCAAGACTAAGAATGAAACATATAATGGATGAAAAAGCGATAAAGCAGTATGCAAATGAAGTAGGAAAAGAAGAAGGACGAAGAGAAGGAATAAAAGAAGGAGAACGAAAAAAGCAATTAGAAATAGCAAAGGAATTATTAAATCTAAATATTAATATATCAGATATTATAAAAGCAACAGGTCTTAGTAAAGAAGAGATAGACAATTTAAAATAAGTATGTTTATTGAATAGAGTATTTTATCTTAATAAATTGGTATTTTCTAAAAAACTTTAAATATAACTTGACAAGTCCACTAAATATAGAGTATAATATAGAGCGTATATAGGGTAAGAGATCCCACATACAGTTGTGTATGACCGGAAGGGGGGAATAAATAATGTCAGAGATAAAAGTTAATAATGGAAATATAGAAGATGCTTTAAAAAGATTTAAGAGACAATGTGCCAGAAATGGTGTTATTCAAGAAGTTCGTAAAAGAGAGCATTATGAAAAACCTAGTGTAAAAAGAAAGAAAAAATCAGAGGCAGCTAGAAAAAGAAAGTTTTAATTAATACATAAAAGCGGGAAGATATAAAATCTTCTCGCTTTTGAATTTTTAATATAAAAAACTAAAGTAAAATATTGCATACTTAATTGAAAATGTAGTATACTAATGAGCAGAAAGGAAAGTGAGAAAATGAGATATAAAAAAGAAAAAATAGCAAATGGAATACAATTACATTTAATAGATACAAATAAGTTTAAAACAAACTTAATATCAATATTTTTAACAACGCCATTAACAAAAGAAAATGTAACTAGAAATGCAGTATTATCATCTGTATTAAGAAGAGGAAATGCAAAATATAAAACACAAGAAGAAATAAGCAAAAAATTAGAAGAAATGTATGGAGCAGAATTCAATTGTGGATTAGACAAAATAGGAGACAATCATGTATTAAAATTTTATCTAGAAAGTTTAAATGATAAATTTCTTCCGCATGATGGTGAAAATATGTTGAAACAAGAGATAGAAATGATTTCAGATATAGTATTTAATCCATTAATAGAAAATGAAGGATTTAATGAGGAATATATAAAACATGAAAAGGAAAATGTGAAACAAATAATAGAAGCAAAAAAGGATAATAAAGCAAAATATGCAGTGTTTAGATGTGTAGAAGAAATGTATAAGGATTCACCAGCGGGACTATACAAATTTGGATATGTCGAAGATATAGAAGGAATAGATGCTAAAAATTTATATGAATATTATAAAAAATTGATAAATGAATGTAAAATAGATATTTTTGTTTCTGGAAACTTGGACAATATAGATGTAAAAGACATAATACAAAATAATGAAAATATTAAGAAGCTGAATGAAAGAGAACCTAAATTCTGTGTAAGTAATATCGAAAAAAGAGAAGAGCCCAAAGATGAAAGAACAGTGGAAGAAGCACTAGATGTAACACAAGGAAAACTCGTTATGGGATATGATGTTTTACTAGATGATAATGACTTAAACAATGAAAACATTAGGTATGAAGCTATGTTATATAATGCTATACTTGGAGGAAGTGCTAATTCTAAATTATTTCAAAACGTAAGAGAAAAAGCAAGTTTAGCATATAGTGCAAGTTCAATGTATATGAAAAATAAAAGTAACGTATTTGTTATTTGTGGAATAGAAATATGTAATTTCGAAAAAGCAGTAGAAATAATAAAACAACAAATAGAAGATATGAAGAATGGCGATTTTACTGAAGGGGAAATTGAAAATGTAAAAAAGGGAATTATATCAAGTATTGTTTCGATGGATGATGAGCAAGATACATTGATTATTTACTTTTTAGGACAAGAATTAAGCAATTCAGAGGTAACAATTGATGATTATATTAAAAAAATCCAGAATGTAACAAAAGACCAAATTCAAAATATAGCTAAAAAAGTTAAGCTAAATACAATATACTTTTTAAAAGGAAAGGAATAGGTATGCAAGTTTTAGAAAATTTAAAAATAAAAGAAAAGGTATATACAGAAAAATTGAAAAATGGATTAACAGTTATGATTATACCTAAAAAGGGAATACAGAAGAAATTTGTTATATGGGGCACACATTATGGATCAAATGATAGCAAATTTATCGTTCCGGGAGAACAAGAAGTAACAGAAGTTCCAAAAGGAGTAGCACACTTCTTGGAGCACAAGATGTTTGAACAAGAAAATGGAAAAAATAGTTTAGATGTATTAACAGACCTAGGAGTTAATGCTAATGCTTATACAACCAATAATCACACAGCATATTTATATGAATGTACAGATAAATTTTATGAAGCATTAGATGAGTTAATGGATTACGTTCAACATCCATATTTTACTGATGAAAATGTAGAGAAAGAAAAAGGGATAATTGGTCAAGAAATAATGATGTATGATGATTATCCAGAATGGAAAGTATATTTAAATGCATTAGAAGCGATGTATCACCAAAATTCAGTAAAATTAGATATAACAGGAACAATAGAAACAATAAGCCATATAGATAAGGATATTTTATATAAATGTTATAATACATTTTACAATCCAGGAAATATGTGTTTAGTTGTATGCGGTGATTTTGAGCCAGAACAAATTTTAAAAGAAATTCAAAATAGATTAATTGACAAGAAGTCAGAAGGCGAAATAAAGAGAATATATGAAAATGAAGAGGAAAGTATAGTTAAAGATAAAACAGAGGCAACAATGAATGTAAGTATTCCTTTATTTGCGGTTGGAATAAAGTGTAAACCTGTTGAAAAAAGGGAAAAAGTCAGCACACATATAGCAATAGAAATATTATTAAATATGTTGATAGGAGAAAGCTCTAAATTATATCAAAGATTATATAATGAAGGAATTTTATTATCTGTACCTACATTTGAATACGAGTTTACAGATGATTATGCTCACATACTGATAACAGGGACATCAAGAGATCCATATAAATTAAATGATAGTTTAAAAGCAGAGATAAATGAGATTAAAACAAATGGTATAAATGAAGGAGATTTTGAAAGAATAAAAAAGATGATTTATGGAGCATATGTAAAAGAGTATAATGATGTTGGAGATATTGCAAGAATGTTTTTATCTGATTTCATGAAAGGTATAAACAGTTTTGATTATATTGAAGAAATTGAAAGTGTAGATAGCACAATTGCAAAAAGAGTTTTTGATGATATTTTTAAACAAGAAAAAATGGTAATTTCTGTAGTTAAATAAAGTTAATTGTCGATTGCTGTAAAATGCTGAAAAACACAGTAAAATAAGGTCATACGAAACTTGTAAAAAAACATAAAAAAGTATTGACTAAGAAAAGATTATGTGTTAATTTTATAATAGAATAAAGAAAAAGAAAATTTTTATCATATTATATAAAAAAATGCATTTAAAGGAGCGATCAAAATGTTAAATGATGAAATTTGCAAGTTAAGAGATAAATTAAATAAAAGTATTGAAAATGGAGAAGATTACGAAGTAATATATAAACTAAGTGTTGAATTAGATGAGCTAATTGCAAAATATTATAAGGTAAATGTATAATATAAAAAAATCAGGGGAAGTACTCCTGATTTTTTTTATATAAGAATTCAGAGTGGTAAATATTTACAAAAAAAATATAATATGATATAATATTAAACGATGGTGCATTATTCTAGTCATACTGTTTATTACGAGGATGGGGCTAAAAATCCATTAAAGGGCATATCGATGAAGTTCCTTGTATATGCGCATAATGCCAGTTGTGCGTGTGTATAGGGAGTAAGAAATTAGGGTAGCATATAATGGCATATATGTAACTCCCTGGTTTCGCGGAGGCTTATATTAAGTTTAAAATATTGAACAAATTAAGTGTAACCTATGCTGAGTGCCAAGACACGAAATGCATAGTGTAGCCTGTCTTGAGTGAATGTATTGGGATTAGTTAAACAATTATGAAATTGCATTTGCAAAAGAGACTAGTAATAAATTAAAGTGTGCTTAAGGAAAACTTCTAGAATGTTTGCTAGCAAAGAGCATAGAAGTCTAAGGATTAAGGTACGGACTTAAGTGGCGATCTGGTGTCTAATATAATATTAGATGTTTTCTTTAAATGGAAACGGCTATGTAGTAATATATAGTAGAAAACAGAGAAATTCAACTAGACCTAAACCGTAAAATTTACTTAGATTTTGACCATCTTTTTTTGCTTTAAAAAATAAAATATAGAGGTGTAATAATTGAAAGAAAAAGAGAACAATTCACATATAAAATGGGTTATAGAATCATTTATATTAACATTTATTTTATCAGGATTAATATCATATGTATCATCAAATGGTGTATCAAATTTAAATATATTTTGGGCAATAATAATTTTAGTATTGGTAATATTAATAGGTATTTTTTTTGATATCGTTGGAGTTGCAGTAACAGTAGCAAATGAATCAGATTTTAATGCTAAAGCTACAAAAAAAATAAAAGGAGCAACAACATCTTTAAAATTAATAAAAAATGCTTCGAAAGTTGCAAATATATGTGCAGACGTAATTGGTGATATTTGTGGAGTAGTAAGTGGTGCAATAAGTACAATGATAGCAATGAAGATAATTAATAGTTATGGTTTACCAAGTAATGTACAGTTTTTTATAAGTGCATTAGTTGCATCATTAACTGTTAGTGGAAAGGCTTTAGGTAAAGATATTGCAAAAAAAGAATCCACACCAATTGTACATATTGCAGGAATAATTTTAAACAAATTTTATAAATAGAGAGTACAATATAAACAAAAAAAGATGGAGGAGAATATATGATTAAATTATTAAAAAACTTAAAGAAAAGGGAATGGATTATAGCAATAATAATAGTAGCATTAGTATCTGTTCAAGTGTGGTTAGAATTAAAAATACCTGATTACATGTCAGAAATAACAAAACTTGTACAGACAGAAGGAAGCCAAATGTCAGAGATATTAAAAAATGGTGGATATATGATGGCATGTGCATTTGGAAGTTTAATAGCAGCAGTTATAACAGGATATTTTGCATCAACAGTATCAGCAAGATTCTCAATGGCTATTAGAAAAAAATTATTTGATAAAGTAGAAAATTTAGGAATGCAAGAAATAAAAGAATTTTCTACTAGTAGTTTAATAACAAGAACAACAAATGATATAACACAAATTCAAATGCTAGTTGCTATGGGATTACAACTAATGATAAAAGCTCCGATTACAGCAGTATGGGCAATAACAAAAATATTAAATAAAAGTTGGCAATGGAGTGCAATTACAGGAGGAGCAATTGCAATATTATTTGTTGCAATAGGAACAATAATGATTATAGTTCTTCCTAGATTCAAAATTGTACAAAAATTAATAGATAAACTAAATGGAGTAACTAGAGAAAACTTGATAGGAATTAGGGTAGTTAGAGCATTTAATGCAGAAGAATATCAAGAAAATAAATTTGAAGAAGTAAATACTAAATTGACAAAGCAACAATTATTTAACCAAAAAACATTTTCTGTAATGCAACCTGTAATGTATCTAGTAATGTATGGTTTAACACTTTCTATTTACTTTGTAGGTGCATATTTAATAAGAGATGCAGCAATGATGGATAAATTGGGCTTATTTGGTGATATGGTTGTATTTAGCTCTTATGCAATGCAAGTAATAATGTCATTCTTAATGTTAGCAATGATATTTATGATGTTTCCAAGAGCAGAAGTTTCTGCAAAACGTATAAATGAAGTTTTAGATATAGATTTATCAATTAAAGAAGGAACATTTAATGAAGAAACCAAAGAAAAAGGAACAGTTGAATTTAAAAGTGTGTATTTTAAATATCCAGATGCAGATGAATATTTATTAGAGAATATATCATTTAAAGCTAATAAAGGAGAAACGGTTGCATTTATTGGATCTACAGGAAGTGGAAAATCTACTTTAATAAATCTAGTTCCTAGATTTTATGACGTTACAGATGGAGAAGTTTTAGTAGATGGAGTAAATGTAAAAGAATATAAACTTGAAAACTTGCATAATAAGTTAGGATATGTACCACAAAAAGCAGTAATGTTTGATGGAACTGTTAATTCAAATGTATCTTATGGAGAAAACGGAAAAGGAGAGATTACTAATCAAAAAATAAAGGAAGCAGTAAAAGTAGCTCAAGCAACAGAATTTGTAGAAAAGATGGAAGAACAATATGATACACATATAGCTTCAGGAGGTACAAATGTATCAGGAGGACAAAAACAAAGGTTAGCAATAGCTAGAGCGATTGCAAGAGATCCAGAGATTTATATTTTTGATGATAGTTTTTCAGCGCTAGATTATAAGACAGATAGCATATTAAGAAAAGAATTAAAAAAATACACATCAGATGCAACTAATTTGATAGTTGCGCAAAGAATAGGTACAATTATGAATGCAGATAAAATAGTAGTTTTAGATGAAGGAAAAATAGCAGGTATAGGAACTCATAAGGAGTTACTTAAGACTTGTGAAGTGTACAAAGAAATTGCATTATCACAATTATCAAAGGAGGAACTAGAAAATGAGTAATGAAGAAAATAAAACAAAACCTCCAAAAAGACGAATGGGAGGGCCTATGGGTGGACCTCCAGGAATGGGTATAGGAGAAAAAGCAAAAGATTTTAAGAGTGCTCTAAAAAGATTATTTAGAGAATTAAAGAAATTTAGAATATTTATTTATGTTTCTTTAGTTTTGGCAATATTAAGTTCAGTATTATCAATATCAGCTCCAAATAAGTTATCAGATTTAACTGATGAGATATCTAATGGACTTATGGGAATAATGGATATGAATAAAGTAAAATCAATTTCATTATTCTTAGTATGTATATATGTATGTAGTAGTTTGTTTAATTTTATTCAAGCTATATGTATGACAGATGTAGCAAATAAATTTGCTAAAAGTCTAAGAAGTAGAATATCAACAAAGATAAATAAATTACCATTAAAATATTTTGACAAACATCAAGCGGGAGATACTTTATCTAGAGTAACAAATGATGTAGATACAATAGCACAATCAATGAATCAATCTTTAGCAACTTTGGTAAGCAGTTCTACATTATTTTTAGGAACAATTATAATGATGTTTGCAACAAATTGGATTATGGCAATTACTGCAATAGCATCAAGCGTAATTGGATTTTCAGGAATGATATTAATACTAAAAAATTCACAAAAATATTTTACGGCAAGACAAACAGAATTAGGAAACTTAAATGGTCATATTGAAGAAATATATTCTGGGTTAAATGTAGTAAAAGTATATAATGGTAAAAAAGAATCAGATAAAAAATTTGATGAATATAATAAAAAAGTTTATGAAGCAAATAGAAAAAGTCAATTTTTATCTGGAATAATGCAACCTTTAATGGTGTTTATAGGAAACTTTGGATATGTTGCTGTATGTATAGTGGGGGCTTTACTTGTAATGAAAGATATTATATCATTTGGTGTAATAGTTGCATTTATAACTTATGTAAGATTATTCACATCACCATTATCAGAAATAGCTCAAGCAATGACATCACTTCAATCAACAGCTGCAGCAAGTGAAAGAGTATTTGAATTTTTAGATGAAAAAGAAATGGAAAACCAAGATAAAATAACAAAAGTGTTAAATAAAGATAATGCTAAAGGAAAAATTGAATTTGAAAATGTAGTTTTCCAATATGAAGACAATGACAAACCAACAATTAAGAACTTTACAGCAACTGCTATGCCTGGTCAAAAAGTAGCAATAGTAGGACCAACAGGTGCGGGTAAAACTACAATGGTAAATCTTTTAATGAAATTTTATGAAATAAATTCAGGTGATATAAAAATAGATGGAATATCAACTAAAGAATTAACTAGAAAAAATATTCACGATTTATTTACAATGGTTTTACAAGATACATGGTTATTTGATGGAACTATAAAAGAAAATATTATTTATAATAGAGAAAATATCAGTGATGAAAAAGTTAAAGAAATATGTAAGGAAATAGGGTTACATCACTTTATAAAAACCCTTCCAAAGGGATATGATTCACATCTTTCAGAAAATGATAATGTATCAGCGGGACAAAGACAATTACTTACTATAGCAAGAGGTATGATGGAAGATTCACCTTTCTTAATACTAGATGAAGCAACTTCAAATGTTGACACAAGGACAGAAGAGCTTGTTCAAAAAGCTATGGACAAATTAACAGAAGGAAAGACATCATTTATTATTGCTCATAGATTATCAACTATAAAAAATGCTGATTTAATTTTGGTTATGAAAGATGGTAATATTGTTGAACAAGGAAATCATGATGAGTTAATGAAACAAAATGGTGCATATGCAGAACTTTATAATTCTCAATTTGATGAAATTGCTGAATAAAAATAAAAGCCGGTAATTTAAAATTACTGGCTTTTTAAGTTTAATTACGACATTTTATAATTAATCTTTTTTTCTTTTTATATTTAACACAAGTTAAAAGTGTTATTTCTGTTTGTTCATTAGTATCTTGTTCAAGGCAAGATAAGTCATTTTCATCAACCTCATATTTGTCATAGATTTTATATTTTAATTTACGTCCAGATATATCTGTAAAATATACTAAATCCCCTTTTTTTAATTTATATAAATTTGAAAAGAAAGATTTATTCCAATTATTATGTCCAGCTATGACTAAATTCCCTGGAGTGTTAGGATAAGGACCTGCAATTCTACAAGGTGCCACTTCTAGATTAATATCTGAGCAAATATTTATAATAGGATATGAGATGCCGATCTTGGGAATTTCCAATTTTCCAATAGTAATAGTAGTTTGTTCTTGAAGAGTTGTATCAGAGCTATTAATGTTATTGTTAATAGCTGTATCTATTTCTGTTTCGGATATTTTATTATATTCTTCATATACCTTATTACGTAACTCTTTAATTTGTTTCTCTGATTTCGTAATTTTAAATAATAAAATAAGAGAAAACAATATTATTATAATAAGTAAAATATATATAATTTTTTTATCTTTTTTGTTCATTGTTTGTTCCTTTGGTTTTTAAATATACAATTGCCATAATTGCCAAGAATATAGTAAGTATCAAAATATATTTTATATTTATAAAGTGTCCTGTTTGAGGCAATTTGCTAGTACTACTAATTACCTTTTTAGATGAGTTTGATGTGTTATTAGAATCAGAATTTGTATTAGAACCAGAATTAGAGGTACTGAACATAGCACTGTTGTTAACAGATAAAGTCACATCAACTGTATATTTATCATTAGTATTTTCTGTAGTTTTGGTTGTAAGTGAAAATAGTTTGTCTTGTATATTTAACTCTTTTTTGAACATTTCTTTTGCATAGTCTATAGGAGATGTGAACTTATTTGTAGTTGATGTGTTTGCAGATAGTACTTTATCAAAATAAGAAACCGACTCTGATATATCTGATTTTCCTATATTTGTAACTGTTGCATAAAGCAAATCTAAATTTTGTATTTTTGCATATTCATTTTTACATTTTTTTTCATTCATTGAAGATTTAAAAGTTAATGTAGTTTTAAATTCTGACTTGTCATTAGTTAATTTGTATGTTGTGTTGTAATTAAAGTTGACTTTATCAATAGATATTTTTTTCTTTTTAGTATTAATAGATAGCTTTGACTCTTTGGCATCATTTAAGTTAACTCTATATAAACTTCCGGTTTTTAACAGAGTCGTCTAGCTTAGATGAATATCCAACATTAGTTCCTATGTAAAAACTATTGTCATAGTACTCAAAAGTGAATGGTGTCGAAGGTGTTTCTAATTCATATATTAATTGAGTTGTAGATAAATCTTTTGTAGCGTAGATTCTAGCTAAATATGAATTCCCATCTTTTTTATAAGTTAATAAATATAAGGTATCATCCACAACCAAAGAATCTTGGGCATTTTCAGTTCCAGTAGAATAAAATACATAATCAGGATTTAGAACAGTTTTACCAAATAAATTTGCAAGTATTGGTGTAAATTGTTTAAAATCAGTAGTACTGTATACATGACTACCAGACAAATAAATAAATTTATTTTTAAAAATACTATGTTTAGGAAAACGTGCAAACCAGTGAATTGAACTATCCGGAAGGTTAGCTATATAATTAAATTTATTTTCTTTGCTGTCATATTTGTATATTCCATCAATTTTTTTATTATTAGTTGAAGCAACAAATCCATATAAGTTGTTATCATATGAAATTAAATTATAACATCTTAATTCTTCATCAAAAGGAAGTTGTTCAGAATCTTTGTATAAGAAAATATTGTTAAATACTTCACCATTATCATCAGAATATTGAATTGGAGTGAAATTTTTTTGAGTAGATCCACACAGAAACAATTTATTTTCAAATTCAACCATTTTAAAAATGTGTATCCAGCCATGTTTCTTTTGATGTTGTTCCCACTTATTATCTGTTTCATTATATTGATAATAGCTGCCATATCCCCAAGCAGCTTTAGGGTCTGTCCCTGTTGTGTATAATTTTTTATCTATTATAGTAAATGTTTCAATGGCCTCATCAGCTATTGTGCCAGAAGATACAACCTTATTACTTTTAGTATCATAATATAATATTTTAGTAGGACCGGTATTATCATTCCAATCTCCTAATCCCATAAAGATCTTTCCGTTGAATGCTTTTAATGTTTTTATCCCTCGTGAACTTACGTGTTTAGGATAATATGAATATGCAGGTACTTCTCTGTTATCATCTACAATTTCGGTTAAATATTCTGGTTGGTTATAATCAATATTATTTTTCAGGTATGAATTAACCTTTTTAATTGATTTTTTTAAACTAGAATCATTAACTGATGAAGCATATGTATATGAATTAAGGTTAATTAAAACTAACAATAATATTAAATTTATAGAAAAAACTTTCTTTATAATTTTCATGATTTATAAAAATTCCTTTCTGAATATGATAAATATACCTTTATATAAATTCTATCATACAAGCAATATAATATCAATTAATGTTTTATTAAATTTGTATTACAAATATATTACATATTCATGTAATATATTGTCGAGAGAGATATATAAAAAATAAAAAAACTCTTGCATTTTCAAAAAAATATGTTATAATGAGTATCGTGGTTATAGAAAAAGAGGAAGGAGTTAAATTTGAAGACGTTTTTCGATGGGATATTTATTGATAAAAACAGATTACTTGAAGAAGGTATTAAATATCCTGTAAAGATTGAATACTACAAGACTATTACAGGAAAAGAAAATGTCGAAAATAAATATGGTATAGAAATTGTAAAAACAGAGTACAAAGAAGAAAATATTAATATAGAAAAAGAAGAAATTTATGAATTAACAAATAATTCAAATGAAGCAGATAAAATTTTAACATTGTTAAGAGACAACGAAGTTACACCAATTGCAATTAAAGATGTTTTATATGAATTAAGATAAGTAATAGAAGAGTAAAACCAGGGCAGAACACTGTCCTTTTTTTATGTTGGTATTGACTTTTAAAAAAAATGTATATATAATTTGTAAGTATAATACTAAGGAAGGAGATAAAAATGGCTGATAAATTAATAATAGTGGAGTCTCCCGCTAAGGCAAATACAATTAAAAAGTTTCTAGGGGGAAGTACAAAAGTAGTAGCATCAATGGGACATATAAGAGATTTGCCAAAATCAAAACTAGGAATAAATGTAGAAAATGATTTTGAACCAGAATATATAAATATAAGAGGAAAGGGAGATTTAATAAAATCACTAAAAAAAGATGCAAAAACAGCGAAAAAAGTATATCTTGCTACCGACCCTGACCGTGAAGGAGAAGCTATTGCATGGCATTTGGCGAAAATATTAGAAGAAGATAAAAATAAAATAACAAGGGTAACATTTAATGAAATAACAAAAGGAGCAGTAAAAAAGGCAATAGAAAGCCCAAGAGATATAGATGTAAATTTAGTAGATGCGCAACAAGCAAGACGTGTATTAGATAGAATAGTTGGATATAAAATAAGTCCCGTATTGTGGAAAAAAGTGAAAAGAGGATTGTCGGCAGGACGCGTTCAATCTGTAGCTGTAAAGCTAATAGTAGATAGAGAAGAAGAAATTGAAAAATTTGTACCACAAGAGTATTGGAATATATATGCTATATTATTAGACGAAAAAACAAAAACAGAGTTTGAAGCAAGAGTTGCGAATGAAGATGGCAAAAAAATAGAAATACATACAAAAGATGAAGCAGATAAAATATTGTCAGATTTAGAAAATGGAAAATACATAATAACAGAAGTAAAAAGGGGAGAAAAGAAACGTACTCCTGCACCACCATTTACAACAAGTACAATGCAACAAGAAGCATCAAGAAAATTGAATTTTACCTTGAAAAAGACTATGTCAGTTGCACAAGGGTTATATGAAGGTGTAAAACTACCAGAAGGCCATACAGGTCTAATAACATATATGAGAACAGATTCAACAAGAATTTCAGAAGAAGCAAGAGCAGTTGCAAAACAATGTATAATCAAAATATATGGTAAAAATTATTATGAGAATAGGTATTACCGAACTAATAAAGATGCACAAGATGCACATGAGGCAATAAGACCTGCTCATATAGAACTTTTACCAGATGAAGTAAAACAATATTTAACACCAGATCAATACAAATTATATAAACTAATATACAATAGATTTTTAGCAAGCCAAATGTCTTCTGCAATATATGATACTATGGCTGTAAATATAAAATCAGGTAAATATGATTTAAAAGCTAATGGTCAAAATTTAAAATTTAAGGGATTTATGGTACTTTATGTAGAAGGTACAGATGATAAACAAGAAGAAGAAAAAGGAATGCTTCCACCATTAGAAGAAAATCAAGAGGTCAAAAAAGTAAAATTAAATCCAAAGCAAAGTTTCACAGAGCCACCTGCAAGATATACAGAAGCTAGCTTGGTAAAAGCCTTAGAAGAAAAAGGGATAGGAAGGCCAAGTACATATTCTCCAACAATTACAACAATAATAGAAAGAAGATATATCGAAAAAGAACAAAAACAATTACATCCTACAGAATTGGGAAGAGTTGTAAATAAATTATTAGTAGAGAATTTTAAAGATATTGTAAATGAATCTTTTACAGCAGATATTGAAACTCAATTTGATAAAATTGCAGAAGGAAATGAAGCCTGGAAAGAAGTTATAAGAGAGTTCTATGGACCTTTTATAAAAGAAGTAGAAAAAGTAGAAAAAGAATTAGAACATGTGAAATTAGAAGAAGAAGTTTCAGATGTTAAATGTGAAAAATGTGGAAGAATGATGGTATATAGATATGGTAGATATGGTAAATTTTTAGCATGTCCAGGATTCCCTGAATGTAAAAATATTAAATCTATTATAAATTATATAGAAGTTCCATGTCCTGTTTGTGGGGCTAGAGTTATAGAAAAGAAATCTAAACGAGGAAGAAAATTCTTTGTTTGTGAAAATAGCCCAGAAAAATGTAACTTTATTTCTTGGAATAAGCCAAAGCTAGGAGAAAAATGGAGCCCTGAAATGGAGAAAAAAACCACTAGAAAGAAAAAAAGCAGTAATAAATAAATTAAAAAGAAATAGCGAAAAAATGATTGCTATTTCTTTTTTTATGTAGTAAAATAAGACTGCAAATATAGAAAGGAATGATAAGTATGTTAAAAGAAAAATTATTAGAAGATTTAAAAGTTTCAATGAGAGACAAAAATGTAATAAGAAAAAATACTGTACAAATGGTAAGAGCAGCAATATTAAAAATAGAAAAAGATACAGGAAAAGAAGTAGACGATAACAAAATAATAGAAATTATAGCAAAAGAACAAAAAGGAAAGAAAGATGCACTAGTAGACTTTGAAAAAGCGGGAAGAGAAGATTTAATAGAACAAACAAAAGAAGAGATGAAAGTATTAGAAGAATACTTACCAAAACAACTAACAAAAGAAGAATTAGTTGAAATAATTTCAGAAATAATAAAAGAAGTAGGAGCAACTTCAATGAAAGATATGGGAATTGTAATGAAAGAAGCAAAAGCAAAAATAGGAGCAGGAGCTGATGGAAGGACAATAAATGAAGTTGTAAAAGAAATATTAAGCAAATAGGAGTAGATAATTAATGTCAGAAATATTAGAAGGATTAAATAATAAACAATATGAAGCAGTAGTAAATACAGAAGGACCATGCTTAGTTATAGCTGGAGCGGGAAGTGGTAAAACAAAGGTATTAACACATAAAATAGCATATTTAATACAAGAAAAAAATGTAGCTCCTTGGAATATACTAGCAATAACATTTACTAACAAAGCTGCAAATGAGATGAAAGAAAGAATAACAAATTTAGTTGGAGAACAAGCAAAAGATATATGGATGGGAACATTCCATTCAATATGTGTAAAAATATTAAGGTATCATATAGAAAAAATAGGTTATGAAAAGTCATTTATAATATTTGATACATCAGATCAAAGAACACTAATAAAAAGATGTTTAAAAGATTTAAATATTGATGATAAGACGTTTACAGATAGAGCAGTTGCATCAGAAATAAGTAATGCAAAAAATGAAATGTTAGAGCCAGAACAATATGCATTAAAAGCAAAAGGAGACTTTAGAAGAGAGAAAATTTCCGAAATATATAGTTTATATCAAAAAAGATTAAAAGAAAATAATGCAATAGATTTTGATGATATAATAAATTTTACAATAAAAATATTTGAAGAAAACCCTGAAATATTAGAATATTATGCAGGAAAGTTTAAATATGTTTTAGTAGATGAGTATCAAGATACTAATAAGGCACAATTTACACTTGTAAAAAGTCTAGCAAGTATAAATGGAAATATTACAGTAGTAGGGGATAATGACCAAGGAATTTACTCATTTAGAGGAGCGGACATATCAAATATTTTAAATTTTGAAAGAGACTTTAAAGGAACAAAGATAATAAAATTAGAGCAAAACTATAGATGTACAGGAAATATATTAAAAGTTGCCAATTCAGTAATAAAGAACAATGAAGCAAAATATGATAAAAAATTATGGACAGAAAATGATATAGGTGAGCTTCCTAAATTTTATTCAGCAGACAATGAATATGATGAAGGAAGATATATTGTTGAGCAAATTGAACATTTGAGAAGACAAGATAATTACAAATATTCAGACTTTTCAATTTTATATAGAATGAATACCCAATCAAGAGCAATAGAAGATATTTTAAGAAGAGAAGGAGTACCATATAAAATAGTTGGAGGTCTAAAATTCTTCGAAAGAAAGGAAATAAAAGATATTATTTCATATTTAAGGTTAATACAAAATACATCAGATAATTTAAGTTTAATCAGAATTATAAATGAACCTAAGAGGGGAATAGGAAAAACTAGTCTAGATAAAATAAATGATTTGGCTATAAGTAATGAAACTTCAATGTATGAAATAATAAAAAATGCAGATCAATATGGATTGAATAGAGTTTATCTAAATTCGAGAGAATTTATGAATGTTATAGAAGAATTAAGAAGTAAAAAAGATAGTGTAACAATTACAGAATTAGTAAAACTTACATTAAAGAAAACAGGTTATACAAAAGCTCTTGAAGATGAAAAAACAGTAGAAGCAGAAAATAGAATAGAAAACTTGGAAGAATTCCTTACAGTTGCAATGGAATTTGAAAAAGAAGAAGCAGAAAATACTTTGGAGAATTTCTTAGAAGGAATGACACTATCATCAGATTTAGATGGTATGGATGAAACAGAGGAGTCTGTAACACTTATGACATTACATAGTGCCAAAGGATTAGAGTTTCCGGTAGTATTTTTAGTAGGAATGGAAGAAGGAATATTCCCAGGATACAAATCAATAGGAGAAACTGCAGAATTAGAAGAAGAAAGACGTTTATGTTATGTTGGAATAACAAGAGCTGAGAAAGACTTATATTTAACATGTGCAAAACAACGTACAATGTTTGGATCAACAAGTTGTAATTTAGTATCTAGATTTTTAAAGGAAATACCTACTGAATTGTTAGATGGAGCAGAAGAATCTACAAAACCAATAAGAAACAATGATTACATGTGGAGTTATGGAAGTCAAAATTCAAGTGCAATAAAATCATATAAAATAGATACAAATGATGTAAAAGTTGCAGCAAGTTCTAACAATAAAGGATTTTCCTTTGGAAGAACAGCAGAAAGTTTCTTGAGTGGACTTACAAACAGAGGAGCAAGTAAAAAAATTGATTTATCACAATATGGTGAAGGTATTAGAGTATATCATAAAAAATTTGGAGAGGGTGTAATAACATCAACTGAACCAGAAGGTGATGATTTAAAAGTTGACATTAGTTTTGATAAAGTGGGACATAAGAGACTTATGGCTAAATTTGCAAATTTAGAAATAATATGAAAAAATGTTCGTAAAAACTATTGACAAACAATAAAATAGATGTATAATAATACCAAACAATAATTCGCAAAATGGAGGTATTATTATGATAACAAAATTACATATAAAAAACATAGGAATTATAGAAGATTTAGAAATAGATTTTAATAATGGACTTAATGTATTAACAGGAGAAACAGGTGCAGGAAAAACACTTATAATAGGTTCACTTGGAATAATATCAGGAGGAAGGTTTTCTAAGGAGATGATAAGAAAAGGAGAAAATAATTCCTATGTTGAATTATGTATGTATGATCCAGAAGACGAAAACTCGATAGATGGAAATATAATAATATCAAGAGAAATAAATTTAAATGGAAGAAATATGTGTAAAATAAATGGTAGAATGGTAACTGTAAATGAATTAAAAGAATTTATGAGTAAATACATAGAAATACACGGGCAAAATGACAACCAGAATTTATTAGACACAAAAGAACACCAAAAATATTTAGATGGTTTCATTGGAGATAAAATAAGATTTCTAAAAGAAGAATATACACAATTATTTTCAAAATATAGTTTGATAAAAAAAGAATTAAAAGAAAATTTGGGAGATGAAAAAGAAAGACAAAGAAAAATAGATTTACTAAAATATCAAGTAAATGAAATAGAAGAAGCAGAATTAAAAGAAAATGAAGAAGAATTGTTAGAAGAAAAAAGAAAAATCATTATGAATTCTGAAAAAATATCAACAAATTTAAATGAAGCAGATACATCAATTGGTGAAAATACTATAGATTCATTGAGTAATGCTATTAGAGCATTAGAAAAAATCGAAACAATAGATGAAAAATACGAAAACGTTGCAAGCAATTTAAAAAATATATATTATGAACTTCAAGAGATATCAAGAGATATATCAGATTTTAAAGATGATACATATTTTGATGAAGAAGAAAGAAATAATATAGAAGAAAGATTGGATTTAATATACTCACTAAAAAGAAAATATGGAAATTCTATAAAGGAAATATTAGAATATTTAGAAGAAACAAAAAAAGAAGTATATAGAATTGAAAATTTAGAAGAATACACAAACAAATTGAAACAAGAGCAAAAACAAATTGAGAGTAAAATGGAAGATATATCTACTCAAATGCATGAGATACGTTTACAATATAGTTTGAAATTATCAGAAAAAATAAATAAAAATTTGCAAGAATTAGAAATGAAAAGTGCAAAAATAAATATTCATATAGATTATATGGAAGAATTTTTAGAGACAGGAAAAGATAAGATAACATTTTATATCAGTACAAATTTAGGAGAAGATGAGAAGGAACTAAGCAAAACAGCCTCTGGTGGTGAAATGTCAAGGGTAATGCTTGCAATAAAAACAGTTCTTGCAGATGTAGATAAAACACCAACTTTAATATTTGACGAAATAGATACAGGGATAAGTGGAAAAGCAGCAAATAGTGTAGCAGAAAAATTAAGTAAAATTGCAAAAGAGCATCAAATATTATGCATATCACATTTACCTAATATAGCAGCAATAGCAGACTATAATTATTTTATTAGTAAAAAAATTGTGAACGAAAGAACAAATACAAATATCAAACTATTGAAAGAAGATGAAATAATAAGGGAAATAGCAAGAATCTCTTCCGGAGAAGTAAATGAGGCAACAATAAAATATGCATATGAATTGAGAAATAAAAAAGTCTCATAAAATGTAGGACTAGCAAGGAGTGAAACAGTGTTAGAGAAAATAAATTCAGCAGAAGATATAAAAAAATTAAATTTGAGTGAAAAGAAAATTTTAGCTGATGAAATTAGGAAATATATACTAGAAATAGTATCAGAAAATGGTGGACATTTAGCATCAAATTTAGGGGTAGTAGAATTAACAATAGCATTACATAGTATTTTTGATGTTCCAAAAGATAAAATAGTATGGGATGTTGGTCATCAAAGTTATGTACATAAAATAATAACAGGAAGAAAAGAACAGTTAAAAACTTTAAGAAAACTAAATGGAATAGCTGGATTTCCTAAGACAGATGAATCAGATACAGATAGTTTTAATACAGGTCATAGTAGTACATCAATATCTGCAGCAATGGGAATGGCAAAAGCAAGAGATATAAAAAAAGAAAATAACTCTGTTATAGCAGTTATTGGAGATGGATCATTGACTGGGGGAATGGCATTAGAAGCATTAAATCATGCAGGAAGTTCACAAACAAAAATGATAGTAATATTAAACGATAATGAAATGAGTATCTCTAAAAATATTGGTGGAGTAAATATGTTCCTAAGTAAATTAAGAACAAGGAAAAACTATACTAATTCTAATAAAACAGGAAAGAGAATAATCAACAAGATACCTGTGATTGGAAAGCCAATAGTGAAATTTGTTCAAAAAGCGAAAAATGGAATAAAGCAAATTATAATACCGAAAATGTTTTTTGAAGATATAGGTTTTAAGTATCTAGGACCAGTTGACGGTCATAATATAGGAGATTTAGAAGTTTTACTAAAAGGTGCTAAAGAAGCAGATGGCCCTGTATTAATACATGTGTTAACAAAAAAAGGAAAAGGCTATAAGATAGCAGAGGAGAACCCTGATAGATTTCATGCTACAGGAAGTTTTGATATAAAAACTGGAAAGCCCAAAAAAGAGAAAAAGGAAGATTACTCAAAAGTTTTTGGAGAAAAATTATTAGAAATAGCAGATAAAAATAAAAATATAGTTGCAATAACTGCATCAATGAAAGCAGGAACAGGATTAACAGAATTTGCTAAAAAATATCCAGAAAGATTTTTTGATGTTGGGATTGCGGAACAACATGCATTAACATTTGCGGCAGGTTTGGCAAAAGAAGGAATGATACCATTTGTACCAATATATTCATCATTTTATCAAAGAGCATATGATCAGGTAATACATGATATATGTATGCAAAATTTACCTGTAATAATGTGTGTAGATAGAGCAGGCATAGTTGGAGCAGATGGAGAAACACATCAAGGTTTATTTGATTTGGCATTTTTTAAATTAATACCTAATATAACATTAATGGCACCAAAGGATTTTAAAGAATTAAGAGACATGATGGATTTTGCTGCAAATCTTAATAAACCAGTTGTAATACGTTACCCAAGAGGTGGAGAATCAAAAGAAAAAATAAAATCAGAGACAGATATTGAATATGGAAAATCAGAGATTTTAAGACATGGTAAAGATATAACAATTATAGGTATAGGAAAAACAGTTTCAAAAGCAATGCAAATTAGAGAAGAATTACAAAAAGAAAATATAGGTGCAGAAATAATAAATGCAAGATTTTTAAAGCCATTAGACAAAGAAAAAATAGTTGATTCCATAACTAAAACAAAATTTGTAATAACAATAGAAGATGGAACTATAATTGGAGGACTCGCAAGTAGTATAAAAGAATTAATTGTAGATGAGAAATTAAGAAATATAAAAATAAAATCTTATGGATATCCAGATGTATTTGTAAAACATGGACAAGTAGAACAATTAGAAAAAATGTATGGTCAAGATATACAAAGTATAATTAATTATATAAAACAAAACAAATTATAGTATGAGTTTCATAAAAATGGAAAAAATAATACTAAACCTTATTTTTATAAAGAGGTGATAGTATTGTTTTTTTTATTTTTAATAATGTTATTGATTTCATATATTTTAATATTAATGAGTGCTACTATAAAAATAAAAATAAAAGACTTAAAGATAGAATTGCCAAAACAAGAAGAAAGAATAATTCATAATGATTATGAAATTTCTTTGAATTTCTATATATTAAAAAAAATTAAGATTTTCAAACTTAGTATTATAAAGAACAAATTAGAAAGAGAAGAATTAAAGAAACAAATAAAAAGCAAATTAAAAAAGGATAAAAATAATTTTGATATAAAATTTATCGATGTAATAAAGAAAATAAATATAGAAAAAGCAAATTTAGCATTATATTTTGGAACTGAAAATGCTGCATTTACAGCAGTTACTTTAGGAATTATCTCAACTATATTAGGAATTATATTAAATGAAAAATCTATTTTTAAAATCGTACCCATATATCAAGATAGAAATATATTAAATTTACAATTTGATGGTATATTTGTGCTAAATAAGATACATATTATTGATATAATAATATATGTTTTAAAAATGAAAAGGAGAGTGAATAAAAATGGCAGATCATCCAATAGAAGGGCTTATGCTTACAGCAATGAATAGCATAAAAGATATGATTGATGTAAATACAATAATAGGTGATCCTATTCAGGCAGCAAACAATATTGCAGTTATACCAATATCAAAGGTATCATTCGGGTTTGTAGCAGGAGGTAGTGAGTTTAAAGGAGAAACTGTAGATGAGTATAATAAAAGGGACAAAGATGAACAAATACAATATAGATTACCATTTGGTGGGGGAGCAGGTGCAGGTGTTACAGTAAATCCAGTTGCATTTTTAGTAATACAAGGAAATGTTGTAAAACTATTACCAGTAAACCATTCAACATCATTGGACAAACTTTTAGATTATATTCCAGATTTATTTGAAAAAGTGAATGCAATGTTTAATAAATCAATGCAAGACAAAAAAGAACAGACAGAAAAGATAATAAATCAAATGCAAAAAAACATAAAAGCACAAGAAGAAAAAAAGGAAGAACCAGAAGAAAGAATTATAAAAGATAAAATAATAGAAAAGGAAACTAAAATAGAATAGAATTAAAGAAGTCATGCTAATTATTTACATGACTTCTTTAATTTAATATGAGATATCTTTTGTGTCACCATTTGTCAATAGTACAGTTAGATATTTTTCACCATTTTTTGTCTTTGTTCCTAAAAATTCAAAAACGGAACTTTGCACTTTTATCTTTTTTTGATTTTCAGTACTTGAGTTTGGATTATATATCACATATAAAATGTTGTTATTAGTTATAAAATATAAATTAAGTTTATTTCCTTTTGCTGTAGAAACTTTATATAAATATTTTGCATTTGCATTAGGTATTAAAATTGCTCCCATATTTTCAGTTATTGCAATATTTTTTCCTTCAATTGATGCGACCATATCTGAAGTATGATCTGGTGCTCTATAAGTAGCTACACTGTCGATCAAAGTTACTTTTTTGTATCTTTTAAAGTCTTTAGTTGTATATTTTGGCTTTTCTTTGCTAATGCTTGAGTTATCACTTTTGTTTGAAGTAGTGTTTGTAATCTTGTTTGTTTTACTTTTTGAGCTTGAATTAGTATTTGTATTGTTAGTTATGCTTTTTACAGATGAATTATTTCTGTCTGATGGTTTGTAATTTTTATTAATAATTTGATTAATTACTTGTTCGAAGTCAAATCCATCATTTGCTATTTTGTTAATGTTTTTTACACTGTATGTTATAAATGTTATTACTATAATGATAGAGAGTAGAATTGCAATTATTCCTGGAATAGGTGAAGTAGATGGATCTTCCTCATCTTTTAATTTTATGTGAGTGTTTTTTGCTTTCCAGTTTTCAATTTTAATAGGCAACCATAATCCATAAATACCAAATGTAACTAAACATAATAGAATCCATAATAGATAATGTCCAATTAGACTTAGAGCCTTTCCATCAAATATTATTTTCTTACGGTTTATAATAGTATGTTTTATAAGCCATTTTTGTTTGTAACAGATCCCGAATGGATATAATATTCCAAATGAAATGATTGTTAATAATTTGCAAAATAAATTCACTCCAATTAAGCCTAATAATCCGCCATCAAAATAGCTATCTCCTACAACAAATTCTTCTTTTTCAAAATGGATATTTGAAGCAATCCATTTTTCTTTCTTTATAGGAATCCAAAGAGAGTAGATTCCTAAAGTAATAATTGTGAAGAAAATCCATTTGAATTTTTGTACAAATAGTGATGCACCTGTACCTTCAAATTTTAATCTTTTTCCATTATATACAGTATGTTCTAATGTATAAGCGATTAATAATTTTTCTGCCCAAGCAGAAGCTATACCCAAAGTTGCAAATGTTATTATAAAAGCTAAAATTTTGTACCCAATTAATTCAAGTACTTTTCCATCAAAATACGAGTCTGTTCGTTCTACTTTTTTTATTGTGTTTACTTCATCATATTGTAGTTCGTTTTCTTGGTTCTCCATATAAAAAATCCCCCTTTTTTATATATGATATTGAATTATTTCTTAGCAACAAAATTCGATGAAATTCAACAAAATTTAAACCAATGCGCCTGTAACCAAAATTCCTAAAATATCTCTATAAATTGTGTCAAATTGTGAAGTTGGTAAAGGGTTATCGCCTAAACCACATTCTATAGTATATCCAGGTCTTCTGTAATTCTGAATAAACCAATCTTTATAACCTGCAAAGCTAGAATTATATGGAGTATCTTCTAAATCATAGCCACTTAGCCTGCTAAATTGTTGACCAATGGCTAAACTTTCTGGAGGTGTATAATTTTGAAATTGCCAATAAATCACTTCACCTTGAGCATGGAAAGAAAGAATAAGTCTAAAAGTATGTTGTAAAGTAAAATTATGGATGGCAAGAGCTTCAGGTTCAGTAAGAGGCCCAGATCCAACAAAATCACGTGGGGCAGGAGAAGTGAAGCCTTGAGAAAATTTTATTTCTCTTGCTTGTGCCCATCCTGCTGGAAATTGAAGATTTAAATCCACACCTCTTATATTTGCTTTCCATCCACTAGTAAAAGGAATGTCTGGGTAATTCCTAGATATATTTTGAGCAAATAGGTAAGATGGAGAATTTTCAGGAATTTCACCAGTCACAAGATTTACTCCGTCTGGATTTACCATTGGCATAATATAAATAGTAGTAGAATTAAAAATCTGTCTAGCATTATATCCAAATATAGGAAGATTATTTTGAATAGTAAAGCAATAATCAGCTAAAAACTTCATAAGTAAAGGAGATGTGATCCATTCATTAGCATGAATTGCTGCAGAGTAGAAAACTTCTTTAGGTCCATTTCCAATCTTTATAACAGGAATATCGTTGTTATTAATACTTTTTCCAGTTGAAGTAACTTCAATAAAAGGATAAAGTTTTTTTAGAGTATTAATGTTAATCTGTAAAATTGAATAACTATAATTAATATTAGTTGGTACAATAAATCCTAATGCTCCATCTACATAAGGCATAAGGGCATTCCAAGTTTTTTGACCAACTATTCCATCAATAGATTGTAAACCAAAATTTCTTTGAAACCAAATTACAGAATTTTTGGTATTTATTCCAAAATTGCCATCGATATTACCAGAATAATAACCTAATCTTTTTAAAATATTTTGTAAAAATTCAACTATAGGTCCAGTGGAACCAAATTTTAATGTTTGCATATAAATCACCTAAAATATAATATGTAAATTAAAAAAAAGTGTATACAACAATAAAGTATTATGGTAAAATTAGACTGAATATACTATGAAATAAAAATGGAGAAACAAATGAAACCAAAAAATAAGATATTAGATTTTATGAAAAAAGAAGTAGTACTAACATCAGCAATAATTTTAACAATAATAACAATGTTTTTTGTACCAATAGATAAGAAATATTTAGAATATTTTGATTATGGGACATTAATATGTTTATTTTGTATGTTAGCAGTAGTTGCAGGACTTAAAAGTACAAATATATTTGAATTAATTTCAAGAAAAATGATAGGGCTTTTTCATACTAGAAGAGCGGTAATTTATTCATTAGTATTTGGAACATTTTTCTTTGACATGATAGTTGCAAATGACATGTCTCTTATAACATTTTTACCACTTACATACATTGTTTTACATTCAACAAAAAATGACAAATATTTAGCATTTACATTTATAATGCAAACAATAGCAGCTAATATGGGGGGAATGATAACACCTTATGGAAATCCACAGAATTTATATTTATATTCTTACTATAATATACCAACTACAGAATTTTTTACAATATTGTTAGGACAGTCAATAACTGTTGCAATACTTTTGTATATATGTTGTGCATTTATAAAAAATGAAAAATTAGAATTAAAAGAGAAGACAGATTTTGAAATAAAGAAAAAAGAGTTATATATTTATATAACATTATTTATATTGGTAATATTGAGTATATTTAGAGTAATACCTCAAATAATAATATTAGTTATAGTATTTTTAACAATTTTTATTGTAGATAGAAAAAGATTTAAAGAAGTTGATTATGCATTAATTGCAACTTTTTGCGTATTTTTTATATTTTCAGGAAATATTGCTAGAATAGAGGTTATAAAGACCTTTATATCTAAAATTGTAATGAAAAACACATTGCTTGCAGGAATAATATCTTGTCAATTCATTAGTAATGTACCTACTGCAATATTTTTATCAAAATTTACAGCAAATTATAGAGAATTACTTATTTCAGTAAATATAGGATCTCTAGGAATAATAATTTCGTCTTTAGCAAGTTTAATTACATTAAAAGAGTTTTTGAAACATCAACCTAAAAATTTAGGGAAATACTTAGGAATGTTTACTATATTTAATACAATGTTTTTAATAGCACTTATAATAGTAACTAAAATAGTTCTGTAAAATATAATGAAAAATATTGACCACATGATAAAATAATGATAAAATAATAATAAAATAATAAAGGAGAATAGTTTTATGATTAATATTAGACCAGTATCAGATTTAAGAAATAAATATCCAGAAATAGAAGATTTGGTTTTAAAAGAAGAACAGGCTGTTTATTTAACTAAAAATGGATATGGTTCAATGGTTGTAATGAGTTTAGAAAAATATTCTAAATTGATAAGTGACAGAGATTATGAAGAGTATGTTGAAAATGCTCTAGAAGAAGCAGAAAGAGAATCTGAGGATCCAAATATAAGACTATATACACATGAAGAAATGATAAAAATGGCTAGGAGGATAATTGATGGAAAAGAATAAATATGAAATAAAATATCTTCCTAGATTTATAACGGAATTTAATAATATTTTGTATTATTTGACATACGAATTAGATAATAAAATTGTAGCAGAACAATTTTATAATGAAGTAATTAGAAAAATTGAGAAAAGAAGTGAAGCACCAACTTCTTTTGAAGTATTTAGAACATTAAGAAATAGTAAAATAAATTGGTATAAAATAAATGTAAAAAAATATACAATATTTTATGTTGTTAAAGATAATACTATGGAAGTAAGAAGAATACTACATAGTAAAAGAAATCTAGAAAAATACATATAGAAATAGTCTTGCAAGTTAATTAGCAAGGCTTTTTATATTGAAAAAATAATATAAAATAATAAGAAAATTTGTTTACAAAAAAATGTTTATAATATATAATAAAAACATCAAAAGACCAACTAGGTTTGTGTCTAAAAAAGGAATGAAATTAAAAATGGGAATATCAATAGAAGAATATAAAAAGCTACAAGAAAAATCAAAAAACAAAAATCCATATAGGCAGATAAAGGGGAGAACAAGTCATTTCTTAGGCGAAGCATTTGAAAATAGAATAACATCAATATGTAACTTTTATGAAAGAAATGATTTGGCAAAGATAGAAAAAACACCTGAGCCTATGAAAATATTACAACATATAGATAATGGACACTTTGAAACAATATTTACAAAAGCTGCACAGCCTGACTTTAAAGGATGTATAAAAGGAGGCAAAACAGTAGTATTTGATGCCAAATTTACAGAGGCAGATAGAATAACCTATCAGGTATTAAGTAATTATCAAAGAGAGACACTATTAAAATATCAAAGTTTAGGAGCAATGGCTTTTGTAGTAATTGGTTTTTCTAATGGAGAAATATATAAAGTGGATATAAATATTTGGGATAACATGAAAGAAAATTTTGGAAGAAAATATATTTTGCAAACAGAGTTAGAAGAAAAAATGTTTAAAGTGCCAAAAACAAAAAATGGAATAATAGATTTTTTAGAATTATGCTAAGAAAGGAAATAAAACATGATAAAAAATTTAATAAAACATACAATATTAGTAACAAAGCATAGATGGGTAGTATTTAAATTATGTTGTAAAGTAGGTGAACCTTGGAGAGGATTTGTACATGATTTATCAAAGTTTTCACCAACAGAGTTTTGGGAAAGTGTAAAATACTATCAAGGAAATAAAAGTCCAATACCAGTAGCAAGAAGAGAAAAAGGTTTTTCTGATGCATGGTTACATCATAAAGGAAGAAATAAACATCACTTAGAATATTGGGTAGATCCAAGAGCAAAAGAGTATGCAGCAGTAGTACCATATAAATATGTAGCAGAAATGGCATGTGACAAAATGGCAGCATCCATTATATATAATGGAAAAAATTGGACACAATCAGATGAATATAACTACTGGTTAAAAGAAAAAGAAAAAACAATATTAAATCCAAAAGTAGAGAGATTTTTTGATGAACTATTTAAACAAGTTAAAGAAAATGGTCTAAAAGAAACATATACAAGAAAAAATTTGAAAAAAATATATAAGACATATTGTATAGATGATAAAACAAAATATATATGTAAAGTCAATACAGAATGGAAAGTTAGAGAGGAGTAAAACTATGAAAGAAGAAAAAAAGGCTACACGTCAAAGTTATGGGGAAACATTAGTAGATTTAGGAAAAGAAAATAGAAATGTAGTAGTACTAGATGCAGATCTAGCAGAAGCTACAAAAACTATAGAATTTGCAAAAAGTTTTCCTGAGAGATTTTTCGATATTGGAATTGCAGAGCAAGATATGATATCAACAGCAGCAGGATTTGCAACTTGTGGAAAAGTACCTTATGTAAGTACTTTTGCAGTGTTTGCTACAGGAAGAGCATATGACCAAATAAGAAATAGCGTATGCTATCCAAATTTAAATGTAAAAATATGTGCAACACATGCAGGAGTTACAGTTGGAGAAGATGGAGCAACACATCAAATGTTAGAAGATTTAGCATTAATGAGATCATTACCAAATATGAAAGTATTTAGTGTATCAGATGATATACAAACTAAATTTATAATAAAAGAAATTTCAAAAATAGATGGACCTTGTTATGTAAGGCTTTGTAGATTAGCTACACCTATAATATATGATGAAAATCAAAAATTTGAGATAGGAAAAATGGTTCAAATAGGAGATGGAACAGATGCCACAATATTTGCAACAGGAGTAACTGTTTCAGAAGCAATAAAAGCACAAGAGGAATTAAAAGAAAAAGGAATAAATATAAGGGTTGTAGATGTTCACACAATTAAACCAATAGATGAAGAAATGGTTATAAAATGTGCAAAAGAGACTCAGAGATTAATTTCAATTGAAGATCACAATGTAATTGGCGGACTAGGTACAGCAATTGCAGATGTATTAACTGAAAAATATCCTACCAAATTGGAAAAAATGGGGATAAATGATACATTTGGAAAATCAGGAAAAGCGGAAGAATTAATACATTATTTTAAAATAGATAAAGATTCAATATTAGAAAAATTTATATAAAAAAGAGGAGGAAAAAATTGAAAATAATACATTGTAGCGATTTACATTTGGACTCAAAAATGGAGACAAACTTAAATAAAGAAAAAGCAAAGGAAAGAAAAAACGAAATATTATTAACATTTGAAAAAATGGTTGATTTTGCAAAGAAAAATGGAGTTAAGGTTATAATAATTGCAGGAGATATGTTTGATAAGAAAAATATATCAGTAAAAGCTAAAAAGATAGTAAAAAATCAAATAATACTAAATCCGGAAATAGATTTTTTATATTTAAAAGGAAACCATGATGAAATAAACTTTATAGAAGAAGAGGAAGAAATACCGTCAAATTTGAAATTATTTAACGAAAAAGAATGGGTAACTTATAAATATGGAGATATTGTAATAACTGGAATAGAAATAGGAAAGCAAAACAATTACAACATATACAATTCTTTAATATTGGAAAAGAATGATATAAATATAGTGGTAATGCATGGTCAAGAATCACAAAATGATGTAAAGGATAAAACAGAAATAATAAACCTAAAGGAATTAAAAAATAAAAATATAGATTATTTAGCATTAGGACATATCCATACTTTTAAACAAGAAAAATTAGACAATAGAGGAATATACTGCTACTCTGGATGCCTAGAAGGAAGAGGATTTGATGAGTGCGGAGAAAAAGGATTTGTATTATTAGATATAGAAGATAAGCAAATAAAAACTCAATTTATACCTATAGCTAAAAGGACTTTACATGAAATAAATATAGATATAACAGGCGTTACAGAAAATTATGATATAGAGCAAAAAATAGAAGAAGGGACAAACAAGATATCTAAAGACGATCTTATAAAAATTGTGCTAAAAGGAAAAGTAGAAGCGGGTACAACAAGAGACATAGATTATTTAAAAAAGAAATATGAAGATAGATTTTATTGTGTAAAAATATATGATGAAACAACATTAAATATAGATTATATGAAACATCAAAATGATGCATCATTAAAAGGAGAATTTATAAGATTGGTTTTAGAACAAGATCTAACAGATGAAGAAAAAGGAAAAATAATTAACACAGGAATTAAAGCTCTTCTCGGAGAGGAGGTATAGATTTGAAACTATTAAAATGTCATATAGAAAACTTTGGAAAATTGCAAAATTTTGATTACAATTTTAAAGATAATTTAAATATAATCAAAGAAGAAAATGGTTTTGGAAAAACAACATTTGCAAATTTTATAAAAGCAATGTTTTATGGATTAGATACAACTAATTCAGCTAAATCAGACAGAAAAATATATATGCCATGGCAAGGAGGTACTTGTGGAGGCAATATAGAATTTGAGATACAAGGGAAAAAATATAGAATAGAAAGAATATTTGAGAAAAAAGCAAAAGATGATATTTTTAAATTATATGATTTAGAAACTAACTTAGAAAGCAGTGACTATACATCAAACATTGGAGAAGAAATATTTAAAATAAACAAAGAGGCATATGAGAGAAGTACATATATTCCACAAGGGGAGATACAAATACAAATGGATGACAGCATAAGTGCTAAACTTGGAAATGTATTAGAAAGTGGAAATGATATTAATACATCAGAAATGGCAATAAAAAAACTAGAAGATACTATGAAATTATATGTAAAGACAGGAAATAGAGGTATAATAAATGAAAATATCTCAAAATTAAATGAACTAAAAAGAAATTTAGAAAACAGCAAATCAGATGAAGAAAATATAGAAATAAGAAGAAATAAACTAAAAGAAACCATACAACAAATAAAGCAAAAAGAAGAACTAAAGGAAAAAAAGCAAAAAGAATTAAATGAAAAAATTGAACAAGGTAGAAAAGATGCAAAATTAGAAACTTATAATACAATAATACAAAAATTAAAACAAAGTGAAGAAAAAGAAAATGAATTAAATAAATTCTTTAAGGATGAAATTCCTAGTGATGAGCAGTTAGATATATTATTAACTAAATGTTTAGAAATAGAAAAATATAAAGGAGAAATTTCAGGAGTAAATATTCCTTTAGAAGAAAAAGAAACTTTGGAAAACTTAGATTTGCTTTTTGGGAATAAAGATATTACCATAGAAAAAATAGATAAAAAAATAGCGGATTGTAGTGAAATTAGAGATGTAGAGAGTAAAATACAAAACTTAATAATTGATAGAGAAAAAGGAAGACAAAAAGAAAAAGAATTAGATGAAAAGATAAAAGGCAACATGTTATTAGTTTTAATTATGGTCATATTATCAATTATAACAATAGTAATAGGTATAGTATTAATTGCAATGAAAAATAAATTAGGTATTATAGGACTAATCTTAGGGCTAATATTTATAGCAATATCTATAGTAAAAATTAATAACAAAAAGCAATTAAAGAGTAAAGAAAAAGAACAAAAAGAGACTATAGAAAGTTTAAATGAAGTTGAAGAAAACTTAAAAATAAAAAAAGAAAATATAGAAAAAGAAATAAATCAGTTTATTATTTCATATACTAATAATACACAAGATAAAATAATTGCATTAACAGAAATAAAAACAAAATTTAATAGATATAAAGATTTAAAAATTAGTGAAGAAAATAGAGTGGCTAAAAATGCAGATATTAAAGCAAAAGTTGAATTGTTAGAAGAAAGTATAAAAGAATATTTAGAAAAATATTTTGAGCCATCAAATCAAAATTTTGCAGATTTAGTACATGAATTAAAGATGAGAAAAAATGAATTGAATACAGTTAGAAATGAACTATCACAAGCCATAAAATTAAAAGAAGAATATGAAAAAATAAATAATGTAGATGAGTTAAAAAATAAAATAGAACTATCAGATTTAAGTGAGAATCAATTAGAGAAAGAAATACATGATTTAAATATTGATATAGATACACTAAATGATGAAAAAAATCAAAACAAAAATCTAATAGAAATCTTAGAAAACAAAATAGATGAAAATCAAGAATTAGAGACAGATATAGAAGAGATGGAAGAAAAAATTCAAGAGTTAAAAGACAAATATGATCTTTTACAAAAAACAAAAAAATATATGGAAACAGCAAAAGAACAATTTTCATCACATTATTTAAAAGGAATGGTTCAAGGATTTAGAGAAAATTTAAAATTGCTTAATAACAAAGAGATAGATACAAATGTAGATATAAACCTAGGTGTACAAATAGATTCAAATGGAAGTCAAAAAGAAATAAAATATTTTAGTGCAGGTTACAAAGATTTGATATATATATGTATGAGATTAAGTTTAGTAAATGTATTATTTGAAGGAGAGCAACCATTTATTATTTTAGATGATCCATTTGTAAATTTAGATGATGAAAAAACGAAAAAAGCAATAAATTTATTAAAAGAAATAAGTAGTAAATACCAAGTGATTTACTTTGTTTGCAATGAAAGTAGAATATAAAAAATATTTAAAAGTCAAGGTAAGAAAAAGGCTCATTTATAGAGAAAAAACAATATAAATAGAGATAAATAATGTAAAACATAGTTATTTAATAAATTCGAGCTAAAGTATGTTTGAAAAAATACCTATATTATGGTATTATATATATAACATATTTAAATAAGCTAAATACCCTGCATAGTGCGTGTAGACAGAATTTTTAGAACCTACAAGTTTAAAGAGGGACCGATCTCTGAATATGGCGTGCAAGCTTACACGTTTTAGTAGTAAGAAGCCCATGAATATTTAGGTAGGTACCCACCTGTTTCTGAGAGGCAGGTCCTTAAAAATTCAACCACATCTTACGGCTAAGGCGGGGATTTTTTTGTTTATAAAGAAATGATGTAATAATTATATATAAAATGCATACTAATAACAAAAGGTTGCATATAAATTAATAAAATGTTATACTATTAAAGTAAAACAAAAATAAGTAAACGAAAGGAAGAATAAAAAATGAATGTTTGTGTATATGGAGCAGCAAGTAGCTTAATAAATGAAAGTTATAAAAACGCTGGTAAGGAATTAGGAAGAAAAATGGTAGAGAAAGGAATGGGATTAGTATTCGGTGGCGGAGCTAATGGAATGATGGGAGCATTAGCAGAAGGAGTACATGAAAAAAATGGATATATTTTAGGAGTTGTTCCAGAATTTTTCCATGAAGCTAATAGTGAGGTATCATTTAATGAATGTACAGAATATATATATACAGATACAATGAGAGAAAGAAAAAGAAATATGGAAGAGCATTGTGATGCTTTTATAGTAACACCAGGAGGAATAGGAACATTAGATGAATTCTTTGAAATATTAACATTAAAACAATTAGGAAGACACAATAAAGCAATAGCAATATACAATATAAATGGTTTCTTTGATGAATTAGAAAATATGATGACAAAATCAATTGAAGAAGAATTTATAACAAAGGATTGTACAGAATTATATAAAGTATTTACAGATGCTGATGAAATGTTAGAATATATAAATAATTATGACCAAAAAGATATAGATTTAAGTAAAGTAAAGATAAGATAGGAGATATAATGATAACTTCTAAAAAATTCACAGAAATAGATGAAGAATTTATATGTAATAATTGCGGAAAGAAAGTACCTAAATTAGGTTATTCATGTAGAAACCATTGCCCATATTGTCTTCATTCTATGCATGTTGATATAAATCCAGGAGATAGAGCGGAAACATGTCATGGAGACTTAGAGCCAATAGGTTTAGAAATGAATAATAAAAAAGGATATGTTATTGTTCATAAGTGTAAAAAATGTGGACAAATAAGAAAAAATAAGGCTGCAGAAGATGATAATATGGATCTAATTATAGAATTATCTTCTAAAGTTATAAAACAGAAATAGAGAGTTCAAACATGTATGTGTTGAACTCTCTAAAATTTTATATAATACGATTTAAATTACCATTAGTAAAATCTTTGCCACTTAAACATTTACCTTGTGATACTGTAGAAACTATATTATTTATATCAGAAATATTTTCATCTAAAATATCAATTCTGATTGAATTTATATTAAAATTAGAAAAATCAATAGAAGTAGTTTTTGAATTATATATTGTAGAAATTGTTTGTGAATTATCAGGTAAAATTCTAAAATTAAATCCCATACGATCTTTTAAATAATATTTATTGTTATTAACACAAGAATGTAAGCATTTATTAAAACATTTATTACTTTTTCCTAAAGTACAATAATTCATAGTCATTACAGGAATATTACCATAAATAATTAATTCTTTATTTATATTAGTAGAATTACATAAATTCATAATAGCATCTTTATCAAGTTCTGGAGAAATTGTAACAGTATTTATATTTAAATTATATAATTCTTTGGCTGTATAAGAATTATATAAATTTAGAGTAAAGTTACCAATTATATCTAACTTAGAAGATGGAATAATGCTAAGTTCTGATATATTAGATATAACAACCCCATAAATATTAAATTTAAATGTAGCATCTTGTATAATTTTTTTTGCGGTTTCAATATAATTATTTTTTAATATAGTTGGCAAATAAATATATAAATTAAATTTATTTGCTAAGCATGAAATTATATTATTATACTTATCATTACTAAAATATTTTAAAGGTATATAAACATTATTTATATTGGCTAAATTATTATAGTCAAATTCTGTTGATAAAATATTAAGTAACACTGAAATATTAGGATTTGGTTTATTATTAACACCAAAGTTATTTTTAGGTAACTCAAAAGTAGAACTTCTATTAAAGCTATCTAATATTTTGTTTTCAATTTGAGAAATTGTTTCTCTTCTAATATCATTTAAAACAGACACTGGCATAAAGATATTATCATCTAAATTAATATTAATTTTATCAAATGAAAAACAAGTATCTACTGTTTTATTAAATTGGTCAATAACTTTTTCTCTAGTTATAGGTGCATTTTTAGCGTCTAATGGTATATAGTTATAAACAAAATCTATATCTAAATTGAAAGGTACACAATGTGCAGTTACTTTTATATTTTGATCTTTTTTTATATCAATAGTACAATCTATTTTATTTTTGATATATTCTCTATTATAACTGTTTAAAGCAGATTCACTTAAAGACTTACTTGATATTTTATAAATTTTGTCATTAACATGAATATTGCCTTTCATTCTTCCGAAAGTAACAGTCTGTCCAACTGAAGCTGTTTTTATGTTAGTATTTTTATTCATTAACTCAGAAATAGTATATTTAGATGGTTCTTTTTCAAAAGATATAGAGTCTCCAATAGCTATATCATTTTCTAATTTAGCAGTAACAAGACCTTTAGAAGCATTGAATTTAATAATTTTTCCTAAATATAATCCCATATTATTAGGTTTTTCTTTAAAAACTAAATCTGTATTTGGTTTTCCAGATAAATGACCAGTAGAAAATCCTCCACGATTAAATACTTGCATAAGGTCTTTTTTATCATTAGGATCTATAATGTATTCAGAAACATCACCTGATAAGTATTTTTCTGCTAAATTTATATATTTTCTATAGATTCTAGTAACAGTTGCAACATATTCAGGTGACTTCATTCTTCCTTCAATTTTTAAAGAAGAGACACCTGCTTTTATTAAATTAGGTAATAATTCTAAACTGCATAAGTCACGAGTACTTAAAATATAACCTTTATCTAAAACTTTTTCGTTATTATCAATTAGTTCATAAGGTAATCTACATGGTTGGGCACATTTACCTCTATTTCCTGACCTACCACCAATCATACTAGAAAATAGACATTGGCCAGAGTATGAAACGCAAAGCGCGCCATGTGCAAAAATTTCAATGGCAATATTAGAATTTTTACAGATATATTCTATTTGATCAATAGAAAGTTCACGAGAAAGAACAGCTCTTTTAAAGCCAATTTTTTCTAATTGTTGTACACCTTCTAAATTATGAATAGTCATTTGAGTACTTCCGTGAATTTCTAAATCGGGAAATGTATTTATTAAAATATTTGCTAATCCTAAATCTTGTACAATTATTGCATCAATACCATATTCATAAGCCATTTTAGCTAAATTGAAAGCATTTTCAAATTCATCTTCTTTTATTAAAGTATTTAAAGTAAGATGAGTTTTTACTCCTCTTAATTTTGCATATTGTATTACTCTTTTTAAATTATCATCATCAAAATTTTGAGCAAAAGCTCTTGCGCTAAACAAGTTAGCACCAAAATATACAGCATCGGCACCATTTTGTACAGCAGCTTTTAAACATTCAAAATCTCCCACTGGGGATAATAGTTCAATCATTCTTTTATTTCCTCTCATAATTAATATGTATATTATAACATATATAAAGAAATTTTTCAAAATTAATTAAAAATAATTGACAACTAGGTATAGTAATGGTATCATAAAGTCGAAAGAAAAGGTAAGAGGAGAGTCACAAATGATACTAAGAATAATAAAGGCTGAAAGCCTTGCGGGAGTACACACACACACACACACACACAATTAATTTAATAAATAGAGTAAATATATATAAAAGAAAAGGCAATATTAGCTTATTCGGTAATTATAATGATACCGGATGAGTTTGTATTGTCTTTTTGTCGTTATTAAATGATGTCAAAGGGGACATTCCTTTTTGACAATTATATAAAATTTATAAAAGAAAGGAAAAAGAAAAATGAAAAGAAACAAAGGAATAACATTAATAGCATTAGTAATAACAATAATAGTATTATTAATCTTAGCAGGAGTAGCAATAAGTATGCTATCAGGAGAAAATGGGATATTAAAGAAAGCAGCAGAGGCAAAAACAAAAACAGAACAAGCACAAAAAGAAGAAGAAACAACATTAAAAGATATGGAGTTAGCAATGAATTTTTTTAATAAAAATTCAAGATATAAAATAAAATATGGTTGTATTACAGGAGTGGCTTGTGAAGGTGGCAATTTGGTTGATACAGTTGGAAACTTAAAAAATAGTTTGCCAGATGGATACTATGTTGTACCTAAAGGAAAAGAAAATATTAAAGAAAATGAAGTTAATTTATCAGAAAAATTGACAACAGGAGCAGCTGTAAAAAAGGGAGACGAAATAGTATACAGGGTAGCGTTGATAGGAGATGTTGATGGTAATGGAACTATAACAGGTTCTGATGCTGTAATAGTACAACAATATATTGGCGGAAAGAAATTTGAAGATTATGAAGTTGTAGCAATGAATATATATAATGATGAATACATAGGAACCGAGGATGTAATTAGTATATTGGAATTATCAACAAGTACAAATGAACATTTATTGGAATTTTATCAAAATGTTGAAATAAAAGATCCAAGCAAGATGATAGTAAAAAATGAAAAAGAATCATATGAAATATATTTTAATAGTCTAACACAAAAAAGTGAATCATTTGAATGGAAATGGGCAAAAGATAAGCAAAAATATAAAATAACGGGAGATTTAACAGCAGAGATTACGGGTGATACCCTTATAGAGGAATTAGGATTAACAGGTAAGGCATATGTAAGGAGAGTAACATTAGATGAAGATGAAGAAGAGGTAGAAGAAAAAATAACAACGCAAGCAGTTCAAGCAGAAGATGAGATAGTATTAACTGAAAAGAAAATAATATATGGCAATAGAATAGGAGGAAACAATAAAGTATTAGCAACTATATGGAGAAAATAAATTATTATATAGAGTTTTGTAACCAAAATTTACCGTATTTCATAATATAAGGTATAACATATAAAGGAGGAATAAATATGCCAGAGAATAATATGGGATGCGGATGTCCAAGTGAATCACGTAATTGCGGATGCGGACTATTTAATGGTTGTGGAGGCGATAGTGAAATATTATTTTTCATAATAATCTTCTTACTATTATTCACTAACTTTGGATGCTGTGGATGCGGTAGATAAGGAAGAAATAAACATAAAAGAACTGATTAGATAATAAAAAAGTTTGTCTAATCAGTTTTTTGTTGCATTTTTTGGTAAAACATAGTAAAATACAAGAAATAAAGATGAAGAGAGGAATAGAACTAAATGAATAAACAGGAAATATTGCAGGAATATAAAAACAGTGAAGAGAGATTGCTAGTTGCAAAAATATTGGACAAAGTAGAATTTACAAAAACAAGGAATAAAATAGAATTTACAGATTTTTTGAACTTGGGTGAACAAGATTTAGCAAATAAATTGTTAAATAAAGTAGGTTATAATAATTTTTATTTTTTTGGAGGAAAGGAAAATACAGAAAGAAAAATTTTAGTAATATATCCCGAAAAATTAACAGAAGAAATGGCACGAAAAAACCATAATAAGATGATAAGTGTAATAAGAATAAAATTACCAAATGATTTAAAAGATGAATATGATCATAGAAAATATTTAGGTTCAATAATAAAACTAGGTATTGAGAGAGAAAAAACAGGAGATATATTTGTTCAAAGTTTAGGTGCAGATATAATAGTAAAAAATGAGATAGCTAAATTTTTAGTACAAAATTTAAGCTCATTAACAAGATTTAAAAGTGCAGAAATAACAGAACATGGAATAAATGAACTAGAAGATGTAGAGGTACAAAAGGTAGAAATTTCTGCCATAGTATTATCTTTAAGATTGGATAGCATTGTTAGTGTATTAGCTAGAACTTCAAGAAGTAAAGCAACAGAAATATTAGAACAAGAAAGAGTTTTTGTAAATTATAAATTAGAAACTAAGCCATCAAAACAGGTAAAGGTTGGGGATTCTATAACTATTAGAGGAAAAGGAAAATTTGAATTTAGAGAAATTGCTGGAAATACAAAAAAGGGAAGGTATATTATAAAAATAGATAAATATGTATAAATTCAAATAAAAAAATCTTAGTGCAATATTTTTTGCATTAAGATTTTTTACTATGGAGGCGACTATCGGAGTCGAACCGATCATCAGAGTTTTGCAGACTCGTGCCTTACCGCTTGGCTAAGTCGCCATATTAAATTTGCTTTATTGGAGCGGGAAACGGGGCTCAAACCCGCGACCTCTGCCTTGGCAAGGCAGCGCTCTATCAACTGAGCTATTCCCGCAAAACGAATAAGCACTCTATTAATATAACAGAAATAAATAAATTTGTCAATATAAAATGAGGTTAAAATAAATATTTTAACCTCATCACGGCATGTGTTTTTTTAATATTCGTATTTATAAATATGTCCGTTCCTAGCAACTATTAAGCTATTATCTTCAGATTTTGTAACATCAGTAACTTGGGAACAAATATATTTTTTTTCTTGATCAGGATTAACTAAGTATAAACGATGATCACGTAATATAGCTTTGTAACCGTTTTCAAGATCTACGGTTTCTGAATAAATTTTGGGTTCGATGTGTTTTTCAGAATACCGATCTGTATTATTTAACCGATGGCAAATGTTCGTAGAACATATTGCCGAAGTGATTGACAGTACTGATATGATGATCAGTACGATCTTTTTTGTCTGTTTCATTAAAATCCCTCCAGTAAAAAAATATAGTTAGTTACATGCCGTAAATGGAAAAATTAAATTTCCATTTTTTAAGTAACAACTCTAAAAAATAGAGTACATATATATATTATAGCATTTTTAAAAAATTTTTTCAAATTTGTATACAAAGCTATTGAATAGGAGAGAAAATAATGGTTTAATATAATAAAATATATAAAGGAATTAATTAAAAATGAAATTAAAGATGAAAGAATTATATATAAATGAAACAAAGATGAGTAAAAAAGAATATGATATATTTATAAAAGTAGATGACCAAAAATTTGGATTTAGAGAAGATTTATATACAATAATGTATATAAGTTTATTTATAGTATGTGTAATACTATTATTCAAAAATAAAATATATATTTTAGCACTATCAATGCTTATAATATTATTAATTTTTTTATTTGCAAGAATGGTATATCCTAAAAAGTTAGTAGAAAAGAAACTAAAAAGTGATGAAATAAAAAAGCAACAGAAAAACAAATATATTTTTTATAAATATTATTTTGATGTTAAAAATGTAAAAGGAAGTGATAGAATATTTTATCATCAAGTAGACAAAGTATTAGAAAGTGATACACATTTTTATATTTATTTGACAAAAAGAAGAGCATTTGCACTGTCAAAACAAGGTTTTATAAAAGGAAATGTTGGAGAATTTGCAGCATTTTTAAAAAGAAGAATATTATTTAGATATAAGAAAGTATAATTTTATAATCATAATACAGCCCTCATAAGAATACAATTAAACGAAAAGTATTCATATATGGGGGCCTTGAAATGAAAGGAATATCAATAGAAGAACGTGCAGTAAAGCTGGCACATTATATAATTGAAACAAAGGAAACAGTAAGAAGTACAGCTAGAACATTTGGAATAAGTAAAAGTACAGTACATAAAGATGTAACAGAAAGACTAGAAAAAATTAATCCCGCATTGGCAAAAAACGTAAGAGAGATATTAGATGAAAACAAAGCAGAGAGACATATAAGAGGAGGAATGGCAACAAAGCTAAAATATAGTCATTCAAAATAATAAATAGAACTTTTTACAATTTTCGACATATAATATAATAGCCCATTATTTTGAGGTGATGATATAAATGGAGAAAATAAAAAAAGGTGATGTGGTTGGCAGAATATCTCATGGAAAAGACATTATATTTAAAGTGAAAAAGATAATATCTTTAAGAAACAATAGAAAATTGGTTATTTTAAAGGGGATAACTGAAAGAATAGAAGCAGATTGCGATATAGAAGACTTATATTTAATTCCAAAAGAAGAAGTTAAAAAAGAATTAGAAAAAATAGATAAGAAGATAGAAAAAAGAGTAGCAAATGATGAAGAAAATAAAAGAGCAGAAAGATTTATAAAGGGAAGAATTCTTCATTTGGATGGGGATAAAAAATACAGTGAAAAATCTTTAAGATATTATCAAAAAATGGGGCTAAAGGCTATTGTAAAGAATATTCCAGAGAATAGACAACCGAGTTTAGTGTATAATTTACTTATGTATTATAATCCTGATATATTAGTTATAACAGGACATGATGGAATGATAAGAAGAGAAACAGGTTATTATGATATATATAATTATAGAAATTCAAGACATTTTATCCAAACAGTAAAAGAAGCAAGAAGGTATGAAAAAGATAATAATAAAGATTTAGTAATATTTGCAGGAGCATGTCAGAGTTATTATGAGGCTTTAATAATGGCAGGAGCTAATTTTGCATCTTCTCCAGCAAGAATATTAATAGACATTTTAGATCCTCTTATAGTAGCAGAAAAGGTTGCTACAACAGAGGAAAGAAGATATATAACTATAAATGATATAGAAAATGAATTAAGAGATGGAAGACGAGGAGTAGGAGGAGTTGGGTCAAATGGAAAGAAGAAAAAACAAGTGTAAAAACTTTGTAACAAAACTGTAATACAAATGTAATATTACAAAACAATACTTAGAACGACAAGAGATACAAGGAAAAAACAGCCTTGTATCTTTTTTGACTTTTTACGTATGAGATGCTATAATGACCTTAATAAAATAAAGTGAAGGTGATTATATGATTTGCTCAACAGATATTGTAAACTTAAAAACAGACATTTTAGAAAAAATTGGTCAAAAGATTATTATCAAAGGATCATTAGGAAGAAATAAATCTTTTGAAAAAGAAGCTACAATAGAAAAAGCGTATCCAAATATTTTTACAGTAAAATATGATGAAGGGGCAAGGAATGCAACATATAGTTATACAGATATATTAACTAGAACTGTTGAAGTACAAGTCCTAGAAGGAGATACATATA
Source organism: uncultured Clostridia bacterium (assembly GCA_934167965.1). Taxonomy (GTDB): domain Bacteria; phylum Bacillota; class Clostridia; order TANB77; family CAG-508; genus CAG-269. Next base: position 169,969 of record CAKPMJ010000002.1, on the reverse strand, counting down.
GTCCGTTAATACCACCGGAACAAATTACAAAGAAAAAGATAAGAGTTTAAAGATAAAAAATAGCAAGGTATCTCTTGCTATTTTTGTGTATATATCTAATTAAGAAAGGGTTTATTATATGAAAAACTTAAAGAATGAAAAAGGTGCTATAACATTATTTATATTAGCAAGTTTATTATTTTTTATATTAGCTGTTACAAGTGTAGCAATAAATCTTAACCGTAAGCAAATTGGTGTAGAAGAAAATTATCAGAAAATAAAATCAAGTTATGAAAAAGACGCAAATGAATTATATGCAAATGCAATAGATGAATCAATTTAGATTTTATTTATCCAAAAAATTATATTACTTAATATAATACTAGCAGTAGTGAAAAGGAGTATGAATATACTCCCAACAATATTGCTATTTTTTTTAATTTCATAATTTACAAAAGAGCATGTATATATAAAGCTATATATTGAAATTAAAGAAAATAATATCTTAACAAATATAGTAATCATAGAATCACTCCTTATTGTTCAGTTACTATAAAACTTGAATCTATATTAGATTCAATTTTAACATTAAAAGTAGAATTAGGGTATTTTTCTGCCCAGTTAAAATTTTTCCATTCACCAATGGTTAAAAACTTTCTTTTTACTGTTAGATAAAACTTATCAATATCACATCCATAATCTTTAGATGTTTTATACAAGTAATCTGTAATATTTTTTTCCAAGTCTTTAGAAACAGTATCTGATATATTAGTTAAAGTTTTTTGCTCAGAATAGTCTAAATTGTTTCTAATCGACATCAAACGCCCATTTAGATAAATTCCAATATTTATAATGGGTTTATCACCTGAGATATCCACATCAATAGAGACAGGTGTATATAAACGAAGAGATACATCTATATTATCATCATTATTTTCTGGTGATTTTATAGAAAATACAAATTTGTCTACTTCATTTGAGAGAATAGAATGGTATAATGTTTCACTAGCAGATAAATCTCCAATATATTTATCGTCTTTAAATACAGCTAAACCAATATTTTCTGTGTTTCTCTCACCATTTATTGATGATTTTCCTGCTTTTATTTGCTCAGGAGTTGTAGCATCAAAAGATTTTTTGTTAATTCCACCAAGGATTGCTAAATTACCGGTGCTTTTATCTAATATAGCATTATAAAATTTTCCTAAAGTTATATTAGAAGTATATCCAGTATATTTACCAGAGCTTGGGAAAATATCATAATATTTAGATAGCATTTTATCAAGTGAAGATGCAGAGTTTTTTAAATAAGCAGAGGCTTTTTCCTTACAAACTATAATATTAGAGGTTTGCCTGAATTGGGAATTATTCATTATTTCTGAAAGTAAAGGAAGTACTCCTTTTTTTGCTACATCTTCTGAAAGTACTATAACTTTACAATGGGCTAAGTTAACTTCTTTAGCCAAATATACGTTAATCATATTTATTGCCGTATCTAACGAAGGTGCAGAGATTGTATCAAGTATTGGAGAACTATTCTCAGTAGAGGAATCTTGTGAAGAAATAGTAAAGTTAGTAAATTCGAATGTTATTGTATAGTTTTTGTTGTCATCTGCCATATCGATTCCTAGTCCTACAACATAAGAAAGGCTATCTATAGAAGAATAATTATAGGAACTAGAAAAACCATATAAAAAAATTAAAATTATACATAGTGAGAAAAGAAATTTTAATATATTTTTAGACATTTTTACTTCCTTTCGAATATATTTTTTTCTTTATATTAGCACTTACTAATATAAGCAAGGCTAAACCTAGAACTATAGCAAAAAATAATATCTTAAAGATAATATTTTGAGTGTATTCCAAAAAAGAATTGGTCTTAATTAATATGCTTATACTAAATATACAAAGTAAAATAGGATAAATTGTAGGTTGGTCATTAGAAATATTAGATATTTTTGTTAATATATAACTACATAGTTTTACAACTATACATAAAGAAGATAGGAATGAGATGGTCCATATAAGTAAAAAGGTAGCATCTAGTCTTTGGAAGAATGAACCAAATTCTATATATCTTACTGAAGTATATAATGGGAAGAGTTCGCTACTACTTATAGTTGTATTAAACATAAATATTATACAAGATACAGCAAAAAGCAGGAAAATTGCTGAAATGGTTATAGATAGCAATGATATTTTCTTAAACTTATCAGGATTTTTTAGCATAGGAGATATAAAGTATAAATATATCATTCCACTAAATACGAACATATTACCTAAGCCATCTAAAAAAGTTTCTTTAGTGCCATAGCCTAAAATAGGAAATATATTTTCAAAGTTAAAATTTTTAGTATTTCCAATAAATACTAAAACAACGCTTGATAGTATAATAGGCAAAATTATATAGTTAGCTCTTGAAATAGAGCTGACTTTAAATTTACAAGTAATACCTGTTGCTAATAAAAACAATAATACAATATACACAATATTGGTCAAAGGGTAATATATAATTTGTAGACAATCAGCAATTTTCCTTAATGAAACAGATATTGCAGCTAAGGCATAAATCATAAAAAGTATACCAACGATAGTTTTTAAAAATTTTCCTCCAAGAAATTCTGATATATCTAATATATCTAATCCATGGAAGTTTTTATATAGAATGCTAATTATCCACATTAAAAATAAAATTATTAAGCTTATATATAGGGAATTTATTAAACTTGCGGAAGAACAAGTTCTAGTAATTATTTGGCTACTAACCAAAACAATATTACTAGCAATTATTGTGAGAACTAAGCAAACAGCTTCTTTATTAGTTAATTTTTCCATTAATTATTTTCTCCATTTCATACTATATTTATTTTGCGATTTTTCTTTTTTAGGTGCTATATAACCATTTCTATATTCCTGTTTCCAGAAAGGTCTAACTAAATATCCATATCCAAATTTAGAACCTGATGGTGAAATAGGAACAGTATAAGGAATACCAAAAGATTTAGTATTGCAAAGTAAAGTAGTATATATAATAATACCAATAGCAATGCCTAAAAATCCAGCAATATATCCAAGTAAAGTAAATGCAAATCTATATACACGTAAATGAAATCCAAATATAAATGAAGGTATTGCAAAAGAAGCAAGACCAGTAATAGCAACTATTATAATTAGAATTGGACTAACAATATTGGCATTTACAGCAGCTTCACCTAAAATCAAAGCACCAACGATTCCAAGAGTAGAACCTATTGGAGAAGGAACTCGCAAACCTCCTTCACGTATAAGTTCGAAAGAAACTTCCATTGTTAATAATTCAAGAATTATAGGAAATGGCACCCTTTCTCTTGTAACTAAAATAGAAAATAGCAGTTCAGTAGGCAAAAGTTCTTGATGGAAGGAAGTAATAGATACATAAAGCGCAGGTAAAAGTAATGTTATAAACATAGCAATAAATCTAATGCATCTTAAAAAATTAGTATACAAAGGGTGTAAATTAGTATCTTCAGGTGAAGATAGAAAATCTATTAAAACAGCAGGTGCAATTGATGCATAAGGATTTCCATTTATAAGAATAACAACACGACCTTGCATTAGAGCTTTAGCACATTTATCAGGTCTTTCTGTAGATAAAAGATGCGGAATACCATATTCAGAACCATCAGCAATTAATTGTTCTAGTTGACCTGTAGATAACAATGTATCAATTGCTAAATTGTTTAACCTATATTTTACTTCTCCAACTAAATTATCATTTGCTATATTACTTAAGTAGCATACAGCACATTTAGTTTGACTGATTTCGCCAACAGAAATATTTTCAATAATTAAATTTTCATTATTGACAATTTTTCTAAGCAATGACGTATTTGTTCTTATATTTTCCACAAATGCTTCTTGAGGACCACGTATAACCACTTCGTTTCTAGGAGTGTCAACACTTCTCTGTTTGAAGCCTTTTACATCAATATCAAAAGCAACATTTATTGTATCAACAAAAAGTGCACAATTTCCTGAATTTATACCAGATATAATTTCAGAAAATAGAGTTTGTTTTTCTATACTATTTTGTGGTACTAAGTTACCATATATATAATCAACTAAATTAGTATCTTTGATTTTTTGAGCAGTTTCTAGATTTTTTATATTTAATGTTCCATCATAAGTATTATTTCTATTTCTAAGCATAAGAGGATTCAAAACAAAATTATTTATTAATTCTGAATCTACCATACCATCTATATAAAATATAAATGCTTTATATATTTTATTTTTAGATGTAAGCGAAAACTCTCTTAAAATAATATCACTATTGATTAATACATTATAAGCTGTTTTCATATAATTGATATTTTGGTCAATAGAGTTGTATATTTCAGTTTGTTGCTTATCTTTGTTATTAGTAGAAGTAATTTGATTTTTGGGCTCTATTGAAAATTCATAGTCATTTGGAGGAACATATTTATATAAACTTTTTAAATTCATAATTATCACCTTTTAAGGTATTATTTACAAAAAAAAATATAATATGCAAAATTTGAGCCAAACACTTGAAAATCAAGCAAATTTGTTATATAATAAAATCTCGAAAAAATATAAGGAGAAATTAAAATGCAAATAAATAAAAATCTATCTCAAGAAATATATGAAGATGCAGGAGAAGCAAGAATATCTAAAGCAAAACAATATATAGAAGACGGAAGAGTAAATATAAAAGAAGTGCAATATGATAATGAAAATAACTTCAAAATAAGGTCAGAGATAGAAGGACATTTAGATGAAGAATATGAAGTAACAATAAAAGTAGAAAAAGGAGAACTAGAAGAAGCATCTTGTGAATGTCAAGACTATTTAACAAGATATGGAGTATGCAAGCACATAGTTGCTACATTAATGAAATTTGAAAAGACCAAGTTTTGGGATGGAACAACAACTAAACCAAGTGCACAAAATAGAAGTTTTAATAAGATAGTAAATGCATTTTATAATGAAGAATTAAGAGAAATAAATGAAGAAGAGGTAGAAGAATTACCAAAAGAGAAAAAAATAAAAATAGAACCTAAACTTGTATATGATAGATTTGATAATAAATTAAAATTAGAGATAAAAATAGGGAACAAGAGAATGTATAAAATTAAGGACTTACCAGAATTTTATACTAGAATGATTACAAATGATTTTTATAGATATGGCGAAAAATTAGAATTTTTACATAAACCATCTAACTTCACAGAAGACAGTCAAGAGTTATTAAATTTTATATTGAGATATGCAGAAATGCTAAAATATGCAGAGAATAGTAGTAAATATAACTATTATGGAAGTACCCTAAACCATTCAAGTATAACATTAGGAGCAACTGTATTAGATGAAGTATTGGAAATATTAAAAGAAAAAAAAGTTACAATAGATGTAGAAGGGGTATCAGACAACTTAAAAATAATAAAAGGAAATCCTGATATATATTTTGAACTAAAAAGAAATGCAAAAAACAATTATGTAGTAAAATCAAATATTGATTTGTACGACATATATATATTTAAAGGAAAAGATTATACATATGTATTAAAAAATAATGAGATATATCAATGCACACAAAACTTTGTAAATACAACAATAAAATTAATAACAGTTCTTAGAGAAAACTACACTACAGAATTAAATTTAAGAGAAGAAGACCTTGGAGAACTATATTCAACTATAATGCCAAGAGTAGGAAGTAGTATAAGGTTAAAAAATATAGATGAAGAAGAAATGGAAAAGTATAAGCCTAAAAGATTAGTTACAAAAATATTTTTAGACTTTGATGAAAATGATTATATGTTAGCAGATGTAAAGTTTTGTTATGAAGATGAGGAATTTAACCCATTAGAAGAAAAAATAAAAATAAAATCTACAAGGAATATGGTTCAAGAAAATAGAAATTTAAATATTTTAAGAAAGACAGGATTTATGGTAGATATGAAAAATTTAAGATTCATATTACCAGACAATGATAAAATATATGAATTTTTATCAAATGATATAGAGCTATATATGCAAAAATTTGAGGTTTTAGTAACAGAAAAATTCAAAACAAAAGAAATAAGAAAGCCAAGATTAGGTTCAATAGGTGTAAAAGTAGAAAACAACTTATTATCGATTGATTTAAGCAAAATGAACATAGATATGGCTGAACTTCAAGAAGTAATGGAAAATTATAAATTGAAGAAAAAGTATTATAAACTAAAAGATGGAACTTTCTTAAATTTAGATGAAAATGAAGATATAGAATTCTTAGATAAATTAGTTACAGGAATGGATTTAGAATATAAAGACTTAGAAAAAGAAGAAATTAAATTGCCTGTAAATAGAAGTTTATATTTAAATGAATTATTAAAAAATAGAAAAGTATCGAAAAACACAGAATTTAAACAAATTGTGGATAATATGGAGACAAATGATATTGATGAAAGCATGGTAGTACCTAAAGAAATGGAAAATGTATTAAGAGATTATCAAAAAATAGGCGTAAAATGGATGAAAGTACTAGATACATATCATTTTGGAGGGATACTTGCAGATGATATGGGATTAGGAAAAACAATTCAAATGCTTTCAATAATATTAGACTATACACAAAATACAAAAGAAGAAAAAAGAGCAACTTTAGTAGTATCTCCAAGTTCACTTACTTTAAATTGGCTTAATGAGGCAAAAAGATTTGCACCAGAATTGAAAGTAGAAGTTGTGAGAGGAAATGCTACAGAAAGAAAGCAAATAATAAAAAGAATTGATGATTATGATATAGTTATAACATCATATGATTTATTAAAAAGAGATATAGAGCTATATAGAGAAAAGAAATATAATTTTAGATATATAATTGCAGATGAAGCACAATATTTAAAAAACAGTACAACTCAAAATGCAAAAGTAATAAAAGAATTAAATGCGGATACAAGATATGCCTTAACAGGAACACCAATAGAAAATTCATTATCAGAATTATGGTCAATATTTGATTTTATAATGCCAGGATATCTATTTACATATAAGAAATTTAAGAATTTATATGAGGTACCAATAGTAAAAGACAATGATGAAAAAGCCATTAATAAATTAAAAATGTTAATACAACCATTTATTTTAAGAAGAACTAAAAAAGAGGTATTAACAGAACTTCCAGAAAAGACAATAACAGTATTAAATAATCAAATGCAAGGAGAACAGCAATCTATATATATGTCATATTTAGCACAGGTAAAAGAAGAAGTTGCAAATGAAATAAATGTTAATGGATTTGAGAAAAGTCAAATTAAAATTTTGGCAGCACTTACAAGACTTAGACAAATTTGTTGTTATCCAGGACTTTTTATAGAAGGATATAAAGGTGAAAGCAGTAAGCTAAATCAATGTATGGAAATAATTGAAGATGCCGTAGATGCTGGACACAAGATACTGCTATTCTCAGGATATACATCAATGTTTGATATTATAGAGAAAGAATTAAAAAACAAAGATATAAAATATTTTAAATTAACAGGAAACACTAAAGTTGATGAAAGAATAAATTTAGTGGATAATTTTAACACAGATCCAGATATCAAAGTATTTTTAATATCTTTAAAGGCTGGTGGAACAGGTTTAAATTTAACAGGAGCAGATATGGTTATTCATTATGATCCTTGGTGGAACCAATCAGCAGAAAATCAAGCGACAGATAGAGCTTATAGAATTGGACAGAAAAACAATGTGCAGGTATATAAATTAATTACAGATAATTCTATTGAAGAAAAGATTTATAAGCTTCAACAGAAAAAATCAGAACTGATTGACAATATGCTAGATACAAAAACCTCATTTATTAATAAATTTACTAAGGAAGAAATAATGCAATTATTTGGATAGTAAACTTTTTGGCAAAAAAACTTGCAAAAAGAAATTATTATATGTATAATGAAGTTATAAAGACAAAAAGGAGGAATAATTATGAAAGTACAAGTAATAGGAAAGGATTTTAAAGTAACAGATGCAATAAATGATTATGCAGAAAGAAAGTTAGAAAGAATAGATAAATATTTTGAAGAATCATCAGCTGAAGTAGTTGTAAAATCAGAAAAAAATGAACAAATAGCTGAAGTTGTTGTAAAAGCTAATGGAGAAAAATATATTGCAGCAGCAGAAGAAAAAGACTTATATGCATCAATAGATAAAGTAATTGATATATTAGAAGGTCAAATTAGAAAGATCAAAACTAAAAAAGAAAAAATGATGAGAGATGGTTCTATAAAAGATTTAAATGATACAATTAGTGAAGCTAAAGAAATATCAAATGAAATTACAAAAGTATCATATTATGGAATAAAACCACTTACACCAGAAGATGCAAAATTAGAATTACAAAGTAGACCAACTCATAGCTTTTTAGCTTTTATAAATGTTGATACAAATAAAGTAAATGTTATTTATAAATTAAAAGATGGTAAAAATTATGGTTTAGTTGAACCAGAAGCATAAATAAAAAATCTTATGGATTATTTTTTAGATAAATCCATAAGATTTTTTTTATAGATAAGTTTTTAATTTTTCAACACTATCTTCTTGCATCTTAACAAAATCATTTAATAATGATTTAATATCATTATTTATATGAGGGTTTTGATTAAGAAGACGTCTACCTTCAACAATTCCCATGTTGGTTCCATTTAGAAGAAGTTCTGATATATTTGAATTACTTTGGTCAGACATAGTTTTCATTTGAACTCCCCACCAAGTCATAACTTTAGTCATTCCACTTGTTTCGTGTGCTTCTTTATCTGTATGATAATCTGAATATAAATTATTGGCACGTCTAGAAATATCTTTGTATTTATTATATTCTAAATCTAAAGTTTTTTTAAAATCAGGGTCTCCTACTTTTTTAGAAACAAACTCAATTGCATCCATTCCCATTGTTGCGCCTTTATTTACCTCATCTAAAACATTTAGATTATTTTCATCCATAAAAAATCATTCCTTTCAAATTAAAAGTCTTTATATAGTTTTTACAAAAAAAAGAAAAATATTCAAAAAAAGTATTGACAATATAAAAAAAAGATAGTATACTAAGTACTGTTGAAAGAAATGGTCGCTTAGCTCAGCTGGGAGAGCATCTGCCTTACAAGCAGGGGGTCATAGGTTCGAGCCCTATAGCGACCACCATTTATTTTTGGCCTGGTAGTTCAGTTGGTTAGAATGCCGCCCTGTCACGGCGGAGGTCGACGGTTCGAGCCCGTTCCAGGTCGCCATTTTTTTATATAAAGGTTTTGGCTTCATAGCTCAGTTGGTAGAGCAGAGGACTGAAAATCCTCGTGTCACTGGTTCGATTCCAGTTGAAGCCACCAAAATAAACAGTATTTACATTAAATTAAATACTGTTATTTTTTTATATTGAAATAAAAACATAAAAATAAAATTGAAAAAATAATTGTAAAAGAAAAATCTCTATGCTATAATAAACGTGTAAATTTTTAGAGAAAAATAAAAACATAAAAATAAGATTAAAAAAATTACAAAACTTTAGAAAAAAATGAAAGGAGATTAACGATATGACAAAAAGATTAAATACCAGCAAAGGTATAACATTAATAGCACTAGTAATAACAATAATAGTATTACTAATATTAGCAGGAGTAGCAATCGCAATGCTATCAGGAGAAAATGGAATATTAAAGAAAGCAGCAGAAGCTAAAACAAAAACAGAGCAAGCACAAACAAATGAAACAGAAGACTTAACAGATTTAGAAATTTTAATGGAAGAAAGTACAGGAAACTTAGGAAAGGTAAAAGACAATAAAAATAAAGTTATAGAAGGAAGAAAAGCAAAATTACAAGATGATAATGGAGAAACTATAGTAGTACCAGTAGGGTTTAAAATAAAAGAAGATTCACCAACAGAGGTAAAAAAAGGAATAGTAGTAGTAGCACCAGATAATAGTGAATTTGTCTGGATACCAGTAAAAGATGTAAGTAAAATGTATGGAACAAATGCAGAAGGAAAGAAACTAGGAAAACTTTATAACTTTACTTCAAGTGGATATACAGCGAATAACTGGACAGAAACAGCAGGAGTAATGAAATGGACAGATTCAACAGGTTATAGAGAACCAGACTATTTATCAGATCCAACAAGTGGAGATGCAGTAACAGGAAATGATACAAAGGGAATAGGATTATTAAAAAGTATAGTAGGATTAAATGGAACAGATGAAGAAATATTAACTAAATGGAAAACGCAATTACAAAATGAGTTTGATGAGATGATAAAATATGTAGAAAGAAATAAAGGATTTTATGTAGGAAGATATGAAACAAGTTTGAATTCGTCAAACAATGCCCAATCAATATCAGGAGTAACATCAGCAACAGATGCAAGTAGTAGTGCAAATACATGGTATGGATTATATCAAAAAGAAAAAGAATATAGTGGGCAAGATAAACTAAAAAATGTAGTAGGAAGTAGCATGATATGGGGAAGCCAGTATGATCAAATGATGATATGGATGCAAAGAAATGGAATAGACGTAACATCAGAAACTCCAAAAGATTTTGATGGTACAGCAACAAGTAAAAATACAACGCGAGACACAGGAACAGTATCAACAGATAAATTAAACAATATATATGATTTATTAGGAAATAGTTTTGAATGGACATTAGAGGCGGACCTCACTACCTCTCGTACTCTCAGAGGAGGTTTCTTACATCGGTAGCAATTCACCTAGCTTTCGTGGTTACGACGGTCCGTGCTCTGTTAACGCCGGCTACATTTCTTCTCGCCTCACACTTTATATAAAGTAGGACTGAACTCTAAAAGCGATAACCTAGAAAAGGTTATTGCTATGAAAATATAGAAAATTAGAAGCTAATAATAATTAGTGTAGTACACCACTAGTGAGGTGTGCTATTTTTTGTTAAAAAAATAGCATATCACCTTTTTTATAAAGAAAGGAATGATAAAAGATGAATTTTTATGAAAGGATATTAAAACTAAAAGAAATATATATAAATGAAATAATAGAAAGAAAAAAGTTAAAAAACTTTACATAATTTAAAAGATATGATATAATAAAAGTCTAAAAATTTATAAGGAGGATACAAAAAATGACACAAGCATTTATTGTAGACCATGAGTATATTCCATCGGAAACAATTGAGGCTCAAGGAAAGCGGCAGGAGATAAGATCAAGATATCCAGGATATAAGGTTCAGGTTGAAAAGAATGGATATTGGGTTTTAAATAAACTTGCTAGACTTGAGGTTACTCTGAGCTGGGGGTATGGTCGCACAGAAACTTTTAACATGCGGTCTGAAATTTTAGATCTGTATGGAAGGCAGAAAGCAACCGAAAAGCTCCTTGAAACATTTATAAAGGATGTAGAAAAGGGAAAATATGAAATCTTGATGGATGATCACAGTTGTTATACAATTATGTAACTCCAAAATAGCACTACGATTGTAGTGCTATTTTTATTATTGTTTAACCAATTAATCGAGATACATAAGTGTTACCATCGCGGTATACAAATACGCAAACTCCATTATTAGTGCTATAATGACAAATTTTCTCAGCGGCTATGCAATCTAAATCGTAAAGCTTGGAATAGATTGTCTTGCTCTAATAAATATGCTCCAATGTAAATCCTTTATCAGAAAGTTTCAAACAACTATAATTTCGTAAGTAAAATTGACCAAAATATTGAAAAATTAGCTATTTTGTGATATAAATAATTGTAGTATATAATGTAAATAACAAAAAAAGGAAAGGAAAAATGAAAAAATGAAGAAAATAGAATTATTAGCACCAGCAGGATCATATAAAAAAGCAAAAATAGCATTTCTTTATGGAGCAGATGCAGTATATTGTGGAACATCATCATTGTCACTTAGAACACGAGCAGACATGGAAAACGATGATTTAATAAAAACAATAGAATATGCCCACAGTATTGGAAAAAAGATATATGTAACAATAAATATATTTGCATGGGATGAAAAATATGAAGAAATAATAGAGATGGCAAAAAAATTAAATAAGATAAAACCAGATGGAATCATTGCAGCAGATGGTGGTGTTATAGAAGTATTAAAGCAATATGCACCAGATGTTCCAATAAATGTAAGTACACAAGCAAATATAGTAAGTTTGCATGATTGTATGTTTTGGCACAAAATTGGAGCAAAAAGAATGATAATGGCAAGAGAGCTAAATAAGGAACAATTAAGATATATAATGGCAAATAAGCCAGAAGATATGGAAATAGAAATATTTATACATGGAGCAATATGTTTCGCACATTCAGGAAGATGTTTCTTAAGTGATTTTTTAGCAGGAAGAAGTGCAAATTTAGGAGATTGTGCACAAAGTTGTAGATGGTCATATAATCTGTATGCAGAAGAAAGAAATAACCCAGGAAATTTAATGCCAATAGAGATGGATGAAAATAGTACAAGTATATTTTCGTCAAAAGACTTATGCTTAATAAGAGAAATACCAGAGATAATAGAAATGGGAGTAGATAGTCTTAAAATAGAAGGAAGATTAAAAACGGAATACTATTTAGCAAGTATCATAAATGTATATAGAAATGCAATAGATGATTATTATGAAAATCCATCTAAATTTAAAGAAAATTTAGAAAGATATATAAAAGAAATAGAAAAAGTGAAAACAAGAGGATTAACTACATTCTATTTTAATGATAGAAAAAATAAAGATATTCAAGAATATGAAGGAAAACAATATAATACCGAATATGAATTTGGTGGAAAAATTGTAGAAAATAATCAAGATGATGCAAAAGTATTAATTGAAATTAAAAACAAAATCTCAATAGGAGATGAGATGGAATTAATAATTCCGGGAAAAATAGAACCATATAAATTTACAGTAGAAAAATTGTGGGATGCAGATACAGATGAGAAAATTGAAACTGTAAATCCAGGAAAACAAGGTCAAATGGTTAAGCTAAATATACCAATTCATTGTGAGAAAGATTGGATATTAAGAAGAAAAAAATAATTATTTCATTTGGGGACGGTTCTCCTGTGAACTCTGGGACACATCTATAAACCAAGATGTGTCCCAGAGTTCACAGGAGAACCGTCCCCAAATGACCCCAAATGACCAATTATCAATTTAACTTATCAATTTAGCTAAATTAAATCCAAATAATAAACTAATAACACTAATAATTCCATAAATATCAAAAGTAAAGCCAGGGTAAAGAACAAAAATAGAACCTAAAGTAAATCCAATTATGCAATAAAAAGTAGGAGCATAAAATCGTTCTAATAAAAATTTAATTAGTTTCATACAGATGATACTTCCTATAAATAAACCTATAGCCATAGGAATAAGTAAAGGTAAATATAAAGATGAAACTGAAACTAAATAAGCGTCATAAACTCCTAAAAGCATTAAAATTAAGGTGCTACTGACTCCGAGGAATAATAACGCCTGCAGACATAAGAAATCCAGATAATATCAAAAATGAATAACTATATTCTGTTGCAGAAGATATAGTTGTAAGTTTGTTTTCTAATAATACTAATCCTATACCTATAGCAAATGCTAAAAATAGAAAGATTAAATATGATAACCTAAATTTGTATTTAGAGTTTACTGTTTTTATCAGTTCGGGAATATTACCCAGAATTAGTCCAATAAATATAAATTTTATTTGTATTGGATATGCATAAAAAAGGTATTTTAATATATTTCCAAATAAGATAATTCCACAAAATGCTCCAAGAGCAATTGGAAAAAGCACTTTAAAATTATATTTTATATTCTTAAAGAAATTTAATACAGAATCAAGTAAAGTTTCATATATACCTAATATAACGCAGATAACCCCACTGCTAATTCCGCGGGAGAATTGCGCCAGAACCTATTGCAATTCCCTTTATAAAGTCTTTTATAAAAATCAAAAAAATCAACTCCAAAATAAAAAAATTATTATTAAAAATATATACCATTTTTTGATCTAATATGATAGAATTTAATTGAAATGTAAACCAAATATACTTTTTAAATATCTAAAGAGTATAAATACAAAAAGAAAGGGGATAAAAATGGATTTAGAGACTGTAAAAAGAGCTAAACAAGGAAACGTGAATGAAATAGGATCAATAATATTAGAAAACATGTCTACATTGTATAGAGTTGCATTTAGTATATTAAAAACAGAAGATGAAATATATGATGCTATTTCAAGTACAACAGTAATAGTGTTTGAGAAAATAAACACATTAAAAAATGAAGAATTTTTCAAAACATGGATGACAAGAATTCTAATAAATGAATGTTACAAAATATATAATCAAAATAAAAAAATCATTTATCTAGAAAACTGCAATAAACAAGAAGAGGCATATAATGATAAATATGTAGATTTCGAGATGAGAAATTTAGTAAAAAATTTAGACAGGGATTTAAGAGAAGTTGTAGTTTTATACTATTTTGAAGAATTTAGTGTAAAAGAAATTTCTAAGATAGTAAAGATTCCAGAAGGAACTGTAAAGTCAAGATTGTCAAGGGCAAGAAAAGAGCTTGGAAAAGTATTATTAAAAAATAATGAACAAGAAAGGAGTGATTTGAATGGATAACAATGAATTAGATAAAATCTTAAAAGAAAAGCTAAAAGATCAAATACAAGTACCACTTGAAGTTGAAAATAAAATTAGAGCTAAAGTAGAAGAAGAAAAGAAAAATTATCAAAATAGCAACAATAATAAGAATAAGTCTCATAAATATGCAAGATTAAAAGCAATTCTTTCAGTGGCAGCGGCTGTAGTTATTGTATTTGCTGTTGGGATAAATTTAAAGAATAATAATATATTATTACCTGGTGGTGAGACTACAACTATTGCAACTATAAAAGCAGTAGAAGCTACAAAATTATCTAATGGAGTATTGGATACTGATTCAGAGTTTTATATTTATACAGATGGAAACAAATCAGATGAAGAAAGTATAAGAAAAAGTATTTATGTAGAACCAGCAATAGATTACACTATAAAAAGAGTAAGTAATGATAAATATAAATTAAAATTTAAACAAAATATTCCAGATAATACTATAGTAAAATTACAATATGTAAAAGACCAAATAACACAGGATAGTTGGGCTTATCAAACATCAAATAAATTGAGTGTTGTAAGCACTTATCCAGATAATGGAGCAGAAACAGTAACTCCAAATACTACAATAGAATTAAAATTTTCTTATGCAGATATAGAGAGTATTAAGAAAAATGTTAGTATATCACCAAAAGTTGATGGAAAGTGGGAACATTTAGGTAAAATATGGAGATTTACACCTAAAAAGAAACTAACAAAAGGTCAGAAATATGTAGTTAAAATAAACAAAGGAATAAAAGCCGGAGATGAAACTTTAGAAAATGATTATATATTTAATTTTATAATAGATGAAGAAAATAATATTTCAGATAAGTATGAATATAGATCAGTTTCAATGGATGGAGTAAGCACATATAAACCAAATGAAGAAGTAAAGATTTATTATGAATATAATGAATATGTAAATAGTGATATAAAAATGTCTAAAGTTGAAGTAAAACAATTTAATACAGCTGATGAGTTTATAGAATACATAGAGACAAAAGATTTTAGTAAGTCTAAAAGTTTAGGAGATTATAAAATATCATTTAGCAAAAACTATTTACAACTAAACAAGACTTTACAAACAGGATATTATGTAGCAATAGTAAAAACATCAAAAGGAAAAGAGATATTTAATTGTCCTATACAAATAAATAAATTATCAGCTTATGCAATAGAAACAGAAAGAGATGTTCTTGCATGGGTAGCTGAAGGAGATAATTTAGCTAAAAATATAAAAGTAAATTATTTAGATAAAGAAGAAAAGACAGATAATGATGGTATTGCAAAATTTGATGATATTTTAGATGGATCTGAAAATATAAAATATTTAAAAATAGGAAATGAAGATCAAAAATTGGTAGTTGGATTATATAATTATGAATTATCAAATTATCCAAGTGCTTACATTTATACAGATAGACCTCTTTATAAAAACACAGATACAATAAATGTATGGGGATTTATACCAAGGCAATTATTCTATGATAAAATAGAAGATGAATTCTATGTTGAACTAAATAAAGAGGGTAAACAGAAAGTAACAGTAGATGAAAATGGAGTATTTACTTATAAAATAGAACTTAAAAACCATATGGATACAGAAGAAGATTACAGCCACATATCTTTATATTATAAAAATACATCAATAGCAAATAGACAACTTACTATACAAAACTATGAATTAAAAAATTACACTTATGAAATTATGATGAATAAAGATTATGCATATGTGGGTGATAAATTCGAGTTTGATGTAAAAGTATCACATATAACAGGATTGATGGTACCAAATAAATCAGTAGTAGTAGATTATGAAGGAAAAAAATACAGAGCAACAACAAACAAAAATGGTATAGCTCATTTTAGCTTTAAAGTAAAAAAAGAGAAATATGATAGATATTTAGCATATCAAAGTGTTGCTGTATATAATGGAGATGTTGAAGAATATGTAGATACAGAGAGTGAAGATTATTTTACTATTTGTGCATTATCAAGAGATGTTGATACACAAACTGAAACAAAAGATAAGAAGTGCAAAATTACATTAAATAAATTAATAAAAGATAAGGATGTAATGACAGGAGAAGATAGAACTAAATTATATGATGGAAAATACGATACAAATATAAAAATAAAAATTGTAGAAGAAACAAGAGAAAGGAAGATTGCAGAGTATAGATACAATGAATATACAAAAGAAAAAGAGCCAGTTTATGAATATGAAGATAAAGACAGTAAAACACTTTACAGTGAAGAATTAAAAACAAATAATGGAACAGCAGAGTTTGATACAACTAAAGTACAGTACAAAAAAGATACAGAAGATATAACATATAATTATCAAATAGAATTTGAATATAAAGACAGACAAGGAAGAAAAATTGAGGAAATAGAATATATTTATATAGGTCAAGAACATGAAAATAGAACTCTTGGATATAGCTATTTTAGTGATATAATATGGGACGGATATTTTTCAGAAGCAATAAATACTGAAGCATATTACATATATAGATATTTCTTAAAAAATGAAACTTATAAATTTTCAATAGGAGATACTGCAAACTTCACTTTAGCAGAAAGTACAGAGAATGGAATAAAAGACATAAACAATGATGGAAAATTACTAAAAATAGTATTAAAAGAAGATATAACTACAACAGGTATAATCACAAATAATGATATAAAACATACATTCACAGATAAAGATTTTCCTGGATGTAAAATGACATCAGCATATTTTGTAAATGGAAAATTTTATAGAATGCCAGTATATTATTTTGACTTTAAAGAGGAAGATAGAAAAGTAGATATAGAAATAACAGCAGATAAGGAACAATATAAACCAGGTGATAAAGTAACATTAACTGTAAAAACAACAAATAAAAATAAACCAATAAAAACAACTGTAAATGTTAGTGTTGTAAATAAGGCAATATTTGAATTAAGAGAAGATGAAACAAATATATTGGAAAGAATATATGAAGATAGATTATATCCAGTATATAATTATTCAACCTATAATGATTACTTACAAGGAACAATGGGAGGCGCCGGAGGCGGAGACGGGCAATTAAGAGGAAAATTTGGTGATACGGCATGTTTTGAGACAGTAAATACAGATGCAAAAGGAATAGCAACTGTAACATTTACTCTTCCAGATAATGTAACAACATATACAGTGACAGCACATAGTGCAAACAAAGACCTATATGTTGGAGTAGGAAAAAAAGATATTGTTTCTAAACTGGATTTCTTTGTACAATTTACAGAGCCAAGAAACATAAAGACTACAGATGATGTTGTATTAAATGCTACATCAGTTGCAGAACAAAATTACAAAGTTGATTATGAATTTACAATAAAAGAATTAAATAAAACATTAAAAACAACAGCAAATACAAATTCAATAGCAACAGTAAATTTTGGAAAATTAAAGTATGGAACATATACTGTAACAATAAAAGGAAAACATGATAATTTAAATGATGGAGTAGAATATAAATTTAATGTAGTAGAATCTACACAAGAAGTAAAAGATAAAAAAACATTAAGTATAAACAACAATGCAGAGATAAAACCATCTAAGAATCCAATAGTATTAGAAGTTTATAATAAAAATATGGAACAATATTTAAAATATATTGAATTTATAGAATCAACAAATACAGATAGATTAGATACTAAAATTGCATATAACAAAGTACAAGAAATAAAAAATAAATACTATAATGAGAAAAATACTATAAATTATATAGATATAGAAAAATATCAAGGAGATAATTACTTAAAAAACCTAGAGAACGGAAAAGAAGATATAGTGCTTTCAGCATTAACATCATATTATGCAATAGATTACTTCAACAGAGATAAACTAACAGAGAAAGAGCAACTTTCAAAAGATGCAAATATATTTGAATATTATCTGTTAGCAGCAGCAAATAAAGAATCAGTATTATTAGATTTATTATACTTAAAAGATGAAAAAGACATCTCTAATTATGATAAATTGTTAGTAACATTGTCATTAGAATTTACAGGTGACTTCCAAAATGCAAAAGAATTGTATAAGCAGATAAAATTAACAGATAAGGAAAAGAAAGAATACAAGTCTATAATTGCTATAATTGATACATTTATAAACAAAAAAGATGCAGCCAAGAAAATAAATGAATTAATAAAGAAAAATCCATCTGATGAGTATTTAAGGTTTGCTATACTATCATTCTTTGAAAATAATTCAGAAGATATTAGCAAAAATGAAGATGTAAAAATAGTAAGCAAAAACTTAAATGAGACACTTACAGTAAATGGAATGGAAGTAAAAACCTATACAATAAATAATGAAGATTTAGATACAATAAAATTTGAGACAGAAAGCAATGATTTAATGGTTTCATATTATTACCAAACATCTTTAGATAATATTGAGAACAAAAACATATCAAAAGATATGAAAATAAAATTAAATGGAACTTTGAAAAAAGGAAATAACGTTACACTTGAAGTTACATGCAATAGTACTTTTGAAGGAGTATTAAGAATTGCACTTCCAAATTCTTTAAGATTAGCAGAAGGCAAATATGATTATAATAAATATTATTTAGTAAATAACAGAATAGATTATATTACAATGTATAAGACCAAAAAATGTAAGAAGTTATATATACCTTTAATAGTTGCTTATGAGGGCAAATATAAATTTGAAAACATTGTAAGTAATGTTGATGGAAAATATCATATTTCGAATTCTTTGGATTTGAAAATAAGTAAATAAAATAAAAATTCAGTAAAGTTTAGAACTTTGCTGAATTTTTTTAGCAAAATATTTTATAAGAATATAATATAAAAATTAAACTAAATTGATTATAAAAATTTAAAGATTTTGATTATAATTTAGAAAAATAATCCTGTAAACTATGAAATATATTTAATATAAATACTTTTCCGAGTAAAATTATGAATTTCATAAATAATTATGTAGTTATCTACCAGCATTTTTCGAATGTTCTTGCTATTATCATTAAAATTTGAAATTTTTGGATATCTTTCTGGTAGATAACTCAAGTTTAATATTGATTTTAAAAGTTTACTAGTAATTTTTTTGGCTATGTTTTTTTCTTTTAAAGTATTCGAAATATAATTATATATTTCCTTAAGATCTTTATAAGCTTGAGGAGACCAAGAGATTTGGTATTTATTTAGTGGAGTCATAGATTTCCTCCATTTCTGCAACGATGTTTTCCATAGGTATACAATTACCATTTTCTATTTCTTTAATGGATTGTTCAATTTTCCTGAAAATGTCTTTTTTAAATTGCTCAAAATCATTATAATGTTTATCAAATTGTTTAGAAATAAGTTTTTTAATTTTTTCTTCAACTTTTTCTTGTGTTGATTTTACGATTTCCTCATAAGCCTCATCACTTAAAACTACCAGATCATTTGTACCGTTTTTAGTAATATATATAGGTTTTTGAGTTTGGTGGCAAATTTTAGAGATTTCATTATATTTATTTCTTAAATCTGCGCATGGTCTTATAACTGCCATAGTCATTCCTCCTTTTATTTAATGTATGAAAATTATATCATGATTATGATATAATTTCAAGGGAATATGAAAAAAATAAAGTTTTTTATGGTCAGGCACTTTTATTTTTCTAAAGCATATAATGTGTTATAGAAAAAATGGAGGTGCATTTATGTTATCTAGCCTTTGTCTATCAGGGTTTTTCAGCTTTTTAAAAACTGCTATATTTGCAGTAGGATATATTTCTGGAACAACAGTCTTTCCAGAGCCATTATCTGCAGAAGAAGAAAAAAACGCATTAATAAAAATGTCACAAGGAGATGAGGAGGCAAGAAATTTACTTATAGAAAAAAATTTAAGACTAGTTGCACATGTATGTAAAAAATATGCTAATACAAATGTTGATCAAGATGATTTATTATCAATAGGTACAATAGGATTAATAAAAGGAATTAATAGTTTTAACGTTGAGAAAGGAGCAAGATTGTCAACATATGTTTCACGTTGCATAGATAATGAGATTTTAATGTATTTAAGATCTATAAAAAAACTAAATGCAGAAGTTTATTTAAATGATACAGTAGGTAAAGATAAGGATGATAATGTGGTTACATTAGAAGAGGTGTTAGAAAATGATCAAAGAAGTGTAGAAGATGTTGTTGATTTAAAGTTAAAAATTAAAAAATTATATGCAAAAATGAAGGAAGTGTTAAAGGATAGAGAGAAAACTATTATAGAATTAAGGTTTGGGTTAAACGGAAGTAAACCTAAAACACAAAATGAGATTGCTGAATCAATGGGAATTTCTCGTTCATATGTATCAAGGATAGAAAGCAAAGCAATAAGCAAGTTATCTGAAGAAATGGAAGAATAAAAATAAAGCTCATGTTTTATACATGAGCTTTATTTACAAAATTAATTTAATTTTGTAAATTCAAGTTTGTCACGATTGCCATTCCAGAAGTTACAATATTTAGAATTGTAACAAGAGTAACAGGAATTGGCATATGGACATTCGAACGCCCATATAATGCATTCATCAAGGCAAGCCTGTTCTAATACTTGTTTTATTTTTGATGAAAGAAAACAGTGCTTAAAAAAATATCTTAGCTGTCTTTTTTTATTTTTGCCTTTTAAATTGTTACTCCAAACAGCAACAATATCCCGGGAATTGATATTTTCTGTAAAGCCAGTATTAGTCAGATAACCATATGGTGTTTTTAAAATTGTAATTGAATGTTTGTTGTGACAACACATATAATTTCATCCTCCTAAAAAATTTATAATGATTTTATGAAATTTATATAGAACTATTATATTACAAAATCATTGAAATTGCAATAATTTATAGATGTATTTATTGGAAAAATTTTGAAACATTTTTGCAGAATTTTATTAATTAATGTTAGTTATAATTTTAGTGTACTATAAATTATACAAATTTTTAAATAAATTGGCAAAAAGTATTTACAAGAAAATGATGTTTTAGTAAAATATAAAAAGAATAAAGTAGAAAGTTGGTGTAAAAGATGAAAAAAGCTAGAACCGTTGAGGCTGTACACACACACACACACACACAATTAGTTTAGTAAAAATAAATAATAAGATATATAGTGAAAAAGGCAATATTGGCTTATCTGGTAAGTATTATGATACTGGATAAGTTTATATTGTCTTTTTATGGTGCATTAAAGTTGTCAATGGGGACGTTCATTTTTGACAATAATAAAAAATAAAGAAAGGAAGAAATAATATGAAGAAAAACAATGGAATAACATTAATAGCACTAGTAATAACAATAATAGTGTTATTGATATTAGCAGGAGTCGCAATAGCAATGCTATCAGGAGAAAATGGAATATTAAAGAAGGCTGCAGATGCTAAAATGAAAACAGAAGAAGCACAAACAAATGAAACAGAAGACTTAACAGATTTAGAAATTTTAATGGAAGAAAGTACAGGAAACTTAGGAAAGGTAAAAGACAATAAAAATAAAGTTATAGAAGGAAGAAAAGTAAAATTACAAGATGACAATGGAGAAACTATAGTAGTGCCAGTAGGATTTAAAATAAAAGAAGATTCACCGACAGAAGTAAAAAAAGGAATAGTAGTAGTAGCACCAGATAATAGTGAATTTGTATGGGTGCCAGTAAAAGATGTAAGTAAAATGTATGGAACAAATGCAGAAGAAAAGAAACTAGGAAAACTTTATAACTTTACTTCAAGTGGATATAGAGCGAATAGTTGGACAGAGACATCAGGAGTTATGAAATGGACAGGTGCAACAGACTACAGAGAGCCAGACTATTTATCAAGTACAGCATATGGAGATGCAATAACAGGGGATGATGCAAAAGGAATAGCTTTATTGAAAAGTATAGTAGGTTTAAATGGAACAGATGAAGAGATACTAACGAAATGGAAAACACAATTACAAAACGAATTTGATGAAATGATAAAATATGTAGAAAAAAATAAAGGATTCTATGTAGGAAGATATGAAACAAGTTTAAACACAGAAACAAAAAATGCTCAATCAATATCTGGCGTAGCATCGGCAACAGCAGAAACAAGTAGTGCAAATACATGGTATGGATTATATCAAAAAGATAAAGAATATAGTGGGCAAGATAAAATAAAAAATGTAGTAGGAAGTAGTATGATATGGGGAAGTCAATATGATCAAATGATGATATGGATGCAAGAAAATGGAATAGACGTAACATCAAAAACTCCAACAAATTTAGAAGGAGTAACAACAAGTAGAAATACAACACGAAAAACAGGAACAGTCTCAACAGATAAATTAAACAATATATATGATTTACTAGGAAATAGTTATGAATGGACATTAGAGGCGAACTACACTAGCCGTCGTGCTCTCAGAGGTGGTTATTTCAGCCTTAGCTTTTCACCTAGCAATCGCCCCAACAACCATCCGTACCTTACTAGCAGCGACTATTCTACTCGCCTCACACTTTATATAAAGTAGGTCTGAACTCTAAAAGCGATAACCTAGAAAAGGCTATTGTTATGAAAATATAGAAAATTAATAAAAGAAGGAAAAATTAGTCAAATAATTCTTAAAGTAAATTTAAGGATTTTGGCTAATTTTTTTGTTAATAAAGGCTTACCAAGATTAGTATGAAAAAAATATATACAGGAGTATTTATTAACAAAATACTTGAAATACAAAAAACTAAATGATATAATAAGCAAGAACAAATACTAGGAGGAAAAAAAATATGAATCCTGAAATAAAAGAAAAAATGTATCAATTATTAAAAGCAATTCCTGTAACAAAGGGAAATAGAGAAAAATTAGAAGAGATAAAAGAAATGTTAGACAACGATGAAGTTGAGCAAGCAGTATATGAATTAAAAAAATTACAAGAAAACAAAACAGATGAAGAAGAGGAAAAAATAGAAGATGATTATTTAACAGAAGAAGGGCAAATATACCCAAATGCGTTGATGAATGAAGAACTTGAAGAGCAATATATGGGACTTTTGTTGAATGACCCTAAATCTATAAGTATGTACTATTTTGTATTTGAAGAAAATTATTTTGCAAATCAAGAGATATTAAATTTATATAAAAGTGTTTTATTTACAGAAGGTGATAAATACGCCTCTGAAAAAGCAAAAAGAAATTATAATTTTGCAAAAGATACAAAAGAGTCATATCAACTAAAATTAGATTTAAAAAACAAAGTCGAAAATGAAAGAATAGATTTTGAAAAAGTTTATGTTGAACTAAAGAAATTATTTATATTAAGAAAAAGTTATTTAGAAATACCAATAAAATCAATTCAAAATAAAATTGTAGATATAGTAAATTATGAATTATATGACCAAATGTCAATTGAGGAAGTTGAAAGCGCAGTGAATCAGGCACAGGTAACAGCTAAATTTAAACAAGCTGTATTAAATGAAGGAATAACAGAATTTTTGACAGCAGGAGAAAATAACTTAGCCAAAGGTCTTAATTTACCATTTAATATATTATCAAGTGTGTTTAAAGGTATAAGAAGAGGAGAAACAACAGCTTTTGCAATGCCATCAAACTCTGGTAAAAGTAGATTTACAATAAATTTAGCCGCATATCTTGCTTTTGTACATAAAAAGAAAGTGTTAGTAATTTCAAATGAAATGTCAGAAGAAAAAATGAAGCTATGTTTGATTACAACAATTATAAATAATCCAGAGATTCAAAAAATACATGGACAAAAAATAAAGATTAGCGAAGGTGAATTACTAGAATTAAAATTTAGACCAGATAATAAAGATGATGTAGAAATAGACGAAAATGGTTATATAGCAAGAAATAAAAAAGAAACACAAACAGAGTTTATAGAAAAATTAAAAAAATATTCATCAGACTTTAATAAAACATTGAAAGCTACAGATTGGTTAAATACTCAAGTAAACAATGCAATATATTTTATAAACATTACAGATCATACAAATGATGAATTAAGCAAAGTAATAAAAAATTATTATTATAAAGAACAAATACAATATATGTTTTATGATACATTAAAAACAGATACTGCACATATTGGAAATGGAGAAGAGGTAAAGAAAACAGCAACAATATTGTCAAATTTAGCGCAAGACTTTAATATATTTATAGGGTCAACACTTCAATTAACAGAAAGTGCAACATTGCCTATAAACTTAGATGTAAATGATTTATCTGCTAGTAGAACAGTAAAAGAGGTATTAGATACATTATGTTTAATAAAACAAATACCAAGAAGCACATTAGACCAATATGAATATTCATTAAAAGAAGTAGATACAAAATTTTATGACTTAGAAAAATTTGATGACCCTGATGTTAGATATTATGCATGTGTTGTTGATAAAAATAGAGCAGGAGCTAAACCTAAAGTTGTATTTAGATTGAACTTAGCATATAATAGTTGGAATGAATTGGGATATTTAAAATTAAAACAGGAAAATGAGAAAGGAACAGAATAAATGAGAACTATGGAATTTAAAGATTTAAAAGATATGTTAAAACAGACAGGTGAAAAATATGGAGACAAAAAAGCATATTTATTACAAGAAAAATCTGGAGTAAGAGAAATTACACATAAACAATTCAGAGAAGAAATAAATTATTTAGGTACTGCAATGATAGAAATGGGCTTAAAAGGTAAAAGAATAGCTGTAATAGGTGAAAACAGATATGAATGGGAATTAGCATATCTTGCTATTGCTACAGGAGTTGGTGTAGTTGTACCTTTAGATAAGGCATTACCAGAAAATGAAATAGAAAGTTTAATTTTGCGTTCAGAAGTTGAAGCTATAGTCTATTCAAATAAATATGATGAGGCAATGGCAAACATCCAAAAAAAGGGAGATTCAAAATTAAAATATTTTATTTCTATGGATTTAGAAAAACATGTATTTGATAAATATTCTCTAAAAGAGATATTAGAAAAAGGAAAAGAATTAGTAGATAGCGGAAATAAGGAATTTATAGATGCAGAAATCAATAACGAAGAAATGGGAATAATGTTATTTACATCAGGAACAACAAATAAATCAAAAGCAGTAATGCTATCTCATAAAAATATATGTACTAATATTATGGATATCCAAGAATCCTTTGAACTTACTGATGAAGATATATTATTATCATTTTTACCATTACATCATACATTTGAATGTACAGTAGGATTTTTATATCCAATATCAATTGGAGCAAGTATTGTATTTTCTAAAGGTGTAAGACATATTGCAGATGAATTGAAAACATTTGGAATAACTGCAATGATTTGTGTACCAGTTGTATATGAAAAAATGTATGGAAAGTTACTAAAAGGAATAAAAGATAAAGGTAAAGATGGAACAGTAAAAACAGCAGTAAAAATGAGCAACATTTTATCTAAAGTAGGTATAGATGTACGTAAAAGATTATTTAAAGATATTCATCAAAACTTAGGTGGAAAGATTAAGGTTATGGTTGCTGGAGGAGCAGCTTTAAGCCCAGAAGTAGAAAAAGGATTTTTTGACTTAGGATTTAATTTATTACAAGGATATGGTTTGACAGAGACATCACCAGTAATTGCAGCAGAGCTTACAAATCAAAGAAGAATAGGCTCTATCGGAAAGAAACTACCAAGTGTAGAAGTTAAATTAGATGAAGTTGATGAAAAAACAGGAGTAGGCGAATTACTTGTAAAAGGTGATAGCGTAATGCTAGGTTACTTTGGAGATGATGAAGCGAATAAAGAGGCTTTTACAGAAGATGGATGGCTTCATACAGGAGATTATGCAAAAATTGATAAAGATGGATACATATTTATTTCAGGAAGAAAGAAATTTGTTATTGTTTTATCAAATGGAAAAAATGTATATCCAGAAGAGCTAGAAACTTTGTTAAATAATTCTCCATTAGTTGATGAATCAATGGTTTATGGTGCTGAAGATTTTAAGGATAAAGACATAACTGTAAGTGTAAAGGTTGTATATGATAAAAATTACATACAAGAAAAATATGGAAACCTTACGGAAGATGAGATTAAAGAGCTTATATGGAAAGAAGTAAAAGTAGTTAATAGAACAATGCCAAAATATAAATGGATAAAAAATCTATTAATAACAGATGAAGAGTTTGAAAAGACTACAACTCATAAAATAAAAAGAAAAGTTGAGATGGAAAAAATATTACAAGGATAACTTGAATCCTTGTAATATTTTTGTAATATTTATGTAACAGAAATGTAAATAAAAACTTACGGAAAATGGCTTGTAGTTTTTTGTAAGATGTTGTATAATCAAAGTATATAATGTAATAATTAGAAACAAAGGAGGGAAGTTTACAATGTCTAGATCTGGCATAGTAAATGTAAGGATGGTAATTACGGAAGAAAAGATTTTATCAAATATAGAAAAAGTACAAAAATTAATAAATCCAAACAGCAAAAAACAAATAATTCAATTAGAAGAAGATACATATTTCAAAGATCTAATTGAATCTATAAAAACATATTTAATAGAATATCCAAAAAAGAAAAATTTCCCTATAAGTGTATATAAAGCTGCTTATGGCTTAGTTGAATTTGCTACAACACAATTTGAAGAAAATACTCAAAAAATAGAAGAATTAATTAAGCAAAGAGAAGAAAATATATCATTGGCAGCAGAGCTTAAAGAATTAGTGGAAAAAGTATCTAACAAAGAAGAAGGATGGAAAGAAGATATAGAAGCAGCAACAGAAAAATTCTCTGAGGATATAATAGAAACTTTAAATACTTTAGGAAGATGCAAAACAAAAACATCACAAAATTATTTAGATTCTATTAAATTATTAAAAGCAAGAATAAATAATTTAGAGTCTAATTTACATATAGAAATAGATATGGAAAGATTAGAAGATAGTTCTAAGGCATTAAGTTTTATAGGAATTGAAATTGCAGATGCATTAAAATTAATACCAACACCAGAAGAACAAATAGAAGCTATTGAAGAACAAGAAGCAATGGCTCAAGAAAATGCTCAAGCTGTTCAGACTGTTGAAGCAGTTGAAAACAAACAAGAAGAAGCAAAACAAGAAAATGTAGTAGCAGCAGAAGTTGCAGAGAAAGAAGAACAACAAGCATATCAAGAAGCAACAACATTTGAAGCTAAACCATCATTATGGCAAAGAATTAAAAATAGCAAAATCGTTAGAGCAGCAACTTATGTATTTAGAATTAAAATTAGAATCGAACTTCCAAGTAATGCATTACCAGAAGGTAGAGGAGAAAACATATAATTTAGTTTTTTATGTATAGTTAATATATTAGTTTAATGCTAATATATTAACTATTGTTATATTTTAATAAAATAAAAACAAAATAAACAAAAAAATACAAAAAAACTATTGACAAAACAAAAAAAATAATATATACTACTAAATGTCGTGAATAATTGCTCCCTTAGCTCAGTTGGTCAGAGCAACCGGCTCATAACCGGTGGGTCCAAGGTTCGAATCCTTGAGGGAGCACCATATTTAAACCATCTCTTAATGAGATGGTTTTTGTGTTGATGGAAAGGTCGAGAGGGATGTTCCTTTTGGCACCTTTTAATAAAAAAATAACAAGACTGTTCAACATTTGTTGAACAGTCTTGTTATTTGGGGTACTACTTATTTTCTGTTACTGTACAGTTGACCATCGTTGGTTTTATCGTTATTTATACGATAATCACCATCACCAGTTACATAACCAACGCGATTGTCATTGCCGTCGTAAACATCGCCGTTTTTTGAATATCCACCAGGATAATCATTACGGAAGTCTTGACTATCTTTGTATGCCATAATAGTACCCTCCTTTCAGAAATATTTGATAATAAAATTATCATACTATTAGTATACCATATATAAAATATTATGTCAATAAAAAACAAAAAAATACTTGAATAAAATCAAATTATGAGTTATAATAAAAAAGGAGGTAACATATGGAAAAATATATAGAACTAGATAATGAATATTACTTGAAGATTATGGATAATAAAGAAAAAAACAAAGAAAGAAGTATAGATATCATAAATTTTAGTACAAATGAAATAAAAAATAAAAGTGTACTTACACTGAGAATAAATTTTAGAACATTTAATGAAAAAGAATATAAAAAGTTGTTAAGAAAACTACTTAAAGTAAAAACAAAGATTTTACATCAAAAAGTGAAGATAGGTGTAGAAGAAGATAATAAAATAATAATAGGCTATGTATTAAATTATGATGAAAACAACATATTTCATAAAGACTTTATTAATGGTATAAATGCAATTTTTTATGATAAGTGTTACAATAGATACAATTATATTTATGATACAGTATGCAACTATTTAGACAGCCACTTTTATGGAAAAAATCTGTGTGATTTTCAAAATAATAAATGTGGAGAAAAAAGAAATGCCAAATCATTAACTGGATGTTGTCACCATTTTAGAATAAAATGTTTAGGACCATTAACAAAATTAGTATTGTGTGAGTATTTAAATAAGGAAAATTATACATGTGATGCTAAATGTATAGGATGTAAATTATTTACATGTGACTATTTAGAAAGAAAAGGAGTGAAATTTAGGATAAAAGATATTTTGTTATTAGATACATTTTTCAATCCAATTCAGAAATACTTTATTAAATATAAAGTGTTTACCCCAAAGGAGAAAATATTAAAGATACTTATGGCTACTAGAATTTAATGTTAGAGAGTGTCAAATGGGACGTTCCTTAATGACAATATATTGTCATTAAGGAACGTCCCATTTGACACTCTTATTCAACTACAGGTGGAATAAAGTTTTCAATTGCATCTCTAAGTTTAGGATGTTGTATTACAAAATGTATAGAAGGGCAATTGTCTTTAGAAATCATAACCCAATTATTTTCAGATATGTGAATTTGTATGTTCCTAAAAGTATGTTTATAATTGGTAGATAATTTATAATTTTTATTACTTTTTTCAAAATCTTTAGTTAAATTTAAATGTTCTAAATATTCTTCATAATTATAATAAACTTTATTTTCATAAAAACAATTTGAAAGAGAAAGAGTAGGAGTACAATTATCAAAATCTTCCTTAGAAATTTCTGATATTTCATCTTCAATTGTATTATTTTTTAGTATTGTTTGAATGATTTGTTTTTGTTCTTTTATAGAATCCATTATATTTTTTATATCATTATCATTTACGTTATTTCGTTTTAAAATTTTTAATAGTAATTCATCTGAAATGGTTTGAATTGGCAAAGAAGATAAGATTCTTCTACGTGTTCCATTAAGTTTAGCATTTGCAGACATAAATGCTATAAAAGCATTTTTTGATTCTGATCTGTAGATTTCCATAAGAGGTTTAGCAATATTAAGTAAATTTTTAGATTTAGTTTGATAGTATGAGACATCTGCTTTATTGCTTGTTAAAAAGTATTTTCCACTATTATGATAACCACTTATACATTCTCCAGTAAGTGCAGCAACACCTGACACGTAATTTAAGTGACAATAAACTGAATTTTGTATACCTTTTAGGTAATAAGGAGAAACTTGTCCTGTCATATAAATAGGAATCCAACTTTCTAGACCAAGCATCATTTCATTAAATGGTCGGTCAAGGTTATGAATTATATTTAAGTGCAGTCCTTTCTTTAAAGTCATTGCAATGGCAAACATCCACTTTTTGCCAAAATCAACATCTTTAGCCATATCTTCCATTGGCATATCACTACACATAAAAATAGGTTCATTTGATTTAGAAAGGACAGTAGCTTTGAAAAAGTCTATTTCACCTTTTTTCATTTCCTCAATTCCATAATAATTTTTTGTTCCAGATTTATAAAATGGAACAAAAGGAACTTTCATTTCATCAAAGTGAATTGCTTTTATATATTCATTTAGATCAAAATCATTCAAGTTATTTAAAAAATTACCAACTTTAGATAATGACGAATTAGTAGAAAACCAATTAGTTAGTTTTTCAAGATAAGCTGAGTCATTTTTTAGGTCTTCTAATTTACAGCCAATAAGAAGAGAGATTGTCTTTTTATCACTTTCAGAGTTATATTTTGTTACAATAAAATTGCAAACTGATGTTATAAAGTCTTGAGGTTTTGAGGGATTTCTACTTCCAGTACGAATTTTAGAAATAAAAGAAGAGTCATATCCCATAAAACGAGACAAGTCGGCAATGCTAATATTTAGTGTTGAAATAATTTCATTAAAGTTTTGGCTTAGTTGCTCAAAATCAATAGTAATATCATTTAAAGTATTAGCTAAAGAATTATATATTTCATCTTTAGATAAATTGATATTTTTTTCATTGCTAAGTTTGTATAATCCATCTGCTAATTGTTTTAATTGTTTACTTTTTATATTTGGTGTTCTATCACCTTTACGATAACGGCTAATAACGGTAGATGAAAGTTCTGAAGCTGTTACTAGCTCTTGAGAAGAGCAGTTGATTTGTTCTATATATTTGTTTAATTGTTCACAAAAAGTCATAATAACCTCCAAAGTTAAATTTATATGGGTATAATATAGCACATAATTATAAAAAAATCAATTACCAAAGAGTCACGGAAATATTGGTAAAAACGTGAAAAATAAAAAATAATATGATAAAATATATATGTGGAGAAAGGGAGTTTTGATGAAGAAAAAATATATACTTATTTATTTGATATTATTTTGTATGTTAGTATATTCAGAAGGAAAAATATACAAATGGTATAAAGAGAATAATGAGAGTAATGATATAATGGGGCAAATAAATAATTCAGTAATTGTTGAAAATGATAATTCTGATGAAGGAAAAGAAAAATATAATATAAATTTTAAATCACTAAAAGAACAAAATGATGACACTATTGCATGGATTAAAGTAAATAATACAAATATTGAATATCCTATTGTAAGGGCAAAAGACAATGAATTTTATTTAACACATAGTTTTAATAAAAAAATAAACTCGGCCGGTTGGATTTTTGCTGACTACAAAAATAAATTTGATAATACAGACAAAAATATTGTGATTTATGGGCATAATAGAAGAGATAATTCAATGTTTGGAAGTTTGAAAAAAGTTTTAAAATCGGAGTGGTATAATAATAAAGAAAATGAAAAAATTATACTTAATACAGAGAAGCAAAATGATATATATCAAATATTTTCTATTTATAAGATAGAGGAAGAAGATTATTATATTAAGACTGAATTTAAAAATGATAGTGAGTTTGAGAAATTTATACAAACTATAAAAGAAAGAAGTATCAAAGATTTTAAAATAGATGTATCAAAAAAAGATTCTATTTTAACATTGTCAACATGTGCTAATAATAACAAGTATAGAGTGGTAGTACATGCTAAAAAAATAATAGAGGAGGAATAGTGATATGGAAAAAATAAAAAACAAAAAAGTATTGTTAATAATTGCAAGTATAGCAATTATTTTAGTAATTTGTATTATAGGGGGGATAGTTATAAAAAATAATAAAAATGAGAATGAAAATGGATCTTCAAAAAGTAGTGGTATTTTTTCTAAAAAAGAAGATGTAAAAATAAAAGAAAGTGAAACTGCAAGTATTAAATATACTAACTTTAATAATGGGTTAGTATCAATGGATATACCAGAAGGATGGGAGACTCAAGTAATAGGAGATTGTATACATTATACTATTAAGGTATATAATCCAAAAGATACTGCATATCAATTTTTCTTTAATATGAAAACAGAAGGATATAACAAATCACAAGATGCTAAAGACTTTCAAAATAAATATTATCCAGATAGTATATTTGCAAAAAATCCAGTAATATCGGAAAAAACTACAGAAGGTTTTTATAAGATATTTAATGAATTAGGACCAGTAAATAATACAGCTGAATTTACATTTCCAACATTAACTAATTTTAAAGTAACAGAAAAGATTGGTAAATCTCCAATAAATGATGGAGATATATTAAGAGCAACTTTTAAGAATGAAAATGGAAGAGAAGCAGAAGGAATATTTACTGCATATGTATATGATGCGGGACCATATTATGTTCAAGAAAACGTTTTCTCAGGAAAGAAAATAGATATATATTATTTAAATGTATATAATACAATGTTTATTACAGCTCCAAAAGATGAACTAATAAATTGGGAAAGTGTTTTAAATAAGATGTCATCATCTTTACAATTTACAGATACATTTGTAAATCAATTTTATAGCCAAGAAGATGCTGTAATGAAAAATTTCCAAAATGTTAGAAATATATGTAATCAGATGACAGATAGTATAATGTCTTCATGGGAATCAAGAAATGCTTCTTATGATATAATGAGTCAAAAACAAAGTGATGCAACTTTAGGATATGAAAGAGTATATAATACAGAAACAGGAGATGTTTATAAAGCATATAATGGATTTACAGATGATTATGATGGAAAGAAATATCAATCAATAACAGATGACATGTATACTAAGTCAATAAAAGGATATATAGAAAAATAAAAAATAAGTAAGACTAACTTCAAAAGTTAGTCTTTTTTGTATTGTTTTAGTACAGGCAATAGGATGTATATTAGCAGGTAGAGATTATTTAGAATTAAAATTAGATTTGAATGATGTACAAAATATATATGAGAAATTTAAAAATAAGTCAAAACAAGAAATATATAATTTGATATTTGATGCTTACAAAAAAATGAATATTGAAAATAATGAAGTTAGGCAATACATAGAAAAAGGGATTGGTGAGATACAAACTTATTGTCAATGGGGACGTTCCTTTTTGACAACTTAAAAAAATTCAAATAAAATATTGACAATTAAAACACAAAATAGTATTATTGTATTATGCAAGTAATACAATAATAGAAAGGATAGATATTGTGAAATATATTTTTGATGATGAAAGGCCAATTTATATTCAATTAGTAGAAATGTTGCGAATACAAATTGTATCTGGTGAGTTAAAAAAGGGAGAACGAATTCCGTCTGTAAGAGAGCTAGCACTTACAGCAAGAGTAAATCCAAATACAATGCAAAAAGCATTAACAGAACTTGAAAATGAAGGATTACTTTACACTGAAAGAACCAATGGAAAATTTGTAACAAATAATGATGAATTAATTGAAGAGATAAAACGAAAATTGGCAAAAGAAAAAATAGAAAATTACCTAGAAGGAATGAAAAATATAGGATTTGGTAAAGAAGAGGCTATCCACTGCTTGCAGGAATTAGGAGGAAAATAGTATGGAATTATTAGAATGTAAGCACTTGTGTAAAAATTTTGATAATACTCCAATTTTAAAAGACATAAACTTGAAGATTGAAAGAGGCAAAATTATAGGTCTTTTAGGAATGAATGGTGTAGGAAAATCAACACTTATAAAATTAATTAATGATTTACTAATACCTACAAGTGGCGAGATTTATATAAATGGTGAAAAACCGGGTGTAAACTCCAAAAAAATTATATCATATTTACCAGAAAGAACATATTTAGACAAAGATATGAAAATATCAGAAGTGTTTAAATTTTTTGAGGATTTTTATGATAATTTTGATAGTAATAAAGCAAAGAAATTATTAAAGGATTTGAATTTGGACATAAATAAGAAAATTTCGAAAATGTCTAAAGGTATGCAAGAAAAACTACAATTGGTTCTAGTAATGAGTAGAGAAGCGGACTTGTACATATTAGATGAACCGCTAGGAGGCGTTGATCCTGCAACAAGAGATTATATTTTAGATACGATATTGTCAAATTTTAAGGAAGGTGCAAGTTTAATTATATCAACACATTTAATTGCTGATATAGAAAGAATATTAGATGAAGTAATATTCATGAATAATGGTGAAATTATATTAACATCTCCAGCAGATGAATTAAGAGAAAAAGAAAAGGGATCAATAGATGAAATATTTAGGAGGTGTTTTAAATGCTAGGAAAATTAATGAAATATGATTTAAAATGGATATATAAACCATTAATTATTTTCTATATTTTAGGATTAGTTTTTTCAGGAATAGCAAGAGGACTAAGTAATATAGAAAATTCTATAATATTTAATATTGTAACACAAGTATGCTATGGTATATCAATAGCTATGATGTTTAATATCATAATAAATAATTTTATGAGATGTTGGGTTAGATTAGTGAGAAATGTATACAAAGATGAATCTTATTTAACTCATACATTACCTGTAAAAAATAAAACAATATTTTTATCAAAAGTTTTGTCTGGTTTTATTGCAATAATAACTTCATTTGTGGTAATATTTATATGTATTGCAATAGGATATGGAACAAAAAACAATATTGAAATAATTAAAGGAATACTTACACCAGTTGCATCAATACTAGAAATTAATATAAACATATTAGTAATTGTAATAGCAGTGATATTGATATTAGAATTTACATTTATTTTAATTGCAGGGTATTTAGGAATTGTATTAGGACATAAGTCAAACAATAAAAGAATAGTAAAATCTGTTATATATGGATTTTGTGCTTTTATGGTAATGAGTATTACTACTTTATTATTGCTATTTGTGGCAGGATTATTTAATAGCAATATAATGAATTTATTTGATACAGTGGAGTTACCAAATAAAGATACAATTCAACTTATGATGCATGGAGGAATTATATTATATTTGGTATATATATTGATTTATTATATAATTGGAAGTAAGATAATAAAAAAAGGTGTAAATGTTGAATAGAAAATGTAACAAGAAACGGAGAATAAAAATGGGGATAAACGAGATATTTAATTTTGGTATAGATTTTTCAAAAATGAAAAAAGTTGAAGTAATAAGAGATATATTTATATTTTTTATAATATATTGCATAGTTGGATGGATATATGAAGGAATTGTTTTTGTAGTAGAAGAACATCAACTTTTAAATAGAGGATTTTTATTTGGACCATGGCTACCTATTTATGGAGTTGGAGGTTTACTAATAACAATAATATTTTATAGAACAAAGAATAAGCCAATAAAAATTGGAAAAGTAAATATTAGACCATTAATTATATATTTAGAATCATGTATATTGGCAACAGCAGTAGAATTAGCAACAACATATATAATTGATTACAACGGAGGAAACTTTAAAACATTATGGGATTATAGCGAGAATTTCATGAACTTTCAAGGAAGAATAGCACTAATACCAGATGCAAAGTTTGGGATTATTGCACTTATATCCATATATTGGATGCAACCAATGTTAAATAGATTTGTATTAAATAATAAAAAAGTAGTAAATACCTTGGCAATAAGTACTTTAACCTTATTTTCTATAGATCTTATATCAAGAATATGGTTAGGAAGTAATTTTGTTGGTTAATAGGAGAATAAATAAAATGGGATTAATTTTAGAGAATGTTTCTAAAACATTTATTGGTAAAACTGCAGTAGATGGAATTTCATTTTCATTAGAAAAACCGGGAGTTTTTGGACTTCTTGGAACTAATGGAGCGGGAAAAACAACAACTATAAGAATGTTGCTTGGAATAATAAAAAAAGATAGTGGAGAAATAACCTGGAATGGTAAAAAAGTAGATAGAAAATCAGTTAATTTTGGTTATCTTCCAGAAGAAAGAGGAGTATATCCAAAAGTAAAGATATATGACCAATTAATGTATTTTGCAAAATTAAAAGGAATGAGCCAAACAGATGCAGATAAATCAATAAAGAATTGGGCACATAAATTAAAAGTTGAAGAATATATGGATATGCTTGCAGAGAAATTATCAAAAGGAAATCAACAAAAAATCCAATTTATGACTGCAGTAATACATAATCCAGAATTGGTTGTTTTGGATGAACCATTTAGTGGATTAGACCCTGTAAATACAGAATTATTAAAAAATATAATAATTGAATTGGTTGAAAATCAAAAATATGTAATAATGTCAGCACATCAAATGTCAACAATAGAACAGTTTTGCAGTGATATATTAATATTAAATAAAGGTAAAACTGTATTACAAGGAAATTTAAGAAAAATTAAAGAAGGATATCCAGCTAATAGACTTAAGATACAAACAAATGAACAAATAGATACATATATTGAAAAATTAAAATTAGAAAAAGAGATTAATAACAATAATGACTATATAATAAAAATAGAGAATGAAAATCAGGCTCACGAACTTCTAAAAGAACTTGTTAAAAATGAAGTAACAGTAAATAAGTTTGAAATAATGAAACCAACATTAAATGATATCTTTATAGAAAAGGTAGGTGAATAACATGAGAGATTTATTAACAGTAATGAATTTTACAATGAAAGATATGGTAAAAAGAAAATCTTTTATAATTTCAACTATCATTTTTCTAATAATGATAATTATTGGTTTTAATATTCCAAATATTTTAAAGGCTGTTAAAGGAGAAAGTACTGGTGATAAACTTGTTATAGTAGATGAAAATAACATTTTTGAAGGTGCTCTTGAGAGCTTAAAAGATATGGATACAGGATATGAAATAGAAATATCAAAAGAATCATATGAGCAAATAAAACAAAAAATAGACAATGAAGATATTGAATCAGCAATAATAATAGAAAAACAAGATGAAAAAGTAAAAGTAAGATATATAGTAAAAAGTTCAACAATGATGACAGAAGTGCCAGAAGATATAGTTACATCAATAAATACAATATATTCTAATTTACAAATAAGTAAACTAGGATTAACTGAAGAACAGCTAAAATCAATTACTCCAGACTTTGAATTTTCATTAGAGCAAACAGAAGAAAAAGAAGCTAAAGGGAATGTTTTTGCAATGATGTTGCTATCTATTGTACTATTTTATGCAATATATTTTTGTGCATACCAAGTTTCAAGTTCAATAACAACAGAAAAAACGTCAAAAATTATAGAAACACTTGTAACATCAACAACTCCTAAAACTATTGTATTGGGTAAAACAATAGGAATTGGATTAGTTGGATTATTGCAAATGGTGATTTTAGTTGGAGTAGCACTTATTTGTGCAAAAACATGCTTAGAACCAGAAATGATAGATTCAATATTAGATATGTCAGCAATAACTCCATATTTAGGAGTAATTACAGTTTTATATTTTATATTAGGATATTTAACTTATGCATTATTATATGCATTAACAGGTTCTACTGTAGCAAAGCCAGAAGATATACAATCTGCAAATGGACCAGTAGCAATGCTTGCCGTAATTGGATTCTATTTATCATATTTCACAATGATGAATCCTACAAGCAATCTTAATGTATTTGCTTCAATATTTCCAATATCATCACCATTTTGTATGCCATTTAGAATAATGATGGGATTAGCAAGTAATACAGATGTTTTAATATCAATAGCAGTACTTATTGTTACAATATTAGTAATATCAAAAGTAACTATAAAAATATATTCAAATGCTATTTTAAATTATGGTACAAAAATGAGTTTTAAAGATATAGTTAAAGTATATAAAGATAAAAACAATTAAAATAACAAAATTTACTAAAAATTCATATAAAATTCACAAAAGTATGATAAATATACAAAATAGGAGGGATGATTTATGGAAAAAATATTAAAGAAAGCAGGATGGGAATCACTATTAGCATCAATCGTATTTGCAGTATTGGGAATTTTATTAATTACAAACCCAGAAGGAATTGTAAAGGCTATATCATATGTGATAGGTATATTGCTAATTTTAATTGGTCTATATAAAGTTATAATTGATATCAAAAATAGAGGAGAATATAACTTTTATAATTATGATATGGCATATGGATTTATTACAGCAATATTAGGAATTATAGTTATGGTATATGGTACTCAAATAGGAGCAATATTTAGAGTGTTAATAGGAATATGGATAATATATAGTTCTATAATAAGGATGAATATATCATTTAAATTAAAAGACATGTACACAAAAACATGGATATATAGTTTGATTATAGCTGTATTAATGCTAATATGTGGTATATATACAGTATGCACATCAGGTATTGTTATTGCAACTATAGGTGCATTAGTTCTAATATATGCTGTTTTGGATATTATAGAAAGCATAATATTCTTAAGTAATGTAAATAAAATTTCATAAAGTAAATTAAGAAAAAAGTGAAAAACTGTATTAACAGAAATTCACTTTTTTTATTATAGAAAAGTTCTCATTTGCAAAAAAAAGCTAAAATATGGTATAATAGAAATAGGTTAAAAAGCAAAGTAAATGAAAGTTTATGACGAAAAGCCAATGGTCTAAAGATTATATAATAGCTCAGAATTGCAAGGTTGCTTAGAAAAGGAGGAATTTATATGAATAAAAAGAAAGTATTGAAAATTATTTTATTATTTATATTAATTGCGATAATTATTTTTTTAGCAATAACAATTAGGAAGATGATTATAATTAGAGATTTAAACAATAAAGTTTCAAAGTACATAAATAGTAATAATCATTATGAAAAAATTGTAAATAATTCTGGAGGTATGACAGAGTTTTATTTAAAAGATGAGAATGCTTTGATGATATATACTTTAAAAGAAAAAGACACAGGTAAAAATAGAAAGTTAATGCAATATACCAAAGGAGACACAGTAAATACTTATATAGATGTTGAAGATTCTAAAATAGCGATGCTAGGTGCTAATAAGGATGAAGTACAATCTCAAATTATGATTATGGGATTTGATTATGAGAATAATTTATGGAGTTTATTTAAATTAGCTGCTATGAGTAAAATAAAAACTGTAAAATATGAAGGAAAAGAGTGTTACTTTGTTCAATCATTAATAGCAGATAATGCATATATACAAAAGCAAACAGGTCTTACATTAAAAGCAAATAATGGATACTCGGTAAAAGAAGATGGAACAGAAGAAGCAATAGTTGCAGAATATTATTATGAATTTGACAATGTAGATGATAGTATATTTGTAGAGCCTGATATTAGCCAATATAAAATACAAGAAAATAATTAAATATGCATAGAGGATGATTTGATAGGAGGCTACTGAAAATAGAGAATTTGAAAATAAATTTTTGAATTCTCTATTTTTATTGTATGTATGGAAAAAAATTGACTAAAATATATGCGAAAAATGTTGAAAAAAAATTATACATATGTTAATATTAAATCGATAAAAAAATATCGAGGAGGCTTGCATGGAAGATAATCAATATATTTCACAAGCGAGTTTAAAAAGACTTCCTAAATATCTAAGAGTTTTAAAAGATAAAAAGGAAAATGGAGTAGAATTAATATCGTCAACTGCAATAGCAAAAGAATTAAATTTAAATCCAATACAAGTAAGAAAAGATTTAGCATTAGTAAGTAAAAGTGATGGAAAACCAGGAATAGGATTTTGTACTAAAAACTTAATTTTAGACATGGAAGAGTTCTTAAATCTAAATAATATGACAGATGCAATAATAGTTGGAGCAGGAAAATTAGGACAAGCATTAATGAATTATAAAGGTTTTGAGAATAACACTAATATTTTAATAGCATTTGACATAGACAAATCAAAATGTGATAATAAAAAAACATTTTACATAGATAAAATGGAGAATTTAATAAAAAGAATGAATATACATATTGGTATAATAACAGTTCCTAAAGAAGCGGCACAAGAAGTATGTGATAAAATGATAAAATGTGGAATAAAGGCTATATGGAATTTTGCACCAGTAAATTTGAAAGTACCAGAAAATATAGTAATAAAAAATGAAGATTTATCAGCTTCATTATTAGTATTATTAAAAAATTTAAAGGAAAAAGGAGTATAGAAAATGGAAATAAAGGTATGTGTTGGAAGTTCATGTCATTTAAAAGGTTCATATGATGTAATACAGAAATTAAAGTCTTTGATAGAAGAAAAAGAACTAGAAGATAAAATAGAACTAAAAGCAAGTTTTTGTTTAGGTAATTGTTCAAATGGTGTTTCAATGAAGATTGATGATGAACTTGTATCAAATGTAAGTCCAGAAAATATAGAAAAAATATTTAATGAACAAATAATAAATAAAATTTAAAGAAGAGGTCATTAATATGTTAAAGTATTTAGAATTTAAAGAAGCTAAGTGTAAGAATTGTTATAAATGCTTAAAAAATTGTCCTGTTAAAGCAATAAAAATAGAAGAAAATCAAGCAAAAATTATAGAAGAAAGATGTATTTTATGTGGGAGATGTACATTAATTTGTCCACAAAATGCAAAAAAAGTACATAGTGAATTAGAAGATGTTAAAGGGCTTCTAAAAAATAATAAAGTAATAGCAAGTGTTGCACCATCATTTATATCAAGTTTTAATTTAAATAATTTTGCTGGATTTAATGAAGCTTTAAAACAGGTTGGTTTTGCTTTTGCAGAAGAAACTGCAAGAGGAGCAGAACTAGTTATAGAAGAATATGAAAAAATACTAAAAGAAAAGAAATATAAAAATTTTATAACTTCTTGTTGCCCAGCTGTAAATAATATGATTAGCTTATACTATCCAAATGCTCTTAAATATTTAGCACCAGTTGATTCACCTGCAATAGCTCATGCAAAGCTATTAAAAAAAGAAAATCCTGACTGTAAAATAGTATTTATTGGACCTTGTATAGCCAAGAAAAAAGAAGCAAAAGAGTCAGGTTTAATAGATGGAGTATTGACTTTTGAAGATTTATTAAGCTTATTTGAAGAATATAATATAAATATACAAGAAATTAATGCAAATACAGAAGCTAGTTGGAATAAAGCAAGATTTTTTCCAATAAGCAGAGGAATAATAAAATCTTTTAAAGAACTTGCAGATGGATATGAATATATAGCAGTAGATGGAGTAGAGAGATGTAAGCAAACACTTGCAGAAATAGATAATTTGGAAAATGTATTTCTTGAATTAAATACATGTCAATCTTCATGTATAAATGGACCATGTAGTTTAAATAAAGATAACACTGCGATAACAGCTAACTCTAAAGTTCGTAATTATGTAAAAAATAATGCATTAATAAATGAAGAAGTAAAAAGAGAAAATATAGAGAAAATTGATATAAGTCATAATCACAATATGAAAGAACTAGAAGATATTGAACCTACAGAAGAACAAATAAAAGAGGTCTTAGAAAGAACAGGAAAATATTCAAGAGAAGATGAACTAAACTGTGGAGCTTGTGGTTATTCAACATGTAGAGAAAAGGCATGGGCTGTAATAAATGGATATGCAGATATAGAGATGTGCTTACCATACATGAGAGAAAGAGCTGAAAACATGTCTTATGAGATTATAAAAAATAGCCCAAATGGAATTGTTGTAATAGATAAAGAATTTAATATAATTGATATAAATAATAAAGCAAAAGCCTTATTAGGAATAAGTGGTTTTAGACCTAAAAAAACATGTATATTAAATTGTGTAGAAGATAGTATTGATTTTATAGAAGCACTATCAGAACAAAAAAATATATATTCTAAACAAGTGAAAATTTCAAAAACAAATTCATATGTTGAATTATCAATTACTCATATGGAAAATCATAATATGATGTTTGCTATTTTAAAAGATATAACTGATAAAGTAAATTATGATGAAAAATTAAAAGAAGTAAAATTAGAAACAATTGCTACTACTGATGAAGTAATAAAAAAACAAATGAGAGTAGCACAAGAAATAGCATCACTTTTGGGAGAAACAACAGCAGAAGCTAAAGTTGCATTAGTAAATTTAAGAAAAACTTTAAGTGATGAGAATAAAGGAGAAAAATAATGGGACTTTTTCTTGAATATGGTTATACTTCATTTAATAAATTTGGAGAAGAATTATGTGGAGATATGGTTTCCATTGTAAAAAAAGGTGAATATACAACTCTAGTATTAGCAGATGGATTAGGGAGCCGGAGTAAAAGCAAATATTTTAGCAACATTAACATCTAAAATATTAAGTACGATGGTATCTAATGATATTCCTATGGAAGAGTGTATAGAAACAATTGCACAAACATTGCCAGTCTGTAAGGAAAGAGGAGTTGCATATTCAACATTTTCTGTAATTCATATAAATAATGATGGAAAAGGATTTATGTTTGAGTTTGATAATCCTAAATGCATTTTTTTAAGCAATGGAGTACCAAGAGAATTAGAGAGAAAAGAATTAAATATATTAAATAAAAAAATATATAAAACTAATTTAAATTTAAAAGATCAAGATGTTATACTACTTATGTCAGATGGAGTACCACATGCAGGAATTGGTAAGACATTAAACTTGGGTTGGCAGAGAGAAGATATTATAGAATATCTAAAAGAAAATATAAATTCAAAAATGTCGGCTAGATGTATTGCAAATGTTTTAGCAAGTTCAAGTGAATCTCTCTATATGGGAGAACCAGGAGATGATACTACAGTTGCAGCAATTAAAATAAGAAAAGAAAGTCAAGTAAACATTATGATTGGACCACCTGTAAGAAGAGAAGATTGTGGAAAATATGTTGAAGACTTTTTGGAAAATAAGGGAATTAGGATTGTATGTGGAGGAACAACATCTCAAATAGTAGCAGATTATTTAGGAGAAAAAGTAGAAACAGATTTTAATTATATAGACAGCGAGATTCCACCAATCGGTTATATAAAGGGAATTGATTTAACAACAGAGGGAGTATTGACAATAAGAAAATTAATTGAACTATCAGAAGAATATTTGAAAATAGATAGTGATATACCAAAAAATTTCTTAAAAAAAGATGGAGCTTCACAACTTGCAAATTTTTTGTTTGAACAGGCAACAGATGTACATTTTTTTGTTGGTCAAGCAGTAAATGAAGCTCATACAGGATTACCAATAGACAGTACATTAAAGTTTAAATTAGTAGAAAAACTTTCAGAAAACTTGAAATTAATGGGAAAAAGAATAGAAGTTAAATATTATTAAAGGAAGTGTTGCAATGAATAAATTTGATACTTATGTGCAGCAATTGAAATATGATGTGCTGAAAGAAATAATAAAAAAAGCATATAATGACGACTTAGTTTCCTGCTATAAAGATATACCAAAGAAAATATCACCAGGACCAAAACCTATTGCTCGTTGTTGTGTATATAAAGATAGAGCAATCATAGAAGAAAGAGTAACTTTAGCTTTAGGAGGAAATAAAGAAAATCCTAATTCTGTTGAAGTAATAGACATAGCGTGTGATGAATGTCCAACAGAGGGAATGTATGTTACACCAGCATGTAGAGGATGTTTAGTACATAGATGTGTAGAAGTATGTCCTAGAGGTGCAATTTCAATAATTAATCATAAGGCTTGCATTAATAAGGAAAAATGTGTAGAATGTGGTAAGTGTACCACAGTTTGTCCATATTCGGCAATAATAAAGCAAGAAAGACCATGTATAAAAGCATGTAAAGTTGATGCAATCTCAATTGATGAAAATAAAAAAGCTAAAATTGATAATGATAAATGTATATCATGCGGAGCGTGTGTATATCAATGTCCATTTGGAGCAATATCAGATAAATCTAATATATTAGATGCAATAGATATACTAAGAAAATCTGACAATAATAAAAATTATAAAGTATATGCAGTTATAGCACCATCAATAGCAGGACAATTTGAAAATGTAAAACCAGAACAAGTAGTTACTGGAATAATGAAACTAGGATTTCATCAGGTTGTAGAAGCGGCACTTGGTGCAGATATAAC
Organism: uncultured Clostridia bacterium; assembly: GCA_934167965.1. Lineage (GTDB taxonomy): Bacteria > Bacillota > Clostridia > TANB77 > CAG-508 > CAG-269. The sequence goes on along the minus strand of CAKPMJ010000002.1, from coordinate 125,617 downwards.
ACTATATCATGAAGCAGAAGAATTCAAAGAAAAAGGAATATTAACAACATCTTGTTGTCCATCTTTTGTAATGTATGTGGAAAAAAATTTTCCAGAACTAAAAAAGTACATATCAAGTTCTGTATCTCCAATGGTATATACAGGTGAACTTATAAAAGAGTCAGATCCAACAGCAAAAGTTATATTTATAGGTCCATGTACAAGTAAAAAAATGGAGTATAAACTAGAAAAAACAAAAGGAGCAATTGATACAGTTATATCATTCGAAGAATTACAAGCATTTTTAGATGCTAAAGAAATAAATATGGAAAAATTGGAAGAAACTGTTTTGAATAATGCATCATTTTATGGTAGAATATTTGCAAAGTCAGGAGGAATATCACAAGGAATTGAAAGTGTTGCAAAAGAATATTTTGATATAGATGATATTAAACCTGTTGCAATGAACGGTATTACAGAATGCAAAGTAAATTTATTAAAACTAAAAATGGGTAAATCACTAAACAATTTCTTTGAAGGAATGGCATGTGATGGTGGATGCTTAAATGGAGCGTTATGCATACATCATGGGCCAAAAAATGTTGTAGAAATTGATAAATTTGGAAAACAAGCTAAAGAGCAAGATATCCAAAATTCAATAAAGTTATATAATTTAAACAATAAAAAAAATAAGGAGGAAAAACAACATGAGTAAAGAGTACGAAATCGTAGATAGTGTAGACAGATTACAAGAAACTATCGCAAAAGTTAGAATGGCACAAGAAGAGTTTGCAAAATTTTCACAAGAAAAAGTTGATGAAATTTTTAAAGCTGCTGCGATTGCAGCAAATAAAGCTAGAATTCCATTAGCTAAGATGGCAGTAGAGGAAACTGGAATGGGTGTTGTAGAAGATAAAATAATAAAAAATCATTATGCATCTGAATATATCTACAACAAGTATAAAAATGAAAAAACATGTGGAGTAGTTGAAGAGGATACTTATTATGGTATAAAAAAAGTCTTAGAACCAATAGGTGTAATTGCAGCAGTTATACCAACAACAAATCCAACATCAACAGCAATATTTAAAACATTAATTTGTTTAAAAACAAGAAATGGAATTATAATAAGTCCACATCCAAGAGCAAAAAATTCAACTATTGAAGCTGCAAAAATAGTTTTAGAAGCAGCAGTAGAAGCTGGAGCTCCAGAAGGAATAATTGCATGGATAGATGTACCATCACTTGAACTTACAAATACATTAATGCAATCAGCTGATACAATTTTGGCAACAGGTGGACCAGGTATGGTAAAATCAGCATATTCAAGTGGAAAGCCAGCACTTGGAGTTGGTGCAGGAAATACACCAGCTGTAATAGATGAATCAGCAAATATAATTTTAGCAGTAAACTCAATAATACACTCAAAAACATTTGATAATGGTATGATTTGTGCATCTGAACAGTCAGTAATTGTGTTAGATAAAATTTATGATGAAGTAAAAAAAGAATTTGAAAAAAGAGGATGTTATTTCTTAAATCCTGAAGAAACAGAAAAAGTAAGAAAAACAATAATTATAAATGGAGCATTAAATGCGAAAATAGTTGGACAAAAAGCACATACAATAGCAGCATTAGCAGAAGTCAATGTTCCAGAAAATGCAAAAATATTAATTGGAGAGGTTGAAAGTGTAGAACTTTCAGAAGAATTTGCACATGAAAAATTATCACCGGTTCTTGCAATGTATAGAGCTAAAGATTTTGATGATGCAATAGGAAAAGCAGCACATTTAATAAATGATGGAGGATTAGGACATACATCATCATTATATGTTGATACAATTTCAGGCAAAGAAAAAATCGAAAAATTCTATAGTAATATGAGAACATGTAGAGTACTTATAAATACTCCATCATCACAAGGTGGGATAGGAGATTTATATAACTTTAAATTAGCTCCATCATTAACACTTGGTTGCGGTTCATGGGGAGGAAACTCAGTATCAGAAAATGTAGGAATAAAACATTTAGTAAATATAAAAACAGTTGCTGAAAGGAGAGAAAATATGCTTTGGTTTAGAGCACCTGAAAAGGTATATATAAAAAGAGGTTGCTTACCTGTAGCCTTAGAAGAATTAAAAAATGTAATGGATAAGAAAAAGGTATTTATAGTAACAGATACATTCTTATTCCAAAATGGTTATACAAAACCTATAACAGATAAATTAGATGAATTAGGAATTGAACACACAACATTTTCAAATGTTGAACCTGATCCTACACTTAGTTGTGCAATAGAAGGAACAAGAGCAATGAATGAATTTAAACCAGATGCAATAATTGCAGTTGGTGGAGGCTCTGCAATGGATGCTGGTAAAATTATGTGGGTTATGTATGAACATCCTGAAGTTGACTTCTTAGATATGGCAATGAGATTTATGGATATCAGAAAGAGAGTATATACTTTCCCTAAAATGGGTGAAAAAGCATATTTTATAGCTGTTCCAACATCAGCTGGTACAGGTTCTGAAGTAACACCTTTTGCAGTTATAACAGATGAGAAGACAGGAACAAAATATCCTCTTGCAGATTATGAATTACTACCAAAAATGGCAATTGTAGATTGCAATATGATGATGAATGCACCTAAAGGTTTAACATCAGCATCAGGTATAGATGCAGTTACACACTGCTTAGAAGCATATGCATCAATGATGGCTACAGAATATACAGATGGATTAGCTATTGAATCATTAAAGAATATATTTAAGTATTTACCAAGAGCATATGAAAATGGAGCAAATGATCCAGAAGCAAGAGAAAAAATGGCAAATGCAGCTACAATGGCAGGTATGGCGTTCGCAAATGCATTTTTAGGAGTATGCCACTCTATGGCACATAAACTTGGAGCTTTCCATCATATACCACATGGAATTGCAAATGCATTAATGATAGATTTAGTTTTAAGATTTAATAGTGCTGAAGTACCAAGTAAAATGGGAACATTTCCACAATATGATCACCCACATACATTAAGAAGATATGCAGAAGTTGCTGAAAACTTAGGAATGGGTGGAGCAAACGATGAAGAAAGTTTGGAAAACTTAATTAAAGCTATTGATGAATTGAAAGAGAAAATTGGAATTAAGAAGACTATTAAAGATTATGGTGTTGATGAAAAATACTTCCTAGAAAAACTTGATGAAATGTCAGAACAGGCATTTGACGATCAATGTACTGGTGCTAACCCTAGATATCCATTGATTAGTGAGATTAAAGAAATGTATTTAAAAGCATATTATGGAGAATAAATTAGAAAGGAAGAAAAGATATGAATTATAATTTAAATAATCCAATAGTAGAAAGAAAAACAAAAACAGTTTACAAAGATAATGATAAAACTATAAAATTATTTATAGAAAATTATTCAAAAGCTGATATATTAAATGAGGCTTTAAATCAAGCAAGAGTGGAAGAGGGGACAGAATTAAATGTACCAAAACTATTAGAAGTAACTAAAATAGACAATAGATGGGCATTAGTATCAGAACATATAGAGGGAACTCCACTTGATAAATTAATGAGTGAACATCCAGAAAAAGAGGGAGAATATCTAAATCTTTTTGTTGATATTCAAATGAAGATATTATCAAATACAGTTACATTATTAAATAGAACTAAAGACAAATTTAGAAGAAAACTAAATGATGCTAAAAATATTGATGATAATACAAAATATGAATTATTACAAAGATTAGAAGGAATGAAAAATCACACTAAACTATGCCATGGAGATTTTAATCCAAGTAACATAATTATAAAAGATAATGGAGAAGCTTATGTAATAGACTGGGCGCATGTAACACAAGGAAATGCATCAGCAGATGCAGCAAGAACATTTTTAATACTATCTATTGAAGGACAGACTGAATTAGCTGAAAAATATATTAATTTATTTTCAGAAAAAACAGGAATTGCAAAATCAAATATTCAAAGATGGATTCCTATAGTTGCTGCAACTCAAATGTCTAAAGGAAAAGAAGAAGAACAAGAATTTCTAAGCAAATGGATAAATGTTGTAGATTATGAGTAAAATTTAAAAAAGATAATTATTAGATGTTAAAAACATTTAATAATTATCTTTTCTTTAATCTAGACCAAAGCCATATTATAATTTGAGCTGGTATTCCTAAAATAAAAATTTGCCATATATTATTATAATTTATAAAAATTATGTATAAACAAATAAGTATAGACCATATAAAAGCAGAGATTATGAAATAATTTCTCTTTCTATCTCCCCATATACTATTAAAAATAATAAATAATAGCAATGTAATTGGAACACAAACATAAAATATAGGCCAAATATATAGATTTTTAAAAAGAGCAATTAAAGTAAATATAAGGCATGCAATTGCCCATACAGGAGATACAGACAAAAGAGTTAATGGTAATTTATTTATAGTACTTTTTTTCTCAGTAGTTTTTGGCAACTCTTCATTTTCATCATGTTCATTTAATAAAAAATCAACTGTTACTCCAAAAAAGTCTGCAATTTGTTTTAAAACAATTATATCAGGGATAGATTCTGCTCTTTCCCATTTTGAAACAGCTTTATCAGAATAATTTAATTCATTTGAAAATTGAACTTGAGTTATTTTTTGGTTTTTTCTTAACTTAGTTATATTGGTTGCAATAATTTCTTTTAAATCACTCATAACAATATATTTCCTCCATATTCTACTGTGGGTAGAATTCTATTTTTTACTCTACTAGTATACCACAAAAAAGTAGAATGTGCAAATTATAAGATTTTCTTGATTTTTTATATAGATTTGTGCTAAAGTATATAAGTAAAAATAAAACAATATGGAGGGAAAAATGAAAAAATTAAATAGTAATCTTTATGAAGTTTATGAAATTAATAATTTTAGGGAGTTAATAAACCATAGTTGTGAAACATACCCAAATAATGTAGCATACAAGTTTAAAGAAAACTTAGGGAAGAAGAATCAAAAAGTAATAGAAAAAACTTATTCAGAGGTAAAAAAAGAAGTAGAAGCATTGGGAACAATGTTACTTGAATTAGGATTGGAAAATAAAAAAATTGCATTAATAGGAAATAATAGATATGAATGGTGTGAAAGTTATTTTGCAATAACAACATCTAATATGGTAGTAGTGCCATTAGATAAAGCATTACCAGAACAAGAAATAAAAAATCTAATTGAAAGAAGTAAAGTTGATGCTGTTATATATGAAAATAAATATAACGAAGTTTTCAATAGTATAAGAGAAGAAAACGAAACAATAAAATACTATATAAATATGGACTTGAAAAAAGAGGAAAATGGTATATTATCATTTAAAGAATTAGTTGAACAAGGAATGAAGAAAATAGAAGATGGTGACCATAGATATGCAGATGTGAAAATTGATAACAATAAAATGAGTATATTAATATTTACATCAGGAACAACAAGCATGGCAAAAGGTGTAATGTTATCACAAAAAAATATTACATCTAATATAATTGCTATGGCTAAGATGTCTAAAATGTATGATAATGATGTCTTATTATCATTTTTACCATTACATCATACATTTGAATGCACAATAACATTTTTATATGGATTTTATAGTGGAGTTACAGTAGCATTTTGTGATGGATTAAAATATATTGCTAAGAACTTAGTAGAATATAAAGTAAGTGTATTTGTTGCTGTACCATTAGTATTAGAAACAATATATAAAAAGATAAGAAAATCTATAGAAGATCAAGGAAAAGCAAAACTAGTTGATACAATGAGTGGATTAGCCAATGGATTATTAAAACTACATATAGATGTAAGAAGAAAATTATTTAAAAGTGTGTTAGATCAACTTGGAGGGAATTTAAGAATAGCATATTTTGGAGCAGCAGCAATGGATAAAAAAGTAATAGATGGATACAACAGTTTTGGTATAGAAACAGTTCAAGGATATGGTTTAACAGAAACATCACCATTAGTTGCAGCTGAAACAGATAAACAAAAATGCCCAGGAAGTGTAGGAATGGCACCATATAATGTTGAATTAAAATTAGAAGATGTTGATGAAAATGGTGTTGGAGAAATAGTTGTAAAAGGACCTAATGTTATGCTTGGATATTATGAGAACCCAGAAGCAACAGAAAGTGTTATGAAAGATGGATGGTTCCATACAGGAGACTTAGGATACTATAATAAAGATGGATATTTATTTATATCTGGAAGAAAGAAAGATGTGATAGTATTAAAAAATGGTGAAAATGTATTTCCAAGTGACATTGAATTCTTAGTAAATAAATTACCTTATGTTACAGAAAGTATATTATATCCAAGAGAAAATACAAAAGGAGAAATTAGTCTAGGAATAAAATTAGTATATGATCCAGAAATTATAAAAGAAAAATTCGGCGATAAAACAGAAAAAGAATATAAAAACTTGGTATGGGAAGATATAAAAGAAATAAATAAGAGCTTACCAGTATTTAAGAGAATAAAAGAATTAATAATAACAACTGAGCCACTTGAAAAGACTACTACTCAAAAAGTAAAAAGATTTAAAGAATTTGAAAAAATATTAGCAAAGAAATGATCAAGAGCAACTTGGATATAAAAGATAAATTTAGCTAAGGGAGCCAAAAGAGAAATCGAAGACTTATATGTTGATGACAAGATATGGAATAAAAGAAAATAGATCACTTGCAGATTTTTTACCAACATTAACAATAGCAGAAAAAAATTTAGCGACAGAAATGACCAATTATAATGTGAGTGGAAAAGATATGTACGGAGAGTAAAATCAGAAAATAAAAAGATGGCAAATAAAAATAAATTTGGTAAATAGTAAAAGTAAAATGTAGTTTGTAAGGCAAAAATAAATTGTTAAAAATGGTTGAAAAATAAAAATCCCTATGCTATAATAAACGTGTAAATTTTTAGGAAAAAATGAATAATAGCACATTGAAAATTAAATATCTTTGCTGAATAGTTCAATAAACTATTATTTATTTTGAATAAAAAAATACAAAATTTTATTATTAAATAAAATAAAAACATAAAAATAAAATTAAAAAAATTACAAAACTTTAGAAAAAAATGAAAGGAGATTAACGATATGACAAAAAGATTAAATACCAGCAAAGGTATAACATTAATAGCACTAGTAATAACAATAATAGTGTTATTGATATTAGCAGGAGTAGCAATAGCAATGCTATCAGGAGAGAATGGAATATTAAAAAAGGCAGCAGAGGCTAAAACAAAAACAGAGCAAGCACAAGCAAATGAAACAGAAGACTTAACAGATCTAGAAATCTTAATGGAGGAAAGTACAGGAAATTTAGGAAAGGTAAAAGACAATAAAAATAAAATTATAGAAGGAAGAAAAGCAAAATTACAAGATGATAATGGAGAAACTATAGTAGTGCCAGTAGGATTTAAAATAAAAGAAGATTCACCAACAGAAGTAAAAAAAGGAATAGTAGTAGTAGCCCCAGATAATAGTGAATTTGTATGGGTACCAGTAAAAGATGTAAGTAAAATGTATGGTACAAATGCAGAAGGAAAGAAACTAGGAAAACTTTATGATTTTACTTCAGGTGGATATACAGCATTAAACTGGACAGAAACATCAGGAATAATGGCATTGACAAGTGTGACAGGAAGGAGAGAACCAGATTATTTATCAAATCCAACAATTGGAGATGCTGTAACAGGAGATGATACAAAAGGAATTGGATTATTAAAAAATATAGTAGGATTAAATGGAACAGATGAAGAAATACTAACTAAGTGGAAAACACAATTACAAAATGAATTTGATGAGATGATAAAATATGTAGGAAAAAATAAAGGATTTTATGTAGGAAGATATGAAACTAGTTTAAATGAAACATCCAAAAATGCCCAATCAGTATCAGGAGCAACTTCAGCAACAGCGCAAACTAGTAGTGCAAATACATGGTATGGATTATATCAAAAAGATAAAGAATATAGTGGAAAAAATAAATTAACAAATGTAGTAGGAAGTAGTATGATATGGGGAAGTCAATATGATCAAATGATGATGTGGATGCAAGGAAATGGAATAGATGTAACATCAACTACTCCAAAAAATTTAGAAGGAGTAAAAACAAGTAGAAATACAACGCGAAAAACAGGAACAGTATCAACAGATAAGTTAAATAATATATATGATTTATTGGGAAATAGTTTAGAGTGGACATTAGAGGCGTACAGCACTTACAGTCGTACTTACAGTGGTGGTTTTCACGGCATTAGCAATTCACCTAGCCTTCGCAGCGACGACGGTCCACTCTATACTAGCACCAACTATTCTACTCGCCTCACACTTTATATAAAGTAGGTCTGAACTCTAAAAGCGATAACCTAGAAAAGGCTATTGCTATGAAAATATAGGAAATTAGAAGCTAATAATAATTAGCGAATGCAATTAGCGTGGTGCACCACTAGCGTGGTGTGCTATTTTTTTGTTCAAAAAAATAGCATATCACCTTTTTTAGAAAGAAAGGAATGATAAAAGATGAATTTTTATGAAATGATATTAAAACTAAAAGAAATATATATAAATGAAATAATATTAGTATCATGTGGTGCATTTTATATTGCAATAGGAGAAGATGCGGTATTATTAAATAAAAAATGTAGTGAATGTCTTAAAAATATTCACAAAGAAAAAACGAATTATGAAATTGCATTAGAAAGATATTTAGAGATAGAAGTTGGTGAATAGATTGAATAAGGAAAAAGAAAATAAATTAATATTAATACCTAAAACAGAAAAATACGTAGAATATATGATTAATTTAATAATAAAAATACCAAGAATAGAAAAGTTCAGTATAGGGACAGAATATAAAACAAGTATGTACAAAATGATAAAAGATGTATTATATATAAGCAAAATACAAGAAACAAAAGATTGTCTAAATATAATAAATGCAATAGATGCAGAGCTTAATACTCAACGAATATTTTTAAGAATAATGTATAAAAACAGATGGATAGATAATAAAAAATTTAATATTGCAATAGAACAGATATATGAAATAGGAAAAATAATAGGGGGATTATTAAAATATTATGCCAAAGACAATAAGAAATGAATATGACAAAAAATTAAGTTATGAAAAATTAATGGATGCACACATAAAATCTAAAAAGGGAAAAGGATATAGAATAGAAAATATAAATTTTTATTTAAAACAAGAAGAATATATAATGTATTTATATAAAAAATTAAAAGATATGACATATAAACATGGAGGATATACAGTATTTTATGTAACAGAACCTAAAATAAGAAAAATAGAAAAATCTAGGTATATAGACAGAATAGTACATAGATGGTTAGTAGATAACTTTTTAGAACCAGCATTTGTACCAACGTTTATAAGTAATTCTTATGCTTGTTTAAAAGGAAGGGGAATGCATAGAGCAGCATTGTATGTACAATCATGTATGAAAAAAGCAAAAAATAAATGGAAAAATTATTATATATTAAAAATGGATGTAGCCAAATATTTCGATAATATAAATAAAAAAATATTATTAGAAATAATAGAAAGAAAAATAAAAGACAAAAAAATAATATGGCTTATAAAAGAAATATTATATTCACAGTCCAGAAAAAAAGGATTAGAAATAGGAAATTATACATCTCAAATGTTTGGAAATATTTATTTAAATGAAATAGACCAATTTGTAAAACATAAATTACATATAAAATATTATGCGAGGTATTTAGATGACAGTGTATTAATTGTAGAAACAAAACAGGAGGCAAAAAATGCACTAGAGCAAATAACAAAATTTTTAAAAGAAAAATTACAGTTAGAATTAAATAAAAAAACACAAATATTTAAAGGAAAACAAGGAGTAAATTTTTGTGGATATAAAATAAATGAATACAGAATGAAGATAAGAGATAAGGGAAATATGATATTTTGAAAATAGTCTAAAAAAGGTTTATTAAGTGAACTCTAAAAATACAGAAAAATTAAGATAAAAATATAAAATTAAATTAGAAATTCGAATTTCAACAGCAGAAATAGTTTCACAATTTTATAAAAGAGAAATCCTACTGAAAATTTATGCTATCAAAACTTGCTAAACACTTGACAAATTTGAAAAAAATAGTATAATGTAATATGTAGTAAAAAAAAGGAGAAGTTATATGTTAGCTAAAATATGGAAAAAAGTATGTTTAGTAATATTAATATTAGCATGTTTATTCAATGTATGTATTAAACTTGTTAATAAAGTGTCTCTTAATAAAGAACTAAGATCTTCTGCTCAATACATGTATGAAGAATACAAGTATGAAAAAGAAGAAAACGTAATAAAATAATACTTGAAAAAATTCATAAAATATGGTAACATAGAAAATAACAGTCTAAAAAACAGTAGGTAGAAAGAGGTGAATTACATGAAAGAAGGAATACATCCAGCATATGAAGAAACAACAATTACATGTGCTTGTGGAAATGTAATGAAAGTTGGTTCAACAAAAAAAGATATAAAAGTTGATATATGTTCAAAATGTCATCCATTCTGGACAGGAAACTTAATGAGACAAGATACAGCAGGAAGTAGAGCTGATAAATTTAAAAAGAAATATGGTCTTGCATAAGATTTTTAAGAAGTTAGATAAAATTCTAATTTCTTTTTTTTATCTTTAAAAAGTAAATTTTTTACAAAATAAAAAATGAATATATAAAAAATAAATGTAAAAAATAAAAATATATAAAAAATGAAAGGGGAATCAAAAATGAAAGTAAAAGAATGTATGTGTCATGATGTATGTTTTGTAAAGCCTGATTGCAAAGTATATGATGCAGCAAGAATAATGTGTGAAAATCATATAGGATGTATACCAGTATGTGATGAAGATAAAAAAGTAGTGGGAATATTAACAGATAGAGACATAGTACTACGTACTGTTGCATGTAATAAAGACTCTAAAAATACACCAGTAAGTGATATAATGACAAAAAATGTATGTACATGTGGATGTGAAGAAGATATGTGTGATGCTCAAAGCACAATGGCTAGTTTTCAAGTAAGAAGAGTACCCGTATTAGATGAAAACAATAAAATGGTAGGAATATTAACAATGGGAAATTTAGCTCAAAATGATAAAAAATTAGGACAACAAGATGTATGTAATACAATACAACATATATGCAATTGCAAAGGCTCTGTACAAAATAACTACTAAAATAAATTGAAATTAAACAAAATTAATTATGTAAAAATCATAATTAATTTTGTTTTTTTGTACTAAAAAAATCTTTTTCACATATATTTGTATAAACAAAAATGTAGGAGGTAAATATGGAGGTAGAAGTAAGCAGAGATAACTTATGTATAAATAAGTTGGTATGTGAAAAGAAAGAACTAGTATTTGTAGAAGAGGATATGATTGTTCCTGATTCAAAACCGGACATCTTAAATACTATAAATCTTAATGGAAATGTATGTATATACAAAAAAGAAGTTATGGAAGACAAGGTAAAAATAGATGGAGATATAAATACATATATAATGTATCTTCCTGACAGTAAAGAAGACAATCTAAGAGGCTTAACAGCAAATTTAAGTTTCTCACAAGCTATTGCAGTACCAGGATGTAGAGAAGGAATGAGAGCAATAACATGTGTCACAATTAAAGACATGGAATGTAAGGTATTAAATGGAAGAAAGATAAATATAAAAGTTGGTTTAGAAGTAAATATAAAATTATATTCAAATGAAGATGTTGCAATAATAAATCAAATTAACAATGTAGAAAATATACAAACACTAGACAAAAATTTTACAATAAATTCATTAGTTGGAAGTGGTGACACAAAAATATATGCAAAAGAGACATTCAACATAGATAGTCAAGACGAATTAGCAGAAATATTAAAAACAGATATAAACCTAGTAGAAAGTGATACAAAAATTAGTTACAATAAAGTTTTAACAAAATCAGAAGTTGATATAAAAATAATGTATCTAACAGAAGATAATAGAATAAATACTGTAACGGGAAGAATACCAGCAGTAGGATTTGTAGATATGCCAGATGTATCAGAAGATGATAATTGTAATGTGAATTATGAAATAAAAAATATGCAAATAAGACCAAATTCAGTAGAAGAGCATTCAATATATGTAGAAGTAGAATTGGAAGTAACATGTATGGCATTCCAGAAAAAAGAAATAAATATAATACAAGATTTATATAGCCCAACAATGGAATTAGGATTTAATCAAAGGAAAATAACAACATTAACAGATAGAACATCAAAAAGCAAAGAATTTACAGTAACAAGTAAAGCAAACATACCAGAGATTAAAGAAGGAAATCTTTTAGATGTAGAAGTAAGACCTTTGATAAATAATGAAAAAATAACAACATCAAAAATAACTTATGAAGGTGAATTGGTATTAAACTTTATCTTTATGCAAGAAAGCAACAGCGTAAATAGTAAAATATCAAAAATACCATTTGAATTTGCAGTTGAAAATCCAATATCAAATGACCAAATAAATGTAGATACAAAAGTAATGATAAACAACCAAAAATTTGATGTAAAGAGTAATGGAGAAATAGAATGCAATATTGATATGGGATTTGATATGAGCTTAAACAGAAATACAAGTATATCAATTATTGACAATATAGAAATACAAGAAAACAGAGATGTAAATATGGAATACGATAGTTTGATTTTATATATTATTCAACCAGGTGATACATTGTGGAAAATAGCTAAGAGATTTAGAACTACAGTTGATGAAATAGTAAGAATGAATGGTATAGAAAATCCAGATGTAATATATAGTGGAAATAAATTATATATTCCAAAATTTAGTTATACTAATAGGAAAGAAACTGTAAATGTCTGATCCTAAAAACTATAAGATCTATTCTAGAAAAAGATTTTGTTTAAGTCCAAAAGGGAATAGTAGATTTAAGCAAAAAATTAAAAAAATAACTCCACTGTGTGGCGTAGTAATAGTAGCTTTTTGTACATGTTATTTAATATGGAGGTCTATTGATCCAATATTTGAAACAATATGCAAAGATGAGGCAAAATCAATAGCTACACATATAACTAATGAAGAGTCAACCGTGGTAATGAAAAGATATAGTTATGATCAATTTTTTACAATACAAAAAGATGAAAATGATAAAATACAAATGGTTAGTGCAAATATTTTAACAATAAATGAAATAACATCAGATATTGCTTTAAATATACAAAAGAGATTAAATGACACAGCAGATGAAAATATAAAAATATCACTAGGAAGTGCAACAGGTATAAAAATGCTTGCAGGTTCAGGACCAAAAGTAAACTTAAAAATTGCAACAGTAGGAAGTGTAGATACAGACTTAAAAAGTGAATTTATAGAACAAAGCATAAATCATACATTACATAGAGTGTATTTAAATATCGAATGTAAGGTTAATATATTAACACCTTTTTCTACAATAGAAGATAGAATTTATAATCAGGTACTGTTAGCAGAAAATGTAATTGTAGGGGAAATACCAAATACTTATTATAATTTAGAAGGATTAGAAGGTAAAAATGAGGTATTAGAAACATTAGAATAAAAAATTAAAAGACTGTCAGGTTTCGACAGTCTTTTTCAATTTTAAGTATTACAATACACTTAAATAAAAACTCAAAGGAGGAAAAAATGGAGACGAGATACTATAAACAGGACAAGTTACTCATATTTAAAATAAATGAGGAAATAGATGAATGTAGTGTAAAAGAAATAAGGAGGAAAGCTGATTATGAAATTGAAAGATTTATGCCTAGAGAAGTTATATTTGATTTTGATCGTGTTACTTTCATGGACAGTGCAGGAATAGGAATGGTAATAGGTAGATATAAAGAAACAAATATGCTTGGTGGAAAAATGAGTATAGCAAATTTAACAGATAGCGTGAGAAAAATATTTGCTATGAGTGGAGTATTGAAGATAATTCCAGAAATAGACTTAGATGAAAAAATGAAAAAGGTAATTTCAAATGAAAAGAAAAAGGAGGTAGTAAACTTATGAGTATAAAAAATAAAATTACAGAAAATGAAATGAAATTAGAATTTATAAGTAAGTCAAATAATGAAGCATTTGCAAGAATCAGTGTTGCAGCATTTGTATCACAATTAGACCCAACAATAGAGGAGTTATCAGATATAAAGACAGCTGTATCAGAAGCGGTTACAAATTCAATAGTACATGGGTATGAAGATGGCTTAGGATTAGTTACAGTAGTTTGTAAAATAACTGATAATGAAATAATGATAAAAGTATCTGATAATGGAAAAGGAATAGAAGACATAGATATGGCAAAACAACCATTGTATACAACTAAACCAAACTTAGAAAGATCAGGAATGGGATTTACAATAATGGAAAGTTTTATGGATGAACTTGAAGTAGAATCTATATTAGGATTAGGTACTAAAGTTACTATGAAGAAAAAAATAAAGAAAACTGAAGAAGAAGATAATATGCCTGTAACTTTAGAGGAAGCTCTAAGGGGGTAAAAGGATTTGCATGAAAACAGTATTGAAACTATAAAAAAGGCACAAAATGGTGACAAAGATGAGATGGCGAAATTAGTAGAGAATAATCAAGGGCTTATTTGGAGTATAGTAAAAAGATTTTTAGGAAGAGGGTATGACAAAGAAGATATATACCAAATTGGTTGTTTAGGATTTATAAAAGCAATAAGGAGGTTTGATTCTGATTTTGATGTCAAACTTTCTACTTATGCAGTTCCATATATATTAGGAGAAATAAAAAAATTTTTAAGAGATGATGGACCTGTAAAAGTTAGTAGAAGTTTAAGAGAATTGAATACTAAAATAGCAGAGATTCAAAAAGAGTACTTAAAACAAGGTAAAGAATTAAATTTATTGCAAATATCAGAAATATTAAAAATACCTAAAGAAGAAATTGCAATGGCGATGGAAATAGGAAGGCTAACGGAATCAATAGAAGAAAGTGTATATGATAGTGAAAAATCAAATAAATCTTTAAGTATAATAGATACTTTATCAACTGATCAAGATGAGGCAGGGCTAATAATAGACAAAATTACTATACAAAGACTAATTGAGGATTTAGATAGCAGAGATAAGGAGATAATTTTGCTTAGATTTTACAAAAACAAAACTCAAACAGAAGTGGCTAAAATATTGGGAATCTCGCAAGTTCAAGTATCAAGAATTGAAAAAAAGATTTTAAATGGAATGAAAACTGAACTTGTCTCATAGTATTATAGTAAGACTTTTGACAGAGGAGATTTGTTTTGAAAAAATATTTAAAATATTTTGCCATTTTTTTAATAATTATATTTGTTTTGCCTGCAATATGTACAAAAAGGACTGTAAAAGAAAACAAAAAAGAAGAGGTAAAAGAGGAACAGAAAGTAGAAGAAAGTAAGCAAGAAGAAGCTACATATAATTATTCAAAATACAAAACTATAAAACTATATCATACTGCTACTGAAAAAATAGAAGAAGTACCATTTGATGAATATTTGTATGGAACAGTATCAGCAGAGATGCCTGCAAGTTATGACATAGAAGCATTGAAAGCCCAAGCTGTCGTATCACGTACATATACATTATATCAAATTATGAATGGCAAAAAAAGACATAAAGATGCAAATATTTGTGATAACTATGCTTGTTGTCAAGCGTGGATATCTAAAGAAGATAGGCTGAAAAAATGGAAAGAAGATGTAAGAGAAAGTAACTGGAAAAAGATAACTGAAGCAGTAAACAGTACATCAGGAAAAATTATTACATATAAAAATAAACCAATAGATGCGTTTTTTCACTCAAATAGTGGAGGAAAAACAGAGGCGGTTGCAGATGTATGGGGAGGAAGCAATTTTCCATATTTGCAAAGTGTTGAAACAGCAGGCGAGACGGAGTATTCCCAATATAGTTCAGAGGTTAAATTATCAAAAGATGATTTAATAAAAAAATTAAAAGAAAAACATAATGATATAAAAATCGATTTTAAAGACAAAGAGGCAATTAAAATTATTGACTATACAAGTGGAGGAAGAGTTAAAACTATAAAATTTGGAAATATACAAATTGCTGGAACAGAAGCAAGAAGTTTATTAGGGGTAAAGTCGGCTAATTTTACTGTAAAAATAGAAAATGATGATGTTATATTTTCTGTTATAGGTTATGGCCATGGAGTAGGAATGAGTCAAACAGGCGCAGATAGTATGGCTAAAAATGGAAGTAATTATGAAGATATTATTAAACATTTTTATACAGGAGTTACTATTTCAGAGGTAAACGACTTACAATAGAATAAATTAAAAGAAGAATGTTTGAAAATTACATTCTTCTTTTGTGTCGTGTAAACAAAATTACTGCAACTTTTTTCAATAAAATCTTGATATTTTAATGATTTCATAGTAAAATATAAATTGCCGAAAAATGAGAGCAATCAATATCTATAAAAATCCTTACAAAGGGGTGGTAAAATGAAAAAAAATATAAAAAAGAAGAGAAAAAAAACAGGACTAAGAAAATTTATATTATTAATATTTATTATAATAGCAATAGTCGTATTTTCATTAATAACACCAATATTTAATATAACAAAAATAGAAGTAAAAGGAAATAATAAAGTAGAAGCAGAAACAATAATAAGCCTTTCAGGATTAAGTGAAGGAGAAAACATATTTAGAAACAAGAAATCAAAAATAATAAAAAAAATACAAGAAAATTCTTATATAAAAAAAGTTATAATAAAAAGAAATTTACCAGGAACAGTTGAAATTGATATTCAAGAAAGAGAAGTAGCATATCAAATAAAACTTATAGATGGATATATATATATTGATAATCAAGGATATATATTAGAAAATTCAAGTCAAAAAGAAAATGTTCCTATTATAGATGGAATAGAGACATCACAAGATGAATTATTAAATGGAAAAAGATTAAATAAAAATGATTTAACCAAATTAAATACTGTACTTAAAATAATGGAATCAGCCAAAACTATTGAAATAGAAAATTTAATAACTTCAATAGATATTAAAGAACCGAATGAATACAAATTATATCTAAAAAAAGAAAATAAGTATATATATCTAGGAGATGGTACTAATTTAAACAACAAAATATTATATATCCAAACAATGTTAAAAGAGGAAAAGAAAAATCCAGGAATAATATTTGTAAATGGAAATATAAGTGAAGGATTTAAACCATATTTTAGAGAACAAGTGATAGAGGAAGGAGAAAAAAATGAGTAAAAAAATTCAAGCCTTAATATTAGGCATAATGTGTTTAATATTAACAATTGCAATATGTGTACAGGTAAAAACTGTAATGAATAATGGAACAACTTTAGGAAATAACAAAGTAACAGAATTAAAGGATCAAGTTTTAAAAACTAAAGAAAAATATGATAACACATATTATATGTTGACAAGAGCAGAAAAAGAACTTGAGCAAGTTAGACAAAATGTATCAAGTAACAATAAGGAATTAGAAAATTTAGAAAAAGAAATAAAGAAATGCAATATGCTATTAGGTTCAACAGATGTTACAGGACAGGGAGTTACAGTAACAGTTGAAGATGGAAAAGCTACAGCAAACACATTAAATCCAGAAGATTTGTTAATACATGATTTAGATATACTATATATAGTAAATGAACTTAAAAATGCTGGTGCAGAAGCGATTGAAGTAAATGGACATAGAATAGTATCAACAACATCAATAATGTGTGATGGAAATGTTATAACAATAAATGGAGAAAAAACAAGTTCTCCATTTGTAATAAATGCAATAGGGCTTCCAGAACAAATGGCAACATTAAATAGACCAGGAGGATATTTAAAAGAATTTTTAGAAGGATATACAATAAAAACAGATTTAAAAAAGGCTAAAAATTTAACAATACCTAAATATACAGGAGTAATAAGTTTTAAAACTGCAAAAAGCACATCAAAATAATAATATTGGAGGAGAGCTATGAAGAAAAAAGGAACAATAATAATGACAGTAACAACAGGAATTGCATGTTTTGTTTTATCTATGATTATATTTATGCAATTTAAAGTAGTTCATGAAACAGATGTAACAGCTATAGATAAAATGAGAGAAGCAGATTTACAAACAGAACTTGTAAATTGGAAAACAAAATATACAGAAGCACAATCAAAATATGAAGAAGTTTCAGCAACTTTGAATAAATATAAAGAAGAGTCAAATTCAGATGAAAAATCAAAAGCAAATTTAGAAGAAGAATTACAAAAACTAAAAGAGGCTTTAGGTCAGACGGATGTTGAAGGAAAAGGAATAATTATAACATTAAAGGAAACATCAGAATCTACTGAAAGTATTGATGCTAATGTTTTGTTAAGAATAGTAAATTATTTAAGAGATGCTGGAGCAGATGCTATATCAGTAAATGGTCAAAGAGTAGTAAATAAAACCGATTTTGCATACATACAAACATTTATAAAAGTAAATAGTCAAAGGATATCATCTCCTTATGAGATAAAAGCAATTGGGGATCAAGATTATTTAAAAAGTGCTTTAGTAGGAAAAGATGGATATATTGAAAAATTACAAGCAGTAGGTCATACTGTGACAGTTGAAGAAAAAAATAAAGTAAAAATTACTAAATATCAAGGAGATATGTCTACAAAATATATGAAAAGTAAATAAAAGAAAGGATGAAAGAAAATGGTTTTAATAGCAATTTTAATAGGATGTATTTTAGGAGCATTAATAGGTATTAATTTACCAATAATATCATATTCATATTCAAGTTATTTAGCAATAGCAATAATTGCAGCATTGGATTCTGTATTTGGAGGAATTACAGGTGTATTAAAATCAGAATTTGATTTTAAAGTATTTATATCAGGTTTCTTTTGTAATTCAATATTGGCAATATTATTAACATATTTAGGAAATAAGTTAAATGTGGATGTTTATTTAGCTACTATAGTGGTATTTGTAGGAAGAATGTTTATAAACCTAACAATTATAAGAAAATATTACATAGATAAATGGTCACAAAAGTTGCAAAAACGCAAGGAGAAAGAGCTGTAGAAAAAAGTAAAAAAGCATATTACAAAACTATTACAAAAATATTTCAAAAATATTACAAAATTACTTGACATTTATCTTAAAATGTAATATATAATAATATATAAAAAATCATAAAAAAATGGAGGAATTAACTTGGCAATAGGTGATATCATAGTAGGTATTGACATTGGAACGACCAAAGTTTGCACTATATTAGGAGAAGTAAATAACTTTGGACAAATAGAAGTAATATGTAATACCTCTTATAAATGTAACGGATTGAAAAAAGGTAAAATAGTCAATGAAGATGATATCAGTTTAAGCATCTCTAAAACTATAAAAGAAGCAGAAGAAGAAACAGGATTAAAAATAAACTCAGCTTATGTAACTATTCCAGGTAAATATGTAACAATAGTCCAAAATAATGTCACAAAAGAAGTAAAAGACAAGTTAACAGGAGTAACTCAAAAAGATTTACAAAATGCAATAATGCAAGTAAAAGACATCGAAGTTCCAGAAAATCAAACTATAATAGATATATCAATAAATGAAGTTGTGCTAGACAATGGCAACGTAACTACAGATCCGGTAGGAAATTTATGTGGAAGTTTTAGTATAAATGCAGAAGTTCTATTAGCAGAAAGAGAATATACAAGAAAATTAGCAGGTATATTTAAGAAGGCTGGAATAGAAATAGATGGTATAGTTCCTGTAACACTTGCAGAGAGAAATTTAGTACTTGATAAAAATGAATTGCATGACAATGTAATGTTATTAGACGTTGGAGCTGGAAATACTGATATTGGTGTTTTTGAAGGAAATAGAATGATATATACTAATACAATACCTTTAGGTGGAGACAATATAACAAGTGATATTTCAGTAGTATTAGGTATATCAACAGAAGAAGCCGATAAATTAAAGAGACAATATGGACTAGCATTAAAATCATTTATAGATAATGATAATGAAATAATGTTAAATACATGTAGAGATGAGAGTAGAAGTAAGGTAATAAAAAGCTCAGAACTAATTGAAATAATGGAAGCAAGAATAGAAGAAATATTCTCTTTAGTAAATAAAGCAATAACAAATGAAGGCATAAAATCAAAAATAAATAATGTAGTATTAACAGGTCAAGGAATAACCAATATAAGCAAAAGTGATGTAGCAGGTAAAATTGCTTTAAATATACCAGTAAAAGTATCTACAGGAAGAGCAGTTAGTACTGTAAAAACAGAATTTAGGACATGTTATGCATTAATAAGATACATAGCTGCAAGACCATTTACAAAAAATGTATCTAGCAAAATAGACACAAACACAAAAGAAAGTGTTTGGAAAGTTCTAATGTCAAGAGTAAAAGAATTTTTCTATAGTTAATACATAAAAGGGCTGTAAAAGCCAATAAAAAAGTTTTTAATTTTAATATTATTATATATAAGTTGGGACAATTGAAGAAAATAATAGCTTCCCAACATGAAAGGGAGGAAAATCATTTATGATGGATTTTGATGATGAAAATTTAACAATGAAAGATGGAGCTGCTACAATAAAAGTAATAGGTGTAGGTGGTGCAGGAAATAACGCAGTAAACAGAATGCTAGAATTAGGAATAAAAAATGTAGACTTTATAGCTGTAAACACAGATAGACAAGCATTACAAAAATCAAAAGCTAGTACAAAAATCCAAATAGGAGAAAAAATTACTAGAGGATTAGGTGCAGGAGCAAACCCTGACATTGGAGCTCAATCAGCAGAAGAAAGCAAAACAGAAATAACAGAAGCAATTAGAGGAGCAGATATGGTATTTGTTACAGCCGGAATGGGTGGAGGAACAGGTACAGGAGCAGCACCAATAGTTGCAGGATTAGCAAAAGAAATGGGAATACTAACAATAGCAGTTGTTACAAAACCATTTACATTTGAAGGAAAGAAACGTTTAGCACAAGCAGAACGTGGAATAGAAAGTTTAAAAGGAAAAGTAGATACTTTAATAGTAATACCAAATGACAAACTACTTCAAGTTATAGACAGAAAAACATCAATGGCAGAAGCATTTATGATGGCAGACGATATTTTAAGACAAGGTGTACAAGGAATATCAGATTTAATCACTGTAACTGGTACAGTAAACCTTGACTTTGCAGATGTAAAAACAATCATGTTAAATACAGGAATGGCACATATGGGAATTGGTAGAGCATCAGGAGAAAATAAAGCAGAAGATGCAGCAAAACAAGCAATTCAAAGTCCATTACTAGAAACAACAATAGAAGGAGCTAGAGGTGTTATTATAAATATTACTGGTGGAGAAGATTTAGGACTTCAAGAAGTAAACACAGCTGCTGAACTTGTTCAACGCAGTGTAGATCCAGAAGCTAATATTATATTTGGTACAGTTATAGATCCTGAAATGAAAGATGAAATTCAAATTACTGTTATTGCAACAGGATTTGAAGATGAATCAGCTAACAGCAAAAGAGTTGATAACTTAGTTTCTAAAACATGGGAAAAGAAAATAAATTCAATTCCATCAAGCCAAGACATGAATAATTCACAAAATGATTTAGATATACCTTCTTTCCTAAGAAAGAATAAAAATAAAAGTTTATAATAAATGAAAAGAAACCTTACTATGTAAGGTTTCTTTTATATGTTTAATATTTTTAAAATTCACAATTCTTTGGAGTTCTAGGGAATGGTATAACATCTCTTATGTTTTGCATTCCAGTTAAATACATAATAGCTCTTTCAAATCCAAGACCGAATCCTGAATGAGGAACACTACCATATCTTCTTAAATCTAGGTACCACCAATATTCATCTAAATTCATATTTAAAGTTTTCATTCTATTTAGTAATTTATCATAATTTTCTTCTCTTTGACTTCCACCGATAATTTCACCTATACCAGGAACAAGTAAATCGGCTGCGGCAACTGTTTTGCCGTCTGGATTTTGTTTCATATAAAAGGCCTTTATATCCATAGGATAATCTGTAACAAATACAGGTTTATGGAATATTTCTTCACATAAGTATCTCTCATGTTCTGTTTGTAAATCAATACCCCAAGAAACTTTATATTCAAATTTATCATTATGTTTTTCTAACTCTTTAACTGCATCAGTATAAGAAATCCTAGCAAAGTCAGAATTTATAACATGATTTAATCTTTCTAAAAGTGATGTGTCAATAAATTTATTAAAGAATTCCATTTCTTCTGGACAGTTTTCTATAACATAAGAAAAAATGTATTTAATCATTTCTTCTGCTAAATCCATATCATCTTGTAAGTCAGCAAAACATATTTCTGGTTCAATCATCCAAAATTCTGCAGCATGTTTTACTGTATTTGAATTTTCTGCTCTGAAAGTTGGACCAAAAGTATAGACATTTCTAAATGCAGAAGCATAAGTTTCAACATCTAATTGACCACTTACAGTTAAATGAGCAGGTTTTCCAAAGAAATCTTTAGAATAATCTATTTTATTTTTATCATCTAATGGTATATTTGATAAATCAAATGAATTAACATTAAACATTTCTCCTGCACCTTCAGCATCACTAGAAGTTATGATTGGTGTGTGAACATATACGAACCCTTTATCTTGAAAAAATTTATGAATTGCATAAGAAAGTACACTACGTACTCTGAATACAGCATAGAAAGTATTTGCACGAGGACGAAGATGTGATATTGTTCTTAAATATTCAAAACTATGTTTCTTTTTTTGCAAAGGATATGAACTATCACAAATATTTAGAATTTCCACATTTGTAGCTTGTATTTCAAATGGTTGTTTAGCATTTTCTGTTACTACTAAAGTTCCAGTAACTTTAATGGAAGAACAAATAGAAAGTTTTACTAAATCTTTAAAATTATTTAGTTTGTCACTTATTACTATTTGGACATTTTTAAAAAATGTACCATCATTTAATTCTATAAACCCAAATGTCTTAGAATCTCTTAAAGTTTTTACCCATCCTTCAATTTGGACTTCTTTATTTTCATAGTCATGTGTATTTTTAAATAAATTTTTTATTGTTGTTTTTGTCATTTTTTACCTCCATAATCTGATTATGTGAATATTATATAGGATTATAACTAAAAAATCAAGGAAAGTATGTACAAAATAAAAGAAAAGTGTTATAATCCTTTAAGAAAGGAAGATGCAAATATGGTAGATATTAATAAAATGACAAAAAATACTAAATTAGAAGTAGCAATAGAAGTTATATCAGCTAAAATAGCTAATCTTTCTAAGGAAGGTTATAGTGTAGATGATGATCAAATGAAAAAACTCTTAGAAGAAAGAACAAAAATGTACTCAGGTGATGAAGAAACGATAGATAAAATAATTAGAGAATATGGACCAGAAATAAAACAAAAATATGACAATGTTTAGGCAAAGAAAGGAATTAAGAAAAATGAATGAAGATTTAGAAACAGTAAAGAAAAAGTACAAACTTTCAGATGAAGAACATAAAGAAATAGAAGAAAAAATAAAAATGATAATGCTATTTGATAAATATCCTGTAGAAAATCCGAGAGCAATAATAGATATAGCTCCACCGGCATCAGGAAAAACAGGTTTAAATGGATATGGACAAGAACAATTTGAAGATAACAATGTTGTAATAATAAATAGTGACGAATTAAAACCTTTTCATCCTAAGATAGATGAAATTGCAAAATTATATCCAGAGTATTATACAAAAGTAACAGATCAAGAAAGTAATACATGGACAAGTGCATTATTTGATGAAGCATTAAAACAAGGATATAATGTTATATTTGAAGGAACAGGAAGAAACGCTAGAATTTTAGATACAATAAAAGAAAAGATGCAAGGATATCATGTTACAGTTAGAGGAATGGCAGTACATGAATTAAATTGTTTACACTCAATATTAGAAAGGTATGAAGCACAAGTTGCAACTAAAGGCTGGGGAAGATTAGTTACATTAAGTCATTTTTATGAGACTTATGATGAGATGCCTAAAACTATAGACAAAATTGAAAAATCAGGAATAGTTGATGTTATTGAAATATATAAAAGAGGGACTATGCCAAACCAACCGGTAAAAATATATGACAGTACAGAAAAAGAATTAGGTAGGTTTAGAAGTTCAAAGTTTGCAGTATTAGGTGGAAGAAAAGAAGATGAAAGAATTGCAAATGATGGATTTATAGAAAAGGTTAATTCTATAAAGGAATTATTTAATGGAAGAACAATTAGTGAAGAAGAAAAAGAAATACTAATGCAGATTATAAAAGTAAATGAAGAATATAAAAAAAAAATACTAGGTGAAAAAGATGAACGTTAATGTTCATCTTTTTTTAATGTTTTACAAAAAGAACGTATAGAGCAAATATCACATTTAGGATTTCTTGCAGTACAACAATATCTTCCATGCCAAATGAATAAATGATTAACATCTTTTAAGTTAACTTTGTCAATTTGTTTTAATAAATCTTGTTCTATTTTAGATGGATTAGTTTGATTAGACAAACCAATTCTATTAGAAATTCTCTTACAATGTGTATCTACAGCAATCCCATTTGCTATTCCAAATACTTCTAATAAAATAACATTTGCACTTTTCCTACCAACTCCAGCTAGAGTTAATAAATCATCCATATTGCAAGGAACTTTGCCGTTAAAATTTTCTAAAACCTGAGTTGCACATTTTTTTATATTTTTTGCCTTATTTTTATAGAATCCACAAGGGTGAATAATATTTTCAAGTTCAGTTAAATCTATGTTTGCAAAGTTTTGAATAGTTTTACATTTTGCAAATAGTGTAGGCGTTGTTAAATTTACTCTTTCATCAGTACATTGAGCAGATAACATTACAGCAACAACTAATTCGAATGGAGTTGTAAAATCAAGGCTGCATTTGGCTTCAGGATATGTTTTTCTTAAAATATCAATTAAGTTATTAGTTTCTTCTTTTTTCAAATTAAACCCTCCATTTTTATATACTAAAAAAATTATAACATAAATTATATTTTCTTACAACAAAAAACATTATAAATATTTACATAATTCGACATGTATGTTATAATACGAATATCTAGTTTAATTTAACTTCAAAGAATATTTTAAAGGAGTGAAGGGAATGAAGCGAAAACAATATCACTTACACAAATTAAAAAAAGAACTAGAGTTGCGGAAGGCAAAAGGAAGAAAGTATGTAACGTGGAGTCTTTCAACAGAGGAAAGAGAATATCTTTTTCAATTAGGATATGATATTTCAGTAGAATTATATCTTATTGAAACAAAATATTTCAGAAATCCTAAAAATGTAAATGGGATTTTAAAAGATATTCATTTTGCTCATAAAAAAGGGAGAGATACAATTGTTAGGAATCTAAAGAAAGATCAGCTGAAAACCTTAGATAAATATGATATAAAATATTATCCAATTAAGTATAGAGTATTTCTTTAAACTAGATAATTTCTTTGAAGGAAATCCCATCATCATAGATGGGATTTTTAATATGTTAATAAAAAAGGGAACATAAAATTACAAAAAACAATATAATATAATAAAAAAGATTGGAGGTAATAGAATGTTTAAGGCATTTAGAAAAACAATAGGTGTATGTTTTATAGGATTAGGACTAGGAATATTGTTAGTACTTTTACTTCCAATTGCAGGGTGGCTATTTATAATAGGTCTAGCAATAGCTATTGTTGGATGTATGTGGCTTACATGCTAAGAAGAGGAGGGTACATAGATGACTATTGTTGTAAAAAAAGTTCCCAAAGCCTTGAGGGGAATTGTAAAATTATTATTTGGAATAAAAGAATAAAATAAAAAATGAGATTTCTAAAAAATCTCATTTTTTATTATGATACTCTGTTAACTTTTCCATTTTTTAAACATTTAGCACATACATGTATTCTTTTAACTTCTCCATTAATTTCAGCTTTAACACTTCTTAAGTTAGGTTTCCATGTACGAGAAGTTCTTTTACTTATATGAGAACGAGTAATGCTAAGTTTGTTACCAACAACTGGTTCTTTTTCACAAATTGCGCATTTAGCCATGATAAATTGCACCTCCTAAATTCTAAAATAAAACTGACTAACAATAAGTTTATCACAAAATCAAAAAAAATACAAGACAAAATCAAAAAAATATTGAAAATTTGTTGCAATTTACCAAAAATATGATATAATAATTAAGCGTATTATTGAAAATACAAAATTTTAACACAGTGAAAGGAAGATTTTAAATGAAGTGTAAAGTAGAAAAAACACAAAATGCAAATGAAGTAAAATTAAAAATAGAAATAGAAGCTGAAAAATTTAATGAAGCTATAAAAAAGGTATATTTCCAAAGCGCAAAATATTTTAATATACCAGGATTTAGAAAAGGAAAAGCACCACAAAATATAGTAGAAAAATATTATGGAAAAGAAATATTCTATGAAGATGCTTTCAATGAATTAGTACCAGATGAATATGAAAAAGCATTAGAAGAAAATAAAATAGAAGCTGTAAGCAAGCCACAAATAGATATAATAACAATGGAAAAAGGACAAGACCTAGTATTTACTGCAACAGTACAAACAAAGCCAGAAGTAGAATTAGGAAGCTATAAAGGTATAGAAATACCAAAAATAGAGTATAATGTAAAAGCTGAAGACATTGATAATGAAATAAAGCAAATGCAAGAAAAAAATGCAAGACTTGTAAGTATTGAAACACCAGTTGAAAATGGAAATATAGCAGTTATAGATTTTGAAGGATTTGTAGATGGAGTTGCATTTGAAGGTGGAAAAGCTGAAAATCATGAATTAGAAATAGGAAGTGGATCATTTATTCCTGGATTTGAAGATCAAGTAGTAGGAATGAAAGTAGACGAAGAAAAAGACATAAAAGTTAAATTCCCAGAAGAATATTTTTCAAAAGATTTAGCTGGAAAAGATGCAACATTTAAAGTAAAAGTTCATGAAATAAAGAAGAAAGAATTACCAGAATTAGATGATGAATTTGCTAAAGATGTTAGTGAATTTGATACAATAAAAGAATTAAAAGACAGCATAAAAGAAAAACTAGAAAAACAAAATGCAGATAGAGAAAAATATGAAAAACAAGATGCTGTATTAAAAGTAGTATGTGATGAATTAAAAGCAGATATTCCATCAGGAATGATTGAAATGGAAGTAGATAATATGGTTAAAGATATGGAACAAAGAATGTCATATCAAGGACTAAAATTAGAACAATATCTACAAATGTTAAATAAAACAGAAGAAGAATTCAGAAAAGAATATGAACCTCAAGCAATTGAAGCTATAAAATCAAGATTAGCATTAGAAGCTATAATAAAAGCAGAAAAAATAGAAGCAACAGAAGATGAAGTAAAAGCAAAAATAGAAGAAATGGCTAAAAACTATGGTAAAAAACCAGAAGAATTATTAGAAAATGAAAATATAAAAAATTACATAAAACAAGGAATAGAAAATGAAAAAGCAATAGACTTGCTAGTTGAAAATTCTAAAGTAAAAAAAGCAGTAGCAAAAAAGACAACCAAAACAGAAAGCAAAGCTAAAAAATCAGAATAATAAAAGTAAAAAGGGAGGTTAAAAAATGAAATATATTTTTAAGTTCCCTATTTTTAATAAAAATTTCAAGGAGGAATAAAAAATTATGAGAGAACAAGACAGTTTAGTACCTTATGTAATAGAGCAAACAAGTAAAGGAGAAAGATCATATGATATATTCTCTAGATTATTAAAAGATAGAATAATTTTTTTAGGAGAGGACGTAAATGCAACTACATCTAGTTTAATAGTTGCACAAATGTTATTCTTAGAATCAGAAGATCCAGATAAAGAAATAAGTTTATATATAAATTCACCTGGAGGAAGTGTAACAGATGGATTAGCAATAGTTGACACAATGAATTATATAAAATGTCCAGTAAAAACAATTTGTTTAGGATTAGCAGCTAGTTTTGGGGCGGTACTATTAGCAAATGGTACAAAAGGAAAAAGATATGCAACACCAAATGCAGAAATTCTAATACATCAACCATTAATTGGTGGAAATGGAATATCAGGTCAAACAACAGATATTAAAATCCATGCAGAGCAAATGATAAAAACGAGAGAAAGATTAACAAAAATATTAAGTGATAGAACAGGTCAACCTATAGAAAGAGTAATGGAAGATACAGAAAGAGATCACTATATGACGGCTGAAGAAGCATTGGAATATGGTTTGATAGATGAAATACTAGTAAATAGAAAATAAAGGAGAAATCTATGGCAAAGAGTAATGAACCTAAAAATGTAAGATGTTCTTTCTGTGGTTTACCACAAGAAAGTGTAAAAAAGATAATTGCAGGACCAGGAGTATATATTTGTAATGAATGTATAAATTTGTGTCAAGGGATATTAGAAAATGACGGAATAGATGAGTATTATGATGAAGATTATGATGAACAACAAGAGCAAAAAATTCCAAGTCCTGAAGAAATAAAAAAGATATTAGATGATTATGTAATAGGGCAAGAAAAGGCAAAGAAAATATTGTCTGTTGCAGTGTATAATCATTATAAAAGAATAAGTCATGAAGAAAAATCAAAAGAAAAAGATGATGTTGAAATCCATAAAAGTAATATATTATTGTTAGGACCAACTGGTTGTGGAAAAACACTATTAGCAAGCACTTTAGCTAAGATATTAAATGTACCATTTGCAATAGCAGATGCTACAACTTTAACAGAGGCAGGATATGTAGGAGAAGATGTAGAAAACATACTTCTAAAACTTATTCAAGCAGCTGATGGAGATATATCAAAAGCAGAAAAAGGAATAGTATATATAGATGAAATTGATAAAATAACAAGAAAATCAGAAAATCCATCAATAACAAGAGATGTTAGTGGAGAAGGGGTACAACAAGCATTACTTAAAATAATAGAAGGAACAGTTGCTTCAGTACCACCACAAGGAGGAAGAAAACATCCTCATCAAGAAATGCTTCAAATAAACACAGAAAATATATTATTTATCTGTGGTGGGGCATTTGAAGGATTAGAGAACATTATAAGAGATAGAACAGGTAAAAAGACAATAGGATTTACTGCAGAGATAGAAAGCAAAAAAGATATTGGAAAATATGAAATATTTGAACAATTATTACCACAAGATTTATTAAAATTTGGTTTAATTCCAGAATTTATAGGAAGACTTCCTATAATAGGAACACTTAAAGAGCTAGATAGAGAAGCATTAGCAAGAATCTTAGTTGAACCTAAAAATTCTTTGATTAAACAATATAAAAAATTATTTGAATTTGATAATGTAGAACTTGAATTTACTGATGATGCTATAGATGCAATAGTTGGTAAGGCAATAGAGCGTAATACAGGAGCAAGAGGACTTCGCTCTATTATAGAAGAAATAATGACTGACATTATGTTTGAAATACCATCAAATCGACAAATAGCAAAATGTACAGTAAATAAAGACACAGTTTTAAATAATTCTAAACCGGAAGTAGTTATTGATGGAACTCGAGTTCAAAAAGACAATACAAAAAAGATTAACAAAGTAAAGCCAAAACAAAAAAAGGAAACAGCATAGATAATATTAATAATATTTAAAATCTTACAGTATTAACGCTGTAAGGTTTTTTTATATGTAATTTTGATAATAAATGGAAAAAAATTCCAAAAAACTATTGCATTTTATAAAATAATATACTATAATTAAAATTGTAAAAAATTTCCAATTATTTTTACAAATATTTTATAGGAGGATAAAACTGTGAAAGAGAAAATTACGGTATTAATTGCAGATGACAATGAAGAGTTTAGTAGAACTCTTGCAACATATCTAGAAAATGAAGAGGATATGGAAATTGTAGGAATGGTAAAAGATGGAGTAGAAGCTGTAGAAAAAGTGAAAGAATTATCACCAGATGTAGCAATATTAGATGTAATAATGCCACATTTAGATGGACTAGGAGTTTTAGAAAGAATCAATAATAGTAATGTAATAAAAAAGCCAATTTGCATTATGTTATCAGCAGTCGGTCAAGACAAAATAACGCAAAAAGCAATTGCGTTAGGAGCAGAATACTATGTAGTAAAACCTTTTGACATTGAATTATTAATTAGGAGAATTAGAGAAATTAAAAACTTTAGACCAATGCCTAATAATAATTTCATTTCAAGGGAAACAACTCAAAGATCATACATAGAAATAAATAACATGAAAGGAAACGAGAATTTAGAAGCCTTGGTTACCAACATGATTCATGAAGTTGGTGTACCAGCACATATAAAAGGATATCAGTACTTAAGAGAAGCTATAATTATGGTTATAAATGATATTGATGTAATAAATCAGATTACTAAAAGTTTATATCCACAAATTGCTCAAAAATTTAGCACTACTCCATCAAGAGTAGAACGTGCAATTCGCCATGCAATAGAAGTTGCTTGGGGCAGAGGAGAACCAACTATAATGGAGAATATATTTGGTTATACAGTATCAGCAGCAAAGGGTAAGCCTACAAATAGCGAGTTCATTGCTATGATTGCTGATAAGCTAAGATTAGAACTTAAGAGTGCATAATATAAAAACACTACAGATGCTTTAAATAGCTATGTAGTGTTTATTATATTTTTGTTTCAAAAAACATTGACAATTTTTGTTAAAAAGTATATACTAATACTATTAAAAAATATAATAGGAGTAGATTATGAAAAAAATAAAATTGATAATAATATCAGTAATAATTTACATAGGATTAATATTAATAAATACACAAGTATATGCTGCTACTGAAGGAAAAACAAAAAATGATTCAACAAGAATAAGACAGAAGGCATCAACAAGTTCAGAAACAGTAGTATCTATATCTAAAAATAAAAAAGTAGAGATACTTGGAGAAGAAGGAGAATGGTATAAAGTAAAATACAAGTCAAATGGATTAGAGTATGAAGGATATATTAGAAACGATTTATTATCAGTAGCCAAAAAAGAAGAAACTAAAACAGAAGAAAAAAAAGAGGAAACAGTAGAAAAATCAACAAAAGTAGAAGAAAATGTGGATAACACTTCTCAAAAGGTTGAAATAAAAGAAGGAAACACAATAAAAGTATCAAGAAAAATAGAGATAAGAATATTACCACTAATTAACTCAAGCAAAGTAGAAAATATATCTAAAAATAGTGATGTAACAATCTCTGAAATATTAGGAAACTGGTGCTATGTAGAATCAGATAAGCAAAGTGGTTGGGTGATAAAAACTAACTTAGAAAATAATATTGCAAATAATGAACCAGAAGCAGAACCAAAAACAGAAGAAAAGAAAGAGGAGAAAACAGAAACTAAGAAAGAGGAAAAAAAGGAAGAAACTAAAAAAGAAGAAAGCAAAACAACACAAACTAAAAAAATGTATATAAGTTCTAAGACAGTTAATTTAAGAAGAGAAGCAAATACAACTTCTGAAATAATGGATCAATTATTAAGAAATACAGAAGTTACAGTAATAGAAAAAGTAGACAATACATGGAGTAAAGTAAAAATTGGAAATCTTACAGGATATATATCAACTGAATATTTATCAAACAAAAAGGTAGAAGAAGTATCATCAAGAAGCCTAGAGAATGATAGAACTCCGGAAATAGAACCAAAAGATCAAAAAGAAGAAAAAAAGGAAGAAAAAGACGCAAAAGCTGAAAACAAAAAAGAAGAAAAGAAAGAGAGTAAAATTAAAAATAAAACTGAAAGTAAGAAAGAAGACAACAATAGTGTTACAGGTGCAAAAGTTGTAGAATATGCAAAAAAATATTTAGGACATAAATATGTATATGGAACTGCAGGACCTGATACATTTGACTGTTCAGGATTTACATCATATGTATATAAACATTTTGGATATTCTTTAAGTAGAACATCAGGTGGGCAAAGAAGTAATGGTAAAGAAGTGAAAAAAGCAAACTTGAAAGCAGGGGATCTTGTATGTTTTTCAGGACATGTAGGAATATATATAGGGGGAAATAATTTCATACATGCTGCAAATCCTAAAAAAGGAATTATAATAACATCTTTATCAAATAGCTATTACAAAAAAACTTATATTACAGCAAGAAGAATAATAGATTAAGGAGAAAAATGTTAGAAGTAAGACCAATTATAAGTTGTGTAATTGGATATATAATAGGAATAATATTGGGGCTATACTGTAAAATCAGTATAGTCTTTTTATATCTGGTTATATATTTAATCAATATAGTTAATAAAAATAAAAAAGTAAAAAAATCAAAATTTAAACTAGTATCATTTAAGAGATATAGTAGATATTTAAAAATTATATTCACATCAAAAGTATTAAAAATAATAATTATTAGTTCAGTGATTTCAAATTCAATAACAATATTTCAAAATAACAAATACCAAAATTTATATGTTAATTTTAATAATAAAGAGGTGATTGTAGAGGCAGTTGTTATAAGCAATGTAGAAGAAAAACAAAATAAAGATGTATATAAAATAAAAGTTAAATCAGTAAATAATAGTAGAGTATATAAAAACACTTATTTAATTTTAAGTATAAATAAAAAGCAAAAAATAGATGAATTAAATTATGGGCAGCAAATAAAAATTAATGGAATTTTTAAGGAACCAACTTCAAGAAGAAATTATAAAGGTTTTGATTATAAAGAATATTTAAAGACAAAAAAGATTTATGGAACTCTAGAACTAAAAAATGTAATTGATATAGAAGAAGCTAGAAATTCACCATTAAAAATTTTAAATAATATAACTTTAAGTATAAAAAATAGAGTGCAAAGCTTACTTAATAAAGAAATATCAAGTATGTTATTGGGGTTAACATTAGGTGATACAAATGATATTAGTAAAGAAGTAAAACAAGATTTTCAGGATAGCAATATATCGCATGTTTTAGCAATATCGGGATTACATGTTGGATATATAATATTTTTTGTTGGCTGGATATTAGATAAAATAATAGGAAAAGGAAAATCAAAGATAGGAACTAGCATAATTCTTATTTTTTACGTCTTTTTAACAGGATGTTTGCCATCAGTAGTAAGAGCAGGAATTATGAGAATTATAGCAATTTTATCAGGAGTAATTCATAGAAAAAATGATACATGGAATAACATTGCATTATCTGCTTTAGTATTGCTAATATGTAATCCATTTTTAATAAAAAGCACAAGTGTATTACTCTCTTATGCTGGGACAATAGGCATTATATTGTTATATAAAAATACAAAGTCAGTCACAGTTTCGGCAATGTTATTCATAATTCCAATAATGGTAATTTATTTTAATAAATTAGCTATATCCAGTCTAATTATAAGTATATTGGTAGGATTTATAATTGGACCAGTAATAATTTTATGCTTTATATTTATTATTTTAAGTTTTTTTGAATTAGGAATAATAAAATGTTTATATATAAAAATTTTAGAATTTGTTATAAGGTTGGTATTAGAAATTTCTAAAATGGGAGCTAAGTTACCTTTTAGTAGTACATATCTCATTACCCCATCAATATTAGAAATAATTATTTATTATATCATAATTTTAATTCGGAAATTTTTTATTCTCAGTATATAAAGAAAAAAATCCATCAGTTTTTTATCAAAGAATAAGAAACCTAGTGAGTTTAGCTAAATATAAGTATAGAAAAAATAAAAATAAAGTGATAAGTACTATATGTATAATATGTATATGTTCTTTTATTATAGCAATAGTACCAAAAAATTTAAGGATATATTTTATAGATGTAGGTCAAGGGGATTCTACTTTGATAATAACACCACTAAATAAAAAAATTTTAATTGACGGAGGAGGTACAGAACTTGGCGACTATAATGTAGGAGAAAAAACTTTGATGCCATATTTACTTGCAAGGAGGATAAGAAAAATTGATTATATAATTATAAGTCATTTTGATACAGATCATTGTCAAGGTTTACTTTATATTATGCAAGAAATGAAGGTTCAAAATGTAATTATTGGAAAACAATATGAAGAAAATGATAATTATAAGAAATTTGTTAATATAATAAAAGAGAAAAATATTAAAGTAAAAATTGTAGAAGCAGGAAGTAGAATTAGTATAGAAAGAGATTTATATTTTGATGTTTTATGGCCAGACTCAGATAATATAATTACTCAAAATGCTATTAATAATAATTCGTTAGTTTGTAAATTGGTGCATAAAAGATTTTCTATATTATTTACAGGAGATATTGAAGAAATTGCAGAAAAAGCAATTATAGTTAAATATAAGAATCTGTTAAAATCAACTGTCTTAAAGGTTGCTCATCATGGATCAAAAACATCATCTACAATAGATTTTATAAATGCAGTTAATCCAAAATATGCATTAATTGGAGTGGGAAAAGACAACAAATTTGGGCATCCAGCAGACATTACAATACAAGATTTAGAGGCAAAAAATATACAAATTTATAGAACTGATGAAATGGGAGAAGTGACAATAAATGTCAAAAATTTGACAAAACGTGAAAAAAATGTTATAATTAAAAGGTCGTGCTCGAAAAAAGGAGATTGATAAAGTATGAAAATAGAAAAAAGTAAGTCAATTTTAGAAAAATTAACTTACGTATTAGCAATATTAGTATTAGCAGGAATCACATTTTTAGTAGTAAAAACAGTACCAGAAATAGAGTTTCCAAACAAAAGCATAAAGATTTCAAAAGAAGTTTCAGTAGAAGAAAATGATAGAGCAATAAGAGATTTAATGAAAGAACGCAGAAAAGCAAAAATAACATCAAGGGGACAATTAACATCAAGAGGCAAATATGAATTAAGAGAAATAAAAGAAAATACAGAAGTAAATAATAAAAAAGAAAAAAAAGACACGACAAAATACATTTCGATTAATCAAGTAAAAATTTCAAAAACAATGGATTTAACAAAAAGAACAGGACTATCAAGAAAAGACTTCATAAAATTAATGTCGACAGTAAAAGCAGACACATCAGGATTTTTTAGAGAGAATGCAGGAACAATATATGACTTATGTGAAAAATACAGCATAAACGAAATATTTTTCTGTGGATTAATTTCAGCAGAATCAGGATGGAATATAGCATCTAACCATAGAAGAACTTATAATTATATAAGTTTAATGAGCAAAGGTAAATTAATTAGATTTAGCTCAGTAAAAAACGGATTAGAAGTTGCAGCACAAAAATTACACAACAATTATTTAACACCAGGTGGAAGATTTTATCATGGTAAAACTTTAGCAGGAGTAAAAACAAATTTCTGTCCAGCATCATCAACATGGGTAAGTTTGGTTTATGGAAGAATGCAACAAATAATATAAATATAATAAAAGAGATGTTTTTAATTTAAATTTAAAATATCTCTTTTATGTGTTTTTAAATAGGTTCTACATGGACAATAGTATTATAAACATTGTCAAGTTTATTAACGTCTTGTTCCAAAGAGTCAGCAAGTTTGTGGCTATCAAAAGTTTTCATATTGCCATCAACAGAAATAGTAATGAAAATAATATATTTATATCCTACTGGAGTAGAGCGTATATCATTAATCTTTTTTATTTCAGAGTAGCTATTAGCAATATTTAAAATTAAATCTAAAGTATCTTCATCAATAGAAATATCCATCAAAACATTAAAACTTTCAATAAGAATTTTTATACCAGTATATCCAATCCAAAGAGAAATACCAATACCTACAATACTATCAAATAGATATATGCCTTTAAGAGAAAGCAAAATTGATATTAAAGTAAATGTAGTTACTATACAGTCATTTCTGTGGTCTGACATATTGGCTTTTACAAGAATGTTATCAAACTTATTGGCAATATGTTTAGTATACAAAAATAATGATAATTTAGTTATTATAGTAATAATACATACTATAACCAAAAACCATGAAAATTGGAGCTCGCTACCAAATATCAATGTATATACAGAATTATATAAAAGTTTACATGCTATTATAATCATAGATATACCTATAAACATTGAAAATATGTATTCTGCTTTACCATGACCAAAATTATGAGATTTATCTTGTGGTTCACTGGAAATTTTATTTCCTATAAAGGTCATTAGTGAGGCAAATATATCTCCTGCACTATTAAAACTGTCTGCTATCATAGATTGACTTTTGGTTGAAAAGCCAACGATTCCTTTAATTAATAATAAAAATATATTTCCTAAAATTCCTAGAATTCCTACTTTTTTAGTTTGTTTAAACCTTAATTCTTCCATGTTATGAAGGCTCCCTTCTGCAATAGAATTTAAATACTATTATAACATTTATATGCATCAAAGTAAACAAAATATAATAAAAAACTTGCGAAGAAAAATATAGTATGCTAAAATTATTTTGGAGTGAAAGATATGTTAAAAAAGATATATAAATTAGGCGAATTAGAGATAATGAAAAAATACAAAGAACAGGAACTAGAAAGACATAGACTAGAAGATTTATTTTGGGAATGTACTTTAACCTGCAATGCAAAATGTAAACATTGTGGAAGCAGTGCAGAAAAAAAGAAATATGATGGAGAATTAACTACAGAAGAAATAAAAAGTGCATTTAAGCAAATTGCAAATGATATGGATGCTAGGAAAATATTAATTAATGTTACTGGTGGAGAGCCTCTAGTAAGAAAAGATCTGTGCGAAGTAATGGAATATGCGACAAATGAATTGGGATTTAGATGGGGAATGACATCAAACGGAATTTTACTTACAGAAGAAAATATAGAAAAACTTAGAAGAGCTAACATGGAAACCATTTCAATTAGTATTGACGGGCTAGAGGAAACACACAATAAATTTAGAGGAATAGATTCATATCAAACAATAATAAATAATATAAAAAAATTAAAGGAAGCAAAATTTGTAAAACATATTCAGGTAACAACGGTATTTCATAAAGATAATATAAATGAAATTGAAGAATTGTATAATGTAATGGTAGGTTTAGGACTAGATTCATGGAGACTTGCTTCAATGGATCCAATAGGAAGGGCAAATGAAAATAATGATTTATTATTAAATGGAGAAGAAATAAAAAAAATACTTGATTTTATAAAACAAAAAAATAAAACTAAGAAATTAAAATTAACTTATGGATGCCCTGGATTTTTAGGATTAGATTACGAAAAAGATGTTAGAGGATATTATTTTTATTGTAGAACAGGTATAAATGTAGCTAGTATTTTATATAATGGAGATTTGTTTGTGTGTCCTAATGTACCAAGAAGAAAAGAATTAATTCAAGGTAATATTAGAACAGATAATTTTAAAGATGTATGGGATAATAAATACAAAGAATTTAGGAGCAAAGATAGAACTAAGTGTGATGAATGTAGTAATTGCGAGCAATGGCAATACTGCTTAGGAGGGGCATATCATACATGGAACTTTGAGGAAAATATGCAAAATAAGTGCCCATATAATATGATTTACAAGGGGGATAAATAAATGAAGATTTTATCAAAATTAAAAAAAGTTATAATAGGAATAGGAGCATTTGTAATAGCACTACCAGTGAAGATATATGGGGTATATGGAGAGTTAAATGATCAGATTGAACTGCTGTATGGTCCTCCTTCTCAGGATTTATATGGACCACCAAGTGTAGAACCATCAAAATGGGGAGCGATATTAAATATTATAAGAATAATCAGTATTCCAATACTATTAATAATAGGATTGGTTGCAATTATAAAAAGCAAAAAGATGAGTAAAACATCAAAAATAATAATTTCAATAATTGCAATTTTGATAGCTATAATATTATTTTTGATTTTTTAAAAGTGATTAAAAAACAGATGACTTCAATAAGTCACCTGTTTTTTTGATGTGCTAAAACCTATTAGCAGCATCCACCTCTACCACCACCGCAGCAGCAGCAAATTAAAATTATAAGGATTATTATCCAGCAGCAGTCATCACCGAAACCGAAACCACATCCGCATCCTCTATTTTCTGGCATAATGTTTCACCACCTTTCAAAAAAAGAATAGGTTTAAGTAACAACAAGGTGGTTATTGGTTAGATGAAGGGCAACAAGCCCTATTTCCGCATCCACCGCAGAAAAGAAGTAAGAATAAAATAATGAACCAAAGTATTGTGGCATTATTATCATTACAGCAACACATATTAGACCTCCTTGCATAAAGATAATTTCTCTTTTGTTATCCTTTGTATGGTATATAATATGAAAAGCAAAAAAAAGTGTTACAATCAATTAATTGTAAAAAATATATTGACAAAAAATTGTAGTAATGATAATATAATTTTGAAGAAAGTAGGATGAAAAAACAAAAGAAGGAGAAATGATATGAATCATAGAATTATTGGGGCTGTAGAGAGAGAGAGAGAGAGAGAGCTATAGTTTAGAGAATAAGAATAATTATAAAAGAAAACAAGACGATATTATTTTGCTTAGTATTTATAATAATACCAAGTAGAATGGTATGGTCTTTTTGTGGTGTTAAAATATAATAATTGTCAATGGGGACGTTCCTTTTTGACAATAGCAAAAATAATAAGAGTATGAATAAAAATCACTGTGAAAACAATAATAAATATGATAATATAAGAGAACAAAATAGGCTAATAATAAGTTATGAATATAAAGATAAAAGCACAAGGATAGAAGGAGGAAACATTAAAAATGAGGAAAAACAAAGGAATAACATTAATAGCATTGGTAATAACAATAATAGTGTTATTAATATTAGCAGGAGTGGCAATAGCGATGTTATCAGGAGAAAATGGAATATTAAAAAAAGCAGCAGATGCAAAAACAAAAACAGATGAAGCACAGATAAATGAAACAGAAGACCTACAAGGTTTAGAATATTTAATAAAGAAGAATACAGGAGAAAGATGTTGGCAATACAAAAAAGATAGCAATGGAAGAAAAACAATAATAACAGATGGAACAGTAGAATTGCCAATAGGAACATATATAAATTATGATCCAACAAAAGATGCTGAGGGAAAAGAAATAAAGAAAACAATAACATCCAATGGAGGAAGTCCAACAGACACAGGAACAGATAATTATTACAAAGCAAGTGAAAAGACATTAGCAGAAGGAAATGGATCAAGCAACCAAACATTTAGTAATAAAGCCACAACAAATGGATGGAGAGTATTAGGAGTAGATGAAAAAATAGGAGAGCTATTGATAATATCAGCAGACCCAGTAAAAACGACAGGAAATGATAATTTTTATTTAAGAGGAATAGCAGGATATAACTACGGAGAACAAGAACTAGATAAAGTATGTAGTGTATTTGGATCAGGATATGGAGCAACAGGAGCAAGGAGTGTAAATGTAGATGATATAAATAAAATAACAGGATATAATCCAAATAACATAGGAAAATATGATCCAGAACAAAAGACGACAGGAACAAAATATGGAGCAGGAAATGCAAATGAATATGGAAATCAAACAACATATACATGGACTTCAACAGCAAATGTAGTATCATGGTCAGGAAGCAATGGAAAAAGTAATACAGGTTCAGCAGCAAGTAGCTATGCAATATATGGATTCAATTGGTATGATATAGCAAGTAAGACATGGAAAAATTCAATGCAAAATACAGAAACACCAGCAACAATAGTGACATTAACAAGTAATTATTATTATTATTATCCTAATTCTTTAAATACATCATCAGGAACAGGAGAGGGATTAAGTACAGAAAGTAAAGAATATAAAACATTGTTTATGAACAAAGCAGGTTCAAAAGTAAGCTACTGGCTGGCTTCACCGTGTGTCGGTACCAGCTCTAACAATGCTTATTTCGGCATGCGCTATGTGATCTCTGACGGTAGTGTGAACTACTACGCCTGGTATTACTCGTATGGTAACGTGACCAGCTGCGGCCGTGAAGCCCGCCCTGTAGTTTCTCTAAAGTCAGACATTCAATTAAAAGAAGGAACAGACGGAAGTTATAATATTATAAAATAAAGGAGATAATAAAAACATGATAAACAAAAATAATGGTATAACATTAATAGCACTAGTAATAACAATAATTGTATTGCTAATCTTAGCAGGAGTGGCAATAGCAATGCTATCAGGAGAAAATGGAATATTAGGAAAAGCAGCGGAAGCAAAAACAAAGACAGATGAAGCACAAACAAGTGAAACAGAAGATTTGAAAGGTTTAGAATATTTAATAAAGAAAAATACAGGAGATAGATGTTGGCAATATAAAAAAGATACTAATGGAAAAAACACAATAATAACAGATGGAACAATAGAGTTACCAATAGGAACATATATAAATTATGACCCAACAAAAGATGAAAATGGAAAAGAGATAGAAAAAACAATAACATCAAATGCAGGAAGCCCAGTAGATAAAGCAACAACTAGTTATTATGCTGCAAGTGAAAAAGTGTTAGCAGAAGGAAACGGATATGGACCACAGACATTTAATAATAAAGCCACAACAAATGGATGGAGACTATTAGGAGTAGATGAAAAGACAGGAGAATTATTAATAATTTCAGCGGACGCTGTAAAAACAATTGATGATAAAAATTTCCATTTAGGAGGAATAACAGGATATAATTATGGAGAAGGGGAATTAAATAAGGTATGCAGTGTGTTTGGTTCAGGATATGGAGCAACAGGAGCAAGAAGTGTAAATATAGATGATGTAAATAAAATAACAGGATATAATCCGAACAATGTAGGAGTATATGATCCGAATCAAACGGGAACAGGAAAAAAATATTTACAGGGAAGCTTAAATGAATATGGAAATCAAGTAACATATTCATGGACTTCGACTGAAAATCAAATATCAGTGTTAGGAAGTAATACAAAAGATGATACTGGTTCACAGGATAATTATGCAAAATATGGATTTAACTGGTATGATATAGCAAGCAAGACATGGAAAAAATCAGTACAAAATACATCTAATCCAATAAAAATAGTAACTTTAAAGAGTAATTACTATTATTATTCTCCTTCATTGAATACAGAAAGTGAAGAATATAAAACAATATTCAAAACCACTGAAGGAGTAAATACAGCATACTGGTTGGCTTCATCATTTATTAATACTTTACATCATGGTGCACTGTTTGGTATGCACAATGTAGCTCGTATCGGTCAAGTACACTATTACTACTTGTATTACTCATTTGGTACTGCTGGTAGTAGAGACAGTGGTGTGCGTCCTGTAGTTTCTCTAAAAGCTGATATAGAATTAAAAGAAGGAACAGATGGAAGTTATGACTTAAAATAGAAGAAATAAAATAAAAATCGCTTTTAAAGCATGAAATATGCAAAAAAGTGATTTTTTTAATTTAGTTTACCATATTTGTACCATGTAAATGAAACAAAGAAAAAAGTGTTACTGTATTGCAAATTGAAATCTTTAATGATATAATTCCAGTATAAAACAGAAGAACAAAACCAAATAAAAAAGAAATGAGGTTAAAAATGGGAAACATAGTATTATTAGATGAATTAACAATAAATCAAATAGCAGCAGGAGAAGTTATAGAAAGGCCAGCATCAGTAGTAAAAGAAATGGTAGAAAACTCTATAGATGCAGGTGCACAAAATATAACAGTAGAAATAAAAAATGGGGGAATTTCATATATAAGAATCACAGATGATGGAAAAGGAATAGCAAAAGATGATGTAGAAATAGCATTTGAAAGACATGCTACAAGTAAAATTCGTTCAGCTGAAGACCTAAAAGATGTAAAGTCAATGGGGTTTAGAGGCGAGGCATTAGCTAGTATAGCAGCTATTGCAAATGTTGAATTAATTACAAAAACAGAAACAGATTTAACAGGAACAAAAATCGTAGTTGAAGGTGGAGATGTATTAAATATAGAAGAAGTAGGATGTTCAAAAGGAACATCAATAACAGTAAGGAACCTATTTTATAATACACCAGTAAGATATAAATTCTTGAAAAAAGACTTTACAGAAACAGGATATATAGAAGATGTAATAACAAGAATAGCATTAGTACATCCAGAAGTATCAATAAAATTAATAAATACAGGAAAAACAGTTACACAAACAATAGGAAATGGAGACTTAAAAACAGTAGTTTATAGTATATATGGAAAAGAAATATCAGACGAAGTAATACCTGTGTCTTACGAATATGAAGGAATAAAAGTAGAAGGAGTAATAGGAAAACCTGTTGTTGCTAGATCAAACAGGTCAAACCAAATATTCTTTGTAAATAAAAGATACATAAAAGATAAGACATTAACATCAGCAGCAGAACAAGCATATAAGGGATTACTTCCAATAGGAAAATTCGGATTTATGGTACTTGATTTGGAAATGAACCCAAGTAAAGTAGATGTAAATGTACATCCAGCAAAACTAGAAGTAAGGTTTGAAGAAGAAAGTAATGTATTTAAAGCAGTATATCATGCAATAAAAGATACATTATTAAAAGCAGATTTAATATCAGAAAGAGAAAAAAATAAAGAAGCTAAAGAAGCATCAAAAGATGCATTTAAAATGCCAGAACAACCAGCATCAGATGGTGGGTTATTTGTAAAAACAGCTATGGCTACAAATGTACCAAATGATGGGTTAGATGTATTTACAAGACTAAAAAATTTGCAAGAAAGTTTAAAACAACAAATCCAAGCAAATCCTAAAATAGAACTTACAGACGATTATAAGGAAATGGAAAAGAAATATACAGAAATTGCAAGTGCAGCAGATAGTATAAATAAAGAATTAGACAATAATTTAAAAGAACAACAAGCAGAAACAATAAAAAGAGAAATGCAAAATGAAATGAAAGAAGAATTCAAAAAGACAGGAATTGAACAAGAAGATACAAAAGTTGTAGAAACATCAGCTACTCCTGTTACTATAGAAGATGCTAATAAAGAAGAAAAGGATGAAAGCGATAAAGTTGAAGAAAATAAAACAGAGGCAGAGGCAGAAACAGAAATAAAGGAAGAACCAGAAAAATCAAATTTAGAAAAAGTAAATAATCAAATATCTTCATTTGAGGAAATGTATAAAAAACTATTTGGAAAAGACCCAATAAAACAAGAAGTTAAACAAGAAAATGATGAATACAAAATAAATGTAAGTGACCTAAAAGATAATATGTCAGTATTTGAAGATATGGAAGAATATAAGCCAAAAGAATATAAATTTATAGGAATAGCATTTAAAACATATATAATATTAGAAATGAAAAATGAATTATACATAATGGATCAACATGCTGCGCATGAAAGAATAATGTATGAAAAAGTAAAAAAGAATTTTTATAGTGATGAAGAAAAAAATTCACAAATGTTATTACTTCCAGACATTATAACACTTACAGGAAAAGAAATG
Source organism: uncultured Clostridia bacterium (assembly GCA_934167965.1). Lineage (GTDB taxonomy): Bacteria > Bacillota > Clostridia > TANB77 > CAG-508 > CAG-269. The sequence goes on along the minus strand of CAKPMJ010000002.1, from coordinate 82,082 downwards.
GCAATAGCAAAAGAAAACTTTGCTATGTTTGAAAAAGCAGGGTTCATATTAGAAGAATTTGGAGAAAATACAATAAAATTATCAGGTGTACCTGATATATGTGTTGATTTAGAAACAAAAGAATTGTTTATGGAAACACTAGATGAAATAAATACAGTTGCAAGAACAGCAAAACAAGAAAAAGAAGAAAAATTTATAGCAACAGTAGCATGTAAGGCGGCTGTAAAAGCTAATATGGCATTAGATGAAGCAGAAGTAGATAGTTTAATGAATGAACTATTAAAATTGCCAAATCCATTTACATGTCCACACGGAAGACCAACAGTAATAAAAATGTCTAAATATGATATTGAAAGAAAATTTGAGAGAAAGTAGGAACTTAAGATGAAAGCAACGATTTATTTAATAATAATAGCTTTATATGCAATATATATATTATGGACTTGGAATAATACTAAAAGTTTCGAAGGGACATTTACAAGAATATCATATATAGCAATAGGAACATTATTTATTTTATTTCTTACATATATTATATTTAGAATATCAAGGAGTGGGATAAACTATCCTAACAAAAATATGATAGGAGTTGTAAGAAATATAATATTAATAGTATTTGTACCTGTTAATGGATTTATTACTTTACCTAGAATTGCAAATATAATAGGAAAAATAAAAAATGATGAAATTACAGGCTATCAATTAAAAAAGAAAATAATAATTTTTACAATAGTAGTTATTATAGCTATCGTAATAGAAGGAATATATTTTAAAGATGTTCAAAATGGAATAATACAAATATTTAAACTAAAGTAAGGAGAAAAATTTGAAACCTAAAGTAATTGTAATAGTAGGACCAACTGCATCAGGAAAAACAGCATTATCAATAGAACTAGCTAAAAAGATAGATGGAGAAATAGTTTCTTGTGATTCAATGCAAATTTATAAAGACATGAATATAGGGTCAGCGAAACCAACCATAGATGAAATGCAAGGCATAAAACATTATATGATAGATATTGTGTCTCCTGACGAAAGATATAGTGTGGCAGAATATAAAAAACAAGCAGAACAAGCAATAGAAGAAATTTTACAAAAAGGTAAAACACCTATAGTTATTGGAGGAACTGGATTATATGCTAATAGTTTGATATATGGAATTGAATATAGCAATATAAAACTAGATGAAGAATATAGAAAACAGCTAGAAAAAAATGCTAGTAGCGAAGATGGGCTTCAAAAACTTTATGATGAAGCAATAAGAATAGATAGTGAGGCAATGAAGATTATTAGCAAAAATGATAAAAAAAGAATAATAAGAGTATTAGAAATATACCATTCCACAGGCAAAACAAAAACTGAATTAGAAATTGAATCAAGAAAAAATGGTGTCAAATATGATTATAAAGTTTTTGCAATAGACATGGATAGAGAAATTCTATATGATAGGATAAATAGAAGAGTAGATATCATGATAGAAAATGGGTTAATAAAAGAAGTAGAAGGTTTATTAGTAAAATACAAACAATTCCCTACATCTATGCAAGGATTAGGTTATAAAGAAGTAGTAGAATACTTTGATGGAAAACTTACAAGAGAAGAAATGATAGAAAAAATAAAACAAGAAAGCAGAAGATATGCTAAAAGACAGTTAACATGGTTTAGAAAAAATAAGGAAACTATTTGGCTAAATGGATTAAATAATATTCAAGATAATATAGATGTTATTTTGGAAGAAGTCAAAACTTGAAAGGAATGATTTTTAAGTTGGGAAAAATTGTAGACCTACAAGAAAAAAGAAAGAAAATAGAAAAAAAGAAAATATTATTATATTTAGTATTGATTGTTATAACAATATATGTAATAAGTGCAATATATTTAATTATAAAAACACCAACAGACACCGTTACAATAGATAAAGGAGTATTAACATTTGAAGAAAGCACAACCGGATATATAATAAGGGATGAACAAATTGTAAAAGGCAAGAAATATAAAAATGGAATTGCACCAATTGTTGCTGAAGGAGAAAGAGCAGCAAAAGGACAAGCTATATTTAGGTATTATGGAGACAATGAAGAAAAACTTCAACAACAAATAGAAAAAATAAATTCAAAAATACAAGATGCAATGTCAAAAGAAGAAACGATAAAACAAAAAATATATCCAGTAGATATAAAGAATTTAGATGATCAAATAGAAAAAAAGATAAGCAATATTGAACAAATAACAGATATTCAAAAAATAACAGAAATAAAAAAAGAAATAAACAATTTGATGATGAAAAAGGCTAAAATAGCTGGAGAATCTAGTGCAAGAGGATCTTATATAAAAAAATTAATTTCTGAAAAAGAAGAATATGAAAAAAAGCTAAATAATGGTTCTGAAACAATGGAATCTCCTATAAGTGGAGTAGTTTCTTATAGAGTAGATGGCTTGGAAAATGTTTTAACTGCAAAGAACTTTGAAAATATAGATGAAAAGACATTAAATGAATTAGATCTAAAAACAGGAAAGATAGTATCAACTAACAATGAAAGTGCAAAAGTAATAGATAATTTTGGATGTTACATTGCAGCAGTATTGAATTCAACAGCTGCTAAAGACTCAAAAGAAGGTGATGCGGTAAAAATAACACTTTCAAGTGGAAATGAAATAGATGGAGTAGTGGAATACAAAAAAGAACAAGAGAGTGGAAAAATATTAGTAATATTTAAAGTAAGAACCTTGACAGAAGAATTGATTTCTTACAGAAAAATATCATTTAATATAACATGGTGGAGAGTTTCTGGATTAAAGGTACCAAATGATGCTATTGCAGAAGATGAAGAAGGATCAAAATATGTTTTGAAAAAGACTTCAAATGGAACATCAAAAATTTTAATTAAAGTTTTAAAAACAAATAATAAGTATTCAATTATTAGTAAATATAGTACTGATGATTTAAAAGCACTAGGAATAGATATTAATGAATACAAGGATATAGATATATATGATACATTAATGATGTATCCAGAAGAACTAAAATAATATTACAAATATGTTACAATACTATTAAAATTTCTTTACATTTTAAAAAATGTATTGACAAAATTTAGCAAATGTAAGATACTAAGAGTAGTTATTTAAAAAGGATTTTTTTAGGAGGTTATTTAACATGGCAGGAGCAATCATGAATAAAGTATGGAATTTGTTTGGAATGGATCAAGCAGAAGGGGAAGAATACGAAGACGATGATGTATATGATTATGAATATGACGAAGAAGAGCAACCAGAAGTAGAGGAGAAGAAAAGCTTCATAAAAAGAAATAAAGTTGTATCAATGCCACAACAATCAATAAAAATGGTGATTTCTCAACCTACAAGTTTTGAGCAATCAGAAGAAATATGCGGATTTTTAAAAGAAAAGAAATCTGTAATTGTTAATTTAGAATATGTAAACAAAGATGTAGCAAGAAGAATAGTAGACTTTATTAGTGGAGGAGTATATTCTTTAGATGCACATATCCAAAAAATATCTAATTCAATATTCTTAGTTGCACCTACGAATTATGAAATTACAAATGAAATGGCAAGAGAAGAAATAAAAAATAAGCTATCTGTATCATGGTTAAATAAAAACAATATGGGATAGTAAGAAGGAGGCACAATATGCTTACACCATTAGATATTGAAAACAAAAAATTTGCAAAACAAATGATGAATGGATATTCAGTTGAAGAAGTAGACGAATTTCTAGACGAATTAGGGGTAGACTTTGCCAAAAAATATAAAGAATTAAATGAAGCAAATAAACAAATAGAGGACTTAAATGAAAGTTTAGAACATTATAAAACAATTGAAAGCACACTTCAAAATACATTATTAATGGCTCAATCTACAGCTGAAGAAGTAAAAAATGTTGCCAAACAACAAGCAGATCAAATAATAGTTGAGGCAAAATCTGCAGCTCAAAAAGAAGCTGATATGTTAGATAGAAATATAACATTAAAGAGAAAAGAATTAGAAGATTTGCAAAAACAATTTGATATATATAAAGCAAAAATGGAATCTTTATTAATATCACAATTAGAATTAATAAAAGAAATAAATAAAGAAGATTAATTAAGTTAATAAATGTAACAAACAAAAGACTGTTTCGAGAAACGAAAGGTCTTTTTGTTTATTATAGAAAGAATATGACAAAAGTTTGACAAATATTAAATATATGTTACATTTGTGTTAATACTATTGACAATAGCTAAAAAACATATAAAATATAGATATATAAAAGAGGAAAGATAATGAGAATTATAAGCGGGAAAGCAAGAGGAACCAAATTATATACATTAGAGGGATTAGAAACAAGACCTACGTTAGATAGAGTAAAGGAATCTTTATTTAATATAATACAAGCAGATATACCAGAAAGTATAGTATTGGACTTATTTGCAGGTAGTGGAGCAATAGGTTTAGAATTCGCTAGTAGAAATGCAAAAAAAGTATATATGTGTGATTCTTCAAAAAATGCTATACAAATTATAAAAAGAAACATAGAAAAAACTCATTTAGAAGACAAAATAGAATTATTAAATATTGATTTTAAGGCAATGTTATCAAAATTAGAAAACAAAAAATTTAACTATATATATTTAGATCCACCATATAAAACTGATTATATAAAACAAGCACTAGAAAAAATATTACAGTTAAATATGATAGACAAAGATTCACTAATTATAGCGGAAACAGATGAATTAAAAAAAGTATTAAAAGAAATAGAAAATTTAAAATTAGAAATAGTAGACCAGAGAAAATACGGTCGAGCAAATATAATTTTTTTAAAAATGGCGTAAAATAAGAAAGGAAGAACCATTATGGAAATATTTACATTATTAGAAACTTTAGAGGATATTTTAGAGAAAAGCAAAGGTGTACCATTTACAACTAAGTCAGTGGTTGATAAAGACGAGCTTTTGGAAATAATAAAAGAAATAAGATTGAAATTACCAGATGAATTAAAACAAGCTAAATGGATAAAAGAAGAGAGACAACGTATCTTATTAGAGGCAGAAAAAGAAGCTGATGAAGTTGTAAAAGAAGCAGAAAATAGAATTATATCTATGATAGATGAGCATGAAATAACAAGAAAAGCATATGAGCAAAAGAACGAAATTATTGAAACAGCTAATGAAATGTCAAGAGAGATAACAAATGGAACAAAAGAATATGCTGATGGTCTTCTTAACAATACTGAAAAGGTACTAAGAGATACATTAACTAACTTAGAAAAGAACATGACAGAGGCAATGAATTTAATGCAATTATCATTAGAAGATACACTAAAGACAGTTCAAAATAGTAGAAAAGAATTAAATTAAGTTCGAGGTAAGTTATGGGCATAGATACATTAAAAAAATGGGGAAAACATGTATTACTAATAATAGGAATATATGCAATTACAACTGCTTTAATATTTGTAGGGTTCAATTTAAATTATAAGAAAATAAATTTAGAAGGACAGTTACCAACACAGGTGTCAATAGCAAAAGCAGAGGCTACAAAAAAAGATGGTAGAATTTATGGATATATTTCGAATAGTAAAGAAAACAATGTAAATGGCAAATATATAAAAACACAAGTATATAATGATAATAATGAAGTATTAGAAGTTCAATATTTAAAAGTAGATGATGTTAAATATAATGAAAAGAAAATGTTTAAAATATTTTTTAAATTACAAAATGCTAAAAAATATAGTATAGAATTAGTAGATAATAAATAAGGAATGGTTCAATAAGCCACCATTCCTTATTTGTATTAATTATTCTTGTTCATTATTTTTTCTGTTTTGGTTGTTTTTGTTTTGATTGTTATTGCTATTATTTTTGTTGTTTTTCTTATTCTTTTCTGACATAATAAACACCTCCATCTAAACTTTAGATATAATTATTATGTGTAAAGAAAAAAATTTTTATACAAAGAAATAAAAAAATAGTTAGTAAAAAATACTTGACAAAAAATTGCAGTAATAGTAATATAATAACAAAAGAAGAAAAGAGGAGAATTACAAATGACAGCAAGAATAATAAAGGCTGAAAGCCTTGCAGGAGTACACACAAAAAAAATTAGTTTAGTAAAAATAAATAATAAGATATATAGTGAAAAAGGCAATATTGGCTTATCTGGTAAATATTATGATACCGGATAAGTTTATATTGTCTTTTTATGGTGCATGAAAGTTGTCAAAGGGGACGTTCCTTTTTGACAATAAAAAAATAATAAAAATATGAATAAAGATCACTGTAAAAAGAATAATAAATATGATAATATGACAGTAGAATGAAATGGACTAAAACTGTATCTATAAGACATATAGATATAAAACCAAAAGTAAAAAGGGAGGAAAAAGGAAATGAGAAGGAACAAAGGAATAACATTGATAGCATTAGTAATAACAATAATAGTGTTGTTGATATTAGCAGGAGTAGTAATAAGTATGCTATCAGGAGAAAATGGAATATTAAAGAAAGCAACGGATGCAAAAACAAAAACAGAAAAATCATCAGAAGAGGAACAGGTAAGATTAGCAGCATTGTCAGCATTAGCAGCAGACAATGGAAATATAGGAACAGAGAAATATTATGAGGCATTAAATAAAGAGTTAAATAAAATAAAAGCAGGAACAGGAACAGTAAGTGAATTACCAGCAGAGGTAAAAATAGGAGATAATAGATACGTAATAAGAAAAAATGGAGAGGCATCACAATTAGGAGAAGCAGGATGGATGTATAAAAAGGACAGTAAAGGAAGAGAAACAATAGTAACAAATGGAGTATATGAATTGCCAATAGGGACATATATAAATTATAATGCGGCAGCAACAGACGCAAATGGAGAAAAAGTAGTAGAGAGAACAATAACATCAAATGTAGGAAGTCCAACTGATACAGGATTTTATAAAGCGAGTGAAAAAACGGTAACAAAAGGAAATGGATATGGAGAACAGACATTTAGTAATAAGGCAACAACAAATGGATGGAGAGTATTGGGAGTAAATGAAAAAACAGGAGAATTGCTAATAATTTCAACAGACCCAGTAAAAACAACAGGAAATGCAGATTTTTATTTAAGAGGAATAGCAGGATATAATTATGGAGAACAAGAATTAAATAAGGTATGTAGTGTATTTGGTTCAGGATATGGAGCAACAGGAGCAAGAAGCGTAAATGTAGATGATATAAATAAAATAACAGGATATAATCCAAATAACGTAGGAAAATATGATCCAGAGCAAAAGACAACAGGAACAAAATATTCTGTTGGTCAAGCAAATGAATATGGAAATAAAACAACATACTCATGGACAGCAACAGCAAACCAAGTATCATGGTCAGGAAGTAACACCAAAAGCGGAACAGGTTCAAGCTCAAATTATGCAACATATGGATTCAATTGGTATGATATAGCAAGTAAGACATGGAAAAATTCAATGCAAGATACAACAACACCAGCAACAATAGCGACATTAACAAGTACAAAATATCATTATTACCCTGATTTTTTAAATACAGAAAGTAAAGAATACAAAACATTATTTATGAACAAAGCAGAATCAAAAGTAGAATATTGGCTAGCTTCGTCGGATGTCAGTACCAACTCTTTCAATGCTAATTTCGGTATGCGCAATTTGGACTACCGGCCGCGTGGACGACATCGTCTTATATAGCGCGCTTGGTGGTGCGAACAACCGCAGCCTTGGGGTCCGCCCCGTAGTTTCTATAAAGTCTGACATAGAATTAAAAGAAGGAACAAGCGGAAGTTACGATTTGAAATAGAACAAGCAAAAAGAATAAAAGAAAGAAAAATCGCTTTTCAAAGCAGGAAATATGCTGAGAAAAGCGAGAAATTTTTTACCTAAAATTGCCAGTATTATGTAATTTTATTTCTTGAAAAATCATATTGAAAGAAAATAGTTTTTATACAAAAACTTGACAAAATAAAAAAATATGAGTATGATAAATAAAAGATAATTAAAGGAGGAATTTATCATGGTTGAAGATAGCCAAATAAAAGCACAAGTATCGCCTTTTGCAATTAGAAAAGGAGAAATAAAAACATTTGATGGAAAAGACGGATATGTATCAATGAATCAAATAGTACATAAAATAAACACAGGGCATATAACAGATATTCACTTTGCAATATTAGAATTAGTAAACGAATTTGAATTTATAACATCAAGACAATTGTATCAAATGCTAGAAATAAAAGGATTTGATCCTAAGTCACAGGACAAATTAAATAACAAATTAGAATCACTTGTAAAATCAAAAATATTAACAAGATATTACTTCAATTCAGATGAAGGAAAAGGAATATATAGAATATACTCATTAGAAAAAATGGGTAAATATTTACTTGGAACAAGAGAAATAGAATGTAAATGGCAACCTTCAGATAATACAAAACCAGTTGCTATGATAAAAAAGAGATTAGCAGGAAACCAAATATTAATAGCATATTTAAAAAAAGTAGGAAGTTTTGATTCTTATGTTGTAAAACCTGCACTTACTGCAAAGACATTGGGAAAAGTATTTAAAGCAACAGGGGGATGTGTAAAACTTACTAAATCTGGTAAATCAATAGATTTCTTATTTGAAGTTGTAAGAAGAGAAAATGACTGGCAAAAGAAATTGATTGATAAGATGAATTTTTATAAAGATTTTTACGATAATTTTGTTCAAATGGATTCAGGATTTAAGAGTGTTCCTCAATTAATTATAGTATGTGAAGACGAAAAGCATATGGCTGAAACATTTAAAGAAATAGTTGTAAACCAAGTAGAACTTGATAAAATAAAATTATATTATACAACCGATTTAAGACAAAATAGTGAATCTTTAATGGATTCTTTAACAGAATTTAAACTAAATCCAGAAACAAATAAGTATAAAGCAGAAAATGTTGAATTAAAATTATTAGATGTATAATAATTAAAAATAAAAAATCGCTCTTAATTTACAAGAACGATTTTTTATTTTTAAAAAACTATGCATAATTTTTTAATTTTTATGTCTTAAGCAATAGTAGCATTTAATTTTTTTGCTAAACTAGATTTTTTTCTAGCTGCAGTATTTTTTACGATAACACCTTTTGTACAAGCTTGATCTATTTTCTTAGTAGCTTCAGCAAATAATGTTTTAGCTTCTTCAACATTTCCAGCTTCTACTGCTGCTTCGAATTTTTTAACAGCTGATTTATATCCTGATTTAATCATACTATTTCTTAAAGTTTTCTTTTCAATTATTTTAACTCTTTTTTTAGCTGATTTGATATTTGGCATTTTAGCACCTCCTCTTAGTCTAATTACAATATAACATCACTTATTTTACCACAAATATCCAGATTTGACAATAGGTTTACGAAAAAAAGTCAAATTTGGATACAAGTTTATTTCATTAAATAATAGAAGATAATAGAACTTAGCTTTAAACTATCATGCTTAATAGTACCATCGATAGTAGTTAAAAGGTCTGATTCTATAACTTCATAATTGCCTTTTTCAATGTTCTCATAATCAATACGAACTTGGTCTTTTTGTTCTTCAGTTGAATATTTTTCTATAAGCTCTTTAGGTAAAATATTGTTACTAACAATAACTGCATCAATAGTTCCTTTACCTGTATATTTTTCTATAGTATTTACATGGTCACTAACACCAAAATTATCAGTTTCACCTGGTTGAGTCATAACATTACAAATATACATAACTTTAGCTTTTGAATTATTTATTGCTTTAACTATTTCTGGACAGATTAAATGAGGCATAAGACTAGTGTATAAACTTCCCATACTAAGAATAATAAGGTCTGCATCATTAATTGCATTTATAACATCTGGAGTAATATGAGGTTGTTCTTTATAGAAAATTCTTTTATATTTTTTTCTAGCAGAGGTTATTTCTGCTTCACCTTCAACAATTTCTCCATCTTCTGTTTCACCCATTAAAGTTAAATAATCTTCAGAAAGAGGAAGAACAGTATGTTCAACTCTTAAAAGTTTACTCATTCTTTCAATACTAGTTTTTAAATTTCCTGTTTCTTTATATAAAGAAGTTAAAATTAAATTTCCCATAGAATGACCATTTAGATCACTATATGTAGACATTCTGTATTCCATTACATCTTTTACATCATCAGGTAAAGTTGATAAATTACTTAAAACATGTCTAATATCTCCAACTGCGGGAGTGTAAAATTCTTTTCTAAGCCTTCCTGTACTACGGCCATTGTCAGAGACAGTTATAATAGCAGTAATATCTACAGGGAAGTATTTCAATCCCTTTAGAACTGTTGAAGTTCCTGTACCTCCACCTAAAACAACAATTTTTTTTCTATTCATTTTATTATTCCTCCTTATTAATCAATAGGTATTTCATCAAAGTTCCTATATTCTTCTATATTAATTTCTACATCTTTTGGTGAGTATTTACTTCCAATTCTTCTTAATCTTATTACTTTTTTAGGATTTTTAGAATACAAACCAATTAAATCTTGAGGTTTATCATCTATAAAAATTCCTTTAGAATAATCAATATCTAGTGTATATTTTAAGCCTTTGGTAATTATTATTTGATCAAACAAATCTGCAATATGAGACCCAGCAATTTTTGCTATTTGATATTGTAAACCATATTCGTAATATGATAGCATAAAAATTTTATGACCATGGTCTTTTAAATTTTGTAGAAATGATAAACTATCTATAAATATTAAGTCAGAACAATGATTTATTTCATTGTTAATTGCTTGAATCAGGTCAAATTTATTAAGGTCATATTTGTCAGAAAGATATTTAGCAAGTTCATATATGTTATAGATATGTTCGCGATTGAACATTTTCTTACATTCATCCATTATATCTAATTTAGAAGTATTAACAATAGCTTCTAACATCCTTTGTGTAAGTTTGGGAGTGTCAAATAATGTATTGTCAAAATCTATATAATAATTCAATATTATCATCCCTTTCAAATATACTAAAATATAAGTTATCACAAAAGCATTTAAAAGTCAAATTATTTTACATAAAATCTTGAATTCGAAGAATATTTATGCTAAAATAGTGTATTAATAAATGTTAGAAGGGAGAGCGTATGAAAAAAGAAAACTTTTTCACAAAATTTTATTTAGATAAAGAAAAAGATATAATAGTAAATTTATACAAAACAGGAGAAGATGAATTAACTTATGTAATAGAAACACCAAATCACCACACAGGAAATTTAATAACAAACTTAGCAAAAGTATGTAAAGTTGAAACAATAAAAGATGAAAATGATATGAAAATAATAACAGGAATATTAGAAGCATGTATAAATGATGATGGAGAAGAGGTTTATATACTTAGAATTGGCGGAATAAAAATAGCAAATATATATACAGATAAAAGAATAGAAAGAAAAGCAAAAATACCATCAATAATCAAAGTTCTTATGGCACAAACAAAGGAATATAATTTGCCAGTTGAGAAAACTATAGTTAAATCATATATATCAAAAAAATCAAAATTTAGAACAGATTTACACACTCATATGAACCAAATATTACAACCAGATATGCTAATTGCACTTGCAATTAAACATCAAATAAAATATTCATTATATTATATAAAAAAATTAGGAATTAAATTAACTGAATCTCAAGAAAAATTCTTAGAAAATCAAAGAAGAAAAAATGAGAAAATATATAATAAAACAGACTTAAAAGGTAAAAAGCTAGAGAGAAAAATAAATGATGAAACATTTATAAATATTGCAGATTTAATATTAAATAATTTAGAAAATGCAGAAGAGAACATTACCAAAATAAGAAATAGTTTTGTCTTAATGAAAGATGGGCAAGCTGTATTTACAAATTTAGAGAAAGTTATACTTTATAGATATGCAATAATAAAAGGAAAACCTGTAAATGATAAGGATAAGATTAAATTAGATATAGAAAAAATAAGAGAGATACCTGATTTTGATATAAGAGAAAACTTGATAAAAATGCTAGAAGATTCTAAACCAGGAAGTAAATATGAAAATAATACATTTTTTAAAGATAAATTATTATGGATAGCTAGAGAATATCAAAAACAAGGAATTAAGCAAGTTGAAATATCAATGTCAGATTTATGCAAAAAGTATGAAAAAGGAATTAAGCCATTAGTTCAAATTCATGAAATAATGCCTGAAATTGAAAAGGAGACAGGAGTTCATATTAGATTTTTGGTTGCGGCAAGTAGAACATTATTTACAGAAGAGCAATTAAGGGAATGTCCTGCAATTATAAAAGCAGTAAGTAGAAGTCCATATGTAGTTGGAATGGATTTGATTGGAGAAGAAATAAACAATGTTACAGATTTTACAGATATAATAGGTGAAATTGTACGTTATGCTATTTATGATGATAAAGGATATACAATACAATTACATGCAGGAGAAACAGATGCATTTAAAGATAATATAGAACAAGCATTAGATTGTATAAAGATATGTGTACCAAATGGGGAAAGAGCGCCATTATTTAGAATTGGACACGGTTTATATGTGCCAAAACTAAACACACCAACAGGTAGAAGAATAAAAAATAAAATGAGAGACTTAGATGTTGTACTTGAATTCCAATTATCTTCAAATGTTAGATTAAATAATTTGACTAATATAAAAGAACACCCTATTAAAGACTATTTAAAAAATGGAATTAAATGTGTACAAGGAACAGACGGATGCGGATTTTATGGAATTGACACAATAGATGAGCAAATTGCTTGGAGAAACTTATTAGACTTAACAGATGAAGATTTTGAAAAAATGAGAGAAACTGAAAATGAGATATTAAAGCAAAGAGAAAAATATTTTAAAGAAAAAAGTGAAAAGTTTGAAGAATTTTTAAATGGAAGAACGGTAGAAGATGCTTTATATGAGGAGGAAGAGAAAAATCTTTTAGAAATTGATCCAGAGCAAATCGAAACAAGAAATATAAATTACTTAAAATCTTCTGATATATTTAAAGGAAAAATAGTAGAGCTTCCAACAGACAAAACTCCTATAGTAATTGCAGGGGGAAGTTTTAATTCAAAAGGAAGAATAACAACCTTAAATAAAGAATCAAGAGAAGAATTAAAAGAAATGCTAAAGAAGGTTAATAATAAAAATACTTATATATTAATAGGTCATAGGATGCAAGGATATGAAAGAGCGGTACTAGATATTTCAAAAGAATTAAACAAAAAATTTGATGTAAAAGTAGTAGTACCAAAATATGTGTCTGAAGAAGTAAAAGAAAAGCTAGATACAGCTGATATAAATGGAATTTATGTATCACCTGAACCATCAGAACTTGGAATATATAAGAGTTTTAATTATGAAGTCTTTGAAAGAAGAAATTCGGTTGTGGTAGCATTTGATGGCAACTCACCAGTGTCAAACTTAATACAAGAAGCTAAAAATGGTAAGGGTAAAGCCAATATATATATAAACTCTAATGTGGAATCATTGAGAGCTAAAGCTCAGTCTCTAGAAGGATATGTTAAGTTGTTTGGCAACAATGAGAGTTTGGCAAATGAGTTCTTAATAGATAATCCGGAAATAGTTGAATAAGGTATTTACAAAAAAAATAAAAACATTTATAATAAGTAAAAAAGTTGTTAGAGTGTCAGAGGGGACGTTCCTTTTTGAAAATGTTGTCAAAAAGGAACGTCCCCTCTGACACTCAGAAAAGGAGTATTAAATATGGCAAAGATATTAGAAGACATATCGAGAACATTTAACGAATTTTTATTATTACCAAATTTAACAGACGAGAGATGTATACCAGCAAAGGTATCACTTAGAACACCACTTGTAAAATTCAAAAAAGGAGAAGAAGCAAAATATTGTGCAAATGTACCAATGGTATCTGCAATAATGCAATCTGTTTCAGGAGAAGAAATGGGAATTGCATTGGCAAGAGAAGGTGGAGTCGCTTTTATATATGGTTCACAATCAATAGAATCACAAGCTAAAATGGTTGAACATGTAAAAAAACACAAAGCAGGATTTATAGTAAGTGATTCAAATGTAAAACCATCAGCTACATTAAAAGAAGTGGTTGAATTAGTAAAAGAAACAGGTCATTCAACTGTAATGATAACAGATGATGGAACAGAACATGGCAAGTTTTTAGGACTAGTTACAGATAAAGATTATAGATTATCTAGAGATAATTTAGATGAAACAATAGATAAATATATGACTCCAAAAGAAAAAATAGTGTATGCAAAAGAAGGGATTTCTTTGTCAGAAGCAAATGATATGATATGGGAGTATAAAAAGGCATGCTTACCAATATTAACAAATGAGGGAAATCTAAAATATTTAGTATTTAGAAAAGATTATGAAGAAAGAAAAAATAACCCTAATTCATTGCTAGATGAGAATAAAAGATATATAGTTGGTGCTGGAATTAATACAAGAGATTATGAAGAAAGAATACCAGCATTAGTTGAGGCAGGAGTTGACATGATTTGCATGGACTCTTCTGATGGTTATTCAGTATGGCAAAAAAATACTATAGATTTCGTTAGAGCTAAATATGGAGATAGTGTAAAAATAGGTGCAGGAAATGTAGTAGATAAAGAAGGATTTTTGTATTTGGCAGAAGCGGGAGCTGACTTTATTAAGGTTGGAGTTGGTGGAGGATCAATCTGCATAACTCGTGAAACTAAAGGTATTGGTCGTGGACAAGCAAGTGCTTTAATAGATGTAATAGCAGCTCGTGATGAATATTTTGAAAAGACAGGTGTATATATTCCAGTTTGTTCAGATGGTGGAATAGTACATGATCATCATATTACAATTGCATTAGCATTAGGAGCAGATTTTGTTATGATGGGAAGATATTTTGCTAGATTTGATGAAAGCCCTACAAGAGTTGTAAGAATGGGAAATGGCTATGTTAAAGAATATTGGGGAGAAGGATCAAACAGAGCTAGGAACTGGCAAAGATATGATATGGGAGGAGACAAGAAACTTTCTTTCGAAGAAGGTGTTGATTCATATATACCTTATGCAGGAAGATTAAAAGATAATTTAGCAGTAACAGTTGCAAAAATAAAATCAACTATGTGCAATTGCGGTGCTATTACTATAGAAGAATTACATAAAAAGGCTAGATTAACACTTGTTTCTAATGTTAGTATTGGAGAAGGTAGCGCACATGATGTTATCTTAAAAGAAGTAGATAGAGAATATAAAGCATAAATATTGAGTGCAAAACATTGCAAAAAAATATATATTGTGTTATATTTATAAAAGAAAAACAAAGGAGGTAACAAAATGATAGCAATAGGTTGTGATCATGGAGGATATAAATTAAAAGAAGAAATAAAGAAATATTTAGAAGAATTAGGTATAGAATATAGTGACTGTGGAACATATAGTGAAGAAAGAACAGATTACCCAATATATGCTAAAAAAGTAGCTCAACTAGTAAGCAAAAAAGAATGTGAATTTGGAATATTAGTATGCAGATCAGGACATGGAATGGTAGTTGTAGCAAATAAATTTAAGGGAGTAAGAGCAGCATGTTTTTCAAATGAAGAAGAAGCAGCATTTGCTAAAGCTGATGATGATATAAATGTAGTAACACTTGGAGCTGATTATATAAGTGTTAAAGAAGCAATATGCATAATTAGAAAATGGATAGCAACACAATTTAAAGGCGGAAGATATCAAGAAAGAATAGAAATGATTGAAGAGATTGAAAAAGAAAATATGAAATAACGGAGGCAATATATGTGGGGAAATATAGCAATAGCATTTTTACTTGCCTGTATAGTGTCATTTATGATGACGCCATACTCTATAAGATTGGCTAAAAAGTTAGGAGCTTTAGATGTTCCAAAAGATGATAGGAGAATGCATGGAAAAACAATGCCAAAATTAGGCGGAGTGGCTGTAATAGTGGGATTCCTTGTAGCATCAATATATTTATTTTGTATAATGTCAATTGAAGGAACCATAGATTTATTTGGAGAAGAATTATATTTCAAAAAATTGACAGGAATATTCTTAGGAATTATAATTATCACTATAGTTGGAATGGCTGATGATATAAAAACTTTAAAGCCATATCAAAAACTAATAGGTCAGTTATTAGCCGCAACAGTTGTAGTACTATTTGGAGTGCAAATAGAACATATAAATGTTCCAATGATTGCTCAAATAGGATTAACTAAGGAATTTTCTGTACTATTAACAATTATTTGGATAGTTGCAATTACAAATGCAATAAATTTAATGGATGGACTAGATGGACTGTCTTCTGGAATAACATTAATATCATGCATTTCATTATTAATAATTTTTGCATTAAACTATTCACCAATTGTATCAATATTAATAATAACTTCACTAATTGGTGCTTTGGTTGGATTTTTGCCATTTAATTTTACACCTGCTAAAACCTTTATTGGAGATACTGGATCAAACTTTTTAGGATTTATCTTAGCAGTTGTTTCAATCATGGGAGTTGCAAAAACATATACAGCAATGGTTATAGTTCTTCCAATGCTTGTATTAGGACTACCAATACTAGATGTATTATGGGCAATTGCAAGAAGAATAATAAAAGGAAAATCAATAAAAGCAATATTTAAGGCAGATAATGGACATGTACATCATAAACTAGTAAAAATGGGATTTACGCAAAAACAAGCTGTTTTAATATTATATGGAATAAGTGCAACTTGTGGAATGTTTGCAATAATATTATTTGAAAATGGAATATGGAAAGCATTATCATTTTTAATAATGGTGATAGCAGCATTAATAATTGGATATAGGAATTTTGTAAATCAACAAAACGAAATTGACGATGATGCTAAATATGAATGTACATTTTGTAAATATATATATAACCCAAAATATGGTAATGAAAAAGCAGGAATAGCTCCTGGAACATCATTTAGGGATTTGCCTAAAAAATGGGTATGTCCTGTATGTGGCGAAAAAAAGGACGTATTTGAACTACATAATGAATAAATTTTAAAATTTTGCAAAAACTATTTTCAAAGTAGGGTAGTTTATGTGGAAAAAAATAATAATCGGAATGTTAGCTGGTTTAATATCAGGAATCTTCTCTACTGGAGGAGGAATGATATTAGTACCAGCTTTTATATATATTTTAAAAATGAATCCAGTTGAAGCAAGAGCAACTTCAATAGCGTGTATACTTGTTATGGTTATAACAAGTAGTATATTTTATGCTAGAAATAATTATTTAAATTGGGATATTGGATGGATGTGTGCTATTGGAGGAATAATAGGTGGATTTTTTGGATCAAAATTTTTGAATAAAATTCCTGATATTATATTAAAAATTACATTTATTATTTTTATTGTTTATGTTGCAATAAATATGATAATTTAAAATCAAGGAGATGTATAAATGCTAAATGTTTTATTTGGAGGAATTGCAGGGGTGATAAGTAGTATGGGAATGCGGTGGTGGAACGGTATTAATTTTTTTGCTTACTGCATTTTCAGGAATTGAACAACATATAGCACAAGGAACAAATTTAATCTTTTTTATTCCAACAAGTATTGCTGCAATTATTGTGCATTTGAAAAAGAAAAATATACAATTAAAAACAGCTATTGTAGTCCTATTATCAGGGATAATAGGAGCTATAATAGGAGCAAAACTAGCAGTAAACATGGAGGTAGAAAAATTACGAAAATATTTTGGATTTTTTTTGATTGCTATTGCTATAAATGAAATTTATTCATTGACAAAAGAGTATATAAAAAACAAAAAAGCTAATAATAAAAATATATAATTTTATTAGGAGGGATTGTTATGAATTTTACAAAAGGTTTAATGGTTGGAACTTTGATTTCAGCAGGTGTAGCAATTTATTGCAGTGAAATGTCTAAGTCAACTAAAAAGAGAATGCTAAGACAAGGAAAGAAATGGATAAAAAATATTATATAAAGTAAAAGTACCTATAAATTTATTAGATTATAGGTACTTTCATTTTATTTAAGTTTTTGTAACTCTTTTTTTGATAATTTAGTAATTTAAACAATTTGGTCAATGTTCATGTTATCGCAAAATTCGACATTTTATGGTATACAAAAGTATTAAAATAAAATCAAAAGATTTTAAGAATTACTATTGTGATTTTTTTTAATGTATGATAGAATGCCATTAAATAAGAAATTAGGAGGAATTTTTAATGTCAGAAGCAAAGTATAAAAGAGTATTACTAAAATTAAGTGGAGAAGTACTAGCAGGAGAAGATAAAACAGGCATCAATATAGATGTAGTAGGAAAAATATGTGATAAAGTAAAAGAAGTAGTAGAAATGGGAGTAGAAGTTGCCATAGTTGTAGGTGGAGGAAACTTCTGGAGAGGAAGAAGAAACGGAGAACAAATGGAAAAAACTACAGCAGATTATATGGGAATGTTAGCAACAGCAATGAATGCATTGGCTCTTCAAGATGCAATCGAAGCAAGAGGAATATATACAAGAGTTCAAACAGCAATTGAAATGAGAGAAATAGCAGAACCATTTATAAAAAGAAAAGCAATAAAACATTTATCAAAAGAAAGAGTAGTTATATTTGCTTGTGGTACAGGAAATCCTTTCTTTACAACAGATACAGGAGCAGCACTTCGTGCAGCTGAAATAGAAGCAGAT
This sequence comes from uncultured Clostridia bacterium, assembly GCA_934167965.1. Taxonomy (GTDB): domain Bacteria; phylum Bacillota; class Clostridia; order TANB77; family CAG-508; genus CAG-269. The sequence continues at coordinate 63,371 of CAKPMJ010000002.1, read as the reverse complement.
GCAATTTTATTAGGAAAAGCAATAGATGGTGTATATTCAGCAGATCCTAAATTAGATAAAACAGCAGTAAAATATGATGAAATATCTTATGATGAAGTATTAAAAAAAGATTTAAAAGTTATGGATTCAACTGCTACAGCATTATGCAAAGACAACAACATGACTATAGTTGTTTTTGGTATAGCAGACCCAGAGAATATTGTTAGAGCTGTTAAAGGTGAGAAGATAGGAACAATAATAAGATAAGTTATTTAGAAAAATTATTTAAAAATAAAGTAAGAAAGGATTTTTATGGAAGAAAATAAAAAAAAAGAAACAAAGGAATATAAGGAGGATAGAAAAAGGACCAATTTAATAATATATATTTTTGTAGTTATTGTTTTTTCTATATTCGTAGTAATTATTGGCAAGTGTATAATACAATTTCTTAATGATAGAGAGGATAATGAATGTTATGAAAATAAAACAGCATATCAGATGCAGGAAAAATTCAATTCTCAAATAAGTGAATTGGGAAGATATATGTATCATGATGATATGATGGATGTAAAAGATGAGTTGACCAAGGAACCATATGTATTTGTCGATACGTATGATAAATACATAAATTATTTGTGGAAAATTGAATTATCTAGATTTCCAGAAAAGAAATTGATTGAGGATTCAAATGAAATTTCAATTGAATATAAAGAAAAATTAAAAAAACTTTTAGAAATAAAAGAAAAAAACACATGGGAATATTGGGATGAATATTTGAAAAATAATGAATTGGGAACTCCAAGAGATACAAAATATACAAAAGATTTTTTTGAAACAAAAAAAATTATTATGGTTACAGCTAATGGTACAGGTATTTTACCTAGTTTGAAAAAAGTTGAAGAGGTACAAGATAGTGTTAATATTGATATAGAAGAACACTATCAGGGAGCGTTAGCTAATATGGAATATATGGTTTTTATACCAATTGACTTGAAAATAACTAATGCAAATATAAGTTATGAAAGTATAGATACACGAAAATATACTTTTATGGATCGAATTCTTCAAACGAAGGATAAACCTATAATTTATTTATATCCAACAGAAGAAAAGGAGATTAAAGTAAAATTAGGTTATGAAGATAATATAATATGTTCATATCCTAAATATATAAATGAATGGAAAGTGCTAGCTAAACCTAATGGGAAACTAAAAGATTTACATACAAAAAGAAATTTGTATGCTTTATACTATGAAAGTAAACGCATAATGGAAGCTAAAATAGAAGAAGATGGATTTGTTATAAAAGGGGAAGATTCATCTAATTTCTTAGAAGAAAAACTGAAAATTTTAGGATTAAATGAAAAAGAAACAGAAGAATTTATAATATATTGGCTTCCAAAATTAGAAAAAAATAAATATAATTATATAAGATTTGAAAGAAAAGATGAAATAGAGAAAAACATGCCACTTACAATAAGTCCAAATCCAGATACATTAATAAGAGTATCAATGAATTTCAAAGGATTGGAAAGAAAAATAAATGTTAAAGAACAAAAATTAGAGAAAACCAAAAGGATAGGATTTGTAGCAGTAGAGTGGGGAGGAACAGAAATAAAATAATTTTAAAAGGAGATTGAAAAAATGGATTATTCAGAAATTAAAGATAAAATGGAAAAAACAATAGATAGTTTAAATGTAAGACTATCAGAAGTAAGAGCAGGAAGAGCAAATCCTGCAATATTAAACAAAGTAAAAATAGATTATTATGGTACACCAACACCAGTAAATCAAGTAGCAGGAATTTCAGTACCAGAGGCAAGAATGATAGTAATTCAACCATGGGATCTAAGTGTATTGAAAATGATAGAAAAAGCAATATTAGAAGCAGACATTGGAATTAACCCAAATAATGATGGAAAAGTAATAAGACTAGTATTTCCAGAATTAACAGAAGAAAGAAGAAAAGATTTAGTAAAAGAAATAAAGAAATATGCAGAAGAATCAAAAGTAGCTGTAAGAAATTCAAGAAGAGAAGGAATAGATAAGGCAAAAGCTATGCAAAAAGATGGAGAAATGACAGAAGACGAATTAAAAGGAGCAGAAGATGATATCCAAAAATTAACAGATAAAAGCATAGAACAAATAGATAAAATATTAGAGGCAAAAGAAACAGAAATAATGTCAATATAAAAAATGAGAGGTCTTTTTAATGGATTTTAAAGCAGAACTAAAAAAATATCAAGAAATAGTTGAAGAACAATTAGAAAAATATATAGGAAATAAAAATTGTCCAGAAAGAATGTTAAATGAATCAATGGAATATAGTTTGATGGCTGGTGGAAAAAGATTAAGACCTATTTTAGTTATGGCAACATACAAATTATTCAAACAAGATTATAGTATTTGTATACCATATATGTGTGCAATTGAAATGGTACATAATTTTTCATTAATACATGATGATTTACCTGGTATAGACAATGATGATTTTAGACATGGAAGACTTACTAATCATAAAAAATACAATGAATCTACAGCTATTTTGGCAGGAGATGCACTTTTAAATCAGGCATATATAGTAATAAGTGAAGATTTAAAAAATACTACAGATGCAAAAGAGTTATCTACTAAAATGAGAATATTTAATGAGTTTTCAAAAGCAGTAGATAGAATGATTGCAGGTGAATATGTAGATACAGAATTTGAAGGAAAACCAATATCTTCTGAATACTTAGAGTATATACATATTAACAAAACAGGTGCACTTTTAAAATTATGTGTGAGAATGGGTGCAATACTTTCTGGCTGTGAAGAAAAAGATTTAGAAAAATTAACAAATTATGCAGAAAAAATAGGATTAGCTTTCCAGATAAAAGATGATATTTTATCAGAAGAAGGAAATGAGTTAATTATGGGAAAGCCTGTAGGAAATGATAGAGAAAAACATAAATGTACATATGTTACTAAATATGGTTTAGAGGAATCTAAAAGGATTCTAGAAAATATAACTCAAGAAGCTATAAATATGTTGGAAAGCTATGGAGAAAATGGAGAATTTTTAAAAGAGCTTGCACTATACATTAAGACAAGAAGTAAGTAATACAATTATAATATATTAGACATAAAGAAAGGAATATAAATAAACATGGATGAAAAAAATATGCCAGAACATATAGCAATTATAATGGACGGAAATAGAAGATGGGCAAAAGCTAAGGGACTACCAATAGCTTTAGGACATAAAGAAGGTGCAAAGACATTAGAAAAAATAGTTAGACATGCAAATAAAATAGGATTAAAATATATTACAGTATATGCATTTTCAACAGAAAATTGGAAAAGAGCAGAAGATGAGGTATCAGCTTTAATGTTGTTGTTGCAAAATTACATAGAAAAATATTCTAAAATAGCAGATTCGGAAAACATAAAGGTACAATTTTTAGGAGACATGTCTGCATTTTCAGAAAAAATGCAAAAAGGGATCGAAGACTGCAAGAGAAGGACTGAAAATAATACAGGTGTGGTATTTAATATAGCTCTAAATTATGGTGGAAGAAATGAAATCGTAAATGCAGTGAAAAATATTGCACAAAATGTAAAAGACGGAAAGTTGAACGTAGAAGATATAAATGAAAATATGATATCAAATAATCTATATACAGCAGGAATGCCTGATCCTAGTTTAATGATTAGAACAAGTGGAGAATGCAGAACAAGTAATTTTTTACCTTGGCAATTAACTTATACAGAGTTTTTGTTTATAGATAAAAACTGGCCTGATTTTACAGAACAAGACTTAGATGATGCCATTATTGAGTATCAAAAAAGAAACAGAAAGTTTGGCGCAAATTAGACTTAAAAGAACTAATTAGAAGGAGAAGAGATAAATGAATTTAAAAAGAGTATTAACAACACTAATTGGATTACCAGTTGTAGGAGCGTTACTAATATTGGGAAATACCTATGTCATAGACTTCTTTTTATTAGCAGTAGCAATCATATGTATGCATGAATACTTTGGGGTAATAGAAAAAGTTGCTCATCCAATAAAATGGATAGGATACTTAAGTACGATAATTGTTGCAGTACCTGCATTTTTATCAATTGAAGTATTAATGAAAATAGTAATATTTAGTATACCGATAATACTATTAATATTGTTTTTAAAGGTAATAATAACTAATATGGAAACAACATTTAAAGATGTATCATACACATTTTTAGGGATATTTTATGTAATAATTTGTATAATGTTCTTAAGTTTAATAAGGGGATTAGACAATGGAAAAATTATATTGGGTTATGTAATATTAGTTGCATGGTCTACAGATATATTTGCATATATAGTAGGAAAGCATTTTGGAAAACACAACTTTAGCAAAATAAGCCCTAAAAAAACAACAGAGGGATGTGTAGCAGGAATAATAGGTGCAATTATAATTGGTATTGTGTATATGTTAATATCAAGTAAATTCTGGGGATTAAATGTAAATTCATATTTGATAGTAGCAATAGTTACGGGAATACTTAGTGTAGTAAGTCAAATAGGAGATTTTGTAGCATCAAGTATTAAAAGATTTGCAGACATAAAAGACTATGGAAATTTAATACCAGGTCATGGAGGAATGTTAGATAGAATAGATAGTTTAATATTTATAGCACCTTTTGCGTATATGTTTTTTAGTATGATAGTTTAGGAGGTATAAATGCTAACTGTAATCATTTCAGCATTAAAAATAGTTTTTTTACTAGGATTTTTAATATTTATACATGAAGGAGGTCACTTCTTAATTGCAAAACTTTGCAAAGTAAAAGTAAATGAATTTGCAATAGGATTTGGACCAACGATATGGAAAAAACAAACAAAAGAAACCAAATATGCACTTCGCTTAATACCATTAGGTGGATTTGTAAGTATGGAAGGAGAAGAAGAACTGTCAGATGAAGATGGTTCTTTTAGTGAAGCTAGTATTCCAAAAAGAATTGCAATAGTTGCGGCTGGAGCGGTTGTAAATATTATATTTGGATTAATAGTGTACTTTGTTCTAGTTGCAATAGTATATAAAAATGTAGGTTTGGCTTTTCAAGCAACAGGGGGATTTATAGCATCTTTAGGTGAGAGTATAAAAATGTTATTTACTGGTAAAGTGGGAGTAAATGATTTATCAGGTCCTGTTGGAATATCAGGGATTGTAGCACAAACAACAAATTTAGTAAATTATTTATATATATTATCTGTTATATCTGTATCACTTGGAATTACAAACTTACTTCCAATACCTGCATTAGATGGCGGAAAAATATTAATTTTAATTATTGAAGCAATTAGAAGAAAACCTTTAAAACAAGAAACAGAAATTCAAATACAAATGATTGGATTTTCTATAATAATTGCATTATCACTATATGTTACATACAATGATATTTTAAAGGTATTTAGATAAATAGAAAGGAAAAATAAATGCAAAAAGAATTTAAATCAGGGTTTGTATCAATAATAGGAAGAACAAACGTAGGAAAATCAACACTTATAAATTTGTTGGTAGGAGAAAAAATTGCAGCAATAGCAAATAAAGTACAAACAACAAGAACGCAAGTAAAAGGGATTGTAAACAGAGAAAATTCGCAAATAATATTTATAGATACACCAGGGATTCATAAACCAAAAACAAAATTAAATGAAAATATGATAGAACTATCTTGGGGTGCAATAGAAGATTCTGATATTGTATTATTTTTAATAGAGGCAGATAGCAAGGAAATAGGTAGAGGAGATAAAAAGGTACTAGAAAAAATAAAAGAATCAAAAAAGAAAACGATTTTAATTATAAATAAAATTGATTTAGTAAATAAAGAAGAATTGGCTAAATTAATCAACTTGTATAAAGAAGAGTATCCATTTGAAGCAATAATACCTGTTTCAGCATTAAAATCAAAATATAAAGAAGTTGTATTAGATGAGATCGAAAGAAATCTTAATGTTGGTCCTGCATACTATAATATTGAAGAATATACAGATCAAACCTTAAGACAATTAGCAGAAGAGACAATAAGAGAAAAAGCATTAATATTGTTAAAAGATGAAGTACCACATGGTATTTTTGTTAAAGTAGAAAAAATGAAATTTGGAAAAAATCAAAAAAAAGAAAATATGTACACAATAGAAGCTACAATTTATTGTTTGAGGGAATCTCATAAAGGTATTATAATAGGAAAAAATGGGGCAATGCTCAAAAGGATAGGAACTTTAGCCAGAAAAGATATGGAACAAAATTTTAATACAAAAGTAAATCTTAAAACTTGGGTAAAAGTAAAAGAAGATTGGCAAAACAACGAGAACTTTTTTAAAGTTTAATTTGCATATAATTTTCAAATTAGGAAATGATAACATAAGAGGAGTGATAGCTTATGATGAAAGATATTGCATGGAATACATTTAAAAACACTGGAAATGTTGATACTTTTCTAGAATTAAAACAATTAGAAAATATAGAACAAAATGGAAAAATAGTTGAGCCAAAGGTGGAAGCAAATGAGTATAGTAAAAATGAAGGGGATAATAATTTCAGAAAATAATATGGGTGACTTCGACAAAATGCTAACAATGTTAACTCCAGGAGTCCGGAAAAATATCGTGTGTTGCAAAAGGCGCAAGGAGAACAAAAAGCGCCCTTTTGTCAGGCACACAATTTTTATGCTTTGGAGAATATGTTATGTATAAGGGTCAAGAACACTATACAATAAGTTCATGTGATACGATAGAAATGTTTTATAATTTAAGAACAGATTTAGAAAAATTAAAATATGCAGTACATATTACTAAAATTATACAAGATGTAACAAATGAGAATGAGAACAGTTATAAGATATTACAATTATTTTTGAATACATTATACATGATTTCGGAGACAGATAAAGATCCAGACTTTGTGGTGAGTGTATTTAAACTAAAGCTTTTATGCTTTTTGGGGTTTAAACCTAGAATTGATAAATGTACAGAATGTGGCGAAAATGAAAAATTAAGTTATTTTAGTATCAGAGATAATGGGTTTAAGTGTGAAAGCTGTTACAAAACAGACAAAAGTTGTATACAAATGAGTAAAAGTACAGCAGTTGCTATAAATTATATAGTACAAGCACCTGCGAAAAAATTATTTTCTTTTGCTTTAAAAGATGAAAGTTTAAAAGAATTAGAATTAATAAGTAAAATTTACTTGAATGAGAAGTTAGAAAAAGAATATAAATTAGGAGAATTATTTTAGATTTAAATATTGACAATAAATTGTAGTAATGATAATATAAAACAAAAGAGAAAGTAAAAGGAGAACTACAAATGATGTCAAGAATGATAAAGGCTGAAAGCCTTGCAAGAGTACACACACACACACACACACACACACACACACACACACACACACAATTAGTTTAGAAAATGAAAAGTACGATAAAAGAAAAGACAATATCAGTTTATTCGGTAGATATAATGATACCGGATGAATTGATGTTGTCTTTTTTGACAATATAAAAAATAAAAAGTATGAATAAAAATCACTGTGAAAAGGCAAATAAATATGATATTATAAAAATAGAATAGTATAGACTAAAAACAAAGATAAAAATGGAGGAAGATCTAATGAGAAAAGAAAAAGGAATAACATTAATAGCATTAGTAATAACAATAATAGTATTACTAATTTTAGCAGGAGTAGCAATAGCAATGCTATCAGGAGAAAATGGAATATTAAAGAAAGCAGCAGAAGCAAAAACAAATACAGAAACAGCATCGCAAAGAGAAGAAGAGAGATTGGCATCAATGGAGTTACAAACATATTTAATAACAGAAAACAAAAAAACAAAAGCAGCATATGGATATATTTCTAATATAGAAGAAGGGGAAAAAGTAGGTGAATTGTTAAATGATTTTCCAAAAGATCAATACATTGTATGTGATAAAGATGGAAATAAATTAGGAAATAATGAATCTCTAGCAACAGGAATGACATTAAGAGATAACTCGGGAAATAAAAAGGGTATGATAATTATATTCGGAGACATAAATGGTGATGGAGCTATTAATATAGAAGATGCAAGTTATGCCTTAGGAGTAACAAATGGAGGGTCAATAGATGTAGGATTTGGACAAGACTGTTTTAAAATAGCAGGAGATGTAAATAGGGACGGAGTTGTAAATGGAGAGGATGCAAAAATTATGCAGTTTCATAAAACAGAAGGAGGAATACCAATAGACCAAAGTCAACCTATAAGAGATCCAAATACTATAAAATTATATACACGTCAATGTTTAATAGATGACAAGATAGAGGGATTTCCAGAAAGTTATAAAAAAGAATACAATAAAGAAGAACAATATTATTCTGTAGAAATAGCGGAGAATGAATTAACAGTAGAAACAGTAAAAGGATATTTTAAAGATAAAGAAGTAGTATTATACAGATATATAATAAATGAAGAGGGAACAAGAAAGAAAGAAGCAATAACAGAAGGAGCCATAGTAGATGGCACATATGTTATGATAGATAAAACAGTATGCTTATATTTTAATATAAAATAGGAAAGGAAGAGTAAGAAATGAAAAAAAATCAAGGAATAACATTAATAGCATTAGTAATAACGATAATAGTGCTATTAATATTGGCAGGAGTAGCAATAGCAATGCTGTCAGGAGAAAATGGAATATTAAGAAAAGCAGCAGAAGCAAAGACAAGTACAGAAACAGCATCGCAAAGAGAAGAAGAGAGATTGGCATCAATGGAGTTACAAACATATTTAATAACAGAAAATAAAAAAACGAAAGCGGCATATGGATATATTTCAAATATAAAAGTAGGAGAAAAAGTAGGTGAATTGTTAAATGATTTTCCAAAAGATCAATACATTGTATGTGATAAAGATGGAAATAAATTAGGAAATGATGAATCTCTAGCAACAGGAATGACATTAAGAGACAACTCTGGAAATAAAAAAGGTATGATAATTATATTTGGAGATATAGATGGTGATGGTTACATTAATTTAAGTGATGCAGGTTATGCAGCAAATGTCGTAAGTGGTGGATCAACAGACGTAGGGTTTGGAGAAGATTGTTTTAAAATAGCAGGAGACGTTAATGGTGATGGAATTGTAAATAGCGAAGATGGAAAAATTATGTTAAACTACAAGATGGATGGAGCAACGCCAATATATCAAAGCCAATCAATAAAAGATCCAAGCACTATAAAGCTATACACACGCCAATGCTTATTAGATGATAGATTAAAGGAATTTCCGGAAAGTTATAAAAAAGTATATGATAAGGATAAAAAATATTATTGCGTAGAATTAGCACAAGATCATGACTTGACTGTTGAAACGTTAAAAAGATATTTTCCTGACAAAGAAATAATAATGTGGAGAGTGAATGAATCAGGTGAAGAGCAAGAAGTAGAAACTGGGAAAATACAAGATAAGACATATGTACTTATAGATACAGATGCTGCTAATGATGTAACTTTATATTTTAGTGTAAAATAAATATAGTGATAGTAAAGAAATTTAATATAAAAATATTGACAATAAATTGTAGTAATGATAATATAAAAACAAAAGAAGAAATAAAGGGAGAACTACAAATGATGCCAAGAATAATAAAGGCTGAAAGCCTTGCAAGAGTACACACACACACACACACACACACACACACAATTAGTTTAGGAAATGAAAAGTATATAAATAAAAGGAAGGACAATATTAGTTTATTCGGTAGATATAATGATACCGGATGAATTGATGTTGTCTTTTTTGACAATATAAAAAATAAAAAGTATGAATAAAAATCACTGTGAAAACAAAAATAAATATGATAATATAAAAATAGAACAATATAGACTAAAAACGGAGAGAAAAAATGGAGGAAGATCTAATGAGAAAAGAAAAAGGAATAACTTTAATAGCATTGGTAATAACTATAATTGTGCTATTAATTTTGGCAGGAGTAGCAATAGCAATGCTAAGCGGGGAAAATGGAATATTAAGAAAAGCAGCTGAGGCAAAGACAAAAACAGAAGAGGCACAAAAACAAGAAGAAAAAACATTAACAGATATGGAGTTAGCAACTAATTTTTTGACAAAGAAGGCAAATTATAAGTGTAGTTATGGGTATATAACAGGATTTAACGTTGATAAAAGTAATAGTGTTACTGACACAGTAGAAGACTTGGAAAAATCACTACCTGATGGATATACGGTAGCATTAAAATATGAGTATAATAAAACAACAATGAATGGAGAAGATAAAATAATAGGAGAGACTGAAAAATATACAAAAATTTCAACAGGTATGGCAATACAAAAAAATGGAGTTACTGTGGCAAGGACAGTAGTGTTTGGTGATGTGAATTGTGATGGTGAGATAATGCCTATAGATAGAACTATGTTATCTAGAGACCTCCATTTTATTGGTGATTTTAAAGATTTTCAAAGATTGGCTTCAAATTTATATGATGATAATGAAATAAATATGAAAGATATATTATTGTATGGATCACATTTTTCAACAGATGCTGATACACATGTTGAAATTGATCAAAATAGAAATATTAAGATAGAACCTAAAAACATCAAAAGATGGGATACAAAAATCCAGGAATATATAAGTTTATTAAACAAAGATAATGGATATGAATTTGTATATAATGAAGAATCTGATAACTATAAATTAAAAGGAGTATCAAAGGATAAAAAAGCTGGAGAACTAATAAATGAATTGCCTGATTCAAGTAATTTGAAAATCCTAGATGAATCAGGTAAGGAAGTAACAGAGGATGCCATAGTATCTAATGGATATTATATAAAATGGACAATTAAAAATGAAGACACCAGTAATTGGTACCTTAGATTTGCATATATAGAAACCAAATAAGAAATTGCATAAAATAAGAATGGAGGAAAAAATTATGAAGAAGAATAAAGGAATAACATTAATAGCATTGGTAATAACGATAATAGTGCTATTAATATTGGCAGGAGTAGCAATAGCAATGCTATCAGGAGAAAATGGAATATTAAAGAAAGCAACAGAGGCAAAAACGAGAACAGAAGAAAGTTCATTATATGAGCAAATAAAATTGGCAGTAATGGAAGCATCGGATTATCAAACAATGAAGATAGATAGAAATAAAATTGCAAGTAGTTTAGGAATAGATAAAGGCGAAATAAATGGAGATGCCAGAGATGTAGTATTAAAGAAAAATGGAATAACATTCAATATAAAAAATGGAGAAGTAAAAGAAGTAGAAGAGCTAAGTGAAGCAGACAAAATATTAGATTCATATTTTTATGAAAAAGGTGCAAAATATAGATGTAGATATGGATATTTAACGGGAATTGAAGTTAAAGGAGAATCAAAAGAATTAAGAGAAATGATTGAAGAATGTGGATACAAGTTGTGTTATTATGATGAAGAAGATGAAACTATAAAAGATATGATAGATGAATACAATTTATCAACAGGTGTTTTAGTAGTAAAAGATGGAGAGACAGTAGAAACAGTAGTTGGATTTGGTGATATTAATGAAGATGAGAGTATAGATGGTGTTGATACAGGGATAATAGTTAATATAGTTAATTCAAAATCAATTGAAGGTTATAAAGATTATCAAAAAGTAGCAATGGATATAAACCATGATGGAAAAATAACGCAAGAAGATGCAACTTTATTAGTAAAATGTATAGATAAAAAAGCAAATCTAAATCAACAAGCTTACAGCGTAAAAGCAAGTGAAATAACTATAGAATAAAAATAACAATAGTATCATTTAAAATATGATACTATTTTTTTATCAAAAATCTTGTAATTTTCAACAAAATATAATACAATATGAACAATAAAAATAAGAAAAAGTAAGAATATAAAAATAAAAAATAAAAATATGTAGAAAACTTTTTTTATATAACATACTAAAAAAGACAAAAAAAGCTAAGGACAAGTAGTAAAATAAGTGATATAAAAAAAGAAGAGGTGGTAATAAATGTTTCAAAACATATTAGAATCAGACAAAATAGACACAAAAGAAGAACTAGAAAGTAGGGTAAACATATTATCAAATGTAATATCAAAAAAATACATATTATTATATATGATAACATTAATGGTATCGAGTATAGGAATGGGACAGGGAATGTCTCCATTTAGTATTGCAATAGTAACAGCAGTAATAGCAAATGAAATACCAGTTGTTGCAATATTATTATTTGCATTAATAGGAAATATTCTAGGATGTGGAGTTGGCTCTATATCTAGTTATATAATAACAATGTTAATATTTTTTGCAAGTTTCTTTGTAGCACAACCAAAATATAATGAAGAAAGTAGAAATGAAAAAATAAAACTTGGAAAAAGAGTATTTTGGTCTACTATAATAGTAGGATTTGTAAAAACAATGTTATCAGGATTTATGCTATATGACTTATTAGTTGCAATAACAACATCAATAACAACATTAATATTTTATAAAATATTCACAAATGCTGTAATTGTATTAACAGACTTTAGAGAAAAAAGAGCGTTTACACTTGAAGAAGTAATGGGTGCAAGTTTACTATTAGCAATAGCAATATGTTGTTTAGGTGATTTAAGTATATTTGGATATTCAGTAAAAAATATATTATCAATATTTATAGTATTAGTACTCGGATGGAAAAATGGAATGCTAGTTGGTACGACAGCAGGAGTATCAATAGGTGTAGCGCTTGGAATCATAACAGGAACAGAACCAATAATAATAGCTGCTTATGCTATATCAGGACTAGTTGCAGGAATATTAAACAAATTTGGCAAAATAGGCGTAATAGTTGGATTTATAGCAGGAGATGTAATACTTACTTATGCTTCAAATGGAGGAGTAGAAACATTAATAATATTCCAAGAAATATTAATTGCAGGTTTAGGATTACTTGCAGTACCTAAAAATATAAATTTAAATATAGAAAATATTATTGGAGACAACAAATTTTTACCGGTTGGAGACAATAGAAGATTAAATAGAAGTAAAGAAACAATAGAAAAACTAAATAATGTATCAAAAGCAGTTAAGGATATGGCAGAAACATACAATAATGCAGAATATTTAAGTGAAGAAGAAATAAAAGAAACTAATAAGCAAACTTTTATAACAGAACTATTAAATTACATAGATAGTATGGAAGAAAACATATTATATGAACAAATATCAAAAGTAGATGGACCAATTATAGAAGAAATATTTGAGTATTTAATTGAAAACCAATTAATAAAAGAAGAAAATTTACTAGAAATATTTGCAAAAAATAATAATTATGTAGTTGGATTTGAAGATAATGAGCTTGCAGTAAAAAGAGATGTAGAAAAAATGACTCAAGCAATAAATTCTGCATATCGTATAAGCAAAATAAACTTTATATGGAGCAAAAAGATTAGAGAAGAAAAAAGCAATATTGAAAAACAACTAAAAGGTGTGTCAAAAGCTATTTCAAAGATTGCAGAAAATATAAAAGTTGAAATAAAAAATGAAAACATATATACAGATGAAAAAGAACAAATATCATTATTGTTAAAACAAAAAGAGATATTAGTTCAAGAAATATCAATAAATAAAAAAGATGATGATAGATTTATAGTTGAGATTTACATAGAAGAAACAAATAAAAAAGATGTACAGGACATAATTTCAACTATAATAGAAAAAGTTTTAAAAGAGAAAATGACATTAAATAATAAAAAAGCTATAGAAGAAGAAAAATGTGAAAAATACACATTTACTTCAAGTGATAAATTTTTAATAGAAGTGGGACAGGCTCTAGCTACAAAAGATGATATGTCTGTTTCAGGAGATAGTATATTAAAAATAAAATTAAAAGATGGTAAATACTTGTTAGCTATAAGTGATGGAATGGGTTCTGGACCTGAAGCAAGAAAAAGTAGTCAAATAGTAACAAAAATGTTAAAAAGATTATTAGATTCAGGGTTTGAGAAAGATACATCTTTAGATTTAATAAATTCTAATCTTTTAAATGTAAATGAAGAAATATTTGCTACTTTAGATATTGCAATAGTTGATTTATATAAAGGTAACATAGAAATGATAAAAAGTGGATGTTGCCCTACATACGTAAAAAATAAAAGAAAAGTACAAGTAATAAAATCTTTAGCATTACCAGCAGGAGTGATTCAAAATATAAGTAAAGAAGTATTCGACAAAGACATTGAAAATGGCGATATTTTGGTTATGTGTAGTGACGGAATATTAGATTCTAATGTAGAATATAAAAATAAAGAACTATGGGTTAAATACTTAATGGAAGACATGGAAAATAATAATCCACAAAAAATAGCAGATATTATTTTGCAAGAAGCCATTGATAACAATTTTGGAAAAATAAAAGATGATATGAGTGTTATTGTGTGCAAGATGATAAGTAAAACTTGACTTTTAGCGAAAATATGATAAAATATTAGAATATAAAAGAAAAAATAGTGGAGAAACAAATGGAAAAAAAGAAAAAAATGAGTGATAGTATTTTTGAAAATATAATAATAGCAGTGGCTATTATGTTATATTTCATAATAATAAATTTTTCATATTATAGAGTAGATGATTATATAGTATTAATGGGATTAAAAATATCAAGTATAATAATATTATTAATAAGTATATTGATATTTGAAATAGCATATAAAAAAGATAATGGAACAATAGCGATATATGGAATAGAGATACTAGTATTATCAATATATGTACTATTAATTCCACACATTATAGAGAGAGCAAACTTAGAATTTACAAATTACATTTTAGTATCATCATATGTCTTCACAGCATATTACATGTTAAAATCAATGATAATTTACACAATAGATAGAAAAAGATATTTAAACAGCTTAAGTGATATAAAAGATATAGTGGATACAAAACCAATAAAGAAAAAAGCAACAAAAAGAAAATAAAATAAAAAGGAGGCTTTGAAATGAAGTTAATAAATATAGGTTTTGGAAATATAATATCAGCAGATAGAATGGTAGCAATAGTAAGTCCAGATTCTGCACCAATAAAAAGAATGGTACAAGAAGCGAAAGATAACAAAACAGCAATAGATGCTACTTATGGAAGAAGAACAAGAGCGGTAATAATAATGGATTCAGGACATTTAGTATTGTCAGCAGTTCAACCAGAGACAGTAGCTGCAAGACTAGATAAAGATATTCCACAAGAAAAGTAGAACAAAATTAAAGGTAAAAGAAAAGGAGAATTTTAAAATGATAGTAAAACCTACAGTTAAAGAATTGTTAAAACATGCTGAAAATAGATATTCATTAGTAATAGCAACAGCCAAAAGAGCAAGACAAATTGCTAAAGGAGCACCTGTAAAAACAGAAGTAGATGAAAGATCAGTAGTCACACTTGCTGCAAATGAAATTGCAGAAGGAAAAATTGACATATATGAAGGAAATGAAAACGAAGTAGAAGGGCAAGAATAGAAGTAGAAAATAAAGAAAGTAGGAAAAATAAATGTTAGTTATAATATCTGGAGTTGCAGGAGCAGGAAAAGATACAATAAAAAAAGAACTAATAAAAAGAATGGATAATGTAGTATCATTACCATCATATACATCAAGACCAATGAGAAATGGAGATGTAGTTGGAGAAACATATCATTTTGTAAGTAAGTCAGAATTCGAAGAGATGATAAAAAATGACGAGTTTTATGAATATGATATACATCATGACAATTATTATGGAACATCTAAAAAATTATTAAATGAGATAATAAATCAGGGGAAAGTTATAGTAAAAGATATTGATGTAAATGGAACACAGAATCTAATGGAACTACTTGGAAAAGATACTAAAATAATTACAGTTTTCTTAAGAGTTCCAAAAGAAGAATTAAAAAGAAGATTAGAGGAAAGAATAGATCAACCAAGTCCTCAAGAAGTAATGCTTAGACTTAATAGATTTGACTATGAGGAGTCGAAAATCAGTTTATATGACTATGTATTAAAAAATAATGATTTAGAAAAAACAGTTCAAATAATAAAAACAATAATAGAAAATGAAATGGAAATAGAAAATCCAGAATTTTAGGATTTTTAAATAAAAAGGCACAAGTTCAAAAAGAATAAGTGACCTTTTTATTTTATAGGGAGAAATATAAGATGTTAGAATATTTAGAAAAATGTGAGATATGCCCACATAGATGTAAAATAAATAGAATAGATGGAAAAATAGGAAGATGTAGATCAACAGATAAGATAAAAATAGCTTTAGTTTCTGTCCATAATTATGAAGAACCTTGTATTAGTGGGGAAAATGGGTCGGGAACAGTATTCTTTTCAAATTGTAATTTGAATTGTGTATTTTGCCAAAATTACGAAATAAGTCAGCAAGGACTTGGAAAAGAAATTACAATACAACAATTAGCAGATATATTTATAAATCAACAAAATAAAGGTGTGGAAAATATAAATTTAGTAACTCCAACATCTTATGTAATACAAATAATTGAGGCAATAAAAATAGCTAGAAGTAAAGGATTAAAAATACCAATAGTTTATAATACAAATGGGTATGAAAATATAGAAACTATAAAAATGTTGGATGGATATATTGATATATATTTACCTGATTTGAAATATATAGATAATGATATTGGAAAGAAATATTCAAAAATAGATAATTATTTTGAAGTTGCAAGCAAAGCTATAAAAGAAATGTATAATCAAGTAGGAAAGTATAAATTTGATAATAGAGGTATTATGCAAAGAGGTATGATAATAAGACATTTAATATTACCAAATAATATAGAAAATAGTAAAAAAGTATTAAAATGGATAGAACAAAATATGCCTCAAGATGTTTATGTAAGTATTATGGCGCAATATTTTCCTACATATAAGGCAAAAGAAATTTGTGAATTAAATAGGAAATTAACAATTAGTGAATATGAGGAAGTTGAGAATTACTTATACAGTTTAAATTTAGAAAATGGATATATTCAGGAACTTGGAAAACATGAGGAAGAGTATGTACCTAAGTGGACACTGAATATGTAATATAATTGTAATAATTATGTAATTAAAAAGTAAAATAAAATATTGAAAAAATGCTTGAAAAAAATCAAAATATATAGTATAAATTAATAAGAAAGTGTAAATTAACACAAAGGAGGAAAGAAAATGGCAGAATTTGGTGAAGAAAATAATAATGTATTTGGTGGTATCCAATTTGAAGATGTTCCAACACAAGAACAAGCTGGAAATATTGGAGGAGTAGCTGAAGCAGGTGCACAACAAGCAGGAACAGAAGGAGCTTTTAAAAGAGTAGAAGCTGAAGCTTTACCTGTAAAACAATCAGTTTGGTCAAAAATTAGATCATTCTTATTCCAAGAAATAGATTTAATGCAACCAATCACAGTTGAATTAACACCTTATCAACAAAAAGTTGAAGATGAAATAAATGCCTTCTTACATCAAGAAGTTTCATTTAAAGGATTCTTTGGTTTATTCAAAAAACAAAAATAAGAAATATTAAATTTTGAGTTAACTTAAAAATAGTAATTTTCATTTGAAGATTACTGTTTTTTTATTTGAAAAAAAGGTTGATAAATAATAAAAAATTTGGTAAAATAATGTTTGGTAAAATGGAAAGGAAAGTATCTAAAAATGAATGATAAAATAATAATTAAAGGTGCCAAGGAGCACAATTTAAAAAATATAAATATAGAAATTCCAAGAAATAAACTAGTAGTAATAACAGGGCTTTCTGGTTCAGGAAAATCATCATTAGCATTTGATACAATATATGCAGAAGGACAAAGAAGATACGTAGAAAGTTTATCATCATATGCAAGACAATTTTTAGGAATAATGGAAAAGCCTAATGTCGAAAAAATAGAAGGATTGTCACCTGCTATATCAATAGACCAAAAAACGACATCTAAAAATCCTCGTTCTACAGTAGGAACAGTAACAGAAATATATGACTATATTCGTTTACTATATGCAAGAATTGGAGTGCCATATTGTCCAAACTGCAACAAAAAGATAGAAAAACAAACTTTAGACCAAATTGTAGATAAAGTTTTAGAATTAAAAGAAGGCACAAGGATTCAAGTATTAGCACCAGTGGTTCGTAGCAAAAAAGGAGAATTTGTAAAAGAGTTAGATCAATATAGAAAGTCTGGATTTGTTAGGGCTAGAATTGATGGAGAAATATATGATTTATCAGATGAAATAAAATTAGAAAAAACTAAAAAACATCAAATTGATTTAATAGTTGATAGATTAGTAATGAGGGAAGATATAAAAAGTAGATTAACAGAATCAATAGAAACAGCTTTAAGCAATGCAGATAATATGGTTGTGATAAATATTATAAATAAAAATGGCGAAAAAATAGAAATGCCTAGTGCTATAACTTTAAATGATGGATCACAAGAAATATTATTTAGTTGCAATTATGCTTGTCCTGATTGTGGATTTAGTTTTCCTGAAATTACACCAAGGATGTTTTCATTTAATAATCCATATGGAGCATGCCCAAGTTGTATGGGAATAGGATATTTAATGAAAATGGACGAAGATTTAATTTTGCCAGACAAAAATAAAACTTTATATGATGGTGTAAAAGCATTTGGAGCAAGTGCTATGAAGAAAAATGATACAATGGCAAAAATGTACTTTGAATCAATAGGTAAATATTATGGTGTAGATATAAAAAAGCCAATAAAAAAACTACCTCGTGACTTTTTAGAGAAAATTTTATATGGTACAGGAAATGAAGAAATGGAATTTGAGTATTCTTCAAGTTATGGTACTAGAAAGTTTAAAGCACCATTTGAAGGTGTAATACCAACACTAGAAAGACGTCATAGTGAAACAAAATCTCAAGGTATGAGAGATTTTTATGAGATGTATATGAGTAATTCAGAGTGCCCTACATGTAAAGGAGCTAGACTAAAAAAAGAAATTTTATCAATAAGAGTAGGAGATAAAAATATAAATGAATTAACAGAAATGTCTATGAATAAAATTCAAAAATATTTAAGGGAACTACAATTAACAGATACACAAAAAATGATTGCAGAAATGATTTTAACTGAAATAGATAAACGTTTGCAATTCTTAATAGATGTAGGTTTAGAATATTTAACATTATCTAGAAGTAGTGGAACATTGTCAGGAGGGGAGTCACAACGTATTAGACTTGCAACTCAAATAGGTTCAGGTTTAACTGGAGTGTTATATATATTAGATGAGCCAAGTATAGGACTTCATCAAAGAGATAACGATAAGTTGCTAGCAACACTTAAAAAATTAAGAGATTTGGGAAATACTTTAATTGTAGTTGAACATGATGAAGATACAATGTATGCAGCAGATCAAATTATAGATATTGGACCTGGTGCTGGTGTACACGGTGGAAATGTAATGGCACAAGGAACTGTAGAAGAAATAAAGCAAGTAGAAAATTCGATTACTGGTGCATATTTAAGTGGAAGAAAGAGAATAGAAGTACCTAAAAAGCGTAGAAAAGTTGACAAAAATAAATATATAGAAATAAAAGGTGCAACAGAAAACAATTTGAAGAATATAACAGTTAAGTTCCCATTAGGAGTGTTTAATTGTGTTACAGGTGTTTCTGGCTCGGGAAAATCTACTTTAGTTAATGAAATCTTGTACAAAACAATAGCAAGAGACTTAAATGGTGCAAATGAGAAACCAGGAAAATCAAAAGGAATAAAAGGATTAGAAAATATAGATAAAATAATAAATATTGACCAATCACCAATAGGAAGAACACCTCGCTCAAATCCTGCGACTTATACAGGAGTATTTGATGAGATACGCTCAATATTTGCAGAAACAAATGAAGCAAAATTAAGGGGATATACAAAAGGAAGATTTAGTTTCAATGTTCCTGGTGGTAGATGTGAAGCATGTTCAGGAGATGGAGTTCACAAAATTGAAATGCATTTTCTACCAGATGTATATGTACCATGTGAAGTTTGTAAAGGAAAAAGATATAATTATGAAACATTAGAAGTAAAATATAAAGGAAAGACAATAGCAGATGTGCTTGATATGACAGTTGAAGAGGCACTAGAATTTTTTGATAAAATACCAAAAATAAAACAAAAGATTCAAACTTTAAGCGATGTAGGTCTTGGATATATAAAATTAGGTCAACCATCTACAACTTTATCAGGTGGAGAAGCTCAAAGAGTAAAACTTGCTACAGAGTTATCAAAAAGAGCAACAGGAAAAACATTATATATATTAGATGAACCTACAACAGGACTTCATATTGCTGATGTTCATAGGTTAGTTGATATTTTACAACGTTTAGTTGATACAGGAAATACAATTATTGTTATAGAGCATAATTTAGATTTGATAAAAACTTGTGACCATATAATTGATTTAGGTCCAGAGGGTGGAGACAATGGTGGAGAAGTTATTGCTGTTGGTACTCCAGAACAAATATGTAAAAATGAAAGAAGTTACACAGGAAAATTTTTAAAACTATAATATTGGGAAAACATTTGGGTTCATTTGGGGACGGTTCTCTAGTTAACTCTGGGACACATCTTAAATTATAGATGTGTCCCAGAGTTAACTAGAGAACCGTCCCCAAATGAACCCAAATGAACAAAAAGGAACGTCACCTCTGACACTCGAATATACTAAATTATGAAAGGAGATGTGCTATGAATAAATACTTGAAAATTATATTTGTAAGTATGCTAATTACATTATTATGCACAATAAACTATTCTTTGGCATTTGAACCATCAAGTGACAAAATATATAAGGGGATTGATATTAGTCAGTGGCAGGAAGAGGTAGATTTTAGAAAAGTGAGAAGAGATGGAATTGAGGTAGTATATATAAAATCAAGTCAAGGAAATGATTTTATTGATCCATATTTTGAAAGAAATTATAAGAATGCAAAAGAAAATAATTTGAAAATAGGAGTTTACCATTTTTTAACTGCAAGGAATAGAGATGAAGCTATTGATCAAGCTAATTTTTTTAGTTCAGTAATTAGTAACAAAAGAATAGATTGCAGATTAGCAATGGATTTTGAGGAGTTTGGAAATTTAAATAAAAAAGAAATCAATGAAATATCAAAAGCATTTTTGGAAAGAGTTGAAAAGAAAACTAAAAAAGAGATGATAATTTATAGTGATGCATCAAATGCAAGAAATATTTTTGATGATGAATTGGCTAGAAAATATCCAATATGGGTTGCGGAGTATGGAGCTAGAGAGCCTGCAAATAATAGAAAATGGAAAGTATGGTATGGATTTCAATATGAAGATGATGGAAGAGTTAATGGGATAAGAGGAAAAGTTGATGGTGATTATTATACAAAAGATATATTCTTAGAAAACAATTCAAAGATAAAGAAAATAAAACATAGGAATAACAAGGATAAAATAAGAAAAATAAAATTAAAAAGAGGAGATACTTTAAGTAAATTAGCAATAAAATATAAAACAACTGTGAAAGAAATTATGAAATTAAATAATATACGAAATCGTCATAGAATTTATATTGGAGAAACATTAAAAGTTCCATATTCTAAATATGATAGTAAAGGTGAAACTGGTCACAAAATCTATAAGGTTAAAAGAGGAGATAATTTATATAAAATAGCAAGAAGATTTAAAATTTCTATTAAAGAGATTTTAAGATTAAATGATATTAAAAATCCTAATTTGATTTATGCAGGAGAGAGCTTAAGAATTAAAAATTAAGGAGAGTTTTTAAAGCTCTCTTTTTCTAATAATTTATAAGCATGAACATTTTTATCATAGGTTACATAAAATATAGCATAAAAAGTAGAAGGGATGATAAAAATGTCAAGTTACATAATAGAAGGAGGTAAAAAGCTACAAGGTATTACATATGTATCAGGTTCAAAAAATGCCTCATTGCCAATAATGGCAGCAACAATATTGAATAAAGGTATTAGTAAACTATATAATATACCAAATATTCATGACACACAAATGATGATAGAAATATTAAAAAGTCTAGGATGTAAGGTAAAGAAAAATGCTAATAAAGTAGTAATAGATTCAAGTAATGTAACTAAATTTGAAATACCAGAAAATCTTATGAGAGAAATGAGGTCATCTGTTGTATTAGCAGGAGGAATTATAGGAAGATATAAACAAGCAACATTTTCATATCCAGGAGGATGTGATATAGGGTCAAGGCCAATAGATTTACACTTGAAAGGCTTTGAAAAGCTAGGAATAAATGTAGAAGAAGAATATGGAAAAATAAAATGTAACACCGAAGAGATAAAAGGAACAGAGATAAACTTAGAATTTCCAAGTGTTGGAGCAACAGAAAATATAATGCTAGCATCAGTATTAGGAAATGGAATAACAACAATAATAAATGCAGCAATGGAACCTGAAATAGTAGATTTACAGAACTTTTTAAATAAAATGGGAGCAAAGATAGAGGGAGCTGGAAGTAATATTGTAAAAATACAAGGAGTAAAGAATCTAAAAGATGTAAGTTATAACATAATGCCAGATAGAATTGAAGCAGGAACTATTTTGTGTGCTGTAGCAATAACAGGTGGAAAAGTGGAACTGCAAAAAGTAAATTATGAACATATAACACCAGTATTAGATAAATTACAAGAGATAGGATGTAAAATAGGAATAAATGGTGACACGGTTAAATTAGAAGCGAATAAAAGATTAAAAGCAACCAGTATAAGGACAATGCCATATCCAGGATTTCCAACTGATATGCAAGCAATATTTGCTTCAGTTTTATGTACAGCTAGTGGAACATCAATTATAGTAGAAAATATTTTTGAAAATAGGTATAAATATACACAAGAATTACAGAGAATGGGAGCTAAAATAAAAATAGAGGGAAAAACAGCTATAATAAAAGGTGTAAGAAAATTGTATGGAAGTAATGTAAAATCAACAGATCTAAGACGGAGGTGCAAGTCTTGTATTAGCAGGTCTTATGGCAAAAGGAAAAACACAAGTTCATGATATAAAATATATATTAAGAGGATATGAAGGATTAGATAAGAAATTGAATAGTTTAGGTGCAAAAATAAAGTTGATTTAGTTCAACTTTATTTTTGACAAATTTAAACTTTTAACATATAATAAGCAAGAAAAATAAAAAAGAAAGAAGAGAAGAAAAAATGGGTTTTATAGTAGCGGTAGATGGACCAGCTGGTAGTGGAAAAGGGACAATAACAAAAATAGTAGCAGATAGGATGAATTTAGTGTCAATAGATACAGGGGCAATGTATAGATGTGTTGCATTAGAGATGATTAATAAAAATATAGAAATAGAAGAATTGGACAAAATAAAAGAAATATTAAATGAAATAAAAATAGAATTAAAAAGAGAAAGTGATATACCAAAAGTATATTTAAATGGAAAAGATGTATCAAGAGATATAAGAACAGAAGGTGTTACGAAATTAGTATCGCCAGTATCTAAGATAAAAGAAGTAAGGGATAAATTAACACAATGGCAAAGAAAAATGGGACAGAGTCAAGACATTATAATGGAGGGAAGAGACATTGGAACTAATGTATTTCCTAATGCAAATGTAAAAATATACTTAGATGCTAAGCCAGAAGAGAGAGCAAAAAGAAGATTTAAGCAAAATCAAGAAGAAGGAATTACAGGAATGACATATGAGGAAATATTAGAAAATGTAAAACAAAGGGATTTTAATGATTCTCATAGAGAAATAGCACCATTAAAAAAGGCAGATGATGCAATACTAGTTGACTCTACAGAATTAACAATAGAACAAGTAGTTAATAGAATTATAGCGATAATAGAAGAAAAGAAATAGTTTAAGAAAGGAGCTATAAAAATGAATATACTAAAGGCAATAATGAGAGCTATAGTAAGAGCAGCAATATTTATATATTGTAAAATTGTTTATAGAGTAAAAATAATTGGCAAAGGGAATATACCTAAAAAAGGAGCAATAATCTTTTGTGGAAATCATAGAAGCTATTTAGATGCACCATTAATGGTTGCAACAGCAGGAAGGCATATGTATTTTATGGGAAAAGAAGAATTAAGAAAAGTTCCAATTTTTAGATTTTTAGGAGCAGTATTTGGGGTTATATTTGTCAAAAGAGACGCTAAAGATATTACATCACTAAAAATAAGTCTAAAACATTTAAAAAATGGAGAATGCATAGCATTATTCCCAGAAGGAACTAGAAATGGAATGGAAAAAGGAAAAAAGGTAAAAAATGGAGTAGCATATTTTGCTTTAAACTCAGATGCACAAATTATCCCGGTAGGTATAAAAGGTGGTGAAAAACCATTTAAAAAAGTATATATAACTTATGGAAAACCAATGGAATTTGAAGAAGAAAAGAAAAATAAAAGAGACAAAGATGTAATGGAAAAAGTTACTGATACAATTATGGATGAAATTATAGAGCTATCAAAATAAAAATGTAGAAAAGGAATTATAAGATGGAAAGAATTGATAAAACTAATTATTATTTAGATATTGCAGAAACAATAGAAGAAAGAGGAACATGCATAAGAAACAATTATGGAAGTGTAATAGTAAAAAATGATGAAATAATATCAACAGGATATTCAGGAGCACCAAGAGGAAGAAGAAATTGTATGGATTTAGGGTATTGTGCAAGAAAGCAAAAAACAGAGCTAAGTGGTGCGGGATTTGAATTATGTAGGTCAGTTCACAGTGAACAAAATGCAATAATAAGTGCAAACAGAAGAGATATGATAGGCTCAACTTTATACTTAGTTGGTATTAATAGAAGAAATGGTGAGTATGTAAAAGACAATTATCCATGTACACTATGTAAAAGAATGATTATAAATGCAGGAATTGAAAAAGTGGTTATGAGAGATAGCAAAACAGATTATAGAGTTGAAAACGTAGATGATTGGATAGAAAATGATGACACACTAGAAATAAAATAGGAGAAAATAAAATATGTATTCAGAAAAAATAGAAGAAATATTAAATGATTTAGAAGATAAAAATTTAGAGATAGCTGGTGGAAGTGTTGTAGGAATGGTACTTTCAACAGTAAATTCACTTATAAAATATATAGCAAATTTAACAGTTGGCAAAAAGAATTATGCAGAGGTACAGGATAAAGTTTTAGAAATATTAAGACAAGCAGATGATTTAAAAAATAAATCATTAAATTCAATAGATAAAGATAAAGAAGTTTTAGAAAAAATTTTAATTACATATAAGAAAAGAAAAGAAATGTCTGAAGATTATCAAATGGCATGTAAAGAAGCGGTAGAATTTGGTATTGAAGTGTTAGAAGTAGCATACAAAACTTTTGAATTGTCAGAAGAGATAAGCAAAGTAGGAAACAAAATGTTATCAAGTGATTTTAAAATTTGTAGATATTATGCTGAGGCATCAATAAAATCAGCCAAAGAAAACGTATTTATAAACTTCGAAAGTGTACAAGATATTCAATTTAAAGAAAGCATGAACCAAATTTATTTAGACATGGTAAAAAAATATGAAGGAGAATAAAATGGAGATATTAGAAGGAAAAAGTGTAGCAGAAAAAATAAAATCAGGATTTGAAGAAAGAATATCTAAATTAAATAAAAAGCCATACCTTGCGGTATTAGGAATACATGGAGATGATGCAAGTGCAGTATATGTAAAAAGAATACAAAAAAATTGTGAAAAATATGATATAAAATTCTTGCTAAAAATGGCAAATGATGAAGAAGAATTTAGGACTAATTTTGAAGAAATAAAAAACGATAGCAATATAACTGGTATAATGTTTCAACAACCATTACCTAAACAATGTTTAGAATTGATAAATGAAATTCCTTCATATAAAGATATAGAAGGATTAAGTGCAGAGAACATGGGAAAACTGATGTTGGGAAGAGAAGATGTAATTATACCTTGTACAAGCAAGGCTGTTATAGAAACACTAGATTACTATAATATTGATTTAACAGGAAAAAAAGTAGTAATTGTAGGAAGAAGCAATATTGTAGGAAAACCACTTATTCCACAAGTGCTTGCAAAAAATGCTACAGTTACAATATGCCATTCAAAAACTAAAAATATTGATGACGAATTAAGACAAGCTGATGTAATTATAATGGCTATAGGAAAAGCAAAGTTTTTAAAAAAAGAACAAATAAAGCAAGGAGCTATTCTAATTGATGTAGGAATAAACTTTGAAGATGGCAAAATCGTAGGAGACATTGACTTTGAAGATGTAAAAGAAAAAGCATCAAAATGTACACCTGTGCCTGGTGGCATTGGAACAGTAACAAATGCACTTTTAATTGATAATATTATTAGAGGGTAAAGAAAGCAATGATAGATATAGAAAATGTAAAAAAGGAATTTGATAAATATGTTTCGAATTTTAATCCAAGTGACAAGAAAATAAAATTAAAAATCGATCATATAAAAAGAGTAGCAGAATTAAGCAAAAAAATTGCAGTAAATTTAGAATTAAATGAAGAGCAAATAAGACTTGCAGAAGTAATAGGATTTTTTCATGATATAGGAAGATTTAAACAAATAGAATTATATCACACATTTAAAGATAAAGATTCTGTTAATCACGCAGAATTAGGTATAAAAATATTATATGAAGATAACTTAATCAAAAGGTTTAATATAGACTCTAAATATGACAATATAATAAAATTAGCAGTTCTTAATCATAATAAAAATGAAATACAGGAAGGTTTAACAGATGAAGAAATGTTATTTGCAAAGATAATAAGAGATGCAGATAAACTAGATATATTTTATATAATTTGTGATGAAGAGTATGAAATGGAAGACATATTTTGGAGCAATAATTTTAAATGTAAAAAGATAAGTGATGATGTAATGAAACAATTTTTGGATTCTAAACCAGTTGATTATGATAAAGTTAAATCAAATGCTGATCAAATTGTTACATTTTATGCATATGTGTACAATTTATATTTTGATTTTTCTATCAAATACTTAAAGGAAAGCAGGTATTTGAACAGGTTCGCTGACAGAGTAAATAAAACATTTAAGAGTGATGAAATCCAAAAACAAGTGAATATATTATTGGAAAAAATAGATGTGTAAAATACTTGACAAAGAATTGCAGTAATGGTAATATAATTTTGAGGAAAATAAGACAAGAAAACAAAAGAAGGAGAAAAAGCATGAATGGTAGAATAGTTGGGGCTGTAGAAAAAGCACGCTATTATTTAGATAATATAAGATATATAAATGAGAAAAAAGACACTATTATAATATTCAGTGATTATTATAACACTGGATAATATAATAGTGTCTTTTTATTGTGCTTTGAAAGAGTGTCAAAGGGGACGTCCCTTTTTGACAACTATAAAAATAAGAAATGGGGGAAATATAATGAGAAAAGAAAAAGGAATCACATTAATAGCATTAGTAATAACAATAATAGTGTTACTAATATTAGCAGGAGTAGCAATAGCGATGTTATCAGGAGAGAATGGAATATTAAGAAAAGCAGCAGAAGCAAAAACAAAAACAGATGAAGCACAAACAAATGAAACAAAGGATTTGCAAGCACTAGAATATCTATTAAAAAAGAATACAGGAGAGAGATGTTGGCAATACAAAAAAGATAGTAATGGGAGAAAAACAATAGTAACAGATGGAACAGTAGAATTGCCAATAGGAACATATATAAATTATAATGCAGCAGCAACAGATGCAAAGGGAGAGACAATAGTAGAAAGGAAAATAACATCAACTGGAGGGAGTCCAACAGACACAGGAACAGATAATTATTACAAAGCCAATGAAAAGACAGTAACAGAAGGAAATGGATATGGAGCACAAGAATATAGCAACAAAGCCACAACAAACGGATGGAGAGTATTAGGAGTAGATGAAAAGACAGGAGAATTGCTAATAATCTCAACAGACCCAGTAAAAACAACAGGAAATGCAGATTTTTATTTAAGAGGAATAGCAGGATATAATTATGGAGAACAAGAATTAAATAAAGTATGTAGCATATTTGGAAGTGGATATGGAGCAACAGGAGCAAGGAGTGTAAATGTAGATGATATAAATAAAATAACAGGATATAATCCAAATAATGTAGGAAAATATGATCCAGAGCAAAAGACAACAGGAACAAAGTATCAAAAAGATCAAGCAAATGAATATGGAAACCAAACAACGTATGCATGGACAGCAACAGCAAACCAAGTATCATGGTCAGGAAGTAACACAAAAAGCGGAACAGGATCAAATTCAAATTATGCAACATATGGATTCAATTGGTATGATATAGAAAGTAAGACATGGAAAAATTCAGTGCAAAATACAACAGAACCAGCAACAATAGCGACATTAACAAGTACAAGTTATTATTATTACCCTGATTCTTTAAATATATCATCAGGAGAAGGGGAAGGATTAAAAACTACAAGTGACGAATATAAAACATTGTTTATGAACAAAGCAGAATCAAAAGTAAGTTACTGGCTGGCTTCGTCGTGCGTCTATGCCAACTCTAACAATGCTTACTTTGGTATGCGCTATGTGGACTCTGGCGGTAGCGTGCGCAACGGCAGCTTGTATTACTCGGCTGGCTTCGTTTATAGTCCGGGCTATGGGGTCCGCCCCGTAGTTTCTCTAAAGTCTGACATCCAATTAGGAGAAGGAACAGACGGAAGTTATGACATAAAATAGAACAAGCAGGAACAAAGAAAGAAAGAAAAATCGCTTTTCAAAGCAGGAAATAAGCGGAGAAAAGCGAAAATTTTTTAACCGAAGCACCCAAGTTATGTAAATTAAATAAAATTATCTCCTTAAAAATCATTTGACAAAAAATGTAATTTGTAATATAATAGAAAGGTCGAATAAAAATAGAAAAAGGAAGGATAAAAATGAATAACCAAAAAATAAGAAACATAGCAATAATAGCACACGTAGACCATGGAAAAACAACATTAGTTGACAGTTTGTTAAAACAAAGCCACATATTTAGAGATAATGAACAAGTACAAGAAAGAATAATGGACTCAAATGACCTAGAAAAAGAAAGAGGAATAACAATACTTTCAAAAAATACATCAGTAATGTATAAAGACATAAAAATAAATATAGTAGATACACCAGGACACGCAGACTTTGGTGGAGAAGTAGAAAGAGTATTAAAAACAGTAGATGGAGTACTATTATTAGTAGATGCATTTGAAGGAGCAATGCCACAAACAAGAGAAGTATTAAAAAA
The DNA here is from genome assembly GCA_934167965.1 of uncultured Clostridia bacterium. Classification (GTDB taxonomy): domain Bacteria; phylum Bacillota; class Clostridia; order TANB77; family CAG-508; genus CAG-269. Next base: position 34,076 of record CAKPMJ010000002.1, on the reverse strand, counting down.
GGCATTAGCATTAAATTTAAAGCCAATAGTAGTAATAAACAAAATAGACAGACCAGGAGCAAGACCAGACAAAGTAGTAGATGAAGTAATAGAATTATTCATTGAATTAAATGCAACAGACGAGCAATTAGACTTCCCAGTAGTATATGCATCAGCAAAAAATGGAACCTCAAAATTAAACATGGCAGATGAAGACCAAGACATGACACCATTGTTTGAAACAATAATAAATACAATACAAGCACCTGATTGTGATGAAGAAGGAACAGCTCAAATGTTAGTATCAAACATAGACTATGATGACTATGTAGGAAGAATAGCAGTAGGAAGAATAGAAAGAGGAACATTTACTTTAGGAATGCCAGTATCTATATGTAAAGAAGACAAGGTAACACAAGGAAAAATAGCAAAATTATACACACATATTGGTTTAAAAAAGCAAGAAGTTGAAGAAGCAAAAGCAGGAGATATAATAGAATTAGCAGGAATAGCAGATATAAGTATAGGAGATACAATATGTGATTTAAATAATCCAGAAAAAATACCATTTGTAAATATAGATGAGCCAACAGTATCAATGACATTTAGTGTAAATAATGGACCTTTAGCTGGAAGAGAAGGACAATTTGTAACATCAAGACATATAAGAGATAGATTATTTAAAGAGCTAGAAAGAAATGTATCACTTAGAGTAAAAGAAGGAGAAACACCAGATTCATTTGAAGTATCAGGAAGAGGAGAATTACATTTGGCAGTACTAATAGAAACAATGAGAAGAGAAGGATTTGAGTTATTAGTATCAAGACCAAAAGTAATTATAAAAGAAATTGATGGTGTAAAATGTGAGCCAATCGAAAGCTTAGTTGTAAATGTACCAGACGATTCAGTAGGAACAGTAATTGAAAAATTAGGAAGAAGAAAAGGCGAAATGGTAAACATGGAACCAGCAGAAGATGGTCATACAAAAATAGAATTTAACATACCGGCAAGAGGATTAATTGGATATAGAACAGAATTTTTAACAGATACAAAAGGAGAAGGAACAATGGCAAGTATCTTCAAAGGATATGAACCATATAAAGGAGAAGTAATTAGTAGAGTAAGAGGAACAATAGTAGCATTTGAAGCAGGAAAATCAATTACTTATGGACTATATAATGCACAAGAAAAAGGAGACTTATTTATAGGACCAGGTGTAGAAGTATATGAAGGAATGATCGTTGGATTAAACTCAAGAGGAGAAGACTTAGCGGTAAATGTATGTAAAGAAAAACATTTAACAAATACAAGATCTTCAGGAGCAGATGATGCACTTCATTTAGTTCCACCAATGCAAATGTCACTAGAAAAAGCAATTGAATTTATACAAGATGATGAATTAGTAGAAATAACACCTAAATCTATTAGATTAAGAAAGAAAATCTTAAATAACAAAGAAAGAGAAAGAGCTGCAAGAAATAATAAATAAGAGGATAGATATTGAATGAATGAAAAGTTATTAAAAGAACTAAAAATAAATGCATTAGAAAATCATATTCCAATAATCATGGATGATACACTTGAAGTAATTAGTAAAATAATGAAAGAAAATCAAATAAAAAGCATTCTTGAAATCGGTACAGCTGTTGGGTACTCAGCAATATGTTTTTCAAAATATATGACTGAGGATGGCTTTATAGATACTATAGAACGAGATGAAGAGAGAATAAAAGAAGCAAAGAAAAATGTAAAAGATATGGAACTTCAAGAGAAAATTAACATATATGAAGGAGATGCGGTAGAAATCTTACCAACATTAAACAAAAAATATGATATGGTTTTCATAGATGCTGCAAAAGGAAAATATCCTTTTTTCTTAAAAGAGTCTTTAAGAATGTTAAATGAAAATGGAATAATCTTTGCAGACAATATTTTGTATAAAGGATATGTTATGAGTGATTATAATAAGCATAAACAACGTACAGCAGTGCGAAATTTACGTGAATATATAAAAGAAGTAACAGAAAATCCTAATATTGAAACTGAAATATTAGAAGTTGGAGATGGATTAGCAATTAGTAAATTAAAATAATAAAAAAACACCCTCAGGAATAAAACCTGAGGGTGTAAATTTTTAGAAAGATTTAGTTCGATAAAAGGTTAACATTGAAGTTTGAAGCCCAATATCGTCATAAATAATTCCGTCTTTCATATACCGAAAACCTGGCATGTGGACTTTAGAAAAGTCTAGTTTAGAGTGAAGTCTATCGCCATATTTGTCAATTTTATACAAACTATGTTTGGCATCATTATACTCAGCGTGTAAATGCATCTGTTCGGTACGTACTTGAATTTCGATAAACGAGTTATTTCGTGCACGAAAAACAGTATGCAAAGATTGGTACCCATTGTACTTAGGATAAAGAAAATAATCTTTTACACCAGTACAATATAAAGGTAATACTGAGGATTCTTTTGGTATTAAAATGTGTTCTGCAATCCCGTCATTTAAAGTAACATCATGAGGAATTGGATCAGCTTCACATAAGATGAAATGTTTTTTAGACATAAAGTTTATCATATCGTTTGTGATTTGATAAGCTTTTTTTTGCAAATCTTCACATTCATTACCAAAAATGATAATTCTAATCCCCATAGCATCTCTAAAAAGATCAAGAGCTCTTCCTTGGTTGAGAAGTCTTATCATCTTTTCAAGAGAATTTACGACACCTTTTCGCCGTCCTTCAATTTTGAAAGTTACATCTTCCATTTGGAACATATAATCATAAATCAGATTGAAGGTGTCGCGTATAGAAGACAGATAATTATGATTTTGTATAAGATATCTGTAGTCTTCTACACTATTGGATAATAGTAATCCGATGTCATCTGGGATTTTAGAATCTTTGTCCAAAAGCATCCCTGCAAGTATATGCAAAGAGTCAGGGACAGAATGTCCTTCTTCTAAACTTTTCTGAATAAGCCGAATGATTTGTTGTTCAACTTCTTCAGACAATAGTTTAGGCTTCTCCATAATCATTATGGCCTCCTTTCTTAAAATTTTAAAATATTTGTAAGTCTTGACTTACATAAAATCTATTATATCATTTTTTTTGTATTTGGTCAATTAGTGTCAATGGGGACGTTCCTTTTTGACAATTTTTATTGTCAAAAAGGAACGTCCCCATTGACACTCTTGGGAAAATGTTATAAAATACGAAATATAGGTAAATATATAAAAAGAGGGAGAAATAACCATGAAAAAAATAAGTATAATAATACCAGCATACAATGAAGAAGAATCATTGCCATACTTAAGAGAAAGATTAGATAAATTAATGGAAGATATGCCTAATTATGAATTTGAGATACTATTTGTTAATGATGGAAGTAAAGATAAAACATTGGAAATAATAAAACAATATAGAAATGAAGATAATAGATATTGCTATGTTAACTTTTCAAGAAATTTTGGAAAAGAAATTGCAATGATTGCAGGATTAGATTATATAACAGGAGATTGTGCAATATTTATGGATGCAGATTTGCAAGATCCACCTGAGTTAATTCCAGAATTAGTAAAGTATTGGGAAGAAGGATATGATGATGTATATGCAAGAAGACGTTCAAGAGAGGGCGAAACATTTTTAAAGAAATTTACATCAAAAATGTATTATAGAGTATTACAGAAAATGACTAAAATAGAAATTCAAAAAGATACAGGAGATTTTAGATTATTAGATAGAAGATGTGTAAATGCATTAAAAAAGTTACGTGAAACTCAGAGAAATACAAAAAGTATGTTTAGTTGGATAGGATATAACAAAAAAGAAGTGTTATATGATAGAGATGCAAGAGTTGCAGGAAAGACTAAATGGAATTATATGAAATTAATAGATTTAGCAATAGATGGTATAACATCATTTACAACGTCACCACTTAGGCTTGCAACTTGGGTAGCAATACCTACTTTTGCAGTACTTGGAATATACTTTATATATATAATAGTAAAATGCATAATGACACAAACATTTATACAAGCATTTCAAGCTATAATATTATTAATACTATTTTTCTCTGGAATACAAATACTATTATTTGGAATTGTAGGAGAATATTTAGGAAGAATATTTACAGAAACAAAGAACAGACCATTGTATTTAGTAGATGAATATAATGGAGAAAAAGAGATGAATGACTAGCTCATAAAAAGCAAAAATATTTTTATAAAAAATGTAAAAAAAAGAAGGAAATTGTTTATTTATGGAGAATAAAATAATTAGTACATAAAAAAGCAAAATATGTACAAAATAAATATAATACATTGGAAAGAGGTGCTTAACATGCAAATTACAGACGTACGTTTAAGAAAGGTAAATTCAGAAAACAGAATGAAAGCTGTTGCTTCTGTAACATTCGATAATGAATTCGTAGTACACGATATCAAAGTTATTGAAAGCCAAAACGGATTATTCATTGCTATGCCTAGCAGAAAAACTCCAAACGGAGAATTTAAGGATATAGCTCATCCAATCAACCCAGAAACAAGGGAAAAGATTCAAAATGCTATCTTAGAAGCATTCAATGCTCCAGAAGCAGAAGGATCAGCTGAATAATTGGTAAGAAATAAACATAGGATTATTCTAAGGATCTAGAATAATCCTTTTTCTAGTCTAAAAAACAATTTATTATATGCTATAAGGAGATGAAAAAATGATAGACAAAATAGAAGAATTTGGATTAAAAATATTAGAAAAAATAAAATTAAAAGTATTAGCAGACTGGTATAGAGAACATAGAGAAGGAATGAGATATCTAATATTTGGAGCATTGTCAACAATTGTAAATATAGTAGTATTTGAAATATGCTTCAAAATAAAATTATCAACAACAATAAGTAATTGCATAGCTTGGATAGTAGCTGTAATATTTGCATATATAACTAATAAAATATGGGTGTTTTGTTCAAAAACAGATAGCAAAATGGATTTATTAAGAGAGATTGGTTCTTTTTTTGGAGCAAGAGTATTTACTTTAATATTTGAAACAATTTTTTTAATAATAGTTATAGATAAATTACATTTCAACACAATGTTAATGAAAATAGTATCAAATATACTTGTCATCTTAATGAATTTTGTATTTAGCAAAATTTTTATATTTAAAAAGAAAGGAAATTAATAAATGAGTAATTGGTTTAATAAAACAAGTGAAGAAGTTGAAAATGAATTAAAAACTAACATAAAAACAGGATTATCTGATAACGAAATCAAGGAAAGACAAGAAAAATATGGACTGAATGAATTAGAACAAGGAAAGAAAAAATCATTATTTGTAAAATTTTTAGAACAATTTAAAGATTTTATGATAATAGTATTAATAATTGCAGCAATAATATCAGGGGCTATTGGAATTGCGCAAGGAGAAGGAATTGCAGATACAATTATAATAATGATAGTAGTAGTTGCAAATGCAATCATTGGTGTAGCACAAGAATCAAAAGCAGAGAAATCTTTAGAAGCTTTGCAAAAACTTAGTGAGCACGAAGCAAAAGTTATAAGAGATGGAAGTATAAAGTCATTACCATCAAAATACTTAGTTCCAGGAGATATAGTAGTACTAGAAACAGGTGACTATATACCCGCTGATCTAAGAATATTTGAAGCAATAAATTTTAAAGTGCAAGAATCTTCATTAACAGGAGAATCTGTACCAGTAGAGAAAGAGGCAAGTAGAATAGATAAAGAAGAAGTGGCATTAGGTGATAGAACAAATATGTTATATTCTTCAAGTTTAGTAACATATGGTAGAGGAAAAGGTATAGTAGTAGAAACAGGAATGAACACAGAAGTAGGAAAAATTGCAGGAATGTTATCAAATACAGAAGAGCAAGAAACTCCACTTCAAAAGAAACTAAATAGTTTGGGTAAAACATTAGGATTTGGAGCATTAGCTATATGTTTAGTAATATTCTTAATAGGAATAATAGAAGGTAGAGAAGTCATCTCAATGTTTATGACAGCAGTAAGTTTAGCTGTTGCAGCAATACCAGAAGGATTAGCCGCAGTATCAACAATAGTCTTAGCAATTGGTGTGCAAAAGATGGTTAAAAGAAATGCTATTGTAAAAAGATTGCCAGCAGTAGAAACTTTAGGAAGTAGTACAGTTATATGCTCAGATAAGACAGGAACACTTACCCAAAATAAAATGACAGTTCAAAAAATATTTGTAAACAGAAATATTTATGATGTAAGCAATTTAGATGAAAATAGTGATTTTATAAAATATAATAGTGGAAACCAAGAAGTAAAATTGGTTGTCTATAACGGTATGTTATGTAATGATACAAAAATAGCAGAGGATGGAACTTTAACAGGAGATCCGACAGAAACAGCATTAGTAGATATAGCTTTAAAATTAGGATTTACAGAGAAAATATATGAAGAATTACCAAGAGTTGATGAGATACCATTTGATTCAGATAGAAAATTAATGACAACAGTACATGAAAGAGAAGGAAGATATATAGTTTATACTAAGGGTGGTGTAGACGAGCTATTAAGAAAATGTACTACATACATTGAAAATGGAGAAATAAAGCAAGATTTAGGAAATTATCAATCAGCTATAATGGATGCAAATGAGAAAATGGCTAAAGACGCTTTAAGAGTGTTGGCATTTGGTTATAAAGAATTGGATCACAAACCAATGCAAGAAGAATTAGAAAATGATCTAATTTATGTAGGAATGTATGGAATGATTGATCCTCCTCGTGAAGAAGCAAAATTAGCTGTGGAAAAATGTAAAAAAGCAGGAATAAAAACTGTAATGATTACAGGAGATCATAAACTTACTGCTACAGCTATTGCAAGAAAATTAGGAATACTAGAAAATGATAGCGAAGCAATTACAGGAGATGAACTAAATAAACTATCAGATGAAGAATTAGAAAAAAATATTAGAAAATACTCAGTATATGCAAGGGTTTCACCTGAACACAAAGTTAGAATTGTAAAAGCATGGCAAAAAAATGGAGAAATAGTTGCTATGACGGGTGATGGGGTAAATGATAGCCCTGCTCTTAAAACAGCAGATATAGGATGTGCAATGGGAATTGTAGGAACAGACGTTGCAAAAGAAGCAGCAGATGTAATACTTACAGATGATAATTTTGCAACAGTAGTATCAGCAGTAGAAGAAGGAAGAAGAATATATGATAATATATTAAAGGTAATTCAATTTTTATTATCAAGTAATATTGGAGAAGTCGTTGTATTATTTTTAGCAACTATAGGAGCAAATTTAATTTGCAAGTTATTTGGTATAACAGATGTCTCAGCACTTCAAATATTACTCCCTGTCCATATATTATGGATAAATTTAGTAACAGATTCATTACCAGCATTAGCACTTGCATTTGACCCAGCAAATGATGACATAATGGAAAGAAAACCATTAAAGCCAAGTAAAGGCATATTCACAAAAGGTATGACATTTAGAATTATATATCAAGGAATAATGATAGGATTAATCACATTGGCAGCATTTGTAATAGGAATTGCAACAACACACGCCCCTATAGATGGACTTACATTAGATCAAAGTAAAATAGAAGTAGGTCAAACAATGGCGTTTACAGTACTAGCACTCTCAGAATTAGTACATGTATTTAATATAAGAGATAATAGAAAATCATTATTTAAAACAAAAGCATTTAATAATAGTAAATTAGTAGGGGCAACTATTATATCAGCGGCATTAATGTTAGTAATATTATTTGTGCCTGCATTGAGAAGGGTATTTAGTATACCAGTATTGCCTGTTAATAATATCATTGAAATTGTAGCTTTGGTATTTTCGCCAATTCTTATAGTAGAAATTTTTAAATTGTTAAAAATAAATGGAAAATAATATAGATACTCTTTTAGTATTAAGTTACTGAAAGAGGGCTTACACATAAGTAACTTGGAAAAAGAAAAGGCAATATTATTTGGTTCAGTAAATTATAATACTGGATAAAATAATATTGCCTTTTTGTTGTGTGCAGAATATATAAAAGTATGAATTTAAGTCACTGTAAAATGAATAATAAATATGTTATTATAAAAATATAACATACCAAAGAAGAATAAATTAAGAAAAGAAAGGAAGGAAAGTAAAGATGAAAAGAACAAATTTAAGAAAAAGTAATGGAATAACATTAATAGCGTTAGTAATAACAATAATAGTATTATTAATCTTAGCAGGAGTAGCAATAGTAATGCTATCTGGAGAAAATGGAATACTAAAGAAATCAACTGAAGCGAAACAAAGAACAGCAGAAGCAAAAAGAGATGAGACATTAAAATTAGAACAATATGAGGGAATATTAAATAGATATTCAGAAAAAAAGTGGAGTTTGGCAACAGATGAAAATGGAAAAGTAACGGAAGTAATAAATGGAACAACAAAAATACCATTAGGGTCACAAATAAATTATGATCCATATACAGGAGTGAACAATGATTACCTAAAAATAACAACCTCAAAAACAAAAAATGGGGCTGAAGATCAAACATTTGAAATAAAAGATAATGATAAACAGAAGTTAACATGGAGAGTGTTAGGAGTAGATGATAATGGCCAAATCTTAATAATGCCAACGACAAATGTGAAAAATTCGCAAGGAGCTATACAAAGATTAACATTAGGGGATATAAATAAAAAATTAAAAGAGTCTGGGAAAACAGCCGCACTATATGGTGCAGAAGAAATAAATAATGTATGTAGTATATATGGATTTGGAAAAGGAGCAGCAGGAGCAAGAAGTGTTCAGGTAGAAGACATAAACAGGTTAACAAAATATGACGAGACAAAATCTAACTTAAATACAATAAAAGAATATGGTCAGGATGTAACATATAGTTTAGAAAACGGAAAAGTAAATACTCAGTGGGGAACTACGGCAAAAACACAATCGAGTATTACTAGTTTTACATATTTAGATGGAAATCAATGGAAATCGTTAGAAGAAACATCTAATCCATCAAAAACTTTAAAATGCACATATTATGAGTATAAAATGTCAGATTATAAAACAAATTTATGCAATGATAATATATATAATTTAATAGCAGATGGAACAGATACTATTAAAGAACAATATTATTGGATTGGTTCATCATCTGTGACTACAGTTGATGGTTATGCAGGTTTCGGTATACGTACTGTATATTCAGGCAATGTAAGCCGTACAGGTATGTTTAACACTAAAGGTGATCCAGGTGGAGCTACTAGTGGACTTCGTCCTGTAGTTTGTTTAAAGTCAGATATCACTTTAAAAGAAACATCGGAAAATAGTGGAATATATAATATTCAATAAAGAATATAGTAAATGTTAATAATTGAAGAAGAAAGCTTTTAAAGCTTTCTTCTTCAATAGTTTTAGTTAGAAAGTAGCGGAAGAAAATAGTGTCAGTTGGAAAAAATTCCTACTGGCACATTTTAATACTTTTTATCTATATGAATTATTATTTGTTTTAAAAGTTCCTTATCTTTACGGCTTATTTTATTAAACATAGAATATAACTTATTGTCATAATCATCATTAGAATCAGGAAGCAAATCAGCAAAAAGAAAGTTAGGAGTAATCTCTAAAGCATTACACAAATTTAACAATGTAGTAATACTACCAATATTGCGGGAATTTTCTATATTTCTTAACAAATCAGTTGAAATTTCTATACTTTCAGCTAGAGCCTCTTGAGTAAGACCTTTTGATATTCTAACTTTTTTTATTTTTTTACTAATTGATTTTGCTATATCTTCACTTTTAATTTTCAAAATAAACACCATCTTTCTATTTTGCAAGTCTTATATAAATATACCATTTGATTATTAAATAAAGAAGTGAGCTAAACTAATACAATAAATAAAAATATACAATTAAAGTATTAACGAATTGCATGAATAATATTCATATGAGACTAAAAACTGTACGACTATAAATATCAAGGATTTACAAGAAAAAACCTTATTAGACAATAAAATACAAAAATGAATAAAATTCACTAAAAAACTATTGACAAAAAAATAACTTTAATATATCATCTATATAAAGTATGAATTTAATTCACGCAAAATCAAAACACAAGAATAAAAAAGGGAGGAAAAAAGAAAAAATGAAAAGGAACAAAGGAATTACATTAATAGCATTAGTAATAACAATAATAGTGTTATTAATACTAGCAGGGATAACAATAAGTATGTTATCAGGAGAAAATGGGATATTAACAAAGGCAGCAGATGCAAAAACAAAAACAGACAAATCAGCAGAGGAGGAGCAAGTAAGATTAGCAGCATTGTCAGCATTAGCAGCAGACAATGGAAATATAGGAACAGACAAATATTATGAGGCATTAAATAAAGAACTAAATAAGATAAAAGCAGGAACAGGAACAGTAAGTGAATTACCAGCAGAGGTAAAAATAGGGGATAATAGATACGTAATAAGAAAAAATGGAGAGGCATCACAATTAGGAGAAGCAGGATGGATGTATAAAAAGGACAGTAAAGGAAGAGAAACAATAGTAACAAATGGAGTATATGAATTGCCAATAGGGACATATATAAATTATAATGCGGCAGCAACAGACGCAAATGGAGAAAAAGTAGTAGAGAGAACAATAACATCAAATGTAGGAAGTCCAACTGATACAGGATTTTATAAAGCGAGTGAAAAAACGGTAACAAAAGGAAATGGATATGGAGAACAGACATTTAGTAATAAGGCAACAACAAATGGATGGAGAGTATTGGGAGTAAATGAAAAAACAGGAGAATTGTTAATAATTTCAGCAGACCCAGTAAAAACAACAGGAAATGTTAGTTTTTATTTAAGAGGAATAGCAGGATATAATTATGGAGAACAAGAATTAAATAAGGTATGTAGTGTATTTGGATCAGGATACGGAGCAACAGGAGCAAGAAGCGTAGATGTAGATGATATAAATAAAATAACAGGTTATAATCCAAATAACGTAGGAAAATATGATCCAGAACAAAAGACAACAGGAACAAAATATGGAGCAGGAGAAGCATATGAATATGGAAACCAAACAACATATGCATGGACAGAAACAGCAAACCAAATATCATGGTCAGGAAGTAACACAAAAAGCGGAACAGGTTCAAATTCAAATTATACAACATATGGATTCAATTGGTATGATATAGCAAGTAAGACATGGAAAAATTCAATGCAAGATACAACAGCGCCAGCAACAATAGCAACATTGACAAGTACAAGATATTATTATTACCCGGATTCATTAAATACATCATCAGGAACAGGAGAGGGATTAAGTACAGCAAGTGAAGAATACAAAACATTATTTATGAACAAAGCAGAATCAAAAGTAAGCTACTGGCTGGCTTCGTCGTTTGTCTATGCCTGCTCTATCTATGCTCGTTTCGGTATGCGCAATGTGTACTCTGGCGGCTACGTGAACTACTACTACTTGTACAACTCGTATGGTTACGTCTATAGTCCGAGCTATGGGGTCCGCCCCGTAGTTTCTCTAAAGTCTGACATCCAATTAGGAGAAGGAACAAGTGGAAGTTACGATTTGAAGTAGAATAAGCAGAAAGAATGAAAGAAAGAAAAATCGCTCCCAGTGTGGCCTTGTGTCACACGGAGCGAAATTTATATATACGGAGGAGAATATGGCAACACTTACAATGATAAAAACAATAAAAGAAATTCATAAAGAAGATATTGTACTTGTAAGAGTGGGTGATTTTTATCATGTATATGGTAGAGATTCTTATATAATTTCTTTTTTGATGGGATATAAACTCAAAATGATTGAAGACAATTGTTGGACTTGCGGATTTCCATTAAAAGCTCTTCCAAAAATAGAAGCAACACTTGAAGAAAAAAAGATAAATTATATAATAGTAGATAGAAGAAACAATTATGATGTTGAAGAATATTCAAATAACAAAAATTTAAATACATACAGCAAATATTTTAAAAGAGCACAAGAATATATAAATAAGAAAAAAAGAATAGATAATATCTATGTTTTTTTGTTAAAAAATATAGAGAAACAAGAAATAAATAATAAAGTAAAACAAATAGAAGAGATTATAAAGAAATGAAAGAAGAAAAATTTAAAATAATAGATTTTATAAGAGAATTTATTATTCAAGTAGATAAAAATTTAGATAGTTTTCCTAAAAAGGATATAGAAATAAAAAATAAAATTAGAAATAATAGTTATGACTTATTAGAATTGTGTTATGAAGCTAATACTACACAGATAAAAGAAAATAGAATTAGATTACTTGAAAAATGCATAGCAAAAGTAAAAGTAATAGATTTTTTATTAAATTTAAGTTATGATAAGCAAATTATTTCAAATAAAAAATATATTAAATTGGGACTAAAAATGGATGATATAATTAAATATGTATCAGGCTGGATAAATAAAACTATAAAAAATGGGGCATAGTTGTCAGGCTGGCTTCGTCGTATGTCAATACCAACTCTAACAATGCTAATTTCGGTATGCGCAATGTGAACTCTAACGGCAACGTGAACAACAACAACTTGTACAACTCGAATGGTAACGTAAATAGTCCGAGCAATGGGGTCCGCCCCGTAGATTCTAAAAAACTGTGGTATAGTTGACCAAGGTAACTATAGAGAAGTTTTAGATAGAAACAAACTGTGTCCATTACTTATGAAATAAATTTATGAGTATAAACAAAAAATAGATAAATATAGTTGTTAGTAGGTTTTTCTCGAAAGGAAATATATTTTAGAACTGTTTTTGGAGTAGTCTATAAAAGACTACTCTTTTTACATAAATGTTTATAATTAAGTATACTACATGAAAAACTATTCAAGTCGATTTTATTTTGCTCATATAAATATCTATATTTTCTTAGTTTTCTTTTAACTGTACGATATTTTGTATATTGATTTTTTTTATTATGACCTAAAAAAATAAAGTTGTTTGTGTTTTTATACAAACGAGTTTTAGCATTTAAATTTAGTTTTTCTTTATCTAAAAAAGTGGTTATTTCATTTAAACAATACTTTAAATATTGTTTGGATGGGTGAAACAATAAGAAATCATCTTGATATCTAATATAATATTTAATTTTTAATTTTTCTTTTACAAAATGATCTAAATCATTTAAATAAAATATTGCTAGTATTTGACTTGTCATAGAACCAATATATAAACCTTCATCATTGCTATCTATTATATCAAAAGTAATTTTTAATGCATCAGGATCCTTTATTTTTCGTAATAATTTGGCTTTTAAGATATCATGATCAATACTTGCAAAAAATTTGCTTATGTCACATTTTAAAATATAATAATTTTTATATTTTATTTTACATTTCTGATGAAATTTGTTAGAATAATATAAACCTTTGCATGTTCCCATATCTTTTCTACTGGCAACATTAATATCTAGTAAACAGGGCAATAATGCGGGGTATAGAATATATCTTGCTACCAAATGATTAACTATTTTATCTTGAACATTTTGGCTTACTATCTGTCTTTTTTTAGGTTCATAAATTATAAATTTATTATATTTACCTACAGTATAAGATTTATTAATTAAAATCTCATGTATTCGTGATATGTATATTGCTTTATATTCTTTTAAATTAGCTACTTTTCTTGGATTTCTGGTGTTTCTGCGTACTTCATTGTATGCTTGTTCAATATTTTTAAATTCATAGATATTTTTATACAAATTTCCCATTCTTTTCATTGATTATCATCACTAACATAAATTTCTGAAACATCATTTTGAATTCTATATAATTTATCATATGCTTGGCTTATTGATAATTTATCAATATCAATATTCATAATTTCAACAAGTAATTCTTTAAGCTTAGTATTATCAGTATAATTTTTGTATGTTTCAGCAGAAGATGTATTATTATTGATAATTTCTACATCATAGTTTAAACTTTTTAACATATTCATATATTTATCAATTGATTGTTCTGGAAAGCCACATTTTAATACTTCTGTATTTAAATGACCTAATTTTAATTTTAAAATTTTAGACAAAGTTTTAGCATCTTCATCTAGAAATATAAAAAAAATACCACTTTTAAACAAGAAGAATTTTGTAGGGCTTTTTGCTTTTAATACTACATATTGATTATATAATTTACTCATTAGTACCTCCTTTCATTCCCATAAAATATTATAATAAACCAAATTATTTAAATATAGCACCATGTAATACATAAAAAGACCACCAAAAACCATTGGAAATTTATATAATGAATAGTTATTACAAAATATATTATAAGATTATATAATTTTCGAGAGGTAGAAAAATGTCGATATTTAGTAGATTTTATAAAAAGGAAAAAATGTTAAGTAGAACCCTGGAGATAGATGAGGATTTGTATGAGAAATTAGAATACCTATCGAAAAATGTCTATGATGCATCAATAAATAAATTGGTAAATGCATCAATAGAGGAAATAATAAAAACAGAAGATATTAGAATTTATAAAACCAAAAGAAATTCATATGTTGCTAGATCTTTTTTAATAAGAGAAAGTTTTTTAGAAAAGTTATATATATTGAAAAATAAATATAGAATATCTATATATTTATTAGTAAATATTGCAATAAAAAATGCGATTGATGAATTTGAAGAAACAACAGAAAAACAAGAGTTGAAAAGAATATAGCATAAGGATGTGTAAAATGAGATTATTAAATAAAATACTAGATATAATTTATCCACCAGTATGTGTAATGTGTGGAAGAAGAGCAAAGGATGGATTATGCAATAAGTGTGATAATATATTGCAAAGACAATTAGCACTTAAAATAGATGATTATACTTTAGATGAAGAGAAAAATTTTGATGAGCATATGTATTTATATCAATATGATGGATTAATAAGAAATCTAATATTAAACTATAAATTTAATCAAAAATCATACTTATATCAAATATTTGTAAAAAATTTAAAAAATAATAAAAAAACTTGTTTATTTTTAGAAAAATATGATATAATCATACCAGTTCCAATAAGCTGTAAAAGATTGAAAGAAAGAGGCTATAATCAAAGCTCTCTGATATCAAATAATATAGGAAAAAAATATGATGACAAAACTTTGATAAAAACAAAAAATATACAACCTCAAAGTACATTAAAGAAGGAAGATAGAATCAC
The DNA here is from genome assembly GCA_934167965.1 of uncultured Clostridia bacterium. Taxonomy (GTDB): domain Bacteria; phylum Bacillota; class Clostridia; order TANB77; family CAG-508; genus CAG-269. Next base: position 18,880 of record CAKPMJ010000002.1, on the reverse strand, counting down.
AAATATAGAAAATGTGTATAGTATAACAAATAATGAAAATATTAAAGATAAAAGTGTTTTACTATTTGATGATATTTATACAACAGGAAGTACTGTAAATGAGTGCAGCAGAATATTGAAACAAGCAGGAGCAAAAAATATTGGAATATTAACAATAGCGAAAGATTAAAAGAAAGGAACATGTGTGTTATGGATGATTTAGTAGAAAGTATATTGGATTACGTTAGATCAGATTATACAGATTATGCAATAATGATAAATGGAGAATGGGGATCAGGAAAGACATACTTTTGGAACAATCAAATAAAGAAAAAAATAGAAACAATGAAATTAAATGGAAGAAAATATAAAACCATATACATGTCATTGTATGGAATATCAAACCTAGAAGAGATAAGCAAAAAGATCTTTATTGAAACAACGCAATTAATGGATAAAAACCTAAAAAAATATATGAGTACACATGAACATACTACAATACCTGAATATGCAAAAACAGGATTGGACATGGCAAATTTCTTTGGTGTATCTTCAAATAATGATAGAATTGATTATCAAGAATTTTTCTCAACTGATGACAAAGTATTGTGCTTTGATGACTTAGAGAGAGCTAATGTAGATGTAATAGATATTTTAGGATATATAAATAATTTTGTTGAGCATGATCATATTAAAACAATAATAATATGTAATGAAAAAGAGCTTTCTACAAAAATGAAGAGTGAACACTTAGAAATGAAAACATTTATAGCAACATATCTTTTAGACAAACAAGGTGAATTATCTAAATCAGAAATACCTATGGTAGAAAAGATAAGAGATAAAATGGAACTTGTATTTGATAAAGCAAATGAATATGAAAGAATAAAAGAAAAATTAATAGGTGAAACTTTTGAATATGCACCACAATTTGATTATATAATAAATGGGCTATTGATGAGGTATGAGTCAAACCATAGTTTAATAAAATTTTTAAGAGAAAACACAATACTTACAATGTCAACATTTAAAAGAAGTGGAACAAGGAATTTACGTATCTTAAAACAAGCATTAAACGACTTCAAAAAAATATATGAAATGATAGATCAGCATTATCCTAATACAAATAGAAGGCTAATGCAAACAATATTAATATTTACAATTGCTGTATCATTTGAAATAAAAGCAGGAAAGATAACAAAAGAAAAGTTCAAAAATATTGTGGACAATGAAGAATATAAATCAATTTTAGTATCTTCAAAAGTATTAAATGATAATAGACAATTTTATATAAAAGAATTTGATAGCAATTATTATTACAATTTTAAAGTAGAATATAGATTCTTTAAATTTATAGAATATTATGTTAGAACAAGAATATTTGACATGAAATTGTTTAAAAAAGACATGGAAGCTGCAGAAAGAACATTTAGTGGAGAAAAGGAAATACCAGCATATAAAAGGATACTTACAGAGGAATATTGGAAAATACCAGATAGTAAGTTCTTTAATATAGTATATGAGGCACTAGATGATGTTAAATCAGGAAAATTAGAATTAATTGATATAGTTAAGTTATATGTATATTATGTATACTTTATGAAAAATAATTTAATAAGTTACGAATCAAAAGCATTAAAAGATGACTTTATAACAGGAATGAAACTATCGGTAATACATTCAAAATACTGTGAGGATATTGAAAAAGAATTAGAAAAAATAACAATATACAGTTTGACAGATGATATGAAGGAAGTAATAGATGAATTTAATAAACTAAATTATCAATTATTAGAAAAAGATTACAGACTTAAAGCAGATGACATATTCAAATGTATTCCAATGAAAATGGAACAATTTTATGAAAGATTTGATAAAGAGTGCATGGATGTACCAATATTTAAGTACTATGACCCATATCAAATGTTCCAAAGAATATCATGTGCAACAAATGAAGATATAGTTATAATAAAAGATAGAATGCTAAAAAGAGCGAAAATCCACCCTGAAATAGTTAAAGAAGAAGAAAGAAGTATGAAAGGTTTAAAACAAATGATAGATGATTATCTAAAAGGAAAAGATACAACAATAAAAACAGTTATATTAAAGGGATTTTCAAATGATTTGGCTTCAATTTAATAATGGAAGTTGTCAATGGGGACGTTCCTTTTTGACAACTTTTCATTGTCAAAAAGGGACGTCCCCATTGACAACATAGGAAAGTATGATATAATAAAACAGTAATTTTAAGGAGGAAAAAAGAATGAGTGAAATATTAATATATGGACATAAAAATCCAGATACAGATACAATAATGTCAGCTATGGTTTTGGCAGACTTAGAAAATAAAATAGGAATAAACAAAGTAAAACCATGTAGATTGGGAAATGTAAATAAAGAAACACAATATGCGTTAGATTACTTAAAAATAGAAGCACCAGAATTAATTGAAGAATTACAAGAAGGTCAAGAGGTAATGTTAGTTGATCATAACTCATTTACACAAAGTGCAAAAGGAGTTGAAAAAGCAAAGATATTAAGAGTTGTAGACCATCATAAAATATCAGAATTTGAGACATCAGAGCCATTATACTATACTGCTATGCCAGTAGGATGTACAAGTACAATTTTATATGATTTGTATGTTGTAAATAATATAGATATTGAACCTAAAGTTGCAGGAATGATGCTTAGTGCAATAATATCAGATACATTATTGTTTAAATCACCAACATGTACACCTAAAGATGAGGAAGCAGCCAAGAAATTAGCAGAAATTGCTAATATAGATATAAATACATATGGATTAGATATGTTAAAAGCAGGAACTGACTTAAGTGATTATACAACAGAAGAATTAATAAACATTGATTCAAAGGAATTTAATACAAATGGGGTAAAATATCAGGTATCTCAAATAAATACTGCATGTATAGAAGATGTATTAAAAAATAAAGAAGAAATAGAAAAAACAATAAATAATTTTATACAATCAAATAACATAGATATGTATGTATTTATGATAACAGATATATTAGAAAATAATTCACAAATTATAGTATTAGGTGAGAAGTCAGAGATTGCTGAAAAAGCATTTAATATAAAATTAGAAAATAATATGGCATTTTTACCAGGAGTAGTTTCTAGAAAGAAACAAATTGTACCAGTTATAGATAAAAATATTTAGGAGGAATAACAGTGAACGAAGAACAAACAAATAAACTTAAAGATATTGGAGAATGGGTAGTATGCATATTAATTGCATTAGTAATTGCAATATTATTTAGATATTTTATTGGAACACCAACAATAGTACAACAACCATCAATGTACCCAACTTTACAAGAAAATCAAAGATTGTGGCTTAATAGATGGAGAAGAACAACAAAGAAAATGCCATCAAAAGGAGATATAATAACATTTGAAGCGCCATCAACACTAGGTTTAACAGAAGATGAAATAAATCAAAGTGTTATAGCAAGATATGATAATGGACCTAAAAGTTTATGGAAAAAATTTACTTTTTATGTATTAGAAATCGGAAAAATAAGTTATATAAAAAGAGTAATAGGTGTACCAGGAGATCATATAGTAATAGAAAATGGAAACGTATACATAAATGGAGAATTACAAAAAGAAGAATATTTACAACCAGGTGTTATTACAACTAATGGAAGAGGAAAATGTTTAGATGTAACTGTTCCAGATAATTCTGTATTTGTAATGGGAGATAATAGATCAAAAAGTACAGATAGTAGATGTTTTGGATGTATACCATTGGAAAAGATAGAAAGTAAGGTATGGATTAGAATTTGGCCATTAAATTTATTTGGTAAAATAGATAAATAGGAAGTGAAAATCATGTTTGAAGGTATTTATGGAAATGACAAAATAAAGCAAGAATTGTCACAAGCTATAGAATTAAATAGAATTTCACATAGTTATTTATTTATTGGAACAGAAGGAATAGGAAAAAGGTTAATTTCTTATGAATTTGCCAAAATGATATTAGGTTCAGAACTTCAAAATAATCCTGATTTTATATTAGTTGAGCCAGATGGAAATAATATAAAAATAGAACAAATAAGAGAATTACAAAAAAAGATATTGGAAGCGCCAATAAAATCAAATAATAAGGTGTACATACTAGATAATGCAGATACAATGACAAAAGAAGCTCAAAATTGTTTACTAAAAACATTAGAGGAACCTCCTGAATTTGTAGTAATAATATTAATTGGTTCAGTAGAAAGTAATTTTTTGAGTACTATAAAATCAAGATGTAATATATTAAAATTTCAGGATATATCTAATGAACAAATAGAAGCATATTTAAGAAAAAAATACAATATGAATAATATTACTGAGAATATGTTAGAAACTTTTCAAGGAAGTATTGGTAGGGCAGAAAAACTAAAAGATAAAGAAGAATTATATAATTCTATATATGAAATTATTGATGAAATCAAAAACAAAGATATAATAGAAATAATGAAAAAAGCAGATATTATATATAAATCGTCTGATGACAAGTTTGAGATTTTAGAATATATGAATATAATATGTTTTAATAAATCAAAAGAGGATATAAGTTATATAAATTGTATAAAAATTATAGAAGAAACCAAAAAGAGGCTTAAGGCTAATAGTAATTACAATATGTGTATAGACAAGATGTTATTTAAAATATGGGAGGAAATGCATTGAAAAATATAATAGGAGTAAGATTTAGAAGACTAGGAAAAATATATTTCTTCAATCCACAATATTTAATATTAAGGAAAGGCGAATATGTAATAGTTGAGACTTCAGAAGGAGAAGAAATCGCAGAAGTAATGATTCCAAATAGAAAAATTTCTGAAGAAAAAATTGTTGCACCACTAAAAAAAGTAATAAGAATAGCAAATCCAAGAGATATGAAGCATTTTGAAGAGTGTAAGAAGAAAGAAAAAGAAGCTTTTGAGTTTTGTAATAAAAAAATTAAAGAGCATAAATTAAAAATGAATTTAACAGATGTAGAATGTAAATTTGATAATACAAAATTATTATTTTTCTTTACAGCAGATGGAAGAATTGATTTTAGAGAATTAGTAAAAGATTTAGCAACAAACTACAAGACTAGAATAGAATTAAGACAGATAGGTGTTAGAGATGAAGTAAAGAGAATTGGTGGAAATGGTATTTGTGGCAGAGAATTATGTTGTTGTTCATTTTTAAACAATTTTGAAACAGTATCAATAAAAATGGCAAAAGATCAAAATTTATCATTAAACCCTACAAAAATTTCTGGTAATTGCGGAAGATTAATGTGCTGTCTAAAATATGAAGATGAAGTATATACTGAGAAAGCAAGCAGACTTCCTCATGCAGGAGCAATAGTTAGGACAGAAGAAGGTACTGGAGTTGTTGAATTAGTTGAAACTTTAGCAGAAAGAGTAAAAGTAAAAATAAAAAAAGGTGATGCTTTTACATATAAAAAATATAATATTAATGAGATAACTGTTATAGAGGATGCGGCAGAAGAAACTGCTGATGAAGAAGAATTGAAAAATAAAAAAGAGCTTGAAGAACTAGAAAAACTTGAAGAGATAGAAAGTAAAGAAGGAAAAGGTGGTGATAATTATGGCATATAAGATCAATGAAAATTGTATATCTTGTGGAGCTTGTGCAGCAAACTGCCCAGTAGAATGTATAGCTCAAGGTGATGAAAAGTACGAGATAAACCAAGATATGTGTATTAATTGTGGTACATGTGCAAGTGTTTGCCCAGTTGAAGCACCAGTTGAAGAATAATAAAAAAGAAATGCAACTTTAAAAATTGCATTTCTATTTTTTTTCAATATCTTTTTTTGACTTAGGTATAACTACATCCTTTTTCTTTTCTCTAGAAGTTGGTTGATTGATTTTTATATGATCATATACTGGAGAAATATCTAAATCTTTACCATTTCCAGTAATTACTTTAATTTCTTTTTTATTCTCAGACATAATCTGTCCCTCCTTTACCATTATATATCATAAAGATGGCAAAATAGCAAGCATTTTCACAAAAAAGTTACTCAAAATGCTTGACAAAATTAAAAATATAGTGTAAACTAGATTAGTATTACAAATAAAAGAGGTAAGAAATGGAAGAAAAGGTAGAAATAAGTATATTATTAGAAATATATGGAAAACTATTAACAGAAAAGCAATATCAATTTATGAGCGACTATTACAACAATGACTTATCACTTTCAGAGATAGCGGAAAATGAGTCTATAACAAGACAGGCCGTAATGAGAATAATACAAAAATCAAAAAACAAATTAAAAGAATATGAACAAAAATTACAAGTAATGAAAAAGCAAGAAGAAATAAAAAAGAACATAGAGATATTGAAAAAAGACATAAAATCAAATAAAAATTTAGACAAAATAGAAAATTTATTAAGTATATAAGGAGGAAGCTTATGGCATTTGAAGGATTATCCTCTAGGTTACAAGAAATTACAAAAAAGCTAAAAGGTGAAGCAAGAATAACCGAAGGCAATATGAAAGAAATGCTAAGAGAAGTAAAACTTGCATTACTTGAAGCAGATGTAAACTATAAAATAGTAAAAGAATTTATATCAAATATACAAGAAAAAGCGCTTGGTCAAGAAGTATTAAAATCTTTGAAACCAGGAGAGCAAGTAGTAAAAATAGTAAAAGATGAGTTAGTAGAATTATTAGGAGGAACAGAAAGTAAAATAAACATTTCACCAAACCCTCCAACAATAATAATGCTAGTAGGACTTCAAGGTTCAGGAAAAACAACAACAGCAGGTAAACTTGCTAATACGTTAAGAAAGCAAGGTAAAAAGCCATTACTAGTTGCATGTGACGTATATAGACCAGCAGCTATAAAACAATTACAAGTAGTTGGTGGACAATTAAATATACCAGTATATGCAGAAGAAAACACAAAAGATGTTGTTGGAATAGCTAAAAGAGCCTATAATACAGCAATATCAAAATTAAATGATATAATTATCTTAGATACAGCAGGACGTTTGCATATAGATAATGAATTAATGGAAGAACTTCAAAATGTAAAAAAATCAGTAAAACCGCATGAAATACTACTTGTAGTAGACAGTATGACAGGTCAAGATGCAGTAAATGTAGCTCAAACATTTAATGAACAGGTTGGAATAGATGGAGTTATACTTACAAAACTTGATGGAGACACACGTGGTGGTGCTGCATTATCAGTAAAGAAAATTACAGGAAAACCTATAAAATTTGTAGGTGTTGGTGAAAAATTAAGTGAACTTGAAGTATTCCATCCTGATAGAATGGCATCAAGAATTTTAGGAATGGGAGATATACTATCAGTAATAGAGCAAGCAGAACAAAGTATAGACTTAGAAGAAGCTGAAAAGTTAGAAAAGCAATTACGTAAAAATAAGTTTGACTTAAATGATTATTTAGCACAATTAAAACAAATTAAAAAAATGGGTTCATTCTCATCGATATTGAAAATGTTGCCAGGAATGAATCAATTAAAAAATGTAAAAGTAGATGATAAAGAATTTGATAAGATAGAAGCAATAATAAGTTCTATGAGTAGTGAAGAAAGGTCGAATCCAAAAATACTTAATGCAAGTAGAAGAAGACGTATAGCACTAGGTAGTGGAACACAAGTACATGACATTAACAAATTCATGGAATCATTTGAAATGACACAAAAAATGATGAAAAAAATGAAAGACAAAGGTACAATGAAGAAAATGATGAAAGGTATGGACATGGATAAGTTAAAAGGCATGATGTAATTATAGTTATTAAATTTAAAAAATATATAAGATGCATAGCATCAAAACTAGTAGGAGGTGAACAAAATGGTAAAAATAAGATTACAAAGATTTGGAAAGAAAAAAGCTCCTTTCTATCATATAGTAGTAGCTGATTCAAAATCTCCAAGAGATGGAAGAATCATTGAACAAATAGGAACTTATGATCCAATGACAGAACCATCAACAGTAGTTTTAGACAAAGCTAAAGTTGAACAATGGATTAAAAATGGTGCTAAACCAACAGATACTGTTAAAGCTTTAATTGAAAAAGCAAAATAAGCAGTAAAAAGGAGATATTATGAAAGAAATCTTAGAGACAATAATTAGAAACCTAGTAGATAACAAAGATGCAATTGAAATTAAAGAACTAGATGGTGAAAAATCTATAGTTTTTGAAGTTAAGGTTGCAGAAAGTGATATGGGTAAAGTTATTGGTAAACAAGGTAAAATTGCTCATGCAATAAGAACTGTAATGAAGGCTGCAGCGGCTAAAGAAAGTAAAAGTGTTACAGTAGAATTTATTGGATAGTAATTCAAAAAATAATAGATATTCTTTTTTGAATTAATAAAATATGAAAGAAAAATGTATATGAAGAAAAGATTAGAAGTAGGTCAAATTGTAAATACATTTGGAATCAAGGGATTTGTAAAAGTAAAACCTTGGGTAAATGATATAGAAAGATTTGACGATTTAAAAAAAGTATATGTTAAAATAAAAAAAGAAGAAAAAGAATTAGAAATAGAAGAGGTAAAATACCATAAAGATATGGTACTAATAAAATTTAAAGGAATAGAAACAGTTGAGCAAGCTGAAACCTTGAGAAATTTATATTTAGAAATAAATAGAGAAGATGCTATTCCATTAGAAGAAGGTACATATTTTATAGCAGATTTACTTGAATCAGATGTATATACTGATGAAGGTGAATTATTAGGTAAACTTGAAGATATTTATAATTCAGGCTCAAAAGACATATATGTAGTAAAAAATGAACTAGGAAAAACTATATTACTTCCAGGAATACCTGAAGTAATAAAAGAAGTAAATATAGAAGAAAGTAAAATTATAGTTCATTTATTGAAAGGGTTAGTTTAAATGAATTTTGATGTTTTAACGCTTTTTCCTGAAATGTTTGAGGCTTTAAATTCGAGCATTATAGGAAGAGCAAAAGAAAAAGAACTAATAAATATAAATTTAATAAATATTAGAGATTTTTCTAAAGATAAGCATAAAAAAGTTGATGATACACCTTATGGTGGAGGAGCTGGAATGGTAATGAAAGCTGATGTTGTATATGATGCTTATAAATCTATTGAAGATAAAAAAGCAAAAGTTATATATATGTCACCACAAGGCAAGAAACTAAACCAACAAAAGGTTGAAGAATTAGCTAAGGAAGATAATCTTATAATTCTTTGTGGTCATTATGAGGGAATAGATCAAAGAGTCATAGATAAAATAGTAGATGAAGAAATTTCTATTGGTGATTATGTACTAACAGGCGGAGAAATTCCGGCAATGGTACTAATAGATGCAGTTGCTAGATATAATAGTGGAGTAATTGCTGAAGAATCAATAAAAGAAGAATCATTTACAAATGGATTACTTGAATATCCCCAATATACAAGACCAGAAGTATTTGAAGGAGTAAAAGTTCCAGAAGTATTGCTTTCCGGACATCATGAAAATATAGAAAAATGGAGAAGAGAAGAGAGTATTAGAATTACTAATTTGAAAAGACCAGATTTAAATAAAAAATAATTAAGGATTATGAAGTGCTTTAAATAGCACCGCTCAGGAAATTAAGGAGGAAATTTTAAAATGGATATAATAAAATCTATAGAACATGAACAATTAAAATCAAAAATACCAGATTTAAAAATAGGTAATACAGTTAAAGTTCATGTAAAAATCAAAGAAGGAAACAAAGAAAGAATCCAAGTATTTGAAGGAATAATCATAAAAGTACAAGGATCAGGAGTTAACAAAACTTTCACAGTTAGAAAAATATCATATGGTGTTGGAGTAGAAAAAACATTCTTAATTCATTCACCATTAGTTGAAAAAGTTGAATTAGTTAGAGTAGGTAAAGCAAGAAGAGCTAAATTATTCTATTTAAGAGATAGAGTAGGTAAATCTGCTAAGACTAAAGAAATTGCAGGAGCTAGAATTGAAGATAAAGAAATCGAAATAAAAGGTTTAGAGCCTGAAGAAGCACCTGTAGAAGAAGTAGTTGAAGAAGTAAAAGAAGAAGTTGTTGAAACTCCAGTTGCTGAAGAAGTTAAAGAAGAAGCAAAAGCAGAAGAAACAACTGAAAATAAAGAATAATAAAATGAGAAAATAGGATGCATTTTTTTAGATGTAATCCTATTTTTTATATTTGCTAAACTATTTCTAATTGATTTTTGTTGTTTCATATAGTATAATATGTAAAGAATAAAAAATGGGAGAGAATAAATGAGAATAAGATATAAAAAATGGGCAAGACCAGAATTAGAAGCAAGTACATTTTATATAGATGAACCAGAAAAAATAAAAGGAAAATGGAGAGAAGAATTTAAAAACAAAGAAAATCCATTATATTTAGAATTGGGATGTGGAAAAGGTTACTTTATAGCTAATTTAGCAAGCAGGCATCAAGAAATAAATTATATAGCAATAGATTTAGTAGATGCAATGTTGGGATTAGCTAAAAGAAATATAGAGCAAATATATAAAGAAAATAATATAGAAACAGATAATATAAGAATAACTAGGTTTGATATAGAGAGAATACCTTTAATATTAGACAAGGAAGATAAAATAGAAAGAATATATATAAACTTTTGTAATCCATGGCCAAGAGGAAAACATCACAAAAAAAGACTAACACATACTAGACAGTTAGAAAAATATAAAATATTTTTAACAGATGATGGAGAAATTTATTTTAAAACAGATGATGATGATTTATTTACAGCAAGTTTAACATATTTTGAAGAGTCAGGTTTTGAAATTATTAAAAAGACTTGTGATTTGCATAATGAAGAAGAATTTTGGGAAAACATTGAAACTGAGCATGAGAATATGTTCAGTGAACAGGGAATTAAAATAAAGGCATTAATCGCAAAAAGAAAATAAGTTATATATTATGAGAAAAGGAAAAAATATGATAGCAGAAGTAATAATAGATAGTAAAGCAAAAAAATTAAATAGAAAATTTGACTACAAAATACCAGAAAATTTAAAAGACATAATTGATGTAGGAAGTAGAGTTTTAGTACCGTTTGCCAATTTCAAAAAATTAGAAGAAGGATATGTGATAAAAATAAAACAAAATACAGAATATGAAGTAAAAGAAATAGCAGGTCTAGAAGAAAACTTAACTCAGGACAAGATAGAATTAGCAAGATGGATGGCTAGAAAGTACTTTTGCAATGTATCAGAATGTATAAAACTAATGTTAACTCCAGGAACAAGAACAAAAAATAAGGAAAACAGAATAACAGATAAGCAAATAGATTTTATATATTTAAATATAGATGAAAAAGAAATTAATATTGAAAAATTAAGAGGAGAAAAACAGAAAAAAGTATTAAATTTTATAATAAAAAATTCTGGTTTTACTATAAGTGAAATAATGCAAATAACAGGAGCATCAAGAGAAACAATTAACTCATTAATAAAAAAAGGATATATAAAAAAGGAAAAAGAGAAAGTTGAAAGAAATCCATTAATAAATAAAAAAATAAATGAAACTAAAAAGATGAAATTAACAGATGAGCAAGAGCTGGCTTACAATGAAATAGAGCTGGCAATAAATCAAAAGAAATATGAAAAGTTTTTATTATATGGAGTAACAGGTTCTGGAAAAACAGAAGTATATATGCAATTAATAGAAAGAATATTACAAAAAGAAGAATCTGCTATATTATTAGTACCTGAGATATCTCTTACTCCGCAAATGATAGATAGATTTATTGGGAGGTTTGGAAAGGAAAAAATTGCAGTATTACACAGTAAATTATCAATAGGAGAGAGACACGATGAATGGAAAAAAATAAAAGAAAATAGAGCAAAGATTGTTATAGGAGCACGTTCTGCAATATTTGCACCTGTAAATAACATTGGTATTATAATAATTGATGAAGAACATGATAGTTCATATAAATCTGAATCAAGTCCAAGATATAATGCTAAAGAAATAGCACAAAAAATAGCTCAAGAAAGAAAAATACCATTAGTGCTAGGAAGTGCAACACCTGATATTGATACATTTTATAAAGCAGAATTAGGACAAGTCAATTTATTGAAATTAACCAAAAGAGCGAATAACTCTAATTTGCCAGAAGTAAAAATAGTAGACTTAAAAATGGAGTTAGCAACAGGAAATAAATCAATGTTAAGTTTTGAGTTATATGATGAAATGAAAAAGAATTTACAAGAAAAAAGGCAAACAATTTTATTTTTGAACAGGCGTGGATATTCTACTTTTATAATGTGTAGAGAATGTGGATATACTATGAAGTGCCCGAACTGTAATATTAGCCTGACATACCATAGTTTTGAAAATAAGCTAAAATGTCATTATTGTGGACATGAAGAGAACATAGTAAAAACTTGTCCTGAATGTAATAGTGATAAAATTAGATATTTTGGAACAGGTACACAAAAATTAGAGCAAGAAATAAAAAAAATATTTCCAAAGGCAAGTACAATTAGAATGGATGTGGATACAGTTACAAAGAAAAATTCACATGAAGAAATATTAAATAAATTTAAAAATGATAATATAGACATTTTAATTGGTACACAGATGGTGGTAAAAGGACACCATTTCCCAAATGTTACACTAGTTGGAGTAATTGCAGCAGATGGATCACTTAATATTGATGATTATAGAGCAAATGAAAAAACATTTCAAATTTTAACACAAGTTGCAGGAAGAGCAGGAAGAGAAAATTTGCCAGGAAAAGTAATAATTCAAACATATAATCCAGATAATTTTGCAATTGAATGTGCAAAAGAGCAAGATTATGATTTGTTTTATAATACAGAGATTGAGCTTAGAAAACAGTTGAATTATCCGCCATTTTGCGATATAATAGTTGCAGGAATTTCTGGGACTAAAGAAAATGATGTAAAAGCTGTAAGTGAATATTTTCAAAAAATGTTAAAAACAAATTTAGAAAAATATGGTATAAGTGTATTTATGCCAATGCCAGCACCGATAGATAAGATACAAAATAAATATAGATGGAGAATAATTGCAAAAGGTAATGTTAATAATGATGTTAATATTATAATAAATAAATGTTTAAAAAGTATTTATGATATAAATAACAAAGATGTAAGGGTTAGTGTTGATGTTAATCCAAATAATATGTTGTAATTTAATAAATATAGAAAGGAATGTGAAAGCTAATGGCGCTAAGACAAATAAGATTGGATGGAGATGAAATATTAAGAAAAAAATCAAGAGAAGTAACTATTGATGAAATAACAGGTGAAAGAATTCAAAGTTTAATAGATGATATGATAGAAACAATGCACAAATATAATGGTGTAGGTTTAGCTGCTGTGCAAGTTGGTTTATTAAAAAGAGTAGTTGTAATTGACGTAGAAGATGACCATGGGGTATATGTATTAATAAATCCAGTAATATTAAAACAAAAAGGCTCAAGAGAATGTGAAGAAGGATGCTTAAGTTTTCCAAATGAATTTGGAAAGGTAATAAGACCAGAGGAAGTTGTTGTTGAATTTTATGATAGAGAAGCAAAAAAAGTAAAATTAAAAGCTAAAGAGCTATTAGCACAGGCAATTTGTCATGAATGTGATCATTTAGAAGGAAAACTTTTTGTTGATCAAGTATTACCAGGAACTTTAGAATATATAAATCCAGACAAATAGGAGGAAATAAATGAGAATTTTATTTATGGGAACACCAGACTTTGCAAAAGAGTCATTAGAGGCAGTATATAATGCGGGATATGAAATAATAGGAGTAGTAACAAATCCAGACAAACCAAAAGGTAGAGGAATGAAAATGATGTTTACGCCGGTAAAAGAATTTGCATTAGAAAAAAACATTCCTATATATCAGCCTTTAAAAGTAAGAAACAACACAGAATTTATAGAAGAAATGAAAGAACTTAATCCAGATGTAATATGTGTAGTTGCTTATGGAAAAATTTTACCAAAAGAAATATTAGATATTCCTGAAAAAGGATGTATAAATGTACATGGATCATTACTTCCTAAATATAGAGGAGCAGCTCCAATTCAGTGGGCTGTTTTAAATGGAGAAAAAACAACAGGTGTTACAACAATGTATATGGATATAGGAATGGATACAGGAGATATGATTCTAAAAAAAGAAGTATCTATTGGAGAAGATGAAACAACAGGGGAGCTTTGGAATAGGCTTTCTAAAATAGGTGGAGAAATATTAGTAGATACTCTAAAGCTAATTGAAAATGGAAAAGCACCAAGAGAAAAGCAAGGAGAAGCTTTTTCAATGGCTCCAATGCTAGATAAACAAATGGCTAGAATTGATTGGAAAAACAAAACAGCTGAAGAAATTAAAAATTTAGTTAGAGGTTTAAACCCTATTATGGGAGCTTTTTCAATGTTTGATAATAAAAAAATTAAATTTTGGAAAGTACAAAAATTAGAGGAAAAAGAAGAATACAAAAAATTAGAAAATGGTACAGTTATTATGTCTGATAACAAAAAGGGTTTATATATAAAAGCAAAAGATGGCATTATAAAGGTACTTGAAATACAAGGAGAAAATGCAAAGAGAATGCCTATAGGAGATTTCTTAAGAGGAAATAAAATAGAGGTAAATCAAAAATTTGAATAAGGGAGAAAATAATGTCATTTTCACTAGAAGTAAAAAAAGAATTAAGTAAAATAAATAACTTAAATAATAAGCAAGAAATAAAATATGAGTTAATAGGATATTGGATTAGCAATAATTTTATAATAGAAAAAAGAATGGCTAAATTTTCAACAGAAAATGAATACAATATAAATAGATATGCAAAACTACTTAGAAATATAGATATAAATGACTTTTCAATAGATATACAGGGAAAAGTATATACAATATCTTTTAATAAAAATAAATTAGAAAATATACAGATGGATGTAGATGATAAAGTAGAAATGAATTTAATAAAGGCAGTATTAAGAGGATCATTTTTGGGCTCTGGCTCAATAAACAATCCAGAAAATAATTATCATTTAGAAGTAGAATTTACTGAAGAGGTTATGGCTGAAAAAATAAAACGAATATTAAGTGATTACGAAATAAATATGAAAGTTATGAAAAATATTCTTTATTTAAAAGATGGTGAGCAAATATCAAAGTTTTTAGCTTTTATTGGAGCAAGTAAATCTATGTTGCAATTTGAAGAGATAAGAGTTCAAAGACATATGAATAATAAAATAAATCGTATTGTAAATTGCGAAACAGCTAATTTAAATAAAGTTATAAATGCATCTGTTGAACAAATAAATGCTATAAAGAAATTAAAAGAAACAGGTGAATTTAAAAAATTAGATAACTCATTAAAAGAAATTGCGGAATTGAGGTTGGAACATCCAGATATGTCTTTAGAGAGTTTGGGAAAGTTACTAAAAGAACCAATTGGAAAATCAGGTGTTAATTATAGATTAAAAAAAATAATACAACTATCAAAATAAGGAGAAAGAATATGAAGACATTAGGAGCATATATACATATTCCTTTTTGTAAGCAAAAATGCATATATTGTGACTTTATTTCATTTGCTGATAGAAATAATTTGAAAAGCAAATATATAGAAGCGGTGTTAAAAGAAATTGGAAATTGGAAAGAATACAATAAAAATATAATGCTAGATACTATATATATTGGAGGAGGAACTCCATCATATATAGAGAGTAATGATATTATTAAAATTTTAGAAAATTTAAAACCAATTACATTAAAAAATGCACAAATTACAATAGAAGTAAATCCAGGAACTGTAGATTATAGTAAATTAAAGGATTACAAAGAAGCAGGAATAAATAGATTAAGCATAGGGCTTCAGAGCACAAAAAATAGTTTATTAAAATCAATAGGGAGAATACATAACTTTGAAGAGTTTTTAGATACATATAAATGTGCGAGAAAAATTGGATTTAACAATATAAATGTAGATTTGATGATAGGCTTACCAGACCAAAGTATTCAAGACATTAAGGATTCATTAAAAACAGCAGTAGAATTAGGAGCAGAGCATATTTCTGTATATTCTTTAATAGTAGAAGAAAATACTAGAATGCAAGAATTAATTGAAAATGAAACATTAAAATTACCAGAAGAAGATACAGAAAGAAATATGTATTGGTATGTTAAAAATTATTTAGAATTAAATGGATATAAACATTATGAAATTTCTAATTTTTCAAAGTTAGGATTTGAATCAAAACATAATTTAAATTGTTGGAATCAAAAAGAATATATAGGTTTTGGACTAGCCGCACATTCATATATTGGGAATAAAAGATTCTCTAATATAGAAGATTTAGAGAGATATATAAAAAATACACAAGAAAATAAGTTTAATGAAAATATAGTAATGCAAGAAAATCAGACTGAATTTGAGAAAGAAAAAGAATTCATGTTATTAGGATTAAGAAAAATAGATGGAGTTTCAATACAAGATTTTAAAAACAAATTTACAGAAAATCCGATTTTTCTTTTTAAAAAAGAATTAAATAAGTTAACCGAAGAAAAATTAATTATAATAGATGAGGATAAAATAAGACTAACTGAAAAGGGAATAGATTTGGCAAATATAGTTTGGGAAGAATTTATATAAAGTAATAGAGGTGGAAAAATGAATATAGTAACATCAGTTATAAAGTTATTAGGTGGACTTGTTTTATTAATATATGGAATGAAAATATTAAGTACAAATTTAAAGAAATTATCAGGTGGAAAATTAGAAAAAATTTTAACTCACGCTACAGATAATCCGTTTAAGGGATTAATTACTGGAATAATTATAACAGCAGCAACTCAAAGCTCAACCACTACTACTGTAATAGTGGTTGGATTAGTTAATTCAGAAATATTGAAATTAAGAAATGCAATACCTATAATTATGGGAGCAAATATAGGTACAACTATTACTTCACAAATATTAAGATTTACTAATATTGGTGGAGACAGTTGGATATCACTTTTAACACCTGCTACTATGGCTCCTATTTTATTAGTAATAGGATTATTAATGATAGAGCTATCAAAGAAAAATAAAACAACAGATATTGGACAAATGTTAATTGGATTAGGACTGTTATTTACTGGAATGATTACAATGATAGATATGGCAAGTACGTTTAGTGATTTACCAATATTATCAGAAATATTAATGAAATTATCTAATCCTGTATTAGGGGTTCTAGCGGGTGCAATAATTACAGCAATAGTGCAAAGCTCTGCAGCAACGGTTGGAATTTTGCAGGCTATATCAACTACAGGTATAACAACATTTTCTACTACTGTACCAATAATACTTGGACAAAATATAGGTACATGCCTAACATCTATATTGTCGAGTATAGGTGGTTCTAAAAATGCAAAAAGAGCAGCAACTGTTCATTTGTATTTTAACCTTATAGGTACAATAATCTTTCTAGTGTTTATATATACATATCAAAGATTTGTAGGTTTCCATTTCTGGAATAGTGCAATAGATATGGGTGGAATTGCAAATTTCCATACAGTATTTAATGTTGTGTCAACAATAATATTATTTCCATTTATTGGTTGGCTTGAAAAACTTACAATATTCACAATAAAAGACAAGAAAAGTGATATAGACAATGAAGATGATGAAGAGTATTTGTCTGTATTAAATTTGATTGATGAAAGAGTAGTAAATATACCAGATATTGCTATAGCAAATAGTACTACAATAATTGAAGAAATGGGAGTACTGGCAGAAAAGAATTTTAGAAAATCTATGAATATTCTTAAACAATGGGACAAGAAGAGATTGGATAAAATTAAAGAAAGAGAAGAAGCAATAGACAAGATGGAAGAAAAAGTTACCAAGTTTTTAGTTATGCTTGCCAGTTTAGAATTGTCTGATCAAGAAAGTATTAATATAACTTCCCTTTTAAAGGTTGAAGATGAATTTGAAAAAATAGGTGATTATGCATATGAGTTTTCACAGATTGTAGATAATATTCACGAAAAAGAAATTAAGATTTCAGAAGAGGCTTTTAAAGAATTAGAGGTTATGTACAATATAACAGAAGATACTATTTTAACAACAACAAAGGCGTTTAAAGAGAAAGACTTGAATTTGGTTGTACAAATTGAAGCCTTAAAAGAATTTGCTGAAATGAAAAAGGAAAAATGCAAAACGTCTCATATTAAAAGACTAAAACAAGGAAAATGTAATGTTGAAAGTGGAATGATGTTTTTGGATATAATTTCTATTTGTGAAAAAATAATACACCATTGTTCTAATATAGCAATAGTTACTTTGAATTATATTACTAATGAGGATTTTGTTACAAAACAAGAGTATACTAAAAGAATTTATGAAAAAGAAAGTGGCTTGTTAAGTACTAAATTAAATGAGTGTAGTCATAAATATATAACTGAATAAAGATCAAATTAAAAGTTTGAAAAAATCTTATTTTTGTATTGACAAAGATAAGGTTTTTTTATATAATACAAAACACAAAGGAGGTGGAAAAATATGTCAGAAGAAAAAATGGAAATTATGTTTTCAAAGTTGGAAAATCTATTTGAAGGGAAAATCAATGAACTTAAGAAAAGTTTTGAAGAAAGAATCAGTGAACTTGAAAAAAGTTTTGAAGAAAGAATCATTGGACTTGAGAGAAGTTTTGAAGAAAGAATCATTGGACTTGAGAAAAGTTTTGAAGAAAGATTTGAAAAACATGAAGAACAACAAAGAATTGACTTCGAAAGGATCAATAAGAGATTTGATACACTTGAAGAAAGATTTGACAAACATGAAGAACAACAAAGAATTGACTTCGAAAGGATCAATAAGAGATTTGATACACTTGAAGAAAGATTTGATGAA
>CAKPMJ010000001.1 GCA_934167965.1 uncultured Clostridia bacterium | reverse complement strand
AGACTAGGGTATTTTATATCAATAGCATTACTAATTTTAGTATTATTAATAGGAAAAGAAGTAAATGGTGCAAAAAGGAACGTCCCCACTGACACCTTTTCTTTTATCTCAATTCATATATTTTAATAGTAACTTTATTTTTTGTATTTTTAGCTTCTATAACTATATCATTTCCAGTTTTATTAATAAATTTGAAATCATAAGTACCATAAGAAACAGCAGCATCTTTACCATCAGGCACATATGGCACATCATTACTATGGCTATGTCTTTCTGTAACTTTTAAATCAGAAGCCTTAAGAACAGCATTATATAAAGTAGAGCTAACTTGACATAAACCTCCACCTAACGCTTGAATTTTATCACCATTTACAAAGACATCTGCTTTTTCGTATCCCTTTTTAGTAGTAGCCTTTCCAACTGTATGAGAAAAAGAAAATGTATCTCCATTTTTTACAGTTGTATCATTTAAGGTAGAACATGCAATCGAAACATTATTTTGTCTATCAGATTCTTTTGTATAAATTTTGGTTGTATATGATGTAAGAAGTTTTTTTGAGGGAGTATTTTTTTGTTCTTCTTTTTTATTATCATTATTTTCTGTATCAGTAATGTTACTAGATAAATCATTAGATATATTATTCATATTTGTATTATAAATATTTTGATTATTTTCATTATAATTAGTCCTAGAAGCATTATAAGAATTATTGTTATTGTTTTGATTTGAAGAGTTTGAAAAATAAATTGCTACTCCAACTCCAGCTGCAATAGCTAAAATTGCTAATAATATATACCATTTTTTCATTTTAAGGTACCTCCGTTTTTTATTTTAACCAGTATGAAACAAAATATTACAGAAATATTACATTTTGAAAAAAATATTGATTTTTAAAATCAAATAAAGTATTATATAAGTATAAAATACAAAAGAGGGGGATTGGAAAAAATGGCAAAAACTAATACAAAATTACCATTAATATTAATTTTAGCATTACCAATTTTACTAGTAATATCAACAGAAGTAGCAAGATGCAGTTTTACATTATTTGGACAAACAATATATGTAATTACATTTGTATACCCATTATTATCTTTAATATCTATTGCAGTTTCTAAAAGAGGAGAGAGTAAAAATGCAATGTTGTTAATGATTTTATCATTAATAATGCAAACATTATTCTTTGTTGTTAAATGGACTTTACTTGGAACAATAGACTATGTTTTAATGGAAGTTACTTTCCTAGCATTTTTCCTATCACAAATGATTGCTTTATTAGGATATGAAGGACTAAAAGAATTAAAGAAAACAAAAAAAGAAGGACATGTATTTAATGTATTATTAATTGCATCATTTATAGAGACAATGTTTTATTTATGCATGTTCAAAGAAGTGACAGTAGCTTCATTAATTATAAACTTTGCAATAAAAGTAATATATGATTTAGTAATTGCTAAAATTTTAGCTAAATAAATTAAATGAGAAGTAAAATATCATTTTTGTAGTGTGAAATATACTATATAAAATGATATTTTTTTGATTAAAATAATTGAATTAAATAAAAACATGGTATATAATGAACACATAATTATAAAAAGATGAATAATTTAGTAGTAAGAAATGAGCAGAAAGAAGTGAAGTTAATGGAAGATTTAGAAAAAGCAAAACATATATTACAACAATATAAGCAACAACATATATTAGAAACATTAGAGAAAATAAATGAAAATGAAAAAAATAAATTAGTAAAACAAATATTAGAATGTGATTTTAAGAAATTAAATGATATATATAACTCAAGAGAAACCAAAAATACAAACAACAAAATAAATCCAATGGAATTTATAGATAAATCAAAATTATCAAAAGATGAAAAAGATGAATTAGATAAATTAGGAGAAGAGATAATAAAAAATAATCAATATGCAGTTGTAACAATGGCAGGTGGTCAAGGAACTAGATTAGGATGTGATGGACCAAAAGGATCTTTTAAATTAGACATAGGAGAAAAAGGAAAATATATTTTTGAATTACTAGTAGAGACTTTAAAAAGAGCAAAAGCACGATATGGTACAGAGGTATATTGGTATATAATGACAAGCAATCAAAATAACCAACAAACAATAGATTTTTTTGAGAAAAATAATTTTTTTGGATATAATAAAGAAAAAGTAAAATTTTTCATTCAGGGAGAGCTACCATTATTGACACTTGATGGAGAGATTGTATTAGATGAAGATTATAATATAAAGACAGCATCTAACGGAAATGGCTCAGTATATGAGTCACTTGAAAAGTCAGGTATGTTAGAAGATATGAAAAGCAAAAATATAAAATGGGTATATATCTGTGGAGTAGATAATATTATGGCTCAAATGGTAGATTCTACTTTACTTGGATTAGCTATAAAGAAAAAAGTTTCAGGTGCTGCAAAAGCAATTAGAAAGGCATATCCAGAGGAAAAAGTGGGTATTTTCTGCAAAAGCAATGGAAAGCCAAGGGTTATTGAATATATTGATATGACTGAAGATATGATATATGAAAAAAATGATAATGGAGACTTATTGTATGGATTATCATATTTTGTAAGTAACTTATTAAAAATAGAGGCAATAGAAGAAATTGCAAAACATGAATTAAAGTATCATTGTGCTTTAAAAAAGAACATGTATAAATTTGAATCTTTTATATTTGATGGGTTTGAATTTTTAGATGATATGGCCATAATGGAAGTGGATAGAAACAAGGAATTTGCACCAATAAAAAATGCTACTGGAGTTGATAGTCCAGCAACAGCCATACAAATATATGAAAGGAATTTAAAAAATGAAATTTGATATTGATTATTATTTTGAAGAAATAGAAGAAAATGAAATATTTAAAAAATTTAGTACTCAAAGTAAAAAAGTAATGGATATTTTTAATCAGGCATCAAATTTAATTGACGAAATAGAAAAATCAGGAAAACAAGATATACAAACAAATAATATACAAGAAAATGTAAAAATAATGGGAAACGTATATATTGGAGAAGGAACAGAGATTGAGGCAGGATGTATAATACAAGGACCAGTATATATTGGAAAAAATTGCAAAGTAATGTACAATTCTTATATAAGACCAGGAACCATAATGGGAGACAATTGTGTTATTGGATTTAGTACAGAAGTAAAGCATACAATAATGAGAGATGGATCAAAAATATCAGACTTAGCATTTGTAGGAGATTCTATATTAGGAAAGAATGCAAGAATTGGTTCAGGAGTAATAGTAGCAAATAGAGGTTTTAATCAATCAAAAATAGTAATAAAAGATGAAAACAAAGAGAAAATAGAATTAGGAAGAGAAGCGATTGGGGTTATATTAGGAGATAACAGTAGAATAGGATCAAACTGTACAACGCAACCGGGAACCTTTATAGGTAAATTTAGTTGGATATATCCTCATACATGTGTACATGGATTTATTCCAGAGCTGCAAAAGGTATATGATAAACAGAATTTAGTATTTGTAGAAAATGAAAGAAAAGTTTTATATAAAGCTACTGATTGGAATTATGCAAATTATAAATAAAAAATAAATAGAAAAGGTATATTAATATTTTAAAATTAATCTTTAAAAATATTAATATACCTTTTTTGTAGTTTAAAAATACTACATTTGTTGATTTCCAGGAATAAAGTAATCAACTACACCATAAATCAAAGCACCTATAATAGCAGCCATCCATGAGATAGAATATCCTGCTACAAAGAATTGAGTTACATATAAAATAATAGCAGCTAAAGCAAAACCTACAAATCCTTTACCGAAAGGACTAGCCTCTATACCAGTAAACTTTGTAACTATATAATCGAGTATTGTTAAAACTATAGCAGCTATAGCTAAAGCCCAGATATTATTTATAGTAAATCCAGGTGTAAAAAATGCAGTTATAGCTAAAACAATGGCAGCAGTTATTAATCTACCAATAACTTGCCATGCAGTACTTCCTGAATTTTGACTTGTCTGACTATCAGAATTAGACATTTCCTTCAACCTCCCCTTTTAAGTTTTTTCTATCGATGTGAATTAATTTTAAAGGTTACAAAAATATTATTAACAATCAAAAAAATTTTATTCAAAAAATTATGAATACTTTAAAAAAATTATGGAAATAATGAATTAAAGAAAATTTAAAGGAGTTTATAATGCTTATCAATTTTTTTAGATCGATTGTTTTATATATAATAGTATTAATAGTTATGAGATTAATGGGAAAACGAGAAATTGGACAATTACAGCCATTTGAGCTTGCAATTGCAATAATGATTGCAGATCTAGCATCAATTCCTATGACTGATACAGGAATTCCATTAAGCAATGGAATTGTGCCAATTTTAGGATTATTAGTAATGCACCTAATAATTTCAGTTATAAATATAAAAAGTATAAAAGCAAGAGAAATTATTTGTGGAAAACCACGTATTTTAATATATAGAGGGAAAATTGATGAAACGGCTCTTATTAAAGAGAGATTTACTGTAAATGAATTGCAAGAAAGATTGAGAGATAAAAACATAGTAAGTATTGGTGATGTTGAATATGCAATATTAGAAACTAGTGGACAGGTCACAGTCATAGAAAAACCGGAAAAAAGAGGAATCATTCCAGAGGATTTAGGAATAATGCCAGATTATGAAGGTATACCTTATGATTTAGTAGTAGATGGAAAAGTAATGCATGACAATTTGCAGTCAATAGGAAAAAATTATAGCTGGTTAAAAAAAGAAGTAAATAAATTTAAAATGGAACCAGAGCAAGCATTGCTTGTAACTTATGATGGGAAAGGACAGATCTTCTGTCAGAAAAAAATGAAAGGATAATTAGAAATGTACAAAGAATTAATTATTTCTATAATTATAATAGTAGGAATATTTACATTTGATTATGCATTACAACAGTACACAAAAACATCAATTGATAAAACAACAGATGAATTGTCTATGATAAAACAAGATTTAGAGCAAAACAATGTAAATCATAAAGAAGTGTTAAATAAGGTTAATGCAACGCATGATAGATGGACAGAATATAATGATAAATTAGTTTATTTTATTGAGCATAATGAATTAGAAAAAGTAGAAACATGCCTTATGGTATATAAGAGTTATGTAGAAACAAATCAATATGATTTCGCCATAGCCGAAATTGAAAAGACATCATTTATATTAGATCATATTAAAGATAAGTATTCTTTTAATTTAGAAAATATATTTTAGATGTATAAATGTTCTAAAAATGTAAATAATATTTTTAAATAATAAAAGTTAAGGAGGATAAGTCAAAAATGAATTATGAATATGATAATACAAAAAGACATTTTATAATAGGAAGTATATGTGTAATACTTTTAATATCAGGAGTGGTAGCTTGTTTAATGTTAAGGTCTAAAAATAATAATGATGTAGCAGAAATAGAAAGAAGGTTAAGCTCTACAAGTAATACTGAAGTAAATCAAGAAAGCGAAAGTGCAAGTACTGAAATGGGAAAATCAGTAGAAGAAGCCGAAAATGAATTAAATACTGCTAAAGAAGAAAATATATTTGATGATAATACTGAAACAAATGAAGCAAAAAATACAGTAGCTACATCTACTAAGACAAATGATAATAAGAAAGAGGACAAAAAAGAGGAAACAAAAAAGGATAGTAAAAAAGATAATGAAGAAAAGAAGGAAACTAAAGAAGTTAAGTTTATAGCTCCATTAAAAGGAGAAATAATAAGAGAATTTGCAAATGATTCTTTAGTATATTCAAAAACTTTAGAAGAATGGATAACACATAATGGTATAGATATAAAGGCAGATAAAACTAGTGTTGTAGGAGCTGCTGCAGAAGGTACAGTTTTCGCAATAAAAAATGACCCCAGATATGGTCTTACTGTTATTATAAACCATGATAATGGATATCAAACTGTGTATTCAAATCTACTAACAGCAGAGTTTGTTGTTGAAGGAGAAAAAGTAGAAGCGGGACAAACTATAGGTACTGTTGGAAATTCTGCAACTTTTGAGATTGGTGATGATTATCATTTACATTTTGAAGTATTAAAAGACAATAAAGCAATAGCTCCTGTTTTTTAGGGACGGTTCCTCAGTGAACTTTGGGACACATCTTATAAATTTACGAAATGTTTTGAAGTAGTGAATTTATAAGGTGTTTTCGTGTTTTTAGAATTTGAGTAAGATGTGTCCCAAAGTTCACTGAGGAACCGATGTGGGTTCTCTATTTTTTTTGTTTTCGTTTCTATATTAATTGCAATAATATTAAAGTTCATACAAGAAAAAGTATTGACAGAAAATTGTAGTAATGATAACATATAGATAGAAAAAAGTATAAAAAAGGGGAAACAAAAGATGCAAAGAATAGTGAAGACTGAAAGCCTTGTGAGAGTACACACACACACACACACACACACAATTAGTTTAAATAAAAATAATAAATATTATAATGAAAAAGGCAATGTTAGTTTATCTGGTAACTATTATGATACTGGATAAGTTTATATTGTCTTTTTGTGATACATGAAAGTTGTCAATGGGGACATTTCTTTTTGACAATAATAAAAAATAAAGAAAGGAAAAATGATATGAAAAGAAACAAAGGAATAACATTAATAGCACTAGTAATAACAATAATAGTGTTATTAATATTAGCAGGAGTAGCAATAGCAATGTTATCAGGAGAAAATGGAATATTAAAGAAGGCGGCAGAGGCTAAAATTAAAACGGAAGAGGAACAAAAAAATGAAAAAGAGTCATTAAAAAATTATGAGTATTTAATGAAAAAGTCTTCCGGTGAAAGATGTTGGCAGTATAAAAAAGATAGTAAAGGAAGAAAAACAATAATAACAGATGGGATAATGGAGCTACCAATAGGAACATATATAAATTATGATCCTACTAAGGATGAAAATGGAAATGCAATAGAAAAAATAGAAGTTTCGCATGTAGGAAGCATAACAGAAACAAATCAAATATTAGAAGAAGGAAACGGATATAGTGACCAAACAATTACCAACCAAGCAGCAACAGGTGGATGGCAGATATTAGGGGTGGATGAATCAACAGGAGAAGTATTGATTAAATGTGTAAAAGCCATATTCCCAAATGAACATAAAAAAATATTTAGATTAGAAGGACGATTAGGATATTTATGTAGAGAAAAGGAATTAAATAAAGTATGTAGTGTGTTTGGACATGGAAGAGGTGCAACAGGAGCAAGAAGTATAAATGTGAATGATATTAATAAAATAACAGGATATAATCCAAATAATATAGGGGAATATGATCCTGAACAAAAGAAAATGGGAAAGAGATATACAACAGATACCGAAAATGGTTATGGTGAATATGGAGCAAAAGTAAAATACAGTTGGACAGAAATAGCTGATAAGATAAAATGGAAAGTTGAAGAAAGTTCAGCAACTAATAAAAATGGAGAATTTACATGTGGAGAAAAAGGATTTACTTGGTATGATATAGAAAATAAAATATGGAGGAATTCAAAACAAGATACAACACGACCAACAGATATAGTAACATTGACAAATACATGTTATTTATATTATGCATACACATTGAGCGAAGATAGTTCTACAGAAGGAGAGTGCAAGGGAATAGTAGAAAATAGTGAAGAATATAAAACAATATTTAGTAGTAGATATTTATTAAATTCAGCATATATTAATATGCATAGTGAAGTTGTTGAGTATGGAGTATATGCTATAAATAGTTCAGGTGGCTGTATATTTAAAACATATTTAGCTGCATCGTCTGGTGGGGATTTTAATTCGAATGCTGGATTAGGAATATGCCCAATAGTTTTACTAAAAGCTGATGTTAAATTTGAAAAAAATGAGGATGGAACTTATGATATAAAGTAAAAATTATAAAAACAATAGAAAAACGTTTATTATTGTAAAAATGCAATAGAAACGTTTTTTAAACTTGCATTTAAATATGTAGTATAGTAAAATAATTAAGGATAAAAAAGAAAGGAATGTTGCAAAATGAATAATATAAAAAAATATGGGATAATTGCTGCAATGCAAGAAGAAATGGAAGAAATAAAAAACATAATGGGAAATATAGAAGAAAAGAAAATATATGAGCTAACATTTTTTGAGGGGAAAATTAATAACTCAAATGTAGTACTAGTAGAAGCAGGAGTAGGAAAAGTAAATGCCGCAAGAGTAACACAGATTTTAATAGATAATTTTGACATTGAAGCAATTATTAATGTTGGTTCAGGTGCAGCAACAAATGAAGAACTAAAAATAGGAGATATAGTAATAGGAAAGACATTGGTGCAACATGACTTTGATATAACAGCATTTGGTCATCCAAAAGGATACATAAGTAATGTAGGTGAAAATGTAAAAAGTGATGATAGCTTAATTGAAAAAATGGAACATACAATCTCAAAATTATCAAATAATGAATATAAAGTAAAAATAGGAACAATAGCATCAGGAGACATTTTTTGTACAGATGTACAGATGAAAGAAAAAATAAGAATTAAATTTAATGCAGATGTAATAGAAATGGAAAGTGCCGCTATTGCACAAGTGTGCAAATTAGATAATAAACCAGTTTTAATTATAAGAAGTATATCAGATGTACCAAATGGTAAAAATGAAATAACATTTGATGAATTTTTAAAATTAGCATCAAAAAGATGTGCACAGATATTAAAAGAGTTTATAAGGGAAGTAAAGTGATGGAAAGAAACTTAGAGATTTATAATAAAAAAGAAAATTGCAATATAAAGGCTAAAATGTTTTATAATGGCTTAAATGATAAATTTAATAGAATTTTTATATTTTGTCATGGGTTTTGCAGTGGAAAAGGAAGTAATTCAGTGAAAATAGTAGCAAATCAGTTTTTAAAATATGGGATTCCATCAATTTCATTTGATTTTCCAGGACATTTAGATAGTGTACAAGGAACGGATAAATTGAATGTAGATGTATGTATTTCATATATTAATTCAGTAGTGGAATACATAAAAGAAAGATATGGAGAAAATATAAAAATATCTTTTTATGCCATTAGTTTTGGAGCATATATTTTATTGAATAAACTTATAGGTGATACTTCATATTATGAGAACATAGTATTAAGATCACCTGCAATTAATATGAAGGACATCTTAATTAATTCTTTATTAAAAGAACCGTTTGAACAGTATAAAGAAGCAGGACAAGCGAAAGCTGGACATGGTGGTAAGTTAGAAATACCATATTCTTTTTATGAGGATTTAGTGAAGCATGATTTATATAATATCTACAAAGAGAAAAGAAAAATATTAATAATCCAAGGAACAGAAGATGATACAGCACCAATTGTAGATACATATAAATTTGTCAAAGACAGGCCAGAAATTGAACTTGTAGAAATGAAAAATATCAAACATCATATGGAACCAGATGAGATTTCTTTAAGTAATGAAAAAATCACAAAAACATTGAAAAATGAATAAAATTATGATAAAATACACAAGTAAAATAAATAAAAGAAATGGAGGTAATTAGCTATGAAGATTTATGACACAATGAGTGGAAAGAAAAAAGAATTCAAGCCGATAGAAGATGGAAAGGTCAAAATGTATGCATGTGGAGTAACGGTATATGACTTATGTCACATTGGTCATGCAAGGCAGGCAATAGTATATGCTATGATAGCTGATTATTTAAGATATAGAGGTTATGATGTAACTTATGTAAGGAATTACACAGATGTAGATGATAAAATAATAAAAAGAGCGAATGAACAAGGAAAAGGAGCTCTAGAGTTATCTAAAGAGCAAATAAAAGAAGCAGAAATAGACATGGAAAACTTACATGTAAAAAGTGCGGATTATAATACTAAAGCATCTGAATACATAGAAAAAATAATAAAATTCATTGAAAAACTTATTGAAAAGGGAAATGCTTACAAAGCAGAAAATGGGGATGTATATTTTGCAGTAAGAACATTTAAAGAATATGGAAAGTTATCACACAGAAATGTAGATGATATGTTAAATGGAGTTCGTATAGAACTAGAAGAAGGAAAAAGAGATCCAATCGATTTTGCATTGTGGAAATCTGCAAAACCAGGAGAAGTATATTGGGAATCTCCTTGGGGAAAAGGAAGACCAGGATGGCATATTGAATGCTCAGTAATGGCAGAAGATACACTAGGGGAATCGATAGATATACATGGAGGTGGAAGAGACCTACAATTCCCTCACCATGAAAATGAAATAGCACAAAGTGAAGCTTTAACAGGAAAACCTCTTGC
The DNA here is from genome assembly GCA_934167965.1 of uncultured Clostridia bacterium. GTDB lineage: Bacteria > Bacillota > Clostridia > TANB77 > CAG-508 > CAG-269. Next base: position 285,625 of record CAKPMJ010000001.1, on the reverse strand, counting down.
AAATTATTGGACACATTGTGGATTAATAAAAATTAATGGAGAAAAAATGAGTAAATCTTTAGGAAACTCATTAACTATAAGAGATGCAGTCAAAATGTATAATTATGAGGCAATAAAATATCTAATGTTTTCAAAAAATTATGAATCAGACATAGATATTTCAGATAGTGATTTCCAAATTGCAGAAAGTCATTTATATTATTTCTATACAACAATAAAAGAAATGCAAAAATATATTGAACAAAATAAAAATGAAGAAATAACAGATATATTAGAAGATGATATATCAAAAGACATAATACCAAACTTTATAAATGTAATGGATGACGATTTTAATACAGCATCAGCAATATCATACTTATATGGAATATTCAAATATGTTAACAATGCAATGAAAACAGCTAAAAAAGGTAATAAAGCAAAGGCTGCAAATACATTAGAAAATATATTAAAAAATGTAAAAGAAGTTTATGGAGTACTTGGTTTATTTAAACAAGAGCCTGAAAAGATTATTGCAGAGTTAAAAGAGAAATATCTAAATAAATTAGATATTAGTAAGACATATATAGAAGAGCAAATAACAAAAAGACTTGAAGCTAAAAAAGAAAGAAATTTCGAATTAGCAGACAAAATTAGAGCAGAATTAGATGAAAAAGGAATTATACTTAATGACACAGTAAATGGAACAACATGGGATGTAAAAGCACTATATAAAATATCATAGAGGGTGATTAGAATGAATAAAAAATATGATGCAGTTGTTATTGGAGCAGGACCAAGTGGTGTATTTTTAGCATATGAATTAATACAAAAGAATAAACACCAAAATATATTATTAATAGAACAAGGAAAAAGAGTTGAAAATAGAATTTGTCCAATAGAGAAAAAAGGAGAATGTACAAAATGCAAACCCCTTTGCAATATTACTTGTGGATTTTCTGGCGCAGGAGCATTTTCAGATGGAAAATTATCATTGTATAATAAAGATGATGATGAAATACATGTAGGAGGAATTTTACAAGAATATATTGGGGTAGAAGAAACAAAAAAATTAATTGATTACACAGACAAAATATATCTAAAATTTGGTGCGGATAAAAAATTAGAGGGAACAGAGCATAAAGAAGAAGTAAAACAAATAAAAGAAAAAGCTAAAAAAGAAAATATTACATTGATAGATATACCAATTAGACATTTGGGAACAGAAAAAAGTCATGAATTATATGGAAAAATAGAAAAATATCTAATAGATAATGGTGTAAATATATTATTTGAAACAGCAGTAGAAGATTTAATTATAGAAGATGGCATAATAAAAGGTGTAAAAATTAGACCATCAAAAAATATAGAAAGCGAAGATTTTACTGGAAGTGAAGAAATATATACAGATAATGTAGTATTAGCTGTTGGAAGAAAAGGTGCAAATTGGCTAGTTCAAATGTGTAATAAACACAAAATAGATACACATGCTGGAATAGTTGATATTGGTATAAGATATGAATTACCAGACAAAGTAATGAAAAAGATAAATGAATATATGTATGAAGGAAAATTTATTGGTAGAGTAGGACCATTTAAGGACAAAGTAAGAACATTTTGCCAAAATCCGAGTGGTTTCGTATCTACTGAGGTATATGACCATAATATAACATTAGTGAATGGACATTCATATAAAGAAAAGAAAAGTACAAATACAAATTTAGCAATACTAGTATCACATAAATTTAATTATCCATTTAATAAACCGATAGAATATGGTAGAAATGTTGCCAAAAACTTAAACGAATTAGGCGCAGGAAATATAGTAGTTCAAAGACTTGGAGATATTTATAGAGGAAAAAGAACGTGGGAAGAAGAATTAAAAAATAACTCAGTTGTTCCAACACTAAAATCAGCAGTTGCTGGAGATATAACATTTGCTTTAGGATATAGAACAATGACAGATATATTGGAATTTATAAGAGCTTTAGATAAAGTTGTAGAAGGATTTGCAAATCCAGACAATTTGCTATATGGTCCTGAAATAAAATTTTATAGTAATCAACTTGTTATAGACAATAATTTCGAAACAAATATAAAAGGTCTATATTCTATTGGAGATGGTGGAGGAATGACAAGAGGATTAATGATGGCATCTTGTTCAGGAGTACAAATGGCTAGAATACTTGAAGAAAATAAATTTTAAAATGAAAGGTAAAAATAATGATAGTAAAAAATCCAAAATTTGAAATATCAGCAGTAAGTCCAAAACAATATCCTAAAAATAATTTACCACAAATTGTATTAGTAGGAAAATCAAATGTAGGAAAATCGAGTTTTATAAATACAATGATAAATAGAAAAAAATTAGCACGTACAAGTAGTGAACCAGGTAAAACACGCCAAATAAATTTTTATAATATTGATGAAAAGTTTTATTTTGTTGATTTACCGGGGTATGGATATAGTAAAATGTCTAAGAAAGAACAGGATAAAGTAGGAGGATTTATAGAACAATATTTAGTAAATTGCGAAAATATAGAGTTAATAATCTTTTTGATAGATATTAGACATGCTCCAACTGAAAATGATAAATTAATGTATAATTATGTTATAAGTTCAAAAAAGCCATTTATGATAATTGCAAATAAAGCAGATAAAATTGCTCCAACAAAAGTAGAAAACACAACAAAGGATTTGCAAAAACTTATAAATCCAATTGGAGATACTATAATGATGCCATTTTCTTCAGAAAGAAAAATTTATAGTGAAGAAGTTTGGAAGGAGATTGAAAGTATAATAGGAGAGTAGATAATGTTAGAATTATATTGGGAAGATATAAATGATAAGTCTTATCATATAGCAAATTTAAATAAGAAAGATAATATATATACCTTAGATATAATTGAGACAGGACTTAAAGCAGCTATAAAAAAAGGATGTATGGGCATTGGAAATATAGATTTTCTAAAAAATCACTATGAAAGTGAAGAGTTATTTTCTTTTTTTAAACAAAGAATACCACAAGAAGATAATATGTACATTAAAGAGATACTATCAAGATATGATATGAAAGATTATGATGAATATGAGCTACTAAAAAAGACATTAGGAAAATCAATGACAGATAGGTATTACTTAGTATTAAAAGAGGAGAATTAATAATGCAAAAATTAAATGAGGAAGAATATTTACGCAAAGCTCTTAAGTTATGGGGAATAGATAAAGATTGTATTGAAAATAGAATAAAGGACAGAATTGGAATAACTCCAGTGGAAGAACTATATAAGTGTTATGAATCAGAAGTTAGTAGTGATTTAGTATTTAATAATGAAGGAAAAGTTGATTTAGAAAAAATGAAATTTGAAAGATCAATGATAGATGTAAATAATAGCAGTAACTCTTATGGTTGGATTATTTTTCCCGATTTATCAACAGGAATACTAAAAAGAGGCTTAGAGAGCATGGAAAGAAATAATGAAATAGGAAAAAACTCAAGATATGCTACACTTGTATCTATGATGGTTGCGAGAAATCTTGGCGTTGAATCTGCTACATATTACTTAACTACAAATAAAATTAATGATAAATTAAAAAATGAGTTAGGATATATTTATACTCCAAATTTTCTTAAATATGGTGAAGAATTAATATCAGGTTTAAGTATATCAACAGATTCTGACGTTATGACTGGACTTAGAGGAAATGTAAATGGTAATGATATGAAACGAATGGAAAAGGCGTTAACTATATATTTGAATAATAGAAGATTTTCTCAAGAAGAAATTGAAGATACTAGAAGAAATTTGATAAAGCAATGCATTATTAGCAAAATTTTAGGTAATAATGATGAAGCAAATAGAAATTGGGGAATAATTATATCTAAACAAAGAAATGTAAAATTAGCTCCAATGTATGACTTTGAATATTGTTTGCAAGATAAATATGAGGTTTATAAAAGAGAAATAAATGGAAGCAGAGAATTAGACAAGTTTATTAAATATTACTCTCAAGAAGAATGGTTTAATGAGTGGGTTTATAATAAAGTATTTAATTTAGACATGGAGAGTGTATATAGAGGTGTGTTAGAAACTAGTAAAATAACTATACCAGATAATTATAGAAAAGAATTTGAAAATAGAATAGGACAATCTATAAATACAATTAAAAGTATATATAATAGAGAAATAGAACAAAGTGAAAGGTAGTATTTGCCTTTCTTTTTTGTTAAATAAAAATAATTTTATAATTCATAAAAAAAGACTTGTAAAAGTAAATATTATCAAGTATAATGATAGCGAATTAAAAATATAAATTCTATAAGGAAGGAGGTTTGTGAAAGTGAATAATGCTTCGAGAGACATCATGAAGATTACTAAGGAATGCAAGAAAAAAACGTTAGAAGTATTTAAGAACAAAAGAATATTAGTAGTTATATTAGTTTTAGTAATTATTGTAATAGCTATGGCAATCATGAGTAAATTTAATTCAAGAAAAAAAGTCATGACTGTTGCTGATACAAGTTTTTACACTGATGATTATATGATATATCTTAAATTGGCTAAAGATGATTATTTTGGCAAAGAAATAGGAAAAATTCCAGAGGCAACATTAAATACAATTGTTGACCAAAATACAAATACAACAGTTGAAAATTATTTAAAACAAAAAACTGAAGGAAATTTAAAAATAGCAGGAATAATATCAAAAATAGCTAAAGAAAATAATATTACATTATCAGATGAAAATAAAAAACAAATATCAGAGGAAAAAGAAAGCCTAATAAATAAATTAGGTGGAAAAAATCAATTTAAGCAATGGCTAAAAAATAATAGAACTACAGAAGAAGCATATGATAAAATGTCACAAACAGAAAAGCTTTATTCAGTTATATTTGATAACTTATATGCCGAAGGCAAAGCAAATGATTTGACAGAAGAAGAAAAAGAAAATGCTAAAAACACTTACAAGAGAGACTACAAAAAAATAAAACAAATAGTATTATTTACAGTAAATCCACAAGACATGAAAGAATTGTCAGAGAAAGAAAAAGAACAGAAAAAACTATTAGCAGACACAATATATGCAGAACTTAAAAAACAAAAAAATTATAATGATTTTAATAAATACATAAAAAAATATAGTGACAATTCATCAGAAGACGAAAGTTCTTATTCAACATATTTTAAAAGTGGGCAACTGTTAAAAGATATAGAAAAAGCAGCTAATAAATTAAAAGCTGGAGAAATAAGTGAAGTTATAGAATCACAATATGCATATCATATTATTTTAAGAGAAGAGCTAGATGATAGCTATCTTGAAAAAATATATAAAGATGCAAGAGAGCAAAAATTGCTTACAGATATTTCAGAAGAAATAAACAAAACAGGCATAATAATTGAGAACACATTAGAAAAAATGAGCATAAACTAATTAGAGAAAAATAGGAGGAAAAACAATGAAAAACATATGGATGTATATAGTTGCAGCAGTAATTATTATTTTATTAATAATTGGTGGTGTAGCAATAGCAAAATTAAATAATAACACAATGCAAACATCAGCAACAGTTGATGGGATAAACACAGAAATTACAGGGTTAAAGAAAATTGATCAAAACATAACAGATTTAAATTCAGACATAACTAAATACAAAGATGAGGTTATATCAGGAAGTATGCCAAAAGAAGAGAGCATAAAGGATATAGCAGATAAAGCTATAAATATAGGAAAAGACTTAGAAGCAACAGGAATTGACGTAGAAGAAATAAAATCAGTTTCAAGCAAGATTAATGATGTTGTAAACAATGATGTAGCTAAACAAGAAAAGATGGTTGAATTATCTACAAAATTATCAGATCAATTAACAGTATCACAAGAAGACATTGCAAATTTAATTAAAGAAAAATCAACAGAATTAGAAACAGCATTAACAAATCATGATGTAAAAATAGAAGGAAAAGTAGATGATTTAGATGCAGACCTAGTAAATCATGATACTGAAATGAAAACAACATTAGGTACACATGACACAGAAGTAAAGGATGCATTAAGTACTCATGATACAGACATGAAGACAGCTTTAACAACACATGACGGAGAAATCAAAACTGCAATTGCAAATGCACAATCAGTATTATTAACAGCATTAGCAAATACAGAAGCAAATTTAACAACAGTAATGACAAATGTACAAACAAACCTATATAACACAATGGTTAATGTACAAAATAATTTAGCAAATCTAATCAGTGGTCATGATGCAGATATGAAGGCAAAATTAGATACACATGATACTGACATAAAAACAGCACTAAATACACATGATACAGAAGTAAAGAATGCATTAAGTACACACGATGCAGATATAAAGGCAGCATTAACAACACATGATGGAGAAATTAAAACAGCAATATCAAGTGCGCAATCAACAATAACAACAGCATTGACAAATACAGAAAATAATTTATCAACAGTAATGACAAGTGTACAAACAAACCTATATAATACAATGGTTAATGTGCAAAATAATTTATCAAATAAGATAGATGCTCATGATACAGACATAAAATCAACATTAGGATTACATGATACAGAAGTAAAAAATGTCTTAAGTACACATGACGCAGATATAAAGGCAGTATTAACAACACATGATGGAGAAATCAAAACAGCAATATCAAATGCACAATCAACAATAACAACAGCATTAACAAATACAGAAACTAATTTATCAGGAGCAATGTCAACTATAGAAAGTAACTTATCAGGAGCAATGGGTAATGTAGAAGCAAATTTAGCAAACGTAATACGTAATGAATCAGGATCTTCAAAAATTAATACAGCTAATACTAATATAGATACTATATTAACAAGAATGGGTGTAAGTGGAACTGATACAATATTTGGTAAATTAGCTAATATAGGTTCTGGATTAACATCAATAAAAAGTGTAGTTGATTCAAATAGCCTATCTTTAGGAACATCTACAGATACAGCTGCATCAGCAACAGTATTTGGAAAGATGGCTAGCATAAGTGATAAAATTGACAACCTAAATAATAAAATGGGTGGATATACATCAACAGATACATTAAAAGATAACGTGGATACATTAAAAACAAATATTGAAACTATAAAAGGTGTAATTGGAACATCAGGATCTACGGATACAGTATTTGATAGATTAGGTACTATTTCTACAAAGATAAATGGAATAACAGTAAAACTTAATACAATGGATGGAAAACTTGATGCAATCAAATCAAAAACAGATACATACACAGCACCAACTACAGTAACAGTAACATCACCAATGGAAGTTACTACAACAACTGTTGATGATATAAAAAATAGCTTAACAGGAGTAGATGCAGCAGATGTAGATGCAGTAATAAATGCATTGAAATCAAGAAATGTGATAAAATAAAATATCATAGAATTATAATTTTAGAGAGGAATATGAAATAATGTATTCCTCTTTTTGTTAAATTTGCTATTTTATGTAAAATATGATAAAATAAAGAAGTAACCATTATGCATACAAGATAATCTGTGTACAGATTATCAAAAAGAAAGGAGAACAAAATGAAAAATTACAAAGAAGAAGTGAAAGCAATAAGGAAGGAGTGGATTCGATCAAAAATTGAAATGATTGAAGAAAGTGTTAGATATTTAAAACCTTGGGATTATGTCATATGCAAAGATGGAATTCCACGGATTGGAATAAAGTTAGAGGCTTATTTAAGCATAGGAGACATAAAAGTCCCTGAGATTATTAAACACTTCAGGAATAAAGGTTTTATTATTGAGCAAAACGACAACAATCCTATAATTTATCTTAAAGATAATGTAGCAAATGTGGATGATTTATATCAAGATGTAATAAATAACTTAACAAGGTATGCATATCAAGAATGGCCGTCAAATTGGCCAAAACTTGCCAATGATGTGCTAATTCAATACGGCATAAAGGTGTATAACACACTTGAAGATTTACATTTACTGCGTGAGTTTGTTGAAAATGAAATATTTGATAGTATCCTTGGAAAGATACAAGCAATGACAGAGCTTCATACATTTGCCGTTGAGAGTAATGCTAAATTGTGTGTTGTAAGTCTGTGGATCGATGCGGATAAAGAAGTTGAGGATTTCTTTTTGAAGCAAAGTTTTAGTTTAAAGGGTAGTAGAAGAACATTAGTAATGCCATTAGAAAATAAACAACAGAATGGTATAGTTAAATATTGCTATGAGGAAATTTATGACAATATTGCAACATATTTAATAGATGCAATGAAGCGTATTCCTAATAGGAATGCACCATATTTGTTTGTAAGATTCCATAGTTTGTTACCCCAAGATGTCAAAAATATGTTGAAGGCAGACGGATTTGTTATAAAACAAGAGCCTGATAATGCTTTAAGAATATCCTTATTGTAACCTTAAAGAGGAGTACGAAATTTGTATTCCTCTTTTCTTTATGCCTAAAAGCATTATCTTGTATATTTTTTAATTTAATGATAAAATAGAAAAGAAGGAGAAAAAAATGTTCAAATTAGTATCAAAATATAAACCAACAGGCGACCAACCACAAGCAATAGAATACTTATCAAAAGGAATAAAAGAAGGCAAGAAATTCCAGACACTTCTAGGAGTTACAGGTTCTGGTAAAACTTTTACTATGGCGAATATAATAGCAGAAACACAAAGACCAACTCTTGTTTTAGCACATAATAAAACACTAGCAGGACAACTATATTCCGAATTCAAGGAGTTTTTTCCAGATAACAGGGTTGAATACTTTGTTTCTTATTACGATTATTATCAACCAGAAAGTTATATAGCGTCATCAGACACGTACATAGAAAAAGATGCATCAATAAATGACGAAATAGATAAACTTCGCCATTCTGCAACAGCTTCTCTTTTTGAAACAAGAGATGTAATAATAGTAGCATCAGTATCTTGCATATATGGTTTAGGAGATCCAATTGACTACGAGAATATGATAGTTTCTTTAAGACCGGGAATGCAAATTGAAAGAGACAAAATGTTAAAGAAGTTAGTTAATATGCAATATAGCAGAAACGAAATAGATTTTAAAAGAGGAACTTTTAGGGCAAAAGGAGACATAGTAGAAATATATCCGTCAGATCAGTCAGAAAGTGCAATTAGAGTAGAACTATGGGGAGATGAAATAGAAAAAATATCAGAAATAAATGCAGTAACAGGAAAAGTAATAGGCAAAAGAGAGCATGTAATGATATTCCCAAACTCGCACTATGTTACAACAAAAGATAAAATGGAAAGAGCTATAGGAACTATTCAAAAGGAATTAGAAGAAAGAATAAAATATTTTAAAGATAATGACAAATTGATAGAAGCACAGAGAATAGAAGAAAGAACAAATTTTGATATAGAAATGATGAGAGAAACTGGTTTCTGTCAAGGAATTGAAAATTATTCAAGACATATTAGTGGAAGAGAAGCAGGAAGCCCTCCATTTACATTGTTTGATTATTTTCCAAAAGATTTTTTACTTTTAATAGATGAATCACATGCTACAATTCCACAAGTAAGAGCAATGTATAATGGAGATAGATCAAGAAAAGATTCATTAGTAAAATATGGTTTTAGATTACCATCAGCTTATGACAATAGACCCCTTATGTTTAACGAATTTGAAGAAAGATTAAATCAAGTAGTCTTTGTAAGTGCAACGCCAGCAGATTATGAAAAAGAACATTCAAAGGAAAATGTTGTTGAACAAATAATAAGGCCTACAGGACTTTTAGACCCTAAAATAGAAGTAAAACCAGTAACAAACCAAATAGATGATTTAATTGAGCAGATAAGAATAAGAACGGCTAAAAATGAAAGAATATTAGTTACTACTCTTACTAAAAAAATGGCAGAAGATTTAACAGCTTATTTAAAAAGCATAGATATAAAAGTAAATTATATGCATTCAGACATAAAGGCATTAGAAAGAATGGAAATTATAAGAAATTTAAGATTACGGAGAATTTGATGTGTTAGTTGGAATAAATCTTTTAAGAGAAGGCTTAGATATTCCAGAGGTGTCATTAGTTGCAATACTTGATGCAGATAAAGAAGGATTTTTACGTTCAGAGCGTTCACTTATACAAACTATTGGTAGAGCAGCACGTAATACAGATGGTACAGTTATAATGTATGCAGATGAGCTTACAGATTCAATGGAAAAGGCAATTAGAGAAACTAATCGTAGACGCGAAATTCAAGAAGCATATAATAAAAAACATAATATAACTCCAAAGACTATTAAGAAGGATATAAGAGATACTATAAAGGCTACAAGTATAGAAGATATTAGTGTTGAGTATAAATTTAATAAAGAAGATGATATTAAGGATGCTATAAATAAATTAACAGATGAGATGCTTAAATGTGCAGCAGATATGGAATTTGAAAGAGCTGCAGAACTTCGTGATAAAATAAAAGAATTAGAAAATTTGAAAAATATGTAAAAAGATGGTATACTTATATAAAGTAATAAGCTATCAAGGAGGTTTGTATGGAAAAGAAAAAATATACTTTTATTCCAGAAGGTTTTGAAAAAGAGTATGAAGATTATAGAAGAAGAATGAATTTTGAAGAAAAAATGAAAGGACTTTATGGAAATAAAAAATTTAGAAAAGATGTTGGAAAATATAACATAGATCATGATGAAGCTAGAAAAAAGGCAGAAATAAAAGCTTTAAACGATGCAATAATAAGATATTGTAATAGCAAAAACATAAAATTATATAAAATTATACAAAATAAAAATAGCATAATATTAACATATGAACAGAATGGAAATAAATTTACAGAAGAATTTTTAAAAGAAGATTTATTGAAAAATACTAGAATGGGAGAATGTGAAAATCAAAAATAAGGAAAAGAGCCTCTAGAAAAGAGACTCTTTTTTGTAAGTTTTATGATAAAATTAAATTTTGATTATCATTTGATAATCGTGTCTGCATTATCTGCACCAATACCAATGTATTTTACGGGAAGTTCAGTAACACCTTCGATTAATTCAACGAACTTTCGTGCTTCATCAGGCAAATCCATATAAGTTTTACAACCTGTTGTATCCCAACCTTCATAGAACTGTGCGTATTCATTGTTAGATAACCTAACTTCATAATGACCAAGTTGGTTTATAATCTTGCCTATAGTGTCCAAATGATTAAGGGCGAGGCAAGTATATCCCATAATGCCTTTACTTTCATTGATAATTGTTAAATCAAGAAAGCCACATCTTCTTGGTCTACCTGTAGTAGTTCCGTATTCATGACCTAAATCACGAATTACGTCACCAATCTTATTTTTCTGTTCGGTATGAAATGGACCTTCACCAACACGAGAGCAATAAGATTTTAATACGCCGATAACTTCTTTAACGTAGATTGGACCAATTCCAGCACCTGAAAGTGTTCCTGATGTGTTACAATTTGAACTTGTAACATAAGGATAGTCGCCGTGATCAATGTCAAGTTTGTATGCTTGTGCGCCTTCAATTACAATTTTCTTGCTATCTGCTAAGGCAGTATTTATGCAAGAATTCCAGTCTTTGATATATGGCGCAAGAAAATCTCTAGCTTCTCGACAAAAATCCAGTAATGATCCGGAATATGTGTCAGTGACTTCAGAAGGATAAGAAAATGCTTTAAAGAGTGTTTTATAGTAACCTGCTGTTATAAAAATCTTATTTAAAAGATCATTATCGCGTAAAAGCAAATCTTCCATTCTTAAACCAACTCGATTACACTTATCGGCATAAGTGGGTCCAATACCACGCCCAGTTGTTCCTACCTTGTTAGATTTTAATGACTCCTGGAATGCATCAGCCACTTTATGATATGGCATAATGATATGAGCATTAGAAGCAATAACAAGGTTTTCAGGAGATACATTAATTCCTGATTTTTGAAGCATTTCAATTTCTTCAATTAGAACCTGAGGGTCAATAACAACTCCAGGTCCAATACCGCAAACGGTATGCTCATTTATTATTCCACCGGGAATTAAATGAAGAGCATATTTTTGTCCGTTATATACGACTGTATGACCTGCATTGTTTCCACCGGTTGCCCGGATGCACATGTCAGCATCTTTACATTCGTAAAAAGCGGCACGTCCTTTTCCTTCATCACCCCAGTAGCAACCTGTGATGACAGTAACATTTGGTTTAATAGCCATTTAATTTTACCACCTTTCAATTTTTACAAAAATTCAAACCTACTGTTACCATAAAAACTTACGAAAAAATTATATCATAAAAATAGCTTAAAGGCAAGAATTTACAATAAAATAAAATTTTTCTTGATATTTAGAAAAAAATGGTATATAATACGAAACATAATATGTAAGAGAAATTGAGGGGGAAGATTAATGATAGATATCAAATTTTTAAGAGAAAATCCTGAAATTGTAAAAGAAAATATAAAAAAGAAATTTCAAGATAGTAAATTAGTATTAGTAGATGAAGTAATTGAATTAGACAAAAAGAATAGAGAAGCAAAATTGAATGGTGATAATCTTCGTAATGAAAGAAAAACAGTAAGTAATGAGATAGGAAACTTAATGAAAAATGGAGAAAAGATAAAAGCAGAAGAAGTAAAAATTAAAGTTCAAGAAATAAATGAAAAACTAGAAAGAAATGAAGCATTAGAAAATGAATTAGCAGAAGAAATAAAAGTTAGAATGATGAAAATACCAAATATTATGCATCCATCAGTGCCACTTGGAGAAGATGATTCAAAAAATGTTGAAATACAAAAATTTGGAGAGCCAATTGTACCAGAATATGAAATACCATATCATGGAGAAATAATGGAAGCATTGGGAGGACTAGACTTAGATAGTGCTCGTCGAGTAGCAGGAAATGGTTTCTATTATTTAATGGGAGATGTAGCAAGACTTCATTCAGCAGTATTAACTTATGCTAGAGATTTCATGATAAATAAAGGTTTTACTTATTGCGTACCACCATTTATGATAAGATCAGACGTAGTTACAGGAGTAATGAGTTTTGAAGAAATGGATGCGATGATGTACAAAATAGAGGGAGAAGACCTATATTTAATTGGTACAAGTGAGCACTCAATGATAGGAAAATTTAAAGACCAAATTCTAAAAAAAGAAAATATGCCATATACAATGACATCATATTCACCATGTTTTAGAAAAGAAAAAGGAGCACATGGAATAGAAGAAAGAGGAGTATACAGAATACATCAATTTGAAAAACAAGAAATGATTGTAGTATGTGAACCAGAAGATAGTTGGGAATGGTATGATAAAATGTGGTCATACACAGTAGAGTTCTTTAGAAGTATGAATATTCCTGTTAGAACACTAGAATGTTGCTCAGGAGATTTAGCAGATTTAAAAGCAAAATCTTGTGACGTTGAAGCATGGTCACCTCGTCAAAAGAAATATTTTGAAGTAGGTAGTTGTTCTAACTTAACAGATGCGCAAGCAAGAAGACTTGGAATAAGAATAAAAGGCAAAGATGGAAACTATTTTGCACATACATTAAATAATACAGTAGTTGCTCCACCAAGAATGTTAATATCTATAATGGAAAATAATTATCAACCAGATGGAAGCGTTATAGTTCCAGAAGTTTTAAGACCATATATGGGTGGATTAGAAAAAATACAAGTAAAATAATTTGAATAAAATTTCATAAATTAGCATATATTAGAAAAAAAGAAATAGGAGAGAGTATATGCAAGAAGAATTTGTGAAAGAAAGTAAAATTATTGAAAGAACAGAGAAGGAAAAGGAACGAGAGCTTTTATGTAGCATAATGAAAACAAGGATCGATTTAGAACAAGCTCATAAGAACTTTGAATTTGCAGAAGATGACTTAGTTGATTACTATGCATATCAAATAAAAGCAAATCAATCTAAGTTAGATTATTTAACAAGACTTGCTAAAGCAAAAAATATAGAGTTTAGTATATTAGATAATAAAAGAGAAAAGATATCATAAAATCTTTTCTCTTTTTATATTATTCAACTGTAACAGATTTAGCAAGATTTCTTGGTTTATCAACATCAAGACCTTTTTCTTTAGAAATATAGTATGATAGAAGTTGTAAAGGTATAATAGTAATTATAGAAGAAAGATAAATATTAGTATCAGGTACTACAACTACATTATTAAATAAATCCTTATTTATATTTTTTAGAGCGGTTTCATTTACAACTACTGTAGTTATAGCCATACGGCTGATAACTTCTTCAATATTGCTTACAGTCTTTTTTAATAGATTTTGGTCAGTGATTATTCCTATAACATTTATACCATCTTCGATTAATGCAATAGGTCCATGCTTTAATTCGCCTGCAGGATAGCTTTCGCTATGAATATATGAAATTTCTTTTAATTTTAAAGAAGCCTCTTGTGCAGTTACACTATCTATACCACGACCTAAATAAAATACATCATGAGCTTTGTATAATTTTTTAGCTATATTTTTTATAGAAGATGTATCCTTTAATAATAGGTCAATTTTATTTGGTAGAGAAATTAATTCATTAATTATATCTTTTAAGAATTCTTCAGAAGAGCTTTCTAAAGTTTGTGCAAAATAAATTGCAAGTAAAATAAGTAATGTAATTTGTGAAGTATATGCCTTAGTAGATGCAACAGCTATTTCTGGTCCTGCATGAGTATAGATAGAATAATCAGCTTCGCGAGTTATAGAACTTCCTATAACATTTGACACAGCAAGAGTTCTAGCTCCTTTTTCTTTGCAAAGTTTAAGTGCAGCGATTGTATCTGCTGTTTCACCAGATTGACTAATAAATATACATAAGGTATTTTCATCAACTAGAGGGTCTCTATATCTAAATTCAGAAGCAATATCAACTTCGGTATGAATTTTACAAAGTTTCTCTATAGCTATTTTTGCAGATAAACCAGCATGCATTGCAGTTCCACAAGCCACAATATAAATTTCTTTTAAATTAGATAAATATTCTTTAGTAAAATTTAATTCACTAAAATTACATTTATTATTTTCTATTCTTGTACCTATTGTTTCACGAATTGCAGTTGGTTGTTCATATATTTCTTTTAACATATAATCTTCAAATCCATTTTTATCTGCTGCCATAGCATTCCAAGTAATAGTATCAATTTTTTTATCAAATTCATTTAAATTATTATCAAAAAATCTAATGTTATCTCTTGAAAGTAAAGCAAATTCTAAGTTCTCTAAAAGATAGAAGTCTTTCGTATAGCTTAAAATAGCAGGAATATCAGAAGCAATATAATTTTCATTAAATCCTTTTCCTATAACTAATGGACTATCTTTTCTTACCACTACCATATTATTAGGATTATCATTAGAAATAATTTCTAGTGCAAAACTTCCTATTAATTTATCGCAAGTATTTTTTATAGCACGAAGTAATTTTAAGTCATCATTTTTAGTATCTTTATTATAAAAATAATCAATTAAATTCGGTATAATTTCTGTATCAGTATCTGAATAAAAACTATATCCATTTTGTTTTAATAAATCTTTTAATTCAACATAATTTTCGATAATTCCATTATGTACAACTGCAAAATGTTTATTTTGGTCAGTATGAGGGTGAGAGTTAATTTTAGAAGGTACACCATGTGTAGCCCATCTTGTATGAGCTATTCCAACAGTTCCACTTAAATTCTCTAATTCCTCTTGTTTATATAAATTTTCTACACGACCTTTATCTTTAATAATTTTTATTTTGTCATTTTCAATAGTTGCAATTCCAGCTGAGTCATATCCTCTATATTCTAGTTTTACAAGTCCAGACATAAGTATAGGACATGCTTTTTGTTTTCCTATATATCCAACGATTCCACACATAATAATTCTTCCTTTCTATGTATAATAATATTATTATATTACACTAAAACAAAAAAAGTTGCAATATTATATGTAAAATACTTGCTAAAAAAATGACATTGTAGTATATTATATTGGTAGAATTTTATGGAAGGAAAAAAGTAAAAATGAATAAAACAGTTGTAGATTATTTAGAAAAAACAGTTTCTAGATATCCAGAAAAAATAGCTTTTACAGATCAAAACAGAGAAGCAACTTACAAAGAAATAGAATTAAATTCTCAAAAAATAGGAACATATATTGCGAAGAATAATAAAGATGGAAAAATAAATAAACCAATAGCAATATATATAGACAAAAAGGTAGAATGCATAGAGGCTATGTTAGGTACAGTTTATAGTGGTAATTTTTATACCATATTAGATATAAAATCACCAGAAGAAAGAATAAATTTAATATTAGATACATTAGAGCCAGAAATAATAATAACAACAAAGAAAAGTGAAGCAAAGGCAAGAAAAATATTAAAAGATAATGTTCAATTATTAGTATATGAAGATTTAGTAAATACAGAAATAGATAAAGATGAACTTAGAAAAGTAAGAGAAAAAATAATTGATACAAATCCAATGTATATTTTATTTACATCTGGTTCTACAGGTGTGCCAAAAGGAACAGTAGTATCACATAGAGCTGTAATGACATATTCGAAATGGGTAAAAGAAACATTTGATATTAGTGAAAAAACAGTATTTGGAAGTCAAACACCATTTTATTTTAGTATGTCAATATCAGATGTATTTTCTACTATACTTTCAGGTGCAACATTTCATATAATACCAAAAATGTATTTTTCATTTCCAATAAGATTATTAGAATTTTTAAATGAGAAAAAAGTAAATACAATATATTGGGTACCATCTGCACTTTGTATAGTAGCTAATATGGGTACTTTAGATATGATAGAATTGCCATATTTAACAAAGGTATTATTTGCTGGAGAAGTAATGCCAGTAAAACAATTAAATATGTGGATAAATAAATTACCAAATGCAATGTTTGCAAATTTATATGGACCAACAGAAACTACAGATATATGTACATATTATGTAGTTGATAGAAAATTTGACAATTTGGAAACATTACCTATTGGAAAACATTGCGATAATTGTGATGTAATAATTATAAAAGAAGACGGAACAGAAGCAAAAAAGGGTGAAGAAGGAGAATTATGTGTAAGAGGATCTTTCCTAGCATCAGGGTATTATAAAAATGAGAAAAAAACAAAAGAAGTTTTTATTCAAAATCCTATGAACCAATTTTATCCTGAAACTATCTATAGAACAGGAGACATTGTAAAATATAATGAAAAAGAGGAAATAATATATATATCAAGAAAAGATTTTCAAATAAAACATATGGGATATAGAATAGAACTTGGAGAGATTGAAAATAGAATCAATAATATTGAAGGAATAATAACTTGTGCATGTATATATGATACAGCAGAGTCAAAAATAGTATTATTTTATCAAGGAAATATAGATGAAGTAGAATTATTAACTAAATCTAAAGAAAAATTAACAAGTTATATGACTCCAAATAAAGTTATAAAAGTTGACAAATTACCATATAACGCAAATGGTAAAATTGATAGAAAACAATTAAGTAAAGTAAATGAAGAAAAGAAAGGAATGTAAAGAAAATGGAAGAATTGCTAAAAGTATTAAAAGAAATTAAACCAGATGTTGACTTCGAAAACGAAGATAATTTAATAGGAGATGAACTACTAGATTCATTTGATATAGTATCTATAGTAGCAGCAATAGATGATGAATTTGATGTAAAAATTACAGCTAAAGATATAATACCAGAAAACTTTAATTCAGCAGAAGCATTATATGATTTAATACAAAGATTAGATGAAGAATAATATTAAAAAAGCCAAGTGTAAAAACTTGGCTTTAATATAAGAAAGGAATAAAAAATGGCAATAAATACAGTAGAGTTTTTAATATTTGCTTTATCTGTTTGCATTATTTATTTTATTGCACCCAAAAAAGTTAAATGGGTTGTTTTATTAATTGCAAGCTATATATACTATTATATATCTAGTAAACAATTAACTATATTTTTAATTATAACAACAATATCTATATATCTATTAGCACTAGGATTAGATAAAATAGATAGTGAAACGAAAAGTAAATGTAAAGGGCTTGAAAAAGAAGAAAAGAAGAAATTAAAAAATAAAGCCGAGAAAAGTAAAAAATGGCTGGTATTTTTCTCAATATTAATTAATTTTGGAATTTTATTGGTATTGAAATATGGTAATTTCTTTAGTGGAAACTTTAATTTTATACTTTCAAAATTAAACATAGATTTTCAAATAAGTGAATTCAATTTTATTTTACCATTGGGAATATCATATTATACTTTACAAGCAACGAGTTATGTAATAGATGTATATAGAGGAAAATATAAAGCAGATAGAAATTTAGGAAGAGTTGCGCTATTTACGTCATTTTTCCCTCAAATGGTAGAAGGACCAATAGGTAGATATGACGACTTAGCGAATCAATTATATGAACCACACAAGTTTGACTATAATAATGCTAAATACGGAATACAACTAATGGCATGGGGCTTTTTTAAGAAAATGGTAATAGCAGATAGAGCAGGGATTTTTGTAAATAATGTATTTGCAAGCTATTCTCAATATAATGGAATTGTAATACTTTTAGCAATAATATTATATACAATTCAAATATATGCTGAATTTTCAGGATGTATTGACATAGTAAGAGGATTAGCACAAGTATTAGGAATAAATATGGCAGAAAACTTTAGAAGACCATTTTTCTCGAAGTCTGTTCAAGAATTTTGGAGAAGATGGCATATAACTTTGGGTACATGGCTTAAAGATTATGTATTTTATCCTGTTTCATTTTCAAAAATAACATTAAAGATTGCAGGTTGGGCAAAAAAGAAAGAAGCGGCATTTTTAGCTAAATTCATACCTGCAGCATTTGCATTATTTTTTGTTTGGTTTGGAAATGGATTATGGCATGGAGCTAGTTGGAAATATATTTTATATGGATTATACTATTATGTAATTATGATGCTAGGACTTTTGTGTGAACCATTGTTTACTAAGATTATTGAAAAACTAAAAATAAATGTTGAAGCAAATTGGTATAAACTAATGCAAATGATTAGAACAACAATATTTGTATTAATTGGAATGCTAATCTTTAGAGCAAAAACATTTGGAGAAGCATGCCAAATATTCAAATCTATATTTAATATGAGCAATATAGGTATAATATTTAATAAACAATTTTATAAGTTAGGACTTAGTGCAAGAGATTTTGTCGTAATAGGAATTGGGGTATTGATTATGCTTATTGTTGGAATATTGCAAGAAAAGGGAATTATTCTAAGAGAGAAGATTTCTAGGAAAAATATTTTAATTAGATGGATATTGTATTATGGAATAATGTTTTCTATATTAATATTTGGAATATATGGAAAGGGATATGTAGCAACTAATTTTATATATGGACAATTTTAGGAGGAAAAAATAAAAATGGATGCAGTAAAATTTATTATTAAAGCTATAATATTTGCTTTAATAGGAATTATTATAACATGTTGTATCACTCCAATATTTATACCAAGATGGGATGAAAACTATGGTGGGGTTGGAAGAAGAATTAGAGGAATGTATAATGAACCAAAAGATACAATTGATGTTGTAATGATAGGAAATAGTAATATATTTAATGGCATTTCAAATATGAAATTATGGAATGATAAAGGAATATCAAGTTATACAGTAGCTACGCCTCAACAATCAGCTTGGACATCATACTATTTACTGAAAGAATTTTATAAAAGGCAAAGTCCAAAATTAATGGTTATTGATGCAGATGGGTTATTTAAAAACAAGGAAGATAGCAAATTCTTTGTAAAACAAGCAGCAGATTGTATGAAAATGAGTAAAAATAAATTAGATTTAATAAATGATCCTATTTATAAAAATACTTTAAAAAGTAAAATAAATTATATATTTCCATTCTTTAGATACCATTCGAGATGGAAGAACTTAAAACTTAAAAATGTGAAAAAAGCATATAAACAAGAAGATGCTCAATTTAAAGGATATCAATTTGAAAAGAAAATAAAAGCATATAAACCACTTGATACTGTTAATCAAGAGCATAAACACAAAAAGAAAATAAAACATCAAGAAGAAATTATAGACACAATGCCAGAAAACAGTCAAAAATATTTTGAAAAAATATTAGAATTGTGTAAGCAAAATAATACAGAAGTATTAATGGTATATATTCCAACTATAGGAAGTTGGAATAAAGAAAAAAGTGCATTTTTAACTCAGTATGCACAAGAAAAAGAAATACCATATATAGATTATAATTTAAAAGAGGACTTTGATTGGAAGAAAAATACAAGTGATAAAGGATGGCATCTAAATATATATGGAGCAGAAATTATTACTGGTGAATTAGAACAGACTTTAGATAATTACAATATTCCAAATCATAAAGATGATGCCTCATATAAAAAATGGAATCAAGATTATGAATTATATACAAAACTAAAAGAAAATAAGAAATATAAAAAATAGCAAAAAATACTTGCAATTTATATAAAAAAATATTATAATAAAAAAGTAGATTAAAAAAAAACCGATTTTTTTGTGGTTGAAGTTTTAATCTATTTTTTATTTTTTTAATAACACAAAAAGGGTTTGGAAAAGGAGAAGAAAATGAATACAAAGTACATATTTGTAACAGGAGGAGTAGTATCAGGACTAGGAAAAGGAATAACAGCAGCATCATTAGGAAGGCTATTAAAAAATAGAGGATATAAGGTAACAATACAAAAATTTGACCCATATTTAAATGTAGATCCAGGAACAATGAGTCCGTATGAGCATGGAGAGGTATTTGTAACTGATGATGGAGCAGAAACAGATTTAGATTTAGGACACTATGAAAGATTTATAGATGAAAACTTAACAAAAAATTCAAGTGTAACAATGGGAAAAATTTATTTATCAGTTCTAGAGAGAGAAAGAAGAGGAGATTATTTAGGAAAAACAGTACAAGTTATACCACATGTTACTAAAGAAATAAAAGATAAAATATATAGTTTTGAAGATACAGACACAGATATAGTAATTACAGAAATTGGAGGTACTATAGGAGACATAGAAGGACTATCAATAATAGAAGCAATTAGACAAGTAGGGCTTGAAAAAAATCCAGAAGATGTACTATATGTTCATGTAACACTTCTTCCATATATATCAGGGTCAAATGAAATAAAATCAAAACCAACACAACATTCTGTAAAAGAATTACAAAGTTTAGGAATAAAGCCAGATATATTAGTATGTAGAACAGAAATTGATATACCAGAAACAATAAGAGAAAAATTATCTTTATTCTGTAATGTTAGAAAAACAAGTGTAATACAAAATAAAACAGCAGATTGTTTATATGCAGTTCCTTTAGCATTAGAAAAAGAAGGGTTGGCAAGAGAAGTATGTAACCATTTACAACTTGAAAATTATGTACCAGACAACACTGACTGGGAAAAAATGATAGAAAAGATAAGAAGTATAAAACCAGAAAATAGAGTAAAAATTGCTATAGTAGGAAAATATGTACAATTAGAAGACTCATATATATCTGTAATAGAAAGTTTAGCACATGCTGGATTTGCAAATGATGTTAAAGTAGATGTTGAGCTAATAGATTGTGAAACAGTAACAAAAGATACAGCAGAGGAAAAATTATCTGGATTAGATGGAATAATCGTTCCTGGTGGATTTGGAAATAGAGGAATAGAAGGAAAAATCGAGACAATTAGGTATGCAAGAGAAAATAAGATTCCGTTTTTAGGAATATGTTTAGGAATGCAAATGGCAGTTGTAGAATTTGCAAGAAACGTGCTAGGATTAGAAGATAGTAATTCTGCAGAATTTAGTGAAACAACGCAAAATCCAGTAATACATATAATGGAAAGCCAAAAAGGAATAGACAAAAAAGGTGGAACTATGAGACTTGGAAGTTATCCTTGTATATTAAGACCAGAAACTTTGGCAAGCAAAATATATGGTAAAGAAAAAATAGATGAAAGACATAGACATAGATTTGAATATAATAACGAATATAAGGAAAGATTAGAAAATAAAGGGCTTATTTGTTCAGGAACATCACCAGATGGAAATTTAGTTGAAATAGTTGAATTGAAAGATCATCCATATTTCATTGCATCACAATTCCATCCTGAATTAAAATCAAGACCAAATAGACCAGCTCCATTGTTTGTAGGATTAGTAGAAAAAGCAAAGGAGAAAAGAAAGGTAAAATAATATGATAGATACAATAGCAAGATATTTTTTATTATTTATAATTTATGCATTTGTAGGATGGTGTATGGAAGTAACATTAGTTTCTATACAAAACAAAAGATTTGTAAACAGAGGATTTTTAATAGGTCCATATTGTCCTATATATGGATTTGGAGCATTATTTATAACAATATTTTTAGGAAGATATGAATATGATCCTGTAGTATTATTTGTAATGGCTGTGATTGCTTGTGGAATCCTAGAATATTTAACAAGTTGGGCAATGGAAATAATATTCAAAGCAAGATGGTGGGATTACAGCAATGCAAAATTTAATTTAAATGGTAGAGTATGTTTAAGAAATCTAGTTGCTTTTGGATTGCTAGGTATGCTTATCACTTATGTACTAAATCCTATATTTATGAAGTGGATAGAAATGTTAAATGAAGGAGCTTTAATTAGAACAGCAAGCGGAATAGCGACAATATATATAATAGATAGTATAATATCATTTGTTGTAATCTTTAATTTCAGGAAAGTTACAAAAACAATTAATAGTGAAAGAAAAGAAGACAATACTGAACAAATTACAAGTATGGTTAGAAAAGTATTTGCTGAAAAATCTTTCTTACACAGAAGATTTATCAATGCTTATCCTAAGCTAGAAGCTATTAAATTCAAAGTAAAGGAAATTCAAGCAAAGATTAAAGAAAATGTAAATGAAGTAAAAGATAATATAACAGAGAAAAAAGAAGAACTAAAAGATACTTTAGAAAAAACAACTAGAATTACAAAAGCTAAGGTTTATTTAAGCAAAAAAAGAATAAAAACTAGGTTTAAAGGAAAAGGAAAGTGATAAAATGAATATATTAGCAATAGGAGATATAGTAGGCAACATTGGAGTAAAAGAATTACAAAAGAGATTACCGGAGCTAAAAAAGCAATATAATATAGATTTTTGTATTGTAAATGGAGAAAATTCAGCAGAAGGAATGGGAATTACTGAAAAAAATTTTAATGATATATTAAAAGCAGGTGCAAATTGTGTAACAATGGGAAATCATACATGGGGAAAAAAGGAGATATTTAAATTTATAGATCATCCACAACTACTAAGACCTATAAATTATCCAGAGGGAGTCTGTGGAAAAGGATATTACATATATACATGTAATGAAAAGAAAATAGCTGTTATAAATGCAATGGGAAGAGCAGAGATAAATGTACAAACTGAAAATCCATTTATAATAGTAAAAAAAGTAATAGATAAAATAAAAAATAAAGTAGATATGATATTTTTAGATTTTCATGCAGAAGCAACAGCGGAAAAACAAGCTATGGGGTATTTTTTAGATGGTGAAATTACAGCAATGTTTGGAACACATTCTCATGTACAAACAGCAGATGAGAAAATATTAGAAAAAGGAACTGGATATATAACAGATATTGGTATGACAGGTCCAAAAATTTCAGTACTTGGAATGAATAAAGAAGCAGCATTAAAAAGATTTTTAACCGCACTTCCAGAAAAATATAGAGTTGCAGATGGAGAATGCATATTAAATGGATGCGTATTTAAAATAGATGATAGTACAAATAAAGTAAAAGAAATTATAAGAATATCATAGCTTTGTCGAATAATGTAAAATAGTGCGATGAAAAATGGAAAAAATTTCCATAAAAGTATAGACAAATAATTTTAAATGAGTTACAATTAAAAACATAAAAGTTGCAACAAAAAAAATAAAATTATAGGAGGCAAAAGAAAATGGAAATTTTAAAAATTTCATCAAAATCTAATCCAAATTCAGTAGCAGGAGCCATTGCTGGATTAGTTAAAGAATCACAAAGGGCAGAAATGCAAGCAATTGGAGCAGGAGCCCTAAATCAAGCAGTTAAAGCAGTAGCTATAGCAAGAGGATTTGTAGCACCAGCAGGAGTAGACTTAGTATGTATACCTGCATTTGCAGAAGTTGAAGTCGAAGGGGAAGACAGAACAGGTATAAAACTTATTGTAGAGTCAAGAAAATAAAATTAAAATAAATAGTTATTGGGGCACATATTCACTGTGCTCTTTTTATTTGTATAAAAATTAAAATTATTAAGTAAAACACTTGATAAAAACATAAAAATAATATACTATATAAACGTAGAAAGAGGTGCTTATGAAAAACAATATATTTGGATATGTATTTTTAGTATTCATAATAGCAATAATGGCATTTGCAATATATAAAGTAGGTTCAGAAAAAAAGAAAAATGCAGATGCATCTGCAAATAACGCATCAAGTGTTATGACAAAGGAAAAGGGAACAGAGCTTACACTTGGAATATCAAATATGGATACCATAAATCCTATAATAACAAATAATAAAAATGTACAAAATGTAACAAAACTAATATATGAGCCATTAATAAATGTTACAGAGGATGGAAAAGCAGAGCCTTGCCTAGCAAGTGAATGGGCAACAACAGATAATAAAACATATATTGTAAAAATAAAATCAGGAATAAAATGGCAAGATGGAACAATGTTTTCAAGCAATGATGTAAAATATACAATAGATAGATTAAAAGAAACAGGAAAATCATCAGTATATGCTGATTGTGTAGAGCATGTTGAAGAAGTAGATATTATAGATAATACAACAATAAGAATAATTTTATCTGAAAAGATTCCGTTTTTTCAATATTATTTAAATTTTCCTATTTTAAGCAGTAGTTTTTATGGTGATGAAGATTTTTGGAAAACTAAGAAAAACAAGGCACCTATGACAACAGGAAGATTTAAAATATCAGAAGTAACTGATAAAGCAATAGTACTTACAAAAAATGATATGTGGTGGAACAAAGAGGGACAAGAATCAATAATAGAAAAGATAAATTTAAATAAATATTCATCAGTGGCAGAATTATACAATGCATTTAAATTAGGAAGAATAGATTTAATATCTACAGAAAATACAGACTATCAAAAATATATAGGAACAATAGGTTATAATACAACTGACATTGAAGGAAGAAAAATGGTATTTGTAGCGTTAAATACTCAAAGTAATTTATTATCAGATATTAATGTAAGAAAAGCAATAAGATCTGCAATAAATAAGCAAGAAATAGTATCAAAAATATATGGAAAAATGTATAGTGTAGCAAATTTCCCTTTAAGTACCAATAGTTATTTAGTAAAAAGAGGAGATGAAGGTTATTACAAATTAGATGACATTGAAAATAATTTAAAAGAATCAGGTTGGGCTTTAAGGGCAGGAATTTGGCAAAAGACAGTAGATTACAAAAGAATAAGATTAGAACTAAATTTAGTAGTTAAATCTAAAGATGAAAAAAGAGTAAAAACAGCAAATTATATTAAAGATAAATTTGCAGAAAATGGAATAATAGTAAATGTAATTGAAGTATCAAATAAAGAATATAAAAATTATTTGAAAAATAAAAATTATGATATGATATTATGTGAGTATACACAATCAATTACTCCAAGTTTAGCAACTTTTTTAGGAGATGGTAATTTATCAAATTACTACAATCAAGAAGTTAAGGAAATAATGAACTATATTGGAAATATTACAGATGAAAAAGAATTACAAAGTAAATACCAAAGATTATATGAAATATATAATGAAGAAGTACCATATATAGGAATAGCAAAAAATAAAATAAAAATTATTACAAATTCATATTTAACAGGAAATATAAATTCAAGATGGTATAATTTATTCTTTGGATTTAAGGAATGGTATACAAGTTAAAAAAATTTTAAAAAAAGTATTGACAAAAATAAATGTTTGGTATATAAAGTAAAAAGCAAACAAAAGTTTATAAAATTAAGGAGGAAAATATAATGGCAGAAAATTCAGAAAAAAAGAAAGCTTTAGATGTAGCATTAAGCCAAATAGAAAAACAATTTGGAAAAGGATCAGTAATGAAATTAGGAGAATTTAAAGCAATGGAGGTAGAAGCAATACCTACAGGAGCTTTAAGTTTAGATATAGCATTAGGAATTGGTGGAGTACCACGTGGAAGAATAATAGAAGTATATGGACCTGAATCATCAGGAAAAACAACATTAGCATTGCATATAATAGCAGAAGCACAAAAAATGGGAGGAGAAGCAGCATTTATAGATGCAGAGCATGCTTTAGATCCAGTATATGCTAAAAAATTAGGTGTAGATATAGATGAATTAATAGTATCACAACCTGACACAGGAGAGCAAGCATTAGAAATAACAGAAAGTTTAGTAAGAAGTGGAGCATTAGATGTTATAGTAGTAGACTCAGTTGCTGCACTTGTACCAAAGGCAGAAATTGATGGAGATATGGGAGACTCTCATATGGGACTTCAAGCACGTTTAATGTCACAAGCATTACGCAAATTAGCAGGAGCAATAAACAAATCAAAAACAGTACTAATATTTATAAACCAATTAAGAGAAAAAATAGGAGTAATGTTTGGAAATCCTGAGACAACAACAGGTGGTAGAGCATTAAAATTCTATGCATCTGTAAGAATGGATATTAGAAAAATAGAAAACATAAAACAAGATGGAAATGTAATGGGAAATAGAGCAAGAGTTAAAATTGTAAAAAATAAAGTTGCTCCACCATTTAGAGAAGCAGAATTTGATATTATGTATGGAGAAGGAATATCAAAAGTAGGAAATATATTAGATACAGCAATAAACTTAGATATAGTAGAAAAGAGTGGATCTTGGTTTAGTTATAATGGAGACAGAATTGGACAAGGTAGAGAAAATGTAAAGAAGTACTTAAAAGATAATCCAGATATATTAGATGAAATAGAAAACAAAGTAAGAGACAATTTTGCAAAAGCATTTGAGCAAAGTCTTGGAGAAGAAATAAAAGAAAACGATGAAGATGAAGAGTAAAAAATAATAAATAGAGGCTATAAAGTAGATAGCCTCTATTAAAAATAAGGAGATGTAAATGTATACTTTAGAAGAATTTGATAGGCAAAAAACTAAAGTAATGAAATATATAATATTCAAAAAAAGGACAGAAAATGAAGTAAGACAAAAATTTCAAAGAGAAATAGAAGAAAACCTGTTAGAAGATATTATACAATATGTAAAAGAAGCAGGATATATAAATGATTATGAATATATAGAGAAACAAGTAAATGAATATAAAATATTAAAAACAATGTCAATAAAAGAAATAAAATACAAATTATTATCAAAAGGATTAAGTAAAGATTTAATAGAAGATTATATACAAGAAAATTATGAAGAGCTAAAAGAATATGAAGAAGGAAATATAGAAAAAATAAAGGCAAAAAAAGCGAATTCTATGGATGAAGAAAAAATAAAACAATATTTACTAAAAAAAGGATATAGGGGAGAATTTTAAAATGCAGAACATATTAACGTTAGAAACAAATAGATATGCAATAAAAGTAGAAAATTTTGAAGGACCAATAGAACTTTTATGTACTCTTATTGAGAAAAACAAAATGAATATATATGATATAAACTTAAGCGAGATAACAGATCAATATATAGAATACATAAAAGAAATGGAAAAAATGAACTTAGAAGTTACGAGTGAGTTTTTGGTAATGGCATCAACATTACTATATTTAAAATCAAAAAAATTACTACCTAATAAGCAAGAAGAAGAGGAAGAATTAACAGAAGAGGAGCTTATTAGAAGAATTATTGAGTATAAAAAATACAAAGATATTACTGCAAAATTAAGAGAAAATTTTGCGATATTTTCTAACAGATTTTATAATATACCAGAAGAAATAAAATTACCAAAACAAGAATTGCAAATAAATTATGATCCTCAGATTATACCTGATATTTATGCAGATTTGATAGCAAGAAATGAAGAAAAACTAAATAAAAATGCAAAAAACATAGAAAAAATTGCTATAACAGAAAATTACACAGTAGTAAGCAAATTAAAAGATATGTTTAAAGAATTGCTTAGAAATAAAAGATTTGTATTCAATAAAATGTTCTCTGTAAAAAAACATAACAAAAATGAAGTGGTAACAGCTTTTACTGGACTGTTAGAATTATCTAGAAGAAATAAAGTTATAACTGAACAAGATGGATTATTTGAAGATATAGTGGTAGAAAAAAAGATTACTCCGAAGGTAAATAGTCTAAAGGATTAACATATTGATTATTTATTCTCATTCCGAAAATGTAAATGAGGCCCTGTAGTTGCTCCATTAGTAGGAATACCTTTTGAGTCATGATATTTATTGCCAATAACACCATATACATATTTAGGACCAACATTACCAATGACTTGGCCCTTTTTTACATTATCTCCAACAGAAACAATAAAGTTGGGATCAGAGTGACAATAGGAATATTTTACACCTTGTGAATCTGTAAGTGTAATAGTATAGCCACCTCCGCCTAAAAAATCTCTAAATGTTATAGTTCCATCAGTTACAGCAATAAATTCTTTACCTTGAGGAACAGCTATATCAATACCTTTATGATAAGTAGATGCACCACCAGTGGGAGCATTACGTTTGCCAAAGTAAGAATTTATACCATAATAATTTGGTGCTGGCCAAAGTAAACTTCCATCATCAATAAAATCTATAATTTTTGTTTCGGGGTTATAATTTGATTGAACAGAAAAAATAGATATAATAAATATAAGAATAATTAAACTAATAAAAAAATAATTAAAATTCTTGATAAAAAACACCTCTTTTGAATTTTTTGAAAAAATGTATTTGTATTATAAAGTGGTTTTTAATATTTGTCAAGACTTTTACTTGACTTTTGGTATATTTTAGGGGTAAAATAAACATGTGAGGTAATAATTATGTTAAATGAAAGAAAAAGAAAAGTATTACAAGCTATAATAGAAGAATATATAAATACGGCAGAACCAGTAAGTTCAGGAGCATTAATGGAAAAATATGATTTAAACTGTAGTAGTGCAACAATAAGAAATGAGATGGCAGACTTAGAAAAACAGGGCTTTTTAGATAAAGTACATACATCTAGTGGAAGAATACCATCAGCAAAAGGATATCGTTTCTATGTAGATGAATTAATGCAAGATGATAGAATAAGTGTAGAAGAAATAAAATATATAAGTGATAAGCTAGAAACAAAAGTCCACGAAATAGAAGACTTAACAAAAATAACAGCCACAACTATATCAGAGATAACACATTATACTACAGTAACAATAGGACCAAGAGCCAATGAACAAATAATACAAGAGATAAAGTTTGTATTATTAAGTCCAAGAATGATATTGGCAATAATAATAACCGATACAGGAATGGTAAAAGAGACAATAATAAAATTTGATGAAGATATATCAGACAAGCAGGTAGAAACATTAAATTATATATTTAATAATAAGTTAAAAGGCGAACCAATAGAAAAAATCAACAAGCCCTTAGAAGATTTCTTAGTAGAAGAAATGAAAGATTCTGTAAAGGTAATAAAACCAATAATAGTACAAATTAAAAAGGTATTATTTGAAGATGAAAAGATTTATTTAGAAGGAGCAAAAAGAGAACTAGATTTACCAGAGTTTAACAGTTTGGAAGTTGCTAAGAATTTTGTAAATATATTAGACACTAAAGAGTTAATGGCTGATATGTTAAATTCAGGAATTGCAGAAGATATAAATATTTACATCGGAGAAGAAAACGAAAAAGATGAATTAAAAGATTTCAGTGTTGTAACTTTTAAACATAAGGTTAGTAATAAAGACATGGGAACTATAGGAATTATAGGACCTAAGAGAATGGACTATGCAAAAGTTATTTCTGTTATGAAATATATAAGCAAAAAATTGAATGAAAAGAAATAAAATAAAAAATTAGCCAAATAAAAAACGTTTGGCTAATTTTTTTTTAAAAAGCAAAAACTTTTTAGCAAAAACTATTGACAAGTGCTAAATAAAGTTATATTATATAGAATGTTAGCAATCTTACATAAAGAGTGCTAAAAACAAAGGAGGTATAAAATGGCAGAAAAAGAAGAAAGCAAAGAAGAAGTAAAGAACGAAAATAATGATGCATTACAAACAAAGCAAATAGAACTAGATGAATTAAATGACAGATATAAAAGAGTATTTGCAGAATTTGAAAATTATAAAAAAAGAACACAAAAAGAAAAAGAAAACTTATATAATTCAATACTTGGGGATATAATAAATAGTATATTACCAGCGATTGACAATTTAGAAAATGCAGTAAAAGTAGAATGCAAAGATGAAAATTATAAACAAGGAATAGAGCTAGTAGAAAAGCAATTTAAAGATTTTCTAGCAAAAAATAAAGTAGAAGAAATACCAGCACTTGGAGAAACTTTTGACCCAGGATTACATGAAGCAGTAAGTAGTATACAAGATGAATCAAAAGGACCACAAGAAATAGTACAAGAATATAGAAAGGGCTACAAAATAGGATCAAAGGTTATTAGACATTCTATGGTTGTGGTAGCAAACTAATTAGTTATTAATTTTAAAATTATATAAAATAGAGGAAACTCAAAAAAAGAAAGGAAGAATAAAAATGGGAAAAATTATAGGAATTGACTTAGGAACAACAAACTCATGTGTAGCAGTAATGGAAGGAGGGGAACCAGTAGTAATTGCAAATAGTGAAGGAAACAGAACAACACCTTCAGTAGTAGCATTCTCTAAAAATGGAGAAAGATTAGTAGGACAAATAGCAAAACGTCAAGCAGTTACAAATCCAGAAAATACAGTTATATCAATAAAAAGAAAAATGGGAACAGCAGATAAAGTAAAAATTGAAGGTGATACATTTACACCACAAGAAATATCTGCAATGATATTACAAAAATTAAAAGCAGATGCAGAAAGTTATTTAGGACAAACAGTAACACAAGCTGTTATAACGGTACCAGCATATTTCAATGATAGCCAAAGACAAGCAACAAAAGATGCTGGAAAAATAGCTGGACTAGAAGTTTTAAGAATAATAAATGAACCAACAGCTGCAGCACTTGCTTATGGTATGGATAAAGAACAAGACCAAAAAATAATGATATATGACTTAGGTGGAGGAACATTCGATGTTTCTATATTAGACATTGGTGACGGAGTATTTGAAGTTTTATCAACAAATGGTAACACACATTTAGGAGGAGATGACTTTGATGAAGCAATAATCAAATATTTAGTTGCAGAATTTAAAAAATCAAATGGAATAGATTTATCTACAGATAAAATGGCAATGCAAAGATTAAAAGAAGCTGCTGAAAAAGCAAAAATAGAATTATCAGGTGTACAACAAACACAAATTAATTTACCATTTATAACAGCAGATTCAACAGGACCAAAACATTTAGATATAACATTAACAAGATCTAAATTTGAAGAACTAATCCATGACTTAGTAGAATCAACAGCAACACCAGTAAACAACGCATTAAAAGATGCAGGATTAACTGTAAATGATATTCATAAAGTATTATTAGTTGGTGGATCTACAAGAGTACCAGCTGTTCAAGAATTAGTAAAGAGAATAACAGGAAAAGAAGCTGATAAAGGTATAAACCCTGATGAGTGTGTTGCTATTGGTGCAGCAATTCAAGGTGGAGTTTTATCAGGAGATGTTAAAGACTTAGTATTATTAGATGTAACACCACTATCTTTAGGTATTGAAACATATGGTGGAGTATTTACAAAATTAATTGAAAGAAATACTACAATACCAACTAAAAAATCACAAATATTCTCAACGGCAGCAGATGGTCAAACATCAGTTGAAGTTCACGTTTTACAAGGTGAAAGAGAAATGGCTGCATACAATAAAACTTTAGGAAGATTCCAACTAACAGGAATTCCAGCAGCACCTCGTGGAGTACCACAAATAGAAGTTACATTTGATATAGATGCAAATGGTATAGTTCATGTTTCAGCAAAAGATATGGCTACAGGAAATGAGCAAAACGTTGCAATTACAGCATCTACTAACTTAACAGATGAAGATATAGAAAAAGCTGTTAAAGATGCTCAAGCACATGCCGAAGAAGATAAAAAGAAAAAAGAAGAAATCGAAGTTAAGAATAATGCAGAAAGTTTAGTATATAATAGTGAAAAGACATTAAATGAATTAGGAGATAAAATCAGTGGAGAAGAAAAAACAAAAGTTGAAACAGAAATAGAATCAACTAAAAAAGCATTAGAAACAAATGACACTGAAAAAATCAAAGAAGCTACAGAAAAATTAACAAAAGTATTCTATGAAATGTCAGAAAAATTATATCAAAATGCTAATCCAAATGCAGGAACAGATCCAAACACTGCAGAAGGAGCTGGCGCTGATGCAAATTCAGAAAGCAATGCAGATAATGGAAATGTATATGATGCAGATTACAAAGTAGAAGATGACAATAAATAAAATATGACAAACTAAGTTAGAGGTTGGATGGAGATTTTGTCCAACCTTTAATAAAATCTATGGAGGATAAAAAGATGGCAGAAAAAAAAGATTACTATGAAATATTGGGTGTAAACAAAAATGCAACAGATGATGAATTAAAAAAAGCATTTAGAAAAAAAGCAAAACAATACCATCCTGATGCTAACCCAGATAATAAAGAAGAAGCAGAAAAAAAATTCAAAGAAGTAAATGAAGCATATGAAGTATTGTCAGATTCTCAAAAAAGAAAGATGTATGACCAATTTGGAACTGCTGATCCACAAGGATTTGGTGGAGCTGGAGGACCGTTTGGTGGTGGAAATTATTATTCATATACATCATCAGGATTTGATGACTTTGGAGATTTAGGAGATATATTTTCATCTTTTTTTGGTGGAGGATTTGGTGGTCAAAGAGCATCAAGAAGAAAAGATGGACCACGTAAAGGTGATGATTTAAATTTAAGCATAGATCTAACTTTTGAAGAGGCTTTTTTAGGCGCAGAAAAAGAAATAATGGTATCAAGGCAAGAGACTTGTGATACATGTCATGGAACAGGTGCTAAACCAGGAACAAATCCTATAAAATGTGCTACTTGTGGTGGAACAGGTCAAGTAAGACAAGTACAAAATACTATACTTGGTCAAGTACAAACAACAAGAACTTGTTCAGCTTGCCATGGAACAGGAGAAATAATTGCAAATCCTTGTGAAACTTGTCATGGAAAAGGAACAGTTAGAAAAACACCTAAAGTTAAAATAAAAATACCAGCAGGAATTGCTGATAAGCAAACTGTAATTTTAAGAGGAGAAGGTAATCCAGGATATAAAGGAGGACCTAAAGGTGACTTATACATAACAGTTAGAGTAAAAGCAAGCAGTATTTTTAAGAGAGATGGAAATAATGTTATTTGTGAGATACCAATTACATTTACACAGGCAACATTAGGAGCTGATATTCAAGTACCAATGGTAGATGGAAGTAAAGAAATATATAAAATACCAGAAGCCACTCAAACAGGAACTAAATTTACTATTAAAGGTAAAGGTTTCAAAAGTGTTAATTCATCTTATCAAGGTAACTTTATTTTTAAAGTTGTTGTTCAAACACCAAAAAAACTTACTAAAGAGCAAAGAGATTTACTTGTTGAACTTGCTAAAACAATGAATGAACAACCACCGATCAAAAAAAGAGGAATATTTGGATAGAAATATAAATAGTAGATATTAAAATATCTGCTATTTTTTGTTCTAAAAAAGATATATATGCATATACATATATATAGGAGGCTAAATAAATGATAATAATAAAATTTACGATATTATTACTAATATTTGCAAGTAGTACAAGTATAGGATATTTAATATCAAAAAAATATGTAAATAGAGTAATAGAATTAAAACAATTTAGAAATACAATAAATATATTGGAAAATAAGATAAAATTTACATATGAACCAATACCAGAAATATTTAAGCAAATTTCAAACAACTCTGAAGAAAACATATCAAAAATTTTTCAAAAAGCAAGTAAGTACATAATTAAAGAAAATACAAAAGATGCATGGAATAGAGCTATAGAAGACGAAGAGAACAATTTAAGTCTAAATACAGAAGACATAAATATTATAAAAAATATGGGAAATATGCTTCGGAAAAACCGATGTAGATGGGCAAGTTAGTGAGTTCAAACTTGCATCAAGTTATATAGATGCACAGATTGAAAAGGCAGAAGAAGAGAAAAAGAAAAATGAAAAGCTATATAGGACATTAGGAACTATTATAGGACTTGCCATTGTAATAATACTTATTTAAGGAGAGAAAATATGAATGTAGATTTATTATTTAAAATAGCTGCAATAGGAATATTAGTTGCAGTATTACATCAGGTTTTATGCAGAGCAGGAAGAGAAGAACAAGCAATGATGACTACTTTAGCAGGACTAGTTATTGTACTAACTTTAGTTATAAAAGAAATAAGCACATTATTTAACACTGTAAGAACAATGTTTAATTTATAGAGGTATATTATGGACTATATAATAAAAATAATTGGTATTGGCTTAATATCATTAATTGCAATAATAATAATAAAACAATATAGACCAGAATTTGCAGTATATATATCAATAATAGCAGGAGTACTAATATTATTTGTTGCAATTGACAAGTTAAGTGGAATAGTAAACTTGTTACAAACAATAAGTGATAAATCAGGAATAAATAAACAATTTCTAGAAATTTTATTAAAAATTACAGGAATAGCTTTTTTATCAGAATTTGCGATAAGTATATGCAAAGATTCAGGAGAATCAGCAATAGCAAGCAAAATTGAGATTGGAACAAAAGTTGCAATCATATCAATGTCTATACCGATAATTTCAAATTTGATGCAAATAATAATAGGAATATTATAAAGAAAGGAAAACAAAATGGAGAAGAGGACAAAAGAAAAAATAATAAAAATAATCTTTTCCACTATAATAATCTTAATTAGCATAAAAAATACAAGTTTAGCTATAAGTGTTACAGAAGATACATTACAAGAACAACAAAAAAATTTTGGTATTTCTGATTTTATAAAGGAAACAGAAAAATATACAGATGATTTCTTTAGTGATATGAATGTTTCAGATATGATAAATAATGCTATATCAGGAAAAATAGATAATACCACACTTTTAAAAAAAATACTAAATCTTTTAGGAAAAGAAGTGAAATCAACACTTCAAACATTAGTTGGTATACTGGTCATAGTTTTAATACATAGTATTTTAAGAGCAATATCAGATAATTTAGAAGATAGCAGTGTTTCAAAAATAATATATTACGTACAATACATATTAATAGTTACTCTGATAATGAGTAACTTTTCTGGGCTATTATCTACAATAAAAGATACAGTTCAAAATTTAGTCGGATTTATGAAATGTTTGATACCTATGCTAATAACATTAATGATATATACAGGAAGTATTGTTACTAGCGGAATGTTAGAACCAATAATATTATTTATTATAGAATTTGTTGGAAATATAATAGAAACATTAATTATGCCTGTAATATCGATGATAGTGGTTTTAATTATAGTGTCAAAAATATCAGATAAAATTCAAATAACTAAGCTTGCTAGTTTTATGAAATCAAGTGTAGTATGGTTCTTAGGAATAATATTGACTGTTTTTGTAGGTGTTGTATCACTTGAAGGAACATTAACAAGTAGTGTAGATGGAATAACAGCGAAGACTGCAAAGGCAGCAGTTTCAAGTTTAATACCAGTAGTTGGAAAAATACTGGGAGATTCAGTTGATAGCATTTTAGGCTGTGGAATTATACTGAAAAATGCAATTGGAGTAGTTGGAGTAATTATCATAATAGGAATATGTATAATGCCAATTATCAGACTTGCAACACTATCTATAATGTACAATATAGCATCAAGTATTATTGAGCCATTAGCAGATACTAAAATTGTAAAGTTATTGGAAGAAATGGGAGGAGTGTTCAAGTTATTGTTAGGTATATTGTGCTCTGTATCAGCAATATTGATAATTGGAATAACACTAGTAATTAAAATTTCCAATAGTGGAATGATGTATAGGTAGGAGGATTTATGATAAATTTTTTACATAAATGGATAGAACAAATTGCTATAGCTGTAATACTTGTAAGTATTTTTGAAATGTTACTTCCAAATGGTAATATAAAAAAATACATAAAAATGATTTTAGGACTGTTTGTTGTATTTAGTATAATTTCTCCATTTGTAGATAGTAAAGCATTATATAATTTGAATACAAATGATATTATAGGAGAATACAATTTGACACAACAAGAGTCTGTTAATGATAAAATAGAAGATTCATATATAAAGGAATTAGAAAATGATATAACTAAAACGGTTGAAGAGCAAGGATATAATGTTAAAAGCTGTAAAATTGATGCTAGGATTTACTCTGGTGACAAAGATGCAGGAATTAAATCGATAAATATAATACTATTATCTAAAAATAAAAAAGAAGAGAATAATAATAATTCAGATATTGAAACTGTAAATAAAGTAGAGATAGGTGTAAATATAGGAGATAATGAAAAAACAGAAGAAAATGATATAACAGATAAAGACATAAAAACATTAAAAAAGTTTTTAAGTGAACATTATGAGATAGATAAAAAAGTTATTAATATAAACTAAAGAAGGAGGATAAAAATGTTTAAGGAGAAATTAAAAGAGATTGGAAATGGAGAAAAAAGCAACAAGAAGAAAATAGAGAATTTAATTTTTTTAATTATATTATTAGTTGTTACAATCTTAATTATGAATGTAATAATAGGTAAAAAAGATAGTACATCTAATGATAAAAAAGAACAAAATGATTCAACATCAAAAGTATTAGCAAGCTCGAATAATAGTACTGAAAAAAGCACATTAAAGGAAGGCTTAGAAAAAATTTTAAGCACAATAAAAGGTGTAGGAGATGTAGAAGTATTTATTAATTATTCAGAGAGCAGTAAAACAGAAGCAATGTATGATGAAACAACTACGACAAGTACTACAGAGGAAACAGATTCAGGAGGAGGACTTAGAAATGTTGTTTCAACAGAGACACAAAAAGAAGTAATTTATTCAGAAGAGTCTGGAAATAAGAAACCTGTAACGGAAAAAACCGTTATGCCCAAGATAGAAGGGGCAATAATTACAGCTAGAGGTGCATCAAATGCAAATGTAAAGAGTAATATTATTAGTGCAGTTCAAGCAGCAACAGGACTTAGTATGGATAAAATTCAAGTTTTTGAAATGAAATAGGCAAGGGGGAACATAAAGTGAAAAGATTATTGGGAACATTTAAAAAGAGTGAAATTGCAATTTATGCTATTGCAATTATGTTAGTTGCAGCAGGATATCTAAATTATACTACAATGAATAATACAAATGATACAGTTGAAACTTCTTTGGAACAATATGCTAATATTGGAGATGCAACTTTAGTAAATAGTGATGGTATAACAGAAGAAAACACAACTAATAATAATGAGCAAAAAAACGAAGAAGTTACTAAAGAAGAAAATAATGAGACTGTAGAAACTAATAATAGTGCAGAATCAAATTATTTTACAAATTCAAAGTTAGAAAGAGATACAACTTATGCAAGTATGATTTCTAATTATAATGCAATTTTGCAAAAAGATAATATTTCCGATGCAGAGAAAAAAGTAGCAATGAATGAAATAAAAAGTATAAATGATACCAAAAATGCAATTATGATTTGTGAAAATATATTATCTACAAAAGGATTTGATAAATCTGTAGTTTTTATAAACGATAAAAGCGTTAATGTTGTTGTGCAAGTACAAGATTCTTTGAATAAAGAAAAAGTTGCTCAAATTCAAAATATTGTATCAAGGGAGTTAAAAGTAGAAATAGGTAATATACATATAACTGAGAAAAAAAGCTAGAAATACATAAGAAAAACTTGAAATATGTTATAAATTTATGTATAATAAATATGTAGACCAAAATTGCGGATGCAAAGGAGGAAGAGCTTATGACACGGAGAAACTTTTCTATTGTCTATAAGTTTCTAATTATTTTATCTATTATATTAGGAGTAGGAATAAATTTGATAAAAACCACTTCTATTATATCAATGATTTCATATTATACTATACAAAGCAATATTATTTGTTTAATATCTTATATATATTTTGTTTATATTGAAATTCGGAAAAAAGCAAAAGAGGATAGGTATTATATAATAAAAGGAGCAATTACAATAGCTATACTTATTACAGGTATAATCTATAGATTTGCACTTATTCCAAATAATTTTCAAATGGATGTAAGTAATACCATTTCATCAAAAGACATATCAAATATAATTGTGCACACCATCTCTCCAGTGATGGTTTTGCTAGACTATATATTGTTTGATGAAAAAGGACACCTAAAATTATATTACTCTTTATGTTGGTTATTTATACCAATAGGTTATGGTATATATGTATATATATATGGTGGCTTGGGAGGAAAATTTTACAGTATAGGTGGCTCTGAAAGATTTGCATATTTTTTCTTGGATTATATACAAATAGGTATTAAAAAAGTAATAGCATTTGATTTTTGTATAATTGGATTTGTATTGCTAATATCATTTTTGTTGGTATGTATTGATAAAATAATGGATAAAATAAATAATGAAGAGCCTTTAAGTTAAAGGCTTTTCTTTTTTATATAAAGAGTGTCAAAGGGTGTCAAAAGGGACGTTCCTTTTTGATAATTCTGAAAAATATAAATAAAACAAGAAATATTTCCCAAAATCATTGACAGAAAAAGTAAAAAAAAGTATAATAAATAAAAATATATGTTATCAAGAGTGGACGAGAGAATCGGCTTAATGACTCCACAGCAACCTTGAAAAGCAAGGTGCTAATACCGACAAAGTAGTAGTACTTTGGATGATGATCAAAATCAGAGAATATTTCCTTTGTACTAAATAAGTACAAAGGATTTTTTATACTTGAAACATATAAATAGAAGAAAGAAAGGATATGGTAAAAATGAGAAAATTATTTACATCAGAAAGCGTAACAGAGGGACATCCAGATAAACTATGTGATTACATATCAGATAGTATATTAGATGCATTTTTAGCAAAAGATAAAAATTCAAGAGTAGCTTGTGAAACAGTAGCAGGAAAAGGAGAAATATTTATAACAGGAGAAATAACATCATCTGCTAATGTGGATATAGAAGAAGTTGTTAGACAAGCAATAAAAGAAGTTGGATATGATGACAGCAAAACAGGTATAGATTACAAAACATGTAAGATATCAATCAATTTAAGCAAACAATCATCAGACATAGCTTTAGGAGTGGACAAGTCATTAGAAACTAAAAAAGGGGAAGAAATTGAATCAGAAGGTGCAGGAGACCAAGGTATAATGTTTGGGTTTGCATGTGATGAAACAGAAGAATTAATGCCACTTCCAATTTCGCTTGCACACAAATTAGCAAAAAGACTAACAGAAGTAAGAAAAAATGGAACATTAAAATATTTAAAACCAGATGGAAAGGTTCAAGTTACAATAGAATATGAAAATGATAAGGCTGTAAGAGTTGACACAATAGTAGTATCTACACAACATAGTGAAGATATTGATATGGATATTCTAAAAAATGATATAAAAGAAAAGGTAATAAATGAAATTGTACCAGCTAGTTTATTAGATAAAAAAACAAAATACTTTATAAATCCTACAGGAAGATTTGTAATAGGAGGGCCTTTAGGAGATAGCGGATTAACAGGAAGAAAAATAATTGTTGATACATATGGAGGATATGCAAGACATGGAGGAGGAGCTTTTTCAGGAAAAGATGCTACTAAAGTAGATAGATCAGCTGCATATATGGCTAGATTTATTGCAAAAAATATAGTTGCAAATAAATTAGCAAAAAAATGCGAGATTCAATTTTCATATGCTATAGGTGTTGCAAAACCAGTATCTATTTATGTTGATACATTTGGAACAAATACAATACCAGAAGAAGAAATAGTAGAGAAAATATATGACAAGTTTGATTTAACACCAAGAGGTATAATAAATTATTTAGATTTACAAAAACCAATATATAGAAAAACTACAAACTATGGACATTTTGGAAAAGAAGATTTAGCTTGGGAAAAAATAATAAAAATATAAACTTTTTGAAACCAAATACTAATTTAATTTGTATTAATAGTATATGGAGGTAGAAACATGCAGAAAAATGTAAGAGAAATAATAGAAGAATATTCTGATATGGTATATAGAATAGCATTAACCAGAAGTGGAACCATTGAAAATGCAGAAGATATATACCAAGAAGTATTTATAAAATATAATGAAAAAGTACCAATATTTCAAAGTAAAGAACATGAAAAAGCTTGGTTTATTAGAGTAACAATAAATTTAAGCAAAAACCTAAAAATGTCTGCTTGGAATAGGAGAGTAGTTTCATTAGATGAAAATATTAAATTTGAAACAAAAGAGGAAAACAATGTTTTTTCCGCAGTTTGTGAATTACCTCAAAATTATAGAACAGTAATATATCTAATGTATTATGAAGGATACAAAGTTAGTGAAATAGCTAAAATTATGAATAAAAGAGAAGGCACAATAAAAACATGGTTATTTCGAGCAAGAAGTACTTTAAAAAATAAATTAGAAGGAGGTTTTGAAGATGAATAACAAAGAAAATTATAAAAAAGCTATGGATCAAGTACATGCAGATGAAAATTTAAAAAGAAAGTTGTGGTATAAAATGAAAGAAAAAGAAACAAAAAGAGAAAGTTTTTCATGGAGACAGTTATCTACTGTATGTAGTATATGTGTTGTGATGCTATTTGTGGTAGCATTTTATCTGAAACAAGATGAAATAGAAAATATAGATAAAGAAAATACACAACCAAATACTACAGCTATAGTTGGACAAAATCAAAATAGTGATTTACCTAAATTTGAAAGTCTAGAACAGTTAAAAAAAGCATTAAAAAAGGGAGACAGCACTAGAAAAGGATTTAATGGTATAGATATAGCACAATCCGTTACTGATACAACTGCTAAAGAAGAGAAAAATTCTGAAACTACAATAAGTGATTATTCAAAAACTAACACACAAGTTGAAGGAGTAGATGAAGCAGACATAGTTAAAACAGATGGGAATTATATTTACTATATATCGAATAATAAAATATATATAATAGAGGCAAATAGTTTAAAAGTTGCATCTAAAATAGAAAACGAAAAAGATAATGAACAATTTTATCCTAGAGAATTATACATTAATGGAAATAATTTAATTGCCTTAGGAAACAAATGGACTTATACAAAAACGGAAAAAAATGATACAGAAAAAAGAAGATTCTATAGTGGAGTAAATACAAAAAACATGGCTAAAGCAATAGTATATGATATTTCTAATAAAAAAGAACCTAAAGAGCTTAGACAAGTAGAATTAGATGGAGATTATTCTAATTCAAGAATGATTGGAAATAATATATATTTCATTAGTCAAAAATCAGTATATTATTATGATGGATTAAAAGATGATGATATATTACCACTTTATAGAGATACAGCAATGGCAGTTGAAGAAAAGAAAATTGAGTGTACAGATATAGTTTATTTTAGAAATACAGAAAATTCAAGTTATATGCTAGTAGCAGGTTTTGATATAACTAACAATGAAGCAGCAAGTGTAGAAACATTCTTCGGAGCAAATGATACAATATATGCGAATCAAAACAATTTATATATAGCGCAAACAGTTTATGAAAATGGATATTTTAGCTCAAAATGTAGTAGCACATTATACAAATTTAATTTAGAAAATTCTAAAGTTCAATTGCAATGCAAAGGAGAGGTAAAAGGAAATTTAAATGATCAGTTTTCAATGGATGAGCATGATGGAAATTTAAGAATTGCTACAACAAGTGAAAGTAAAGGTAAATCTACTAACCAAGTATATATATTAGATAAAGACTTAAAACAAATAGGAAAATTAGAAAATTTGGCAAAAGGTGAGAAAATATATTCTGTTAGATTTATTGGGAAAATAGGATATGTAGTAACTTTTAAAGAAATAGATCCATTGTTTGTAATAGATTTATCAGATCCAACTAATCCAACAGTAAAGGGAAAACTAAAGATTCCTGGATATAGCTCATATTTACATCCATATGATGAAACGCATATTATAGGAATTGGTTATAACACAAAATCTAATGGAAGCGGCGGAGTTAGAAATAGTAGCATGAAAATGTCAATGTTTGATGTTTCAGATTTAGAAAATCCAAAAGAAATATTTAGTACTAGTATCGGTGGAGACTATACTTACTCAGAAATAACAAGTAATCATAAGGCATTGTTTTATAATAAGGATAAAAACTTAATAGGGTTCCCATATACCTATAATGAAGATAGAGGATATAAAACAAAAAATGGATTTGTAATTTATAAAATCGATTTAGACAAAGGGTTTGAAAAATATGGAGAGATTATGAAAGACAATGATTATATAGAAAGTTTAAAAAGGATAATTTATATAGATAATACTTTATATTCTTTATCTAACTCGAAAGTAATTTCTTACAATCTAAAAGACTTAAAGAAAATAGATGAATTAAAACTTAAATAAAAATGATGTAACATACAGTCAGATTTTGTCATATTATAAAATATAATACATTAAGAAAGGAATGTTATAATATGATGAATCGTAGATGTAGAAGATGTAGTTGTATGAATAATAATTTTTATAACTCAGATTGTAATTGTATGAATCAAAATGTTCTAGAAACAAGTTGCAATAATACCTGTTCAGCATGTCAATCATACAATGATAATTGCGGTTGTGGATTTGATGAAGAAACTGAAGATGTATTTCCATCAAACCCTGTGCTTGCTCAAAGTTATGTACCATATCAATTTATGGAAGATACTTTCAAACCATGCAATGGTTTAGATAATGGAACAGTCTTTCCTGAATTAGTAAGTCCTTATATGCCTTGTGATTCCATGAGGGATATTGCTTATATCGAAAGTACTAATACTATAGGGGAGGGATGTAATTCATGTCAGTAGAAAATGAAAATAGAAATTGCGGTTGCAACTGCAATAATGATAATACAGATAATATGGCTAATAATAGTTGTGCTTGTAGAAACAAAGAAAGATCAGAAATGTTAAAACAAATAAAATGTTTAAATTTTGCTATAATAGACTTAGGTCTTTTCTTAGATACTCATCCTGAGGATACTAAAGCAATTTGCTTACACAATAAATATTGTAAGGAATTAAAAGAACTAAAAGATGCATATCAAAAAGTTTATGGACCTTTAAGCATTTATTATCCATGCAATAAATGGAGATGGCTTGAAGAACCATGGCCTTGGGAAGGAGGTATTTTATAATGTGGACTTATAATAAAATATTAGAATACCCTATAAATATAAAATGTACAGATCCAAAACTTGCTAAAAATATAATCTCTCAATATGGTGGACCTGATGGAGAATTAGCTGCTTCTTTAAGATATTTGTCACAAAAGTTTGCTATGCCTGATCAAAATGCAAAAGCAATATTAAATGATATTGGTACAGAAGAATTAGCCCATCTTGAAATGGTTGGAACTATTGTACGTCAATTAACTAAAAATGCAAGTATTGAAGAAATAGAAGCCTCAGGACTTTCTGCATATTATACAGATCATGGATTAGATGTATATCCATCATCTGCAGCAGGAAATCCATTTACAGCAGCATATATTGCGTGTAAGGGAGATCCAATAGCAAATTTACAAGAGGACTTAGCAGCAGAGCAAAAAGCAAGAGCAACATATGAAAAATTAATAAATTTATGTAGGGATTATCCAGATGTAGTTGAACCATTAAAATTCTTAAGAGAAAGAGAAATAGTCCATTTCCAAAGATTTGGTGAGGCTTTAAGAGGAGTCCAAGATAAATTAGCAAATAAAAGAATGTATATGAATGATTGTAAAATGAATAATAATGTAACAACATTATAAAATTTCCAAGAAATCTAAAAAAACAAGTTTCTAATAAATAGAGACTTGTTTTTTATATATAAATTATAGTATAATTCTAAGTGTAAAATTTGATGGAGGAAAAGCAAAAATGGATGAAGAAGAAAAAGGATTAAATCAATTTTCAAGAACAGAGCTATTAATAGGAAAAGAAGGAATAGACAAAATACAAAAAGCAAAAGTAGCTATATTTGGCATTGGTGGTGTAGGATCATTTGTAACAGAAGGGTTAGTAAGAGCAGGAGTGAAAAAATTTGTTCTAATAGATAATGATAAAGTATGTTTAACTAATT
Organism: uncultured Clostridia bacterium; assembly: GCA_934167965.1. Taxonomy (GTDB): domain Bacteria; phylum Bacillota; class Clostridia; order TANB77; family CAG-508; genus CAG-269. Next base: position 241,082 of record CAKPMJ010000001.1, on the reverse strand, counting down.
TAAATAGACAAATAATAGCAACAAGAAAGACAATAGGACAATACAAGGTAGACGTTATGAAAGAAAGAATATTAGGAATAAATCCAGATGCAGAAGTTGAAACATATAAAGAATTTTTTATGCCTGGATCAAATCTAAATATAATAAAAAAAGATTTAGATTATGTAGTAGATTGCATAGATACAGTTACTGCAAAGATTGAGATTGTAGTTCAATGCAAAAATTTAAATATTCCAATAATATCAGCAATGGGAACAGGAAACAAATTAGATCCGTCAAAATTAGAAATTACTGATATTTATAAAACTAATATATGTCCTTTAGCAAAGGTGATGAGAAAAGAATTAAGAAAAAGAAACATAGATAGTTTAAAAGTTATTTATTCTAAAGAAGAACCAATAAAGCCATATGAGATACCTGGATGTGAAAGCGAACATAAAAAGCAAACTCCGGGAAGTGTATCATTTGTGCCATCAGTAGCAGGTCTAACTATTGCAGGAGAAATAATAAGAAATATAATAAGTTAAAAAAGAAAGGAGAAAAAGATGTCTAATATATGTGATTATGTGAAATGGAGAGGAGATTTGGAATTAAAACAAAATCAATTTAATGAAATTGATGGGTTAATACTTTCTAGGTTATCATATTTCCCATTTGAGTGGTTAATAAAAGAAGATGAAGAAGTTACATTAGAAGAATTAAGTAAGAGGTTTGAAAATGCTGATAAAACTAAAATAATAGTTTTGTGGCCAGATGATAATGAACTTATACCGCTTCTTGGAAAATCAAATAGATTTAAGAATATGATAGCTACAAATTTTATTAACAAAATAGATGTTGAAGAAGAAAAACAATTTTCAGCAATTACTATTGTATTGCCAGATGAGACAGTTTTTGTATCATACAGAGGAACTGATGATACATTAGTTGGATGGAAAGAAGATTTTAATATGTGTTTCAAGAGCCATATAGCTTCACAATTAGATGCTGTAGAATATATAAATAATATTTCTAAGAAATATGGAAACAATATAAGAATAGGTGGACATTCTAAAGGAGGAAATTTAGCGGTATATGCAGCAATGTTTGCAGATGAAGAGACAAGAAATAAAATTATAAATGTATATAATAATGATGGACCAGGATTTGGAGATGAAATTGCAAATTCAAAACAATATAAAGAAAGAATTGACAATATAAATACATATATTCCGCAATCATCAGTAGTTGGAAGACTTCTTAACCATGAAGAAAAATATACTGTAGTTAAAAGCACACAAAAAGGTATAATGCAACATGACCTATACAGTTGGCAAGTTGAAGGAACAAAGTTTATATGTTTAGAAGAGGTGACAAATGGAAGTCAATTCGTTGACAAAACACTAAAAGAATGGTTAAAAAACTTAGATTCAAAACAAAGAGAGGTAGCAATTGATGCAATTTTTGATATAATAAGTACGACAGATGCAACTAGATTTGAGGAGATAAAGGAAAAATGGTTTGTCAATACAGGTATAATGCTGAAAAAATATAATAGTTTAGATGAAAATAGTAAAAGAATGATAATTGAATTTGTTCAAAAACTGTTAAGAGCGATTAAAGATACTATAATAAGTGAGAATTTTTCAAAAGGAGGTACAATATGAAAGAAATTAAATTAAATGTAGAAGGAATGGTATGCGAAGGATGCGAAAAAAGAGTAGTAAATGTACTAAGTACTATAGAAGGAGTGGAAAAAGTAATAGCAGATCACAATACTAATACAGTAATAATTCAAACAAACAAAGAAATAGAACAAGATGTAATAAAAGAAAAAATTGAAGATATTGGTTTCGAAGTAAAGGAAGATTAATATGAAAACTATTATTTTATCAATAGAAGGGATGACGTGTAGTGCTTGCTCGAATGGACTAGAAAAATACCTAAATAAACAAAATGGAATTATAAATGCAAATGTAAATCTAGTAATGGCGAATGCTACAATAAATTATGATGAAAAAATATTAGATCAAAGTAAAATAGAAAAATTTGTAAAACAAGCAGGCTTTTCAAGTGCAGGATTATTCAAAGAATTTAAAATTGAAAAGAAAAGTAAAACTGAAAAAAATAAATTCATTATATTTTCTATATTAGCAATAGTTTTAATGTATATATCAATGGGACATATGATAAATTTACCTACAATTTCAGTATTGGACATGCATAGCCATTATATAAATTATGCAATTGCATTACTAGTACTGACAATATTATTTTTAATATATGGTAGAGATATATTAAAAAATGGGTATAAAAATTTAATTCATGGAATTCCAAACATGGATACATTGGTTACAATTGGAGTAATAAGTAGTTTTGCATATAGCATATATGGAATATGCAATCACACTATGGATTTATATTTTGAATCTTCTGCAATTGTAATATATTTTGTAAAACTAGGAAGGTATTTGGATGGAATAAGTAAAGATAAAACAAAAGAAGCAATACAGAAGTTAGTTGAAATAACTCCAAATCAAGCTACTATAGAAATAGATGGAGTAGAAAAAATAGTAACATTAGATGAAATAAAAAAGGGAGATATTTTAATTAGTAAATCTGGAGAAAAAATAGCAGTTGATGGAGAAATAATAGAAGGAAGATTGCACTTGGATGAATCATTTATTACAGGAGAAAGCAAGCCAGTTGCAAAATCAGAAGGACAAAAAGTTATTGCAGGAAGTTTGAATTATGATGGATTTATAAAATATAGAGCAGAAAAAATAGGAAAAGAATCAACTGTATCTGAGATTGTAAGATTGGTGCTAGAAGCAAGTAATACAAAGGCACCAATTGCAAAAATAGCTGATAAGATTTCCGGATATTTTGTTCCAATAGTTATATTAATTGCAATTATAACTTTTATTATGTACTTAATATTAGGATATAATTTATCAATAGCAATAAGTACATTTGTTACTATATTAGTTGTAGCTTGTCCATGTAGTTTAGGATTAGCCACACCTCTTGCAATTGTTGTAAGTGAGGGATTGTGCGCTAGTAATGGGATTTTAGTAAAGAAAAGCGAAATATTAGAAAATGCTTCGAAAATAAACACAGTAATTTTTGATAAAACAGGAACTTTAACTTATGGACAATTAAAAATTTCTCAAATGTGTAATTATAGCAATTTAGAAGATAAAGATATTATTCAGGTAGGTGGAAGTGTAGAAGCAAAATCAACACATCCAATAGGAAAAGCATTTGCAGAATATCTAAAAGAAAACGATTTACAACAATTAGAAGTAAAAAATTTTGAGAATATATCTGGACATGGAATTATTGGAGAGGTTCAAGAAAATAAAATTGTTTTGGGAAATAGAAAAATTATAGAAAAATACAATATTGAAAATAATCATTTAGAAGACGAACAAAATTTAGCACTAGAAGGAAATACTATAATTTATGTAGTAAAAAATGAAGAAATTATTGCTTTGATTGGAGTAAATGATATTACAAGAAAAAATGCAGATGATGTTATAAGAAAGCTAAATAAGGAAAATATTGAAACAATAATGCTTACTGGAGACAATAAAGAAGTAGCTGAAAAGATAGGAAATGATATTGGTATTACAAGAGTTATTGCAGACGTTTTGCCAGCAGAAAAAGCTGACCTTGTTAAGAAATTAAAACAAAATGGAAAAAAGGTTATGATGTGTGGGGATGGAATAAATGATAGTCCTGCTTTAGCTAATAGTGATATTGGTGTAAGTGTAAGAAGCGGAACAGATATAGCAATGGATTCATCTGATGTAATTTTAACAAAAAATGATTTAAATTCTATTTTAAAATTAATTAATATTAGTAAAAAAACAGTAAGAAATATAAAACAAAATTTATTCTGGGCATTTTTCTATAATTGTTTGATGATACCTGTTGCGATAGGTGTTTTAAAGCCAATAGGCATATCAATAAATCCAATGATAGCAAGTTTAGCTATGGTATTTAGTAGTCTTACAGTTATTTTAAATGCATTAAGATTAAAAAATTATAATAATTGACACAAAAATAAGTTATGATATAATAATTTATAGAAAAAATAGGAGAAAAACAAATGAAGCATATAAACGGAACAATAATACAATATTTTGAATGGTATTTAAATAATGAAAAAGGATTGTGGAATCAAGTAGTACAGGATGCAGAGAATCTAGCAGATTTAGGAATAACATCTGCATGGTTACCGCCTGCATACAAAGGGATAGGTGGCAAAAATGATGTTGGGTATGGAGTGTATGATTTATATGACTTAGGTGAATTTGATCAAAAAGGAAGTATTCCAACAAAATATGGTACAAAAGATGAATATTTAAGAGCAATTGAAGCATTGAAACAAAATAGAATAAATGTATATGCAGATATTGTTTTAAATCATAAAATGGGTGCAGACAGAGAACAAAAAATAGTAGCTAATAAATGTGACTGGGGAGACCATAATAGTGAACAAGAAAAAATAGAAAGAATAAAAGTAGATACAAAGTTTACTTTTCCTGGAAGAAATAATAAATATTCAGATTTTAAATGGAACTGGACACATTTTACAGGAATAGATTTTAATAAAAATAATGGAGAAAAAGCCATATTTAAATTTCAAGATAAAAATTGGAATAAACAAGTAGATGAAGAATTTGCAAATTTTGACTACTTAATGGGAGCAGATTTAGATTTTTCAAATCCAGAAGTTGTAGAAGAATGCAAAAGATGGGGATTGTGGTATCAACAATTTACTAGAGTAGATGGATTTAGATTAGATGCTGTAAAACATATAGATGCTTCATTTTATAAAGAATGGATAGAATATCTAAGAAAAGAAACTAAAAAGGAATTATTTACTGTTGGAGAATATTGGAGTTATGATGTAACAAAGTTACATCGATACATAACACAAACAGGTGGGGAGATATCATTATTTGATGTACCGCTTCATTATAATTTTTACAAAGCTGATACTGATGATAGTTATGATTTAACAAAAATATTGGATAGTACATTAGTTGGAGAAAATTCAAATGAAGCAGTTACTTTTGTAGATAATCACGATACACAACCAGGACAAGCATTGCAGAGCTTTATAAATAATTGGTTTAAACAATCAGCATATTCAATAATTCTACTTAGAAAACAAGGATATCCATGCGTGTTTTATGGAGATTTGTATGGAATAGAACATGATAACATTCAACCAGTAGAGATGATAAAAACATTGCTGTACTTAAGAAAAATAAAAGCCTATGGTGTTCAACATGATTATTTGGATTACCCAAGTGCAATAGGGTGGACTAGAGAAGGGGATAATGATCATAAAAACTCTGGATTAGCTGTTGTAATTTCAAATAAAGATGAGGCATTAAAGAGAATGTATATTGGAAAGCATTTTGCAGGGCAGAAATTTATTGATGCATTAGATAATTGCCCTGATATAATAACAATAGATGACGAAGGATGTGGAGTATTTAAAGCTAAGGGTAAAAGTGTTTCTGTATGGGTAAAGAGGTGAAATATGAGAAGTTTTGAACGAAAAAAACTAAACAAAATATTAATTATCACTATAATTGTATTAACTATTATATCAATAATGGTAGGAATTACCTTGTATATCATAAAGAGTAATAAAAACAAAGAGATTACATATGAAGATAAAATAATATGCAACAATTACTTTAATGAAATAAAAATAGATTTTGAAAATAAGAAAGTAAAAAGAGATTCTATTGATACAACTATGCAAAAAGAATTTAATATTGATGAAGGAAAAGAAAATTTAATATTAAGTTCTCAAGAAGAATTAAATAATTTTTTTGCAGGTTCTACATTTGAAGTAAATATAAAAGATAACATTGCATATATAACAAATAAGTATCAAACCAAGAGAATACTTATAAAAGCAAATGATATAAAAGATAATTTTGAAGCCCAAGGAATTGCTAAATTGCAAAATGGAATAACTATTCTTCAATATGACACACAAGCAAGAACAAAAGCTGCTTTTGAATATTTTCAAACTGTTTCAGAGATAGAAAAAGCAGAGACTGATGACGTATTACACATAGAAAACATAAATGACGAATCACAAACACTTTATGGAAAAGAAAAGGAAAAGGACAAAGAAAAATATAATACGCATGGAATAAGTGCAATGGGTTTGAACAAATATAAAAATATAATAAATGAAAATGGGAATCCATTTGATATTACAATTGCAACTGTTGGATATGGTATAAGAATAGATAATCAATATTTTAATGGACGAATAGACGAGAATTATTATAATTTTATATTAAATTCTAAAGATGTAAATGAAACTATATCTCAAGGAAGTAGGATAGCAGAAGTAATAAAAGAGTCAACAACTGATAATGTGAAAATATTGCCGGTAGTTGTGGTAAATAACGAAGGATACACAACAGTTGCAACAATAGTAAAAGCTATAGAATATGCTGTACAAAAATCAGACATAATTTGCTATGAATTAATTAATAAAAATAATGATATGATAACTATAGCTCTAGAGAATGCCTTTAAAGAAAATAAACCTGTATCATGTGTTACAACATCAAATGAAAAAGAAAACTATCCTGCAAATAGTTCAACAACTATTGCAGTTTCATCAATTGACAAAAATAATCAATTAGCAACTTTTTCTGGAAAAGGAGATTATATAGATTTTACCGCTTATGCTACAGATGTAAAGGAAATATTTGATAAAAATATATCTGTATCAAAATGGTCGGGAGCTCAATATTCAAATGCACATATTGTATCAGCTATGGCATTAATAAAGACATATAATAAAGATTATACAATATTGGAAGTATATAATATTTTAAGGAATTATTGTGAAGATTTAGGAAAAGAGGGAAGAGACGAATTATATGGATATGGTTGCCCTAATTTTTCTAAAATAACAATAGCAGACATAGATAAAAAACAACCAGAGATTAAAGAAGTAAAATATGATAATGAAAAATGGGAAAATTTAAAGCAGATACAAATTGTTGCATCAGATAATATAAGAATATTAGAATATGCAGTAACAAAAACAAAAGATAAACCAGAAGAATGGAAAAAGTTAGAACAAAAAACTCCTAATCTAGATGTAGTTGAAAATATTACAGAAAATAGTAAATACTATATATGGGTTAAAGACAGTGCAGGAAATATTGCAACTTCAGAAATCGAGATAAATAAAATTGATTCAACAGGACCTACAATAGCATATAATATTGATCAAAGTACATTAGATACTGAGAAATATGTTACAATATCTGCTACTGCAGAGGATAAGGATTCAGGTCTTAATGAGATGCCATATAGTTGGGATAACACTAATTGGGGAATTGAAAATAATATCCTTAAAGTGACAGAAAATGGAAGATATAAAATTTATGCAAGAGATGTATTAGGAAATGTGTCTGAAAAAGAGATAGTAGTTGATTGCTTCCCAAGAGAAGGAATAGCAAATATAAATGAAGGTACAATTATAAAATCTATTGTTGTGTCAACAAGTTGGGATGGGGACAATAATAATGCAGTTAGAATAACTTTTAATTCTAACCAAAATATAATAGGATGGAGGATAACGAAATCTTCTAATGTTCCAGAATATTTTGAAGAGGTTGAAATGGATAACAATGACTCTAATAATGAGATAAATATTGAAGAAAACACACTAAATGTAAATAGTGTATATGAGCCGCCACTTGAAGAACAACAAACAGGATATAATTCAGATTTAACAATTACAAAATCGCTAAAAGCTAAAGTTAAATATTATGCTTGGATCAAAGACGCAGATAATAATGTTAAGTATCAAACGTTTACTATAAGTAAAGTAGAAATATAAAAATAATCTCCTGATTAAATTCAGGGGATTATTTTTCGTAATTATTTGTTTAAAAGCATAGGTCCTATTTGAGTAACAGTACCAGCACCTTGAGTTAAAATAATATCATTTTCTTGAATATTATTTTTTAGATATTTAACACATTCATCAAAATCAGGAATATATTTAGCATTTTTACCAAGTTCATTAATTCTATTAACTAAATCTTTCGAAGAAACACCATAAGTATTTTTTTCTCTTGCAGCATAAACATCTAAAACTATTATATTATCAAAATTCAATAAGGCTTTAGCAAAATCATTTAATAATAATTTTGTTCTACTATAAGTATGTGGTTGAAAAACAACCCATGATTTATTATATTTTTTATTCATAAGAGCTTTAGCAGTAGCAAGGATTTCAGTTGGATGATGACCATAATCATCATAAATGCTAGCACCATTTACTTTACCTTTATATTCAAATCTACGTCCAGCGCCAGTAAATTTTGCTAAACCATTTTTTATATCTTTAGAAGATATACCATATTCATTACAAAGAGCTATACATCCCAATGCATTTAAAACATTATGCATTCCAGGAACATGTAATTTTATTCTATCATAGAATTTGTCATGGCAATAAACATCAAATTCAGGGAATCCATCATTATCAAAAACAATATTTACTGCAAAGAAATCTACATTTTTGTTTGTTATTCCATAAGTAAGAGTTTTTGCATCAGTAAATGATGGCAATTCTAAACAAGATTTATCATCACCATTTACAACTAATAAACCATCTTTAGGTAAAAGCTTAACATATTTTACAAAAGCATTTTTTATATTGTCAAAATTTTTAAAGTAATCTAAATGGTCATTATCAATATTTAATATAATTGTAGATTTTGGACTAAACTTTAAAAAACTTTCTACATATTCACATGCTTCTATTATAAAATACTCACTATTTCCAACTTTGTAATTTCCATTAATTTGTGAAAGGTCAGCACCTACTTGTATACTAGGATCCATAAGGGCTTCTAGAAAACATAAAGAAACCATAGAAGTTGTTGTACTTTTACCATGAGTACCAGCAACTGTTATTGTGTCTTTATAGCATCTTGTGATTGCTCCTAAAAAATCAGCTCTTTCTATAGTAGGAATATTTAAATTTTTTGCTGCTTGAAGTTCAACATTATCTTCTTTAATTGCAGCAGTATATACTACGACATCACTTCCAACTACATTTTCTGCAAAATGTCCTATTGTAACTTTTATACCATTATTTTGTAATTTTTTTATTACATCATTTTCTACATTATTACTTCCAGTAACTTCAAATCCCCAGTTTAGTAGTATTTCTGCTATTCCACTCATACTAACTCCACCGATTCCTATCATGTGTATTTTTTTATATTTTTTTAATTCTTCTATGTTTGGCATTTAATTCACTCCTATATGTATTTTTTTCAATCATACAGATTATATACTTATATTATGTTTTTTTCAATAGATATGTGAAATTTTTTGTGAACTACTAGCATTCATTGACATTTCAGGAATTTATGTTAAAATATATAAGATAAAAATAAGAAAGAGAGTAATAAAATGAAGAATAAGAAAGTAGCATTTTTAACCCTAGGATGTAAGACCAACCAATACGAAACAAATGGAATGGCACAGAAATTTATTGATAATGATTATATAATTTGTGAAATGAACGAAAAACCAGATATCGCAATAGTAAATACTTGTACGGTTACTAATATAGCAGATAGGAAGTCAAGACAACATTTAAGAAAAGTAAAAGAAGAAAATAAAAATGCAATAGTAGTAGCTGTTGGTTGTTATGTACAAGTTGCAAAAGAAAAATTGGAAGAGATGGAAGAAATAGATTTAATATTAGGAAATAGTGAAAAGAAAGATATTGTAAAATATGTAGAAGATTATATTTCAAAAAAGAACTCAGTAAATATAATAGATGTAAATAATCAAAAAGAATTTGATGAGTTTGGAACTATTACATATACAGAAAAAACAAGAGCCACAATAAAAATACAAGATGGATGTAATAATTTTTGTACATATTGCTTGATTCCATATGCAAGAGGAAGAATTAGAAGTAGAAATAAAGAAAATATATTAAAAGAAGTTAAAGAAATAGCTAAAAAAGGAATTAAGGAAATTGTTTTGACAGGGATACATATTGCATCATATGGAAAAGAGTTAAATAATGGCTATATGTTAATAGATTTACTTGAAGATTTAAATAAAATAGATGGTATAGAAAGAATTAGACTAGGTTCATTAGAGCCAACAATAATAACAGATGAATTTGTAGAAAGACTAAAAAAGTTAGATAAAATATGTGAACATTTTCATTTATCTTTACAAAGTGGATGTAATGAAACATTGAAAAGAATGAATAGGAAATATACAACAGAAGAGTTTAAAGATGTTACTAAAAGATTAAGAGAAAATTTTAGAGATGTTAATTTAACTACAGATATAATAGTTGGATTTCCAGGAGAGACAGAAGATGAATTTAACAAAACCTTTGCGTTTTTAAAAGAAGTCAAATTTTATAAGATGCATATATTTAAATATTCTAAAAGAGATGGAACTCCTGCAGCTAAAATGCCTAAGCAAATAGATGGAAAAATTAAAGAAGAAAGAAGCAAGAAGTTAATCGAACTATCTGATAAAAATGAATTAAATTATAATGAAAAATACATAGGAAAAGAAGTTGAGGTTTTGTTTGAAGAAAAGCAAGAAGACTATTTTGTAGGTCATACAAAAAATTATATTGTTTCAAAAATTAAAACTAATGAAAATTTAGAAAATAGAATTATAAAGATTTTAGTAACAGAAGCTCATAATAATGAAATTATTGGTGAAATTTTTTAAAACTACTTGATAAAAAAAATCAATTTGTATATAATACAAATGAAGAAAAATGGAGGTAACGAATGAAAAAGAAATACGAAGTAAATTATAGAAATTTAAAAATGATATGTAATCCTAATATGTTTGAATTTGAAACAACAGAAAACCTAGGCTCAGTAGCAACTGGAATTGGACAAGATAGAGGAATAAAAGCTCTAGAGTTTGGAATAAACGTAGAAGCAAAAGGATATAATCTATATGTAGAAGGCCCAAATGGCGTAGGAAAAACAATGTATACGAAAAACTACTTAGAAAAAATATCAAAAAAGAAAAAAGTACCACAAGACTGGTGTTATATATATAACTTTCAAAATCCAAATGAACCGATAGCAGTATCATTGCCTGCTGGACATGGTAAAGAATTTAAAGATAGTATGGATGGCTTTATTAAAGAGATAAAAAAAGACATCAAAAATACTTTTAACAATGATGATTTTGAAAAAGAAAAAGCATTGATAAAAAAAGACTTCGAAGAACAAAGAAAAAAATTAATGGATGCATTAAGTACAGAAACTATGAAATTAGGATTCCATGTAAAATCTGAACAAAATGGAATCTATATGATGCCTGTATTGGATGGAAAGATTTTAAAAGAAGAAGAATTTGAAAAATTAGAAGAAGCTATAAAGAGTGAATATGAAGCTAAATCTGCAGTAGTTCAGGAAATGATTATGGAAGCAATAGGGCAAATCAAAGAAATTGAAAGAAGTTCTGACAAGAGAATATCAGAATGGCAATCAAATGTTGCTCTACTTACAGTTAATGTACACATTAATTATTTAAAATCAAAATATAAAAGAAACAAAAAAATTAATAATTTCTTAAATGATGTAAAAAAAGATGTACTAAAAAATGTACCAGTATTTTTAGCTGAAGATAAGCCGCAACAGCAACAACTTCAAAATCCACTACAACAAAAACCTGACCCATGCTTAAATTATAGAGTAAATTTATTTGTGGACAACAGTAATACAGAAGGTGCACCTGTAATAATGGATTCTAACTATACTTATCATAACATATTTGGAAAATTAGAATATGAGAATTATTATGGAGCATTAAAAACAGATTATACAATGTTAAAGCCAGGATTATTACATCAAGCAAATGGTGGATATATAGTATTTCAAGCAAAGGAATTAATGCAAAACCCACAATGCTATGAGGCATTAAAAAAAGCATTAAGAATAAAACAATTATCTATAGAAAATGCAGCAGATCAACGTTCATCAATGGTAATGGTATCATTAAAACCAGAACCAATACCACTTAATTTAAAAGTTATTCTTGTAGGAGATGCACAGATATATTATGCTTTACTTTCAATGGATGAAGAATTTAGACAATTATTTAAAATTAAAGTAGAATGGGAAGATGAAGCACCTATAAATGAAGAAAATGTAAATAAATTAGCAATGATTATACATGACTATTGTGAAAAAGAGGATTTACCACAATTGGACAAATATGCAATGGCTAGAGTTATAGAATATTCATCAAGGATGGCAGGAGATCAATCGAAATTATCCACGCTATTTAATGATCTATTTATAATAATAGGTGAAGCTGCTACTTGGACAAAAATGGCAAAATCGAAATTGATAACAGAGAATTTTATAGAAAAAGCATTACGAGAGAGAAAAGAAAGAATTAAAAAATATGATGAAAGATATACACAAATGATAAAAGATGATAGTCTGTTAATTAGTACATCAGGTCAAAAAGTTGGAGAATTAAATGGACTTACAGTCATGACTATTGGAGATTATACTTTTGGAAAGCCAGCTAAAATAACGGTAAACACATATACAGGAAAAAATGGTATAATAAATATAGAAAGAGAAGTAAAAATGTCTGGATCTACACATTCAAAGGGTGTATTGATTCTTTCAGGATTTTTAGGAGAAAGATTTGCTCAAGATATACCACTTAGCATGACAGCAAGTATATGTTTTGAACAGCTATATAATGGAGTAGATGGAGATAGTGCATCAAGTACAGAACTATATGGATTACTCTCAAGTTTGTCAGAAATACCAATAAACCAATCTATTGCAGTTACAGGTTCGGTTAACCAAAAAGGACAAATTCAGCCAATTGGTGGAGTTAATGAAAAAATAGAAGGATTTTACCAGATATGCAAAATGAGAGGATTAGATGGAAGTCATGGAGTTATGATTCCAATACAGAATGTAAAAAATCTTCAATTAGCAGATGAAGTTGTGGATAGTGTTAGAAATGGTTTATTTACTATTTATGCTATATCAAATGTAGATGAAGGAATAGAAGTTTTAACAGGAGTTCCAGCAGGAAAAAAAGATAAAAATGGTAAATTTCCACAGGGTACCATAAATTATTTAGTATATGAAAAATTAAAGAAATATGCAGAAATTAGTGAAAAACAACAATAATTATTGAAAGGAATAAAAAATGTATTTGAAAAATGAAAAAGGTGTTACATTGATAGCTTTGACTATAACAATTATTGTTATGATCATACTTAGCAGTGTGATTATACGTTCATCTAATACACATATAAATACACAGAAAAGGGATAAATTATATTCTGATATAGATAATTTAAATAATAAAATAAGTAAATATTATATAGAATATGGTGATATTCCTGTTTTATCAAAACAATATTGCAATAAGGAAGAACTTATAGCGTTACTAGATACAAATAAATCTTCTAATGGCGTGGAATTAAATAATTCTACAGATGACAATAATACAACAATAAATCCTAATGATGATGATTCATATTATATAATTGATTTAGAAAAATTAAGTGGACTTACATTAAATTATGGATACAACTCTGATTATAATAGTGCAAAAGAATCAGCAGATAATATTTCAACTAATATACAAGATGTTTATATTATAAATAAAACTACACATCAAATTTATTATCCAAAAGGAATATATACAGAAGATTATATGTACTATTGCTACAACTTGAATGTTAGAGATATTAAATTAAGTTCAGATGTTATAATGAATTGGGAATATAAAAAAGATAGCAATGGAAGAAAAACGATAATAACAAATAAAAAAATAGAATTACCCATAGGGACATATATAAATTATAATGCGGCAGCGACAGATGTAGATGGCAAAACAATAGTTGAAAAAACAATAACATCAGATGCAGGAAGCCCAACAGATACAGCATCCTATAAATCAAGTGAAAAAACATTAACGGAGGGAAATGGAGCTTCAGACCAGACATTTAGCAATAAATCCCAAACAAATGGATGGAGAGTAATAGGAGCTGATGAAGAAACAGGGGAACTACTCATAATATCGGCTGATCCAGTAAAAACAATAGAAAATAAAGATTTTAACCTAAGGGGAATAGCAGGATATGTATATGGAGAACAAGAATTAAATAAAGTATGTAGTGTATTTGGAAGTGGATATGGAGCAACAGGAGCAAGAAGTGTAAATGTAGATGATGTAAATAAAATAACGGGATATAATCCTAATAATGTTGGAGTCTATGATCCAAACCAAAAGGGAAATGGAATAAAATTTGGATCTGAAGATGAAAAAGAACCGTTTCAGTATGAAGACCAAACAACATATTCGTGGACATCGACAGTTGGTAAGATAGCTTTTACTGCAAGTAATGGAAAACAAGGAGGGGGAGATCACGCTAGGTATATAACATATGGATTTAATTGGTATGATTTTGCAAGTAAAAAATGGAAGAGTTCAATACAAGATACAACAAATCCAAAAGAAATAACAACATTAACAAATACGAGATATTGGTATTATCCATATACATTAACAACAGATAGTGACACGACAGGAATCTGTAAAGGATTAAACACAACAAGTGACGAATATAAAACATTATTTTTAGATAAAGCAGGTTCAAAAGTAAACTATTCACTTGCTTCTTCATATATATATACTAGATCAGCACATACTTTATATGGTCTGTATTATGTGAAGGCTGATGATGGAAGTGTGTATACATTTACTATGTATTATTCGTATGGAGATGTTGGAAATAGTTTAAGAGGTGTTCGCCCGGTAGTCTCTCTGAAAACAGATATCGAATTAGAAAGACAAGAGGATGGAAGTTATAATATAATAAAATAGCAAAAAAAGGGGCAAATTAATTGACAAGCTCCTTTTTATGTAGTATAATGTTAACCGAAGTTAACAAAAGGAGAACAGTAAAAATGATATCAAAATCACTAGAAGAATATTTAAAAAATATTTATATATTAAAACAACAAGGCAAAGAACCAAGGGTAACGGATATTGCCATGAAAATGAAATGTAGTAAGCCTAGTGTAAATAAATCACTAAAACATTTAAATGAAGAAGGGTTAATAAATTATGAGGCTTATGGACAAATTAAATTAACAGAAGAAGGTATAAACCTTGCTAAAAAAATATTGGAGGCTTATGATATAGTATATGTTTTTTTAACAGAAATACTAGAATTAGACCAGCAAAGTGCAGAGCAAGAAGCACAAAAAATGAAGGCTGTAATGGAAGATGAAACATTAAATAAGCTAGCAAAATATTTGCACAAAGAATTAGGCTTATATAGCTTAGACTGCGGATATGATATAAGTAATGTAAAATGTATAGAATGTGTTAGGAGGAAAAAATAAAATGACAAAATTATTAGAAATTAAAAACTTATGTACGAGAGTAGGAGAAAAAGAAATATTAAATGGATTAGATTTAGAAATAAATAAAGGAGAAATTCATGTTATAATGGGGCCAAATGGTGCAGGAAAATCAACACTTGCAAATGTAATATTAAATAACCCAGTATATACAAAAACAAGTGGAGAAATAAAATTGGACGGAGAAGATATTACAAATTTAAAAACAGATGAAATAGCAAGAAAAGGTGTATTTATGTCTTTTCAATCTCCTGAAGAAATACCAGGTATATCAGTTATCAATTTCTTAAAATATGCTAAAAATAAAACAACAGGTGAACCAGTTAAAGTATTTAAATTTAAACAAGAATTAGAAGAAAATATGAAAGAATTAAATATGAATACAGCTTATGCAACAAGAAACTTAAATGTAGGTTTTTCTGGTGGAGAAAAAAAGAAAAATGAAATACTTCAAATGCTTACATTAAATCCTAAATTAGCGATTTTGGATGAAACAGATTCAGGACTTGATGTTGATGCAATAAAAACAGTATCAAAAGGAATAAAGATGTTCGCAAATCAGGATAATGGAGTATTGATTATAACACATGGAACAAAAATATTAAGTGAACTAAAAGTAGATTATGTTCATATTTTAGTCAATGGAAAGATAGTTAAGACAAGCACAGGAGAACTTGCTAAGGTTATTGAAGAAGAAGGATATAAAGATTATAAAATAGAGGAGTAAGTTGAAAAATAATTACAATTTTGAACTGCGTCAATTTTTATTTAAAACGCGGTTACATACACAAAGTATGCGCCCTTGCCTTTTAAATAAAATTTTCCTTGTCAAAATTTAATTCTTTTCCAACTAGTTATGCTTTAAAGAAAGGAACTAAACTAATAATGAAAAATATAGAGGAAATAGATAGAGGAGTCTATGACATAAAGAACAAAGATGATTATGATTTTAAAATTCAAAAAGGAATAACAAGAGAAATTATAGAGGAAATTTCAAAACAAAAAAATGAACCAGAATGGATGAAAGAAATAAGATTAAAATCATTAGAAATATATAATCAATTAGAACTTCCTACTTGGGGACCAGATTTATCAGAATTAAACATGGAAGAAATTGCAACATATGTTAGGCCAAAATCAAAATTAAATAATAATTGGGATGATGTGCCTGAAGACATAAAAAATACATTTGATAAATTAGGTATACCAGAAGCAGAAAAAAGATCACTTTCAGGAGTAGGAGCACAATATGATTCAGAAGTCGTATATCACAGCATAAAAGAAGATTTAGTAAAGCAGGGTGTAATATATACAGACATGGAAACAGCAGTAAAAGAATATCCAGAGATTGTAAAAGAACATTTTATGAAATGTGTACCTGCAAATGATCATAAATTTGTAGCATTACATGGAGCTGTGTGGTCAGGAGGATCTTTTGTATATGTACCGAAAGGAGTAAAAGTGGACATTCCGCTTCAATCATATTTTAGATTAAATTCACCAGAATCAGGACAATTTGAACACACTTTAATTATAGTAGATGAAGGAGCAAGTTTACATTTTATTGAAGGATGTTCTGCGCCAAAATATAATAAAGTAAATCTACATGCTGGATGTGTAGAATTATATGTAAAAGACAACAGTTATTTAAGATATTCTACAATAGAAAATTGGTCAAAAAACATGCTAAACTTAAATACAAAAAAAGCAATAGTAGGAAAGAATGCACAAGTAGATTGGGTGTCTGGATCATTTGGATCAAAAGTATCAATGCTTTATCCATTAAGTATTTTAAATGGAGAAGGAGCAAAAACAGAATATACAGGAATATCATTTGCGGGGAAAGGACAAAACCTAGATACAGGATTTAAAGTAATTCATAATGCGCCAAATACATCATCAGTGGTAAATGCAAAATCACTTTCAAAAAATGGTGGAGTTTGCACTTATAGAGCATTAACACAAATAATGCCTAATGCAACAAATTCAAAATGTAGTGTATCTTGTGAATCTTTAATGCTAGATGATATTTCTAGATCAGATACAATACCAGTAAATGATATTAGAAATGATGAGATTGAATTTTCACATGAAGCCAAAATAGGTAAAATTAGTGATAAGACAATATTTTACCTTATGTCTAGAGGAATTTCAGAAGAAGATGCAAAAGCTATGATAGTTAGAGGTTTTGCATATCCTATTTCTAAAGAACTTCCTGTAGAATATGCAGTAGAGATGAACAATTTGATAAATTTAGAAATTGAAGGACAAGTATAGAAAGGATAAATAAAATGTTAAAAATAAATGAAACGCCTGTTAGAACTTCGAAGATATTTGGGATAAATAATATAAAAATTTCAGATATAATAATACCAAACAAAATAGAAGAATTTGATAATATGACAATAACAGGAGATACATCATATATAGAAATAACAGACAATATTGATAATTATGATATGACTTATGGTTTAGGAAATACCTTTAAAAACCAAATAATGCAGGAATCAAACAAAAAAATTAAATTGTTGATAACAGATAAAGTAGAAGATGTTATTTACTTAGATTTTGATTTTAATGAAGAAAATACAAATTTAGTTGAGAATATACAAATAATAGCAAAAGAAAATTCAAAAGCTAATATTGTAATAAAATATAAGTCAGATGATGAAAGTGCAAATTATCATAATGGATTTATTAAATTAATATCAAAAAAAGAATCAAATATAAATATAGTTGTTATAAATATGATAAATAGTAGTTCGAACAATTTTTTAAGTATTGATAATGAAATTGAAGATAATGCTAGATCAAAATTTACGACAATAGATTTTGGCGGAGAAAGAACTATTGTAAATTATTATTCGAATTTAATAGGAAAAGAAGCGGACAATACAATAAATACAATATATACAGGAAAAGACGAACAACTATTTGATTATAATTATATCGCAGAATTGCGTGGCGAAAAATCAAATATAAACATGGAAATTCAAGGAGCATTAAATGATAGAGCAGAAAAGCATTTTAAAGGAACAATAGACTTTAAAAAAGGAGCTAAGAAAGCAACAGGAGATGAAAATGAATTTTGCATGCTACTTTCGAAGAATGCTAGATCAAAAGCACTTCCTATGCTTTTATGTAGTGAAGAAGATGTAGATGGAAACCATTCGAGTGCTGCAGGAAAAGTTGATGAAAAAGCATTATTCTATATTATGAGTAGAGGATTTAGTTATAAAGAAGCAATGAAACTTATAATTAAAACTAAGTTTAATAATATTTTAGAAAACATTGGTATTGAGTCTTTAAAAGAAGAAATAATTGAAGAAATTGATAGGAGATTAGATTAATGGAAAATAATGATATTAAAAAGGACTTTCCATTACTTATGGAAAACAAGATTGCATATTTAGATAGTGGAGCAACAACTCAAAAACCAGTTCAAGTAATAAAAGCTATAGAAGAATTTTATGATAAATATAATGCAAATCCTCATAGAGGAGCATATACATTAAGTGTAGAGGCTACAGAAGTTTATGAAAATACAAGAACAAAAATTGCTCAATTTATAAATGCCAAACATAGAGAAGAAATAATATTTACCAAAAATGCAACTGAAAGTTTAAATCTAATTGCATATTCTTATGGAATGGATAATGTAAATAAAGGTGATGAAGTTGCTATATCTATAATGGAACATCATTCTAATTTAGTTCCCTGGCAAAAGGTAACTAAAGCTAAAGAAGCGGAATTAAAATATATGTATATAAATGATCAATTTGAATTATCTGATGAAGAAATAGAAAACAAGATAACAGATAAAACAAAAATTGTAGGTATTACACACGTGTCAAATGTATTAGGAACAATAAATAATGTAAAAAAGATTATAAAATATGCACATAAAAAAGGAGCTATAGTTATTTTAGATGCATCACAAAGTATTCCTCATATGCAAATAGATGTGCAAGAATTAGATTGTGACTTTTTAGTCTTTTCGGGACACAAAATGTTGGCTCCTCTTGGAATAGGTGTGCTATATGGAAAAAAAGAAATATTAAATAACATGACCCCTTTCCTAATGGGAGGAGATATGATAGAATATGTTTATGAGCAAGAGACAACTTTTGCACCACTTCCAAATAAATTTGAGGCTGGAACTCAAAACGTGGAAGGAGTTATTGGTTTAGGAGCTGCAATAGATTATATTCAAAATATTGGATATGAAAATATACAACAAATAGAAAAAGAAGTATTAGATTATGCAATAGAGAGATTGTCTAAATTAGATTATCTTGATTTATATGTTACACCAAATAAAGAAAAACATTCAGGTGTAATATCATTTAATATGAAGAATGTACATCCTCATGATGTAGCAAGTATATTAGATTCTTATAATGTTTGTGTACGTTCCGGAAATCATTGTGCTCAACCTTTAATGAGATTTTTAGGTATAGACTCTACATGCAGGGCTAGCTTCTATATTTATAATACAAAAGAAGATGTTGATATGCTTGTAGAGGGATTAGAAAAAGCACATAATATGTTTAAAAAATATATGAAATAGAAAGGTTATAAGATGGAAGATTTAACTGATGTATATAATGATTTAATAATGGAACACAGTATGAATTCATATAATAAAAGAAAATTAGATGATTGTACTTGTTCTGAAAAAGGCCATAATCCAAATTGCGGAGATGAAATTGAGTTGCAAATTAAATTAAATGGAGATATAATTGAAGATATGGCTTTTACTGGTCATGGGTGTGCAATTTCACAAGCATCTACTTCTATAATGATAGATGTCTTAAAAGGGAAAACTATTGCAGAGGCAAAAGATATTATAAAAACATTTATAGAGATGATTAAAAGAGAAATTACAGATGAAGCGGAACTAGAAAAATTAGAAGATGCTATTGCGTTTAGAAATGTTTCAAATATGCCAGCTAGAGTTAAGTGTGCTCTTTTGGCTTGGCATACTATAGAAGATATGCTAAATGAATAATTATACTAACATATGTAATATAGATGAAAATAGGAGAGAGTATGAAAGAATTTTGGGA
Source organism: uncultured Clostridia bacterium (assembly GCA_934167965.1). Classification (GTDB taxonomy): domain Bacteria; phylum Bacillota; class Clostridia; order TANB77; family CAG-508; genus CAG-269. The sequence continues at coordinate 220,546 of CAKPMJ010000001.1, read as the reverse complement.
ATATTTTAAAGAGAATATAAAACAAGTATTAAGTGATTTATTTGGAAAAGATAAAGAAAAGAGAAAAAAGCAAATTCCAAATATGTTAACATTAATAAGAGGAATATTAGCGCCTATAACAATAATACCAGCAGTTATTTGTCAAAAGTTATATTTAGCATTTGCACTAATTGCATTATGTGCATTAACAGATAGCTTTGATGGATGGTATGCAAGAAGATATAATGCTCAAAGTGAATTTGGAGCTTTGTTAGATGCAATATGTGATAAGCTTTTTGTATTAACATTAGCATTTCCATTAGTATTTTATTATACAAAATGGATTATAGGTATTTTGGCTTTAGAAATAATAATTTCGTTTGTAAATTCATACTCAAAACTAAAGGGCTATAATCCTCATTCTTCGATAATGGGAAAAGTAAAAACAGTAGTATTAGATTTTTCTATTGCAATATGTTATTTGAATTTTATTACAAAAGTTCCAGATATAGTATTAGGAAGTTTTGCAATACTTGCAAATGTATTGCAGATTTGTAGTATAATTGGATATTTTAGAATATATAGAAAAGAATTGAATCAAAACATAAACGCTGGGTAATTATAATTTATAATTACCCAATTTGATTTTTACTAATATAAATGCTATAATAAAAGTATATTATGCAGAAAGGAGTGGCTTAAATGACATATGTCAAAGTTGCCACAAAAAATCTTGTAAAATTGACAGGAGTTATGGAAGCATTCCAACGGTACTTTAAAGAAGTAAAAGTAGATTGCGAAGATGTTAAATCAAATGTTCCAGAACAGCCTATAAATGAAGATGTATTCAAAGGGGCTGAAAACAGATTAAAATCTTTAAAAAATACGGCTAAATATGATTATTTAGTTTCAATAGAAGGTGGATTAATCGAATTTTCTGGGAATTGGTTTAATGTGCAAGTTGTTATCGTAAAAGACTCTAAAGGAAATAAAGGCATTGGCTTAAGTCAAGGGTATCAAATTCCTTTAGAATATGTTGACGAAGCAATTCATACATCCGTTGCCCAAGTGCTTGATAAAATCTTTAAAGGAAAAGGTGGAATTAGTGTTTTAACCAAGAATCAATTTACAAGAGGAAACTTAATAACAGATGGAACTATTATGGCACTTGCAAGAGTCCTAAATAGTAATATCTGGTAAAGAAAAAAGGGCGAATGTATTTCGCTCTTTTTTTCGGTTAATCAAAACTTGAAAAAAATAGAAAAATATGGTAAAATATAAGAGGTAAAATAAAATATGAGGAGATTGGATTATGAATAAAGAGCTAAAAGAATTTAAAAAGTTTAAAAAGGACTACAAATATGAAATGCCCGAAATTACAGAAACAGATGGAAAACAATATTGCCAAGGAGAACCATTGATTGATGAAGAAGGTAAAGAAATAGGTGATTGCGAGAAATGGATAAATGTAGGATATAAATATAAAGGACCTTATGCTAAAGTTTTTTCAAACTTATTTCCTTATGAATTTAAATTTAAAGGAAAAAAATTACAAAGTATAGAAGCTTTTTTTCAGGGAATAAAATTTGAAGATAAAAAGATGCAAGATATAGTATTTAACTATAGTGCATTAAATTCAAATTATATCAAAGTATGTAGCGGATATGATTGGAAAAAAACAGGAATAGTATATTGGCAAGGTAAGCCTATAAATAGATATAGTGAAGAATATGATGATTTAATAGATGAACTATATATATCAGCTATACAAAATCCAATATATAGAAATTTATTAAAAACTACAGATAGACAGATTTTACATACAATGGGTGGAAAAGAAAAAAACGAAACAGTTTTCACAAGATATGAATTTGAAAAACAATTAAATTGTTTAAAAGATTTTTTAAAGAAAGAGAGAATATAGTTTATGAGAGAAGAACTAAATTTAAAGGAGTTTGATATTTTAGGGGTAATTTCATTAAATGATGTTGATGGTATAGAAAAATATGTAACACCAGTTAAAGAAAACGGCATTACAAAAACATATTTATCTAGATCAAAAGAATACTACAATGTAAAAAATATGTCTGAATTAGCATCTGAAAGAGAACAACTAAAAACTAAACTAACAAGAGAATTAAGCAAAAGAAATTTTGTCATTTTAGAAAATATGGCAAACTGCTCTGGAAAAGCATATTTTAAGAAATTTGAACAATATATATTAAGTGGAAAAAATCCAATGTATTTAGAACAACTGGATAGAGCTGAAAAGTGTTTGACTGAGGATATAAGAAATATAATGATTATATTGCAAAAAGAGGGGTTAATTCAAGTAAATCCAATGAATATACTTCCTTATGGAGATGAAAACTCAGAAAAAAGAGCAATTGAGATGGATAATAAAGCAATGCTATATTTATTTGCAAAATCTTTAAAAATGAAGAAAGATCCTAGTGAGGTAGAAGTCCTTACACCAGGCTATGGCAGTGTTTATATAGGACCTATCTTTAAAGCAATGTATGGATTTGATTTTACTAATACATTAAAGAGCAAGTATATTGAATCAACAATTCAACCAGAATCAGAAGTAGCTGTAGCAGATTTAATGTCAAGTGAAAGAGCATTTGATAAAAACAAAACAGTTCTAGTTTTGGATGATAACATAGGAACTGGTTCGACCATGCTAGAATTACAAAATGATTTAAGAAAAGCAGGAGTAAATCAGATAATTTCAGGGGCTGTACAATATAATTGGAGAAATTATCATAGGGTAAGCACTGGAGATAAAAAAGATATCGAAAGATTTGAAGTTAATGATTTTGATATTATTAGTCCATTTAATTATGCAGGACATAAATTGTATAAACATGCAATAGCTATGTTACACTCTTCAGGAACTGAATATATCGAATATTTAAAATCAAAAAGCTACAGAAGGGAAGATTATTGTGATTTAGAAGGTGCTATAGTTAGAAGTTTATATTGTGCGAATAAAACAGGATTGAAATTGGCAGATGAAACATCATTAAATAAAAAAGAAAGTGTTGAAGATATAGAAAGAGAAATTTTGGACAGATACAAAGACGGAGATACTGAACTAAAAAATCCAATTTCTCAAAGAGTAATGAAAATAATTATTAATAATGTTGAAAGACTTAATGATTTGCAAGAACATGATGTAGGGTTAAATATAGAAGAAGATAGATAATAATATGAAAATAAACAATGTATGTATTGTATATATTACATTGTTTATTTTTTATATATTAAAAATACAAAATCACGATGTTATAATAAAAAATTTAGAAAAATATAGTCAAAAAAGAATTAATATGATAGAATACACATATAAAAAGATAAAGGAGTGAATATTATATGGGAGAAAACAAATGCTGTAAATGCTCTGGCTCATGCAAAGATGAAGTAATGGAGCAAATCCTAAAAAAATATCAAAAAGGAGACAAGACGCAATTAATCCAAATATTAAATGAAGTACAAGAAAAGTATGGATACATAACACAAAATTCACAAAAAGCTTTATCAGAATTCCTTGATATGCCAATGGCCGAGATATATGGGGTAATAACATTTTATTCAAGATTTACAACAGAGCCAAAAGGAAAATACAATATAGCAGTATGTTTAGGTACAGCCTGCTTTGTAAAAGGATCTGAAAAAATTTTAGACAGAGTAAAAGAAAAATTAGGAATAGATGTAGGTCAAACAACACCAGATGGTAAATTTTCTATTGAAGCTACAAGATGTATAGGAGCATGTGGCTTAGCACCTGTATTTACAGTAAATGATGAGGTTCATGGAAAAGCTACAATTGAAATGGTGGATGAGGTTATTGAAAAATATAAGGCTATGGAATAGGGGGTAAAAATGAAGAGTATAGAAGAAATTGATCAAATAAGAAAAGAAAAAAGAGAAGAACTAGATTTAAGAGTTAATTTAAAAGCTAATACACAAGAAAAACATATATTGGTATGTAGAGGTACAGGTTGTACATCTTCAAAATCACCACTTATTATAGAAAAGTTTAGAAAAATAATAAAAGAAAAAAATATACAAAATGTAAGAGTTATTCAAACAGGTTGTTTTGGTTTGTGTGCCAAAGGTCCAATAGTTATAATTAGACCAGAGGATACTTTCTATGCAATGGTTAAACCAGAAGATTGCGAAGAAATTATAAACTCACATATCATAGAAGGAAAGCTAGTAGAAAGACTATTATGTAAAGATATTGATGATAGTATTGTACATAGTTTAGATGAGCTTTCATTCTATAAAAAACAAGAAAGAATAGCTCTTAAAAATTGTGGAATTATAGATCCAGAAAATATAGATGAATATATAGCTTTTGATGGATATAAAGCATTAGAAAAAGTTTTACTAAAAATGACACCAGATGAAGTTATAAAAGAAGTATCTGACTCAGGACTTCGTGGCCGTGGAGGAGCAGGGTTCCCTACAGGTAAGAAATGGGAATTTACTAAAATGGCAAAAGGAGATCAAAAATATGTAGTATGTAATGCAGATGAAGGAGATCCAGGAGCTTTTATGGATAGAAGTATACTAGAAGGAGATCCACACTGTGTTATAGAAGCAATGATGATTGCGGGATATGCCGTAGGAGCTAATAAAGGATATATATATGTAAGAGCTGAATATCCAATAGCAGTACATAGATTTGATATAGCGATAAAACAAGCCAAGGAATATGGAATACTTGGTAAGAATATATTTGGTACGGATTTTAATTTTGACTTAGAGATTCGTTTAGGCGCGGGAGCATTTGTATGCGGAGAAGAAACAGCATTATTAGAATCTATTGAAGGAAGACGTGGTCAACCAAGATTAAAACCACCGTTCCCTGCAAATTCAGGATTATTTGCCAAACCAACACTAATTAACAATGTAGAAACATATGCAAATATTACAAAAATAATTTTAAATGGTGCCGAATGGTATAGTTCAATAGGAACAGAAACATCTAAAGGAACAAAAGTATTTGCACTTGGTGGAAATGTTGTAAATGTTGGATTAGTTGAAGTACCAATGGGAACTACACTTAGAGAAATAGTATTTGACATAGGTGGAGGCGTTCAAAATGGAAGAGAATTCAAAGCTGCTCAAACAGGTGGACCTTCAGGAGGTTGTATACCTGCTCAACATTTAGATACACCTATTGATTATGAATCATTAAAAGCGATTGGCTCAATGATGGGATCAGGTGGATTAATTGTAATGGATGATTCAAAATGTATGGTTAATCTCGCAAAATTCTATCTTGGATTTACAGTAGATGAGAGTTGTGGGAAATGTACACCATGTAGAATTGGAACAAAAAGGATGCTTGAAATACTAGAAAGAATTACAGAGGGAAATGGAACATTAGAAGATATAGACAAACTTGAAAAATTGGCACACACTATAATAAAAGCATCTGTATGTGGATTAGGGCAAACAGCTCCAAACCCAGTATTGAGTACATTAAAATATTTTAGAGATGAATATATTGCACATGTTGAAGACAAAAAATGTCCAGCAGGAGAATGTAAAGCATTAGCAAATATTACAATAGATCCAGCAAAATGTAAAGGATGCGGACTTTGCAAAAGAAATTGCCCTGTTGATGCAATTTTAGGCGAAGTAAAACAACCACATAAAATAGATCCAGACAAATGTATCAAGTGTGGAACTTGTATAACTAAGTGTCCATTTAAAGCAATTAGTAAGTAAAATTGAAAGGAGAAAAAACAATGCCAGATATGATAAAATTAAATATAGATGGAATTGATGTAGAAGTTCCAGAAAACACGACAGTATTAACAGCAGCAAGAAAGGCAAATATTGATATTCCTACACTATGCTTTTTAAAAGAAGTAAATGCAGCAGGAGATTGCAGAATGTGTATAGTTGAAATAGAAGGTAGAAGAGGATTTGTTCCTTCATGCATAACTAAAGTAGAAGAAGGAATGGTTGTAAAAACAAATACACCGGAAATAAATGAAGCAAGAAGAGTTATACTTGATTTAATACTATCAAGTCATAATAGAGAATGTTTAACTTGTGTAAGAAATGGTAATTGTGAATTACAGACATTAGCAAGACAATTTGGTATGACAGAATTAGAATATGAGGGAGAAAAAGTTACAGCAACTATTGATGAACTATCACCTTCAATAGTAAGAGACACAAGCAAATGTATAATGTGTAAGAGATGTGTTGCAGCTTGTAAAAATGTACAAAATATTGGCGCAATAGAAGTTGCAGGTAGAGGATTTGCATCACACATAGCTACTGCAGGAGAAGAAAGTTTAAATGATGTAAATTGTACATTTTGTGGTCAATGTATAGAAGCATGTCCTGTAGGAGCATTAAAAGAAAAAGATGAGACAAAATTAGTATGGAAAAAGTTGAGAGATCCAGAAACATATGTAGTAGTCCAAACAGCACCTGCTGTAAGAGCAGCTTTGGGTGAAGAATTTGGAATGAAAATAGGTACAAATGTAACGGGAAAAATGGTAACAGCTTTAAGAAAACTAGGATTTGATAAAGTATTTGATACAAACACAGGAGCAGACTTAACAATAATGGAAGAAGCAAATGAACTTGTGGAAAGATTAACTCAAGCTGGAACATTGCCTATGATTACATCTTGCAGTCCAGGATGGATTAGATTTATAGAAATGAATTATCCTTGCTTATTAGATCATTTATCAAGTTGTAAATCACCTCATGAAATGTTTGGAGCAATATTAAAATCGTACTATGCTGAAAAAGAAGGAATTGATCCAAAGAAAATGTTTGTTGTATCAGTTATGCCATGTGTAGCTAAGAAGTTTGAAAAACAAAGAGACGAAATGAAAAACGATGATTTAGAAAATGTAGATAGTGTTATAACAACAAGGGAACTTGCTAAAATGATTAAACAAGCAAATATAGAATTTGTAGATTTAGAGGAAAGTGATTTTGATGACCCAATGGGAGGAGCTACAGGAGCTGGTGCAATATTTGGAACGACCGGTGGGGTTATGGAAGCAGCTCTTCGTACAGCCTATGAAACTGTAACAGAAAACAAACTTGAAAATATAGATTTTGAAGATGTAAGAGGAAAACAAGGAATAAAGAAAGCTACAGTAAAAATAGGAGATATAGAAGTAAAAGTAGCAGTGGCTCATGGATTAGCAAATGCTAGAAAAATAATGGATGAAATTAAAGAAGGAAAAGCAGATTATCAATTTGTAGAAATTATGGCTTGCCCAGGAGGATGTGTAATGGGTGGAGGACAACCAATAAGATCATCTAAAGACAGAAGTGAATATGATGTTAGAAAACTAAGAGCAGATTGTTTATACAATATTGATGAAAAAAGTACTATAAGAAAATCACATGAGAACCCTATAATAATCAAATTATATAAAGAATTTTTGGGAAAACCAGGAAGCCATAAATCACATGAATTGCTCCATACAACTTATGTGAAAAGAAAAAAATACAAAAATATGTAATATATTTGAAAATTCAAAAGAGGGGGAGTAATAAATGTACAAAAAAATAGGTAAAAAGATATTAAATATAATTTTGATTGCAATAAGTATAATAGTTATAAATTACAGTATGGTTTTTGCAGATGTTGGAAGTTTTGAAAGTTATGATAGTGGTTCAAGTGGATCAAGCTGGAGTAGTGGCGGTAGTAGCTATGACAGCGATTGGAGCTATAGTAGCAGTGATTATGATAGTGATGGTGATTTATCAGGGTTATTTATCTTTTTATTTGGAACACATGCTGGTAGAGTGATATTAATTGTAATTATAGTTGTAATAATAATACGTAAAAAATCAGGAAATGGATTTGACAGTACTAGTTATATGCCAAGTAGGCCATACAACTACGAAAATAATAATATAGAACCAAAGAAGCCAGTAGAAGATGCGATCAAAGAAGTAGACGAAATGTTTAATAAAGATGAATTCTTAACATGGGCTAAAAATATATTTGTAAAGATGCAACAGGCATGGACAGCAAGAGATTGGTCAGTAATAAGAGTTTTTGAGTCTAATGAATTATTTGAACAACATAGAGCACAGTTACAAGGATATATTGACAGAAAACAAATAAATGTAATGGATAGGATTTGTGTTGAAGGTGCTGACTTAATATCATTTAGACAATATGGAGATAAAGATATTTTAGAGATTTCATTAAGATCTAAAATGCAAGATTATATAATTGACGAAAATACAAAACAAGTAATAAGAGGAGAAGTTAACAGAGAAATTAGAAGTATATACAAACTTACATTTATAAGAAAAACCGGAGTAAAAACAAAACCTGGTTCTTCTAATATAAACATAACAAATTGCCCTAATTGTGGAGCACCAACAGAAATTTCTTCATCAGGAAAATGTGAATATTGCGGAAGTGTAATAACAACAGGAGAGTTCGGATGGGTGTTATCTAATCTAGAAAAAATAGGATAAAAATTTAAGGAGGAATAAATATGGGATTAATTAAAGCAGGAGCAGGTGCTATATCTAGCACACTAAAAGATCAATGGAAAGAAGCAATAAGATGTGAGGATATGAATGATGATATTCTTATGATGAAAAAAACAACGCCAACAGGAGTTATAACAAATAAATCAACAATTATAGTTGCACCAGGACAATGTGCTGTTATATATGATAATGGTAGAATAATAGATGCAACAGCAGAAGATGGAATATATACATTTGATACATCATCATCACCATCATTTTTTGCAGGACAATTTGGAGCAGTATTTAAAGAAATGTGGCAAAGATTTACATATAATGGTGCTACATCAAAAGAACAAGCAGTATATTTCTTTAATACAAAGGAAATAAAAGATAATAAATTTGGAACAGCAGCTCCAATACCATTTCAGGATTGGTCACATCCAATTCCAAATCAAATGACAAATCAATTAACACCATTAAGAGTTAAAATAAAATGTTTTGGTAAATATGTATTTACTATATCAAATCCAGCATTGTTTATGGAAAAAATAGCAGGAACAGCTGATATATACAGAAAAGAAGATTTGACTGAGCAAATGAGAACAGAAATTTTAGCTGTATTCCAAAATGTAACAAATGAACTTGGAACAGAAAAATATAAAGTTCCAGTTTTAGAAATGCCAAGTCAAACAGATGAAATAAAGCAAATGATGGATGAACAAGTATTTGACCAAAATATTAGAAATAGAGGATTGACTATAATAGGATTTGCAGTAGAATCTGTAACATTAGATGAAGAATCAGAAAAGAAGATAGATGATTATGAATTAAGTTCAAATTCATTCATGCAACAAGGAAAAATGGTTAGTGCATATTCAAATGCTGTTGAAAATGCAGCTTCAAATGCAAATGGAGCAGCAAATGGATTTATGGGAATAGGAATGATGAACATGACTTCAAATGGTTTTGTTGGTGGAGCTGCACAAGCACCATGGCAAAATACAGAAGGAAGTAAAAAAGACTTAAGCAATGAAAACAAAGAAAAAGAAGAAAAAGTATGCCCAAAATGTAATACTAAAAATTCACCAGATGCTAAATTCTGCAGTGAATGCGGAGAAAAATTATAATATTAAAATCAAAGGGACCTATTTGTTTAGGTCCTTTTGATTTACAACAAAATTGGTTGTATTTGCTCACCCTCTAAAGCATATTCTAAAGTTTTAATAATATATTCGGGATCAAATACGATAGAACGAGGTTTAGTAATAGGGTTATCTTGTCTAAATGGTACAAAATAATAATTTTTTCTATTTAAAAGTACACCAATATTTTGTGCTGCAGCTCCAAGTCCATTGTTAGTAGATGGAGCAATTACAACAGGTAAATTATTTCTTAAGTGTGATTTAACTGCCATTAAAGCAGGAGTATCTATAATATCACCTACAAGTTTAGACATTGTATTTCCACTTGCAGGTGCAACTAATATGATATCTGTTAAATGTTTAGGCCCTATTGGCTCTGCATCTTGAATAGTGTGTATAATTTCCTTATTGCAAATTTTTTCTATTTCATCAATAAAATCCTTAGCTTTGCCAAATTTCGTATCTAGTAAATAACTATTATAAGACATTATAGGTATAATGTCTGCTTCTAACTTTTTCAATTTTTTCATTATAGAGATAGTTTTTTTAAATGTACAAAATGAACCAGTAAGTACAAATCCTATTTTTTTATTTTTAACTTCCAAATTTCATCATATCCTCCTTTCTTTTGACATTTATTATATAATATGATTTTAAACTCTAAACATTGAGCAGATTTTGATAAAAAATATGTATATGGACAATGTACCTTTTAATAGTATTTATTATGAAAGGGGATTGATATAAATGAAAAAGAATATATTAAAATTATTAATGGTAATTGTATTTATTTTTGTAATTGGAAAATTTACAACATTTTCATTTGGAATGCAACATTATTATAAATTAAATTTTTCTACAGGATTAGTAACAGCTACTACATTAAATGTAAGAAGTGGACCAGGTACAAAGTATAAAGTAGTTACAACAATTAAAAAGAATTCTTATGTAAGAGTTTTTGCAGGTGTAGGTGATTGGTATATTATACAAACTGATGGAGATTATGTTGGAGCTGTAAGTAAAAAATATATAAAAGCAATTTATCCAAGTACAGACACAAATACAACGACAACAACAACTTCCTCAAATATGAATTCAGATGAACAAGAAGTTTTTAAGTTAATAAATGAGCAAAGAGTAGCAAATGGACTTACGGCTTTAAAAGTAGATAATGAAGTTCAAAAAGTTGCAAGAATAAAGGCTCAAGATATGGTAAGCAATAATTATTTTTCACACACGTCACCAACTTATGGCTCTCCATTTGAAATGCTTTCAAGTTTCAAAGTATCATACAAGTCAGCAGGAGAGAATATAGCAGGAAATTCTAGTAATAGTAAAGCAGTAACTGCTTGGATGAATTCTTCAGGACATAAGGCAAATATTTTAAATAGTAGTTTTAACTATACAGGAATAGGTGTTGTAAGTAGTCCCACTTATGGAAAAGTTTATGTGCAGATGTTTATAGGAAAATAAAAATAAAGTATTGTCTATAAAATCAATTTATGTTAGAATATATGTAAAATATTGGAGGAATAAAAATAAAGGTGAAAAAACAATGAAAGATATACCGAAATTTTTAGAAGAAATGTTATTAAAACAATATGGAGAAAATATTGCAAAACAAATAATTAGTGGTTACCAAAAACAAAGGTATGTAACTTTAAGGGTAAATACAATTAAATCATCTGTAAATGAAATAGAAGATGTACTGATAAAGAATAATATAGAATTTGAACATATTAGCTGGAATGAAAATGCGTTAATAATAAAAAATGTTAGAGAAGATCGAATAAAAGAAATGGATATCTTTAGAGATGGAAAAATATATTTACAAAGTTTATCATCAATGATTCCTGCTGTTATATTAGAACCTAAATCACAAGAAAATATTTTGGATATGGCTGCAGCACCTGGAGGAAAAACAACACAGATTGCAGCAATAACTAATAATCAATGTATGATTACAGCTTGCGAGAAAAATAAAATAAGAGCAGACAGGTTAAAATATAATTTAGAAAAACAAGGAGTAAAATGTACTAATGTTATGTTAGAAGATGCAAGAAAATTAAGTGATTTCTTTTCTTTCGATAAAATATTATTAGATGCACCTTGCAGTGGTAGTGGAACAGAAGGAATTTTTAATAAATCATTCTCAAAAGAGCTTATTGACAGATCTTCTAAAGTTCAAACAGAATTATTAATAAAAGCCTTAAAAATCTTAAAACCAGGAAATGAGATGGTTTATTCTACATGTTCTATTTTAAGACAAGAAAATGAAGATGTAATAAATAGTGTATTACATAAAATTAGTGCTGAAATAGTACCAATAAATATAGATGAAAATATACCTAAGTTAGATACAACAATAAATGGGACACTTTGTGTTGCACCAAATGAATTATATGAAGGATTTTTTGTAGCTAAAATAAAAAAGAAATAATAATAAGATAGGGGAAATAGAAGTGGTAAAAGAAGCAGAAAAAGAAGTAGAGAAAGAAGTTAAAAATTTTACTATATTTGGTTTTACTATATGGAGAATATTTGCATATTTTATAATTTATAGTGTAATTGGATACATAATTGAAACATTATTTGGTTTAGCCAGATATGGAACTTTAGAAAGTAGACAAAGTTTTGTCTATGGGCCATTTTGTGCAATATATGGAGTAGGAGCAGTTGTAATTATATTATCCTTACAACGTTTCAAAGGACAATATAATACTTTATTTTTTGCAGGATGTGTAGTAGGTTCAATATTAGAATATATTATAAGTTTTTTAGGAGAGGTTATATTAAATGTTAAATGGTGGGATTACTCAAGTGTTCCATTAAATTTAAATGGAAGAATATGTTTACTATATTCGTTATTTTGGGGATTTTTATCTTTGTACTTAATTATATCTTTAAATCCTAAAATAGATAAATTAATAGAATTCATAAAGAAAAAAGTAAATATAAAAGTTGTAAAAACAACAACTTTAGTATTATTTATATTTATGATATTAGATTGTATAATAACAGGATATGCACTTATGTGTTTTATGGTTAGAATTATAAAAACAAACAATATCGAGACAAAAAACAGTGCTAGAGCAGACTCTGTTTATGAAACCATATATAATAGCAAAATACAATCAAAAATAGTTGATAAATATTTTAATGATAAAAAAATGCTTAGAACTTTTCCAAGACTTAAAGTACAAGATATAAATGGAAATATAATTTTCTTTAGTGATTTATTACCTGATATAACTCCATATTACTTAAAAATAGATAATCATAGATAAAAATTAAGGCCTAACTACAATGTAGCTAGGCTTATTTTATATATTGGCTAATGGATTGCTCTCAACAGCATTTCTAACTTGATTATTACTTACATGAGTATATATTTCGGTAGTAGAAATACTCTCATGTCCTAGAAGCTCTTGCAATGCACGAATATCAACATTTCCATATTGATACATTAGAGTTGCAGCTGTATGACGTAATTTATGTACAGAATATTTAGATGTGTCTAATCCCGCCTGCTTAAGCTCTTTATAAATGATATCTTGAACAGTTCTTCTGGAAATACGTTGTCTACGCTCACTTAAGAATAGAGCATTTTTGCCATCAGCTGTTAAATTGTCGTTTGGTCTTACTGAAAGATATTCATTAATTGCATGAACACATGCTTTATTAAGGTATATAGTACGTTCTTTATTGCCTTTACCAATAACATTCATTTGACATTCATCAAAATTTATATCAGTTAAATTTATACCACAAAGTTCTGCTAAACGCATACCACAATTTAAAAATAGAGTAGTAATAGCATAATCTCTCTCATTATTTCTGTTATCTTCATTTGATGCAACATCAAGTAATTTTCTACTATCATCTAATGATAAATATTTAGGTAATCTTTTTCCAATCTTAGGTGTTTCTAGGTTTTGAGTAGGGTTAATCTCTATTAAATTTTTTTGAGTTAGATAATTAAAAAATACTCTTAAACTTGAAACTTTTCTAGAACGAGTGGTTGCTTTGCTGTTATAATTTTTTGTTAAATATCCTAAAAAAGAATGCAAATCTTCTAATTTTATTTTTTTAATAGTTTCTATAGAAAGATCACTATATTTGACTTTTTGTAAATCTTTTTCATCGGTAAGGCGAAAATGAATTTTTATATATTTTAAAAAAGTTGCTAGATCATAATTATATTCTTTTACAGTGTTTGGGGATTTATTTTGTATAGTTATCATATAATCTAAGAAATCATTTAAATATGAAGGATTTTCTTCTTCTTGTATCATAATCTCATCTCCTTATACAGAATTATATATTTTTAGCATTTAAAAGTCAACAAAAAAATCTTTAAAAAATTCACAAAAAGAACATATTTTTTTCATTAATATGATATAATTGATATGTAAAATTAAAGTGCAAAATTGATATAGGAGGTTGATTAATTTGGATAATAAAATTAATTTAAAATCAAACCAGCTTGTACCTATTGATGTAAAAAATAATGACTTTAGAACTTTAATGAATATTTATGAAACAGCAATGTTTCAAGTAAAAGATGAACTAGAAACTATAAAAGAAACACTAAATGTTAATAGTGACTACGATATTATAAATAACATAAATTGCAGAGTAAAAACACCTGATAGTATTTTGAAGAAGATGAAAAAGAAAAAGTATGATTTAAATTATAGCAATCTTATTGATAATATTGATGATGTTGCTGGAATTCGAATTGTATGTCCTTTCAAGAGTGATTTGATAAAAGTAAAAGAAACTATTGAAAATAATGAGAATTTAGAAATTTTAGAGGAAAAAGATTATATAACAAATGCTAAAAAGAGTGGATATAGTGGATTTCACATAATTGCTCAAACTCCTGTTACTATTGGAGATAATCAAGCTAAAGTTAAAACTGAAATTCAAATAAGAACAATGGCTATGGATTTTTGGGCTACTACTGAACATAAAATTAAATATAAGGCAAAAAATAATTTGTCAAAGGCTGATTCAAAGAAGATGGTTAGATATGCAAAGATTATTAATACTTTAGATAATAAGATTAGTAAGATAAATAATAAATACAAGGAAAAATAAAAAAGATAGATTAATTTCTATCTTTTTTCCGTTTATCTTAAAATAAAACCTCTTATGTTCAAAATATTGAAAAAGATCATTAAAAAATATATAATAAAACTAAGGAGAGAAAGATGAAAATAGAAATAAAAAAGCAAATTAAAGATAAAAAAGCAAAAATACAGATAAATGTTGAAATTGAAGATAGAAGTGCAGACGAATTTATAACATATATAAAAAAATTTGGTGAGAATGAAATTATAATTTCTTATGAAAACGAGTTAAGAACAATTAATATAAGTGACATATTATATTTTTACAGTGATAAAAAATATAATTATTGCCAAACCAAAGATGCAAACTTTAAAATAAAAAGTAAATTGTATGAATTAGAAAAGAGTAATAAAGACTTTTTAAGAATATCAAAAAGCTGTGTTATAAATATAAAAAATGTTAAATGCTTTGATTTTAATGAAACAGGAAAAATTATAGTAAGATTTAATGATGAATCAGAAAAAACAGTATCAAGAAGAAAAGTTAGAGATGTAATGAATTACTTAGAAGAAAGGAGAATTTAGCATGAAAAGATTTTATTATTATTTGTTATATTATATAACAGGAAACATAGTTTTTAATTTAATATTTAGTGTTATAAAAACAATAGCAATTAATTATATTGGCGGAAATGAAAAACTACTAGACAATATATGTGCAAGTTATAGTGAAACAATAATATTTTATACAACTTTATTTATAGTTGTATTTACAATTATATTTATACATAGCAAATTTACCACAAGTAAACTAAATGAGAATCTAAAATATATAAAGAAAGAGGGTGAAAACAATGAAAAGTAAAAAGATTTTAATAATTTTACTAATAGTCATTGCAATTTCTGCTGTTGGATTTGGTATATTTAGAGCAAAATACAATGAGAATTACCTATATAACAATGATGGAACAATAGCAGATGGACATAAGGACTTGCTTGAACATTTAAAAAATGTACAAGATAAGGAAGAAAAAGAAAAACAAATTAAATATGCTTTAGATAATAATTTAATAACACAAGAAGAAGCAGAACAATTAAAATAATTTTGGATGGAAGATAGGTTAAGGCCTATCTTTTTTTGAATAATTTTTTGAGAAAAATACTTTTAAATTATTTGACGTATCAATTCTTTTGGTATATAATAGAATAGTTGTTTGAAACGTTAAACCAAAAGAATAGGAGTAAAAAATGGAACAAGAAGAAAACATATTAGGAAAAGAAAAAATAGGAAAATTAATAAGAAAATTCTCTATTCCTTGTATAATTTCAATGTTGGTAAACTCATTATACAATATAGTTGACCAAATATTTATAGGGCAAGGAGTAGGATACTTAGGAAATGGAGCTACAAATGTAGTATTTCCACTAGTAATGGTTGGTCTTGCATTTTCATTAATGTTTGGAGATGGAGCATCAGCATATTTAAGTTTAAAACTTGGAGAGAAAAAGAAAAAAGAAGCAGAAATAGGAATTGGTAACGGAATATTAGTGTCAACAATAGTATCTATATTATTTTGTGCAATTACATTAATATTTCTACCACAATTTTTAACATTATTTGGATGTACAGAAAATTTAAGAAGCTATGCAATGACATATGGAACAATCATAGCTATTGGATTCCCATTTTCAATGATAGGAACAACTTTAAATTCGATAATTAGAGCTGACGGAAGTCCAAAATATTCAATGATTAGTATGGTTGCAGGTGCAGTATTAAACACTATATTAGACCCAATATTTATTTTTGTATTTCATCAGGGGGTAGCAGGAGCAGCAATAGCAACTGTTATAAGCCAAATACTTACTTTTGTTTTAAATGTTGTATATATAAAGAAATTTAAGACAATAAAAATATCCAAAGAATGCTTTAAACTAAAATCAAGTGTATGTAAAAAAATAGCAACACTTGGAATAAGTAGTTTTATTACTCAGATGAGTTTTGTTTGTGTTATAACTGTTGAAAACAATTTACTTGGAAAATACGGAACAGAAAGTAAATATGGAGCAGAAATACCAATTACAGTATTAGGTATTGTAATGAAAATAAATCAAATATTAAATAGTATTATAATTGGAATTGCTGCTGGAAGTCAACCAATATGGGGATACAATTATGGTGCTAGAAAATTTGACAGAGTAAAAGAAACATTAAAAATAGTTCTTGGTTCAAGTTTAGTAATAAGTACAATAGCATTTATATTATTCCAAACAATACCAGATAAATTAATACTAATATTTGGTAGTGGTGATGCAAACTACATTGAATTTGCATGTATATCATTTAGAACATATTTATTGCTATGTATATGTAATGGTATTCAAATCCCATCTGGAATATTTTTTCAAGCTATTGGAAAGAGCACAAAGAGTGCTATATTATCACTTTCAAGACAAATTGTTATATTAATACCTGCTATGATGATACTTAGTCACATGTATGGAATAATGGGAGTATTAAGTTCAGGACCAGTAGCTGATGGATTAGCATTTGCACTTGCTGGATTTTTACTAATAAAAGAAACAAAAAAATTAAGGGCAAATGCATCAACTGTAAAAGAAGATACAGAAAAAGATTTAGTAGAAAATACAAATACAGAAAACAATATAATTATAACTATAGCAAGAGAATATGGTTCTGGTGGAAGATACATAGGAAAGTTAGTATCGGAAAAACTTGGAATAAAACTATATGACAAAGAGTTTATTGAAGAGATGGCACAAAACACAGGGCTTTCTGCTGAATATATACAAGAAAATGAACAAAAAAGAACAGTGCTAGATAATTTCAATGATGGATATTATGTTGGATTAAATAATGCAGATGAATTATTTATAAAAGAATCTGAACTTATTAAAGAATTGGCAAACAAGGAATCTTGCGTTATAATAGGAAGATGCGCTGATTTTATATTAAAGGATAAAGATAATGTAATAAAAATATTTATAAATAATAGTATGGATAACAAAATTAAAAGAGCGACTGAATTTTATGGGATGAATAGGGAAAAAGCAAAAAAAGAAATTTCAAGAATAAACAAATTAAGAGAAAATCATTATAAATATTATACTGAAAATAATTGGAAAGATCCATCTAATTATGATATTTGTATTAATAGTGATGCAATTGGAATGGAAAATGCAGTTGAATTAATTTGTGATGTAGTTAAGAAATCAAAAGACTATGCTAAAATATAAGGAGTAAGTATGAAAATATATAAGCAAACTCAAATAGATGAATTAGCAGAGATATTAAAACGAGATGGAGTAATAAGTGTTCCAACTGACACAGTTTATGGTGTATGTGCCCGCATGAATTCAGAAAAAGCACATGATAATTTGATGATTACTAAAAATCGCCCTAAGTCGAAACTATTTCCAATTATGTGTGCTGATGAAGAACAAATAAAAACTATTGCTATAGTAGATAAAAGAGCAGAAAAATTAATTAAGGCATTTATGCCTGGACCGATAACTTTAATTTTAAATAAAAGGCCAGAATTACCATTCTATGTTAATAATGGAGAAAAAACAATTGCTGTAAGGATGGCTACTTCAAATGTTTTAAAAGAATTAATAAAGAAAACAGAAAGTCCACTATTTATGAGTAGTGCTAATCAAAGTGGTGAGCCTACATGTACTACACTAGATGAAATACAAAAATCATGTCCGACTTTGGATGGAATGATGGAAGGTAAGGTTTCATTTGGTCAAAGTAGCACAATAGTAGATTGTACTTTGGAACAGTTAAAAATTGTTCGATTAGGTCCGATCTCAATTGAAGAAATTAAGAAAATATTGATAATGGAGAAAGTAAATGAAAAAGTATAGATATGAAATAATAATTTTTACAATAGATGCTATATGTATGATATTAGAATTAATTGCTTCAAGGTTATTATCACCTTATTTTGGAAATTCCAATATAGTGTGGACAAGTATTATAGGAATTATATTGTTGAGTAGCAGCATAGGAAATTATATTGGACGGAAAAATAGCAGACAAAGATAATAAAGAAAATAATTTAAAGATTATATTGATAGCTACATCTATTTTTATAATAGCTATACCATTTATTCAAAAATATACATTAGAATCGGTTGTTAGCTATATAAATAATATAAAAGTCGGCGCAATATTATCAACTATTATATTATTTTTTATTCCTTCTTTGTGTATGGGAATAATAACTCCTATAATATTAAAATTAAAATTGAATAATTTAGAAATGGCAGGCAAAGTATCTGGAAAGATAAATGCAATAGCTACAATGGGTGGAATAGTAGGAACATTTTTAGGAGGATTTATATTAATACCTAATATAGGAAGTAGTAATATATTATTTGTATTAACTATTATATTAGTATGTTTAATTCCATTAGTTAATTTTAAAATAAAAGAAAAAAGTTCAATTTTTGTTGTAATTATAATAATAAGTTCATTAATTGCTTTTAATATCTATAAGCAGAAAAATGAGTTAGAGGGAAATAAAGTTTTAGAGATAAAAGATAGTGAATATGTTAGTTATGATACACAATATGGGAGAGTGATTATCTATAATTCTATTTTAAATGGAGAAAACATAAGGATGCTAAATATAGATAGTGGCTATGAATCTGCAACTTTTACAGATGAATCAAAAGTTAATGAATTGGTTTTTGATTATACTAAATTCTATGATTTAATGTTTAATGCTAATATTGAAATAAATAATACATTATTAATTGGTGGGGCTGGGTATTCTTATCCCAAATATTATATAAGTCATTATCCAAATAAAACAATGGATGTTGTAGAAATTGATAATAAAATTACAGAGATAGCCAAAAAATATTTTTTTCTTGATAAGTTAATTAAGGATTACGATTTAGAAAATAATCAAAGGTTAAATTTGATTAATGAAGATGGAAGAGTTTATTTAAATAATAATGCAAAGAAATATGATGCAATATTAAATGATGCTTTTTCAGGAAGCTCTCCAGCTAAAACATTAACAACAATAGAGAATGTAAGAAATGTAAAGAAATCTTTAAGTAAAAATGGTGTATATTTAACTAATATAATATCATCATTGGAAGGAAAAAATTCAAAATTTATTCAAGCAGAAGTAAATACATTAAAACATGTATTTAAAAATGTTTATGTTATTCCATGCAATTATCAAAATGACTTAGAAAAGACTCAAAATAATATGGTAATAGCAACTGATGATGATCTAGAATATAAAGAATCTTATAATCTAAATATTTCAGATAATGCTATTGTGATAACAGATGAATATTGTCCAATAGATACATTAATACCAAAAAGTGAAAGATAAATATTATAAAGGGAAGTTTATATACTTCCTTTATTTTTTACTTGATTAGAAAATTACAAAATGATATAATGCTTTTAGCAATAATAAGATATTAAGAAATGGAGCTAAAACACTGAAATATGAGTAAAAAAAATGGACTAAAAATATTCAAAACGATATTAATATTCATTACTATAGTAATGTTGCTGGGAATACTAATATATTTATTTCCAATAATGAAAGATTTATCGAACATAGAAGGACAAAAATTATTTAAGCAAAAAGTAGAAAGCTCAGGTCTACTTGGAATGGTAACATTGTTTGGTTTGCAAGTTGCACAAATCTTTTTAGTTATATTACCAGGAGAGCCTATAGAGATCTTGGCTGGAATGTGTTATGGAGCTTGGGGTGGAGCAATATTTATTATGGTTTCTGCATGTATAATATCAACAATAATATTTTTCCTAGTAAGAAAATGGGGGAAAAGGTTTGTATATAGTTTTTGTGACGAAATGAAAGTAAAAAAGGTAGAAAATAGTAAGCTATTTCAAAATCCTAAGAAAATAGAAAAAATTTTGCTTATTTTGTTTTTAATACCTGGTACACCAAAAGATTTATTGGTATATATATCAGGATTGTTACCAATCAAACCATCTAGGTTTATTGTAATATCAACATTTGCAAGATTTCCATCTATTATTTCATCAACATTGGCAGGAGACAGTTTAGCAATAGGCGATTGGAAGAAAAGCATTATGTTGTATGCAATAGTACTTTTAATAGTTGGAATTATAATATTTTTTATAGATAAATTTGATAAAGAAAAGGTAACAAAAGAAGCGATTAATACTATAAAATAATTAAATATTAAAATAACAGGGAGGTTAATGTATGGAAAAGGTAATAGAAGTTAGTAATTTGACAAAAGAATATAAAGGTAAAAAGGCTATAGATGATTTATCATTTGATGTATATAAAGGAGAAATATTAGGGTTACTTGGACCAAATGGAAGTGGAAAAAGTACAACGATAAATTCTATTTTAGCCTTATTGAAATACCAGAATGGAAGTATAAAAATATTTGGTAAAGAAATGAAGCCAGATTCTTATGATATAAAATCTAAGATAGGTGTAATATTTCAAGATGTAGCAGTGTTTAATGAACTAAACGTATATGATAATATCAATTATTTTTGTGGACTATACATTAAAGACAAAAATGTAAGGAAACAATATGTAGAAGATGCAATTAATTTAGTAGGATTAAGTGAATTTAAAAAATATCTACCTAAACAGTTATCTGGAGGTCTTTTAAGAAGGCTAAATATTGCTTGTGGAATAGCACATAAACCACAACTGATTTTTTTAGATGAACCAACAGTAGCTGTTGATCCTCAAAGTAGAAATAATATTTTGGACGGAATAAAAGAATTAAGAGATGATGGCGCAACAATAGTATATACAACACATTATATGGAAGAAGTAGAAATACTTTGTGACAGAATTATTATTTTAGATAAAGGAAAAATAATAGCACAGGGAACAAGTGAAGAATTGAAAAAGCAAGCTAATATAGAAGAAAAAATAGAACGTGTTGGACCCACATTAAATGATGTATTTTTAAAACTTACAGGAAAGGAATTAAGAGACTAATGTTTATTCATAATTTAAAATATACAATAAAAACATTATTTAAAAATAAAGTATTAATATTTTGGACTTTTGCTTTTCCTATTATTTTAGGAATATTCTTTAACATGGCATTTTCTAATATAGAAAAAGATGAAATGCTACAAATCTTTGATATTGCCGTTGTTGATAATGAAGAATTTAAAACACAAGAAATATATAAAGAAGCTTTAAAAGAATTATCAAGTGATAACAATGAAGATAAGCTATTTAACATTAAATATGTTACAGAAAATGAAGCAAATGAATTATTAGATAATTCTGATATTAAAGGTTATGTTGTATTTAAAGATAATAAACCACAAGTTGTAGTAAAAGAAAATGGAACATACCAAACTCTACTTAAATTTGTTATAACTGAGATAAGTCAAAATAAAATTATTGTAGAAGATTTAAGTAGAGAAAGCATTGAAAAAGAGATAGCAAAAGAAAATTATACATTTGATGCAGAGAAAATAGTAAAAGATATATTAAGAAAAATAGAAAATGAAGAAGTTAATTTGAAAAATATTTCTAATGCTAATTTAAGTTATATGCAGATAGAATATTATACATTAATAGCAATGGCTTGTATGTATGGAGGAATGCTAGGATTAACTGCAATAAATAATTGTTTAGCAAACATGAGCAATAAAGGAAAAAGGATTTCAGTATCACCAAATAAAAAGAGTATAATTGTTTTAAGTTCAGCTATAGGAAGCTATATTGTTAGTTTAGTAGGAATTGCTCTACTTATGGTATTTTTAAAACTAGTAATAAATGCAAATTTTGGAGATAATATGCCATTGATTATTTTACTTTCAGCAGTCGGAGATTTAGCAGGTATCTCACTTGGAATATTGATTGCATCTGTATTTAAAGTGTCAGAAGGTGCTAAGACAGGTATAACAATAGCAATTACAATGTTTTTATCAGTATTGTCAGGAATGATGGGTGTTACATTGAAATATGTTATTGATAAAAACATTCCTATAATTAATCTTATTAATCCAAATAATTTAATAACAGATGGCTTTTATTCATTATATTATTATAATACTTTAGACAGGTATTGTAGAGATATTAGATATTTATTAATATTTGTGGCAATTTGTCTGATAATTTCTTTCATTAGTTTAAGGAGGGAAAAATATGACAGTATTTAGAACAATTTTAAAGATATTAAATAAATTAAAAGGTATGCTAATCTTATATACAGTAATGCTGATTTCTATAACAATACTTAATCAAGCATCAAGTAATAATATAACTAATTTTGAAGAGTCGAAACCAGATATATTAATTATAAATAAAGATACAGAAAATAAAATCACGGCAGGTTTTGTAGATTATATAAGTAAACATTCTGAAATAAAAAATATAGATACAAATAGTGAAGAAAAAATAAATGATGCAATTTTTTATAGAGATGTTAATTTTGTTATTTATATACCAGAAAATTTTGGTAAAGATTTATTAAATGATAAAAATCCTACTCTAGAATACAAATCTAGTGGTGATGAATATGCATCATATAGCCAGATGATGGTAGAAAAATACATAAAGATGGTTAATATCTATAAAGATTATTATGATGAAAATGAATTAATTAATGAAGTAAATAAGGTCGTTGAAGAGGAAACAGTTGTAAATTTAAAAACAGTGCTTGATACTTCAAAATTAAGTAGTATGACTAGATATTTTAACTTTTTAAATTATGCTTTTTTAGCAGGATGTGTATATTGTATTAGTATGATTTTATCAAGTTTGAAAGAAGATAATGTAAGAAAAAGGACCATTATAAGTAGCTTTAATTATAAAAAATATAACCGAATAGTTTTATTATCAAATGCTATTGTAATATTTTTTATGTGGGTTTTATACATGATTTTAAGTTTAATCCTATTTAAAGCTCAAATGTTAAATTCAAATGGTGTAGCATATATAATAAATTCATTTATATTTGCAATATGCAGTTTGACTATAGGATTTTTAATTGGAAATATTACACAAAATAAAAATGCTATTGGAGGAATAGTAAATGTAATAGCTATTGGAACATCATTTTTGTGTGGATGTTTTGTACCATTTGAATATATGCCTGAATATGTATTAAAAATCGCGCATATTCTTCCTACATATTATTTTGTTTCAAATAATGAAATGATTAGAACAATAGAAGTATTTAATTTTGAGATGATGAAGCCTTTATTTACTAATGGAATAATTGTAATTGCATTTAGTTTATTATTTATCTTTTTAACTAACTATATAAGCAAGAAAAAACAAATAATAAGTTAATTAATATAATAAGGAGTCGAAATAAAGTGAGATATAAAATAACAAAAAAATTTTTAATATTTTGGTGTTTATTTATAGGCATTGGTGCTGTATGGGGAAGTGCCTGTATGTTGATTGATCCAACAGGAAAACTACTACAGATGGATAAAATGTTACCATATTTTCAAGTTTTACCTTTTAGTGATATATTATTTCAGAATTATATATTTTCTGGTATATCATTATTAATTGTTAATGGAATATCAAATTTAATTGCGGCATATTTGCTTATAAAAAATAAGAAAATAGGAATTATATTGGGAACTACTTTTGGTTTTACTTTAATTCTTTGGATAATTATACAATTTATAATATTTCCAACTAATATTCTTTCAACTAGCTATTTTGTATTTGGAATAATCCAATTAATAACTGGTTATATGACATATGTTTTTTATAATCAAGAACAATTTAAATTTAACTTATCAGATTATGAAAATATAGGTAAAAATAAAGATATTTTAGTTGTATATTTTTCAAGAATGGGATACACAAAAAAGATTGCTTATGAACAATCAAACAAAATTGGAGCACAAATTATTGAAATAAAAGCAAAAGAGAAAACAGAAAATACATCGGGATTTTGGTGGTGCGGTAGATATGGTATGCACAAATGGAGAATGCCAATAGAAGATATAGATGTAGATTTAAAAAAGTATAAAAAAATAATAATAGTTTCTCCTATTTGGGTATTTGATATTTCTGCACCAATTAGAGAATTTTGCTATAAATATTCAAAAGACATAACTAATGTAGAATACATATTTACACATTATATGAATGCAAAATTCGAAAATGTAGCAAATGAACTTGATGAAATATTAAATAAAAAAAGAGGTAGTTTTACATCAGTTTGTGTAAGATTAGGAAAGATAAAATATTAAATATATAAAAATTTTTAAAAAGGTATTGACTCTCCCCTTAGAGTAGGTTGTATAAATAATATCAGGAGGCAAAATATGTATAAAATAGGAGAATTTTCTAAAATGTCCAAAACTACAATAAAAACATTAAGATACTATGAAAAAGAGGGAATATTAAAACCTGCTTTTATAGACCAAGATACTAGTTATAGGTATTATGAAAGTAGTCAGTTAATAGATATTTCAAGGATAATATCATTAAGACAAGCAGGCTTATCTATTAATGACATTAAAATGATATTAAATGGACATGATATGATGGATATACTCAAAGATAGAAAAATTGAAATAGAAAAAAATCTTATAAATTACAATATTCAGCTTTCTAAAATAAATTATTTATTGGAGGAAAATAATATGGAAAATGAGATTTTTATTAAAGAAATACCTAGCTATACTATTTATTATCGTGATGGAATTATATCTGATTTTAGTAAAATATCAGAATTTGTTTTACAGGCAGGAGCAGAATGCGTAAAAGCAAATCCTGATTTAAAATGTGTAATGCCAGATTATTGCTATGTTAGCTATTTAGATGGAGAATACAAGGACACAGATATTAAAATTAGATATGCTCAAGCAGTTGAGAAAGTTGGTAAAGAAACAGAAAAAATAAAATTTATGAAATCCAAACCAATAACTGCAATATGTATTTATCATAAAGGGGCTTATGACAATTTAAGAGATTCATATAATATTATTTTAAAGTATATCGAAGATAATGGATATGAAATAATAGATAATCCTAGAGAGTGTTATATTGATGGATGCTGGAATAAGGAAAAGGAAAATGAGTATTTAACAGAAATTCAATTTCCAGTTAGAAAAATTTAGATATAATTTTTTGATTTGTAAAGTGGGATAAGAAGGTGGTTTATATACCGCCTTTATTTTTTATTTAAAATCAAAAAAGAGAATTGTTGAAAATATTTTTATTTTATTATATAATCAATTTGCATAAAGGAAGGAGAAAAATATGACATTTATTGAAGCAAGTGTAATAATATATTTGGCTTTTCTAATAGTAATACTGACAATTGGATTTATTAAATTCAATGAAAATGTGAAAACAAAGATTATGGTAACATTTTCTGCAGTTTACAATACAATTATTGGATATGTAGATACAATATTCTTTTTTCTAATGTATGCATTTTTTAGTAACCAGCCTAAAGGTAAAGGTTATGAAGTACCAGCATCTGATGCAGGCTTTAATATGATGTTAGGTATTATAATATTAATTATATATATATGTCTATTAGTCCCAATCAATATATTTATTAAGAGAAAGTCCAAAATTAGTATAAAGTTTTATATAGTTATAAATGTAATTTCGACTATTTTAGGCATTTCTTTATATTGGATTTTTAGATAAAGGGGGGAACTTTCATGGAAAAATATATAGCATTATTAAGAGGGATAAATATAAGTGGTAAAAATAAAATACCAATGTCGGAATTGAAAAAAGAATTTGAAATACTTGGGTATGAAGACGTAATTACATATCTAAACAGTGGAAATGTTATTTTTAAAACTAACGAAGATGATGAAACAACTATAGTAAAAATTATTCATAAAATGATTGAAGAAAAATTCGATATTGATATTCCTATTTATATAATCAAGGCAAGTCAATTAAAAGAGCTTTTAGATAATCAACCAGAGTGGTGGGGGACAAGCAATAAAGAAGTTTATGATAATATTATTTTCATAATACCACCTACTAAATATGCAGATGTATATAATACAATAGGAGAGCCTAAGAAAGAGCTTGAAAAAATACAGGAGTATAAGAATAATATTTTTTGGTCATATGATTTAAAAAATTATAGAAAAACAAATTGGTGGGCAAAAACAGCAAGTACAAGTATAAGTAATTCAATTACAATAAGAACAGCAAATACAATGAAGAAAATATTAGAGTTGTGTTATAAGTTATAGAGGTGTAGAAGATGAGCAAATATGAAATATTATGGAGATATATAAAAAATAACAATAAAGAAGAATACAGTTTGTCTTATGAAGAGATTAAAAATATCCTTGGATTTGATATCGATCATTCTTTTTTAACTTATAAAAAAGAATTAAAAGAATATGGTTATGCGGTTTCTAAAATATCAATGAAAGAAAAAGTAGTGAAATTTGCAAAAATTAAGGAGAAAAATAGTAATGAATAAATATATAAATTTAACAACAGAAAATATTAATGATGAACATATATGTTGCGCAATAGGTGATCCAAAACATCAACAAGGTGTTGATAGTAAAAAAGAATGGATTAAAAATAAATTTAATGATGGTCATGTATTTAGAAAATTAGATGCAAGGGGCAAGATATTTATTGAATATGAACCAATTGAAACTGCTTGGGTGCCTATTAATGGTAAAAATTATGAATATATTTATTGCCTTTGGGTAGCAGGAAGTTTTAAAGGTAAAGGGATAGGAAAAGAGTTATTAGAATATGCAATAAATGATTCAAAAGAAAAATGCAAAAGTGGTATATGCACATTAGTTTCTAAAAAGAAGAAACCATTTTTTGGAGAAAAGAAATTCTTTGAACATTATGGCTTTGAGGTAGTAGATAGTATTGGTGATTATGAATTATTGGCATTAAAATTCGATGATAAGGAAACTCCTAAATTTAATGATAATGCAAGAGCCATGGAAATAAATAGCAAAGATTTCACTATTTATTATAGTAATGAATGTCCTTATGTAGAATATGAAGTAAAAGAATTATCTGATTATGCAAAAGAAAAAGGTATGAATATTAATTTTATAAAAATAGATTCATTAGAAAAAGCTAAAAATGCACCATGTGTATTTAATAATTGGGCTAATTTTTATAAAGGTAAATTTATATCAAATACCATATTAAATGCAAAATCATTTGAAAAATTAATTGGAGAAACAAAGATATGAAAACTGTTTTTAATAGAGTAAAGAAAAGCATATTAATATATACAATTTTATATGCTGTTGTATTTGCAATAAGTTATTTAGTCCTAAATGCGTTTGGAATGAATTATAGAGAATACATATACATTTTTTCAGCTATTCTTATTGCAATAGGAACTACTATAGGTGTTATACAATTACTATGCAAGATAAAAAATAAATATGTGAAAGTAATCTTAATTATAGTATTTATAATAGCGCTAATTCCATGTTCGCTATATGCCTTTATTTTAGGAATATTTGCATATAGTCCAGAACATGTAGTTATTAAAAATGGCAAAAAAATGATTGCATATGTAAATGGATTTATGGATACATATGTTGAATACTATGATTATAAAAACTTTTTATTTGTCGGAAATAAAATCAGGATTAAAGAATACTATGGAAATGGTGGATTTGACCCTATAGAAAATAAATATGGATATAACTATCCTGTTATAAGTACAAGCTATTATGATGATGAAGGCAAGATTATTCGTGCAGAAGAGGAGGCATCAAAGTGAAGAAAAAAATAATTTCTAGTATAGCATTAATATTAGTAGGAATTTTAATACTTATTATAAATAAGTATATTAGCAATTTTGACTGGCATTTAAAATCTGATTTTATATGGATGGCATCATTTATGATTCCATTAGGAGTTTTTCTATTAGGAATATTTTCACTAAAAACGATTAAAAACAATGGTTTTAGAATCTTTTTAAGTACAGTTTGGAGCTTAATAATTATAGCAATAGTATTTGTTGAATTTATATTACTATGTTGGTTCATAAAGGGAACTATTATTAATGAAATAGATGGAGTTAAATATTGTGGGGTTGAATATCAAACCAATCGTTTAAGGAAAAATGTATATTATTACAGAGAATATAATTTTTTTGCATATCATGAAACAAAGGAATATATAGAAGAATTTTATGATTATGATGATTATGAACATCCTGAATACAGGAAATATAATAAGATACCTCAAAGTGATTCTATAACATATTATTATGATAAAGATGGAAATGTCACTGATATAAAGACATATAAGTAAATTTGTAAAAAAGGAGAAAATGTTATGTTACATAAAATGAAATTAAATGAAAGCCCATTCGAAATGATAAAAAATGGGACCAAACCAATCGAATTTAGACTATATGATGAAAAAAGACAACAAATAAAAATTGGAGATAAAATAGAATTTTCAAAATTACCAGACTTACAAGAAAAGTTATTAGTTGATGTTGTTGAATTATATAGGGAAGATACATTCGAAGAATTATTTAGAAAACTATATTCTGATGAAGAAGAAATAACAAGAAAGACCCAATCTATGTATGAAATCTATTCACCAGAAAAGGAACAACAATATGGTATTTTAGGAATTAAAATAAAAATCAATTTAGATAGTCTAAAAGAGAGCCTTGAGAAATTCACACCATATAATGAACAAGAAGAAGTTGAAAAAAGAATAATGCTAAATTATATTAAAGATTTTGATGATGTTTTAACAAGACAAAATGAATATGGTCATTTTACAAGTTCAGCATTTGTGCTTAACAAAGAAAGAACAAAAATCTTGATGATATACCATAAAATATATAATTCATGGGCATGGGTAGGCGGACATAGTGATGGAGACAGTGATCTTTTGCATGTCGCTATGAAAGAAGCCAAAGAGGAAACAGGAATAAAAAATGTCGAACCTATTTCTAAAGATATATATTCACTAGAAATAATTAATGTAAATGGTCATGAGAAAAGAGGAAAATATGTTGGTTCACATGTTCATCTTAATGTTACATATTTGTTAGAAGCTAATGAAAATGAAGAAATACATATAAAAGAAGATGAAAATAGTGGAGTAAAGTGGGTTCCAATTGATAAAATATTGGAAGCATCATCCGAGCCATGGGTAAGAAATAGAGTTTATGCTAAAATATTAAATAAAATAAGAAAAGATGGGATTATTAAAAATAACTTTGATTGATAGAAAGAGGAAATAGGAATGATGGATTTAAAAAAATTACAAAAAGAAATATATGAGAACAAAGTAAATAAAGGATTTAATGTAACAGATATAAATAAAGAGTTTTGCCTAACATATGGAGAAGTTGCAGAGGCATATGAGGCTTGGAGAAAAAAGAAAGAAGATTTAGGTGAAGAATTAGCAGACGTTGCTATATATTTGTTAGGATTATCAGAAATATTGGGTATAAATTTAGAAGATGAAATACATAAAAAAGTCTACAAAAATTCTAAAAGAGAATATAAAGTTATAGATGGTGTTAATACAAGAGTTAAAGAATTGGAGTGATATTGATAGGGTTTGGATTTTAATATATGCGTTGCAATAGCAGTATTAAATGGATCATTAGGTGTACCAAAATGGATGGCTTTATTAAATTCAATAGTATTTTTAATTATTTGTTACACGATATTATTGGAGCTATGTACTACCCTAATTATAACTGGTTAAGTCAAGCAGTTAGTGATTTAACAGCAACAGATGCACCATCATTTGTGATTGCAAGTGGATTTGCTACAGTTTACAAAATATTCAATTGTTTATGTTGTATTTTGCTTTGTATATTGATAAAAAACGAAAACCAAAAAACTTTAAGATTAGGAGTATATCTATTTTCTATAATGAATTTCATATCTGCAATAGGATATGCATTATTTCCTTTATCAAGTAGTGGATTTGATGGAACTATTCAATCAATAATACATGTGTATATTATAACAACACTAGTAGTAATACTATCAATTATATCGCTAATTCTAATTGCAATAGGAGCATTAAAAGAAAAACATAAAGTTCTAGGAGTTCTAGCAATTCTTTCATTAGTATTGATGTTTATAGGAGCTGTTGATAGTGGAATTGTACCAAGAGAATATTTTGGTGTAATTGAAAGATTTAGTACATATAGTGCAGTAATATTTACAGGAATTTTAGGAATATATGGATTTAAAAATCAAACTAATTATTGTTAATAAATAAAAGAGGTGATAAAAGTGAAAATTTTAATAGTTGAAGATGATGAAAAATTAAGAAATGAACTAAAGATTTTCTTAAACAATAATGGATATGAAGTATGTATTTTAGAAAAATTTGAAAATCCTATAGAAGATATATTAAGAGAAAATGCAGATTTAATTTTATTAGATATAAATTTACCAAATTCAGACGGAGAATACATTTGTAAAGAAGTAAGAAAAAAATCAAATGTACCAATAATAATGGTAACAAGTAAAGATAATGAAATAGATGAATTGTTAAGTTTAAATAATGGAGCAGATCAATATATAACTAAACCATATAACATTAGAATTTTACTTGCAAAAGTAACAGGACTACTTAAAAGAACACAAAACATGGAATCTAATCAAAATAGAATTAATTACAATGGAATTACTTTGAATATTTCTAAGAGCATTATAGAAAAAGAAAATGAAAAAATAGAATTAACAAAAAATGAATTAAAGATATTACATTTTCTTATATTAAATAGGGATAAAATCATTTCAAGAAACGAGTTAATGGATTATTTATGGGAAAGTGAAAGCTTTATAGATGACAACACATTATCAGTAAATATAAAAAGATTAAGAGATAAATTAGAAGATTTAGGAATGAAAGATTGTATAGAAACAAAAAGGGGACAGGGGTATATATTAAAATGAGTTTTAAAGATTATATAAAAGATAAAAGTATTTATATTTTAGCATTATTATTTGTTGTAGTAACTTCTGAAATATTACTAATTCCATTTAATATACATAAATTTGTTAAAATATACATTAAAGTTATTCCTGTTGTAATGTTTTTTATATGTTTCTTTATAGAATATTATAGAAAAAATAAATATTATACTAATTTAAAAAATAAAATAGAAGAGTTAGATGAAAAATATTTAATATCAGAAATAATTGAAGCATCAGATTTTTCTGAAAGCAAGATTTTAAAAGAAGTATTGCAAGAAACAGGAAAATCGATGCTTGAAAATGTAAATAATTATAAACATTTAACAGAAGAGTATAAAGAGTATATTGAATTATGGATACATGAGGTAAAATTACCTATAGCTACGGGAAAGATGATTATAGAAAACAATAAATCAGAAGTAACAGAAAGCATAGATGAAGAATTAGACAAAATAGAAAATTATGTAGAACAGGCTTTGTTTTATGCTAGAAGTAATGTACCAGAAAAAGATTATTATATAAAGAAACAAAATTTGAAAGAAATTATAAATACGGCAATATTGAAAAATAAAAGAAGTTTATTGCAAAATAAAGTAAAATTAGATTTACATGAATTAGAAGGACAAGTTTATACAGATTCTAAATGGTGTACCTTTATAATAAATCAAATTATACAAAATGCTGTAAAATATAGTAAACCAGACAATAAAGAAATAGAAATATATGACGTGGATAATAAAGAAAATACAATTTTATACATAAAAGATAATGGGATAGGAATAAAAGAAAGTGAAATATCAAGAGTATTTGAAAAAGGTTTTACTGGAACAAATGGTAGAAAAATAGGACAAAAATCAACAGGAATGGGCTTATACTTATGTAAAAAATTGTGTGATAAATTGGGACTAAAAATAGAATTAACTTCAAATGAAAACCTTGGAACAGAAGTAAAAATTACATTTCCAAAGAGCAGTTTTATACAAGATGTAATAAACTAATATATATGGAAAGGCTATCCAAAAAGATGGCCTTTTAACTAATCTTACAAAAAAGTAAGATTTTTGTAATGTAAATCGATGGCAAGATATAGAAAAATATATTACAATATGTATAACAAAACAAGGGAGGAATTAGAAAAATGGAAAATGTATTAGAAACTAAAAATATTGAAAAATATTATGGCAACAAATCCAATTTAGTAAAAGCTATTAATAATATTAGCTTTGAAGTGAAAAAAGGTGAATTTGTTGGGATAATGGGAGCAAGTGGTTCGCGGAAAAACAACACTTTTAAATTGTATTTCTACAATAGACAGAGTTACAGCAGGAAAAATAATAATTAATGGAAAGGATATTACTAGATTAAAAGGAAATCAATTAAATAAATTTAGAAGAGAAGAATTAGGTTTTATATTTCAAGACTTTAATTTATTAGATACTCTAACAGCTTATGAAAATATTGCATTGGCATTAACAATTTCAAAGATAAATGCACATGAAATAGATAAAAGAGTAAGAGAAGTTGCTGAAAAACTTGGAATATCAAATATATTAAATAAATATCCTTATCAAATATCTGGTGGACAGAAACAAAGAGTAGCATCAGCAAGAGCTATTATTACAAATCCACAATTAGTATTAGCAGATGAACCAACAGGAGCATTGGATTCAAAATCGGCAAAACAATTATTAGAAAGCTTTGAATTTTTAAATCAAAAAATGAATTCAACTATAGTTATGGTTACACATGATTCTTTTACAGCAAGTTATGCTAATAGGATATTATTTATAAAAGACGGAAAGATTTTTAATGAATTAATAAAAGGAAATGATACTAGAAAACAATTCTTCGAAAAGATAATAGAAGTTCAAACCTTATTAGGAGGTGAACTTGGAGATGTTATTTAAATTGTCAATAAAAAACATGAAAAAAAGCTTTAAAGATTATGCAGTATACTTTATCACTTTAGTTTTAGGTGTAGCAGTATTTTATATGTTTAACTCTCTTGATAGTCAAGAAGCAATGCTACAAGTATCAAGTTCTACTAAACAAATGATAAAGCTTATGATTAATATGCTTAGTATGGTATCAGTGTTTATTGCTGTAGTATTGGGACTTTTAATTGTGTATGCAAATAATTTCTTGATAAATAGAAGAAAAAAAGAATTTGGAATATATATGACTTTAGGAATGGGGAAGAGACAAATTTCAAAAATATTATTAATAGAAACAATATTTGTAGGAATAATTTCTCTTGTAATAGGTCTTATATTAGGAGTCTTTGCATCACAGTTTATGTCTATATTGGTTGCAAAATTATTCCAAGCAGATATGAGTAAATTTGAATTTGTATTTTCCAAAAATGCATGTATTAAAACTTGTATATATTTTGCAGTAATGTATTTTGCAGTTGTACTTTTCAATGCATTTACAATTTCAAGATATAAATTAATAAATCTATTAACAGCAGTTAAAAAGAATGAAAAAATAAAAATGAAAAGCCCGATTGTATGTATTATAGTTTTTATAATTGCAGCAATTGGTTTAGGATATGCTTATTGGGTGGTAACAAAAGGAATCTTTAAAATGACAAATGCTGATGAAACAACAAGAGCTGTTGGAATTTCAGTATTAATTGGAATAATTGGAACGGTTTTAGTATTTTGGTCTTTTTCAGGGTTAGTATTAAGATTAGTTCAAGCTAAAAAAAGCATATATTTAAAAGGAACAAACATGTTTGTATTAAGACAATTACACAATAAGATCAATACAACAGTAATTAGTATGAGTATAATATGCTTAATGTTATTTATGACAATTACATCTTTATCATCATCACTAGCATTAAAAAACTCTATGCAAGCAGATATAGAAAAGATGACACCAGTGGATTTAAATTTATACAAAACAGCTAATTTACCAGATAAAAAGTCATACTCAAAAGAATTACAAGAAGATTCAAAACAAAGCATTTCATATACTCTTACTCAAAATGGTTTTGATATGGATAATTTAAAGGATGTTATAGAAACACCAATTTATGTGATAGATGGATTAACATGGGAAACAACATTAGGAGATGCTTTACCTCAGGTAAAAAAACAGTTTCCAATGATGAAATTAGAAACGCCAGAACAAGTAATGAAAATATCTGATTATAATAAGATTGCAAAGTTATATGGAAATGAGCAATATTCTTTAGAAGATGATGAATATATTATAATTTGTAATTATGAGAATATAGCGAATATCAGAAATTTAGGATTAAAAGAAAACACAGTAATTAACTTAAAAGAAAAAAAATATAAACCAAAATATAATGAATGTAAAGATGGATTTATACAGATATCAACAAGCCATACAAACGTAGGAATTATATTAGTTCCAGATAGTTGTAATTTAAGTGAAAAAGAACAAAATTTATGGTTTTTAGCTGCTAATTATAATGCTAGAACTGATGATGAAAAAAAGAAAATTGAAGAAATTTTCTCAAGAGAAGACTCTAGTTTAATACAAAAACTAAATAATAAAAATAGTACATTAGATGGCGAATCAAAAATAAGTATAGTTGAAGCAAGTGTTGGATTATCAACGATAATAGTATTTATTGCTATCTATTTAGGAATTATATTCCTTATAGCAAGTTGTGCTATTCTAGCTCTAAAGCAATTAACAGAAAGTTCTGATAACAAACAAAGATATGTTATCTTAAGAAAAATAGGTTGTGATGAAAAGATGATAAATCAAGCATTATTTAGACAGATAGCAATATTCTTTATCTTACCACTTATTTTAGCAATAATTCACTCAGTATTTGGAATACAATTTGCTATGTCTATATTTGAAACACTTGCATCTAAAGAACAATTATTACCATCTGTTATAGCAACTGTAATTGTTATAGGTGTAATTTATGGTTGTTATTTCTTAGCAACATATATAGGAAGCAAAAATATCATTAAAGAAGAATAATTTATAGGAGGAAATAAAAATGAAATATGAAAAAACTTTAAAATATAATACTGATTTAATTAATCAAAAAATTATGGGACCTAACCCCTTAAAGTTAGAAGAAGAACTTATGAAAGATAATAAAATAGAAAAAGGTTCAATTGTTATGGATTTAGGAAGTGGTCAAGGAATTACATCAATCTTTTTAGCAAAAGAATATGGATTTAAGGTATATGCAGCAGACTTGTGGAGTGATCCTGAAGAAAATAGAAAATTCTTTGCTGAAATGGGATTAACAGAAGAACAAATTGTTCCTGTAAAAGCAGATGCAACAGATTTAAAATTTGAAAAAGAATTTTTTGATGCAATTGTTAGCACAGATTCTTATAACTACTTTGGAAGAGACGGAAAGTATTTAGATGAAAAACTTTTACCTTTTGTTAAAAAAGGTGGTTATGTCTATATTGCTGTTCCTGGAATGAAAAAAGATTGCCATGATAATATTCACAAAGAATTATTACTATCTTGGACTCCAGAACAATTAGATTATATTCATGATATAAATTACTGGAGAGATATTATCTCAAAATCAAAAGACAGTGAGATTATTTCAATTCATGAAATGAAAAGCAATGAAGAATGTTGGGATGATTGGATAAAGTGTGACAATGAATATTCTAAAGGTGACAGAAAAGCTATTGAAGCAGGAGCATGTAAATATTTAAATTTTATTGCTATTGTTTTAAAGAAAAAATAAATTTATATATAGAATAATAAGCTGAAGTTAGAAATTTTTATATTTTTATTGTAAAAAAACTAGAATTATGATAAATTATTGCTTATAAAAGGTAAAATGATAGGAGAACAATAAATGGATAATAGAAATGAACAACTTGCACAAAATCTTATACGCAATTCCATCTCTTTAATTAAAAATGACAATTTATTAGTAGAGGTAATGGGAGAAGATGGTTTAGAGCTCGCAAATGAAATTATAAAACAAGCTAAAATAATAAATGCGAAGCCACATCTAAATGTAATAAATTATAAGGACTTAAGAGATTTTTTAATAAATGCTACTAAGGAAGAAATAATTGAATATGGAAAAAGAGATTATGAAACAATGAAAAAAATGCAAGCATATATAGGAATAAGTGCACCAACATCAGATAGATCTTTAGAAGGAGTATCTCAAAAAAAATTAGAATTATATAATAAATATTATACTGCTTTGGTGCATTTAGAACAAAGGGTCAAACATACCAAATGGTGTATTTTAAGGTATCCAAACGAATATTTTTCGCGAAAAAGTAATATGTCACTAAATGATTTTAAAGATTTTTATTACAAAGTTTGTAACATTGATTATAATAAAATGAAGATTGCAATGGAACCTTTAAAAGAATTAATGAATAAGACTGACAAAGTTCACATTGTGGCACCTGGAACAGATTTAATATTTAGTATAAAAGATATTCCGGCTGAAAAATATTATGGAACATTTAATATACCAGATGGGGAAGTGGCAACATGTCCAGTAAAAAATAGTGTGAATGGTTACATTACTTATAATACTAAAACAAAATATAATGATATTATATTTGAAGATATACGATTTGATTTTATAGATGGAAAAATAGTTAAAGCAACAGCTAAAGAGAACTCGAAGACATTAAATGAAATTCTTGATACAGATGAGGGGGCCAGATATATTGGCGAGTTTGCTTTTGGACTGAACCCATATGTAAACAATACAATGTGTGATACATTATTTGATGAAAAAATAAACGGAAGTTTCCATTTAACTCCAGGAATGGCTCTAGAAGAAAGTGATAATGGAAATAGGTCTGCAATTCATTGGGATATAGTTAAAATTCTTAGAAAAGAATTTGGCGGTGGTGAGGTTTATTTTGATAATGTCCTAATAAGTAAAGATGGCAGATTTGTCTTAGATGATTTAAAACCACTAAATGTAGAGAATTTAATATAAAATATAGTTTATACCAAACAACTGTTTACAATCTCCAGATAACATGATATAATATAAAAAATGTTATTTGGAGGTTGTAACATGCAAGAACAAAATATTTATATTGCAATAGATTTAAAAAGTTTTTACGCTTCAGTTGAATGCAGAGAAAGGGGATTAGATCCATTAACAACAAATTTAGTTGTTGCTGATAGCAGTAGAACTGAAAAAACAATATGTCTTGCTGTTAGTCCATCTCTAAAACAATATGGAGTACCTGGAAGAGCAAGGTTATTTGAGGTAATACAAAAAGTAAAAGAAATAAATTCAAACAGAAGATATAATGCTCCTGGACATGTTCTAAACGGAAAATCATATGATGATATAGAATTAAAAAAACATAATGAATACGAGCTAGATTTTATTATTGCACCACCTCAAATGAATAAATATATGAACTACAGTATAGATATTTATAATATTTATTTAGAATATTTTTCACAAGAAGATATATATGTATATTCAATAGACGAAGTTTTTATTGATGTAACTCATTATTTAAAAACATATAAAATGAAAGCAAGTACGCTAGCAACTAAAATTATTCAGGAAGTATATAAAAAAACAGGTATTACAGCGACTTGTGGTGTAGGAACAAACTTATATTTATCGAAAGTTGCTATGGACATTGTAGCCAAGCATACCAAACCAAACAAATACGGAGTAAGAATAGCTTGCCTAGATGAGAATATGTATAAGCACAAATT
This sequence comes from uncultured Clostridia bacterium, assembly GCA_934167965.1. Lineage (GTDB taxonomy): Bacteria > Bacillota > Clostridia > TANB77 > CAG-508 > CAG-269. The sequence continues at coordinate 182,225 of CAKPMJ010000001.1, read as the reverse complement.
ATGGAATTATAGACCATTAACAGATTTTTGGCGAGTGGGAAAAGGAATTGCAGAAAAGCTAGAGAAAAATAATATGCATACAATGGGAGATGTAGCTAGGTGTTCAATTTATAATGAAGATAAATTATTTAAGCTGTTTGGAATAAATGCTGAGTTACTAATAGACCATGCCTGGGGATATGAACCATGTACCATGGAAAGTATTAAATCTTATGTACCAACAACAAATAGTTTAAGTTCAGGTCAGGTATTGCATTGTCCTTACAATTATGAAAAAACCAAACTTATAATAAAAGAAATGACTGAGCTTTTAGCATTGGAATTAGTTGATAAACATTTAGTTACAAATCAATTAGTATTAGAGATTGGATATGATATAAATAATTTATCAGATAAAAACATTAATTATAAAGGCGAAATTACACTTGATAGATATGGAAGACGCGTACCTAAGCATGCTCATGGAACAGAAAATCTAGAGCATAAGACTTCTTCAAATAAAATAATTTCTGATGCAATAGTAAATTTGTATGATAGAATTATTGATAAAAAATTATTTACTCGAAGAATAACTATAAGTGCGAACAATGTTATAGGTGAAGAAGAAGCCAAAAGAGAAAATATTTATGAACAAATGAATTTATTTATAGATTATAATAAAAGGCAAAAAATATACGAAAAGGAAATGAAAGAACGTACTCTTCAAAGATCTATTTTAGATATAAAGAAAAAATATGGAAAGAATGCTATACTTAAAGGAATGAACTTTGAAGACGGGGGAACGACAATAGAAAGAAATGAACAAGTAGGAGGTCATAAAGGATAATGGGAAATTATGATGATATTATAAACTTATCAAGACCAAAATCAAATCATCCTAAAATGAGCTTATATCAAAGGTCTGCTCAATTTGCTTCTTTTGCTGCATTAACAGGTTACAACGGACAGGTAAAAGAAAATGCAAGATTGGCAGATGAAAAATATGAAACTAATTTTACTGAAAAAAATATGTATAATTTTTAGAAAGTGTATTAGAAGGAACAAATAGTATTACACATATATATTTAGCAAATGAACCATTTATTGAACGGTGAACGATAATAAAAAGAAATTTAAGCTTTGTTATTTTTTTGATTCTAATAAAAGTGAGCAGAGTAGGGGATATACATAATTTTTAATGTTGTAAATTTATATTTAATATAAATATTTTATAGCTAAAAGCGAAAAAATAAAAAAAGCAAAAAATTTTGTGCAAAGTTTTTACAAAATAAAATTTGTTCTAGATTTATAATAAAAAAATAAAATCAGAAAATAAAATTATTGTATTTTAAAAACGAACATTTGTTAATTATGAATTTTAATGTTTGGTTTTGAATTTATATATTTATCTGCAGATACTCTAAAGTAAGCTCTAAAAAACTTAAAATAACGGCTTATAAAAATCAATTTTAAGCCATTTTTATATTTAAGCCATATAACTTGTTGTTTAGTATTTGGACAAAATATTGATAACTCTAGGTTTGATAGTTTTTAGATAAAAAATGACTAATTTTTTTATTCTTATATAGGTATATAAAAAATGCAAAAATACCTTAAAAAAGCGACGCACGAGAATCGATTTTAAGCCGTTTTTATTTTTAAGGCTTATAGTTTGTTGTTGATAAAATACGGCAAGTATAGAGAACTAGGCATTTTTGGAGATTTGAAAAAAATTTATATAAAATATAATATGAAATATTATCTAGATGTAAATTAAAGGATAAATTATAAAACTGACATTATTACAAGTAATTAATGATAAAGTAATAATATCTCAAGCGATAGCTAATAAATAGCTATAAAAGCTTTTAATGCTTGTAATAGCAAATGAATTGCAGGTAGGACTCTAAAAGGAGTTCTATTATTTTGCTCCCATCTCCCTTTGTACAAAACTTTTATTTTGTGCAATGTTCTATATTCCTTTTTTTACACTTTTCCATATCTACTTCTACCTCTCTTCTTATGTTAAAGTGAATCCAATTATAATTTACTATTTTATTATTTTATGTTTTTTAAATTATCTTTCGCAATGATTTTATTTTAAAAATTATTATTCTTCTTTTATTATGATTAAATTTTAGTTTTATTAAAGTTATATTTATCATTTAATATTTATTTTTATAATTATTAAATTTTTGATTATTAAAAAATATTTGTAACTTTTACAATTTTTTCTTTTATTCCCCTACCTTCTTAAAAATTAGTAATTTTACTTAAATTATAAACAACAAACTATATGCCTAAATTATAAAAAACGCTTAAAAACGATTCTCGTAGGCCATTTTTTAACTAATATTTTTGAATTTTTTATACAGCTCTTATATCTTTGTTTTTTGGTATCATGTTAATAATATTTGAATCATTTATCATTTTTTGATCATAAGCAGTTAAATTATATGATAATTTATGACAATTTATGATATTTCTTGATAATTGCAAAAAAATAATAGCCTAAAACTAGGCTATTATTGAATAAAAGAAAATTATTATTTTTTATCATTAAAAACATATTTAAAATCAGTAGAATCGGTAAATATAATATAGTAATAATTATTATAAAAATAATTGCTAGTCTAGTATATGTCTCAATTCTATGCATAATTTTCTCCTTGAATAAAATTTAATTTTTTTACTTATTCTACCTGATGTTTACTATATGTTTTCTTTGCAAAAATTAATGCTATAACCATCATAAAAATATAAGTAATTATAGTCATCATAGGTAAATCAATAACAATATTTCCTAACTTATATGATACCATTTGAGAAAAGTTTGAATAAATTGCATTATATGGCATTAAGAATAATATTTTATTTAATATTCCAAAAGCTGACTTTATGCTCAAAAATACTGGTAACATAATAATAGCAATATCTATTACTAATACTGTCATAGGATTTTTCAGTTTAGATGACAAGAATAATGTTAATCCCACCATACCAAACAATACTGTATATGAAATCACTATATTATATAAAAGTGACTGGAAGAATGTTAGTGCGTATGGACTTAATATGTTAGAAAGTTGTATTGGTAAATTTCCTCCATCTGTACCAAACATTAAGAATATTGTTCCTATTGCAAATATTAAATATATTGTAAATACTAATGTTGCAAATATATAAGATGCGATTATTTTCGCAGTTACACCTTTACTTTTTCCATACTTTGTGGTTAATAATATTTTATCTGTACCATTTTGATACTCTCCTGCAAAAACAGATGCTAAACATATACATATAGCAATTACTCCAAATATAAGTAATTCATAAGTGTTATACAAATTAGAATATCCATAATAAAAATCATATTCAAATGGTGTTTTTGTGTTATTAGACTTCTCTAACCAATATTCTTTTTCTTGAGGTGTATATTTTTTTTCATCATAACTTTGATTTAATTCTTCTTCTATTCTTTGTTGTCTTGTTTCATAAAAATCTTTCTGTTCTTTTAAATTTAGATTAAATAATTCAGTTATATAGCTAGTATTATAATTTGCATATACACGGTTTATATTTGTTAATAAATCAAGTCTATTATTTAAATATTCATTATAAATTTCAATACTAAAATCCTTTTCTCCATCACTATTTGTAATAAGATTATTTGGATCATTATGCAACTCTTGTAATTTTTCTATTTCTTTTATAATCTTTTCATTTGTTAAAGTTCCAGAAATCTCTTTCGTTTGTTCTTTTCTAACACTAATAGCCTCTTTACCTTTATAAAATTTTCCGCTCTTATCTGTTGCTAGAAAATCTTTACCTGCCATAGAAAATAGTAATGTTATTAAAAACAAACAAACTATGATTACAATAATATTCATTTTTTTATTAAATAATTTCTTTAATTCAAATTTCACTAATGTTCCCATATTGTTCATTCCTTTCTTTTCTATTTTTCATTATCTTGAAAATATGCTAAATATAAATCTTCTAAATTAGGTTCTATATTAACAGCATTCACAGTTGGTTTTTGCTTACTTACAATTCTTAATTCTGTTGTATTATTTTCTTGATGAATATTAATAATACAATATTTATGATTCAGCATTTCTACTTCTTTTTTATCATAAGCAACACATTTCCATACACTGCCTCTTAAATCTTGTAAAAGTTCTTCTGGCGTTCCTGTTAATATCTTTTTACCTGCTTTCATCACAATAATTTCATCTGCAATAAATTCAATATCTGATACAATATGAGTTGATAATATTACAATTTTATCTTGTGAAAAACTACTAATTAAGTTTCTAAACTTTACCCTTTCTTTTGGGTCTAGTCCTGCTGTTGGCTCATCTAAAATTAGAATCTTTGGGTTATTTAACATTGCTTGTGCAATTCCTAATCTTTGTTTCATTCCTCCAGAAAATGTCTTTACTTTTTGTTTTTTTTCATTTTCCAAATTAACTATTTGTAATAACTCATTCACTTTCATTTCAGCCTTTTCTTTTGATAATCCCTTTAATGCAGCAATATACATTAAAAAATCATAAGCTGTAAAATCTGGATAGTATCCAAAATCTTGTGGTAAATAGCCAAGAACTTGTCTGTAATCCTCCCCTAGTTTTTTGATATCTGTTCCATTATATTTAATTTGACCAGAAGTTGGATTTTGAATACCACATATCATTCTCATAAGTGTTGTTTTTCCTGCTCCATTTGCACCAAGTAATCCATAAACTCCTGGTTTTAGTTTTATAGAAACTCTATCCACTGCAATTTTATTTTTATATTGTTTTGTTAGCCTATCTATTGCAAGTTCCATATATAATCATCCTCCTCTTCATAAAATTGATAAACAGCTTTTATAAAATAAAATACTGTTATAATTAATAAACCTAACCATACTAAAACACTTGAAGTTTCATAAACACTAGGAAACCTTATATTAATTTTAAATAAAATCGCATTGATTAATAACATTATCGTCATATTTACAATTTCGTTTGACTTATTTTTTAATAAACGCATTGTTAAAATGTTAGCAACATTGGTTATCATAAATGGCACTAACAAATAAAGAATTAATACATAACTTTCCTGTTCAAAATGAGTTCCAGTCATAACTGCAAATACTGTCATTATACATAAATTAATAAATGTATTAATTATTAATTTAATTGAAATCGATTCTTTTAAGTCCATTTTACAACTCATTTCAATTTCATACATATTATATTTAAAACTTTTCTCTAACTCCATTATTTGAAGAAATGCTAATATTGGCATTACAAGTGATAAAATTAGCCTTGTTTTCTCAAAATTCATAGATTTTATAACTAATATTCCTACCAATAATAGAATAAATTGGAAAAGAAAAGTAATTTTACTCATAAAAGGAATATATCTTTTTATCTTTTCAAAATAGCTTTCCTTTACTGTTATTTCTGTATTTGCTATTTCCATTTTTAATATTTCTATTGATTGCCTTTTTTTATTTTCATCTATACTTGGCAATTCTCTTTTGTTTAAAATTTCTCTCCACTTATCCATATAATTAAAAGTCCTCCTTTCTTAAATACCTACTCAATTTTTCTATTCCCTGCTTTAGTCTTGATTTAATGGTAGGTACTTTTTCATCAAGTATTTTAGATATATCTTTAATTTTCAAATCTTCATAATACTTCAAAATAATTACTTCTTTTTGTTTTTCTGGTAGCTCTTTTAATGCTTTATCAATTGAATTTTTTTGTTCTATTCTTGATAATTCATTAGAATCATTTTCTTTATAAGTTTGATTATCATCTAATTCTTCTAACTCCACTTTATTCTCGTCAAAATAAGTGTTACATACATTCATTGCTATTGTAATTAAATAACTTTTAAATTTTCCTCTATGTTTATAAGTTCCTATATATTTAATCAATTTCAAGAATGTTTCCTGTGTTAAATCATAAGAAAGTGAGCTATTTCCTGTTTTATAATAACAAAATCTATAAATATCATCATAATATTTCTCAATTAATATCTCTAATAATTCTTTATTTCCGTGCTGTATTTTATAGATTAATTCTTTATCTTCCAAGTAAATACCTCCTTTCTTTCTTTTATAAACTAGCTTACATATAATATAACCTAAAAAAATATAAAAAAGATTTAAAATTTTATTAAATTTTTAAATTTTTTCATTTTAATGTTTTATTAATTATAAATTAAATATATATTTTTGTATAATGTGTGATTTTAAATTTAAAATATTATTTTATTTCTTCATCTATTATATTTCTTTTTGCAACTGTTTGTCCATAGGCATTTACTACTTCTGCAAAATACTCATTTTTTCCTCTTACATCTATAATTGTCGCTCTATTTCCATCTTTTAATTCTACTACATAGGTGTTCCATAGCCACATATTTAATGTTAAAACTTCAATATTTTGCATTTTTTCAATGCTCCAAGTTGGTCGTATTAGTTTCATTTTGTGCAATGTATCATATTTCTTTTTTTACACTTGCTCTAAATTGGTCGTATTGCTTTTATTTTGTGCAATGTTATCAATAATAATTAATAAAGGTATTCTCTACCCCTCTATATCAATTTACTAAACAAAAGACTAGCTATTATTTTAAACTAATCTTTTGTCCCTAATTTATTATAAATACTTATATATATTTCCATTGAAATCCGCCTGCTGTTTTAATTTTACCTTTACAACAGTTAGATATACTATGACGTTCAATTCCTGTTTTTCTTTGTGCATCTGTTATCGATCTGTATATTATATTAGTGTCCATATTCAACACGCTATGACTATGAGTTTCAATAATTTTTTGTCTTCCACATCTTTTACAACCATTTCCATTTACTCTTGATTTTATCTCGGCAATCCATTTATGACCACATTTAAGGCATTTCCAATGGGCTTTATAATGTGATCCTTTTGAGAAATTGCATAGATTTAATCCTTTATTTTCTTCATAGTCCCATTCTAATACTAGATTTGGATATAATAATTCTATTGATTCATTTTTTAGATACTGTTTGTATTGTTGCATAATTTTTATTTTATCTCTTTTAGTATTAATATCCCCGTATTTATTTAATAATTTTAGTAATTTAATTATAACAATATCCAATGAACTTTCATTATTATATTCATCTCTAATAATTGATTCACAATTATCATATATACGTAATCCTTTTTCTCTAATTCTTATTAATCTTATATTATTTTCCTGACAAATTTTATTTTTTGTTATTTCTCGTTGTTCTGCATTTTTGTGAAAATAATATCCATCATATTCTATACCTGTATTTAATTCTGGTATAAATATATCTAATTCAATTTTATTAATATTATATCTACTAGTAGTTTTTTTAAAAATTTGAGAAATATAATAAAAAATTGCTTGTTCTGGAAATAAAGTATTAGGATTGCATTTTGGACATCTATTTCCTCTTACCCTACTACTTACTGTAGCATTCCACTTATGATTGTTAGAACAAATCCACCAAACTTTTTTATTGGAGGTAGCTACGATTTCATCAGGCTTTATCAAATTTTTTTGATAATACCACTCTTTTAATAAATGTTTAGCTGCTATGTGATTCTCACAAAATGTTATTAGATCATTTTCTCCTTTATACAATCTCTTTTTAGAACAGACTGCGCATCCTGTAGAACTATTTTTTCTGGTTCTAGATTCAATAGACGCTTCCCACTCATGACCATTTTGACATATCCACCATACCTTTTGATGACTGCCAACTAAAAAATCACTAGGTTTTTTATTATTTTTTGTTGAATGCCATTCTATTGCTATATCAGGTCTTAATGTATGTAAATCATTATAACCTTTTAAAAGTTTTTTATTTGCACATACTGGGCAACCAGTGTTTTCAGATACTCTATGTGCAATAGTTGTTTCCCAACTATGATTACTATAACATCTCCAAAATACTTTTTTACCAGAACATTTTGTATATTCATACGGCTGCTTTAAATTTCTCTCATAGTCCCACTCTTTGAGCAAGTATTCTTTGTCATTATCAATACACCAATTTTTAAAAGTATTACTTTTCAAAATATCACCCTTCTTCTTTTTTATTATCTGTAAACTGTCTTATGTTTTGTAATTTCATATTTATTCATAAATCCTTATCACTCCTCTTCCTTATACATAAAACAATTTTTATCATGTGAATAAATGACGCCTATTGCTTGTAAATAAGAATATATAATTGTTGAACCAACAAATTTCATGCCTCTTTTCTTTAGATCATTTGAAATTTTATCTGATAACTCTGATGTTGTTTTATCAATTTCATAAATGATCTGATTCTTTGTAAAGCTTACCAAATACTTATAAAATGATCCATACTCATTTTGAATATTTTTAAATATTTTAGAATTATTTATACTAGCATTTATTTTCAATTTATTTCTTATTATTTCATTATTTGACAATAACTCTTCTATTTTTAACTCATTATATTTACAAATTTTATTTATATCAAAGTTATCATATGCTCTCTCAAATGCTTCTCTTTTATTCAGTATACATTCCCATGAAAGCCCTGCCTGAAATGATTCTAATATTAACATTTCAAATAGGTATTTTTCATCAAAATTAGGTTTACACCACTCTTCATCATGATATTTTACATATAATGGATTTTTTAAATTGCACCATTTACATCTATTTTTCATAAATTCCTCTATTCTATTTTTATTTCATTTATAGTATTTTACAACAATATCTCATTTTTGTCCATTAAATTTCAATTACAGTATTTTTTAATGAAATATTTATATTGTTCAACTAGTTGATATAAACTATCAACATCAATATTTTCATCTACCTCATGAGCTGTTATATTTCCAACACCTAAAATAACTCTATTATTTTTAAGAAAACTTGCTTCTGTAATAAAATTACATGTCTTTTTTGAATTTTCAATGTTATTAATAAATGGAGAGATTCTATTTATTTCCTGTATATCACAGCTGTATTGATTTTTTAAGTCATTTATTTTTTTCATAATTAAGCTCTCACAATATATATCTATTGTTCGAAAATCAACTAAAAATTCGCATGAATCTGGTACTGAATTAATAGCACTTCCACCTGTAATCTTTCCTATATTCATTGTTGTATAAGGAATCTCAAAATTTGTGTTTGTATTCTGTCTCAATTCTTTTTCATAGAAATAATTTAAATCATTTATAAATGATACTGCATCCATAATCGCATTTTTTCCCTTGTCAGGTGTACTTGAATGTGCCTTTATACCTTTAAAAGAAATTTTGTATTCGATTAAACCTTTACTTCCTACAATAATTTCATTATTGGTTGGTTCTCCTATTATCATTATATCCGGAAAGGTTTTTTCATACTTTAAAACGTCTTTTATTCCAGAGAAGCCTATTTCCTCATCATATGTGAAATAAAGCTTTATTCCATTCTTCATTTTGTTAAAATCAATTTGTGATATAGAAGAAATCATTGCTGCAATTCCTGATTTCATATCACATACACCTAATCCATATATTCTATTTTCTATTTTTGTTGTGTTAAATTTTTCATATTTCCATCCTTCTGTATATTCAACAGTATCCGTATGTCCTAGAAAACCTAATGAACAATCCTTTTTATTAGACATAATCAAGAATTTTTCTTTTCTTTCTGTTTTAAATCCAATTTTAGATAATATATTTTCTAAGTAATTTAAGATTTCTTTGTTTTCTTTGTCTTTAATTGTATTGAATTTTACTAATTCGTTTAAAATTTTTTCAACATTAAACATAATTTTCTTCCTCCTTTTTTATTTTAAGATTAAAAAATAGATATATAAAAAATACTATTTGCAAGATTTATTCCTACAAATAGTATTTTTTATATATCTTTTTATATATTTTTAAACTATCGTAGGCACAGCTTTCTTAGCCTGTACCTACGCAATTGAGTGCAATAGCTACAAGCTCCTACGATGATGATGTAATTGTTTGTTTAAAAATATTAATAATCTCATAATTTTTACCTCTTTCTTTTTTATATAATACTAAATTTAATTAATTTTGTCAATACTTTAAATATTATCCTCTCTAATAGTCTCAATAATATTTTGTTTATTAATTTTATTTAGTGAGAACTTCATAATAACCCCAACAACAATAAGAACAAATATTATTGATATTGCAATAGCTTCAATTGGTAGGACATAAGGCATATCCATAGTATTTAGAAAAGCTTTATAAATAAGATATGAAAGACCTATACCAATTGGTATTCCTATTATCAGAGCTTTCAGTCCATAAAATATACTTTCTAATCTTATCATCCTGTTAAACTCTTTAGTTGTCATTCCAATAGATTTAAGCATTGCAAATTCTTTTCTTCTTAAATTCATTGTAGTTGTTAAAGTATTAAATATATTTGTCACACCTATAAGAGTTATTACAGCAATAAATCCATATAGGAATATTGATATAACTAACACTAAAGAATTTTGAGCTTTTGTTTCTTTATCTACATTATATATTGCCAAATTAGATTTTAAATCATCGTTATCTGCAATAAAATTATTTATATCATCTTCTAATTTTGAACTATTAGAAGATTCTATATACATTCTTGAATAGTTACTTCCAACACCAATTTCGTCCATAAAATTGTCACTAACAATTAAAAATCCACCATCATTATATACCTTTTCTAGTCCCATAGGTCTTTTATCTGTCCTGTTTACTACTCTTATATTCCAGTCTTTCTCATTTGATTTTCCTTCAAATGATTCCCCTACTTTTATATTATATATATTTCCTAACTGATATTTTTCGTCTTTGGAATAATTAAAATCATCTACTAATATACCGCCTTTAGAATATTCTTCTACTTTGCCACCTAATGATCTTACATAATTTTTATATGCATCTTCTCCTATTGATACAACTTCAATTGATGCGACATCGGCATATGGATTATATTCATTATAAAGGTCTTTTCCAAAGTCACTTAAATATTTTGTTGATACATTAAACTGGGTATCATTTAAAATAGAATATTTTTTAACAGTGTTAAATTTACCTATCTGTTTCAAAATATCATTTCTTTTTTCTAATTTCTGATTGTTATCCTTACAATGTAATGATAAATTTATATTATAACTATATTTAGTGTAATATATGTTACTTGCCTTAAATCCATTTTCAATAAAACTATATAACGATATAAATATTACAACACTTACAATTATTGATATGATTGTAGTTCTATATTTCTTTTTATTACGTTTTAAATTTTTATATGAAATGTCTCCGCCGATTCCCCAAATTTTATTTATTAATTTTGGGGATTTCATTTTTTTAGGTTTTATTTTTATATCTTGATTACTTCTAATTAATTCCATAGGAGAGACTTTAGCTGCCTTTCTAGCTGAACTTCTTGCAGAAAATAGAATAGTTATTGATGCTAATATTATAGATGCTATTATTGCTATAAGTGGTATACTATACATTAATTTAACACCATATAATAAGTCTTTTAATATATATGTTACTACATTTAACAAGACTATGTCTGCAAGCATTCCAGAAAGTACGCCTAATGGTATTCCTATTAAACCAAGTATAAATCCTTCGAAAAATACACTTTTCTTTACTTGCTTATGTGTAGCTCCAACACTTACAAGCATTCCATATTGCTTCATTCTTTCTGTTGTAGATATTGCAAAACTGTTTCTAATTACAAACACACTTGATACAATAATAATAATTATTATTATCCCTGCCAATTGCATTACTGTTGTCATTTGAGAATCGTTTAATGATGCTCCTTCATAACTTAATAATGAATTATTTGTTACTATTTCATATTTTCCATTTGATATTTCTTTATTTAATTCTTCATATTTATATACATTTTTATATAATACTGCTATATCTGCTTTATTGTTTACTTCATTCATTTTGGTTATAATTGTATATCCAGGAGCACTACGTGGTTCAACTTGATAAGACATTCTTTCGATTATCCCTACTATTTTATATTTCTTTTGATATGTATCTTGTAATTTTTCTTTTATTGTAGGATCAAAAGAATCTAATTGTGACAATTCTCTACCATTTGAATCTACTCTTTTTCCAATATTTAAGGTTAATTCTTCTCCTATTTTATATTCTACATGACCATTACTTTTAATGTGTTCTGATATTAAAATTTCATTATCATTTTCAGGCAACCTACCATCAACTAATTGTATTCCCATATTTTTTAAATACTTGTCATTTGCTGATATAATATTTAGATATGGTTTATATTCATTTTTAGATTCTTTGAGTTCACTATATCCAATCTCTTCAGCTAAATAATAATCTTTTATATTTATATTATTTTCTATATATTTAAGTTCATTTTTGGGTACATTACAAAACATTGTATGATAATTTCCTTCTTTTATTTTTGTATATGTAACCAGTGTCTTTTGCAAACTTGTTACCATCCCTGCAACCGCACATATCATTGCTGTCGAAAGTATTATTCCTATGATAGTAACAATTGTTCTTTTTTTGTTTAGTTTTAAATCTCTTAAGATTAATTTTTTAATAACATTCATTACTATCTATTCCTTTCATCTTTTATTATCTTTCCATCATCTATTGTAATAATTCTGTCTGCTTCTAAAGCGATTTTTTCATCATGTGTTATTACTATTACAGTTTGGTTATATTTTTTATTTGATAATCTTAATAAAGATATTATTTCTTCAGACACTTTACTATCAAGGTTTCCTGTAGGTTCGTCTGCTAACATTATAGCCGGGTTATTAATTATTGCTCTACCAATAGAAACTCTTTGTTGTTGCCCTCCTGATAATTGATTAGGCAAATGCTTTCTTCTTTTTTCTATTCCTAAAGTTTTTAACAGTTCATCTAATTGTTTTTGCTCTACTTTCTTACCATCTAAACTACATGGTAATGTTATATTTTCTTCTACATTTAAAATAGGTATCAAGTTATAAAATTGATATATTAACCCCACTTGTCTTCTTCTAAATATAGCCAAATTATCATTATTTAAAGAATATATATCTTGGCCGTCAATATAAACTTTGCCTGATGTAGGTCTATCTACTCCTCCTAATAAATGTAACAATGTAGATTTACCACTACCACTTGCTCCAATTATTGCAACAAATTCTCCTTTGTTTACAGAAAAAGATATATTATCAACTGCTTTTACCTCGTTCTCACCTTTCCCATAAGTTTTACATAAATTTTCAGTTCTTAAAATTTCCATATTTACCATCCCTTCTATCAAGATTATATCTAATTAAAATGACAATAAAGTGACTAAACAAATTTAAATTTAGTCACTTCATATATTTTATTATAAAAGTTGTTCCTTCACCAACTTTTGATTCACATTTAATATATCCATTGTCTCTTTCTATTATTGATTTTGAAAGGGCTAAACCTATTCCAAAACTATTGTCAGATGAGTTTGTTCCTTTATAAAACCTCTCAAAAATATGTCTAATATCTTTTTTGTCTATTCCCTCTCCCTCATCTCTTATTGTTATTTTTGTAAATAAATTATTTTCTTCAAAATTTATATATATTTTTTTATCATTTGGAGTATGTTCTATACAATTTTTTATTATGTTGGTTATTGCTTCAGTTTGCCATTTATAATCTCCAATAAATGTTGTTTCATTTGAGCCATTAATTATTACTTCTTGCTTCTTTATTTCTAAAGGTATTTCTAATTTTTTTACACTTTCATTGATTAATTTAGCTACATTTATATTTTGCTTTTGAAATTCTATTGAGTAGGATTCTATTTTTGTAAGTTTTAATAAAGAAATTACTAAAAAGTTTATTCCTTCAATTTGCTCTGATATTTTATATATAAATTTTGTTCTTGTTTGCTTGTCCATTTCTGGGTTTTGTATTAAATTATCTAACATTATAGATATTGATGTTAAAGGTGTTTTTAGCTGATGTGAAATATCTTCTAAAGATGTTTTTAGTTTTTGCTTATCTTTATTAGATCTTTCTGTTTCTTCTTTTAAGAAAATTGTTATTTTATATAAATCATTTCTTAAGTTTGATAATTCATCTTCAGAATTTTCATCTATCTTTAATGTATAGTTCTTATCATTTATTTCATTTATATATTGTGTCATTTCACTAATTTTATTGTTTCTATTTTTTATATATAGAATAAAAATAGAAACATATATTATTCCAAATGTTGTTACCATGATACAATTCAATATTAAATTAGCTTTAGTATCTTTTTCAAGTGATAAATAGGCTTTATTTTTGCTTAAGTCAATTCCATATTTTTTTAATTCTTTTTCTCCATTTTTTCTATTTGATGTGTTATTTAATATATTAATAATTTCTTCACTATCTACTTCTGGATATTTTTCTTGAACTTGTGCTACTATAGAAGAAATTATATAATTTAGATGTTTATTTAATTTAGCTTGTTGTCTATAAGTTATTATTATTGTTAATGTATTTGTTATTAATAATATAATTAATAAAGGTATAATTAATTTTTTAAAGCTTTTATTCATTTTCCAATCTATATCCTAACCCTCTAACAGTTTGTATAATCGAATCATCACCAAGTTTTTCTCTAATTCTTTTTATATATACTGTTAAAGTATTATCATTTACAAAATTTCCAGCTATATCCCATATTTTGTCTAAAAGTTCTTCTCTTGTAATTAATCTATCCTTATTGCTAAATAACATTAGCAATATTTTGTATTCCAAACTTGTTAAAAATATTTCTTCATTACCTTTATATACTTTTGCTAAATTAACATCTATTTTTATATCTTTATGTGTCAAAATATTACTTTTAGAATCATTGCTTTCATATCTTCTAAGTACAGAATTTATTCTTGATACTAATTCTCTTGATCTAAATGGTTTAGTAACATAGTCATCTGCACCTAAGTCTAACCCAAGGACTACATTTGTTTCTTCATCCCTTGCAGTTAGAAATATTACAGCAGTTTTTCCTATTTGTTTTATCATTTTGCATATTTCAAATCCATTTCCATCAGGTAGTGTAACATCTAGTAGAGCTAAGTCAAATTTTGTAGTTTTAATTACTTTTTCTGTTTCTTCTAGACTTTTGGTAACTGTTACTTCAAAATTTTCTTGCTCTAATAAATATTTTAATCCTAGTATAATTGTTTCATTATCTTCTACCAATAATATTTTTTTCATAATACCACCAATTACATTATAATATATTTATCTTATTTTAAAATGAATATTTTGTCATTTTAGAAATTTAATATTCCAAGGTGTTCAAGCAACACTTTTAATCCAATAAGTATTAAAATTAGTCCTCCAACAAATTCAGCCTTATTTTCATATTTGTCTCCAAACCTATTTCCTATCTTAACTCCTAATACAGATATTAAAAATGTAATTATACCTATTGAAGAAAAAGCAAATATAATATTTGTATCTAAAAATGCAAATGTTATACCTACAGCAAATGCGTCTATACTTGTTGCAATTGCTAAAATAACCATATCTTTAAATTTTATAGTATCATTTGAGCTTTCTTCTTTGCATTCTGTATCTAATGCTTCTCTAATCATATTTACACCAATAAATACTAATAATATAAACACTATCCAGTGATCAATATTTATTACTAAATGCTCAAATCGTGTACCTAAAAAATATCCTAATGTTGGCATTAATGCCTGAAATATTCCAAAATATGCTCCTATTATTAAGGCTTTTTTCCAATTCATTTTTTTCATTGATAAGCCTTTACAGATAGACACAGCAAACGCGTCCATTGCAAGCCCTATACTTATTAATATTACTTCAATTATTCCCATTGTAATCTCCTCATGATAACAAGTATATTATTTCTTTTCAATAATATACTTGTTGAAATCTTTATTTTACTTTTATTTTTTTAACACTACTATAAGAACTATATATCTTTTTTCCAGATACGGTTTTAAATGTTCTTATTTTTACATAATAGTTCTTTCTAGATTTTAGTTTCTTTATTTTTGCAGATGTTGTTTTACTGCTGTTTATAGTTTTCTTTTTTGTATACTTACCTTTTTTACTTGTTGCTATATATACTTCGTATCCACTTGAACCAGATACTTTTTTCCATTTAGCTGTTAAAGTCTTTTTACTTGATGTAAGTTTAGAGATCTTAGGTGTATTTGTTTTAGTTGCAGTTTTTAAAACAGATGAATATGCACCATATCTATTTTTTCCATCTACTGATTTATATGCTCTAACTTTGAAACTATATGTAGTACCAGCTTTTAGTTTTTTTATAGTATAAGAATTATTAGTAGTTCTTCCTATGTACTTATAATTCTTTTTAGAACTATTATACATATATATTTCATATCCACTTACTCCACTTTGTTTATCCCATTTTATTTTTAAACTAGTTTTATCCGGAGAAGATAGCTTTAAACCTGTTACATTTTTAGGATTTATTATAAATGTTTTTATTATAGTTCCAGTATAATTTCCTTTTGCAACTATTATAATTTCTGCTGTTCCAACATTAATATTATTTTTATATGTAAGGGTATAATCTGTACCTTCTTTTAACACTATTGAACCATATGCTACTTTGATGTTCTGTCTTATTTCATTACCAGTATACGTTTTATTATATATTTCTGATATACTACAATCATTCAGTGAGATAGGTGTTATTTGAAATCTTTTCTCAATTGTTCCTTTATAATTTCCCATCCCTTTTATAATTATTGTAGCTAAGCCAACGTTAATATTATTGCTATATGAAACTGTATAATCTGTTCCTTCTTTTAAAGTATATGAATTATCATAAATTATTTTTGGATTTTGAGTAATACCTTTTCCAGTATATTGTTTATTGTAAATATTAGCTATTGATATAGATTTGTCACTTAAGCTAGTACGAACTTTATTGTTGTTTTCTAATTTATTAAATTCACCTATATCTAATATTCTATTTTCTTGAATCTTTCCATTTACAATACTTGATTTTCTTGCACTATTTAGAACTTGTGCTTTAATATTTAGCGGTGTATTATTATCTAATTCATTTGATAAAACTCCTATTGCTGCTGTTACATAAGGTGTTGCCATTGAGGTCCCATTTAAGAATTCATATTTTCCAAAATTATTTTTGTTAACCCCAGCTTTGCTAACAGCAAAATCATCTATAATCAAAGAAAATTTACAATCATTTTTAGCAACAAACCTATATCCTATATATTTGGTACCTGCAGGATAATTGAATATTAATGCGTCCCAGTAATTAACTTCATTTACTTGTAAATCTGTATCCGAAATTACATTTGAAATTCCAGTAGACATGCTATATAATCCACTAATCCTTCCATCAGTAGATGAATTATTTATCTTTACCATTGCTCTTGCAATTTGATCAGATGTAAGAGCGGTGTCTAATTTAAATAATATATTGTATGTCTTACCTGATTTAGCATCTATAGTCCATTCTAATGATTGATTATTTCTAGTGCCAAAATAAGACTGATTATTTATTTTGGTTTCTCCAACATTTCCCGAATCATCGGAAGATAATTCATATAGAGAATCTATTTCACTTTTATTTCCACCAAAATCTTCATATTTGCTACATAACGTTTTTATTTGAGAATCACTATATATAGATGGATTAAAAACATTGTATGGAACTGTAGATAGTATATTTGTTCCTGGTGCAGCAATATCTACATTATTAGATCCATAATTTGAAAAATCTGCTAATTCATCCTTTTCATTTGAAGCAGCAACAGATATTATATATTCACTATCTAAGCCAGATGGAAAATATTTTGTTGTGTCAATATTAAGAGATTCATTACCAGCTGCGCATATAGATAAAGCTCCATTTTGTCCAGATTGATCTATTAGATTATTTAAAGTATCTGATGTACCTGTTCCTCCCCATGAATTATTTATAGCAACTACATTTACTCCAGCTTCTTGTGCTTGTATTATATATTTATATGCACTTATAGCTGATGAGAGATTACCCTTTCCATTTGCATCACTTATTTTTAAAGCCATTATTTTAACATTATTATTATCTAATAAAGCTCCTGTTATTCCTTCATTATTATTTGAAGTTGCAGCTATTATTCCAGCACAATGAGTTCCATGTTCATTATCATCCATTGGGTCATTATCATTATTTACAAAATCATATCCATATAATCCATCAAGCACTGTTGTGTTATTGTGCCACATTGCATTTTTCAAATCTGGATGTGTATAATCAACTCCTGTATCAACAACTGCTATAACCTTTTCATCTTTATTTTCTTTAGTCGCTGGAAAAGTGTTAATATCTCTTCCTGATATTCCAGCATTCTGTCCGCTATTTTCTATAGCCCATTGATATTTTTCATAAGTATCATTTGTGATATCGCTTGTATGTATTATATAGTTTGGTTCAATAGAAAGTATATTTCCATTATTTTTAAACTTCTTTATTAAATCTTCAGTTGAAGATTTTTCGGCTGTAATATGAGAAATAATTGTACCTTCATTATCTTCATAAATAATGTCATTTTTTATTGTTGGATCTTTTAATTTTGCTGTTGACCTTTTTACTGAAATATTATCATTTTGTTTATATGAAATTATAACTTCTCCTTCTTCATATTCCATATCTTTAAGATCATCAATAATCTCATATGTTTCTTGCTTTGCTGTAATAACTGATGCAATAACAGAAGTTTGCATAAATATTGTTAAAAACATAATTAAATTCAGTATTGCAATAATTTTTTTCATTTGATTTTTCATATTATTCCCTCATTTCATTTATAATATCTATACTATATATTATAACATTTATATATTTTTTAAGCAATAAAAAGTACCAAAAAATCAATTCTGGTACTTGTTTCTATTATTTATATCTTCTTAAAAATGCATCCATGTTGTCTAAGAATTCATCATTATTTTTAGATTTTACCATTTCTGATATGATATGTTCTGTAACATCAGCAACTGGTAAGTTATTAAGAGCTTTTCTAATTGCATAAACTGTTTCTAATTCTTTCTTAGAAAGTAATAAATCTTCTCTTCTTGTTCCTGATTTATTAATATCAATTGCAGGGAAAATACGTTTTTCTGATAGTTTTCTATCAAGATGTATTTCCATGTTACCTGTTCCTTTGAATTCTTCAAATATAACATCATCCATTCTACTTCCTGTATCAATCAATGATGTGGCAAGTATTGTTAAACTTCCTCCATTTTCTATATTTCTGGCTGCTCCAAAGAACTTTTTAGGTTTATGTAATGATGCTGGATCAATACCTCCTGATAATGTTCTTCCTGATGATGGTATAACTAAGTTATATGCTCTTGTGAGTCTTGTTATACTGTCTAATAATATTACAACATCTTTATTTTGCTCAACTAATCTTTTTGCTCTTTCTATTACCATCTCAGCAACTTTTACATGATGTTCTGGTAATTCATCAAATGTTGAATATACTACTTGACCTTTTATAGATCTTTTCATATCTGTAACTTCTTCTGGACGTTCGTCAATTAATAATACAATTAATTCACATTCAGGATTATTAGCAGATATGCTATTTGCAATTTCTTTTAATAATGTTGTTTTACCTACTTTAGGTTGTGCAACAATTTGACCCCTTTGTCCTTTTCCAATAGGAGATATTAAATCTATTATTCTTGTTGCATATTTTGTTGTTTGAGTTTCTAAACGTAATCTTTCATTTGGATATATTGGTGTTAATTCATCAAATCTAACACGTTTCATTGCTTTTTCTGGATGTTCACCATTTACTTCTCCAACAAATATAAGTGATGGAAATTTTTCTCCTTCTTTACATCTAGAGATTCCTTTTACTAGATCGCCGGTTTCTAGTCTAAATCTTCTTATTTGTATTGGCGAAATATAAACGTCTTTAGGAGTAGATAAATAGTTGTCTCCTCTTAAAAACCCATATCCATCAGGTAATACTTCTAATATTCCCTCTATTATTTCGTCTTCTTCATTGTTTACTTGATATGTAATTACGCTTTCGTTTAATTCATCTAAATTTTCTGCTTCATCATCTTCAGAGTCATATTTTAAATTAACTGTTTCCTCTGTTTTATTTTGTATTTGTTTTAGTATATTAACTAATTCTTCCTTTTTTAGTTTTGATATGTTTTTTATATTGTTTTCCTTTGCTAATTGTTTTAGTTCAGCAATAGTCATATCTTCTAAATTATGCATATAAATGCTCCTCCTTTTTGTTCTCTTAATTTATTTTATTTAATTTTTTTGTGGGATTTATTTTAAGAAACAAAACAATCTTTCAAATCAATGTTTATATTATAACATATTTTTCCAATTTTGTGAAGTCTTTTTCATTAAAAAAACAAAAGTTATCAAATTTTTTTGACACTTTTGTTTTAATTATCATTATTTATATATACCCTTTCATTTGGTAAATACATATCTAGTTTTTCTCTAGCAATATCTTCTATATATAGTTCTGAATTTGCATTTTCTTTTATTTTATTTAAATCTTCTTTCTTTTTGTTTGCTTCTTCTATCTGATTATTTAATACAGCTTTATTTGAAGCATATGTATTTAGTATCTTTTGTTGATTACAAAATGTTACTATTGCATATATTAATATTGTTATACATATTAACCTTTTTATAAATTTTTTTAACTTCTTCATGAGTACCTGTTCTTTCTATAAAATATATATTTTGGCTGAAATAAAAATTCCCTATATTTATATTTCGCCTTTTTTTTATAAAATCCCCCTTTTTATCAAATATTTTTTACTTTTTTTGTAGTTTTTTTACATTTTTTATATTTTTATAGATTTTATTTGTAATTTTTGAAAAATCTTTTTTTATATTTATACATACAATAGATATTGGTTTAAATATAATTTTTCGTAAAATTTTAAATATTATTAATAATGGATATAATAGTATTTTCTTTAAAATATTTATAACAAATACAGATATCTTTATAACATATTTGCTTATAGTTAGAAGATATATTATGGCTCCTAGTGATACTCCAATTATATTATAAAATCTTAATTCTCCATCAGTAAATTTACACATTGCATAAATTAATATTATTCCTGATATTATCCAGAAAATAATATCCTCTATATATGTAATTATATCATTTGTTTTAAAACTTTTTCTTAATATTCTAAATATGTCAAATAAAAAACCTATTATGATTCCTATTAATGTAAAAATTAAAAATAAATATGCTTGGTTTCCTGCCATAGTACCACCTTATTTGAATATTTTGCCAAACAATCCACCTTCAGATTTTCCTTGATGTTCGCTATATGCTAAGTTGTTTATTTCTCCTTCTACAATTACCTCAGATGTATCTATACTTAGTTTATTAATTTTTAAATTTTCACCTTTTACTGTTAATAATCCTAATTCCGTTTCCATTATTACTACTTGATCATCAAAGCTTAACACATCATTTACTCCTGATACACTTAATTTATTTCTGTTTTCTAATACTAAATTTTGTATTAGTCCTCCTATTGTATTGTTATTGATTCCTTTCTTGTCCTCTATTATCATCTCTTCTCCTCCTCTTATGAATTGTTCTACATAATTAAGTATATTCAGGTATGGTACCATTTAGAACTAAAGAACACAAAAAAGAGCTATCTATTAGGATAACTCTTTCCAAATTTTATTTTATTAATATTTCATGCAATTCTTCTACTAAATGATTAGATACTATTTCTTTAAACATAATTGCAATTTTAGATTCATTTATTTCCATACTTAAAATATCATATTTTGCATTTTCTATTATATGCATAACCTTTTTTAATACTAAATTATTGCTCATAATTCCGTTTCCAATAATTGAAATACGAGAAATATCAGTATAAGAGCAATCTAAGTATTCTAATTCTGTTTCCAATAAATGAGCAAATTTATTAAATTTATCTTTAGGAATTGTAAAAGATAAATCTAAGTTTTCATTACTACTATTTACTAAATTTTTAACACCTATTTCATTATCAATAAATTTTTTATATATTTCATTAAACATCTCTTGAGAATAGTTTTGTGCTGTTCCATGAACATATATTATTTTATCGTTTTTTACAATATTTTTAATAATTACACCTTCAATTTTATTATTGATTGTTGTACCTTGCCCTTGTTTAAATGTCGATTTAGCAATTATCGGAATATTAAACTTTTCTCCTACTTCTACGCATCTATTGTGCAGAACCTTAGCTCCTTCATCTGCAATGTCTAACATTTCTGTATAAGAAATTGAATCTATTTTTTTAGCTATTGTTACTTGATTAGGATCTGTAGTATATACTCCATCTACGTCAGAGAAAATATAACAATGGTTTGCTTTTAATTTTGCCGCTATTGCAACTGCTGTTGTATCTGAGCCACCACGTCCAAGTGTAGTAATGTCAAGATTTTCATTTATTCCTTGAAAACCAGCAACTATTACTACTTTTCCTAAATCAAGTTCTTTATTTATTCTTGTTGTATCTATATCTTCTATTATTGCATCTTGATTTGTATTATTTGTATATATACCTGCTTGCCAACCTGTTAAAGAAATTGCAGGAATTCCATACCTGTTAAGCAAAATACTTAGTTTTGCCATAGATATCTGTTCTCCTGAACTTAATAAAACATCTAATTCCCTTTCATTTGGCATACTTGATAATGAGTTTGCCTCTTTTATCAAGCTATCTGTAGTGTTTCCTTGCGCAGAAACGACTACTACTATTCTATTTTTATTATTATAAAACTCCTTTACTTTATCAGCTACAACATTTAATTTTATGTTGTCTGAGACTGAACTTCCTCCAAATTTTAATACTACTGTGTCCATATTTGGCACCTTCTTTTTTAGTTTAGAAAGGACTATTTAAGTCTAAATACTCCTTTTATATTATATTTAGAACCTAATTTATAAGTTACTATTACAAATTAGATTTCAAATAACTCTCTATAAAACCATCAATTTCTCCATCCATAACACTTTGTACGTTTCCTACTTCAAAATTGGTCCTATGGTCTTTTACGAGTGTATATGGGCAAAATACATATGAACGTATTTGACTTCCCCATGATATATCTCTTTGAACTCCTTTTAATTCTTCAATTGTTTCTTTTTGTTCTCGTTCTTTTAAATCAAGTAATTTTGATTTAAGCATCTTCATACAATTTTCTTTATTTTGCAATTGAGACCTTTGTGTTTGACATGCTACCACTATTCCTGTTGGAATATGTGTTAATCTTACTGCTGAAGATGTTTTATTTATATGCTGTCCACCAGCTCCAGATGATCTATATACATCCATTTTTATATCATCTGGGTTTATGTATAAATCTTCATCATCTGATATTTCTGGTAAAACTTCAAGAGAAGCAAATGAAGTGTGTCTTCTTCCACCACTATCAAAAGGTGAAATTCTTACTAGTCTATGTACTCCCATTTCTCCCTTCATATATCCATAAGCATTTTCTCCAATTATTTCGAATGTAACACTTTTTATTCCTGCCTCATCTCCATCTAAATAATCAAGTTCTTTTACTTGAAAACCATTTTTAGTTGCCCATCTAGTGTACATTCTATATAACATTTCTGCCCAATCTTGTGATTCTGTTCCTCCTGCTCCTGGATGCAATGTAAGTATGGCGTTATTGTTATCATATTTGCCTGATAACAATGTTTGCAATTCAAATTTTTCTAGTTCTTTTTCTAAATTATTTGATATTATTTCATTTGCTAACTCTTCATCATATTCAGTTTCTACTAATTCTATTAATTCTAATATATTTGCAAATTCTGTTTCTAATTCTTTATATTTTACTGTTTTACTTTTAATGTTTTTAATTTTACTTAGTACTTTATTTGATTCTTTTTGATTATCCCAAAATCCATTTTCTGTTGTTTGTTTTTCTAAACTACTTAATTCTTTTTCTAGTTTAGGGATGTCAAAGTGAATCACCTAATCCTTTTAATTTTTCTTGCATAGTTAGTAAGTTTCTTTTATATTCTTCTAAGTCTATCATTAAAGTATCACTTCCTTTTCTTTATTCCCACTCTATAGTAGCTGGTGGCTTTCCTGTAATGTCGTATACTACTCTATTTACATGTTTAACTTCATTAACTATTCTGCTTGACACTTTTTCTAATACTTCATAAGGAATCTTACTCCAAGTTGCTGTCATAAAATCAGAGGTATCTACTGCACGAAGTGCTATTGTGTAATCATATGTTCTTTCATCACCCATAACACCTACACTTCTTATATTTGTCAAAACAGCAAAATATTGATTTATATTTCTATCTAATCCTGCATTTGCAATTTCCTCTCTAAATATATAATCTGCATCTTTTAGTATTGTTAATTTATTTTCTGTTATATCTCCTATTACTCTTATTGCTAATCCTGGTCCTGGGAATGGTTGACGATATACTAAAAATTCAGGTAATCCTAATTCTAAACCTACTTTTCTAACTTCATCTTTAAATAAGTCTCTTAAAGGTTCTACAATCTCTTTAAAGTCAACATAGTCAGGAAGTCCTCCTACATTATGATGACTTTTAATTTTTGCTCCTGCACCTAATCCACTTTCAATTACATCAGGATATATTGTTCCTTGAACTAAATAATCAACTGTACCTATTTTTTTAGCTTCTTCTTCAAATACTCTTATAAATTCCTCGCCAATTATTTTTCTTTTTGTTTCTGGATCTGTAACTCCTGCAAGTTTTGATAAAAATCTTTCTTTAGCATCTACTTTTACAAAGTTTACATCAAACTGTTTTGTAAATATTTCTTCTACTTCTTCTGCCTCATTTTTTCTAAGTAAACCATGGTCTACAAATATACAAGTTAAATTCTTTCCTATTGCTTTGTTTATAAGTGCTGCTGCAACTGAAGAATCAACTCCTCCCGATAGAGCACATAATGCTTTTTTATTTCCTATTTTTTCTTTTAATGCTTCTATTGTTTTTGTTGCAAATGAAGCCATTTTCCAACTTCCAGAACAACCACAAATATCTTTTACAAAATTTTCAATTACTTTTGTTCCATTTACAGAATCATTTACTTCTGGGTGAAACTGTATTCCATAGAAGTTCTTAGTTGTATTTTGCATTGCTGCATTTGGGCAATGTTCTGTATAACCTATATTCTCAAATCCTTCTGGTAAATTTAATACAAAATCTGTATGGCTCATTAAGAAATTGTTCTCATTGTCAAATCCTTTAAATAATTTTGATTCATTATTTATTTTTACATTTGTTACACCATATTCTCTTTTTTCTGCCCTTTGTACTTTTCCACCTAACATGTGTGTCATAAGTTGCATTCCATAGCAAATTCCTAATACAGGTATTCCTAGTTCAAATATTTCTTTGTTACACATTGGTGCATTTTCAGCATATACGCTTGCTGGCCCTCCTGTAAATATTATCCCCTTTGGATTTTTTGCTTTTATTTTTTCTATTGATGTATTAAATGGTAATATTTCTGAGTATACATTACATTCTCTTACTCTTCTTGCTATTAGTTGATTATATTGTCCATAAAAATCTAATATTATTATATTTTCTTCCATATATTAATCTCCCTCTTTTTTATTATGTTACTATTTTACATTATTTTTTCTTAAAAGTCTATATTTTTATTATAAATATTTAACTAATCAAAAGAAGTGTTACCCGATCTTTCTAGGTTACACTTCTTTAATTTAATTTTATGCATTCTTTCCACAACAATTTTTATACTTTTTGCCCGAACCACAAGGAGATTTTTTCACTGTATTATCTGTACTATAAATATCCATGAATACTAGTTGTATTGCAGATTATAATCATTTATATCTATTGTATTATTTGTACTATTTTTATTTATTGTACCAACTTTTTGCAAACAAAATGCAAACAATGTTTACATTCATTATAATTATTAGTATATAGTAATTAATTAAAAAAAGCAATATATTAAAAATATAAATTATAAATTCTTTAAAATATAGCTACAAAATTTTATCTTTTATCATCTATAATTTTTATATTCTCAATTAACTCATCAATTTTTTTCTTACTAGCATCACAAATATATATATTATTTTTCTTATGTATTGGATATATTCTATATATTGTATCTATTGGTGTTAAGACAATTTCAACATTACTTGTTGGAGATATAAAAACATCGCGTAAATGAAATGTTTCATGCTTTTTAATGTTACTCTTTATACTACTTATAATAGTTCCATGTATATGTCCTCTTCGTTCATATTTTCCTCCATTTGTAAATTCTGTCCATTCTGGTTCATATCTTTCATATTTTGTACCCATTCCATACATTTTATCAGATTGTTCTAGTTTAAAACGTTTTTCATATGAAATCTCAACTACTTCTGGAATATCTTTAAATGGTTTTTCTGGCATATGCTTTAATACACGTCCATTTACCTCTGTATCATTTTCTTCTTGTGATTTGACAAAAATTTGAATAGAAAAACAATTCATTCCCAATTCACTAGCTGCTTGGTTTAAAATATCTAATAAACTTTCTTCTGACTTCTTTGGTTGAACTTTCATATATACACTTTTTGAATCTGTAAAATCTCCTTTTTTTAACCAAGCTGTATGTGAATATACTATACGTTCTTCTCTTAATGTTTTTTCATCATCTTCAAATAACGGAATACTTCTACTATAACATTCATTTTTTTGCAAATACCCACTTACATTTTGTGATAAACCTTCACATTTATTATTTTGAATTAATGAATATTCAAAAACTTCTCCACCTGGATGATTTCCGTTTTCCCTTGCTCCGGAAGCACCAATTCTTAAATATTCTCCTTCAGGTAATAAATTCATTTTTTTAACAATTTTTCTAATTGTATAATCGTTAAATACTTCTGATTCTGCAAATCTGAAATTATCAATTCCATTCATATCAATGATTATAGAGCCATCTGCACCATAATCAAGATATAAACTTTGTTTTTTATCATTATAATTTGTCTTTACTTTTATTTCTGCATTATCTTTTATTATTACTTGATCCATATTTCTTTTAAAATTATTTTTAAAATTCCTTTTTATCATTAAGTATTCTCTATTTTCTTCTTTTATGATCCATACATCTTTGCAATAATTTTTTATTTCTATATCTTTATCATTTACTTGTTTTATTTTTAATGGTTCAAAATTATTAATCCACTTCATTTTTCTCCCCCCTTACAATTTATGAAAAGTACTTTTTACCATCTTTTTCAAGAAAATATTTCCATTCTTTTAACTTTTCATTTGACTTTCTAATCTTTGCTTGATAATCCTTTTCATTATTATTTATTAGGATATATCTTTGTTCTTTTTTACTAATTTCTACTGCATTTTGCATATCTATACCTTTTATAATAATATTATGTTGTTTTATTTCTTTTAAATAATATTGCATCTTTTTAACAGTTGTATCTTCAGCAAGAATTATTGGAACTTTGTTATTTTCAATTACTTTGCATATTTCTTTAATTTTCATTAATTTATCACTATTATTCTTATATGTCGATAAATCTGACTGATGTACTGATAAGTCTATTAATATATAATCAGTTTCGCAATTTAAAGACTTATGCAAATACCAAAAATATTCTTCAAAATCTTCCTGAAACAGCCCCACTACTGCTATTATCTTTTTACACAATTTTTCTTTTATATTATCGATATATTCTTTAGATGTCCTATGGTGTAATTGGATATACATATTACTAATTGGCATTTTATATATATTACAACAATTTTCCATTGATTTAATATCTAGTGGTCTTTGAAATAAAATTGCTTGGTCTATATTATCTGGAATACTATCTTGCATATTTCTAATACTATCAACTTCAAAAAATGATAGTGGAAGATTCTCATTTATTTCTAAATTTCTTTTGAAAGGAAAATATTTTTCTTCACTACTTAAATAAGAATTTGTATCAATATATACAGCATGGATACCTATCATATTCGCACCATTATTAGCAACCATTTTTAAATCTTCAATATTATGAACTCTGCATACTTTAAAAATATAATTTGAATTATTCATATTGCTATATCTCCTTCTTTTTTTAAAGAAAAAAGTAGAAATGAATTTACATTTCTACTTTTCTTGTTACATTCTCTCTGGTTCTTCTATAGCCATTGTATCTAATAACTTCTTGTTGATTTTTCCGACCATACTTGATAATTGAATCCAGGATTTTTGTTTGTCTTTATCTTGCTCTCCGATTACTTTTGTTGTATTATAAAACGAATTATAAGCAGAATTTAATTCATATAAATAATTTGCTATTTCTGTAAGCGATTTATTCTCAAAAGCCATATCTACAATATCTGGTAATCTTGATATTGTTAACATTAGCATTCTTTCTTCATTTTTAGAAGGTTCTTGTATTTTTCCTGGTTCTATACCTTGTTCTAATGCTTTCTTTAATAATGAATTTATTCTAACTGCTGAATACAATATATATGGACCTGTTTTTCCTTGTGTTTCAACGAATTTATCAATATCAAATATGTAATCAGTTTCTCTATTAGATAATGCATCTGCATATTTAATTGTTGCATCTGCAATTTTATATGCGCTATCTTTCTTTTCTTCTTCAGAAAATTGTACTCCACTCTCTTCCAATCTCTTTTCAGATGACTTTTGCACTAATTCAAGCAAGTCTGATAATTTCATTACTCCACCATCTCTTGTTTTAAATGGTTTGCCATCTTTTCCATTCATAGTTCCAAATCCAATGAATCTTAATTTCATATCTTCTGGAACAATTCCTGATTTATATGCTCCTCTAAATACTTGTTTGAAATGCATTTCTTGTCTACCATCAACAACATACCAAATTTCATCTGGTTCAAATTCTTTTACTCTTTCATATATTGTTGCTAATTCAGTAGTTTGATAGCCAACCGAATCACTTTGTGTTTTTAAAATTAGTGGAGGAACTGGAGATGAATCTGTTGGTTCATCAACATCCATTACTGTAGCACCATTACTTTGTCTTAATAAATTTTTCTTTGCTAAAATGTCCATCATTTCTGGAATTGATTTAATGCAATCGCTTTCTCCTCTCCATAGTTCAAAATTTACTCCTAATTTGTCATAACTTTGTTTTAAATCCTTAATTGATTCATTAATTATATGTTGCCAAAGAGCATAGTATCCCCTATGTCCAGGTCTATCTTCATTTTGTAATATTGCTGTTGCTTCTCTAGCTTCTCTCATTCTTTCTTCATCTTCTTTAGCTGCAGCACTAGCCGTTGGATATATTTCATTTAAATCATTCATAGTTACTGGACTTTCACTTGGATATTCACCTGTATAATTTTCATCAAAATATACTAATTCTGGATTTCTTCTTTTTATTTCAGATATAACAATTCCTAGCGGTCTTCCCCAATCTCCAAGATGCACATCACCTATAACATCATGTCCTAGTTCTTTAGCCAATCTTTTTAAACCTTCACCTATTATTGCAGAACGTAAATGTCCAACATGTAATGGTTTTGCAACATTAGCACCACCATAATCAATTAAAATCTTTTTAGGTTTATCTGCTCTTATTCCCATTTTAGGATCAATTGACATTTCTTGTATATAATTTGCTAAAAATGTATCACTTAAAGAAATATTTATAAATCCCGGTCCTGCAACTGAAACATCTTTAAAAACAGGATTTTGTCTTAATTCTGCTGCTATCTTTTCAGCAACAACTCTAGGATTTTGTCTTGTAGCTTTTGCAATTTCAAAAGCCTCATTACATTGAAATTGAGATAAATCTGGTCTGTCTGATAATTTTACAGCTTTGCTTTCTATTGTATAACCATTGTTTGAAAAACTTTGTTTTACTAAATCATTTAAATAATTCATTAATGACATATAATGATCACCTTTTACATAAATATTTAGATTTTTATAAAATCTATAAAATTTTTATTCATACATAGCTATTATACCATCTTTTCTCGTTTATGTCAACTTTTTCCAAAAAAAAGCTAAATATAATGTTTTTGCACTATAATCAATGTTTAATATTGACATTTTTAGGCAAAAAATATATAATATTTATGTAAATTACATTTTATAGAAGGGGGATTTACCTATGATTGACTTACACTTACATTCATTCGTTTCAGATGGTGACCTTTCTCCTTCTGAAATAGTGAGAAAGGCAAAACAAAAAGGGATTAGTACTATATCCCTAACAGACCACGATTCAATATCTGGCATTGAAGAAGCTCAATTGCTATGTAAACAATTAGGCATTCATTTTATTCCAGGTGTTGAACTAGAAGCAGCAACAGACATTAGTCGGAGTCGGTACATTCATATATTAGGGTATAATTTCAAAGACTCTAATATCCTAAATGATTATCTGATGAAATTAAGAGAAGAAAGAATTTATATCATAAAGGAATATGTAAAATTATTAAGAACATTAGGAATATATACATCTTACGAAGAAATATCTTCTATAACACCAGGATTACACATAACTGCTTATCATATTCCTATGTTCCTTCACCAAAAAGGCTATTATGAAAGTTTTAGTCAAGCGAAAAAAGACTTTATAAATCCAAGTGGGAAATATTACATTCCAAGAAACTTTTATGGTGTAGATTTTATCCTTAACTTAATTCTTAAGGCTGGTGGAATTCCTGTTCTCGCTCATCCTTGTCGTCTGCCTCAAAAAAATGAAGCTCTTAATTCATATATTGCAGAATTAACTTTCAAAGGACTTTTAGGTATTGAAACATTTTATCCCGAGCACTCCAAAGAAGATATTATTTTTTATAATTCTCTTGCTCAAAAATATAATTTGTTACAAACTGCCGGAAGTGATTGGCATTCTGAAAAATCTCAAATAAAAATGGGATTTGAGCTTTCTAATGAGGACATAATCGTTAAAAGTCTTTTAAACTGTAAAAGGGATTAGCTAATAACTAATCCCTTTATCTATATTTTTATAATATTTTCTAAATCAAACCAATTATCTGTTATCCAATTTATTTCACACATAAATTTTTTTACTTTTTCAGGAGTATTGTCTATATAATATGCTTCTTTAATCCACAACCCTACTTCTAAACACCATAAAATTTTTATCCCATTTATTAAATCTTTAATCGTTAATTTAGAAATGCTATTATACCCTTCTACAAAATTTGTTAACAATTCTTTATTTATTCTTCCATTATTATCTAGGCAAAATGTTAAAAATATTCTCGCAACATCTCTTAATATAAAAGATACATTAGCAATTTCAAAATCTACTAAAGCCTTAAAACCATTCTTATCAAATAATATATTATCTTGTGATAAATCTCCATGACAATATCCAATTTCTAAGTTTTCAAAAAAATCATAACCTAATACGTCAAGTATTCTTTTCTGTTTAAGAACATCTTGTAAATAAATTTCATTCTTTCCTTCATTTAATCTTTTATCATATTCTTTATGCATTCTTTGAATTAGTTCAGAATAATCAATTTTTTGTTTTATACTTATTTCATTAAAACATTTTCTCATTTTAGCTATTTCAGCACCTATTAAAAAAATATCTTCATTATTTATATTAGTATGATCCTTTAAAAAAGTTTCTTCTAAATATTCTATGACTACTATCGGATTATTATTCTCATTATAATTTATTAATTTATCATTTATTTTATATATACAGGGACATTTTATACCAAAATTATAAGCTGTTTTTAGTAAATTGGCTGCTAATTCAATATTAATGTCTCTCCTAATTATTTTTTTATGTTCTATTATTTTTAACATAATTGATAATTCTTTAAATTGTACCTTCCACTTTTCTGTAAGCCATCCTCCACTTATTTCTTGTATATCAACTATTTTTTGATTAAATGCCCTCTCTATGAGTTCTTTTAGTTCTTCATTCATTTTATCTTCCTTCATTCAATTCTTTATATACTTGATATTCTCTATTATTTGAAACTGTGAAATCCATAAACACAACATCTCCGTTTTCAATAACATATTCCATTTCATATTGACTAAAAGGAATTCCTTTTAAATGCATTAAAACCTTTCTGAAATTTTTAAAATCCTGTTCATCTTCTCTTAACATTTCCATATGACTAATATGCATTTTGTCTCCTAACATTGGCACAATAATTCTATTATCTATTATTTCATCATGTTTATCTTCATAACTTTTATAAGTTTCAATTGCAAGACAATCTTCTAGCTTTGATAACGTTCCTATTGATTCTGGTATAACACTCTTATGTGCAAAAACTATATATTGATTTTGATGTTGTTCAACAAATTCTCTTATCTCATCTAAATTGGTTCTTCTATTTATTGATGGTAGACCAACATTCCATTTCACCAATTTACTTTTAGGAGATAATCTGACACTAATTCCTTCTTTCAATGGTTCTTTTCCCTCTAGTATTTGTCTTATATCTAACAATTTTACTGTTGGCATATTTAATTCTGATAACAATTTAATTCCCTCTAATTTACTTATTTTCATAAAATTCCTCTTTTAATTAATTTAAATATTCTTTTTGAATATACTCTATTTCTGCTTTAAAATTAGATTCAAAAGCAATTGGCAATTTAACTTTTGCTTCTAATTGAAATGCTATATCATCAAGTTCAACTACTACTGTCAATATTTCTAGTAATTCTTCATTTATAGGTTTTTGTTTTGAATATATCTGTTTAAAAAATTCATATTCTTTATTATTTTGGCATAAATCCATCTTAATAAAAGCTAAATCCCATTCTTTTGGTGCAAATCTAGCCCCACCCGGATCTAAAAATCCTGTAATAGAAGAATTATCATTCACTAAAATATTATTTGGATTAATGTCATACCAACATATTACGGGCTTTATATTACTAATAATCTTCAATTTTTCCACAGACATATTAGCTTTTTTAATAAAACTTTTTAAAACATTCTTATCTTCAATATATTTTTTAATTCTTTCAATATTTCTATCTATATCCTCTTCTATATATTGATAAAAATATTCCTTTTCATCCAATCCATTTATTCCTATCCATCCGAAATTTACTACCTATTTCAACAGAATGAATTCTTGCTAATATTCTTGCTAAATCCTTATAAAAAACTTCATAATCAAATTTATCATTATAAGCTAGTTCTTTCCCTGACTTTAATTCTGATACTAAATATGAAAACTCTTTATTTTCTCCTAATTCGATAATATTAGGAATTTCATTTATTTCCGTTTTTTCTTTTATAAGTTTTGTAATATATTCTTTTTTATTTGCTTGATATTTTGTGTGTCCAAAATAAATTTGATAAATATATTTTTTATCATCTTTACTTATTAGATATGTTTTACATCTATATCCACTTTGTATTTCTTTAAATTCAAATTCTTTATATTTTTCTAAAATATATTCTTCCATATTTCCTCCTAAATATAAGGATTATGACCTTCTTCAGTTATTAAATCTGCTGTTTCATTTATTGCTTTTCTTGTTAAGTCATGAATTTCCATCAATGTTAAATTTCCTATTTTTATATTAGGATATTCTTTTGGCTTTTTATCTCCCATTTTTGAAACAATATGCATATCAAAATATCCTGCTATATGTCCTATAATTTTTTCATTTAAAAATTGATTTGGATAATTTAAATCTAATTCATGCCATTCTGCTTCAATTACATTAGGATTATTTAATAAATATTCAGCCGCTAATTCTAAATTGTGCCATCTATAAAAATCTATATTTAGTTTTTTAGATTCCTCAATTGTATTTAAAATACTTTCCTTTGTATCTTCATAATATCCAATTAAAAAACTACCTTCAACAACAATATCATTTTTCTTCAAAATTTCAATAGCTTTAACAATGGTTGCAACATCTTCACCTTTATTCATTGATTCTAGAACTTCATTATTTAATGATTCAATTCCTATCTCAATAGAATAGCATCCAGCATTTTTCATTAATATTGCCATTTCTTCAGTTATTTCATCTGCTCTTATCAATGCTGTCCATTTACAATCTATTTTTTCTTCAATTATTCTTTCACAAAGTTCTTTTAAATATGGATATGCTGTAATACTTGCATCCCAAAAGAAAAATTGATTAATATTATAATTTTCAATATCATATTTGATTTCATCAATTATGTTTTCATAATTTCTAATTCTAAATCTATTTCCCCAAATTAATCTTTCATCACAAAATTTACACTTATTATAACTACAACTTTTAGAAGCTACTAAATATAATTTTCCATCATATTTTGATAAATCATATTTTCCCCAATTTGGATATGGAATTTCATCTAATTTATTAATCATTCCTGAATTGTAAAGATTTATATCCTTATATTTTTCTACTATATATTTTTCTTTCTTTTCAACAATATTAATAACATCACATTCTGGATCACCCAATGATATATAATTAATTGCTTCTAATTTATTCAAATCTAATTGTTTAGCAGCATATAAATAGTTTGTAAATGTTCCTCCTACTATAACAATATTTTCAGGCAACATTTTTGCTATATCAATGCAAGTCTTTAATAATCCATACTCACAATTTATATATACAAATTTGTATTCTTTTGCTACTTTTATAATTTGTTCATAAAAACGTCTTTTCAATTTCAAAAATTCTTGTTCTTTTACATTTTCTATCTCATTAATTAAAAAGTCTAATATTTCTGTTTCATATCCTTTTTTTTCTAATATAGCACTAGTATATCCTAATTTAGCATTAGGAGATTCATATTTAGGATTTTTACAAAAAGGATCTATTAATAATATTTTACATTCATTCATTTTAATTTCCTCCAATATTACTTTTATATGTTATACCATTAAAATTAAAATCTAAAATTGGTTTTGTTTTTGAGTTTATACAATTTTGACAAATTTCTTTTTTTCTTACTCCTTTTGCCAATTCAATAAAACTTTTATATAACTCTGTTTCCACAATTATTTGTTTTATAGTTTGCTTTTCTAAATCACCAAAACAGTACTTTCTTTTCCAATCAAAACAACATAAATCAATTTTTCCATTACATGTTATAATCATATCATTTAATATATTATAGCATGGTTTGTTAATTTTTTCACTAATATTTATTTTATTATAAATATCTTTTCTATCATCTAAATCTGTTATTTTAAAAGCCGGAAAAACACTATATGGTATTTTTACATTGATTTTTTTTAATTCTTCAAATTCCTTCAACGAATATGCTGTAATATCTATACGGTCCACACCTATATCCACTAATTCATTTGCTATATTTTGATTAAAATAAAATCCATTACTCAAAATAAAAACTTCTGCTTTTGGGCAATATTTTTTTGTCATATCTATTATATAAAAAAGTCTAGGATCAATTAATGGTTCATTATATGTATGAAAAGATATGATTCCCGCAAAATTATAATCTGATATTTCTTTCAATATTCCTTCTATAACTTTTAGAGATAATATTTTCTTTTCAACACTTGTTGAGTTTAAAGGACATTTTAAGTGTTGTCTAGAATAGTTACACAAATTAGATAATTCAATTGATATTCTGTTTGTATATTTTAAAATATTTTTTTCTATTTTCTGTTCTAAATAATCTAATCTTTCCAGTATTCCATCTGTATAACAATATATTTTAAATTTCATGTTTTTTAATTCTTGTAGCATATTATTGTTTGATTCATTAATTTCATCAACTACTATATTGTAAGTAATCGGCAATTCTTTTATTTTTTCCAATGGAATATTCATTATTGCTTCATATTTTTCTAACATTTTAATTTCATTAGGATTACATATATAATCTATATTTTTTTTATATCTCTCTATATATTCTAAAACTTCTATATCTTTGTAAACAATTACTATTGTCTTATACAAATCCGGATTATATTTTTTCCAATAACTTTCATTTCTATATTTTTCCATATGCATTGTCCTTCTTTCTATGGATGTAAAGCAGGTATTTTTTCTAGCAACAATTCTTCAGCTAGATATTTTATAGCTTCACAATTTTTACTTTTTATACTGTATATAGTTCCATTTTCATTAATTGCCTCACCAATACAGCCTCCTGCACAATAATATTTAACAGGACAATCATTACATTCTTTTAGATTGTCTACTGTTCTTGCTTTTATATTTTTTATTTTTTCTTCATCATATATAATTATATCTTTACTTTCATCATATTTTCCATATAAAAGTTCACTTAGTTTATCATCAGAATATCCCATATCACAACAACTTACATATCCATCTACAGTTAAATGTGGCATTGGAATGCATGCTCTACAAGAAATATTTGTTTTTTCATCAAAATTAACTGTAAAAAAAGAACCATAATAAATACCTTTTTCTTTTGCATATTTCCTTGCTTTCAAAAATTCTTTTGCATATTCAAGTGGATTAATTTCATCTTCATAATATAACTTATTTTCCACATTAGCAAACATTAAATCACTATATAAATATTTAATCCCCAATTCTTCCATTTTATCAACAATGTCTATTTGTTTATATAGGTTTTTATTACCTATTGTAGCTCTTACTCCAAGTTCTTTTACTTTCCCATTTAAGAATTTTATATTGTTCTCTACTATTTTGCTAACACCATCATTATTTTTATTAACCCTATAAAAGTCATTTGTCTCCGTTGTTCCATCATATGAAATCCAAACAATGTCAATATGTTCAGATATCCATTCAGCAATTTCTTTGTTAAATGTTCCGTTTGTTTGGATTTCAAATATTGCATCATTGTCCAAACTTTTGGTATAATCATTTATTTCTTTTATTTTTTCGAATTCTAATGTGGGCTCTCCATTCCCAAAAAATCTTACGAATAATTTATTACCTTGATTTTTAAAATCACTTATAGCACGTTTAACAAATTTTACATTAATACTATCTTTTTTTCTTTCTTCTCCGCAATAACAATATTTACATCTTAAATTACAATCATCTGTAAGTAAAATGCTTATACATTTTTTTCTACAATGAGCCATTTTTTCCCCCTCTATTTTAATTTATTTCTTTTTATTTTTCCTGTGCCTGTTGTTGGCAATTCATCTAAAACTTCAACATTATTTACTACTATATTATTTAATTCTTTTCTTATATAGTCATATAATTGACTTATATTATATTTATCTTTTAATACAGCATATATATTATAAAAATAAAATTTAGTTTCTTTGTTAAATTCTTTTTTTATAAATACCCTTTTCATTCCATTAAATTTATATAATATGTTTTCAATTTCTCTAAGCGTTATATCATTCTGACTAAAATTTTGAATATCGGATAAACGTCCTGCGATATAATAATATCCTTCATTATCTACTTTTACCACATCTTTTGTATTAAACCACCCATCTTCATCCAAAACCTCTTTAGTCAATTCTTCATTTTTTATATAGCCTTTAAAAACCATTGGACCTTTTATCCATAATAATCCCCATTTTCCATTTTCGATTATATTCTCATTCAAATCAGTAATTTTACATTCTACATTTGTTACACATTTACCTAGACTTCCAATTTTCCTTTGCTTTGCTGAATAATTAAAATGTGTTAATGATGCTGTTTCAGTTAATCCATATCCTTCTGTTATTATAGCATTTGTTTTTTCTTCGAATTTTTTTATACATTCTATTGGTAATGAATCTCCTCCTGAATCACAAATTCTTAATGAAGAAATATCTATACTATCCAAATCTCTATTTATAATATCTATGTACATATATGGGGAACCTGGAAAAATATCTGGTTTATACTTTTTATTTATATAAATAAAATTATCCATGTTCCATTCATTCATAATTATTATTTCTGAATTTGCTCTCATTGCACTTGTTAGACATGCAAACATAGCATAGTTATGCCACAACGGAAGCACTGTAATAATTTTAGAATTTTCATCTAATTTATATACTTTTTTATATTCTTCTGAAACAAATGATATATTTTCATTGCTTAATTTTACTCCCTTTGAAAATTTGCCACTCGTTCCGCTAGTATATGAAATTATTATTATATCATTAAAGTTGCTTTCTATCGGAAGTAATTTTTCTGTTTCATTAACTTGTATATTAATTTTTTCTATATTTATAATATTTTTATCTTTATATTTAGATAATTTTGAAATGTTATTATCATTTGTTAATATTGTAGTTAATTTATTATCTTCTATTATTTTATCTAATCCTTCTTCTGATATTTTAGGATCAATTCCAACAACAGTATATCCATTAAATAGTATAGCAAAAAACGCTTTTACAAATTCTAATTTATTCTCAATCAATATTCCTATAGCTTTTTTATAATTATTTACACCTATAATTTTATTAATTGCAATTATAGTATTTTTTATTTCTCCATAAGTTAATTTCTTATCCTCTGAATTTATATCACTATATACTGCAAAGATTTTTTCTTTGTTTTCCATATTCAAATAACATTCTTCAATTATATTTTTCACTATTAAACCTCCATTTTGAAAATATTTTCAAATCTCCAATAAACTAAAATCCACCACAATTCTCTGTCTGTAAACATCTCTGCTCCTTTTAAATATTGTTTGTCAATCATTTCATTTACAATTACACTTTTTGTAATATCATTCCAGTGTTCTTCACAAATTTTTCTTATTTTCTTATCATAAACATTCGGTGGTTCTGGAAATGCATATTTTCTTCTTTTAATTATGCTTTCTGGTAATAAATCTTTTCCATATTGTCTTAAAATATATTTCTCTCTATCATCTTTAATTTTTAATTTTCCTGGTATCTTCATTGACAATTCTACTAATCTATGATTGTCAACAAAAGGAACTCTACTTTCTACACTATGGGCCATAGCTAATTTGTCTTCTTGCAGTAATAAATCATGTAGAATTGTCTTTATAGACATGATAGAATATTCATTCAATTTATCATTATCATTATCTTTAGAGTATTTAGTTAAAGTATCTGCTAAATATTCTCTTAATGTATCTTTTATCTTATCTTTAAACTCAACACTAAATTTATCTTTAAATATAATATTAGGCATATAGTATTCATTAATTAATTTTTCAATGCTATCTGTTTCTTTAGTATAATTAAAAATATTCCAATTAAAAATATATCCTAACCAAACTTCATCTGAACCTTGTCCATTTAAAACAACTGTAAATCCATCATCTTTCGCTGCTTTATAATTAAAATATACTGGTAAATATACTTTATCTATTAATATTTCCTCTACTGAATGTATTACTTTGTCTATATTTTCAATTGTATAATAATCTTCTGTTATTAGTATGTTATTTTGTTTAAAATTTTCCTTCTGTGCTAATTCTTCTGCATGTATTAAATCCAAGTTATTATCATCTTCGTAACAAATTGTATAAGTGTTTAATTGTTCCTCTAAATTATCTTGTGCTGTTTTGCATAATAAACTACTATCAATTCCACCTGATAAAAATGCTGCAATTGGTACTTTAGATATTAATTTTTTATTAATAGAATCTTTAAATTCTTTTCCAAATCTTTCTATTGCTTCATTCTCATCTAATATTTCTTTTTCATAGTTAATTTCATAATATTGTTTTTGTTCAAATGAATCTTTACTTATTTCTATATAAGAACCAGGTTCAATATTATAAATATCTTTAAACATAGTCCATTTAGGATGCATCCATAATCTACATGCTAGAGATACCATAACATTCTCTTTATTATATTCCCTTCTAACTTCCTTATTTTTTAATATTGCTTTAATTTCTGAACCAAATAAAATGCAATCATTATCTCTATAGTAGTGAAAAGGTTTAATTCCAAATCTATCCCTTATTAAATATAACTTTTCTTTTTCTTTATCATATAATGCTATTGCAAAGCAACCTTCTATCTTGTTTAGTGTTTTCTCTATACCCCATTCATAAAAACACTTTATTAAAACTTCTGTATCTCCTACAGTATTAAATTGTATGCCTTTTATCTTTAGTTCTTTTTTTAATTCTTCATAATTATATATTTCACCATTAAAAGCCATTACCAAGTTTTGATATTTATATGGTTGAACTGATTTTTCTGACAAATCTTGTATTTTCAATAATCTATGACCCAATCCTATATTGTTTTCTACCCATATTCCACTATCATCTGGTCCTCTATGTATTATAGAATTCAACATTTCTTCTATATTATGTTTTTCCACCTTTTTGTTAATATTATATCTTCCTACTATTCCACACATACTAATTCTCCTTTATAATTTTGCAATAATTCCACCATCTACTGGTATATTAACACCAGTAATATAATTAGATTTTTCAGAACATAAAAATTCAATTACATCTACAAATTCATCAAATGTACCTCTTCTACTCAAAGGTATTCTTTCTTTAGGTTGTTTCCAATCATCATAATCTTCATCATTTTTGCTAAATATATCTGTTATCTCATTTATTTTCGTTGTATATCCTTTCATTCCATTTATATTTATTGTATTAGCTCTAATTCCATATTCTCCATATTCAACTGCAATAGATCTTGTCAACGCATCTAAACCTGCTTTTGAAATAGAATATTCTGTTGCATTTTTTACAGTTCTAACACTCAAATCTGAAGATATATTTATTATTTTTCCAAATTTCATATTCTTCATATAAGGAATTACCTTTTGGCATATATAATATGGTGCAAATAAATTTATTTTCATAATTTTTTCAAATTCTTCTTTTGTTGTGTCTATCATCGGCTGATCAATATCTACTGCTGCATTATTTATTATTATATCTATTTTATTAAAATCTCGCATTATCGATAAAATCGCATTATTAATATCTTCACTATTTTCTAAATCACATTTATAATTATAAATATTTTTATTTTTATTAAAAATTTTTTTAGTTTTTTCTATATTTCTTGTAAGCAGCATAATATTATTCTTTTCTTTTAATCTTTCCACTATATTCTGTCCTAGTTTTCCGTTTCCTCCTGTTACCACAATATTCATAAACATTTCCCCTTCTTATTTACTAATTAACTCATATATATTGTTTATTCTCTCTAGTTGCTTATCTAAAATTCCAGTATTATATTTAGTACTTAACATATACACTTTTGCATCTGTATTTGTTTTTACATCTATACAATTTTCATAACTATCATCAATAAATATATCTATTTTTAATTGATTTACTATTTTAGATTTTTCTTTAATGTTTATAAATAACTCATTATACAAAATCCCGTTATTATTTAACCATTCATTTGTAATTTTTTCTACTATTTCACCTTCTCTTTTCCTTCTTGCTGTAATGATATAAACTTCATTTTTTTCTTTTTTCAATTTGTTTATTGTTTCTTTTACAAAAGGTTTTATTTTAACTTCTTTAAGTATGTCTAAATAATATATTTCAAAAAATTTTGCTATGTTCTCTTTATTCCAATTTAATCCTTCTGCAAAATAATAATAACTTTTCGAATTATTAATATCTTGTAGGTCTCCATTCCCATTAAGATACTCTTTATCAAACTTTATTGCATATTTATTTATAACACTAGCTGTATCAGCAAGTGTGTCATCTAAATCAAAACCATATTTCATTACAATCTCCTAAAAAAATATATTTTCATAGTATCCTGCCACTCTTCCAACTGCTGATTCTTCTATATATTCTCCATTTTTATATAAGTTTTTTAAAAGCTCATATTTATATAAATCAAATGTTCCCAACTTATCCACATAGGGAAATATAAAATCATTTCTATACTCACATAACTTTGAATAGTATGTTGGTACTAACATTCCCTTTATTTCTTTCAATAATTCTATGTAAATACTCTCTTCTACATTAATTATATTTTTAATTCTAGCAATGGTTGGATACTTTATAATAATTGTATCTAATGATTTCAAATTAAAGTTTTCTAAATAGTTTTTTGCATTTTCTAAAGTTCTTCCTGTCATTATGTTTTCATCTACAATTATATAGTATGAATTTTTTTCTATTTTATTGTTTATTATGTTATTTTGTTTATTTACTGCTTCTACATATACCTTTCTAAATTTTTTCATTATATTTCCAGATATATGTTTTATTTCTTTTCTTTCTAGGATAATATCCACAATAGCTATCAACTCTATTGAACCATAATTTAATCCTAGTACATACAAATTATTTTTATTTATTATATCTTTTTTCTGTTCTAAAATTTCTTCTATAGCATATTTTATACACATTATATTTTCAATTACACAATCTGCTTCTCTTGATTTTCTGTATCTTATATATAAATCATTTTTATAGTCATCTTGATTTTCTTTTATTTCTTTAATTAATGTTGTTTGTAATCTTAAAAATTCATCAACTATTTCATCATAATCTTCTACTAATCTGTATCTTTGTTCAAAAACAATATCATAAATTTTATTTTCAACTTTTT
Organism: uncultured Clostridia bacterium; assembly: GCA_934167965.1. Classification (GTDB taxonomy): domain Bacteria; phylum Bacillota; class Clostridia; order TANB77; family CAG-508; genus CAG-269. The sequence goes on along the minus strand of CAKPMJ010000001.1, from coordinate 139,663 downwards.
TTAATAATTCATAAAACTCATTAGCTAAAACATTATCCTCTTCTTTATATACATATATATCTTTTATATTATTCTCTTTCATCAGGCAAAAAAACAAATTAATTATTATACTATTTCTTATAACATCTATAATTGCTAAAATAGTTTTTACATCTAAAATATTTTCATAATTAAATTTTTCATATTTTTCATCTTTACTAATAACGATAAAATTTTTAACATATTCTAAAGTATTTAATATTTGTTCATTAGTAACATCTAAATCACTTAAATAACAAAAGCCAAAATAATAATTTAGAGGTCCTCTTAATAAAATTCTGTCATTCATATTGCATGTATATTTTCTATGATTTTCTATACAATCTATGTCAAAAATTTTAAAAATAGAGTGTTCTTTATTTCTTGAATTTAATAGAACACTATCTTTATCAGTTAAATATACAGAACCTGTTTCTTTATCAAAAATATCATATAATTCAAAATTCAATTTAACATATTTCTCAATTACAAATTTCAAATATTTTTCTGCTTTTTCTTGATATAAAGCTAACTGTTTTTTTAAATCCATATTTTTCAATCCCCTTAATATTTATAAAAATGGCATAAGGTAACTTACTTCTCATTAGAATACCTTATGCCTTTTCAATCTTTTACATCTTTACTATTTATTATTTTTCAAAACATACTAATATTATAATACTTTTTTTAATAAAAGTCAACATTTATGTCTACTTATATTTTATATTTTGTATCCAATAATCCAACAAATCGGAATAGCTCATATCACTTGTGTAAGCAAAAGAAATGCTATCACAAGTGATAACATTTCTACAATTTCCTTTGCTTTATTTGCAAATATATAATCGTTGATACTACTGATTCTTTCCACAACAATTCTTGTATTTCTTTCCACTTCCACAAGGACAAGGGTCATTTCTACCTATTTTTGGAGTCTCTCTAACAACTGTTCTATCTAGGTCTGGGTTTTCTAATGTAGATTGACCACCATCAACACTATTTATTGCTTGAAGAGCTGTTTTTGTAATTTTAGCTGTTTCACTTCTTCTTAAATCTTTTTGTTTACGAAGATTCATAAGAAGTTTCACAACATCTACTTTTATAGATTCAATCATTTCATCAAACATATCTGTACCTAAAATTCTGTATTGAACAACTGGATCCTTTTGACCATATCCTTGAAGTCCTATACCATTTTTTAGATCTTCCATATTATCTATATGATCCATCCATTTTTGATCAACAACTTTAAGCATTACTATTCTTTCAATTTCACGCATTTGGTCTGGTTCAATTTCTGCTTCTTTTTCTTCATATTTAGCATGTGCTTGTTCTTTTAAGCTGTCAATTATTGCTTGAGGATTTTCTGCATTTGCTCTAATTTCGTCAAACATTTGTAAACCAAATATGTTTTGAATTTCTGTTGCTAATGATGTAACATTAAGTTTTTCATTTCCTCTTTCATCCATTTCATTAAATGTATGAACTGTCTCTTCTGCAACCCAATCAATCATATTTTTAATATTTGAACTTAAATCCATTCCATCTAAAACTTGTCTACGTTGTGAATAGATTTCTTCTCTTTGAACATTCATAACATCATCATATTTTAACACGTTTTTACGTATACTGAAATTTCTTCCTTCTACTCTCTTTTGAGCACCCTCGATCTTTCTTGATAATGTTCTTACTTGTATAGGCATATTTTCATCTACACCTAACATGTTATATACTTTTGTTATAGCATCTCCACCGAAAATTTTCATTAAATCATCATCAAGTGCTACATAGAATTGAGATTCTCCTGGATCTCCCTGACGTCCACTACGTCCTCTTAATTGGTTATCAATTCTTCTTGATTCATGTCTTTCTGTTCCTATAATTTTTAAACCACCAGCAGCTAAAACTTTCTCTTTTTCTTCTTTTATTTTTTCTTCATATTTTTTCTCTAATGATTTGAATTGTTCTCTTGCTCTTAATATATCTTGATCATCAGTTTCATAATATGTGTTAGCTTCTTCAACTAAGTTTTCTGGCACTTTGTTTGCTTTCATTTCTTCTTTTGCTAAGAACTCACTGTTTCCTCCAAGCATAATGTCTGTACCACGTCCTGCCATGTTTGTAGCTATTGTAACTGCACCTAATTTACCTGCTTGTGCAACTATTGCAGCTTCTTGTTCATGGTATTTAGCATTTAATACAACATGCTTTATTCCAGCCTCTTTAAGCATTTTGCTTAATTTTTCTGATTTTTCTACAGATACTGTACCAATTAATACTGGTTGTCCTTTTGCATGTGCTTGTTTAACGTCCTCTATTACTGCTTTAAATTTTCCTAATTCATTTTTGTATATAATATCATGTTGATCAATTCTAATCATTGGCTTATTTGTTGGAACTTCTACAACATCTAAATTATATATTTCTTGGAATTCGCTTTCTTCTGTCATAGCAGTACCAGTCATTCCTGATAGCTTACCATACATTCTAAAGTAATTTTGGAATGTTATTGTTGCTAATGTTTTTGATTCATCAGCAATTTTAACTTTTTCTTTTGCTTCTATTGCTTGATGTAATCCATCATTATATCTTCTTCCATACATTATACGTCCAGTAAATTCGTCAACTATTAAGACTTCTCCATCTTTTACTATATAATCAATGTCTTTTTTCATTACTCCATGTGCTCTTAATGCTTGATTTACATGGTGTACTAATGTAGAGTTTTCTAAGTCATTAAAGTTTTCTAATCCAAATGCTTTTTCTGCTTTTGCAATACCTTTTTGTGTAAGTGTTGCAGATTTTGCCTTTAAGTCTACAATGTAATCATATTTTTCATTGTCTTCATTTTGCTCAATATCTTTTACATCTTCTTCAATTATTACTTTTGCTTCTAGTCCTCTAACAAAATTATCAGCTTTTTTGTACAAATCAGATGATGCATTTGCTCTACCTGATATTATAAGTGGTGTACGTGCTTCATCTATTAATATACTGTCTATTTCGTCTACTATTGCATAATGTAATTCTCTTTGAACTAATTGGTTTTTATATATTACCATGTTATCTCTTAAGTAATCAAATCCGAATTCATTATTTGTACCATAAGTAATATCACAATTATATGCTTCTTGTTTCTTTTTAGGGTCTAGTCCAGGAATTATTAATCCTACAGATAAACCTAAGAATTTATATAGTTTTCCCATCCATTCACTATCACGTTTTGCTAGGTAATCATTTACTGTTACAACATGAACACCTTTTCCTTCTAGTGCATTTAAGTATACAGGCAATGTAGCAACTAATGTTTTTCCTTCACCAGTTTTCATTTCTGCAATTCTTCCTTGATGTAAAATGATACCGCCTATTAATTGAACATCAAAGTGTCTCATTCCTAAAACTCTTTTTGATGCTTCTCTTACTACTGCAAATGCTTCTGGTAATATATCATCTAATGTTTTTCCATCAGCTAGTTGTTTTTTGAATTCAGCTGTTTTACCTACTAATTCACTATCTGATAATTTTGACATTTCTTCTTCTAAGTCATTTATTTGTTTTACTGTATTTTTTAGTTTTTTGACTTCTCTTTCACTGTATGATTTTAATAATCCCATTCTCATTCATCCTCTCGATTCTTGTCTTTTTAAACCTTCTATTAGTTGGTTGTTTTTTACATAAATAATATAACACTAAACTTCACTTTTAGCAAGTTTTTTTGTAATATTTATTGATTTTTTTCATAAAATTAACTAAAAATACAAATAAGGAGATATTATATATGTTTATTTTTAATTTTAAGGTTAATGGAAATAAATTCTCTAAGATTATGTTCTCTATAATGATTTTAATTATACTTATTATTTTTAGTTTTGGAATTTATAATATATTTTTGAAGGAAAAAATTGTTCGAAGTGCTACTATAAAAGTTTCTGATACTATTAAACCTGATGATGTATTTGAGATCACTCCCGAAAATTATACAAATATTTTAAGGGCAGCTAATGATCATGTAGATGATTATGTAGGTTGTAAGATCCATTTTTCTGGCTATGTATATAGACTATTAGATTTTAATGAAAATCAATTCGTTCTGGCTCGTGATATGATTGTGTCTAAAGATAAACAATGTTTGGTTGTTGGTTTTTTATGTGAGTATGATAGAGCAAAAGATTTTGAAGATGGAACCTGGGTAGATATTACTGGAGAAATTAAAAAAGGAGATTTTCAAGGCGAAATTGCTATTGTTAATATCAAAAGCATAAATATAATAGATAAACCAGAAGATGAATTTGTATACCCTCCTGATGATAATTATATACCTACTTGTAATATGTTTTAAATTTTTAAAAGAGGATATCATAAAGATACCCTCTTAATTTCTTATTCAATTGTTCCTATAAATGGTAAATTTCTGTAGTCTCCATCTATATCGAATCCATGTCCAACTATATATTTATTTTCAATTTCAAATCCATTATAATCAACATTAACATCAGCTATTCTTCTTGAAGGCTTATCTACTAATGTACATATTTTTAAGCTTTTAGGTTTTTTCTTTAAAAGATAATCCTTTAGAAATTTTAAAGTTCTTCCTGTATCAATTATATCTTCTACAATTAACACATCTTTTCCTTCTATATTTCCACTAATATCTTTTTTAACTTTTATTTTTCCTGTACTTTCTGTTCCCTCATAACTTGAAATTTCTATAAACTCAAATCTTACATTTGTTTTCATTTTCATTGCAAGTTCCACTGTAAATATTGCTGCACCTTTTAGTACACATACAAATTCTACCGTTTTGCCTTCATAATCTCCGTCTAAAATTTTTGCTAATTCTTCAATTTTTTTATCGATTTGTTCTTTACTTATAAATTCTTTTATTTCCATATAGATTCTCCTTTTATTTATTACATCTATTTTACAACTTCTACATCTATCATTAATTTTTCGCCATTTATTGGAGTCTCTGTATAAGTATCTTTTTCTTCATTATAGAAGATATTATCTGCTAAAGTATCATGTTTAATTGTTTGTTCGTATTTTTTTACAACCGCTTCTAGCATCTCATTTTCTGCCACATAAAGATTTATTCTATCTAACACTTCAAATCCTTTATCTTTTCTCATATTTTGAACCTTAGATAAAATTTCTCTTAAGAAACCTTCTTCTTTAAGTTCTTCTGTAATATGAGTATTTAATACAACACCTATCTCCCCTTCTCCTGCAAAAGCAAATTCTTCTTTACCGTGCATTGTAACAAGAAGGTTTTCACTAGATAAGGCAATTTGTGTATCATCTATCTCTATATATTCAATTCCACCTGCTTGAACTTTAGTTGCAAGTTCCATTTGGTCAAATTTTGCAATTTCTTCTTTAATTCTTGGAATTAATTTACCATATTCTTTTCCAAGTACAGGAAGATTTGGTTTAATTTCAAAACTTACATAATCTTTCATATCTGCGCCAAATACAACTTCTTTAACATTAAGTTCTTCTTTTACAACATCATTATAATAATCCGGTAAACTCTTAGTTGAAATTAACATTTTTGAAAGTGGCTGTCTGTTTTTAATATTAACTGAATTTCTTGCACTTCTTCCCAATTTAACAATTTTATATGCTAAATCCATTTCTTCTTCTAATTTTTTATCTATAACACTTTCATCTACTTCTGGCCATAAGCATAAGTGAACACTTTCTGGAGCAGTATTATCTAAACCATAAACTAAATTATCATATATTTCGTCTGCTATAAATGGTACAAATGGTGCTGAAACTTTAGCTAATGTAGTTAATACTTTATATAAAGTAACATATGCTCCTATTTTGTCATCTGTAAGTTCTTGGCTCCAGAATCTCTCTCTATTTCTTCTTACATACCAATTAGATAATTCATCTGTAAAATCACCTATTTGAATTGCAGCACTTGTTATATCATATTTATCAAGTTTTTCATCTACTTCTTTTACTAATGTATTTAATTTAGAAATTATCCATTTATCCATTATATGATCAGACTTAAAGTTATTATATTTTAGTGGATTAAATTTATCTATTTCTGCATATAAAACGTAGAATGAATATACATTCCATAAAGTACTTATAAATCCTCTTTGTGTTTCTTGTACATTTTCTAAGCCAAGTCTTGTTGGAAGCCATGGCGCACTACATGTATAGAAATGCCAACGAGTTGCATCCGCTCCTACACTGTCTAATAATACCATTGGATCTACACCATTTTTCTTTGATTTAGACATTTTTTGACCTTTACTATCTAATACATGTCCTAATACTATACAATTTTCAAATGGTGTTTTATTAAATAAAGCTGTTCCTACTGCAGTTAATGTATAGAACCAACCTCTTGTTTGGTCTATAGCTTCTGATATAAATTGTGCAGGAAATTCTTTTTCAAATAATTCTTTATTTTCAAATGGATAATGTAATTGTGCAAATGGCATTGATCCAGAATCAAACCAGCAATCTATAACTTCTTTAAATCTTGTCATTTCTTTACCACATTCAGGACATTTTAAATGAACTTCATCTATATATGGTTTATGTAATTCTATATTTTCTGATACATTGATTCCTTTTTCTTTTAATTCTTCAATAGATCCTATACATTCTTGATGTCCACATTCACATTTCCATACTGGAAGTGGTGTTCCCCAATATCTATCTCTTGAAATTCCCCAATCAATTACATTTTCAAGGAATTTACCAAATCTACCTGTTTTTATAGTTTCTGGGTACCAATTTACTTTGCTGTTATTTTCTACTAACTCATCTCTTAGACTTGACATTTTAACAAACCAACTTGCTTTTGGATAATATAGAAGTGGTGTATCACATCTCCAACAATGAGGATATGAGTGTAGATGCTTTTCTTTTGAAAATAGCTTATTTTCTTCAGCCAACCATTTGCATATATCTTCATTGCAGTCTCTTACAAATCTTCCAGCCCATGGCTCAACTTCTGGAACGAATTTTCCTGATTTATCTACTAAGTTTATAAATGCAATTCCATTTTGTTTAGCAACTAAACTATCATCTTCACCATAAGCAGGTGCAATATGAACTATACCTGTACCATCTGTTAATGTTACATAGTCTCCATGTATTACTTCAAATGCTTTTCCATCAACTTTTCCAAAAGGCATTAATTGCTCATATTTAATTCCTAATAATTCAGCTCCTTTAAATTCTTTCACAAGTTCATATTGTTTGTCTTTTAATACTGTACTTGATAAATCCTTTGCTAAAATATAATTTTCATATCTAGGTTCTTCTTCTGTTCCTGTATTTACTTTATATTCTGCATAATCATAAGATTTATTTACACATAAAGCTAAGTTTGATGGTAATGTCCATGGTGTAGTTGTCCATGCTAATATATAAGTGTTTTCTTTGCCTACAACTTTAAATTTTGCAATACATGTTAAGTCTTTTACATCTTTATATCCTTGTGCAACTTCATGTGAAGATAATGCTGTTCCACATCTTGGACAATATGGCATTACTTTATGGCCTTCATATAAAAGTCCTTTTTTCCACATTTCTTTTAATGCCCACCATACTGATTCAATATAATTATTATGATATGTTACATAAGGGTTATCCATATCTACCCAATATCCAACTTTATTAGTCATTTCTTCCCATACAGATACATATTTAAATACACTATCTTTACATTCTTTTACGAATTTTTCAACACCATAGTCTTCTATTTGTTCTTTTCCTGATATTCCTAATTTTTTCTCAATTTCAAGTTCTACTGGTAGCCCATGTGTATCCCATCCTGCTTTTCTTGGTACATAGTATCCTTTCATTACTTTATATCTTGGTATTATGTCTTTCATTACTCTTGTTTCGATATGTCCAACATGTGGCATTCCATTTGCTGTTGGTGGTCCATCATAAAAATTAAAATATCTTTTTCCTTTATTCATTTCAAAGTTCTTTTTTATGATGTCTTTTTTCTTCCATTCTTCTGATACTTTTCTTTCAATTCCTACAAATCCCTCTTTTGGTAATTCTACTTTTTTGTACATAATTATTTCCCCTTTCTTATTTTTTATTTACACTTTCTATTTCTTGTAATTCAAGCCTATATTTTTGCTTTACATTAGGATATTTTTCGTGATCAACTTCACTCATAAACATATCATAAGGTCTAGCATATAAAGTTTTTCCATCACCATATAATGGTCTATATATGACTAGTTTTTCTCTTGTTTCACTATGTATGGCTATGTCTTCTACTAAATAGTAGTCTCCTTTAAAGTGCTTATACACTCTTTTTAATTCTAATTCTCTCAAACTTGCATTCCTCCTTTAAACACAAAAAAATCCATTCTCCTATATTTTAGGACGAAATGGATTTCTTTCCGCGGTACCACCTAATTTAGTAACCATGATTTATATTACTTAATTTGTTACTCTCTTTACCTCTTTAACGCAGATATACGGCAAAACTTACTTTTGTTCAGTTATGCAACTTATTAAGGTGATGATAAATAATTTTTACTTACCTTTTTTTCAGCATATAAAAGGCTCTCTGAAAGTTATTGTATTATTTATTGTGTCCTTAATTTTGTTTTTATTTTTTTATGTTTTATATTTTATCACATATTTTTTTGCAATGCAATAGGTTTTTTCTATATTTTTCAACCATATTGAAATATTATTGAATGACTTTATTATAACACAATTTTATTTGTTTTCATATTATAAATTAGGTGATATTATGTTTAATATAGAAAAAAGAATACTTAAGAGTGAATTAAAATACAAAGGTGTTGTAGTTTTAACTTATGAAATCGAATATCCTCAAATTTTTTCAGGGCCTTATGATACTTCAAAATTTAATATATTCAATCGTAGAAAAGCCTTATTTCTAGAAACAGCTGCTAGAGAAACATTATTTAATCAAGCTAAAGAACTTTATGATTATAATGTTTCTAATGGCTATCCTGTTATGGTTTTTGAAGTTGTTTCAAAATATACAATAACATATAATGAGCCACCAATATTAAGTTTATACCAAGATGAGTATATATTCACTGGTGGTGCTCATGGAGATACAACTAGGACATCTCAAAATTGGGATTTTGCTTATAATAAGCAATTCTCACTGGGTGATGTTTATTATAATAACCCTGATTATATTCTTTGTATTTTAAAACAAATAAATGAGCAAATTAGATCTGCAGAAGCGGGTACTTATTTTGATGATTATTGCCAACTTGTTTTAGAGACTTTTAATCCTAACCAATTTTATTTAACTAATCAAGGAGTCACTATATATTTTCAACATTATGATATTGCTCCTTATTCAAGTGGTATACCAGAATTTAATGTTAATTGTTGATTTTAATGGGAGCTTACAACCTAGCTCCCATTAAATTTGATGAAGAGTATCTTTTTAATCCTTTATTAAATATGAATAATGCAAGTGTAGCAATAAAAACTGTAAATAGCAAAACTATGATAAGATTTTTTAAATTAAAGTTTATAATTATATCAACCGGTATATAATTTGCAATACCAACTGGTATCAATGTATATAATATAATTTTTACTACTCCCTTAAATATAGATCCTGGATATGTAGCAAAATTTATCATTGTATTATTTAAGGAATCTGCTATTATGTCTCCTCTTGTTAGCCAAAATGATAAACTTCCAAGTATACTGACAAACGACGTTGATATAATTCCTCCGGTTATTAAAAATAATGTGAATAATACAAAGTTTTTTATTGTTATTCCATATAAAATAAGGCAAATATATCCATAAGCTAAATCTCCTATTGCAGATACTCTACTGTTTGATGTTATTACACTTAAAAATACATTTTTTGGCTGTACTAAAAAGGTATCTAATTTTCCATTTACTATTAAATCAGATATTTCAAATGCTTTGTCAAACATTATGTGTGCAAATCCAAAAGTCCCTGAGGCTATTCCCCATAATAAAACTACTTCTCTAATTGTATATCCTCCAATTTCATCTTTTAAATTAAATAATATTATCCATTGAATTATAAAAGATGCATTATTTAATATCATAAATAGAACATTTGTAATAAATGTTACTTTATTTGTCATCTGTCTCATTATATTATATTTGATAGATAAAAATATAACTTTAATTTGATTTTTAGCCTCCGTTAACATTTAATTTTTTCACTCCTTTCTTGTATAAAATCATGACAATAGCAACTGAAATTATTAAATATAATATTTGTGCTATTGATATCTCTATAAAAGTTTTGATTGTGAAATTTATTATTAATTTCGCAGGTCCATAAGTAACTACTAATATTGGTGTACATTTCATTATTGGTCTTAATATTGGTGGAAACATTTCTATTGGAAACATAGTTCCTAAAACTAATATCATTTTGTCATATACCCAATGAAAAGGAGTTGAATCTTCTATCCAAAAAGATATTATACTGATTGCTATTCTCAAAATTGAATTTATTAATATTCCTAAAATCACAGATATTATCATAAATGGCATATCTACAAGTCTAAAACCTTGTATTGGTCCTATAAAACATAAACCAGTTATTATTCCTATTATAATAAATGCGATGAATTTCATTGTTATTTCACCTAAATGCTTGGATATTATATAAGAAACATAATTATATGGTTTATTTATATTGTAGGCAATATTTCCTGACTTGATATCTTGACTTATTTCATTTGTTAATATTTTATTTCTAGTACTAAACCACAATACTTCTGCTATTAATACATACCACATCATTTGTTGTTTGGTATATCCATTTATAATTTGCGTATTATCTGAATACATATAATTCCATAAATTCAAAAATACAAACATCATAATAAAGAAGTTTATAAGTCTTAATATTATTGGCATTACATAACTTAGATTTTCTATAAATGTTGCTTTATATATGAATAGGTATTTTTTCATTCTTCTCCCCTCCTTTGTAAATATGTGTAATTATGTCTTCTAAAGGTATATTAGATATATTTATATCTATTATTTCATCTGCATCCAGTCTTTTAACTATATCAGCTATTGTTCTTTTTTTGCTATCTATTTCTAGTTTCAAATTATTACCATTTTTCTTTAATATTGTTATTCCATCTGTTTCCTCAAACTCTATTTTAGTTTTTGTTTTCAATTCAATTATTTTTTTATTTAAATAATTATATTTTAGATTATTCATTGTGTCATCCATTATAATCTTTCCATGATTTACTATAATAACTCTTTTACAAAGTTTCTCTATATCTCCTATATCGTGACTTGTTAAAAAGATTGTTGTGTTAAACTCTTTGTTCATCTTTCTTATTAATTTTCTAACATTTTCTTTTACTACTGGATCTAACCCAATAGTTGGTTCATCTAGGAAAAGTATTTCTGGTTTATGTATTAATGCTGCAACTATTTCACACCTGATTCTTTGGCCTAAAGATAAATTTCTTACAGGCGTATTTATAAAACTTTCTAATTCAAAAGTTTGTATTAATTCCTTAATTCTTTCTTCAATTTCTTTTTCTGGTATATCATAAATTGCACCGAAAAACTTAAAATTGTCATAAGGTGTAAGGTGCATCCATAATTGCTCTTTTTGTCCAAACACTGTTCCTATTTTATATGATAATTTTTTTCTTTGTTCTGATGGATTTAAGTTTAGCACTTTAATTTCTCCCTCTGTCGGATACAATATTCCTGTAAGCATTTTTATTGTTGTACTCTTTCCTGCGCCATTAGGTCCAATAAACGCAAGTATTTCGCCTTTCTCAACAGTAAAGTTAATATAATCAACTGCATCTATTTCTTTAAACTGTGGCTTTATAATAGACTTTAAACTTCCTTTTATTCCTTTCTCTTTTTCTTTAATTTTAAATTTTTTCTTTAACCCTTTTACCTCAATAATATTCATTTTAAATCCCCCTTATACACTTAAAAGGCCTTACAAAGAAACCCTTTTAAGACTCCTTTGCAAGACCTCAAATCTTACTTTATTAGTGTAAGTAGTTTTTTATTTTCTACTCTTTACCGCTCAAGCTAATTGCTTTAGGTAAACTCTTAAATATGTTTTATATTTTATCATGCTAATTCAAATTTGTCAACCGTTGGTTTGCATAATTATTTTACTTTTATGTTTTTGACTGATGTGTACCCACTGTATACTTTCTTTCCATTTACTGTTCTATATGTTCTTACTTTAAAGTAATATTTCTTACCCTTTTTTAACTTTGATGTAGTATATGAGACTGTTTTATTTTTCTTTATAGTTTTTATTCTTTTATATTTACTTTTCTTATTTGTCGACATATATACTTCATATCCAGTTGCTTGAGATATCTTATTCCATTTTAAAGTAACTTTTTTCTTTTTAGTTGAAATTTTCTTTATTTTTGTATTTTTTGTTGCTGTTGTTGTAGTAAATACTGATGAGTAATCTCCTGCTTTAGTTTCTCCATCTTGTGTTCTATAAGCTCTTACTTTGTATTTATATGTTGTACCTGCTTTTAACTTTTTATCTGTATAATAGTTCTTGCCTATACCTTTATTTCTTGCAATTTCTACATACTTTTTCTTTTTAGCATCATATTTATATATTCTATATTCTGTGGTTCCTCTCATTTGGTTCCACATAAGTTTTATTGACGATGAATTTTGCTTAGAAGCAAATACTCCTGATTGTTTAGCTGGATTTGTAAATGTATTTTTATAAGTCGGAACAGATGATATTCCTTTATTCTTATTTATTGCTATTATTTTATATGTATAACCTTGACCAGTCCATAAATTTTTATCTGTATAATAAGTATTCGATGTAGTTGTTACTAAACTATACTTACCGTTATAATATCTATACACTTCATAATGTGTGGCATTAGCCATCCTATCCCATGTTAAACTTATTTCTGTAGATGTTGTACGAGTTACTTTTATTCCACTCACTGGATTTATATAATTTTCTAATCTATTTTGTTCTTCATTACGTGCAGCTATTTGTATTTCTTCTTGTTGAGTAATTTTTGATGCTTGATTTAAATCTAAACTTGTATTTGACATTGGGTAATCTTTTATTGCAGGATTAACATCTGTTAAACTTCCATGATCTGTAAAATCAGATACAGATTTCATGAAATACATTGTTCTAAATGTTTGATCATTCCACGTTGTATCAACATAATACCATTTATTAAGGTAGTTTACTACATTCCATGCATGGCAAATTTCATTACTTATAACTACTCTATTATCTATACCACATTCTTTTAGTAACCTATAATATAAAGTTGCATATCCTTGACATACTGCTTTATGATTTATTAATGCTGCATAAGCTGTAAATTTTAAAAAGTGATTTGGATCATTTAAATTATCATAATCATATTCTGCATTATCACATATGTAATTGTTAAAATCTAAAATCATCTGATATTTTGTTTTTGTACTAGCATTATAAGTTGCTAAATATGCACTAATTGCATTATCCAATTCTTGTTCTTGTGTATAAGTAGTAAAATAAGTTATTGTATAAGTTATATGGTAAATTGCTTCAGAACTTGTAGGGTTAATATTTATACTAGCATCAGACCTATATGCTTTGAATGAGTATTTTATATAATCTCCCGCCTTATTATTTGAATTCGCATATTGTTCTGACATTGCATCTTCAATTATTTTATCAAGAATAGAGTCATCCCTTTTACTGCATTTATACATAATAGTTATTGTACCATTTCTACTGACAAAAGCATTTTGCATAACTTTCATTAGGTCATTATAATTATTCTCAGTATATATTACATCATTATATGTTCTTGCTCTTTTCTTAGAATCTTTAGAATTATTTTTTGTATCTTCTAACTCTTTTGTAATTATTTCTTTTTCTTCTTTTGAAAACTCATTTTCGTATGCTGGATTTATTAATATTTTCTCAATATTGGCTGCTTTAACATTCCCTCCAACTAAGAATATTAATGCAATTAGTAATATTGCAGCAATTACTAATTTAAATTTCAAATTTTTCTTCATTATTTCATCCCCTTAAAAAATAAAAATATTTATACTTCTATTTTAATATTTTCTTATTAATAAGTCAATCTATTTTATTTTAAATTTCTACTTTAAATATAACTTGATTTTTATATTTTTCTTCTTCAAAATCTTTTTCGATATTTTCTCTATTAAATAATATTCTTCCATATTGATTTAGATTCTCTTTTATACTAGTTAAATAAATTGTATCTTTTTTGATTGTTGAATTTGCATTCATCCCATCAGTTCTAAATCTTTTACTTAAAAAGTTTGCTGCATTTATTCCAATATCAATTATCTCTACTTTATTATTTAACTCATTTTCTATCAGTCTTCTAAATAATGGATAATGAGTGCAGCCTAGAATCAATCTATCAATATTTTCAAAATCTTTCATATATTCATGAATTATCACTTTGCTTTCTTCTTCATCTATTTTGCCTTCTTCTGCAATATCAGCTAACAATGGGGTTGCTTTAGAAATTATTTTTATACTTGGAATATTATCAATTAATCTATTTTCCCATTGTTTGCTTCTTATAGATCCTTTTGTTGCAATTACACCTATAATTTCATTGTCTTTTACCGTTTCTTTTACATATTCAATGGTTGGCATTATTATGCCTATTATTGGAATATCATATTCTTTTGCAACAATATCTAATGCTTGGCTTGTCGCTGTCCCACAGGCTATTACAATACATTTTACATTTTTTGAAATTAAAAATTCTATGTTTTCTCTTGATATTTGAATTATTTCTTCTTTGGTTTTATTTCCATAAGGAAATCTCTTTGTATCTCCCAAATATATTATTTGCTCATATGGCAACACTTTTTTAATTTCTTTATATACGTTGATTCCACCAATTCCAGAATCAAACATTCCAATTGCTCTATTATCCATAATTTACATTCCTTTACTTATTTGTATATTTAAATTATCTTTACCTTCACTTTTTATAAAATTAATTATTTTTTTCATAGCTTCTCTATCTATAGCAATACATCCATGTGTTGGCTCGTTTATACTACAATGCAAGAATATTGCACTACCTTTTCCTTTTATATTTTGTAGGTTTGTTTTTATTTCAATTGCATATTCATATCTCTTTGGGTAATCTATAAGGTGTTCAGCCGATGTCCAATCTTTTTTTACATTTTTAATATTGACTAATTTATTATAATATTTAGAATCAATATCATCAACCCAATATAATTCATCATTTATTTGAATATAATTCCCAATTTGTACTTCTTCTATTGGATGGGTTCCAAAAACTATTCCCAATTCATAAATTCCTAATGGTGTTTTTCCGTCTCCCTCTATATGATTTGTTGTAATTCCATTTTTTCCCACAAATGCTTCTGTTTCGAATATTTCTCGTTTTCCTTTAGATAATATCAAAATTGCCTTACTGTCTCTTATGTAATTGACTTTTATATAATGCATATAAAGATCCTCCATATGTCATTATATGCCATTAATCTATATTTTAATATATCTGTATACATCGCCCCAATTATTAACTTCTTTGATATAGTCATTTTCTTCTAATTTCATTAAGTTTGTATCTCTAAAATACAATGTACGTATCTTATCATCTGCTAACTTCTTTATGATTCTCCAATCATCATCAATCATAATATCTACTTTTTCGTTTTTACAAATTTCTAATTTGTCTTCAACATTCCAATAATACTTATCAAATTTAATATTATTTTTATCCAATAATCTTATTGCATCATCTTTCATTTCTTTTATAAATCCACCTCTTGCAGTAATGACTACAAACTCATGTCCTTGTTCTTTTAATAAATTATACACGCCTATAAATCCTGACATTAAATTACTTTCTTTTGATACTTTTAAGAAATATTTTTTTATAAATTCTTTTTCTTGCTCACTCGTCCAATTATATCTTGTTTGAAATTTTGGTTCTTTTCTATCTATCAAGTTATTTCCTTTTAATATATCTATATCATAGATTTCTTCGTATGTTCTAAAAGTTGTTTCGCTATCTATAACTACTCCATCTAAATCTATTCCTATTTTCATAGTTTGTTTACACCTTCTATTTTTCCTGGATTTTTTGTTCCCATTAATATTTTCATTTGCTTTTCATCTCCTTTTAATATATGTCTTTCTTTAGTTGTAACACTGCTACGCACTCCACATGACTAGTAAACGGAAACATATCAACTGGCTGAATCATGTTGATATCATAATCAGACTCAAGTAGAGATAGATCTCTTACCAAAGAAGCGGGATTACAACTAACATAAATAATCTTTTTAGGTAAAATCTTTAATAAATTATTAATTGATGTTCTATCTAATCCTTTACGAGGAGGATCTACAATAACTACATTAGGGATAATATTCTCTACATTAATCAAATCATCTAAAATCTTTTCTGTATCTCCAGCAATAAATTCTACATTATCAACTTTATTAAACACAGCATTTTCTTTTGCGTCTTCTATTGCTTGTTCAACTATTTCAACTCCATACACCTTTTTTGCATATTTTGCAGCGAACAAAGAAATTGTACCTATTCCACAGTATAAATCAAAAACAACATCTTCTTTTGTAATATTAGCTGATTCAATTGCTATGTTATAAAGTGCCTCTGCTTGAACAGGGTTTACTTGATAAAATGAATTAGGTGATATTTTAAATTCAAAATCTCCTAATATATCGTTAATATATCCATCTCCATATATAACTTGATTATCTCTTCCTAAAATCACATTTGTATTTTTCATGTTTGAATTAACAACTATTGTTTTTAAATTTTTAAAGTTTTCTTTTAGATCATTTGCAATATATTTTGCATTTGGTAACTCTTTTCCGTTCATTACCAAAATTAGCATCATTTCATTTGTTCTAAATCCTGTTTTTATAACTATGTGCCTAATTAATCCTTTTTGTGTATTTTCATTGTAAATGGTTATTTTATATTTTTTTATGATATCAATTACATATCTAGCTAATTGTTGAGCATATTCACTTTGTATCATACAATTTTCTACTGGAATAATTTCATGGGTTCTATTAGCAAATACTCCCATTACAGGTTCTCCGTTTTTTATCTATTCCTACTGGAAATTGCAACTTATTTCTATAATGATATGGGTTTCCCATTCCCCAAGTTGGTTTTACTTCTATCTTATTTTCTAAAGTCTTATTGACTAAACTCTGTACTGCATTTTGTTTTATATTTAATGTTTCCTCATAATCAATATGTCTTAGGTTGCATCCTCCGCATCTTTTATATGTACTGCAATCAGACTTAATTCTATGTTTTGATGGTTCTAATATATCTACTATTTTTCCAAATGCATGTGAACTCAAGACTTTAACTATTAATATCTTTATTTTTTCTCCCTTTATACTATTTGGAATAAATATTGTAAACCCATCTATTTTTGCTATACCTTCTCCTTCATAGCCATTATCTACTATATCTACTATATACTCATTATTTTTCTCTACTGGTATATTCATTGTAATCCTCCATTATTATTTTTTTCAAAAAATCTATTGACATATATTTATGTTTGTGTTAATATATATTTTGTAATTGATTTGCGGATGTGGCGGAATTGGCAGACGCGCTGGTCTTAGGAACCAGTACCAATGGTGTGGGGGTTCAAGTCCCTTCATCCGCACCAAACATAAAAAATATCAAAGGTATTTAACCTTTGGTATTTTTTGTTATCTATTAAAGTATACTATAACAGCCCCAATAATGCAAACTAAAGCACCTAAAATTTTAAATCCTGTAGAAGCCTCATTTTGGTCACCAAAACTAAACCAATTCCTAGTCAAAATTCTAGCATCATAAACCATTATAATTCCTGCTAAAACAAAAATAAGTCCAATTAATTTCAAAACAATTTGTAACATATATTTCACTCCTAAATTTCAATTCTGTTCGTAAATTTATTTTCAACTAATTTCTTTAATCTATAATTTTTCTCTTGTTCCAAAAGAGGATCATCACTAATGATTTTTTGAGCAAGCTCTTGAATTACTTTTAGTTCCTGTATGTCCTCAAACAAATTCGCAATCTTAAGTTCTGGAAGTCCATGTTGTGCTGTACCGAAAAAGTCTCCTGAACCACGTAACTCTAAATCTTTTTCTGAAATAACAAATCCATCATTAGTTTGACACATTATTTTCATTCTTTCTTTGGTGTTTTTTCCTTTTCCCTCATATTTCAAAATACAGTATGATTGATATTCTCCTCTTCCCACTCTACCACGAAGCTGATGAAGTTGAGCAAGTCCAAATCTTTCTGCATTTTCTACTACCATTATACTACTATTTGGAACATCTACTCCAACTTCAATAACCGTTGTAGAAATTAATATATCTATTTGACCATCTTTAAATCTATTCATAATTTCATCTTTATCTTTTGCTTTCATCTTTCCATGTAAATACTCCACTTTATATTCTGAAAATACTTCATTTTTATATTTTTCATATAATGCTGTAACTGACTTTAAATCTAGCTCCTCACTGTCTTCAACTAATGGACATACAATATATGCTTGTCTGCCCTCATTTATTTGTTTTTTTACAAAATTATTTACTCTTTCTTCATATTCTTTTGTAACTGCAAATGTATCTATTTTCTTTCTGTTTGGTGGTAATTCATCTATTATAGAAATATCTAAGTCACCATAAAGAATAAGTGCTAAAGTTCTTGGTATTGGAGTTGCAGACATAACTATAACATCTGGATTATTTCCTTTTGCTACTATTTTAGCACGTTGCTTTACACCAAATCTATGTTGCTCATCTGTAACAACTAATCCTAAATTATTAAATACAACATTTTCTTCTAAAATAGCATGTGTACCAATTAATATATCAATTTCGCCATTAGCTAATCTTTGCAAAATATCTTCTTTTTTCTTTTTAGTAACACTTGATATCAATAACTCACATTTTATATTAAAATTTTTCAATGTTTTTTCGAAGTTCTTCAAGTGTTGATCTGCAAGTATAGCTGTAGGCGCCATTATAGCTACTTGGTAGCCACTTTTTACTGCTTTATATGCTGAAATAATACTTACTACTGTTTTTCCAGAACCAACATCTCCTTGCAACAATCTATTCATTGTTTTTTCTGATTCCATATTATCATTTATTTCTTTTAATACTCGAAGTTGTGCATTAGTTAATTTAAATGGCAATGTGTCTATAATATCATTCATCTTTACATCTTTATTGAATTTAATACCTTTTTTCTCTACATTATATCCCTCTCTTAAATTTAAAAGAGCTAATTGTACTCCAAGTAGTTCTTCAAACACAAGCCTATTTTTTGCTCTTATAAAATCAGAGTTACTTTCTGGAAAATGTATATTTTTTATTGCTTCATTAATTTCTAGCAATTTATATTTCTCTAATATGTATTCAGGCAATGTTTCTTCTAATTTTCCATATACTTCATTTATTCCTGATTCCATTACTTTTCTTAACATGTTTTGTGAAAGATTAAATGTAGATGGGTATATAGGAACTATTCTACCAGTATTTTTTTCTACTCCCTCTTCTTCAAATACAGGTGAATTCATTTCTATTCTGCCTAATTTATTTTCTATTTTTCCAAAAAAGTGATATGTATTTCCAATTTTTATTTTGTCTTTTAAGTATTTTTGGTTAAACCACGTTATTGTACATACTCCTGTGTCGTCTCTTACAACTAGTTTATATATTGTCATTCTTCTTGTTCTCATTTCAGTTACTTTTGTAATTGCAGTTGCTTTTATCAAAACTTCTTCTCCATCTGTTGTTTCTGCAATCTTTTTAGGAA
The DNA here is from genome assembly GCA_934167965.1 of uncultured Clostridia bacterium. GTDB lineage: Bacteria > Bacillota > Clostridia > TANB77 > CAG-508 > CAG-269. The sequence continues at coordinate 119,760 of CAKPMJ010000001.1, read as the reverse complement.
TACTCCTATCCTCATGGTTTCTAGGAAAATATGTTATTAAATCACCTAGTGTAAATATATTTAATTTATTTAAAAGCTTTACTCTATTTGGTCCAACATTTTTTATGTATTGTACTTCTTTATTTAAATCAACCATATTATCCCTTTCTATTTTATTTGAAATAATTTAAAATCTAGTCCATCACTGCTAACTAATTTTAGTTCTATTCCATTTATATTTTGCTCTACAGCATCTTTAATAGAATTACCATGTAGATGTCCATAAAAGCACCTCTTTATGTTATAATCCATCATAATCTTTATAAAATCTGTCGTTTCATTTTTTGACACATTTATATTTGTAATTGGAGGGTAATGCATAAAAACTATTATTTCCTTGTCCTCCCCATATAGTTTAATTCCTTGTTCAATTGACATTTTGAGTCTCATACATTCTCTTTTTATTATTTTTTTACTATTTTCCGGATCTTCTGTATTTAAAGTCCATCCTCTCGTTCCTGTTATGATTTTGTTTTCTATTAAAAAACTGTTGTTGTGTAAAAAATCTATATTTTGAAAATTATTTTCTTTCAAAAAGTTTTTCATGTTTGTTACGGTTGTCCACCATAAATCATGATTTCCCTTTAATAAAATCTTTTTGCCTGGCAAACTATTTAAAAATTCAAAATCTTTTATTGTATCCTTTAAATGCATAGACCATGAAAAATCTCCAACAAGAATTACAGTGTCTTTTTCTGTAACTTTTGACTCCCAATCTTTTTTTATTTTTTCGTCATGATTTAGCCAATTATCTCCAAAAATATTCATTGGCTTATCTTCATTTAATGCTAAATGTAAATCTCCTATAACAAATAAAGACACTTTAATCCCCCCTTTAGTTTAATTTTAGATTTGGTATTGCATTTAAATCAAGTTCATCTCTTTTTCCTGCTGCAAAATTATAATACCCTGCTGATGCTATCATGGCTGCATTATCTGTACATAGTTTCATATCAGGCATATATACTTTTAAATTTTGGATTTCTTTTTCTAAATTTAATACTGCTTTTCTAATATAAGAATTGGCAGATACTCCACCTGCTATAGCAAGTTTAGTACTTCCTGTTTGTTTTAATGCTATTTTTATATTTTCTATTAATACATCTGTTACTGTACTTTCAAAACTTGCACATAAATCTGCTTTATTTATATTTGGAGTATTGTGATTTAAATTTATAACTGCTGTTTTTATTCCACTAAAGCTAAAATCTAAACTATTTTCAAAATGTGTTTTTGGTAATTTATATACTGGATTTCCTTCTTTTGCTAGCTTATCTACTTTAGGTCCACCTGGATATCCTAAACCTACAACTCTTGCTACCTTATCAAATGCTTCTCCTATTGCATCATCACGTGTCTTCCCTAATATCTCAAAGTCGGTATAGCTTTTTACATTTACTATTTGCGTATTTCCACCAGAAATAAGAACACACAAAAATGGTGGTTCTAATTCTTTATATGTTATATAATTTGCTGCAATATGACCTTGAATGTGGTTTACTCCAACTAATGGCTTATTTATAGCAAAACTTAGTGCCTTTGCATATGATACACCAACTAATAAAGCTCCTACTAATCCTGGTCCATAAGTAGGCGTTACTGCATCTATTTCATCAAATGTTATTTTTGCTTCTTCTAATGCTTTTTTTGTAACTCTTGAAATAGCCTCTATATGATTTCTTGAGGCTATTTCAGGAACTACTCCTCCGTATTTTTCGTGTATTGGTATTTGGGTGTCTATTATATTTGATAAAATTTCTCTACCATTTTTTACTACAGCTACTGATGTTTCATCACAACTCGATTCAATTCCTAAAGTTATTATATCTTTCATTTTTCTCCTTTTTTATATCATAATCCCATAACAGACACAGCAACATTAAAGAACACCAACATTGAGCACAAATCAACAATTGTTGTAATTAATGGTGATGCCATAATTGCTGGGTCTAAATTTAACTTTTTAGCAAGCATTGGTAAAACACATCCCATAAATTCAGCAATAACAGCAGTTAAAATTAATGTAATTCCAACAACTTCTGCTAATTTTAATGTATAATCTAATCCTAAGCTTCCTTGATACTGTAAATATATCCTTAGACCTGTAACAGCTGCTAATATTATTCCTACAATTAAAGCAACTCTAAATTCTTTCCATATAGCTTTAAATATATCTGTTAATTTTATTTCATTTAATACCAAACCTCTTATTATAAGAGTTGAACTTTGTGAACCGCAATTTCCACCAGTTCCTGATATCATTGTCATAAATGTAGCAAGTAATGGCACTGCTGCAATTGCACTTTGAAATCTTTCTATTATCAATCCTGTAAAAGTTGATGAAAGCATTAAAATTAATAACCACATTATTCTGTTTTTAGCATGTGTAATTACTTTCGTTTTAAAATAAGTATCTTCATTTGGAAGAATAGCTGCCATTTTTTCAAAGTCCTCTGTGTTCTCATCTTGTAATACGTCAATAGCATCATCTATTGTTACAATACCAACTAGTCTATTTTCCTTATCTACTACTGGCATTGCCACATAATTGTACTTATCAAACATTTTGGCTACTTCTTCTTTGTCTTCAGTTGTTAATACACTTATAACATTATCGTCTAGAATATCTTCTATTCTGTCATCTCTATCTGCAATTAACATTTCTTTGATATCAACAGATCCAACTAATTTTCTTGAAGAATCTACTACATAACATGTATAAACTGTTTCTTTTTTTAATCCTATTTTTTTTATCTTTTGAAAGCCCTGTTCAACTGTCATATCTTTTTTCAAATCGATAAACTCTGTTGTCATAATTGTTCCTGCACTATCTTCTGGGTATTTCAAAAGGTCATTTATTATTTTTCTATCAGATGGCTTAATATTTTTCAAAATTCTTTTTACAACATTTGATGGCATCTCTTCAATTAAGTCAACTGTATCATCCATAAATAAATCATCTATTACAGATTTTAATTCTTTATCTGTAAATACATTTATTAATTTTTCTTGTACATCAGGGTCTAATTCTGCAAATACTTCTGCGGCCTTTTCTTTTGATAGTAGTCTATATATTATACTTATATATTCTTGTGACATATCTTCAAATAAGCCCGGAAAATCTGCAGGATTTATATCTTCTAATAATTCATGTAATTCATTCATTTTTTTGTATTGAATTAAATCAATTATTTTATCTTCTATCTTATCTTCTATATCTAATTCCATTAATTATCCCCCTATCTTCAATTTTCTATTATTCCATCTCCTTGTCTAGCTTTTCTCTTACAATTACTCTAACTGGTGTACCTGTAAGTCCAAATTCTTTCCTAATTTGATTTACTAGATATCTCTCATATGAGAAATGGAAAAGTTCCTTTTTGTTAACAAATATTATAAATGTTGGTGGCTTTGTTGCAACTTGTGTTCCATAGAATATTTTTAGTCTTTTTCCTTTATCTGTAGGTGGTTGAACTATTGCTATAGCCTCATTTATAACTTGATTTAGTGTTGAAGTTGGTATTCTCTTGGCATTTTGTTCTGCAACATCATTAATCATATCAAATAATTTTTCAACTCTTTGTCCTGTTTTAGCAGATATAAATATTATTGGTGCATATGACAAATAAGATAATTTGTTGTAAACTTGTTTTTTATAAGCTTCCATTGTACCAGTTTCTTTTTCATATTCGTCCCATTTATTTACTACTATAATTACACCTTTTCCTGCTTCATGAGCCTCTCCTGCTATTTTAGCATCTTGGTCAGTAACTCCTTCATTAGCATCAATCATCATTAATGCTACATCTGCTCTTTCTATAGCCAATAATGACCTCATTACACTAAATTTTTCTATAGATTCTGTAACTTTGCTTTTTCTTCTAATACCAGCTGTATCTATAAAAATATATTTTCCTTTTTGGTTTTCAAAATATGAATCTACTGCATCACGTGTAGTTCCTGCTATATCACTTACTATTGCTTTATCTTCTCCTAATATTTTGTTTACTAATGAAGATTTTCCTACATTTGGCTTTCCTATTACTGCCACTTTTATTCTTTCATTATCATCTTTGTCATTATCATCTTTTGGTGATTTTTCGTATATAGCATCTAATACATCTCCTATCCCTTGTGCATTTGATGCAGATATAGCATATGGCTCTCCTATTCCTAAATTATAAAATTCATATATTTCATTTTGATATTTTTGAAAACTATCTACTTTATTACATACAAGTATTGTCGGCTTTTTAGATTTTTTTAGCATTAATGCAATTTCTTGGTCTGCTGCTGTTACTCCTTGCTTTACATCTGTTAAAAACACAATTACATCTGCTATTTCAATTGCCATTTGAGCTTGTCTTCTCATTTGAGATATTATTATATCATTTGACTCTGGTTCAATACCTGCTGTGTCTATTACTGTGAAGTCTTTTCCTCTCCAGTTTGTTTCTGCATATATTCTATCTCTTGTTACTCCTGGTGTATCTTCTACTATTGATATTCTACTCCCTACTATATAATTAAAAAATGTAGATTTTCCTACATTAGGTTTTCCTATTATCGCTACTATTGGTTTTGACATTTTTTATTCCTTTCTCTCATTTTTCTACATATACTATTATACCTCTTTTTGGAATTTTTTTCAATAGATTTTAGATAAAAGATTTTTCTTTAAAATAGCGATATTTTAGGGTTTTATATATTAATTATATCTTATATATACAATTATATACAATTTTAAAATTATCTTAATTTTATTGATATAGCTAAATTTTTATGATATTATTGATTTAATAAATAAAAACTATTGGGAGTTGAGAAAATACATGAAGAAAATATTTAAGATTATAATAACAATTATTTATTTTATAATAGCCATTGATTTTTTTATATCATTTTTAGACGCAATTATGCACCCTGATTCAATGGGTATTAATTTTATATGTTCATTACCATTATTTCCATTTTCAATTGCTTTGCTAGTATACGCAATTAAATCTGTAATAAATATAGTTCAAAATAAAATCAAAATAACACTTGTCGATAAAATAATTTCTATATACCTTATTGTTACTATTATTTTTGCAGTGATATATTATTGTATATAACAACCAATTATCTACTTTTAAAATTAATTAAAAACTTTAATTTTCCTATTGTATAAATTTATATTTTTGGTATATAATCTAAATATAAATGTCAAAAGAGGAGGAATATTTTATGGACAGAAAAGTAAAAGTTGTACAATTTGGTACAGGAAAAATGGCAATATATACTATGCGTTATGTTTTTGAAAAAGGTGCTGAAGTAATTGGCGCTATCGATGTAAACCCTGCTGTAGTTGGTAAAGATATCGATGAATTAATGGGAGGAGAAAATAAAGGTGTAACTGTAACAGCATTAGAAAACGCTGAAGAAATGTTAAAACAAGTAAAGCCAGATATTGCTATAGTTACTACAATGAGCTTAATTGCAGATGTAGAAAATAGCTTAATGTTATGTGCAAAACTTGGAATAAATGCAATTACTACATGTGAAGAAGCATTTTTCCCTGCCAATTCAAATCCAACAATAACTAAAAAGTTAGATGATATGGCAAAAGAAACAGGATGCACAATTACAGGAAGTGGATATCAAGATATTTATTGGGGACAACTAATTAGTTCAATTGCAGGATCTACACATAAAATTACAAAAATAAAAGGAAGTTCAAGCTACAATGTTGAAGATTATGGAATCGCTTTAGCTAAAGCTCATGGCTCTGGACTAACAATGCAAGAATTTGATGAACAAGTTGCTTCAGTTGATAAAATAAGTAACGAAGAAAGACAAAAAGTTATTGAATCTGGTAAATACTTACCATCTTATATGTGGAATGTAAATGGTTGGCTATGTTCTAAGTTAGGACTAACAGTTGAAAGTCAAACGCAAAAAACAGTTCCTCAAACTTATAAAGAAGATATATATTCTTCTACATTAGGAATGACTGTTAAAGCTGGAGATGCAACAGGTATGAGTGCAGTAGTTACTACAACTACTAAAGAAGGAATCACACTTGAAACAGAATGTATTGGAAAAGTATATTCTAAGGAAGATTTTGACAAAAACGAATGGACAGTTTATGGTGAGCCAGATACAACTATTGTAGTTGCAAGACCTGCAACAGTTGAATTAACTTGTGCTTCAGTAGTGAATCGTATACCAGATGTTATAAATAGTACTCCTGGTTATGTAACAACTGATAAGTTTGGAGAATTAAATTATAGAGTAAAACCTTTGAATGAGTATGTAAAATAATTTTTATGTAAAAAAGTCAGCTTAGGCTGACTTTTTTACAAGACTCGCAATAATATTGGTGCCGTTGACGTAGAATTAAAAATTTTACTTTTCATATTTTTATAATTAAAGAAAAAAAGAAACCTCTTGCGAGGAAAAGAAATATTTTTCTTTTTTGGATTAAGGTTAATAGTTATTCTTGTGCCATTCTTCCCAGCACTTTGCTTTGTCGGAATAGAACTTGCAGTTGCTGATACTTTCAAAACCGCCACACCCTTTTTCACAACGACTACTCGGCTCATTGCCAATACCACGATTGCGATAGATATAAGGGCAATACAGTTCCTCCATAGGAGTAGGCTCAACACCTGCTTTCCATTCTTCATAAGAACAGCCATACTGTGAGAAATGGAGAGTTCTGCCTTCTTCTGTTGTAGTGTCCTTATCTGCGTGCACGTATCCGAAGCTACTTTCAAACACACGGGTTACACCGTCCATTTCCTTACGTCCTTCAAATTCGTTGTAAGTAAATTCGGTTTTGCCCGTTCCGTGACAATGAGAACATACAACTGCTGCTCCATCTCTTTCAGCCATTCCTTTGTAAAGTCCAGTTCCTCCACAAGCCTGACATTCGATTATAATAGTCCGTTTCATAGTAGTCTCCTTATCCATTTAGCATACCACTAAAATGTCAGTGATATTTACTAATGTGGTACATTTGTTATATTTCGCTGTACCCACGAATATTATAATTATATTATATAACATTTTACATAAAATTACAAGTTTGCTCAGTTATATTATGTAATAATAAAAAATGAAACATTTTCTAAAGTTCTTTTTATATACATTTTACAAATAAATTAATTCACTAAAAACAATTTCTTCTGCTTGTGCCTTAATAGAGTTCATAGTTCCAACCCAATAAAGCACATCAGTATTTTTCATATCTTCTGTCAAATCACTTTTAGCTTTTAACTCACTAATAATCTGCTGGGCTCTATTATCTGCCATTTCTTTTAAGTGTGTATTTAATGTCCTGTCCATTAGCATTATAGTATATTCAGCGCCTGTTCTTTCATCAATTTTTGTTTTTGGTAATTCATTATTCATAGTTTTTTTCCTCCTTTAAAAATGGTAGTGTAAACTAATTTTATTTTCTATTTAGTTACACCCCTGTATTTTCTAGGGTTATATCACTTTTTTGTAACAAAAAAATGATACCCCCTCTTTTATGGTATAATAGTTTTGAACAAACAACCAAATAACCATAAAGGAGTGGTGTATCATGTATACTATTATACCTCTATTACTAGCTCATATTCAAGAGCTTAATAAACAAATTTTATTTTTATTTAATTTTATTGTTAAAAATATACCTTTAAAATTTAAAGAAAAGGATAATTCTTTGTTTTCTCCTAAGTACAATAAACTTAAAGTCGATAAATTGCCTATCATTCATGTTCCTGAAAAGAAAGACTACAAACAACTTTTAGAACAATATCTTAAAGAACATAATAAACCTTTAAAGCCTATTAAATCTCGTGGTAAAATCCTGTTCCTCAACATGTTCATTGCCCTTGTTGTAATGCTCCTCATAACTATATCTACGACAATACTGGTGGTCGTGGGCAATTCTCCTGTAAAGTTTGTTCCACTAACTTTAGTCGTCATAATTGGATTAATACTCCTATTGAACTCTATTGTCCTCACTGCGGTGGCGCTCTCTTTCTTGTCAATCACATTGTATCATTTGTAATTTTATGTGTCTATCTTTATTTCAAATTGCGTCACTTAATTTTACCATTTATAATTTATATTTTTTTCAAATATTCTTCTAACTCTGATAATTTTATCTTTTTAGATAAGTTTGAAATATACACATCATAGGAGTAACTTTAGCAAATTCACATATAAATTCAAGTCTCTGTTTTAGACATTCTTCAAATTGTAGTTCTTTTTTAATTATTTTCAATTTTAACACCATCCTTTCATTTGGATGATTTTTCTATTATTTTCAGGCAACAAAAAAATCAACCAGATTTATTTTCTGATTGATTTTTGTATCTATCTGTTTTATTAGTTCGAACAGATACGTCATTGGTGCAGATGGCCGGAATCGAACCGGCACGGTTTATTCAACCGCAGGATTTTAAGTCCTGTGCGTCTGCCAGTTCCGCCACATCTGCATTTATAAACTGGCTTTTGTCTTACAACGATTATCATTATACAATTAAGGATGAAATTTGTCAATACAAAATCCAAAAAAAAGTATAAAAATTTTTTTAAAAATATAAGAGTGCTTTATTTTAGTATAAAACACCCTTATAAATATATGTATTTATTTAAGCATTTTTTCCATCAAAAGGAATAAATTTTTCAACAACACTTTCTTTAACAACATCATCAGATCTAAATAACATAAATGATGTATTAATTTTGTTGTCTACTAATTCCTCTATCTCATCTTCATTTGATTGTTCTGCTAAAACTAACTCACTAACTAAAATTTGTTTTGCATTTGTTAGCATTTTCTTTTCTCCTGTTGAAAGTCCTTTTTCTTTTTGTTTAAAGCTTAAATTTCTAACAACATCTGCTATCTCATATATATCTCCACTCTTTATTTTTTCCATGTTGTCTCTATATCTTTTGTTCCAATTTTTATCCATCTCTGTTTCATCTTGTGATAAAAGACTGAATACTTTATCTGCTGAGGTTTTATCTATTATGTTCCTTACTCCTACTTGCTCTGCTTTTTCTACTGGTACCATTACCTTTATCTCTCCAGGCATTTTTAAAATATAATAAGCTTGTTTCTCTCCTAAAATATCTTTTTCCTCTATTGAATCTATTGTTCCAGCTCCATGCATTGGATAAACGATTTGGTCACCTACATTAAACATGTATGTCACTCCTTTCAGCAAATTTTTTTATATATTTTTTGTTACCTTTTATGTAATCAACAATTATATTATACTACAAATTTTGGCAAAAGTCAAAGATTTTTCCAAAATAAATTATGTTTATTTTATCATTTTTTTAAAGCCTCATTCATTACTAAAGATAGATATTTCATGCTCTTTAAGCACTGATCTAATGTATTTCCAGTTGAACCAACTTCTATTATGCAAGCTGCTTTTCCTAAATGCTGGTTATATCTAGAATTTCTGAGCAAAATTGGTTTAAATAGTCCTGGATATAACTTTTCTGCTTCTTCTTGAATCTTTACAGCAAACTTCAAATTATTTTTCCAATCAGGATGATTTAATCCTCCCCCATCACTTCCGCATTACAAACATGAGTTGGGCACAATAATCATTTCCTATTTTTACTGTTGGTGCATAACCACTATTGCTTCCAATAGCATCTCTATGTAAATCTATAATTATATCCGATTTTTGTTTCTTTAATATTTTTTTTACAGTACTTAATGACCTAGAATAAGAACCATTGTATGCAGGATAATCATGGTATGTCTTATTATGTATAACATTAAATTTATATTTAGTTAAATAACTTTCCAGTTCATCTCCTACCCTACATACTGAGTATTTTTGATCACGAGTCCTAAAGTTTCCTGATGCTTTGTATGTATATCCTTCACTTTGGGTGTAACTTTCACATGTATGTGTATGAAAAATTAATACATTTGAATTATCTATTTTTAAATTTTGGGGATTTAATATATCCTTTGTAAGTGAATATTTTGTTCCATTTCTTACTTTTACACCATTGTATGTATTTGTATACTTCTCCTCAATTGGATCTTTTGTTACTACTTTTGTATTCTCTTCTTTTGAAGCCATTTGTAGTTCTTTTTTTTCTTCATTAGCATCCTCTTCTTTTATATTTTCTTGTTTCTCTTCAATTTTTGATACCTCTTTCGCATCTATTACACCTAACTGTAATTTCAGTGCTTTATTTAGAATATATGATGTAAAATCTCCTGTGCTTTCATTTTCTTCATTTGTTGATTCTTTCGCATTTATGGTCACTTCTATTATTGGCATTTCTGTTTCTATAGGATATAATGAATATTCACTTAAACTTACCTTTATTTTTTCGGTTATATTTATCTTGGGTTCAGAAATTTTATTTTCATTAAAAAAATATCTAGTAGCAAAATACATTACAATCATTACAATTGCAAATACTACTGGATATTTTATTACATCTTTTAATCTAATTACTGTAACATTAAACATATTATTTCTCCTTGTCCTTTCTTATAATATTTATTCAATGTTACTTAATTTTATGCTAATAACCTCTAGGTTTTAATTCCAAGTAAATAGGCTTTTCCTCTCCTATCTTTGTAGATTTACCATGACCTGGATATACAATAGTTTCATCTGGTAATTTCATTAATTTATTTGTTATTGAATCCATTATTGCCATAAAGTCTGATGTGGGGAGATCTGTTCTTCCCCATGTTCCTCTAAATAGAGTATCACCAGAAAATAATAATTTTTCACTTTCACAGTATAAAGAACTTCCTCCAGCAGTATGCCCTGGAGTGTGTATTACTTTAAACTCTAAATCTCCTAAATGAATTAAATCTCCGTCATCCACTCTTGAATCCGCTTCTAGTTCTATTTCTTTTGTTCCAACAATTCCTGTTAAGTTTATATCTTTATTGTTTAATCCATCTTCATCATCACGGTGTATTAAAATTTTTCCTCCCATTTTTTGTTGTAATTCAGTTACTCCTAAAATATGATCCCCATGACAATGCGTTATATAAATATATTTCAAATTTCCCTGTAAAATATTTATTATTTCTATTATCTTGTCTACATCTCCACCTGGGTCAACAACCATCAATTCTTTAGATTCTTGATCTAAAACAATATAGCAATTGGTTGGATCTCCTCCCATTAAAGTATCTATTTGTAATCTTTTTAAAATCATCTTTTATTTCATATCCTTTCGTTTCTTCAGTGCTTATATCTTTTTTCTCTTTACCTCATATACACTGTCAATTTTTCTAAGTACTTTTATTATATTGTTTAATTCATTTAAGTTTTGTGTTTCTATTGTTATATCTATTACAGCTATTCTATCTTTTGTGGCTCTTGCATTAACTCCTATCATTTTGGCTTTTATAGCTCCTAGTTCTTGTATTACATCTGATAGAAGACCTGATCTATCATTTGCAAACACTTCTATATCTACATTGTATGATGATTGCTCTGCTGAAACCCAAGATACATCAATCATTCTGTTTCCTTCTTTAAGTAGTTCTCCAACATTTACGCAATCCTTACGATGAACAGATACTCCTCTTCCTTTTGTTATATATCCTACTATTTCGTCTCCCGGTAATGGATTACAACATTTTGAAAGTTTTACTAAACAATTATCAATTCCTTTTACTACTATACCATAATTTGAAGCTTTTGTTTTTGGTTCTGATTTTACAGTTGTAAGTTTTTCTATTTTTTCTTCTATGTTTTCTTCTTTGTGTTCTTTTCTATATTCTATAAGCATCCTAGCTATTACTTTTATAGCCGAATTTGCTCCGAAACCAACTGCAGCATACATTTCATCCAAGTCTTTATATTTGTATCTATCTAACATTGGTTGTATATATTCTGGTTTAAATAAATCACTATATGGTATTCCTATTCTCTTTGTTTCTTTTTCTATTAAATCTTTACCTTTTTCAATGTTTTCTGCTTTTTTCTCTTTTTTAAACCATCCATTAATTCTATTTCTAGCTGATGATGTTTTTACAAATTTAAGCCAATCTAAGCTTGGTCCTTTTGAGTTATCACTTGTAATTATTTCTACAATATCCCCTGTTTTTAGAGGTGTTATTATTGGCATCATTCTACTATTTATTTTGCATCCTGTCATATGATGTCCGATCTCTGCATGTATTGTATATGCAAAATCTATTGGTGTTGCTCCTTTTGGTAATGATTTAATTGCTCCTTTTGGTGTAAATACATATACTTCATCTTCAAATAATTCAGTCTTAAGTGTTTCTAAAAATTCTTGAGGATTTTGCATATCTTGTTGCCATTCGATGCTCTCTCTAAGCCATGCTAAATCATCTTGTTTAACTTGTATATTTTGTTTTCCTCTTCCTAGAAAGTTTGCTTCTTTGTATGCCCAGTGTGCAGCAATACCAAACTCTGCTATTCTATGCATATCCCATGTACGTATTTGTACTTCAAATGGCGTTCCCTTTTCTCCTAATAATGTTGTGTGTATTGATTGATACATATTAGGTTTAGGAACAGCTATATAGTCTTTAAATCTTCCTGGCATAGGATTGTACATTTCATGAACTACTCCAAGTGCAGCATAACAATCTTTTACAGAGTTTACTATAATTCTCAGTGCAAATAAATCATATATTTGGTCAAGTGTTGAATTGTCTCTTTGCATTTTTTTGTATATACTATATAGGTGTTTTGCTCTTCCAGTGACTTGTGCATCTATTTTTTGTCTTTTTAATTCTTTTCTTATATCCTCCATTATTTTTTCAATGAAAAATAGTCTCTCATCTTTTTTCTTATTTATTCCTTCTACTATCTCGCGATATTCTTCTGGATATAAATATTTAAAGCTTAGGTCATCTAATTCGGCTTTTATAGCATACAAACCTAATCTATTAGCAAGTGGAGAATATAGTTCCAATGTTTCTCTTGCATTAGCTAATTGTCTATCTCTTTTTAGATATTTTAGAGTTCTCATATTGTGTAATCTATCTGCTAATTTAATAAGTATTACTCTTATATCTTTCCCCATTGCTAGAAACATTTTTCTATAATTTTCTACTTGTGTTTCTTCTAGAGTTTCGAATTTAACTGTACTAAGTTTAGTTACTCCAGACACCATTTCAGCAATTTCATTTCCAAATATATTAATTAAATCTTGATTCGTTGCATCTGTATCTTCGACTACATCATGAAGCAAAGATGCACAAATGGTTTGTTCATCTAACCCCATTCCAGCCAATATATAAGCAACTTGCAATGGATGAATTATATATGGCTCTCCTGAATTTCTTTTTTGATCTCCATGTTTTTCAACAGCATAATTGTATGCTTTCATTATTAATTTACTATCTACTCTTTTTGATACTTCTTTTTTCTTTGCTATTACTTGTCCTATCGTGACATTTTCAACTTCTGACATAATTTTCTCCCCTTTTGCAATTATATCGTTTTCATCAAATCTTTTAAATTAATTTGAATACTATCAACTCCATTAAATGAGTTTATTTCTAAATTTCCTACAACATCTACTCTATCGCCAATTCTATATTCTTCTACCATATATCCTAAATTAAATCCAATGGCATCAACATAAGTATTGTTGTTACTTTTTAATGTTAACTTTAAATGTTTTCCCTCTGTTAAAGCTCTTATAGAATCTATTTTTAGATTTTTAAATGCAAATATTGGCATTTTATTTGCTTCTCCATAAGGCTCTAATAAATTCAAACTTTCTACCATAGATTTTGTCACTTCATCTATATTTAATAACATATCTATATTTATCACAGGCACTACATTTTGAATATCAGCCTCATTTGTTAATTTTTCAAATTTTTCTTTTAGATTATCAAAATTATTTTTGCTTACCGCAACTCCAACTGCCATGCTATGTCCGCCAAATCCTTCTAATATATCTGTACATTTCATTAAAGCATCATGTAAATCAAAACCAGGTATACTTCTTCCTGATCCTTTTCCTATGTCACTATCTTCGTCAAAGCATATTAATATACATGGTTTATAATATAAATCTGTAATCTTTGATGCCACTATTCCAATCACACCTGTATGCCAACCATATCCACCAAGAACTATACTACTTACTTCTCTGTTATCTAAATGTTCTTTTTCAATTTTTTCTATTGCCTCATCATAGATTTTTCTCTCTAAACTCTGTCTTTCATTATTAAACTTTATTATATCTGTTAATTTTTCAGTTGCTTCATCTATGTTTTTAGAAAGTAATAACTTTAATGCTTTATTTGCAAAACCCATTCTTCCACAGGCATTAATTTTTGGTGCTACACCATATGAAATAGAAGTAGAATCTATTCTCCCATATCCATTTGAATTTACTAATGCTTTTAGTCCATAATTTCTAGTTTGTTCAATTAATTTCAAACCTAATTTCGTTATAACCCTGTTTTCATCAACAAGTGGAACAATATCTGATATAGTTCCTAATGCAACTATATCTAAATATTTTAAATATTCTTTTTCTTGAAGTTTTAAAGTAATTCCAATTGCTTGAGTTAACTTAAATACAACTCCAACTCCTGCCAATTCTCTAAAAGGATATTTATTATCTTTCCTTTTGCAATCAACCACTGCAACAGCTTGTGGTAATTCATTAGTAGGCTCATGATGGTCAGTCACAATTGTCTCAATACCATATTGTTTTGCATATTCTATTTCCTCTATTCCTGTAATTCCACAATCCACAGTAATCATTAATGAATATTTTTCCTTTGCAATCTTTTCAATTGCCTCTTTATTCAATCCATATCCCTCATTTAAGCGATTTGGAATATATTCTGCTGCTTCTATTCCTATATCTTTTAAAAAACTCTTTAAAACTGTTATACTAGTTATTCCATCAACATCATAGTCACCATATATTATAACTTTTTCCTTATTCTGTTTTGCTTTCAATATTCTTTCAACAGCCTTATCCATGTCAGGCATATTAAATGGATCGTGAAAATCATTTCTTGTTGGCTCCAAAAATACTCTAGCTTTTTCTTCAGTTATACCTCTATTAGCCAATATTGTTGCTAATAATTTATTTATTTTAAATTTTTCTTGTAATCTATCAGCTTCATCATTCTTCTCTTTATAGTACTCCCATTTTTTGCTCATTATTAATTATATTCCTCCCTAATGTGTAATCTATAATCATTTAGTTATTTTCATAAATATTATATATTAAAAATCATAAAAGTCAAGTAAATTTTGTCCGTTTGGGGACGGTTCTCTAGCGAACTTGGGGACACATCTTCATTCAGGTTGGGGACACATGTACTATTTTTTACGAGTCAATTTTTGTATCTTAAAACGCACTTCTGTCAATATGTTGCAGCATTTGTGTTGTCCCCCTTTGTACAAAAGAGAACCGTCCCCAAACGAACAGCATAATATAATGTATATCTTTAATGAATTTAGTAGATACTATGTTAAAAGGAGAGGAGATTTTATAATGAAATCAATTTGCATTAAGACAAATAATCAGAAAGCTATTAACTATCTACTAGATGAAATAAATAATATAGAAATAGATGAGATCTATTTTTCCTTAAAAAATTTTAAAATATATACTAATATTATTGTACATTATACAGGTAATGATAATACAACTTTTTTTAGAGAGATTTCTTATATTTTGTCCAGTTTAGTTGTAGATATTTATGAAGATAATATAATTGACAAATTAATTTCTAATGATTATTTTTATTTTGATTTTTCTGAGAAAAAGCAAATTTCTGAACTTACTGTTGAAGATTCATATAGTTTGGATGAATGTGAGATGCCTAGAGAGGATCTATTTGATTTAATTTTCAATATTTTCTTTGATTATATTTCTGAGCACAAGTCTTTGTTTTTAGATGGATTTATTACTTTTAGATTAAAAGATTATATTAATGTCTTGAATAGCCAAATTGATAAATCTGTAAATAAATTTCTTGTTCAAAGAGAGTATTCTGAGTTTGTTTCTCTTCTAAGATTGTATGTAAATAATGAACAAAGTAAAGCAGATATAGTTCATGTAATTTATTTGAATTCAAATCCTATATTGCTTGATAAATCTAAAAATATTATAAAAGTTGATGAGAATATGTTTAATGCAAAGTATTTGTCTGATATAACTTTTTCTTCAAGTGATTATGCACTAAATACTCTTCTTACTTTAATACCTAAAAAAATCTATATTCATCTTATTGATAATAAGATTGATGAATTTATTACTACTTTAAAACTCATTTTTGAAGATAAAGTTGTTTATTGTACAGATTGTTCTATTTGTAAAATGTATAAGAATAAGAAAGACCATGCCTTAATATAATTTAATGGTGGTCTTTTTGAAACGTTTTAAAGTTTTTTTATTTAATTCTCTGCTTATGATAGTTGGATCTTTTTTGTTACAAATAATAAGACTTGCTTTTAGTATATATGTATCTAATAGAATATCTACAGAAGCCCTGGGAATATTTCAGTTAATTATGACTACATATTTATTTGGAATTACTTTAGCTGCCTCTGGAATTAATATTACATCTACTAGAATTATATCTGAAGAGATGGCTTTTGCAAATGATTATGGTGTTAGAAAAGGTTCTGTAAAATGTATTAAACTTTCCATCTTTTTATCCATTATTGCAAGCTCTATCTTTTATTTTGGTGCCGATTTTATTGTTCGTGTTTGCTTTGAAAATAAGGTGTCTAACAATATTGTTTATCTTATTTGCTTGGCTCTACCATTAATCTCTGTGTCTTCTGCAATTAATGGATATTTTATAGCAGTAAGGCGAGTTTATAAAAATGTGATTGGACAGGTTTTTGAGCAACTTTCCAAAATCATAGCCGTTATTTTGCTACTTAAAATATACCTTCCATTAGGAGATTTAGAAGGTATCTGTTTTGCTTTGATTCTAGGAGATTTGATATCAGAAATAGTATCTTTTATATACTTAATTTTTACATATTTATTTGATATAAATTATCACTTTTCAGACCTTAAAACCTTAACCAATAATTCTTTTTTAAAAAGAATCTTGAGAATTTTTGTACCAATTGCTTTGACATCATATATACGTTCTGGAATTTCTACTGTGAAACAACTTATTATTCCTTCTAGCCTACAAAAAAGTGGCCTTAATAGTGAACTAGCACTTAGCAATTATGGTATTATCTCTGGAATGGCTTTACCTATTGTTCTCTTTCCTGCAAGCCTACTTATCTCTGTATCTAGTCTGTTGATTCCCGAATTTTCTAGATATTATGTAAAAGATGATTTTGCAAAAATAAAAAAATATAGTTATAAACTTATCTCTATTGCATTTATTTTTTCTTGTTTCCTTACTATCTTATTTTTATTTTTTGGAAACAAAATTGGTGCCCTTATCTTTCATAATAATGACGCAGGTATTTATATTAAACTTTTCTCTTTTCTTGTTCCTTTTATGTATGTCGATATTATTATTGACAATATTTTAAAAGGTTTAGATGCTCAAGCAAAATCTATGGTTATTAACATTATAGACTTGGTTATTACTACTTCTTTTATTTTCTTTTTTGTTCCTATTTTAGGAATTAAGGGATATATTTTTTCTATTTTTATTAGTGAAATCTTGAACCTTGCTTTGAGTTTAAGAGTATTATTAAAAATTGAAAAGAAATTTTATTAAAGGGCTACCTTAAAAAATAGCCCTTTAATCATTTATTCAAACCTGGCAATTAATACAAATCCATAATCATCACTGTTAATATATACTCTATACCTTGCACCTGTTGCTTCTTCATTTATAACTTCTGAATTTGATAATATATCATCTCCACATTTTATTATTGTGTTTTCTGGCAATACACTTTTTATATCTCCTACGGTTGTTGTTCCTCTTGTTATTCCCTTTATTATATATGTTGACTCATTATACTGTTCCCATTTATATCCTGCATTGTAAAATTCTTGTGGTATACTTTTTACATAATCTTCCCTCACTTGAACTTTAGTCGTATATGTTATTTTATTAGGATTTGTTGCGTATGCATTTTGTGGTAAATCTTTATTTCCATGGGCATTAGTTGTATACTTTAAAATTTCTTCAACATCATAAGTATTTTTATACTTTTTATTTAATTCTTCTATTTGTTTTTGTATTTTTACCTTTTCGTCTTCATTTTCGGCTTTACTCAACAAATCTTCTAAATATTCCATTCTGTCATCATTTGTGGTTGATGACGAATTTAAAACTGAATTATGATCTACATCTATTGCTACTTTTTGGTAATCTTCAGGCTCATCTAATCCTTCAACAACTTTTAAAGCTTTAGTGCAATCATTACCATCTATTTTTCCATTACCATCTATATCGCCAAATACAACAACCCTTGCAACCACATTTCCATCTTTTTTAATTTCCACCCCTGTATATAATTTTGTACTATCTGTTATTCCATCTCCACTTATTGTATATCCACTAGGCAATGCGTCATTTAAATCCTTAACTATATCTGTAACTTTAAGTTCTTCAACTGCTATCCCTGTTATAAATCCATACCTACATTTATATTGATACCCTTTTTCTATGAAATACCCATCTATTTCATAGTCTGTTAAAATTGCTTCTTCTTCTTTCTGTGCTTGTTCTGTTTTTGTTTTTGCCTCTGCTGCCTTCCTTAATATCCCATTTTCTCCTGATAACATACTTATTGCCACTCCTGCTAAAATTAGTAATACTATTATTGTTATTACTAATGCTATTAATGTTATTCCTTTGTTTTTCTTCATTTTTCTCTCCTTCATTTTTTATTTTTTAATACAACAAAAAGACACTATCATATTATCCAGTGTCATAATAACTACTGGACAATATAATATTGCCTTTTTCTCTTTTATATATATTTTTTGTTTTTTCTAAATTACTTGTGTGTGTGTGTGTGTGTGTGTGTGTGTACTCCTGCAAGGCTTTCAGCCTTTATTGTTCTTGGCATCATTTGTAGTTCTCCTTTTATTTTTCCTTTTCCTTTATATTATCATTACTACAATTTATTGTCAAGATTTTATTTTAAAATTCATGCATAAAAAATTTATTCAAATCGTGAAACTGATAGTTCCCCAAAAATTTCATCATTAGTATATACTGTATAAGTTTTTCTTACAGCATCTTCATTTATAACTTCTTCATCTGATAATACAGTACTACCACATTTAATTATTGTATTTTCAGGTAATACCCTTTTCATCTCTCCTACTGTTGTTTTTCCTCTCGTTATTCCTCTTATTATATAACTACTATTGCTGTATTTTTCAATTTTATAACCCGAACTATAAAATTCACTTGGTATTGTTTTTATGTATTTTTCTCTTGCACTATTTTTAGTTATACATTCCATTTTTTCTGGATTGGGTACATATACATTTTGAATCAAATCAAATTCGCCTGTTACATAAGCTAACACATTTGATGCATCGTTTTCATTCTTTTTATTTAATTCTTCTATCTCTGCTTGCAATCTAGTATACTCTTCCATATCATCAGTTTCATTTAATTTAGACTGTAATTGACTAATTTCTGCTACTATAGTCGGGTTTGAAGAATTTATAATATTATTATGATTTACATCAGCTGCTACCATTTGTTCATTATTTAACTCTTCACCATTATCTACAAAATTTACAATTAACCTGCTATCATCATCATCTATTTTACTGTCACAATTTACATCACCAAATACTACAACTTTTGCAACTATCTTTCCGTCTTTTTTAATTTCCACACCAGTATGTAATATTGTATCATCTGTTATTCCTTCTCCACTTATTGTATAACCATTAGGTAATGCATCATTTAGGTTTTTTACAGTATCTGTAACCTGATAGTTTTCAACTGTTACTCCTGTTACATATCCATATCTACATTTATATTTTGAGCTCTTAGATATAAAATGTGATTCAATTTCCATATCAGCTAATGCTATTGCTTCTTCTTCCTGCGCTTGTTCTGTTTTTGTTTTTGCTTCTGCTGCTTTTTTTAATATTCCATTCTCGCCTGATAACATACTTATTGCCACTCCTGCTAAAATCAATAATACTATTATTGTTATTACTAGTGCTATTAATGTTATTCCTTTGTTTTTATTCATTTTTATCTCCTCCATTTTTTATTTTTTAATACAATAAAAAGACCATATTATACTATCCGGTATCATAATAAGTACCGAATATTATAATATTGTCTTTGTTTATATTATTATTTACTATTATTAAACTAATTGTGTGTGTGTGTGTGTGTGTGTACTCCTGCAAGGTTTTCAGCCTTCATTATTCTTGACATCATTTGTTTGTAGTTCTCCTTTTATTTTTCTTTCCCCTTTATATTATCATTACTACAATTTATTGTCAAGATTTTATTTTAGATTCTTTCTTCTAAGTTGTCCACAGGCTGCATCAATATCAGAACCTAACTCTCTTCTAACAGTAGCAACAATACCATGATCATTTAGATAATCTCTAAACTTCAAAATATTATCATTTGAACTTTTAGAAAATTCACCATTTTCAATTTTATTTATAGGAATTAAATTCACGTGACAAATCATGCCTTTTAAAAGTTTAACTAGTCTTTTAGCATCTTCTAAATTATCATTATTGTCTTTAGCTAAAGCATATTCAAATGAAATTCTTCTATTTGTTTTAGCAATATAATCTTTGCAAGCCTGCAATAGTTCTTCTATGTTATAAGAATTATTTACTGGCATCATTTTGCTTCTTTGCTCATCAGTTGTTGCATGCAATGATATAGATAATGTGCATTGTATATTTTCTTCAGCTAATTTATATATCTTTGGAACCAAACCACTTGTCGAAAGACTTATGTGTCTTGCACCTATGTTTATTCCTTTTTGGTTATTAATTATTCTTATAGCATTTACTACATTGTCATAATTATCTAATGGTTCACCTATTCCCATAAACACTACATTTGATATTTTGATGTTTTCATCTCTTTGTACCGCTAATAATTGTTCTACTATTTCACCTGATGTTAAGTTTCTTACAAAAGCTATCCCTGTTGATGCACAAAATTTGCATCCCATTTTACATCCAATTTGAGATGATACACATATACTATATCCATGATGGTATTTCATTAATACTGTTTCTATCGCATTTCCATCTAGTACATCAAATAAGTATTTTATTGTTCCATCTGACGCTACCTGTTTTTTTAATATCTTAAAGATACATAAAGTATATTCCTTTTTTAGTTTTTCTCTTAATTCTAAAGATATATTTGTCATTTCGTCAAATGATGTTACATTTGCTTCATGTATCCATTTAAATACTTGCTCAGCTCTAAATGGCTTCTCTCCTAAGTTTATAAATTCTTGTTTTAGTTCTTCTAAATTATAATCTTTAATATTTTTCATTATTAAAATCCTTCACTATTAGTTTATACAATCATCTAGGTCATAGATAATTTGCTCTTTATCCATTTTTCTTCCTATAAATACTAATTTAATCATTCTATCTCCAACTTCTTTGTCCCAATTATTCATAATTTCTGGGTTTTGAGCAATCATTTCTTTAAGTTCTTCTTTTGGTGCTGTTGCAAGCCAATAACCTGCTTCTGATAAACTCATTTGTCTTCCTGCTTGTTCAAATAAATAAGACATATCATTATCATTTGCAAACCATACTAAGCCTTTACATCTGATTACATTTGATGGTAATTTTTCATTTACATATTTGTTGAATTTCATCTCATTAAATGGTTTTCTTGAAGTATACACAAATGTAGATATTCCATATTCTTCTGCTTCTCCTTCATCATGGTCGTGATCATGGTGATGATGCTCTTCATGATGGTGATGTTCCATTTCTTCGTTATCTTCTCTTTCTAACTCTTTTACCCATCCGGCAGATGTCGCAATTTCTTCAAAATCAAAGTTATTTGTAAACATTATATCTTTTACTGGAACTTTCGCATAATTTGTTTCAATTATTTTTGCTGTTGGTTGAAGATGTCTTATTACTGATTTTACTTGATTTAATTGTTCTTCTGTTACTTCATCTACTTTATTCAATACAATTACATTGCAGAATTCTATTTGTTGGATCAGTAAGTTTTCAATATCTTCTTCATCTAAGTCTTCTTTTTCTAAATCTTCTCCACAACCAAATTCAGTAGCTAATCGTAAAGCATCTACTACTGTTACCACATTGTCTAACCTGCATATTTTAGGTAGTCCATAATTTACAGTTGATTGAGACAACATTTCTATAGTTTGTGCTATTGGCAATGGCTCACATATTCCACTTGCTTCTATTAATATATAATCAAATTTTTGTGTTTTTAATATTTCTACTATTTGATTCATTAAGTCTTCTTTTAATGTACAACATATACATCCATTTGATAATGGTACTACATTTCCTTTATCTTCTTCTTGTATAAATCCACCATCTGCTATTAATTTTGCATCTATATTTACTTCACCAATGTCATTTACTATTACTGCTACTTTATATCCTTCCCTATTGTTTAGTATGTGATTCATTAGTGTTGTTTTTCCAGCACCTAAATAACCTGTTAATATTGTTATTGGTGTTATTTTTATTTTGTTTTCCATTTAAAAATCATTTCCTTTCTTAAATAAACCTATTTCATCTTTTCTTTGATTCTAACTAAAGTATTAAGAGCATCTATAGGAGTTAATTCATTAAGATTAACCTTATCGAGTTCTTGTGCAATTTCTGCCAATTTAAAATTAAACATATCAAATTGACCATCAACTTGCTTCTTATCTTTTTTCTCTATATTTTTACTATTTAAAACACTCTTTCTTTCAATCGAGCGTAAGATCTCATTTGCTCTAGAAGTTACATCTTTAGGTACACCTGCTAAACGAGCAACGTGAATACCATAACTTTCATCTGTACCTCCTCTAACAATTTTACGTAAAAATATTATATCTTCTCCTTTTTCTTTAACTGCTATAGAATAATTCTTTATCCCGTCTATTTTATCTTCTAAATCTGTTAATTCATGATAATGTGTTGCAAATAATGTCTTTGCTCCACATCTTTCTTTATTAGCAATAAATTCAGCTACTGCCCATGCAATAGATAATCCATCAAAAGTTGACGTTCCTCTTCCAATTTCGTCTAATATAACTAAACTATTTTCAGTTGCTTCTTTTAAAATTGTAGCAACTTCCATCATTTCTACCATGAAAGTACTTTGTCCCATACTTAAATCATCTGAAGCTCCCACTCTTGTAAATATTTTATCAACAATCCCTATTTTTGCTGATGTTGCTGGTACAAAACTTCCTACCTGTGCCATTAATGTTATTAATGCTACTTGTCTCATATATGTAGACTTACCAGCCATGTTTGGTCCTGTTATTATTGATAATCTATTTTCACCTTTGTCTAAATATGTATCATTTGAAACAAAACTTCCAAAAGGCATCATTTTTTCTATTACAGGATGTCTTCCTTCTTTGATGTCTAGTATTCCACTGCTTGTTACTTCTGGCATACAGTAATTCATGTCTTCTGCAACTTGTGCAAATGATGCAATAACATCTAATGTTGATATTACTTCTGCTGATTTCTGAAATCTTCTAACATTTGATGCCATTTGTTTTCTAATCTTGTCAAATGCTTCTAGCTCTAATTTTATAACTCTTTCTTCTGCTCCCAATATTTGATTTTCTAAATTCTTAAGCTCTTCTGTTATATATCTTTCTCCATTTGTCAATGTTTGCTTTCTTATATATCTATCAGGAACTTGTGATTTATATGTATTTGTAACTTCGATATAATATCCAAATACTTTATTAAATCCTACTTTAAGAGATTTTATTCCTGTCTTTTCCCTTTCATCCGCTTCTAATTGCATAAGCCAATTTTTACCTTCAACTGTTGTAGTTTTTAGTAAGTCTATTTGATCATCATATCCCATTTTTATATACCCACCATCTTTTGTATTCATAGGTGGATCGTCTACTATTGATTTTTCAACAAGTTCATGCATGTCTTGAAGTTCATCTAAATTTTCATATAATTCTTTAAGTAAATTTGATTTACAGTTTTCTAATACTTTCTTAACTTCTGGTAACTTGCTTAAAGAGTTCTTTATAGTTATCATATCTCTTGGTGTGCTATTTCCGTATGCCAATTTTCCTGCTAATCTTTCTATATCGTAAACCTTTTTTAGGTTATCTACAACTTCTCCTCTTAAGATAATGTTATCTTTTAATTCTTTTACTGAATCTAATCTTTTATTTATTTCCATTACATCAATTAGTGGATCACTTAACCATCTCCTAAGTAGTCTACCTCCCATTGATGTAGATGTTTTATCTAAAACCCAAAGAAGAGTTCCTTTTTTAGATTTATCTCTCATCTTCTCAGTAATTTCTAAATTTCTTCTAGCATTTATATCTAACGACATATATCTTGATATTGAGTATATATTTATTTTGTTTATATGTTCTAATGATGTCATTTGAGTTTGAGTTAAATACTCTGTCAAAGCATTTATTGCAGAAACAGCTAGTAATCTTTCATCTAAGTCACTTACTTTGTTTCCTTTATTATCTAATATTTCAAACCTTTCCTTTATTTTTTGAACATTATCTTCAAAATATTTGTCTTCAAAGTTTGTTATATATGTACTTGGAAATCTTTCTTTTATTTTTGACATCTCATCTGTTGATTCTGACATTAATTTATTTATTATAAGTTCTGATGGTGTAAACCTTGCAAGTTCATCTAGTAGAAGGGCAAAATTGTTTTCTTCTTTTATTTGACTACTATAAAACTCTCCAGTAGATATATCACTTACCGCTAAACCGAAAAAAGATTCCTGCTTTATATATAGACATTATATAATTATTCTTTCTTTCTTCTAGCATATTTGATTCTACTACTGTTCCTGGTGTTACAACTTTGATTACACCTCTTTCTACAATTCCTTTTGTAGTCTTAGGATCTGTTAATTGCTCACATATAGCTACTTTGTATCCCTTACTAATAAGCCTTGCTATATACCCCTCTGCTGCATGATGTGGAATTCCTGCCATTGGTGCTCTTTCTTCTAATCCACAATCTTTTCCTGTTAATGTTATTTCTAATTCTCTTGATACAAGTATTGCATCATCAAAGAACATCTCATAGAAGTCTCCCAACCTATAGAACAATATGCAATCTTTATATTGTTCTTTTGTTTCTAAATATTTTTGCATCATTGGAGAGCATTTCTCTTTATCTACCATATTTATTAGTTCACTTACCTTTCTTATCTTTCACTATTTTTTTCTTCATTTTTTTGATCATGTAAAACTATTTGTTTTTCTACTTTTGTTTCTTCATCTGTATATTGAGTCATATCGCTTAAATTTTTCCTGAATTCCTTTGATTTATTATTATCTTTTATTATATTTTTCTCTATTTCTAATCTATACAATTCATTTAAAGCTCTATGTATATATCTCTTCGTATATCCCATTTCTTTTGCAGCTTGTTCTTCTGACATACCTGTTGCAATTAATTTATTAAACTCCTTCTCTATATCAAGTAAGAATTTTTCTCTTTCATCATTTACATCTCCAATTACAACTTGTTTATACTTAAGTTGTTCTATTTTATCATTTATATATTGATTATTAAGAGCTTTTTTATCTTTTCCCACAGATATTTTAAATAATTTATATAAATCAGGGTTTGTGTCCTTGATTTCATTAACTCTGCGCTGTATAGTTCTTCTTGATATGTTAAACGTTTCTACAGCTTCTTCTATGGTAATTTTTGTTTTTATAATATAAATCATTAATGCCTCAAAATCTATGTCTGTTCGACTTTTTTGCTTATATGGATGGCTTGTTACTATCTTATAATATAGACTTGGGTTTATTATAGACATTTCCATTATCTTATTGTTTACTGTTCTATAATCCGATTCTAATCTCTCTATTAATTGTTTCATTGAAATTTGGTTATCTGCATATTTCTCTAAATACTTAAAAAATTCTTTTTCAGTTATATTAATCACGTACTACATCTCCCTTAAAGTACCACATATGGTCTTCAGTTATTTTTACTTTAACCATTGTATTTATCAAATTTTCTTTTCCTTCAAATACTACAGGTCTATTAGTTTCTGTTCTACCTGTCAACATTTGCTCATTTCCTTTGCTTGGTCCTTCAACTAATATGCTTTGTATTGACCCTATATATTCTTCATTATCTTCTGCAATTTGATTTTCAACTAATTCCTTCAATCTATCAAATCTTTTATGCTTAATATCTTCTGGTATTTGGTTAGACATCTTATCTCCTGGTGTTCCCACTCTCCTTGAATATATAAACATAAATACTTGTTCAAATCTAACTTGTCTTACTACATCTAAAGTATCTTCAAAATCTTCCTCTGTTTCTCCTGCAAATCCTACTATTATGTCTGTTGAAAATTTAATTTCTGGTATCATTTCTTTCATTGTTTTTACTAAATCTAAGTATTGCTCTTTTGTGTATTTTCTATTCATAATTTTTAGCATTTTGCTACTTCCTGATTGTAAAGGTAAATGTACAAATTTGCATACTTTGTCACAATCTCTTATTGCTTCAATTACATCTATAGTAAAATCTTTTGGATGTGGTGATACAAATCTAATTCTTTCAACTCCTGGTATCTCGTTTACTGCTCTTAATAGTTTTGCAAATGAATCGATTTCTTTATAATCTCCTTGTTCATCTATTAATTTTCCTTGTTTTATTTGTTCCATTTCACTTCTTAGATATGAATTTACATTTTGACCTAAAAGCATTATTTCTTTATACCCTTGAACTACAACTTCTTCTATTTCTCTGATTATATCTTTTGGCTTTCTACTTCTTTCCCTTCCCCTTACATAAGGCACTATACAATAGCTACAAAAATTGTTGCATCCATACATTATAGTTATTGATGCTTGTACTCTACTGTCTCTTATTATTGGCAAATCTTCATATACTTTACCATCTATATCTATTACATCTTTTACTTTTTTTCTTTGTTCTAATACTTTATCAATATCTTCTGGTAGTTTATGCAATGTGTGTGTTCCAAATATTATATCTACATAAGGATATGATTTCTTTATTTTTTCTTGTATATGTTCTTCTTGCATCATACATCCACCGATTGCAATTATTAAATCTCTTTTGGCTTTTATATTTTTTAATTCTCCTACCTTTCCGAATAGTCTTTCTTCTGCATTTTCACGAACACAACATGTATTAAAGATTACTAAATCTGCCTCTTCTAATTTTTCTATTTTTTTGTATCCCATTTTTTCTAACATACCACTTAGTTTTTCTGAGTCATTTTCATTTAGTTGACATCCCATTGTCATTATTGCATATTTTAATTCTTTACCTTTATTTATTTTTGCTATTTTGTCCATATATTTTTTTTGCTTTTTTATTTCTTCTATTTCGTTCATGTATAGGTTTCCTCTCTTTATTTCATTCGGTAGCCATTATATCATATTTTTTTACAAAATTCAATCGTTTTAGACTTTATAGGGCATAAAAAACTCCACCTACATAATGTAAGTGGAGTTGGAGTTAAATTTCAAGGAAATAATAGCTTAAAAGCGCATACATAGTATATCCGCTTAAATATAATCCCTCATAGAAAGACTTACCATTCTTCATTTGATCATGCAATCTTTCAAAGACTTCCATCTCATCAATCCAAACAATGGATTTATCGATGTGTTCACTTTCATCCAAACATCTGGATTTTTTTGAAACAGCTGTAGCAATTGCTACACCGAAATCCTCATTTGATTTTGAAGGGTCTAAAAGCGAAGGACCTTTTACAAGCTGCTGTACATCTTTTACAATGTAGCCACTTTCTTCACGTACTTCTCTTTTAGCAGCGTCAATTATTGAATCTTCGCCTTCATTAAGTAATCCAGCAGGGATTTCCATATAGTACTCTCCAGTAGTGGATCTCATTTGTTTAATGAAAGCAATTTGATCTTTGTCATTTTTAACAATAACTGCAACTGATGGCTGTGATTTTATGATAGTATGAGTAAACCTCTCACCATCATCTGCAACATAAGTTGCTTTTACGCCTTCCATCCGAGGAGTTTGAAATACTCTTTCTTCCTTTTCTAATGTCCAATTTTTCATCCTGTGATTTCTCCTTTTTGTTTTTATTGTCTAGCCATTTTAGACTATATATTAATTATAACACAAAAATATAATATGGTCAAAAATAAGGCATACATACATTTTATGCATACCTTAAATTTATTCTATTCATTTCCACATCCATTGCAACCAGAACAATTGCCATTACAATTATTGTCTTCTTCTATTCCCCAATCAAGTTCAATTGTATTTTCACATTCTGGGCAAACAACTTCTGTAACATTTTCATCCACATCTGCATCAAACTCATTATTGCAGTATGGGCAAATTATTTCGAAATCCTCTTCATCTTCATAAATGTCTCTAGTTATATTTTTTAAAACTGCTTCCATATCATCCATTTTTCCATCTATCTCTTTTTGTTTACTTTCTAATGCTTGAATTTCGTTAGTTTTATAATCTAAAACATTTTCCATTTCATCTACAATTACATTAAATAATTGTGCAGTTCTATCTAATATAAAATCTCGTTCTTCTTGGTTTGTAATTTTTGTTTCTATATCTTGCATGAAATTATTCATTTCATTTTTTAAGTCTTTAATCATCTAAGTTTCCTTTCTTATTAAACTCTTTCCATGTATTCACATGTACGAGTATCTATTCTTAATACATCACCAATATTTATAAACATAGGTACTTGAAGTTCTAATCCTGTCTCAAGTGTAGCTGGTTTTCCTGATGTAGTTGTTGTGTTTCCAGCAAATCCTGGTTCTGTGTAAGTAACTTCTAATTCTACAAATATAGGTGGTTCTACTGCAAATACATTTCCTTTATATGATACTATTTTAACCATCATGTTTTCTTTTAGGTATTTTAAACAATCTCCTAATTGTTCTTTATTTAATGGTATTTGATCATAAGTATCATTATCCATAAAATAATATAAATCTCCATCATTATATAGATATTGCATTTCTTTCTTTTCAATTTCTGCTCCTGGGAATTTGTCTGATGGATTAAATGTTTTTTCTAATACTGCACCTGTTATAACGTTTTTTAATTTTGTTCTTACAAATGCTGATCCCTTTCCTGGTTTTACGTGTTGGAATTCTACTACTCTAAATACGTTTCCTTCCATTTCAAATGTTGTTCCATTTCTAAAATCTCCTGCTGAATATACTGCTGCCATATATATTATTCCTCCTTAATATTTTTTAAACTTATAGTATTATACACTCTTTCTTTGATTCTGTCAATACCAATGCTCCCTGCTTTGTAACTAATACTGTATCTTCTATCCTTACTCCAAAATTCCCTGGTATATAAATTCCTGGTTCATCTGTTATAACCATATCTTCTTTTAACGTGCTTTCATTTCTAGCATTTATATAAGGTTTTTCGTGGATTTCCAGCCCAACTCCATGACCTAATGCATGTATTAAATCATATCCTTTATCTTCAAAATTTGTTACTAATCCTTTTGTAATATTTTTTATTATTGCTCCATCACAAATTTCATTTAAAACTTTTTCTTGATTTTCCAAAACTAAATCATATATTCTCTTTTGTTCAGGTGTCTGACCACCAACAAAAATTGTTCTTGTCATATCTGAACAATATCCATTAATTTTACATCCCATGTCTATTGTAATAATATCTTGTTCTTGGATCTTTCTGTCACTAGGTACTGCATGTGGCTTTGATGAATTTTCACCTGAAGCTACTATTGTATCAAATGATAGACCATCTGCATTTTCCTTATAATATTCTTCAATTTTTCTTGCTATTTGCTTTTCTGTCATTCCTACTTTGATGTACTCTAATAAAAATTTAAAACAGTCATCTGTTATTCTACATGCTTTTTTTATATTTTTTATTTCTTCATCATCTTTTAGCATTCTTAATTGTTCTAATAATGTTTCTGCTTCTACAAAATTATTTATTTTATATTTATGCATATATTCTTTATAATTTGCATAAGTAACATAGTTTTCTTCAAATCCAACATTTTCACAGAACATAAAGAAATTTTCATATTCATCTTTTGATATATTTTTGAAATCATCAATTATTATTTCATCAAAAGGTGTCAGTATGCTATTTACATATTCAATATATCTTCCATCTGTTATATAAATATTTTCTTTTCTTGTAATTAAAAATATTCCCTCTGCTTCTATCCCTGTTAAATATTTTATATTTATAGGATTACTTATTATCATTCCTTCTATATTTAATCCTGCCATTTTGTTTCTTAATGTTTTAATTCTATCATTCATAGTTCGTTTATTCCCCCAATCCCAAAGGTCTTTATTTTCTAGCTTTAGTATTTTTTACTATACAGTCCAAGAGTAAATATATTTAACAATACAGTAACTATTAACTCATATGGTATAAATATTATGACAAATGTTGCTATTACTATAAATGGTCCAAATGGTATATATTCATCTGTTTTCTTTATTTTGAAAGCTAATATTATTATGCTTAAAATTGCTCCTACTAAAAATGATATTAATGCTATTAGTATTATATTTGTTAATCCAAAATATAGTCCTAATGCTCCCATAAATTTTACATCTCCAAGGCCCATTGCCTCTTTTCCATATACTAATCCACCAAGCAGTGTTATTCCTAAGAATATTCCTCCACCTGCTAACATTCCAAGTAACATATTTATTGATATTGCTACATTAGAAAATCCATATATAAATACAAATACTAATCCTATTTCAAACATTGTAAGTACCAATCTATTTGGTATAATTTGATAGTGATAGTCTATTACAAAAGTGGATAATAATATAGGTGTTAATATATAATATTTTATCAAGTCTAGATTTTGTATAAATTTATTACTTATTCCAAATTTGTACAATAATGCTACATATATCACTGCAGTTAAAATCATTAAAATATAACTTGGGTTAAAAGTAGCTTTATATTCTTTAAATGCTCCTTTTTCAAATACTTTTTTATAATCTGGTAGCCTTTTATTTAGCCAATTTGTAAATTCTCCAACAATAAGTCCTAGTATTGTTGCACCTATGTAATATAATATATTTACATCATTAAAATACATGTTTTTCTCCTATGCTATTTTTTTATTTTTCTTTTTATTCTATCCTCAATTGGTCTTTTCCATGCAGTATACCAAAAATCTTTTTTATCTATTGGATCTACTAATATTGTAAACATATTACATCTATTTCCTCCAATAACATCTGTAAAGATCTGGTCTCCTACAACTCCAATGTTTGATTCTGGTATATTTAATTTTTTTTGTATTTTTATAAATCCCTTTTTAAACGGTTTTTTTGCAAAAAATTCATATTCTATTTTTAATTTTTCTGCTACTGTCCTTACTTTTTCCTCTTTGTTTGTATTTGATAATATATATAATATTATCCCTTGCTGTTTTAGACCTGCTGCCCATTTTATTATATCTTCTGACAAGTTTTTATAATAGTCTATTAATGTATTGTCTATGTCTAGAATTAAGGCTTTTATATTATTTTTATTTAAAATTTCAATTGTAATATCTTTTACACTACTTAGATATAATTTTGGATATATTGACATTGTAATCCTTTCTATATCATCATTATTAATGTTAAAATTATAGTTTTTACTAAAACATTTAATAATAATCCATAATTTGTTGCTATTATTCCTTTTTTATTTAATTTGTTATATTCTTCAATTGTTTCTTCTATTTCTTCTTTTGAAAGTATATTTTCTTCTTCCATATATTCTTTAGCTAAAAATGGTGCTTTTATCATAGCATCATTTTCTAAATAACTTCTTATAAAATAAAATACAAATCCCATTAATATATATATACTTAAAAACATTGTTTTAAATGGTAACACCTTACATATGTTTAATACTGCTAATATAAAAAATGCTAGTATATATATATTTGAATATACAAAATTGAACATTAATAATGTTTTATCTTGTATAGAATGTAAGCACTCATGTGCTATTGTTTGTATTCTTGTATAACTTTGTTTTACATCTCCAATTAGTATTTTATTGCTTACAACTATATAAAGGCAATTACTTGCATCTTTATTTTCTTCAATTTTTACGCTTTCATTGCCTATTTTATTTAATATTTTTTTACAAACTTCTATATTGCTAGGATATTGATTTATTTTTTCATCTAATTCTTTGTTTTCTCCTAGTTTCATAATTTGTTTTATATTTATTTTGCCTATTACTTTTAAAAGTATTGCAATTAGAATTAAAACTAATATTAATATTATATATTCCATTTTTCTCCTTAAACTAAAACATCTTTTACTGCTTCGCTAATAATTTTATTAACATCTCCCAAAAGTATATTAAATTTAAGTTCTGCATTAAAATATCTTTTTGCATCTTCATTTTCGATTAGTTCTGAATAAAGCTGTTGTACTTTTTTCATTTTTTCGCTATCTGCTTTACCTGTTTGCATCGCTGTTATTTGTTCTTCATATCTAGCTTTTTCAAATTCATCAATCTTAGATTTTAATTCTGTATTTAAGTTTATTGCTTGCTTAGCCATTGAATAATTTACATATTCTTCTGATTCTTTTATTTCTTTGGCTAATCTATTTGCTGTGTCATAAACTTGCATTTTCTAACACTCCTTTACATTTATGCATATGCTTGGTTCTTTCTGTTGAATGGAATAAGTTTGCTAATTTCATTTCCTTTTGTTTTCTTAATTTTTTGTGCTTTTTCTTGTTCCATTTCTTTACGTTGTTTTTCTGCCATTGTTTCACATATTGCCTTTTGATATATAAAGTGTGTATCTTGGGCAATTTTATTCCAGTTATATTCATTTCTTACTTTTGCTTTTGCTTTTTTTACTACATTAGCACATAATTGTTGATCAAATAATAATTCTAATATTGAATCTGCTATTGAATTTGGATTTCCGCAATAACATTTCATTCCATTTTCTTTATGTTGTACTATTTCATTTAATCCTCCTGCATCTGACACTACTACTGGTCTCTCTGCAAGCATTGCTTCTAGTGCAACAATTCCAAATGGTTCATATGTACTTGGGAATACAGATATATCTGCTGCTTTATACATTCTTTGTACGTCTTTTCCATTCATATATCCAGCAAAGTATACTTTTGCTCCTAACCCTAATGCATCTGCTTCTTGTTTTAGCTCATCCATCATTCCGCCTTTTCCTGCTATTACAAGTTTTGCATCATGATAGTGTTCTAATATTTTTGGCATTGCTGCAATTAAGTGTTGAACTCCTTTTTCATATACTAGTCTTCCCATAAATAGTATTATTTTTTCATTGTCCATTGCATATCTTCTTCTAAATTCATAGTCTCTATCTATTCCAGAGAAACTTAATAAATTAACTCCATTTGGTACTACATTTATTTTTTCAAATGGTAGTCCAAATAGTCTTTGTAATTCATTTTTCATATAATTACTGTTTACTATTACTTCTGTTGATTCATATGTTAACATCCATTCAGAATCGTTTATATATTTTTG
Organism: uncultured Clostridia bacterium; assembly: GCA_934167965.1. Taxonomy (GTDB): domain Bacteria; phylum Bacillota; class Clostridia; order TANB77; family CAG-508; genus CAG-269. Next base: position 86,037 of record CAKPMJ010000001.1, on the reverse strand, counting down.
TTGTTCATCTCTAATTCCGCTGTTTCTTCCTGCTTCTGTAGCATGTATTGTAGATATTATTGGTATGTTAAATGAATGTTTTAAAGTTTTCGCAGCATATGCTACTAACCAGTCATGTGCATGTATTACATCAAATTTACCTTCTTTTTGAATTATTTCTGATGCTTTTGCTACCATATTAAAATTCATTTGCATTACCCAGTCTATAAAGTTGTTTGGTCTTATCATAAAGTTATCTACTCTATATACTTTTACTCCCTTATCTAATTCGTAGTATGGTGCATCTCCTTCTCTGTATGTTACTACTGTTACTTCATGTCCGTCTTTTATTAGTCTTTTTGATAAGTCATTTACTACTCTTGCTATTCCTCCTACTATTCTTGGTGGATATTCCCATGTTAACATTAAGATTTTCATCTTTTTCTCCCTTCAATTTGTACGATTTTCTTCTGTTTTTTATTTCTTATTTTTTCACTTTTTATATTGTATACAAATACCCTAAAAAAGTAAAGGGGTTTTGGATATTTTTTCAAATTTTTTTGTGTTTATTTTTGTAATTTTTAAGAATAGTAAAAAAGGATTTAGTAATTTCAATAACTACTAAATCCTAATTTAAAAATTGATGCACTAAACTTAACAAATTTTCTATATTTTCATAGCAATAGCCTTTTCTAGGTTATCGCTTCTAGAGTTCAGTCCTACTTTATATAAAGTGTGAGGCGAGTGGAATTGGAGGTGCTACGACGGTACGGATTGAAGATGTTGGTGCGATAACTAGGTGAAAAACTACGGTCGCAACCACCACCTCTGCTAGTACGAGCGCCAGTGATACTCACCTCTAACGTCCATTCCTGGCTATTTCCTAGTAAATCATATATATTATTTAAATTATCTGTTGATACTGTTCCTGTGTCTCGTGTCGTATTTTTACTTGTTGCTGTACCATCAAAATCTTTTGGAGTTTCTGATGTTACGTCTATTCCATTTCTTTGCATCCATATCATCATTTGATCATACTGGCTTCCCCATATCATGCTACTTCCTACTACATTTTTTAGTTTATCTTGCTCACTATATTCTTTCTCTTTTTGATATAATCCATACCATGTATTTGCACTACTACCTGTTGCTGATGCTATGCCAGATATTGATTGAACATTATTTGTTTCTGTGTTTAAACTTGTTTCATATCTTCCTACATAGAATCCTTTATTCTTTTCTACATATTTTATCATTTCATCAAACTCATTTTGTAATTGCGTTTTCCATTTAGTTAGTATCTCTTCATCTGTCCCATTTAATCCTACTATATTTTTCAATAAAGCTATTCCCCTTTTATCATTCCCTGTTACTGCATCTCCATTTGTTGGATCTGATAAATAGTCTGGTTCTTTGTAACCTGTTTCACTTGTCCATTTCATTACTCCTGCTGTCTCTGTCCAGTTATTCGCTGTATATCCACTTGAAGTAAAACTATAAAGTTTTCCTAGTTTCTTTCCTTCTGCATTTGTTCCATACATTTTACTTACATCTTTTACTGGTACCCATACAAATTCACTATTATCAGGTGCTACTACTACTATTCCTTTTTTTACTTCTGTTGGTGAATCTTCTTTTATTTTAAACCCTACTGGTACTACTATTGTTTCTCCACTATCATCTTGTAATTTTACTTTTCTTCCTTCTATAACTTTATTTTTATTGTCTTTTACCTTTCCTAAGTTTCCTGTGCTTTCTTCCATTAAAATTTCTAGGTCTGTTAAGTCTTCAGTTTCATTTGCTTGTGCTTCTTCTGTTTTAGTTTTTGCTTCTGCTGCCTTTCTTAATATTCCATTTTCTCCTGATAGCATTGCTATTGCTACTCCTGCTAAGATTAGCAATACTATTATTGTTATTACTAGTGCTATTAATGTGATTCCTTTGTTTCTTTTCATAATTTCATTCCTTTCTCTTATTCTATTTAATCTTTATTATTGTCAAAAAGGAACGTCCCCATTGACAATTTCCGTGTATCACAAAAAGACAATATAAACTTATCTGGTATCATAATATTTACCAGATAAGCCAATATTGCCTCGTATCATGTTTATATTATTATTTATTTCTATTAAACTAATTTTTTTTGTGTGTGCTCTCGCAAAGGTTCTAGCCTTTGTCATTCTTGTCATCCTTTGTTTTTCTCCTTTTACTTTTTTCTTTCATTTTTATATTATCATTACTTTACCTTATTGTCAATTATTTTTCATATTTTTTTAATTATTCTCCTATTATTAACTTTTCAGGATTGCTTGCATACACACTTTGATTCTCTAATACTCCTTTTCCATTTTTAGCTAAATATTGTAATAGTTCATTGCTATCATCTTGATTTATAATTCCATCATGATTTACATCAGCAGCTATCTTTTGACAGTCTGTAAAAACTCTATCAAATGTTGGATTAATAAACTGTAGTATGGCAGTTGAATCATTAGTTCTAATTCTTCCATCACAACTTGTGTCTCCATAAACCACTACCTTTGCAACTGTTTCTTCACCATTTTTTACTTCTAAACCTGTATATAAAATTGTATCATCTGTTATTCCTTCTCCACTCACAGTATAACCTTTTGGTAAATATGATTTTAATGTTCCAACAGTATCTTCAATTATTGCATCTTTTACTGTAACACCTGTTATATATCCATACCTGCATTTATATTTGTATCCCTTTTCTGCAAAATACCCATCTATATCATAATCAGCCAATTTGGCTTGTTCATCTAATTGTGCTTTTTCTGTTTTTGTTTTAGCTTCTGCCGCCTTCTTTAATATTCCATTTTCTCCTGATAACATTGCAATTGCTACTCCTGCTAATATTAACAATACTATTATTGTTATTACTAATGCTATTAATGTTATTCCTTTGTTTCTTTTCATAATTTCATTCCTTTCTTTTATTCTATTTAATCTTTATTATTGTCAAAAAGGAACGTCCCCATTGACAATCTCCGTGTATCACAAAAAGACAATATAAACTTATCCGGTATCATAATACTTACCAGATAAGCCAATATTGCCTCTTATTATATTTATATTATTATTTATTTTTACTAAACTAATTGTGTGTGTGTGTGTGTGTGTGTGTGTGTACTCTCACAAGGGCTTTAGCCTTTATCATTCTTGTCATCCTTTGTTTTTCTCCTTTTACTTTTTTCTTTCGTTTTTATATTATCATTACTTTACCTTATTGTCAATTATTTTTCATATTTTTACTACTTTTCACTTTCCAGTTGTAATATAATCATTCCTATTCCGCAGCCAATTGCCATAGTTAAAACTATTATAATTGGTGTTAATCTAAAAATTGTTACTAACAATACCCCTATTATTATTCCAATAATAATTGATATTACTAATATAAATCTCCAATCTTTTAACATATATCTACTTCCTTTTATATTTTTATATTTTAACCTAATGCTACATCTAAAATCATCATAATTACAAATCCTATTGCTACTCCTATTGTTCCAATATTAGAGTGTTCACCAGTTTGGGATTCTGGTATTAATTCTTCAACTACTACATATATCATTGCTCCTGCGGCAAATGATAATAAATATGGAAGCATTATAGTAATAGTATTTGTAAGTAAAATTGTGATAATCGCCCCTATTAGTTCCATAATACCAGATAGTGTACCATATAAGAATGATTTTGGTTTTGAAACTCCTTCACTTTTTAGTGGCATTGATATAATTGCACCCTCAGGAAAGTTTTGTATTGCAATTCCTATTGCTAATGCAAATGCTCCCGCCATTGTTATTCCTGTATTTCCAAGAATTGCTCCTGCAAATGTAACTCCTACAGCCATTCCTTCTGGTATATTATGAAGAGTTACAGCAAATACCATCATAGTAGTTTTCTTTAATTTCGTTTTTATTCCCTCTGGTTTATCTGTATTTAAATGCAAATGTGGTATTACTGTGTCTAATACAAGTAAAAAAACTATTCCAAATAAAAATCCTAATGCTGCCGGAATCCATGCTATATCTCCTTGACTTTTTGCCATTTCTATTGATGGTATTAAAAGAGACCATACAGAAGCTGCAATCATAACTCCTGATGCAAATCCTAATAAAAGTTTTTGTATTTTTATATTCATTTTATCTTTCATTAAGAATACTGTTGCAGCTCCCAAAGTAGTTCCTAAAAATGGTATTGTAAGTCCAATTACTAAATCCATAATTCTACTCCTCTTTTTTATTCATTTCCTTTTAAACTTGAAACCATATCTATTGTTTTAACTTTTCTTGACAATACTTTGTTTACAAATATTGCTACAATGAAACTTCCAACTGCTGACCATACATAAGATAACGTTTTAATAATTGCTGGGAAATCATAATTATCTCCAAGTGCAGATTTAAATATATAATCAATCATTACATATCCTAGAGGTAATCCTAAAATGATTCCTATAATTGAAAGCCATAAGTTCTGTTTTACAAATATATTTTTTATTTGTTTGTTTTTAAATCCTAATACTTTTAATGTTGCAAATTGATATTGCTTTTCTGTAAATGATAATACTCCTAAATTGTATATTATTACATATCCAAGTACTGCAGAAACTACAATAAGCAATGCTATCATTGTTTTCATTGTTTCTAACATACTTTCCATTCCTTCTCTTAAGTTTGATATACTTTGAATTTTATCAACGCCATCTATTGTTTTTACTTCACTCAAATCTTCGTCTGTATATAAAGAATCTGCTTTATATTCTAATCCTAAAGATTCATAATATTTTCTTGTCATGCTTAAACTCTGGTTTTGTGGATCTCGGTTTAATCCAATTATTTTGCATGTATACCATTCTTCATCACCAAATATATGCCAACTAATATTATCTCCTACATTTAATCCATATTTTTGTGATAATTTTTCTGTTATATATACTCCATCATCTTTTAATTCTATATATTTTTGATTATGGTCTGTGTATTTTAAATGGTCTTTTGCATCATTTATAGTTAATGTATTTGTTTCTTTTTTATCATTAATTTTTATTTCTATTCCTAAAGTCTCACTTGTTGAGTTGCCATATTTATCAATTAATTTGTCTAATTGTTTATCTGTATAATTGTTTGATAATGAAAGTTTATATGCAAAATCATTAAGTTTATCAAACTCCCAGTCTAAATATGAATTCATTGTATCTAACATTCCAAATGCACATATTAGAAGCATTGTACATCCTATAATTCCTACAATAGCCATTAAGCTTCTACTTTTGTTTCTTCCTATATCTCTTAAATTCCATCTCGTAGAGATTGATGATTTCTTAAATATTCCTTTTGTTGTTAAATCAAATTTTGTATTTTTTACTTTTGGAATTTCGACTCTTAATGCATCTACTGCTGATTCTTTTAGTATGCTTCTACAAGATAAATAAGTTACAAGTGTTATTAGAATTACAACTAATGCTGCTAATATATATACTGTTGGTATTAAAACTGTCTCATATATTGGTACTTCAAAATAACTCATTTCCATGTTTAAGAAAAATCCACCTAACACATATTTTCCAACAAGTAATCCACATATAGAAGCTAGTAAACTTACATAAAATCCGTAACTTACATAATGTCTAATTATTTTTTTGTTTTTAAATCCCAATGCTTTTAATGTTCCTATTTGTGTTCTTTGTTTTTTTACAAATCTATTCATTGTGGTTACAACTGATAGGATTGCTATGAATAGAAATAAAAATGTAAATACTCCAGAATAAGTATTTCCTTCTTCTATTTCTGAATTATATGTCTCATGAGATGAATTTGAACTTCTGTCTGTTACTGCTATTGCTGATTTTATTTTGTTTTCAATATCAATTTTCGTATTATTTATTTTGCTTGTGTCATCTACATCTACTATTATTTGATTAAATACATAATAATCTTGTGGGAATTGATCTATTGAAAGATATATATATCCATAATCTTTATGTGTCGGAAATACTGCTGTTTCATCTTTTACAATATATACATGATCAGGTGTATTTACCAATCCTAATATTTTTTTCTTTATTTTATAATCTTTATAATCAAATGTAATGTCGTCTCCCACTTTTAAGTCAAGATTTTTTGCTAAATAACTATCTAACCATACTCCATCTTTATCTTTAGCAAATTCTTCTCCATCTACAATATACATCTTTGATATTTCATTTGATTCTATAAAGTTTGTTTCTACTAATACATCTTTATATCCTTCTAATTCTGTTGATATTGTCAATATTCTTTCTGCATTTTTTACATTGTCTATTTTCTTTACTTTTTTTAAATCGTCCTTATCAAAGTTTTCCCCTGTTATCCATATATCTTGTAAATTATTGCTTTGATAATACTTTTCTCCACTTTCTTTCATTCCATCCATATACGCATGTATTCCAGCAAATACAAATACTCCTAGAAACACCATAATAAAGATGTTAAAAAATTGCATTTTATTTAATTTTATATCCCTTAATATTTTTTTACTTAAGCCTTTCATCTTACCACTTCACCTCATCAATCTTTTTAGGATTTGGATTAGAAGTTACACTTTCAATACTACCATTTTTTACCCTTACTACTGTATCAGCTATATCAGCAAATAAACTATTATGTGTTACTACTATTACTGTATTTGCTCCATTATTTCCATCACATTGTTTTTTTAATAATTTTAATACTTCTACACCTGTTTTTGAGTCCAATGCACCTGTTGGTTCATCACATAGTAATAATTTAGGATTTTTCGCTATAGCTCTTGCTATAGATACCCTTTGTTGTTCACCTCCAGATAATTGGTTTGGAAATTTATTCATATGTTCTTCAAGCCCTACAGCTTTTATTGATTCTTTACTATCATTTCCGTTTTTTACGACATCTTTTACTAACTCTACATTTTCTAGTACTGTTAGTGTTGGTAATATGTTATAAAACTGAAATATAAATCCTATATTTTCTGCTCTGTATTCACTAAGATTGTTTTCATTATAGTTTGATATTTCTTCTCCATCAATTTTTATGCTACCAGTTGTTGGTGTATCCATTCCTCCAATCAAGTTTAATAATGTTGATTTTCCTGCTCCTGATGGTCCTAATATTACTACAAATTCTCCCTTATTTATTGATAAATCAATATTATCAAGTGCTTTAAATTCTTTTTCTCCTGTTTTGTAAATTTTACTTACTCCTTTTATATCAATAATCTTTTCCATAATACCTCCTATTAACCTGAAACTTTTTTCATATTTCAGCTATATTATAATAATCATTTTCTAAAAAGTCAATACAATATGAATTTTTTTTCATATTCTTGACTTTTTATTTTTTTATGATTATAATATATATTATAGCTCTTATTTTGGAGGTTATTAAAGATGAGTGTAAATGATATAAGAGAACCTGTTCAAAAACGTTCTATAGAGAAAAAAAATAAAATTATTGAAGCCGGTTTTGATTTAATTTGTCAAAAAGGTTATTACAATACAAATACTGCCGAAATTGCAAAAGCAGCAGGTGTATCTACCGGTATTGTGTACCAATATTTTAGAGATAAGCATGATATTTTAGTTGAAGGTATAAAAATATATGCCAAAGATATTTTTTATCCTATGCTTAATATTGCTAGTGATGAATTTAATAAAAATGATATTGATAAAATTTTAAGAAAAATGATTAATAATTTTATAAAAAAACATAAATTATCTCAAGCTGCCCATGAAGAAATTACTGCTATGACTCATTCTGATAAGAAAATAGGAGATTTTTTTCAGAAACATGAAATGTATATGACTCAATCAATAGCTGATATTCTTGTACAAAATGGCTTTAATAAAGATAATATCTTAGAAAGAGTACATATTTCTATTCATTTGATTGATGATTTATGTCATGAGATTGTTTATCATAAACATGGTGAATTAGATTATGATGCTATGACTAATAATGTAGTTAATGTAATTGCAAATCTATTAAAATAAAAGAAAGTAGTATCCTACTTTCTTTTATTATTTATCTTTTAACAATTCTTTTCCATTTTTTAAATATTCCCATCCCGAAAATACTGTAGCTATAACACATAAAATCATCATGACAGAAGTAATTAAATTTATGTACCAATAAATTCCTGATAATCCATTTGTAAAGCATTGACAAAATGTACCTTTATCTATAAATGCAACTATTATTGCTATCATTTGAGTAACAGTTTTTAACTTTCCCCAATTTGATGCAGCAATAACTTCTCCACCATTTGTTGCTGCAACTAGCCTGTAACCAGATACTGCAAATTCTCTAAATAAAATTATAATTGGTATCCAAGCTGGTATTTTTCCTATTTCTACTAAGATTATCATAGCAGCTAAAACCAATATTTTATCTGCTATTGGATCAAGAAACTTTCCAAAGGTAGTTACTTGATTATTTTTTCTGGCTAAATATCCATCTAATTTATCTGTAATAGATGCAACAATAAATATCGCATCTATTATTAATAGTGAATATGGTATTTTTAAGTATGAAACTATTACCATTATTGGTACTAATATTATTCTAAATACTGTTAGTTTATTTGGTAGATTCATTTTAACGCTCCTTATTTTTTTAATATTTCAATAGCTTTTTTTAATTGTGTATCATCTTTTTCTTTTACTGCATATATATTTTCTACTTCTTCAGGTAATTCAATTTCTTCATCTGGAGTAATTCCGACTTTATGAATAGTAGTTCCTTTTGGAGTATAATACTCTGCCGTTGTTATTTTAAGTCCACTACCATCTGATAATGTAAATAATGTTTGAATTATTCCTTTTCCATAAGTTTTCGTTCCCACAACTGTTGCCTTATCATAATCTTTAAGTGCTGCTGTCAATATTTCTGATGCACTTGCTGTATTCTCATTTACTAAAATCACTATTGGCATATTGAATATTGGTTTATGTTTAGAATATGTTATTTCTTTTTCTCCCTTATTATCAACTGTTGATATTATAGTGTCACCTTTGTCTAATATATAATCTGCTATTTCAGTAGCTTCATCAACTATTCCGCCACCATCATTTCTTAAATCTATAATAAGTGATTTAGCTCCTTGTTTTTGTAGCTCTTCAACCTTTTCTTTAAAATTCTTAGCTGTTTCTTCATCAAAACTTGGCAATTTTAAATATCCTATATTATTTTCTAATTTTTTTATTGTTATAGGATTTGTAATTATTTTTTCCCTTTTAATATCAAAACTTAATTCTTTATTGTCTCTTAATACAACAATATTAACTGTAGTTCCTTCTTTTCCTTTTATATGGTCAGCAATTGTATCAAAATCCTTTGCCGTATATTCTACTCCATCTACTTTTAAGATTTGATCTCCTGATTTGATTCCTATCTTTTCAGCTGGGCTTTCTGGTATTGGGTAATATACTATTACTCTATCATGTTCTTCATCTGCAACCATATATACGCCTATTCCTACAAAGCTTCCTGTAAGATTTTCTGTATATTCTTCCATTTTCTTTTTAGGTATATATTCTGTATATTCGTCACCCAATCCTGATACATAACCTTGTACGGCTGATTCTTCTAAATCTTCGTCATTAATTTTATCTGTCCATAAATAGTATTTTTGAATCGAACTTCTTATTTTTCTCAAATAATTAGATGTAGAGGAAATATCCCCTACATTTATATCTAATATCTGCGAATTATTTTTTAAATATATGTATGTTCCAAACATTGTTAGTATAAATGTACTAAACATTGTTAATACTACTAACATTATTTTTTTGTATATTCTCTCGTGATTGTTTTCTTCTTCCATTATATATTATATATCCTTTCTTATGGTAAATAATTCATTGGGTACACTCTATTTGCATATGAACCATTTCCTGTACGTACTTCAAAGTGTAAATGAGGTCCTGTTGAATTTCCTGTTGAACCTACATAACCTATTGTTTGACCTTGAGATACTGTTTGGCCAGCAGATACTGCTCTTGAGCTCATATGAGCATACAATGTATATAGTCCATTATAATGCGCAATAAGTACATAGTTTCCATAGCTTACATATTGTCCTTTTTTATTTTTTACTGCTTTAGATATAACTACATATCCGTCTGCAACTGCATATATTGGTGATCCTGATATTCCTGCTCCAGAGAAATCAACTCCTCCATGGAATCCGCCACTTCTATAATACCATCCAGTTGTTGGATTTTTATATTGTGAACTAACTGGATAAATAAATCCTGATGCACTTGCATTCATATTTGGCTTTGAAGAATTCGTTCTATTTGCTGCTGCTCTTCTAGCTGCTTCAATAGCTGCTTGTGCTTTTGCTATTTCTTTATCTAATTTATCATTTTCTTCTTGCAATTCTTCTATTTTTTGTTTTGTTTTCTTTTCATCTTCAGAAAGTTTATCTGCATATGATTGTTTTTCCTTTTTAGCAACCTTTAACGCACTTTGTTTAGATTCTAAAGTTGCCTTAGATGACACTAAACTCTTTTTGTCTTTTTCTAGCTCATTTTTACTATTTTCTATTTTTTCTTTATGTTTTTGCACTTTTTCTAGCATTTGAGCATCATATTCTGCAACTTGTGAGATCAAATGATAACTTGATATAAAGTCTACTATATTAGCTGATGAAAACATATAATCCAAATATGATGTATCTCCATTTATGTACATAGCAACTAGTCTTTCTCTCATTGCTGCATCTTCTCTCGCATATTCTTCCTCATCATCTTTTATTTTTGCTTCTGCTTCTTTTATTTTCTTTTCCAATGATGAAATATTTGATTTTACTTCATTTATTTCTTTATTGTATGAAGATATTTTTGTTATTAAACTTTCTACTTGTTTTAATGTTTCTGACTTTTCTGCCGATATATCCTCTAAATCATCTTGAGCTTCCGAGATCTTATCTTTTACAGAATCTTTCTCATTTTTTAAAGAATTTATAGACTGTGCTGCTCTACTTATATTACTATATGTACATATCATTATAATTATAAGTGCTACAACTAAAATTCTTATCATTTTTTTCATAATATAGTACCTCTCTTTTCTTTTAATTTTTTGGTATCTGTATATAATCTAACGGATTTACTGTGCTTCCATTTATTCTTATTTCAAAATGTGCATGTGGTCCTGTTGAATAACCAGTAGACCCAACTTTTAAAACAACATCGCCTGCATTTACTACTTTTCCGACTTCTACTTCTATTGATGAACCATGTGCATATAATGTTTGTACTCCGCCTCCATGGTCAATTATTACCATATTTCCATAAGCTCTGTTGTATTCTGCCTTTACAACCATCCCATAAGCTGCTGCAATGAAGTCATCACCTTTTTTTGCACTTATGTCCATTCCTGTATGTAATTTATACACTCCTGTTATAGGATGTGTTCTCATTCCATATTGTGATGTTATTGTATAATGGTCTTTTATTGGCCATATCATTGTGCCACCTAGGTAATTTTCTCCAAAGCTTTTTGTTATTGCAAGTCTTTGAATTTCTTGCTCTATAGCATTAATTTGATTGTTGTATTCATCAATTTTTTCTTGAAGTTCTTTTTCTTGATCTGATAACTTATTTATGTAATTTTTTCTAAGGAATTTATTGTTCTCTAATACTTTTTGAAGTTTTAATTGTTCTTGTTTTTGAGTATTTAGAGCATTTTTTTGTGTTGTTAGTTCATTATTTATTTGTTCTATATATTTTTTTTGTTCTTCCACTTTGTTTAATAATTTTGTGTCATAATCAACTAATTCTTCCATCAAATAATAATTAGAAATCAAATCCATAATGTTTGATGATGCAAGAAGTACATCCAAATATCTAGTATCTCCTGATATATACATCGCAACTAGTCTTTCATCTAAAAGCTGTTTTTGAGCATCATATTTATCTGTTGCTTCTTTCAGTTTAATTTGTACTGCTTTTAACTTTTTTTCTAATTCAGATACGTTTTTATTAAGACCTTGTAATGTTTTCTGTGCACTTTCTATTCCTTCATCTATTTTTGCTATTTGCTTTATGTTTTCTGTTCTGTCATCTTCTATATCTTGAATTTTTTCTTGTGCTTCACTTATTTGATTTTGAACTTCATTTCTTTCTTGCTGTAGGCTGTTCAATTCCGTCTCATTTGAAGCATATGAGACAAATGAAGCCATACATATTACTATTATTAATATAATACTTGTCCATTTTTTCATATGCTTTCTCCAATCTTATACTTTTAAGTATTTTCTCATAGAAATTGTACTTCCTAACACTCCTATTCCTATTCCTAAAGCTAAATATATTATAATTATTGTATTTAACATATCTCCAAATTGTAGTAATGTTAATCCTATCTTAGTTGTCATTGATATAAATGTATCATTTTGTACTACTAAATAATATATTCCAGATAGTATTCCAATTGAAATTGCTCCAGACATTAAACCTATTATTATACCTTCTACTGCAAATGGCCATCTGATGAAACTATTTGTTGCTCCAACATATTTCATTATTGATATTTCTCTTCTTCTTGCATGTACAGTAAGTTTTATAGTGTTTGCAATTATAAATATAGAGAATATTATTAAAAATGCTAATATTACATAAGTTCCTATCTTTATTCCTTTTGCTAGTTTTACTAATGTTATTATTGTCTCATCACTGCTTGTTATTTCAGTTACTTCTGGCATAGCTGTTATTTCCTGTTTTACTTGCTTTGCTAAATTTAAATCTGTTAGTGTTATTATGTATGATGGTGGAAAAGGATTATCCTTTTCATACCCATTTAATATTGATGATTTGTCTTTAAATTTATTTTTCATCTTTTGTAAAGCATCTTCTTTTGATACATATTCTATTGTATTAACTCCATTTATATTTTGTAGTTTTGTTTTCATTTCTTGTATTTGTTCATCTGTTGATGTCTTTTGTAAAAAGACTTGCATTCCTTGGTCTGCCTCTATTTCAGTTACAAAGTGATTTAAGTTTTGTCCTATAACAAAAAATATTCCAAATATTAGCATTGTAACACACATCATTCCAAGTGAGGTCATTGCCCTTTTTTTGTTTTTAAATACGTTGCTAAATCCTTCTCCAATTAAATATGTTAGTATATTATATTTCACGTTCATACCCACCTTTTCTATCATCTCTTATAATATCGCCTTTATCAATTTGAATTACTCTTTTTCTCATTTGGTCAACGATATCTTTTGCATGTGTTGCCACTACTACTGTTGTTCCTCTCATATTTATGTCATTTAATAAGTTCATTATATCCCATGCTGTTTCTGGATCTAAGTTTCCTGTTGGCTCATCTGCAATTAACATTGATGGATTATTTACTAATGCTCTTGCTAATGCTACTCTTTGTTGTTCTCCTCCTGATAATTCATTTGGGTACATTTTTGCCTTTCCACTTAATCCTACTAATGATAGCACCATTGGTACTTGTCTACGTATGTGTTTTGGTGTTGCTCTAACTATATACATTGCATATGCAACATTGTCATATACTGTTTTATCTGGTAATAGTCTGAAATCTTGAAATACCACTCCCATGCTTCTTCTTAAATATGGCACTCTACTTTGTTTTAAAAATGTTGTGTCTTTTCCATTTATTATTATATTTCCTGATGTTGGTTCTTCTTCTTTTAATATCATTTTTATTAATGTTGACTTTCCACTTCCTGATGTTCCTACTAGAAAGCAAAATTCGCCTTTTTCTATAGTAAAGCTCGCGTTTTTAACGGCTTTTGTTCCTGTATCATATGTTTTGCTTACGTTTCTAAATTCTATCATTTTTTTCTCCCCATGTTTTGATTTTAATATTCATCTATATTATAACAATAAATATATTTTTTTCAATAGATTTTACAAAAAAATCACATTTTCTTCCCCTCCAATTTTTGACTTTTTTGTAGAATTATAGTATTATTATGTATGTAAAAAATGAAAGGAATAATTTTAGAATGAAAACTATAAAAATAAACTCTAATTCAGCTGAAATAACTGAAAAAATTGCTAAAAAAATAGCCAGTTTTTTAAAGAAAACAGATATTGTCATTTTAACAGGAGAATTAGGTGCTGGTAAAACTAAATTTGTTGAAGGTTTTTTATCTTATTTTAATTTACAAGATGAAATTTCAAGCCCAACTTTTAATATAGTAAATGAGTATTCTTATCAAGACACTAAAATATATCATTTTGACGTATACAGATTAGAAGATACTGATGAATTTTATGCTATTGGTGGAGAAGAATATTTTGAAAAAGGAATTTGTCTTATTGAATGGGGTGAAATCCTTCAAAATATATTACCTAAAGAATATATTCATATCACTTTTAAAAAAGATAATAATTACGAAAATAAACGTATTTTAGAACTTACAGCTCATGGTGAAAGATATGAAAAAATATTAGAAAATTTTAAGGAGGAATTAAATTGAAGATTTTAAGTATAGACACTTCAAGTCCTATATGTGCTGTTGCCATATTAGAGGATAATAAACTTATTAAGGAAATATCTCAAAATAGTGGTCTTACACATTCAGAAAAACTTATGCCAATCATAAATCAAATACTATTAGACACTAATTTAAAATTAAAAGATATTGATTTACTTGTGTGTGATATTGGTCCTGGTTCTTTTACAGGAATTCGTATAGGTGTTGCAACTGTCAAGGCTTTTGCTGATTCATTAAATATACCATGTGTAGGAATCAGTTCACTTGAAGCACTTAGTTACAATGTTAGTAATGCTAATTATATTTGTTCTTTAATTGATGCTAAAAATGATAATGCTTATTGTGGTGTTTTTGATAACAAACATACTAAAATTTTTGATTTTTCAGCTAATCACATTGATGTTATTATTGATAAATTAAAAATCATCTCCTCTCCTATTACTTTTGTTGGAGATGGTGCTGTGTCTTATAAGGAAAAATTATCAAGTGTATTATCAACTGCTGACTTTGCTAGTGATAATAATTTATCTGCCTTTAATTTAGGACTTGCTGGTTTAAATTATTATAATACAAATGGAGCAACTAATAATATTTTGCCTCTATACCTTCGTGCCCCTAAAGCTGAACAATTATTGGAGGCTAAGAAAAATGGATAAAAAAAATCATAATATAATTATTGATGAAATGACTTTGGAAGATTTAGACTCAATATCAACTAATCTTGAAACAGATTTTGATGATTTTTGGAACTATAATATTTTAAGAGAAGAAATTAAGAATAACAACTCTAAATTGATTGTTGCTAAATTAAATGAAGAAATAGTTGGTTTTGCTGGAATCTCTATTGTATTAGATACAGCAGAGCTTACTAATATTGTTGTTCGAAAAAATTACAGAGGAAATGGCCTTTCCTCTATTTTATTAAATTATATCATAGATTTAGCTAGAAATAATAATTGTAAATTCATAAATCTAGAAGTTAATTGTAATAACTCTATTGCTTTGCATTTATATGAACATTTTGGCTTTAAACAAGTTGGATTGCGTAAAAAATATTATGATGGACAAGATGCAATTTTATTAACTTTAGCTATTGACTTTTCATAGTTATATTTGTATAATTTAACTTGCTATTTTAAGTAAATATTTTTAGAGCAAATATGCTCAATTGGAGGTTTTATGTTATCGAGTTTACCTATATTTGTAAAATATATAATAACATTTTTTATTAGTATGGTTCCTATTGTGGAATTAAGAGGAGCTATTCCTATAGCTGAAAGCATGGGATTAAATATTTTCTTATATTACCCTATAGCAATTATAGGAAATATGTTACCTGTTCCTGTTATCTTTCTATTTGCAAGAAAAGTTCTTGAATGGGGAAAAGATAAAAAATTTATAGGAAAGTTCTTTACTTGGTGTCTTGAAAAAGGTGAAAAAGGTGGAGAAAAATTAAAAGCATCTGCTGGAAATAGAGGAATCTTTTGGGCTTTACTAATATTTGTTGGTATACCTCTTCCTGGTACTGGTGCTTGGACTGGAACTTTAGCTGCTAGTTTTTTAAATCTTGATTTTAAGACAAGCATTATTGCTGTAAGTCTTGGTGTTATTGTAGCCGGAATTATAATGTCACTCGGAAGCAAATTTGTTGCGATATTTGGTTGGACTGGAGTAATAATATTAGTTGCAGTTATTGCTATTATTGTTACATCATCTATTCTATTAAAAAAGAAATCTAAAAAGAAATAAAAAATAGAATGCATTAAATTATATAATGCATTCTATTTTTTATTTTATTCACTTAATTCTTTTATTGCTATATTATACTGTTCTTCATTTGGTGCCTTTCCATGCCATCCAACTTGATTTTCCATAAAAGATATACCTTTTCCTTTAATTGTCTTGGCAACAATACATGTAGGTTTTCCTTTAATCTCTTTTGCTTGTTTAAATGCATTTAATATTTCTTCAATATTATTTCCATCTATATTTACAACATTAAATCCAAAACTTTCAAATTTCTTATCTATAGGGTATGAACTCATTACTTCTTCTATGGTTCCATCAATTTGTAAATTATTATTATCTACAATAATACATAAATTATCTAATTTGTATTTATTTGATGTCATAGCTGCCTCCCAAACTTGCCCCTCTTCTATTTCTCCATCTCCTAAAATACAATATACTCTATAATCTTTATTATCCATTTTTGCAGAAATTGCCATTCCATTCGCAACAGATAATCCTTGACCTAAAGATCCTGATGTCATATCCACTCCTGGTACTTTATTCATATCTGGATGTCCTTGTAATTTACTACCTAATTTTCTAAATGTTTTTAAATCTTTTTTATCAAAATATCCTCTTTCCGCTAGACTAGCATATAATGCAGGTGAACAATGCCCTTTTGATAAAACTAGCCTATCTCTATCTTTCCATTTAGGATTATTTTCATCTATATTTAGTTCATTAAAATATAATACTGCCATTATATCTGCTATTGATAAAGCTCCCCCTGGATGCCCTGAATTTGCATTATATACTTCTTCTATTATTCCTTTTCTTATCTCTTTTGCCTTTTGTTCTAATTCATTTATATTTTCAATTTTCATTTGTCTTCCTCCTCACAAAAAAATTATACTATATTGATATTTTAATTTCAAGTTTTTATATAATAAAAAATTAAGCTAGCAATTTATATTATGCCAACTTAATTTTAACAAAAAAGATTTTAATTTTTTTCGTTTTTGCAATATTCCATAAATAATGTTTCAAAATCCTTGCCACCTGTATAGTATTCTACAACATTTTCCATTATATCAGATACTTTATCCCACATTTTTATAAATTCCTTTGTCTTTATTAATGACTTACAACTTCTCCATTCATTATAAAATGGATGTATTTTTGGAATTAATAAAAGTGCAAGAGATGGTCTTTCATCTTCAGTAAGTGTACATCCATGTTCTCCAAGCAAAGAACATGATTTATGGTCATCACTGAAATTAAAAATACCTGCATCTATTTCTCTACTCCGTAAAACTGGAATTACTCGTCTGTCATACGTAAAAGTGTATGTTATTGAATAAATTCCTTTATTAATTAATTTTATAATGTTTTCCTGAGTAAATGGTGTTACATCCAATGGAAGTGCATCACAGCCAGATGTTTTACAACAAGGTTTAATACAAGTTGAACACAATTCATAATTTATATACTTCTTATTGCGAACTTTACTTTTTATATACTCTTTTTTGTTCATAGTAAAACCTCCTTGTATTACTCGGAGGTTTGCACCTCCGAAATAATTTTAATCTCTAAAGGTACAAAAAAATATTACAATGTAATTATAACATAGTTTTGCACAATTTACAAGTTACCAATGATAAGTTTCATTTTTAGATATTTTAAAAGCCCTAAAAATTTGCTCTAGTAAAAATACCCTAATTAATTGATGAGGAAAAGTCATTTTTGAAAAACATATAGTCTCATTTGCTCTTTTTATTATTTCTTCCGTTAATCCTAAAGTTCCACCAATTATAAATGTAATATTACTATATCCCTGTACTTGTATATTCTCTATTTTACCTGAAAATTCTTCTGATGTGAATTGTTTTCCTTTAAGATCTAATGGTATTACATATGTATCGTTTTTTATGTTCTCCATTATTTTTTCACATTCTTTTTTCTTTATCTGCTCTATTGTACTTGAATTTATTTTGTTTGGTAATTGTTCATCATTTATTTCAATTATGTTTAATTCGCAATATTTGCTTAGCCTTTTTGAATATTCATCTATTGCCTCTTTTAAATATTTCTCTTTTAATCTTCCAACACATATTATATTTATATGAACCATTTTATTTACTCCTTACTCTTTTATGTAAGTATTATATCACATTTTGGTACAATATTCAAAACCTCACAAATATCTTTAATATCATAACTATCTAAGTTATTTTCTTCAATAAATTTTAATAATTCTTCATCTTCAAATGTCTTTACTTCGATATCATTTATGATTTTTCCTTCAAAACGTTTCTTTTTTATTTTCATATTCCCGTCTAGGTTTATAATTGTTGCTTTATCAAATATTTGGAACTGATTTAATATTTCTTTTGGAAAATCTATATTCAAAATTAAAGTTGCTTTTGAAAGACTTTTTCTTTTATTATTTGTAACTGTGATTATTATACCATCTTCATAGAGTTCTTCTGCTATTTTCTTGAACTTTCCTATATGATTAGTTATAATATTAACTCTTTTGAATTCTTTTGAAAATTTATATATTATATTTTGATTTATATTATTTAATTCATTTACTGTTATATGTAATTCGCTTTCTTGTTTTTTAGTATTTTTAATAACTTTGCCAATCACTTCATCTGCTAGCATTTTAAATAACCATCTATCATCACTTGTATTTATTGAGTTACTATATAATAAATTTATAAATTCTTTATCTTTCTTTATTTCTTTACTTAATATTACTTTATCAACTTTTTCTTTTATTAAAATTCGTTTTATTTTATTTATTATTCTTCGTTTGTTTTTTATATTTGTAATTGATATATCTTTGTATATTTTTATTTTATTTTCTTTTAATTTAACTTTATTTAATATACTTTCGATTTTACTAAACTTGTCAATTTTTTCTATAAATAATATTTTCATAAACACACCTCTAGAAAATATATTCATCACTTTTTAAAAAATTCGCTTAAAAGAAAATTAGAGATAATTCTTACAAACCATCTCTAACCTAATTAATCTATTTTTTTATTCCTAAAATTTTATATTTCATGATTCCAGCTGGAGCATGAACTTCAACAGTGTCACCTTTTTTTGCTCCAAGTAATGCTTTTCCTAATGGTGATTCATTAGAAATCTTATTTTGTGCTAAACTAACTTCTGTTGAGCCAACTATTGTATATTCTATATCTTCGTCAAATTCTATATCATGTACTTTTACTAAATTTCCTATTTGGACTGTTTTAGTGTCTATTTCTTTAGCATCTATAATCTTGGCATTTCTAATTTTTGCTTCTAATTCACTTATTTGTATTTCATTTTCTGCCTGTGCAGATTTTGCCTCATCATATTCTGAATTTTCAGATAAATCTCCAAATCCTAAAGCCACTTTTATTCTTTCTGCTATTTCAGTTCTTTTTTCTGTTTTTAAATAATTCAATTCCTCTTCTAATTTATTATATCCTTCTTGTGTAAGTATTACTTCCTTTTCTTCCATAATTATCCTTCCTTTCTGTTCTCATCCTCTTGCTCTTCAGCAATTTTCTTTTCTCTTTGATTTTCAAATACACTTGTAAGTATTGCAATTACTATTACATATAAACCAATACCACAAGCTACTGCAATTTGTCCTAATGGGATTCTTGTAATTGCTATGATACTAAATAATACTAATTCACTAAGTATTGGAATTATTACTGTTTTTAGTAATATTTTTATAAATCCTAACTTACTAAATCTAATTAAGAAATATACTATTATTATAGCTATAGTAATTATTCCTGGTAATATAAATGGTTTCATCGCATCTTGTACTCTTGTAAATGGAATTGATGTTATATCTATATCTTCTGATTTTATATCTGTTCCATATTTTTCATTAAATTTGTTTACAATTTCATTTCTTTGATCTTCTGTGATATCCTCTGCTGTTATTGTAACTGAATTTTTGAATATTTCAACTTCATTTATAGAGTATTTAGTATTTCCTAATACCTCTGAAGCTATTTGATTTATATCATCTTTATTAATTCCTGTATTGTTACTTATATTTATTTGCTTTCTTGCAGAATATTGAAAATCTAAATTGAATCCTTTATTTTTCCATACTATAATTCCTGCAACAATTATCAAACAAGATATAATATATATTATTTTATTTAATGTCTTCATTTTATTTCCTCCTTATGCCTAATCTACCAAATTTCTTGTTACTATTATATTATATATTATTATTAAAACGATTCCCCAGAAAGTAAGCATTCCAAAGCTACTAACTTCTATCCATTTCATAAATATGAATACTATTGATATTACAAAAATTGGTATAATTTTTGTAATAAATTTAATATATTCGTTTTTATATTGTTTATCCTTTTTATCTATTGGTAACAGTTTCATACTTAGAATATAATCTAATATTCCTATTAAAGCTATTGCTATTATTCCTGATAATGATATTTCCACATTTGTATATCTAATTAGTAACAAATATAGTGCTATAAATCCTAAATAACTTATTGCTCCCAATATTCCTTTTACTTTATTTTTTATAACCATAAATATTAATAATAACACAATTATTATTGCTACAGCTATTTTTATATTTCTTATTGTATTTGTTGAAATATCTTTCTTTAAATATTGATTACTTGTTACTTTATATACAACTGGTAACTCTCCACTGTTTATAGTTGCTGCTATTGTTGAAGCTGATTTTAAATTTTCTGAAATTTGATCATCATCAGTTGATGTTTTTCCTATTGTTAAAGGTATAATACCATCTTCTATAGGACTTTCAAAACTTGTAGTTGTCACATTGCTTCCATTAATGTATACACTAAGTTCTTTTTGTTCCTCTTCTTTACTTTCTTCTGAATTAGAGTCAGTATTTGTTTCATTAGTTGTATTTGTGTCTGAAGAAGTTGCTTTTTTAGCATATTCATTTGATGTAAGCTTTTTCAAAATTTCTTTTCCTTCTTTGTTTAAAGTAAACTGTACATAAGTTGCAACACCACTTTCTGTTGATTGGTACATTGATTTTACAGATTTTAAGTTACTTGTTGTAATATATACTGTGTTCTCTTTAGAATCTTTTATTTCAAATTTTCCTGTTTCTGTTATATTACTTACTACTCTATCACTATTTTCATCTTCTGGCATTTGTATATATATTTTACCATCTGCTTTGTCTAAACTTATGTTGTAATCCTCAACTCCTAAGGCTTTTAATCTTTTTTCAAATATATTTTTTACGGTCTCGTAATTTTCTTTATTTAAACTTTCTTCTTTGTTTACCTTTACATCTGTTTTTTTATATGAATTTGATTCTATTGCTGAATCATCATATTGATCAGTATTTCCAATTAATTTTCCATCTGCATCGGTTACTTCTAATGCATCACTTACTTCTAATACAACTTGTCTATATCCTGTAAAGTCTTTTGAAAATTTATAATCTTTTACTACATTTTCCATTCTATTAGATTTTTGTACATATATGCCTACAAATGATACTAAACATATACTTATTATCACTAATGTGCATATTATTATTTTTAATTTGTTTTCCTTCATTTTTTTGCTTCCTTTCTATTGTTTTTACTTCAATTTTTAATCTTTTTCTATTCTAGCCTAAATCACAAAAAATATCAACTGTTTTTTATAATTTTTTACTAATTTTTCACAATAAAAATAGAACTTATGTTATAAAATAACATAAATTCTATTTTTTATTTTTTTCTCTTTCTGTATTCTCTGAGTAATACTATTAACATACATTCAATAAAAATTGTTAAAGCAATGTAATTATCCGTTTTCTTTCCAGTTGGTGGGATTACAAGAATCCTCATTGACTGTGAATAATCAGTTTCTTTTCTATTTTCTCCTTCTATACTGTTACCTGGTATTACATTTATAGTTGTACCATCTTTAAATGTTTTTCTCATTCTTATTCCTAGTTCATTTGAATATGATATTATTTCTACCGAATTTGCAAAATCTGTATTATCATTTTTTATTGCATTTGATAATTTCTTTGTTAATATAAGTTTTATATATCTTTCTCCATTTGCACCTATAGTTCCGTTTCTTAATGCTAATGAGTTCGCTGTATCTAGAGTTATATAATAGTTATTATTCATATTTTTTAATGTATCTTCTGAAACACTATTTATAAAATAATTTTTTTCATGTTTTTTCCAACCATATTGAGCATTTGTGCATTGATTTGTTATCATCTTCATATTGCTGTCAAATTCTAATATAGCTCCATTTTTTTCCGACATATCTGTTAAATAGCTTATTAACTGTACATCTGAAATTGGTACACCTGATATGTTTTTCAATATAATTGTATATTCAATATCTATCTGTGATCCATACATCAATTGTTCTCTTATTGATTCAATATACATATTTTCTTTAATGTCTTTTAAATTTTTTATAATTTTTCCTTTTGGTAAATTTTTATCTATTACTCCATTAGTCATAAGTTGTTTATATATTGTACCATTTGATAGTCTTAATCTATATCCAGTTGTTTTTATAATTACCTCTACATCTAGTTGCTCTCTTTTTCTTAATTCTAAATTCTGATTTGTATACGATGATTTTGTTATTTCATTATATTTCTTTTTTGATTTTTTTCCACTTAAGCTAAAATACCAATAATTTTTATCTTCTTTATAACATTTATCAATTGTATATTTTTGGCTTACTGTTACAGTCATATATGTATCATTTAAAAAGTTTTTTGCTTGTTCATTTTTAGTTGAATTATAGTTGTTAATTAAATCCTCTATATTGCTAATTTTCTGATAATTATACTTTTGGTACTTTCCATTTACTTCTGCTCTTCTTGCCTTATCTTCAATACCATCAAATTCCTCTATTTCTGGTTTTGTTTTTGTATTTTCTTTTTCATCTGTATTTGTTATTATATGTTTTAATATATCTTCTTTTATTATTTTAGTAGCTTCTTCATCTGATGAGTGGAAATATCCTTTTCCTCCTTCATAAGAAAATATACTTTCAACCACTTTCTTTTCTAATTCATCTGTTGAATCTACTATAAAAGAGCATATATTTATATTTTTGTTTGATAAATTCTTTATTACTTTTTGTGTATTTAAAGCAATGCTTTTTAATTTTTTTATTAAATCTTCATCTGTATCATCATTGTATATTTGGTCTTTTCCGTCTGTAGTAGGAGCTCCATCTGATAATAATATTATCCACTTATTTGAATCATTGCTTATAAAAGAGCTGTTTGATTTGTTTAACGCATCTATAATATTTGTACCTCCAGATAGACCTTCATAACTGCATTTTCCTCCTGATTTTATTTCATCTAGCGTTTGAATTAATAATTCTCTATTGTTTGTTTCACTGATTGCTCTACATGCAGAACCATTACCAGCAAAACATACTATTCCTATATATACGTTTTCTTCATCTAATAAAGAATTTATTAATTCTTTTGCAGCTTCTTTTTGTTTTTCAAGTCTACTTTGTCCATTTGGTAATATAGTACTCCATGCGCTGTTAGAGCAATCTATTGCCAACATTATTTCTGTTGCACCAGATTTACTAATAGTAATTGTCTTTTCTGTTATTGTTTTTTGATTTTTTACCACACCTGCAGAACTTGCAATATAGTCTAATCCATTATATTTCAAATTTGTTTTGATGGCTTCATTTTCTAAAAGTTCAGCATGGCCATATTTAAAAGTCAATTTGTATTTTCCAGGAATTAAATTATTGAATACATAATTACCATTAGAATCTGTATACGTAATATATTTTTGTCCATTGTCATTTTCTGCTACAACTTGTACATATTGTACTCGAGGATTATCATTATAGTCTACTATTTTTCCCTTCTCAGCATGTATTTGTTCATATGCATTTCCTGATATACCTGTAAAATATATATAATTAGTCTTCTTTACTGTTTGAGATGGCGTATTAGGCTTTGTTGGTATAGTACTTTGCTTATCATCATCATGTGTAATTACAGGCTTGGAACCAACTTCTCCTCTCATTGAATCACCGTAATCCTAGTGAAATATTACAAAACAGCAAATTAAATTGAATACATATTATATTTATTAATATTATATATCCTATAAATTTATATAATTTGTTTTTCATAAAATTCACCTCCATCTAAGGTAACTCTATCACTTTACATTATACCATATTTGTCGATAATTGGCAAATTTTACCGCAGTTAAATTTTTATAATTTTTTATAAAATCTATTGTAAATTTTAATTTTATATGTTATTATATTAAATGTCATTTAAAATTTATAGGGGTATAGTGTCAATGGTAGCACATCGGTCTCCAAAACCGCCTGTGAGGGTTCGAGTCCTTCTACCCCTGCCAAAGTAAAAAGAAGTTAGTTTTTCTAACTCCTTTTCTTTTTGTCATATTCATCTAAAAAATTATAAATATCATAATTTTTTCTATAGGAAATAATTGTATCTAAATTGACATTTTCTGTACTTTTATAAATATTCATATCTACATTATGATATGTATTTCTTAATTGTTTTATAAGATTTTTCATTTCCTCTCTTTTAGAATCCTTTTTTCCTGCTGCATAATCTTCTGTAAATTTACAAGCACATTGTATAAATTCTAACTTATTCTTATCTCGCCAATTTATAATATCTGCTTCTTTCACAAAATAAAGTGGTCTTATTAATTGCATTCCTGGGTGTGAAGTACTGTGTAATTTTGGCATCATTGTTTGAAATTGAGCTCCATAAAACATTCCCATAAGTACTGTTTCTATAACATCATCAAAATGATGCCCTAAAGCTATTTTATTACATCCTAATTTTTGTGCTTTTTTGTATAAAAAACCTCTTCTCATTCTTGCACATATATAACATGCCCTCTCCTCAATTCTTTCTACTCTTTCAAATATATCTGTTTCAAACATGGTAATCGGAATATTTAAAATCTGGCTATTTTCTATAATTTTTTGCTTGTTTTTTTCATTATATCCTGGGTTCATTACTATAAATTCTAAGTCAAAATTATTTTTTCCATGTCTTTTTAACTCTTGAAAACATTTAGCAAGCAACATTGAATCTTTTCCACCAGATATACATACAGCTATTTTATCTCCATCTTGTATCATTTGAAACTCAGTTATTGCTTTTATAAATTTGCTCCATATTTTATTTCTATATGTGGTTATAATGCTTCTTTCTATTTCTTTACATCTATCCATTTATTAATCTTTCCTATATTTATTTTATTAAAATTTTACATTCAATATCTTTTTCTAATAATTTTTTAAATTCTTTTGCATCTTCTTTTCTTCCTACTATTTCTCCATAATGAACTGGTATTGAAATTTCAGGTTTTATTATATTCGTAAGTTTTGCACCTTCTTTATAATTCATTGTGTATGTTCCACCAATAGGAACAAATAGTATATCACATTGTATTTTCATATTTTCTTCTGTTATGTCTGTATCACCTGGTATATATATTCGTTTTCCTTCATTATTTAATATATATCCTACCCAATTATTTTCTTTTGGATGATAAGGTTTATTTATGTTGTATGAAGGTATTGTCTCTACATTAATTCCTTCTACTTGATATTTTTTATTTGGCATTACTATAACTGCATCTTTTAAATCATCTTTTCTTTCTAAATGTTCAGGCATTACAATTATTGTATTTTGTTTCTTCACCTTTTCTATATCTTCTAATGAATAATGATCATAATGGTCATGTGTTATAAATATAATATCAGCATCATTTTTATTTTCTTTAATTCTAAATGGATCAACATATATAATTTTATCTCCAATTATTTTTATAGAACTATGACAGTTTATTTCTATATTCATTTGCCTTTTCTCCTATTAATCATTTTTATTAAATCTAAATATTATTGTTGCTATTTTTAACATTGCTCTTTCTGTTGCTTCTCTAATTGTTTTTATTTTTTTCATAACAAATAATAACGCTATTATAAGTATTGAAACTATAAAGCCTATTATCATATCATAAAAAGAAGCTTCCTGTGTTGATGTAAGTAATGTTATCAATGTTGATATTATTGATATATTAAATATATAACTTACTATCATTATATCTCTTGTAACTCTTCTTCTTTTTTTTGTTTCTAACATTTTTTCACTTTCCGATGTAGTAAATCCAGTACCAGTTAATAGTGATGTTACTTGAAATCTTGCTTGTTCTTTAGTAAGTCCGCTTAATTCATATAAAGCTGAAAATATTTGTATTAATAATTCATATACTATTATTAGTATATCAAAAACTATGAAAGCTGCTAATATATTCATTTTTCTACTCCTATTCCAACATTTTTTTTATTTCTTCATCTTCTTTTAACCTTTGACTTATGTAATGATAAGCTACTTTATTTTGTTTGATTGCAGTAGTTACAATTTCTTTATTGTCACGTAATCGTAAACTAGCATACTTTATTATTATTCCTTTATTCGCCACAGCTAAAGATACCACTTCTTCGTCATCTCTTAGTTCTTCACTTGCATAATACAAAGTTTGTCCATAATTTTGTGCACTTTCTTTTATTACATCTTTATCTGCTCTCATTCTTTCTGATGCATAACATGCAGTCCATGGTGCCTTTTTTATTGCTAGCAACAAAATTTCTTTATTATCTTTTAATCTATCACTAACAAATTCCAATGCTTCACCATCATTTTCTAATGCTTTTTTTACAACTTCTTCATCATCTTGTAATCTAGTTGATGCAAATTCTAATAACTTGCCTTGTTCTTCTACTGCCTTTAATACAAATTCTTTATCATCATTATTTTCTTTTATATCCATAACAACCTCGATTAGTCATATATTTCTTTATAAATATTATAGTCTCTTAATATCTTTCTTACATAATTATTTGTTTCTTTATATGGTATATTTTCTATATCTGATCCATCTTTTTGTATTGTGTTGTTTGATATCCATGAATCTACATTACCACTTCCTGCATTATATGCAGCAAGTGCTACTCCTATATTGCCATACTTACCAATTAAATTTGATATATATTTTGTACCTATGTTAATATTTACCTTCGGATCTATTATAATTTCTTCATCTATTGTTATTTTTAATTCTTTTGCTACATCTTGTGCAGTTGGATACATTAATTGCATAAGTCCTTTTGCACCTTTATGCGACTCAGCTTTTGTATCAAAATTACTTTCTACTTTTATAACTGCATAAATAAGATTTTTATCTACATTATACTCTTGTGCATACAATTCAACATATTCACTATATTGAACTGTATACACTTTTTTTAATACATATCTTTTTATATTTCCTAAATTCAAACCAATTAATATTACTATAACAATTATTATTATAAATAATAACTTTTTCAAATCTTATTCCTCATTTCTTTTATTTACACTCATACCAGTTTTCCGCTTCTGAAACTTCTACTAAAAGAGGCACTTCTAATTTTACTGCAGTTTCCATGCTTTCTTGTATAAGTTTTTTCACTTGTTCAACTTCATCTTTTGGTGCTTCTACCATCATTTCATCATGAACCTGTAATACAATTTTACTCTTTAAATTACGTCTCTTTAGTTCATTATATACTTTAATCATGGCTATTTTCATTATATCTGCTGCTGTTCCTTGTACAGGAGTATTCATTGCAGCACGTTCTCCAAATTGTCGAACCATATAATTATTAGATGATAATTCTTTTATTGTTCTTCTTCTATGAAATAGTGTTTCTACATATCCTAATTTCTTTGCTTGTTCAACTGATGTATTCATGAATTTTCTAACTCCTGGATATTCAGTCAGGTATTGTTCTATATATTCTTTTGCTTTTTTTCTTCCTATCCCTAATTGTTCTCCTAAACCAAACTCACTGATACCATAAACTATTCCAAAATTTACAGCTTTAGCACTACTTCTTTGTTCTTTAGTTACTTCATCTATTGGTATATTAAATACTTTTGAAGCAGCTTGTTTATGAATATCTTCATTGTTCTTGAATGCTTCTATCATGTGTTTGTCTTTTGACATATGTGCTAATACTCTAAGCTCTATTTGAGAATAATCGGCATCTATATATACATTTCCTTCAGCAGGTTTAAATACTTTTCTTAATCTTTTTCCAAATTCAATTCTTGTAGGTATGTTTTGAAGGTTTGGCTCTGTTGAACTTATTCTTCCTGTGGCTGTAATTGTTTGATGGAAAAATGAATGTATTCTTTTTGTTTTTGGATTTATATATGGTTTTATTCCTTCGACATAAGTTGAGTTTAATTTGGCAAGTTGTCTATAATCCAATATTTTTTCTATTATAGGATGTTCTTTTTTTAATTTTTCTAATACATCCACATCTGTTGAATATCCATTTTTAGTTTTCTTAACAACAGGTAATTTTAATTTTTCAAATAGAATTTCTCCTAATTGTTTTGGAGAATTTATATTAAATTCTTGTCCTGCCAAATTATATATTTCTTGTGTTAATAAGTCAATTCCATCTTTTAGAGTTAATCCAAATTCATTTAATTCGTCTTCTTCTATATGCATTCCATTCCATTGCATATCACCTAATACTTCAACTGTTGGCATATCTATGTTTTCAAATAGCTCTTTACAATTTATTTCTTCAAGTTTCTTGCTCATTACCTCTGCTAATTTCCATGTACAATATGCATATAGTGATTGCCTATATTTTTCTTCATTATTTTGTGTGTTATTATCATTATTATCAAATAATGTAATCTGTGCATCTTGTGAATCTGCTCCATTTGCTTTTAAATAGTCTTCTGTGCTTATTTCTAAGTATTCATCACACAACTTATCTATTGGATATTTTCCATCTGTAGGATTTATTATATATCCTGCTATGGTTACATCAAACTTCATATTTTTCGGATTTATTCCCATTTGTTTTAAAATAATATAAATATAATTCATTTCATATCCAAATTTTTCAATAGTCTCATCTTCGAATATTTGCTTTATCATTGAATCAAACTTTTCATCTTGTTTTTTTATATAATATACTTTATTCTCTTTATTATTGTAAATGCTTATTGAATTTATATAACTTTTTATTATCTGTTCTTGATTATTAGTGTCTTCTAATCCTAAATAATATATAGCTTTTCCTAATTTTTTTACTTCTTTTATAGCTGTTTCTATAGATATATCATCTCGTATTTCAAATAAATTTTTCAAGTCTGTTTTTACTTTTGAAGTTTCTTCTCCTTCTAACAAATCAAATCTTTCAATATATCTTTTAAAATTAAGTTCTTGGAATATCCTTAGTACTTCTTGTTTGTCCCATTCTTCTACTTTTAAATTTTCTAATGTATCATCAATTGGAACATTTACATTAATAGTTCCTAATTCTTTTGAGAGAAATGCCATTTCTTTATTAGCTATAATGTTTTCTTTTTGCTTTCCCTTTAAATCATCTTTTCCTTCTTCTATTGATTTATATAGTTTTTCTATACTTCCATATTTCTTTATAAGATTAATTGCCGTTTTTGAACCTATTCCTGGTACTCCTGGTATGTTATCAGAAGTATCTCCTTGTAATCCTTTTACTTCAATTAATTTTTTAGGCTCTAATCCATATTCTTCTTTTACTTTTTCTAGATCATAATCCTCTGTTTCTGTTTTTCCTGCTTTTGTTCTAGGAATTCTAATTTTTATTTTCTTTGTAATTAATTGAAAAGTATCTCTATCTCCTGATAGTATTGTCACATCTAGTTTATTTTTTTCTCCATATTTTGCAAGTGTTCCTAGAACATCGTCTCCTTCATAGCCCTCTTTTTCAACTATATCAATATTCATTGCTTTTAAAATCTCTTTTATTATAGGCATTTGCTCTGCAAGTTCATTTGGCATTCCATGTCTATTTGCCTTGTATCCCTCATACATTTGATGTCTTTGTGTTGGCTTACTTAAGTCAAAAGATACTGCCATATAATCTGGATTTAAATCTTCCATTATTTTAAACATTATTGCTAAAAATCCATATACTGCATTTGTATATTTTCCATCTTTTGTTATTAGCATCTTGCTTCCCATTATTCCATAAAAAGCTCTATTCATTATACTATTACCATCTATTAAAAGTAGTTTTCCCATTATATTATTTATCCTTTCTTATTCATAAACTTCAAAAGCTCCAACTTCATCTGTCTTTTTCATATTTTGTTTTATCCACTTTCTTACATTTTCTGGTGTCTGCCAGTTTCGTGAATATTTATTTTTTTTTATTAATATTTTTACATACCCCACTTGCTGTTTAATATTTTCAATTTGTCCATCTTCTCCTTTACTTCCTAAATTTCCTAAATTGAACATATCATAATCTTTATGATATCTATTTATTGGAATCATATAAAAAGCTGCAGATGAATCCAAAATATATACTTCTTTTTTGCTTTCTTCAATGTATTTATCTATTTCTCCTACATAATCTATTGTATTTTGTTTTATAATTAAATATTTATAATGTTCTATATTCATATTTTTGTTAGATTTTATATATATGTAACTTGAATTTATTACTTGATATATTACAAACATTATAGAAAATACATATAAAAATATATTAAGCACAATAAAATCTTTTTTTATTATTTTGTTTAAAATATAAGCTACCGCTATAAGTGTTATAGATATTCCTGACATTAAATGTGTTTCATCTGCAATTGGGTAAACAGCAAGCATTGATGTAATTCCAAATATACTTAATATTAAAGTATCTTTTTCTTTATTTTTCACATACATTATTAGCAATATTATAATTGATATTGGCAATACAGCTAATATTTTTATTTCTATTTCGGATTTAATTATTAATCTTTGAATATATGAAACTTTGTTTAAAAAAGTTGATACACCAAATATGCAATAATCTATAAAATCTTTAAATGCACCATTTATAACTAGATATAATATCATCAATATTACTGGTATTATAGCCCCTATTGTTCTTAACATTGCATCTTTTGCATATCTTTTTAAATCTTCCTTATTTCTTACCTCTAATAGTTTATATCCAATTAAAACTACTGATACTGCTAGTCCTATAGTTTGTTTTAATGTTATACACAATCCTGCAAGTATTCCTAAAACAATTGGGCTTGTTTTTTTACTGCCAATTTCTAAATATACTATTATTAAAATTATAAGTTCAATTGCAAAGTTGTAATCAAACATTGCATATTTTTGTATTACATAAGTTGAAAACATCAATATAGCATAAGTTATATATTTTTTTACTTCTAATTTTTGCATTATCTTATATGTCATAAATATAATTAATGTATTTAATAAAATATTTAACATTCTTATAATTATTAATTGTTTTCCAAATATGCTTAATATAATACCACTTACCATTGATAATAGTGGCGTTACTACCATATTGAAGTCCTTATATGGTATCAGTCCATTTGATATATTACTTGCAAAATTATAATTCCATAATTCGTCTAAATCTTTTACTTCTCTTAGCATTATTCCTGATGCTAAGTATAGCATTATAATAAGAAATATTGTTATTTCTTTTATTTTGATTTTTTTCATAGTATTGTTCCTTTTTATTTTTATATTATCGCTGAAGATATATGAAAAACTTTACATTTTTTTCCTAGTTCTAGTTGTGTCTGTTTTAAAATCTTATGATCATCATCTAATAAAATAGCATAGTCATACTCTTTTAATTTTTCTTTAATTTTATTTCCTTTTATATAATCTCTATTTTCTTTATTATATTCTCCTTGTTCTTTATTAACGATAATCCAGTTATTTTCTTCTATAAAGCTAATATTTTTCTTTAGCCATTTCTTTTTTTCTTCCACTATTATATTACTTTTGGCAAGTGTTAAAATGTATAAATCTATATTTTTAATTTTATTAATTTCATTTAATTCCTTTATTATAACCTTTACAGGCTCTTGATTTATAAATAAATTTTTTGAATTAATCGTTATATCTGCATCCTGATACACAGGATATTCTACTATAGTTCCATCCATGTCTATAAACATTACAACTTTATTATTTTCTTCACATATTTTTTTAATTTTTTCATAGAAAATGCTCATTTTTTTCCTCATTTCTTATTATAGATATATTGCAGGAGTAATTTACCCCTGCAATATATTTAATTATGATAATGCTTCTTTGATAATCCCTAATACTTTTTGGTTCATTTCGTATACGCTAAATTCAGATGTATCAATAAGCTCTTTTGGACATGTGAGACTATCATAATATCTTAAGAACATTTTGTTATAATTTCTAATATACTCTTCGTTCACAAGACGTCCTTCTCCACCTCTACGTTGAATAGCTATTTCTGGTGGCACAATTAAAGCCAACACAAAATCCGGAAATAATTCTTCAATAAAAAGTTTTCTGAACTGTTGATACTCTTCCTCCGTACACTCTTTTTCCCATAAAAATTTTTTGCCATAAAAATCACTATCTATTAAACCTCTGTCAATTAGTACAATGTCAGTTTTAAAGTATTTTGCTCTTATTAATCCCGCCTGAGTTTGATGATGCATCCATAAGTTTGCATCCCAAATTCCTTTCGGAATCTCTTTGGGCAATTTTTCAGCAGATTCCCTTAAAACAGATACCTTGTATCCTATGCTTAATAAAGCATTTGACACATTTGTTATAGATGTAGTTTTTCCAGCTTCAGGTGTACCTGTAAACTCTATCACAAAAGGTGTCCGCATAGTTATGCCTCCCTTATATAAATATTTTTGTTTTATTATATCACATCTATTACATATATTCAATAAATTATATACCATATTCAGCAATAAATTTAACAATGTCTCCATTGACTTTTTGTATTCTCTCATTATTCATCAAATCCGTATATGAAAGCCATTTATAATCTATTCCATTTAAGCTAAATTCATTATTATTATTTAACTCTTCATCTAAATCTACCTTATAGAAAAAATGTATATATTCCTTTTCTGTTTTTGAGCTTTCAGAAAATTTCTTGTGCTGTTTTTTTCCTATTAGCTTAATATTTATATTTTCTTTATCTATATTAAAAGTATCTTTTATTTTATCTTTTACAGCTTCACTATCTTCTCCATTTGGTAATTTGCAATTTAAAAATAAATAACTATTCCATTTATTGTCAAAATATTGCAAATATTCATTCTTTTTATTTTTTATTACTATTATTGAGTGTATTCCCATATTATTTCTCCTTTTCTGTATTATCGTTATCTCTTTTAATTTGCTTACTGTATCTGTCTTCTTCTGAAAATATACATCCACAATATTTTTGCATATACAAGCCTAGCTCTCTTGCTTTAGCTTGTCCCTCTCTAAAACCTACTCTAAAATCTCTATATAAAAAATCTAGATCGTATTTCTTAGCTAATTCTTGTCCAATTTTTATAATTTCATCATGTTTTTGATATGGACTAACCAAAAGAGTTGTAGTAAAAGTATCATATCCATTTTCTTTAGCAAATTTTGCTGTTTGTTCAAGTCTAACTGGATAACAATAATTTTGACATCTATTGTCTATATCATCAACAACATTTTTGCAAAATTCTCTTAACCCATAATTTTCTTCAAATATAGCCTCTACATTAATGAATTTAGTATATTCTTTTAAAGTATCTCTTCTTACTTTATATTCCATATATGGATGAATATTTGGATTAAACCAATATACAGTAGGTTCAATTCCTTCCTCTCTTAAACTGTCTATACAGTATACACTACATGGTGCACAGCATGTATGCATTAATAATTTCATTTTTATTCTCCTTTATAATCAAACCCTAAATGCTTATATGCTGCCGGCAATGGCATTCTTCCTCTTGGCGTTCTGGCCAAAAATCCAATTTGTATTAAATATGGCTCATACACATCTTCTATAGTATCTATTTCTTCATCTAAAGATGTAGCAATTGTGTCTATTCCTATTGGTCTACCGTTATATTGTGTAATCATCATCTCTAACATTTTTCTATCTGTTTCATCTAATCCTAATTCATCTATTTCTAACTTATTTAGGGCATGTTTTGTTATTTTTAAATTTATATCTCCATCACCTAATACTATTGCATAGTCTCTAACTCTCTTTAAAAGTCTATTTGCAATTCTTGGTGTTCCTCTTGATCTTCTTGCTATTTCCATTGCTGATTCATTGTCTATATTTACTTCTAAGATCTTTGCTGATCTTTTTACTATTTTAGCTAAATCCTCTGGTGTGTATAATTCTAATCTATGTATAATTCCGAATCTATCTCTCAATGGCGTTGTGAGTGATCCTGCTTTTGTCGTTGCACCTATAAGAGTAAATTTTGGTAAATCTATTCTAATAGATCTTGCCTCTGGTCCTTTTCCTATTATTATATCTAGCACAAAATCTTCCAAAGCAGGATATAATATTTCTTCTACAGTTTTATTTAATCTATGAATTTCATCTATAAATAAAATATCATGTTCTGATAATGTAGTAAGTAATGCTGCCAAATCTCCTGGTTTAGTTATTGCAGGTCCAGATGTTATTTTTATATTTGAATTCATTTCATTTGCTATTATTGTTGATATTGTTGTTTTTCCAAGTCCCGGAGGTCCATAAAATAAACAATGATCTAGTGGATCTCCTCTCTTTTTGGCTGCTTCTATATATATTTTCATATTTTCTTTTACTTTATCTTGTCCTATATATTCACTTAATCTGTGTGGTCTCAAAGATTTTTCTAATATTTCTTCTTGTCCATCATCATCCTGTAATTGTGGATTTACTATTTTCTCCTCTTCCATAATATTTCCTACTTTCTAAGTTATCTTCTACATTATTCTACTATAACTAAATTAAAATATCAACCAATTTTGATTAAAATCCATAAGAAAAGGGGCTTATACAAAGCCCCTTGTTTATTTATAATCTGTTTCACTAACTTTAGGATACCAAAATGTTTTTCCATTGTCTGAAAATTTGTATACCAAAGTATGATCTTTGTTCATTGTTTTTGAACCTTTTAAAAAGTATTTGTATTGAATACTTTTTGCTATAGTTCCTTTTCCTATAATTATAGGGTCGTTCCATGTAGCATCTATGTAATACCACTCATTATTTACATACACACAATTCCAAGCATGACTTTCTGATCTTCCTGTTGAATTTGTTGCAATTCCTTGTACTATTATGCAAGGTATATTTGCAGCGTTTAGAAGATATTTTAATGACTTTGCATATCCTTCACATACACACTTTTTATCTACTAAAGCTCCATACACACTATAACTACCTATGCTTGTATTGTTTTGGTCATAATCAATAGTATCTATTAAATAGTCATGTATTTTTAAAACATTCCTGTATGTATTGTTTGTTAGTTTTTTTAGCACTTCTTCTTTTTTTTCATTAATTTTGCTCATTGCCGTTCTTACTTGTTCAGTTGTGTTAAATCCATCTACATAATAATTACTATTTTCTTTAGGACCTATAAAAACATTACTAGTTTTTTTGAATAATCTATTTGTAGTTTCTACTGTTAAATATAGTTTATTAGCATCAATATAAAATACATCTGGATTATCATATAAAAATGCTTCTACTGCTGATTGATAATCGTCTCCTAATTTTTCCTTTCCGCTTTCTTCTTTTAGAATATCAGAAAAAGCTGTTCCATATTCTATTTGATATGTTCCATTCATCATGTTTTCTTTATTTTTCATCAGTCCATCATATAGTGCTTTTTGTACTTCTGTTAATTGATTATAAAAAAATTGTGTATCAGCTTGAATCTCAATTGCCTTTGATAAATTGTTACTGCTATTAGTAGTATCATCTTCTTTTATATCTACCGCTGTGTTAGCTACAATTATGTTTGTTGTGTCTGATTCCATTATGTCTGAATACATTGCCATTCCAAATATTACTATTATTCCAATTAAAAATAACATTAATAAAAATAACATTATCGTTTTAAATTTACTTTTCACTTGTTTTCCTCTTTTCATTTTTCTTATCAATTTTATTGTAACAAAGAGTTAAAAAAATATCAACTAATTTTACTAATTTATTAAAAGTTATTTAATATTATATCTCTTTTTAATAATGTATTTTTTATAACTCCAACGCCGATAAATTCATTTTTTGTGTTGTAGATTTTATATATACCTTCTTGTTTGTCTGTAGCTATTTTAACACCATTATAAAAATGTTTTAATTTATTTTCATCAAGTATAATATTTTCTTTATCTTTAAAAAATTGTTCTATTGATATAATATTTATATTATTTCCTTTTTTTAATTCTTCGATTGTTATAGAATTTTGTATATCAAATTCTCCTACTCTAGTTCTTAATAAATCACTCATATACCCAACTGTATTTAATTTTTTTGCAATGTCCTCACATAAAGTCCTTATATATGTTCCTTTAGAACATGATACTTCAAATTTTATTTCTGCATTTTCAGTATCAAACTTAATAAGTTTCATATCATATATTATTATATTTCTTTTAGGAATTTCTACTTCTTGCCCATTTCTTGCATATTCATAAAGTTTTTTTCCATTTACCTTTATAGCAGAATATATTGGTGGTATTTGTGTTTGCTTTCCTATAAAACTTTTTAATACATTATTTAAATTTTTCTCTACTAACATTTCAGGCAGTACTTCTTTTTCTTCTACTATATTTCCCTCACTGTCTCCTGTATCCATTTTCTTTCCTAATGTTAATGTTGCTTGATATGTCTTATCATGATTTA
This sequence comes from uncultured Clostridia bacterium, assembly GCA_934167965.1. GTDB lineage: Bacteria > Bacillota > Clostridia > TANB77 > CAG-508 > CAG-269. The sequence continues at coordinate 48,987 of CAKPMJ010000001.1, read as the reverse complement.
TTAAATATTTTGACAGTAATGTTCCTTGGCCAATAAGAAGTGGTAGGACTCCTGTTGCCATTGGGTCCAATGTTCCAGTGTGTCCTACCTTTTTATTAAATATTTTTTTTACTATTTGTACTACATCATTTGATGTGTAACCTTTTTCTTTATTTATAACAATTATTCCGTCCATAATTCACCTTTAATTATTTCAATTGTTTTCTTATTTCTGCTAAAACTTTTTCTTTAATTTGCTCTACTGTCCCTGGAACAAAGGCACCAGCTGCTTTTTGGTGTCCTCCTCCACCAAACATTAGACAAACATCAGATACATTAACATACTCACTAGATCTAAGCGAAAGCTTAAATCCTTGTTTTCCTTCTTTTTCATGTAAGAAAACAGAAACTTCAACACCTTCTATATCACGTCCATTTTCTACTAAACCTTCATGATCTCCTGTTTTTGCATTTACTCTTTTTTCATCTTCTAAAGTTATATATGTAAATGTAACTTTTCCATCTTCTAAGAATTCCATTCTTTCATCAGCTAATTTTCTAAGTTCAAAATTAGGTCTAGTTTTTATTTTTAATGCTTTTCTATATACTTCAGAAATATTTATTCCTTTTCTTAAAAGCATTGCTGCAAAATCAAATGTTTCAGCAGTTGCATTGTAATCAAATCCACCTGTGTCTGTAATTATTCCTGTTATAACAGCAGTTCCTATTTCTTTTGTTATTTCTATACCTAGATAGTCAAATATTCCAACTAGAATTTCGCAACATGCAGGAGCAACAGGATTTACAAAGTTGATATCTCCATACATCTTATTGCTACTATGATGGTCTATTACTATTTTCATTTTAGCATTTTCAAAATATGGATCATATCCTTTTAAGATTTTTCCATCTGCGCAATCTAATGCTAATGCTAAATCATATTTCTTTATGTTAGATTCTTTCTTTATTTCAGAAATTCCTGGTAAGAAATTAAAACATTCTGAATATTCAGGTATTATTACATCTGCTTCTTTGCCTAATATTTTTATTGCTTGTTTCATTGCTAAACTGCTTCCTATTGCATCTCCATCTGGTGTGTCATGCGTTAATATTACTATCTTTTCTGCTTTTTCTATTTCTTCTAATATATTATCCAAAGTCATATTTTATTTTCCCTCCTCAGGATTTTTTTGCATAATGTCATTCAATATGCTATCAATTCTAGAACCATATTCCATGCTTTCGTCTATTTCAAATGTTAAGTTTGGTGTATATCTTAAATTTATTCTTTTTGCTAATTCTGTTCTAATATATCCTGTTGCATTTTTTATACCTTCTAATGTATTTTTTTTGCTCTTACAATTTAATAAACTTATATATACTTTAGCATTTTTCAAGTCTGATGAAACACTAACCTTTGTAACACTTATTAACCCTGTTATGTTTGGATTCTTAAGATCTTGGTCAATGATTTTTCCAATTTCTCTTTTAAATTCTTCATCGACTTTTTCCATTCTATTAGTTTTTCTTTTTTGCATTAAAACCCTCCTTTACTATCATTTGATTATCTTTTTATTTCTTTCATTACAAATGCTTCTATGATGTCTCCTTCTTTTATATCATTATATTTTTCAATTTGTATACCGCATTCGAAGTCTTTTGCTACTTCTTTAACATCATCTTTATATCTCTTTAATGATGATAATTTTCCTTCATGTATTACAACTTCTTCTCTAATTACTCTCACTCCTGCATTTCTTTCAATCTTTCCTGTAAGTACCATTGCTCCTGCAACTGTACCAACATTAGATATCTTAAATACTTGACGAACTTCTGCTGTTCCTATAATTTCTTCTTCAAATTTAGGATCTAGCATACCTTTCATTGCTGCTTCAACATCATCTATTGCTTGATATATTACTGAATATTGTTTAATTTGTACTTCATCTTTATCTGCTTCTAATTTTGCTGTTGCAACTGGTCTTACATTAAATGCTATAATTATTGCATTTGAAACTTTTGCAAGTGTAACATCTGATTCTGTAACAGCTCCTGCAGCACTATGAATTACTTTTACTCTAACTTCTTCATTTGATAATTTCTCTAATGATTGTTTAAGAGCTTCAACTGATCCTTGTACATCTGCTTTTACTATTAAGTTTAATTGTTTTAATTTTCCTTCTTCCATTTGGTTGAATAAATTATCTAATGTTACTGCAGACATTGCATTTATTGTTTTTTCTCTTTCTTGACGTTTTCTTCTTTCAATTAAATGTTTAGCCATTTTTTCATCTTTAACTTCATAGAAAGTATCTCCTGCTTGTGGAACTTCTGTTAATCCCATTATTTCAACTGGTGTAGAAGGTCCTGCTGTTTTTACTTTCTTACCTTTATCATTCATCATTGAACGTATTCTACCTATTGTATTTCCAACAACTACAGTATCTCCAACATCTAACTTACCTCTTTGTACAAGAAGTGATGCAATTGCACCTTTATTTTTATCAAGTCTTGCTTCTATTACAACACCTTTTGCTTGTTTATTAGGATTTGATTTTAACTCTAATACATCTGCTTGTAATAATACCATTTCTAATAATTGGTCAATGTTTATATTATTCTTTGCTGAAATTTCAACAAATATTGTGTCTCCTCCCCATTCTTCTGCCACTAATTCATATCTCATTAATTCTTCTTTTACTTTTTGAGGATTTGCATCTGGTAAATCTATTTTATTTATAGCTACTATTATTGGTATTCCTGCTGATTTAGCATGATTTATAGCCTCTATTGTTTGAGGCATTACACCATCATTTGCAGCAACTACAAGTATTGCAACGTCTGTAATTTGAGCACCTCTAGCACGCATTGCTGTAAATGCTTCGTGTCCTGGTGTATCTAAGAATGTTATTTCTCTATCATTAACTTTTACTTTATATGCACCTATAGCTTGAGTAATTCCTCCTGCTTCACCTTCTATTACATTTGTTTTTCTTATTGCATCTAATAATGAAGTTTTACCATGGTCTACGTGTCCCATAACAACAACTACTGGTGGTCTTTCTACTAATTCGCTTTCTTTGTCTTCAGACTCATCAAATAATATGTCTTCTTCTTTAACTTCTTCTTTCTTTATTGCTGTTACTCCAAATTCCTCTGCTACCAAAAATGCTGTGTCAAAGTCAATATTGTTATTTAATGTTGCCATTATTCCAAGTCCCATTAATTTCATAATAACTTCACCTGATGTCTTTTTAAGTTCTGCTGCTAAATCTTTTACACTTATTGATTCAGGTATTGTAATTTCAGTAAGTTTAAATATTCTTTGTTTTGTTCTTTCTTCATCTTTATTAACTTTTCTCTTACCTTTTCTGCCTCTTTGTGTAGTTAAATCATAATAATCTAACATGCTGTCTTCTGAATCTTCAAACATATTTGATAATTTATTATGTTGTTTTAGATTTTTTAATTTTCCTTGATTTATATCTTCATTTTGATTTCTTCTTGTTTTCTTTTTATTGTTTCTATTTTCATCAAATTTATTATTATTTTTTTGCTTATCAATAGACTTGTTATATTCTCTAACATTTTCCTTTTCAACAATATCAGCAGACATAATATTTTTAATATTTTTTTCTATTCCTTTTTCATCTAAAGGTCTCTTATTAAATCCATTTCTGTCTCTGAAGTTATTATTTTGTTGTCTATCACCATAACGATTATTATTCCCATCTTGTCTTCTATTTTGGAAGTTATTTCTTCCATTTCCATGTTGTTGATTTCTTTCTTGATTATTTCTGTTATAGTTTCTTTCTTGTCCGTTATTATTTCTATTTTGATAATTATTTCTATTATTATGTCTATTTTCTCTATAATTTGGCTTTGTTTCTGCTTTCACTTCTTGCTCTTTCTTTTCTTGTATTATTGGTTGTTTTTTTACTTCTTCTTGTTTTTTCTCAATTTTTTGTTCGACTTTTGGTTCAATCTTTTCTTCCTTCTTCTCTTCTTTCTTTTCATCTTTGTTTTTATTTAAACCAAATAATTCACTTACAGTCTTAGGCTTTTCTGGTCTATTTCTATAAACTATATTATAGTCTTTATTTTGCTTTCTTTGAACAAATGGATCTTTGTTTTGGCTTGGTTTAGTTTTAGTTTCTTCTTTTTTCTCATTATCATCAATAATAACTTCTCTTCTAATAATAACAGGAGTGTCTTTTTCGCTCTTGTTTTGCTTAACTTCTTTTTTCTCACTTTTTGCTTTTTCTGCTTTTTTTGGAGTTACCTTTTTATTTAAACTCTTTTTTAATTTTTCTACATCCTCATCTTCTAAACTACTTAGATGACTTTTTACAGCTATACCCATTTCAACTGCTTTTTCTAGTAACTCTTTACTGGTTAAATCTAAATCTTTTGCTAATTCATATAATTTTATTTTACCCAATAAATTCACCCCCATTAATTATTTTTTTTAAGTTTTCATAAACTTCATTAGATATTTTTGTTTCTAATACTTTTTCTATCCTTTTACTTTTTATAACCTTTTCAAAACATTCTATATTATTACAAATATATGCTCCTCTGCCTTCTTGTTTACCTGTTTTGTCAATTATTATTTCATTTTCTTTATTTTTTACAATTCTTATTAGGTCTTTTTTATCTCTTTTTAGATTACACCCCATACAAGTTCTTTGTGGTATTTTTCTCAAAAAAATCATTCCCCTTCTTCATTTTTTTCACTATTTGCTAGTAATTCTCTAAATTGGCTTTCTGATTTTATATCTATTTTCCAGTTTGTAAGTTTTGCAGCTAATCTTACATTTTGACCTGCTTTTCCAATTGCTAATGATAATTGGTCATCTGGTACTATAACTTGTGCAAATTTTTCATCTTCTTTTATATCAACTGCCATTATGCTTGCTGGAAGTAATGCTGCTGCTATAAATGTTGATATGTCTGGATCCCATTCTATAACATCAATCTTTTCTCCGTTTAATTCATTTATAACATTTTGTATACGTATTCCTTTTTGTCCTACACATGAACCTACTGGATCTATGTTCTCATCTTGTGAATATACTGCAACTTTACATCTCTTTCCTGGGTCTCTTGATACACTTTTTATTTCAATTAATCCTTCATATATTTCTGGTATTTCAAACTCTAATAGTTTTCTTACAAAATCAGGATGACTTCTTGAAATTATTACTTGTGGTGCTCCTTTTTCTCCTCTTTCTACATCTAGAACATATGCTTTTATTTTATCATTTACTTTATATTTTTCAGTTGGTATCTGTTCTTTTATTGGCATTACTCCTTCTAGCTTTCCTAAATCCATTACAATTAGTCCTCTATCTGCTTTTTGGATTTGTCCTGATACTATTTCTCCTTTTCTGTCACTATATTCTGCATATAAAACATCTCTTTCTGCTTCTCTTATTTTTTGTTTTATTACTTGTGTTGCTGTTTGTGCTGCTATTCTACCAAAGTTTTTAGGTACTATTTCTATATCTACTTGATCTCCAACTTTTAATGTCTTGTTTATTTTTTTAGCTTTTTCTAAACTTATTTGTGTTACATTGTTTTCTACTTCATCTACTACTTCTTTTACTGAATATACATGTGTTGCACCTGTTTCTTTGTCCATTTCAACTTTTACATTTTCTGAAGAATCAAAGTTTTTCTTATATGCTAATACTAGCGCTGTTTCTATTGATTCTAATAGGTACTCCTTTTTTATTCCTCTTTCTTTTTCCATTAAATCTAATGCAACTATTAATTCTTTATTATCTATTGCTTTCATTTTATATTTTCCCCCATTTCACTTGTGATATATTTTTTCTATCTATTTTTATTTCATTTTCATCTTCTTGTATAGTTAGATACTCATCTGTTACTTCTTTTAATATTGCTGTATATTCTTTTTTGCCGTTTTCATCTTTTTTAAATAGTTTTATTTCTACTTCTTCATTTAAGTATTTTTTTAATTGCCAATCTTTTCTTAAAGTTCTTTCTATTCCTGGTGATGATACTTCTAAAAAGTATTGTTCTTTTATATAGTCTGCCTCATCTAATAAGTCTGTTATCTCGTTATTTACTTTTTCACAATCTTCTAAGTCTATTCCATTTTCTTTATCTATTACTATTCTTAAAATATAATTTTTTCCGTTCTTTTAAGTATAGTACATCATATAGCTCGTATCCAATGGCTTCAATTTTAGGTTTTAATAATGTTTCTACTTTTTCTTCTATATTTGCCATTATTTCCTCCTTTTCAAAACTTAAGAGCGAGATTTGGTCTCGCTCTTTCTCTTTATTTCTTATGCTTTTTATATTATACCCTCTTTTCGCAATAATTGCAAGCTTTTTTGGAAATTTTTTGAATTTTTTATTCAAACATTTGATAATCTCCATATCTAGGCATTGGAGGTCTATTCATTGGTGGTCTTGGAGGTCTAGGTGGTGGGAACGGCGGTCTCATGCCTCCTGGTCTTCCAAGTAACTCTCTAATCAATAATATTCTAATCAAATCATTTAGCATAAAGTTTCTTGGCGCTACTCTGTTCTCTGTTTTTTCTTCTTTATTTTCTCTGTTTTCTGTTTGTGCTCCATTTACTGTGTTTCCTAAATTTATATTTAAATTTATTATGTCTCCGGTTTCTATATTATTATATATTTCTGTTGTCATCCTATCAATTGTTTCCTTAGTAACTGGACTTGTATTCGTCATACAAGCTTTTTGTACCATAGGGTACACTATTCTATATATGTCTGGATAACAACTTTCTATCTCATCACCTGCTTGCTGTGTAGCCATATTCATTTGTGGATTCATCATATAATTTCCACAAGAATATTGATTTTCAGATTGATTATCATACATATTTTGATACGGATTCATTCTTAATCCTAATACATTTTGCATATATTCTTCATACATAAAGACTCATATCCTCCCTTATATTTTTCTATATACTATTCATTTATTAATATTTTGTTACAGTAGACTTTTTTATTTTTTTGTAGTAAACTTTAGTAAGAAATGGAGAAAATATGATTTTAGAATGTAAAGTAACAGAAAATAATAAAACAATTAATGAAATAATAAGAAATGAGTTTAATCTTTCTTCTAGGCTGTTTTACAAATTAATTCACAATCGAGAAATTTATCTAAACTCATCACCAGTTGACACAAGGCAAATAGCTAAAATTGGAGATATAATTATAATTGATTTAAATTATGATGAAGATAATTCAAATATTGTGCCATTGAAAATGAAGCTTAATATCATTTATGAAGATGATGCATTGTTAATTTTAAATAAACCTGCAGGAATTGCAGTACATCCATCTATTTTGCATTATGATAATTCGCTTGCAAATGGTGTTAGATATTATTTTGATAGTATTAATCTTAAGAAAAAAATAAGGCCTGTAAATAGGCTTGATTTTGATACTTCTGGTTTAATTATATTTGCTAAAAATGAGTATGTTCAAGAGAATCTAATTAGACAAATGCAGAATAATACTTTTCACAAAGAATATCTGTGTTTAGCTGAAGGAATTTTTGAAAATTCTAAAGGCACTATAAATGCTTCTATTGATAGGAAACCTAATAGTATTATAGAAAGATGTGTTAATCCTGATGGTAAAACAGCTGTTACACACTATGAGGTTTTAAAATCTTTTGATAATTATTCTTTAGTTAAATGTATGTTAGAGACAGGACGTACTCATCAAATTAGAGTTCATTTAGCTTATATTGGTCATCCATTACTAGGTGATTCTTTATATGGTCATCCTTCTGATATTATTAATAGACAAGCTCTTCATTCTTATAAAATTTCTTTTTTACATCCTATTTCTAATAAAGAAGTAAACTTTATATGTGAGCCTAATTTTTAATTGGAGGCGACTATCAGAGTCGAACTGATCTTCAGAGTTTTGCAGACTCGTGCCTTACCGCTTGGCTAAGTCGCCATAAATTATAATAAATTTTATTCAAACTAGAAAAAAATATTACAAAAAACCTAGAAAAAATCTATAAATTGTGTTATAATAGCTGATAGAGTAAATTGATTAATCGCTGGTAGAGCTCGAAAGAGTCTACGAGAGGAAAGTCCGGGCTCCATAGAGCAAAGATGCTAGATAACGTCTAGTGAGGGAAACCTTAAGGAAAGTGCAACAGAAAATAACCGCCACTTTTGTGGTAAGGATGAAAAGGCGAGGCAAGAGCTCACCGCTTGTGTGGAGACATACAAGGCTGTGTAAACCCCATCTGGAGCAACACCTAACAAAGAAGATATGCTTGCTCGGCACTTCTTGACTTGAGTGGCTTGAGATATATAGTGATATATGTCCTAGATAAATGATTAATTTAAATGACAGAACCCGGCTTACAGATTTACTTATTATTATAAAATTAAAAAGTATTGTAGTTGCCTGCAATACTTTTTTATTAATTACTTTATATTAAATTTTAAACATACCGTATCATCTATTGTTGAGTAATAATTATTTTCTATTGAACCTGTTTCAATTAACTCGTCTTCTTCTTCTCCTTCTTTATATACCTTTACATCTTTTCCTGTAAAGTATCCTTTTAAGGTCTCTATAGTTAATTGATCTTTTGTTATTGTAACTATATAGCATCTATTAGCTTTATCAAATTGTTTTTCATAGCTTTCTGGAAATCCTTTTATTTTGCTATCCACAAGTTCTTTATCTGTATATATTTTTATTGTATCTGGATCTCTTAATTTCTGTCCTTGATTTATTGGTTTTCCTCCCACAAGTAAGCTCTTACCTATGTATTTCTTATCATCATTAGCAATTATGCCATCTCCATTTACATCTGCTGCTATTTTAAAACAATCTTCTCCTACATCCATAGGGCCTCCTATAATAGCATTTCCAACTGCTACTGCATCCGGTGAGTCTATTGTACCATCTCCATCTACATCTCCAAATAAAATTGTTTTTGCCACTACATTTCCTGATTTATCTTTTACTATCATTCCAGTTGCCAGTACTTCTCCTTCGCCTGCTTGTGTTGTTCCATCTTTTTTATAAATTGTATATCCATCTGGTAAATCCTTTGATAAACTTGATACTGTTTCATCTTCTTTTATATTTGATATATACCCATATGCCATATTTCTTTTCTTGTTTTCTGTTGCAAAATAAATTTGCAATTCTGTTGATGATAATATTTTTTCTTCTTTTGCTGTAGATTTATCTGTATTTGTTTTTGCTTCTGCTGCTTTCTTTAATATTCCATTTTCTCCTGATAGCATTGCTATTGCTACTCCTGCTAAGATTAATAGCACTATTATTGTTATTACTAATGCTATTAATGTGATTCCTTCACTTTGCTTTGTTTTCATTATTTCTTTCCTCCTTTATTAATTAACAACTATTTTTCCTATGCAAAATTCTCTTTCATTATATATGTAAATTATTTCATCTCCAGTTTGTACATTTTCTGTTGTTGCCGCTACTTCTTGTCCATTTCTTTTTATCTTACTATTTGCTGGTAATATTGTTAATAGTTCTTCTACCTTTACATCGTTAGTAGTGTTTATTTCTAAATCATAATACACTACTCCATTTTCATTATCCACTCTTCCGTTCTAAACTATACGTTTCACTATTTTTTATATTATTATATAATTCATTTGTATATGTTTCTACTTGATAACTTTCCTTATCTTCTATAAGTATATCTACACTCGGAGCATATCTATTTTGGTTTATTTTATATGAGTCATTATTATACACTCGCCTTAAAAGTAAATGATCATTTACATCATTTTTCCCATCATTGTTTACATCCATTGCTGCTTTTATTGCATCTATCAAAGGAACATCTCTTCCCAGTAGAAATCGTTTATAATAATTTGCATCAGTTAGATTTATAATTCCATCTCCAATACAATCACCAAATATTACAATTGATAATTTATTTTCTCCTTTTTCTACTGTCATTCCTGTTTGCACAGGATCGGTTTTTTCACTTTCTTCTATTGGAATATAAATTCCTGTACCTGTCGCTGCGTCATACTTATATTTTGAAGTTACTTTATATCCTAATGGTTGTAACACTTTTTCAAAACTTTCAATATTTTCTTCTACTTTATGACCATTTACAGTAAATCCAGTTATAAACCCATTACTACACTTGTACTTTAAATTATTTGTTAAAAAATATGTTTCCAATTCAGCTGTCGCCAATGCTGCTTCTTCTTTCTTTTGTCCTTCTTCTGTTTTTGTTTTCGCTTCAGCAGCTTTTTTTAATATTCCATTCTCTCCTGATAGCATACTTATTGCCACTCCTGCTAATATTAGTAACACTATTATTGTTATTACTAGAGCTATCAATGTAATTCCTTCTTTTTTCTTAACAATATTTTTCATTTTTCCTACCTTCTATAATTAAATTTTTACTCAATTATTATTTTTCCTATATAAAATTCTTTTTCATTGTATACACATATTACTTCATCTTCATTTTGAACATTTTCTGTTGTTGCGACTTCTTGTCCATTTCTTTTTATTTTGCTTCCCTCTGGTAATACATTTACTAAATCCTCTACTTTTGTCTCTGTACCTGTTTTAATTTTAAATTTGTACTCATCTATTTGTTTATAATATTCCAATATATAAATATCGTTTTCAGTTGTTATTTGTCTCCAACACAAAACACTTTCCTTGTCCTCTGTTATTTCATTTGGATTTATAGCACATTTATTTGATACAATTTCTACTTCTGCATTTTGTATATGATCTTTAATTAATCTTAAATCTTTTCCATTAATCTTACCATCATGATTCACATCCATTGAAACTCTTATAAAATTAACTTTTCCCAATTCATTCGTGCCCTTAGAATAATTTATCAAATTAAAATAATCATGTACATCAATTTTACCATCACAGTTAGTATCCCCAAACTTTACAGTTCTCCCAACTATATTTCCATCTTTCACTATTGCCATTCCTGTTGAAATATCTGTAGTATTTTTTTCACTCTCCTCTATTGTTTTATCTTCTCCAGTCTTTGTTGTTGTATCATATACATATTTTAAAGCAACCTTATACCCTTGTGGTAAATTATTTTGTAAATCTTGTATTTTATCTCTTTTATTTATTCCTGTTATATATCCATATGCACATTTATATTTTGAATTTGATATTAGAAAAGTGTTTAATTCTACATCTGTTAATTTCGTTTCTTCCTCTGTCTTTGCATCATCTGTTTTGTTCTTTGCCTCTGCCGCTTTCTTTAGTATTCCATTCTCTCCTGATAACATTGCTATTGCTACTCCTGCTAAGATTAATAACACTATTATTGTTATTACCAATGCGATTAGTGTAATTCCCTCTTTTTTCTTAACAATATTTTTCATTTTTCCTACCTTCTATAATTAAATTTTTACTCAATTATTATTTTTCCTATATATATTTCTTTTTCTTCATTTACATATATTACTTTATCTCCATTTTGAATATTCTCTGTTGTTTCAACTTCTTGTTCATTTCTTTTTATTTTGCTTCCCTCTGGTAATACATTTAATAAATCTCCTACTTTTGTCTCACTTACTTTCATCTTAAAGTTATAAACATCTTCCTTTTCTTCATATTCTAAAGTATAAACATCATTTTCTGTTATTTGCAGTGTGTAATTATATCTAAGAACACTATTTACATCACGCACAATTTTGTCTGGATTAGAAACATATCTACTTTGAGACATTTCATTTGTATTCATAATATATGATTTCACTTTTTTTAAGTCTTCACTATTCATCTTTCCATTACAATCTATGTCAAGCACAACCTTTATAAATTCCAATCCTGTATATGATTTTGAGTCCATTAAATATAATTTGGCATCTCTTACATCTAATGTATTAATTTTTCCATTGCAATCTATATCACCAAACAATATTGTTCTGGCCACTATTTCTCCATTCTTTACAACTGTCATACCTGTTGCTATAATCGGATTTCCATCACTATTTTTACAAGTATAATTTTCTGTTCCATCTTGCGCCATTACAAAATATCCTTCTGGTAATACATTTTGTAGTTTATCTACAGTATCCCCTTCTTCTATTCCTGTTATATAGCCATATCTGCATTTATATTTTGAATTGTTTGCTAAAAAGTATTTTTCTAATTCTATGTCTTCATCACTTATTCCTTCTAAACTTTCTACGTTTCCATCCTTCTTTATATTTACACTATTATTTTCTTTTTTGACTATATATCCTCCATTCCCATCACTTACTATATCTTTTTCTTTTACTCCTAAATTTCCTAATTCTGTCTTTAATGTTTCCTCATCTATTTTTGCATCTTTATTTATTATTGCTCCCATAATTGCAATTTTAACTTGTTCTAGGAAACTTGCTTCTTCCGTTTTAGTTTTTGATTCTGCTGCTTTTTTTAATATCCCATTCTCTCCTGATAGCATTGCTATTGCCACTCCTGCTAAGATTAATAATACTATTATCGTTATTACTAATGCTATTAATGTAATTCCTTCTTTTTTCTTAACAATATTTTTCATTTTTCCTACCTTCTATAATTAGATTTTTACTCAATTATTATTTTTCCTATATATATTTCTTTTTCTTCATTTACATATATTACTTTATCTCCATTTTGAACATTCTCTGTTGTTGCAATCTCTTCTTCATTTCTTTTTATTTTTCCACCTTCCGGTAATGTACTTAAGAAGTCTTCTACCTTTGTCTCATTTGTTTTCATTTTAAAATCATAAAAATCCAGATTCTGGTCATACACCAATGAATAAATGTTAGTTTCACTTCCACCTTCGAATACTTTTTGTACATAAATATATCTTGAAAGACTTTCTCTATCTATTATTACTTCGCCTTGATTTGAAACATATTGATTTTGAGATATTTCCAATTCATGACTTGTAGTAAAATATAACTTTAAGTGTTTTAAGTCTTCCCCATTAACTTTACCATCACAATTTAAATCCATCGCTGCTTTTCTAAAGTTTTCTTTTATTTCCAATGTTTTTCTCTTAAAAATGGCGTAATCATTTGTTTTAATTTTCGCATCACAATTAACATCAGCAATAAGAACTGTTCTTGCTACTTCTTTACCATCTTTTACAATTGCCATTCCTGTTGAAATATTTATAGTATTTTTCTCACTTTCCTCTATTGCTTTATCTTCTCTAATGGCTGTTGCGTCATCGTATTCATACTTTGAAACTACCTTATATCCATTAGGTAAAGCGTTTTCTAGTTTATCTACAGTATCTCCTTCTTCTATTCCTGTTATATAGCCATATCTACATTTATATTTCGAATTGTTTGTTAAAAGATATGTCTCCAATTCGGCTGTTGCTAATGCTGCTTCTTCCTTTTTCTGCCCTTCTTCTGTTTTTGTCTTAGCCTCTGCCGCTTTCTTTAGTATTCCATTTTCTCCTGATAACATTGCTATTGCTACTCCTGCTAAGATTAATAACACTATTATTGTTATTACTAAGGCTATTAATGTGATTCCTTCGTTTTTCTTCATTTAAACTTGTCCTCCTATTTTTCTAACTCTATACATGCAAAATCAGAAAGTATTTCATTTCCATTATTCTGAAATTTTATTTGAACATAACCCCCGTCTACTACTTTACTATCATTAGATAAACCTTTTCTATCTTTATCTATTATAGTTACTTCTTTTGAAGTTGGTAGTGCATTTATTAGTGTTTCTACTGTTGTATCATTTTTTACTCCTTTTAACTTATATGAATCTTGTTCACTATTATATTCAAACGAATATCCACTACTAATATCTAAAGACTTTATATATTCTTGTAATTCTGTGTAAAATCTACTTAAATCTTTACCAGGAAATTTTTTGATTTCTTTTTGATTAATATTTATCTCTCCAAGTGCAAAGTTCTTAAATATAAAATCGTCTTCACTGTTAATTTCTTTGTCATTACATACATTCATTGCCATTTTTTGAAATTCATTAAATTCATTCTCATTTGAATAGAATCGATCATATCTTTTTATACATGAATAATCCAAACTGTTTATGACTCCATTACAATCAATATCTCCAAATAATACTGTTCTTGCAACTTCTTGACCATCTTTTGTTATTGTCATTCCTGTGGCTATTCCCATTTCTTCTTTTTGTTCTTCGTCTATTACTTCATCTTCGCCTGTTCTCGTTGAAATAGAATACTTATATTTAGTACTTACTTTATATCCATCTGGCAGTGCATTTTCTAAATCTTTTACCGAACTAATCGTTTTTTTATTTTCTTTATTATATTCAAATCCTGTTACATATCCATGTTGATACTTATATTCACTATCTGCTTTTAATACCATTTCATAGCTTAGTAGTGAACTCATTTCTTCTTTTTGTCCTTCTTCTGTTTTAGTTTTTGATTCTGCCGCTTTCTTTAGGATTCCATTTTCTCCTGATAGCATTGCTATTGCTACTCCTGCTAAGATTAATAACACTATTATTGTTATTACTAGTGCTATTAGAGTTATACCATTATTTTGTTTTATATTTTTGTTTATCATTTTTCCCCCTCTTTTACTTTATATCATAACTTCCATTTGTTCCTTCTTTTAATTGTGTATCAGATTTTAGTGAAACTACAGGGCGAATACCTCTATATACACTTTTTGTTCCACCAAAAGAATAGTATAAATAACTATTCCTTACATTACCGATTTTGAACATCACGCAATCCAAACTCAACATTATTCCCACTGGTTCCTAAATAAGATGAGGCTAACCAGTATTTTACTTTATTCTCATTTTCATCCATAAATAATGTTTTATATTCTAAACTTTCTGAATCTAATCCATTACTACCTGATCCCATCGCCACTAGTGTATTTGCATCATATCTATACTTTGTATTTATAAATATATTTATTTCCTTGGGATTTGTTATGTCTTGTTTTGAAATTTCCCATGTATTACTGTTTGAATCATACCAAGTAAAACCGTTTTGAGCATATTGTGAATTTGAATTACTTCCACTTGTTCTAGTTGCCGTTGAATCTTGTTGTGCTTCCCATTTTATTTGATTTTCCGTTTCTGTCCAACTATATTTTATTATTGCTCCATATTCTTCAAAAGCATCTATTCCTGTTGTTGTGGCTTTAGTTCCTGTTCCCTTTTGTTCTGGATCATACTCTCCAACATTATTTGGATTAAAGCCTATTATTTTATTTATTTCGTCTACATTTACACTTCTTGCTCCTGTTGCTCCTTTTCCATATCCAAATACACTACATACTTTATTTAATTCTTGTTCTCCATATTGATACCCCTGTTGTGCATTTAAATAAAAATCGTTTTTATCTACTGTTTGTATTGGATTAGCTGATATTATTAATAATTCTCCATTTGATTAATTTACTCCAAATATTCTCCATTTTCAATTGTCAACTGTATTACTAAATGATTGTGAACCATATCCATTTTCTTTTGATACTGTTTCTTTTTTTATCGAATTTCCATTTTCATCTTTTGTTGAATCATAATTTATATATGTTCCTATTGGCAATTCTACTGTTCCATCTGTTATTATTGTTTTTCTCCCTTTACTATCTGTTTTATACTGCCAACATCTTTCTCCTGTATTCTTTTTTAATAAATATTCATAACTTTCCAAAGTTGTTGTCTCTTTTTCTTTACCTTCTTCAGTATTCACTTTAGCTTCTGCTGCTTTTTTTAATATTCCATTTTCTCCTGATAACATTGATATTGCCACTCCTGCCAATATTAATAATACTATTATGTTATTACTAATGCTATTAATGTGATTCCATGTTCTTTTTCTTTAACAATATTTTTCATTTTTCCTACCTTCTATAATTGTTTTTTTACTCAATTATTATTTTTCCTATATATATTTCTTTTTCTTCATTTACATATATCACTTTATCATCATTTTGAACGTTTTCTGTTGTTGCAACTTCTTCTTCATTTCTTTTTATTTTACTACCCTCTGGTAATATTTTTAATAACTCTTCCACTTTTTTCTCACTTGTTTTCATTTTTAAATTGTAAGTATCTTCTTTTTCATTATATTCTACAGTACAAATATCATTTTCATTTACCTTAGATGAATAATCACTTCTTAAAATACTTTCTATCTCATGTATAATTTTATTTGGATCAGAAACATATTTACTTTGAGACATTTCTATTTGGTTTAAAACATATGACTTAGTTAAATTAAAATCATTCATATTAATTTTCCCATCACAGTTTATATCCATTACTACTTTTATATAATCTTCTTTTATTAAAGTATTTTCATCTTTCATATATTTTTTAAAAGTATCTATATCTCTTGCAGACAACCTATTATCGCAATCTATCTCTCCAAATTTAATTGTTCTTGCTACTATCTTTCCATCTTTTACTATTGTCATTCCTGTTGTTATAATTGGATCTCCATTACTATTTTTATAAGCATAATTATCTGTTCCATCTTTTGCCATTACAAAGTATCCATTTGGTAACGCTTGTTGCAACTCATAAATCGTTTCCTGAGAACGATTTATTCCTGTTATATATCCATATCTGCATTTATATTTTGAATTATTTACTATAAAATGCGAATCGATCTCAATATCTGTCAATGTTTTTTCCTCTTGCTTTTGTCCTTCTTCTGTTTTTGTCTTTGACTCTGCTGCTTTCTTTAATATT
The DNA here is from genome assembly GCA_934167965.1 of uncultured Clostridia bacterium. Lineage (GTDB taxonomy): Bacteria > Bacillota > Clostridia > TANB77 > CAG-508 > CAG-269. Next base: position 32,277 of record CAKPMJ010000001.1, on the reverse strand, counting down.
CCATTTTCTCCTGATAACATTGATATTGCCACTCCTGCCAATATTAATAATACTATTATCGTTATTACTAATGCAATTAATGTGATTCCTTCACTTTGCTTTGTTTTCATTATTTCTTTTCTCCTTTATTAATTAACAACTATTTTTCCTATGTAAAATTCTCTTTCATTATATGTGTAAATTATTTCATCTCCAGTTTGTACATTTTCTGTTGCTGCTACTTTCTCTCCATTCCTTTTTATCTTGCTGTTTGCTGGTAATATTGTTAATAGTTCTTCCGTTTTTACGCTACCAGTATTGTTTATTTTTAATTCATAATATACTATTCCTTGTTCGTTATCAATTTCTGATTCAAAACTATATACTGTACTGTCTTTTATATTATTAGATACTTCGTTTGTATATATTTTTATTTGATAACTTTCCATATCGTCTATAATTGTATCTGGATTTAGAGTATATCTATTTTGATTTATTTTTTTATACCTTTTACTAGCAAATGCTTGTATTAAAGTCAAATCAGTTATATCATTTTTTCTATCATTATTAATATCCATTGCCGCTTTTATTGCTTTCCTTTGTGGATTAATTTCTCCTCTAAGGTATTTATTATACAATGTTATATCTGCAGCAGATATTTTACCATCACAATGTATATCTCCAAATACAACTGTCTTTGCTATTGTTTTACCATCTTTTTGAATAGACATTGCTGTAGCAACTATTGTATTTGATTTATCTTCTATTTCTATATCTTTATCTTGTCCTCTATCATATTTTAAATCTACCTTATATCCCAAAGGAGCTAAATTTTTTTCAAATTCTTCAACTGTTTCCTCTACTTTGCCTTCTTCATTTAATGTAAATCCTGTTATATATCCATATCTGCATTTATATTTTGAATTGTTTGCTAAAAAGTATTTTTCTAATTCTATGTCTTCATCACTTATTCCTTCTAAACTTTCTACGTTTCCATCCTTCTTTATATTTACACTATTATTTTCTTTTTTGACTATATATCCTCCATTCCCATCACTTACTATATCTTTTTCTTTTACTCCTAAATTTCCTAATTCTGTCTTTAATGTTTCCTCATCTATTTTTGCATCTTTATTTATTATTGCTCCCATAATTGCAATTTTAACTTGTTCTAGGAAACTTGCTTCTTCTGTTTTAGTTTTTGATTCTGCTGCTTTTTTTAATATTCCATTTTCTCCAGACAACATTGCTATTGCTACTCCTGCTAATATTAGCAATACTATTATTGTTATTACTAATGCTATTAATGTTATTCCTTTGTTTCTTTTCATTGTTCTTCTCCCTTTCTAAATTCTACTATGTGCTTGCCTACTATGTATATAGTAGCATTTCCGTGTTCCTCTTGTCAATGCCCATAATTAGTCTATATCCCTAAATCAAGCCAAATCTAAGTTTTTTTATGTTTTATTACAAATTAATTACATTTTTATTACATTTTTAAATAAAACTTACCTTACACCTAGTATGCAGATACCTAATTGTTTTAAGCTTTCATTTATGATAATATATACTTCTCAAAAAAAAATAAAGACACATTTACATTTTAATTAATAAACGTGTCTTTATTTTTATTTTACATTCTTTTCAACATTATTTTCTTTCTTATGCTTCTATATATATTATAAATAAAATTCCATAATGGTAATACAAATAGAATGTCTATTATATATAATCCTTGTAAAGTCTTTATTTTAAATTGGTATAAATTCGTTAACCCTCCACCAATATTAGATTTTAAAAATACAAATATCCATAGTACTAACGATATCCATATATATAATAAAATCATTCCTATTCGTTTTCCTCTCGTTATATATGTTTTATATATTTTATTGAACATTTTGTCATAAATAACTTTTATTACATTATATAATATCAGTCCTACCAAACCAAATATTGTATTAAAATAGTAAAATCTATATCCTGACACAATTCCCTGTAAATCTCCGCCTATTTTCATTATTCTAAAACATATTGCAGAAAGTACAAATAATAAAACTGTTGCTATTATATATGTTATAAATTTATTTTTCATCTTTAACTATATTCCTTTCCAATCCCTTTTCTTTTAGTCTTTTATTTACACTAGACATTAATAATGTATATAAAACAGCTGTTACTGGCAAGCATATAACCATTCCAATTGCTCCACCTAGGTTTCCACCAATTGCAACTGCAATTAATACAAGTATTCCTGGTACTCCAACTCTTCCTCCTACAACTCTTGGATAAATAAGATTATTTTCTAATTGTTGCAGTATTATAAAGAATATTACAAATATAATTGCTTTTTTTAGCGAAATTGGTAAAATTAATATCGCTCCTACTGCTCCTCCAATTAATGCACCAACTATTGGAATAAATGCTGTTATTGCAACTAATGCTCCTACAGTAGCAGCATAAGGCATTCTTAAAATACACATTCCTAATGCACACAAACTTCCTAAAATTATGCATTCCACTAATTGTCCTGTTATAAAATCATAAAACGAATTTCTTGATAAGTTCGCTATCTCACATATTTTATCTGCTGTTTTCTTCTCAAAAAACGCATATGTTAGTCTTTTTAAATGAATTGATAATTTTTCTTTGCTCATTAATATATAACCAGCAAATATAACTGCTATCATTATTTTTATTACAACATTTATTACAGAAGTTATTACCCCAAATGAAGATGTTACAAGGCTAGTTCCTAATGTTGTTAATTCTTTTATTACTTCAGAATTTATACCTTCTAAACTCTTTTGTAAATTTGTTAAATTACTAGCAATTTGAGGATAATTATTAATTGCTTCATTTGTTATATCTCTCATATATATGTATAGTCTTGGCAAATGATATTGTATTAAGTTACTTATTACATTTATTAATTCTGGTATTATTAAGAATATAATTCCTATTATTAATAGTATTATAATTGCAATTGATAAAAATATTGATAATATCCTTTTTGGCTTTGAAATTTTCTCTACTGCTTCTTTTTTGTTTTTTTCTTTTTTCTTAGATACAAAAATCTTTTTTTCAAAAATAGTCATTGGAATATTTACAACAAATGCTATTGCTGCTCCCCATATAAATGGAGAAAGTATTCCACATATTGTTTTAAATCCATTTCCTAACCATGTTATGTTTTGTAATCCCCAATATAGTATTATTCCAAATGCTACTATTTTACAAATATTTATTATATCTTTTTTACTTAAATTCATTTGAACCTCCATTATTACATTTATTTTATTGCTTAAATGTATCTATAATATCCTTATAATTTTTTGCCATTAATATAGCAACTCCTGAAACTAATATGTTTGCTCCTGCTTCTTTAACAGCTTCATATGTACTTAGGTTTATTCCTCCATCTGCTTCTATATCTACTTCTAAACTATTTTCTTCTATATATTTTTTTAATGTCTTTATTTTCTTTATCATATCTATAAGTAAAGTTTGACCACCTTTTCCTGGTTCTACTGTCATTACTAAACATGTATGTATATAAGGTAAATATTTGTATATTTCTTCTATTTTTGTATTTGGTTTTACAGATATTCCTACTTTACAATTATTTTCTTTTATTAGATTTATCATCTCAAACACTTCTTTTTCATCTTTACAAGCCTCTAAATGAAATGTAATTATGTTTGGTTCCATAGCTGAGAAGTCTTTTATTCCTTTTTTTACATCTTCTATCATTAAATGTACATCTAATGGTATATTTGATATTCTCTTTATATATGATGCATGTTCTATCATTTTTTGATATGTGTCTTTTTCTACAAATTTTCCATCCATTACATCTATATGTATATAGTCTGTTCTTGCTTTTTCAAGTCCAAATATTGTTTCAGCTTCTTTTCCATTTTCCATGTTTAATATTGATGTAGAAACTTCTATCATTTTACCTACCTTCTTTCTGGTGCAATTATATCATTAAATTATATTTTGTACAAGCAAAAAAATAAAATACTAGAATCATTTTTTAATTCTAGTATTTTATAATTTTTATTTTTTTAGTGTTTTTCGTCCTAAATAGGTAGCCATTTCTCCCATATCATTTTCTATGTTTAATAATCTATTATATTTAGCAACTCTATCTGTTCTACAAGGTGCACCTGTTTTGATTTGACCACAATTTGTTGCTACTGCCACATCAGCCAATGTAGTATCTTCTGTCTCTCCACTTCTATGTGATACAATTGCAGTATAACCATTTTTATGTGCAAGCTCTATTGCATCTAATGTTTCTGTTAAAGTTCCTATTTGATTTAGTTTTATTAATATACTATTTGCTATTTTGTTACCTATACCTTTTTGTAATCTTTCTATATTTGTTACAAATAAGTCATCTCCAACTAATTGTATTCTATCTCCTAATCTTTCTGTTAGTTTCTTCCAGCCATTCCAATCTTCTTCTGCTAAACCATCTTCTATTGATATTATTGGAAATTTATTTACTAAGTCTTCTAAATAATCTATCATTTCATCTACTGTTTTTGTTTGATTTATTTTCCAGAAATGATAGTCTCCTTCTCTTCCTATTTTTTTAGCTTCATCATATAATTCTGTTGCTGCAACATCTAAAGCTAAACAAATATCTTCTCCTGGTCTATATCCTGCTTTTTGAGTAGCTTCTATGATTAAATTTAATGCTTCTTCTTCATCTTTTACATTTGGTGCAAAACCACCTTCATCTCCTACTCCTGTTGATAATCCTTTTTCTTTTAATACTTTTTTTAGATTATGATATATTTCTGCACATATACGCAAACATTCTGAAAATGTTTTAGCTCCAACTGGCATTATCATAAATTCCTGCACACTTAAAGTACTATCTGCATGTTTTCCACCATTCATTATATTCATCATAGGTGTTGGTAATGCTTTGGCATTTACTCCTCCTATATAATTATATATATCAAGTCCAAGAGCATTAGCTGCTGCTCTTGCTACTGCTAATGATACTCCAAGTGTTGCATTTGCACCAAGTTTTGCTTTGTTCGCTGTTCCATCCAATTCTATTAACGCTTTATCTAATTCTACTTGATTTAATGCATTCATTCCCATTATCTTTTTCTTGATTTCTGTGTTTACATTTTCTACTGCCTTTAATACTCCTTTTCCTTGATATCTTGAACTGTCTCCATCTCTTAACTCTACCGCTTCAAAGCTTCCTGTTGAAGCTCCTGATGGTACCATTGCTCTTCCTGTAAATCCTCCTTCTAATATTGCTTCTACTTGTACTGTAGGATTACCTCTTGAGTCCAATACCTCTATGGCCTCTATATTTTCTATAGCTAAATATTCTTTCATTGTTTTTCCTCCATTTCTATTTTTTGCTAATTTCTTTAATATTATATACTTATTTATCATTTATATTCATTTTAGATGCTAAAAGAGAATAATTCTTTTTAGCGAATTATTCTCTTTTATAAACCTAAATTATTTCATTGCTTCTTCAACAGCAACTGCAACTGCAACAGTAGCACCTACCATTGGGTTATTTCCCATTCCTATTAATCCCATCATTTCAACATGAGCTGGAACTGAAGAACTTCCTGCAAATTGTGCATCTGAGTGCATTCTTCCCATTGTATCTGTCATACCATAAGAAGCTGGACCTGCTGCCATATTATCTGGGTGTAATGTTCTACCTGTTCCACCACCTGAAGCAACTGAGAAATATTTTCTTCCTGCTTCAATTCTTTCTTTTTTATATGTACCTGCAACTGGATGTTGGAATCTTGTTGGATTTGTTGAATTTCCTGTAATAGAAACATCAACATCTTCAAGCCACATTATAGCAACACCTTCTCTAACATCATTTGCACCATAACATCTAACTTTTGCTCTCTCACCATCTGAATATGGTATTTCTTCTACAACATTTACTTTTCCTGTAAAGAAATCAAAATCTGTTTTTACATATGTAAATCCATTTATTCTTGATATTACTTGTGCAGCATCTTTTCCTAAACCATTTAATATTACTCTTAATGGTTCTTTTCTTACTTTATTTGCTGATTTTGCAATACCAATTGCTCCTTCAGCTGCTGCAAAACTTTCATGTCCTGCTAAGAATGCAAAACATTTTGTATCTTCTGAAAGTAGCATTGAACCTAAGTTTCCATGTCCTAATCCTACTTTTCTATCATCAGCTACTGATCCTGGTATACAGAATGCTTGTAATCCCTCTCCTATAGCTTTTGCTGCTTCATGAGCTTTTTTGCATCCTTTTTTAATTGCTATTGCTGCACCTAAAGTATATGCCCATGCTGCATTTTCAAAACATATTGGTTGAACTCCTTTTACTATTTCATAAGGATTGAATCCTTTGTCTGTACATATTTTTAATGCATCTTCGAAATCCTTGATTCCGTATTTTTCCATTATTGGTTTAATTTGATCTATTCTTCTTTCATAACTTTCAAATGTTACTGCCATTTTTTATTCCTCCTTAAATTATTCCTTATTTAAACTTTTATTTGCTATTATTCTTGTCTTGGGTCTATTTTTTTAACTGCTTCATCAAATCTTCCATATTTTCCTGAGGCTTTTTCTATAGCTTCCATTGGATCAATTCCTTTTTTGATGTTGTCCATCATTTTTCCAATATGAACATATTTGTATCCTATTATTTGGTCATCTTTGTCTAGACCTAATTCTACTATGTAACCTTCAGCAAGATTTAAATATCTAGGTCCTTTTAATGAGCTTGAATAAATTGTTCCTACTTGTGATGTATGTCCTTTACCTAAATCTTCAAGTCCTGCTCCTACTGGAAGTCCCCCTTCTGAGAATGCAGTTTGTGTTCTACCATATACTATTTGTAAGAATAATTCTCTCATAGCAGTATTGATTGCATCACATACTAAGTCTGTGTTTAATGCTTCTAATATAGTCTTTCCTGTTAATATTTCTCCTGCCATAGCAGCTGAATGTGTCATTCCTGAACATCCTATTGTTTCAATTAATGCTTCTTGAATAATTCCATCTTTTACATTTAGTGTTAATTTACATGCTCCTTGTTGTGGTGCACACCATCCTATACCATGTGTTAAACCAGAAATATCTTTTATTTCTTTTGCCTTAACCCATTTTCCTTCTTCTGGTATTGGTGCTGGTCCATGATCAACTCCTTTTGCTACTTTGCACATTCCTTCTAATTCCTTTGAATAAATCATCTTTAATTGCTCCTTTCATATTTACATATTTAAAATTTGATTTTTTCTACCTTTATTTTCTGGTTCATCTTTTGTATCTATTTCCTTTTCATACTGAGGTTCACTTCTAGCAACTTCTTCTTTGTCAAAGCTAACCCCATTATTTGAAGTTTTTAAATATAAACCTGTTTCGTATGTTTCTTTTTTACTTCTGCCCTTGTTTTTATTTGCGAAGTAGTTATCTAAAATTTTTTTCTCTTCTTTTTTATCTCCACCTATGCCAAGATGCTTATATCTCCAAATCACTCTTCTTTCTTCATTTTCTTTCTCGCTTTTTGGATTTTCACTATAATCATATTCTACTTTAAACCTATAATCTGCAATTGAAATAGTAACACTATTCCATACATTTTGACCCATATCAATAAAATCTTGATTTAGGTCTTTTATACAATTATATAATTCTTGTACTATTTTTAAATATTCCTCTTCATTTATATTAAATTTTTGAGGTATTTCATAAACATTTACAGGTTTCTTTTTTAATATTCCTTTTGGTAAATAATAAAAATATAATTCACCTGTTTTCTTTCCATCCATTTTTTGATCTACTGATGCATATAAATGAATTTCTTCCCATTTTTCTGGTATCATAGAAAACAGGTATTTTTGTATTTTTTCATATTTATCTTTCATTAATTTTGTAGTTCTTAGCATATTTAAACATTATTCCTTTTCTAATAAACTCTCTCCTGTCATTTCTTCAGGTTTCTCTAGGTTCATTAAATCTAATATCGTTGGTGCTAAATCTGCAAGTTTTCCATTTGGTTTTAATTTTTGATTTTCTTTTTCTGTTACTAATATAAGTGGTACTAAGTTTGTAGTATGAGCTGTATGAGGCTCTCCTGTTGTATAATCTATCATTTGCTCTGCATTTCCATGATCTGCAGTTATTAATAGATTAGCCTTTTTATCTTTTATAGCTTTAACTACTTTTCCAACACATTCGTCTACAGCTTCTACAGCTTTTATTGCTGCATCTAAGTTTCCTGTGTGTCCTACCATGTCTGGATTTGCATAATTTAATATTATGCAGTTATATTTTCCACTTTCTATTGCATCTACAACTTTTTCTGTTACTTCATAAGCACTCATTTCCGGTTTCATATCATATGTTTCAACTTTTGGAGATGGTATTAATATTCTATCTTCTCCTTTGTATTGTTTTTCTTCTCCACCATTAAAGAAGAATGTTACATGTGCATATTTTTCAGTTTCTGCAATACGAAGTTGTGTCATATTATGATTGCTTATTATTTCTCCTAGTGTATTTTTTATTTGTTGTTTTTTGAACGCAATATGAACATTTGGCATTGTTTCATCATAACTTGTGAAACATACAAAATATGTGTTCATTTTTTTAGTTTCAAATCCATCAAAGTTTGGATCTACTATTGCTCTTGTTAATTGTCTTGCTCTATCTGGTCTAAAGTTGAAGAATATTACTGAGTCATTGTCTTCTATTGTTGCAATTGGTGTTTCACCATCTGCTCCAGTTATTACTGTTGGCTCAACAAATTCATCAAATACTTCTTTTTGATATGAATTTTCTATTGCATGTACTGCGTTTCCAGATTTTACTCCTTCACCTCTACAAATTGCATCATATGCTTTTTTTACTCTTTCCCATCTTTTATCTCTGTCCATACTATAGAATCTTCCTGAAATACTTGCGATTTTTCCTACTCCTTTTTCTTTCATTTTGTCTTCTAATTCTATAATATAGTTTTCAGCTGATGCAGGTGGTGTATCTCTTCCATCTAAGAAGCAGTGCACATATACATCTTCAAAATCTCTTCTTTTAGCTAATTCTAATAGTCCGTATAAATGTCTTATATGGCTATGAACTCCTCCATCTGATACTAATCCTAATATATGCAATTTCGAATTATTTTTCTTGCAATTTTCTATTGCATTTATTAATTCTTCATTTGAGAAAAAGTCTCCATCTTCTATAGCTTTTGTTATTCTTGTTAACTCTTGATATACTACTCTTCCTGCTCCTATATTTGTATGTCCTACTTCAGAGTTTCCCATTTGCCCTTCTGGTAATCCTACTGCTAAGCCACTGGCACTTATTTTTGTTATAGGATATGTTTTCATTAGTGTATCTATATTAGGTGTGTTTGCTTTTTTTATAGCATTTCCTTCTTCTTCACTGTTGCTACCAAATCCATCTAATATCATTAACATTGTTAGTTTTCTTTCTTCCATCTTTTTTCCCTTCTTTTATTTATTATAATTAACAATTTGTGAAAAGTCTGCCGCCTTTAAACTTGCTCCTCCAATTAGTCCTCCATCTATATCTGACATTTCAAGAAGCTCTTTAGCATTTGATGGCTTCATACTTCCGCCATATTGTATTATAACTCTTTGGGCTACATTTTGTCCATACTTTTGATAAATTTTTTCCCTAATCTGCTTAATTGCTTCATTTGCATCTTCACTTGTTGCAGTTTTTCCTGTTCCTATTGCCCATATTGGTTCATAAGCAATTATTGTATTTGCTACTTGTTCATCTGTTAGTCCATCTAAAGCTTTTTCTGTTTGAGTTGTTATTATTTCAAATGCTTTTCCTGATTCTCTTTGATCTAGCGTTTCTCCAACGCATACAATAGGTTTTATTTCATTTGCAAATGCTGCTTTTATCTTTTTGTTTACTGTTTCGTCAGTTTCAGCAAAATATTGTCTTCTTTCAGAATGCCCTATTATTACATATTCTACTCCTATTGATTTTAACATTTTAGCTGATATCTCTCCTGTATATGCTCCTTTTTCTTCAAAATGCATATTTTGAGCTCCTATTTTTATGTTTGTTCCTTGTGCTGTAAGTAGAGCATAAAATAAATCTGTATATGGTACGCATAATACAACTTCATTTTCTGTATCTTTTACCATTGGCTCTAATTCTGATATCATTGATATTGTTTCATTTGGAAGCATGTTCATTTTCCAATTTCCTGCTATTACTTTTTTTCTCATAAACAATCAATCCTTTCTTAACATCTTTTTCCGCCATGTTTAAATGGTCTATTTTTATTATATTCCATTTTTTCTTCAACTATCTTATCTAAATCTATGTTGTATGCTGCACAGAAATTACAAACTCTTATTACTATATCTGCAAGTTCTGATGGAACACCACAAAGTTTTTTTCCATCTTCATAGTAATTTTCGTCAAATGCTCTTCCGTTTCTGTATTCTTCAAATGCTTCTGACACTTCTGAATGTATTAAAGATATTACATCTCCAAAACTTTTATCTCTTTCTTCAAATCCATGTGCTTTTGCATTTTCATATGCTTCTTTTCCTATTTCATTTAAACTTTTCATATCAATTCTCCTTTTTATTTATCCATTAATGCTTCAATTCCTGGTAATTTTTTACCTTCTAAAAATTCTAATGATGCTCCTCCACCTGTAGAAACATGGCTCATTTTATTTGCTAGTCCTGCTTTTTCTACAGCAGCAGCTGAATCTCCTCCACCTATTATTGTAACTGCATCACTTAGAGTTGCAAGTTTTTGAGCTATTGCATTTGTTCCAATAGCAAATTGATCAAATTCAAATAATCCAACTGGTCCATTCCAGATAACTGTTTTTGCATTATCTAATTCCTTTTCAAACATTGCTATTGTTTTTTCTCCAATATCAAATCCTTCCCATCCTTCTGGAATTTCTGTCCATGCAACTGTTTTACTTTCTGTGTCTGGTTTAAATTCTTTTCCTACTTTTGTATCTACTGGTAAAAGCATTTTTACGCCTTTATTTTTAGCTTTTTCCATTAACTCTAAAGCTAAATCACATTTATCAACTTCGCATAAAGAATTTCCTACTTCATATCCTTGTGCTTTAAAGAATGTATATGCCATTCCTCCACCAATCATTAAAGTATCAACTTTTTCTAATAAACTATCTATAACGCCTATTTTGTCTGAAACTTTTGCTCCACCTAATATTGCTACAAATGGTCTTTTTGGATTTTCTAATGCATTTCCCAAAAATTCTAATTCTTTTTCTATTAAAAATCCTGATACGGCTGGTAAAAATTTTGTTACTCCTTCTGTTGAAGCATGTGCTCTATGTGCTGTTCCAAACGCATCATTTACAAATATTTCTGCATAGCTTGCTAATTTCTTTGCAAATTCAGGATCATTATCTGTTTCTTCTCTATGGAATCTAACATTTTCAAGTAATAGTATTTCTCCATTTTTTAAGTTATTTGCTTTATTTTCAGCATCTTCTCCTATTACATCTTTTGCCATTATAACTTCTTTTCCTAATAATTTAGATAATTCTTTAGCAACTGGTGCTAATGAAAATTCCGGCTTAAATTCTCCCTTTGGTCTTCCTAAGTGTGACATTAAGATTATTTTACAATTTTGTTCTAATAAATATTGTATAGTTGGTAAAGCTGCTACTATTCTTCTATTATCTGTTATGTTTCTATTTTCATCCATTGGCACATTGAAGTCACATCTTACTAATACCTTTTTATTTTTTAGATCTATATCTCTAACTGTTTTCTTATTCATAATTTTTTCTCTCCTTTTTAAGTAAAAAAGCCAGAAGTCAGAAATAAACTTCTGAATTCTGACCTCTTATTCTATTTTTATATTTTTTATCCTAATTCAGCAAAATATTTTATAGTTCTTACCATTTGGCTTGTATATGAATTTTCATTATCATACCAAGATACAACTTGAACTTGATATAAGTCATCTCCTAATGGCATAACCATTGTTTGTGTTGCATCAAATAATGAACCATATGTTATTCCTATTATATCAGAAGATACTAATAATTCTTCTGTATATCCAAATGATGCACTTGATTCTGATTTCATTGCAGAGTTAATTGCTTCAACTGTTACATCTTTTCCTTTAACAACTGCTGTTAGTATTGTTGTTGATCCTGTTGGTACTGGAACTCTTTGAGCTGAACCAATTAATTTTCCATTTAATTCTGGTATAACTAATCCTATAGCTTTTGCTGCTCCTGTTGAATTTGGAACAATATTTATAGCTGCTGCTCTTGCTCTTCTTAAATCACCTTTTCTGTGTGGTCCATCTAATAACATTTGGTCACCTGTGTATGCATGTATTGTTGACATTATTCCTGATTGAATTGGTGCATAATCATTTAATGCTTTTGCCATTGGTGCTAAGCAGTTAGTTGTGCATGATGCTGCTGATATTATTTTGTCATCTGGTGTTAATACATTTTCATTTACTCCAAATACTACTGTAGGTAAATCTTTACCTGCTGGTGCTGATATAACTACTTTTTTAGCTCCTGCATTTATATGTGCTTGGGCTTTATCTTTGCTTGTATAGAATCCTGTACATTCTAATACAACATCAACCCCGATTTCTCCCCATGGAAGTTCATTTGCATCAGCTTTTGCATATATTTTTATTGTTTTTCCATCTACTGTAATAGAGTCTTCTCCTGCTACTACTGTATCAGCTTTTGCATATCTTCCTTGTGCAGAATCATATTTTAATAAATGAGCTAACATTGCTGGACTTGTTAAGTCGTTTATTGCAACTATCTCATATCCTTCTGCTCCAAACATTTGTCTAAATGCTAGACGTCCTATTCTTCCAAAACCATTAATGGCTACTTTTACTGCCATAAAAATTCCTCCTTTTTTCATACATATTGTATGATGTTGTTTTTATTATTTCCCTTTTACAGGCATTTTTATTCTATACCATTAATTAAAGATTTTCAAGTACTTTTTTCAAATTTCTTCAATTATTTGGCATTTATTCCATATCAAAAATAGTCTTAATTAATCCACTATCTATAAAACTACTAAACACGTTTTTTAGGATAATTAATACAATAGGTCCTATAAACATTCCTAATACCCCTATTAGCTTGAATCCTGTATACATTGCAACTATCGTAAATATTGGATGTATTCCTATATTTCCACTTACTATTTTAGGTTCAATTAATTGCCTTACAATACTCATTATTATCCATAAAATAATTATTGCTATCCCTAATTTTAAATTGCCATTTAATGCTGATATTACTGCCCATGGTACCATTGCAGTCCCTGAACCCAATATTGGGAGTGCATCAATAAATCCTATTCCTAATGCTATTAATAATGGATAGCCTATATTGGTAATTGTAAAATTTATAAAATATAATCCTATAACAGAAATAACAAATGAAATTAGTATCAGTGTTGCCTGTGCTTTTAGATATCCTCCTAAAGTCTTTATTATATTTTTAAGATGTACTGTTATCTTTTTCATCCACTTTTCTGGCAAATGATGCTCCAATTCATCTAACATATATATTCTGTCTGTACATATAAAATATAATGATAATATTGTTACAACAAAATATATAGCAAACGTAGGTATTCCTGTCAGTACTTTTAATAAGTTTGTAAAGAAATTTTGTGCTATTTCTGATATTTTTTGTAATACTGTAATTGAGGTATCTTGTACTATTTTTAATACTTCATCTGGTACTTTAAGTTTTTCAAAGTCAAATCTATTTATTATTATTTGTATTTGGCTATATGCTTTATCATAATATTCATTAAAACCTGTTAATAAATGTGTTGATTCAGAAACTATTGTAGCTACTCCCCATATTAGTAATCCTATAATTACCCCAAATGTTATTATAAATATTATTACTGAACTTATTCTTCTAGACAGTTTCATTTTTCTCATTAGTAATTTTATTCCTGGTTCCATTATTAAGGATATTATAAAAGCTATTAAAAATGGCATATAAAATATTGATAGTTTATATGTTAAAATTAACCCTATCACTATCAAGATTAAGCATATTATTCTTTTCACTACACTTGTCCAATATTTGTTTTTGTCTGACATTGGTATTTTTCTCCTCTGTTTACATTATATGCATTTTATTTAAGTTTATTCTACGCATAAAAAATAGCAGGTGAAAAACCTGCTATTTTGGAATTATTGTGTTAATTAGTTTGATACCCATCTTAAAACTTTTATGTCATTATACTTTTGTAGTATTGTATTATATTTTTCATATTCTTCTTCCCATAATTCTGCTGGTACTTTATCAAATGCTTTAAATACCTTCTCTGCTTCTTTTAAATATATTATTTGCTCTTGTTGAGTTAATTTATCGTATTTTTTAGCAAATGCATATAATCTATCTAAAGTTTGGTTAGCTTCAACGAAGCTCCAAAAATCTTTTACATCCATTCCAAATAGTTTTATTTGTAATACTGCATATCCAACTAATCCAAATATAATTAATATTAATACATATATTATTTTTAACATTTAAATCACCTCTTGATTTCCTTGGTACATCTTCATTATAGCACTTTTTTTACAAAATTGCAAATTTTCGGTAATATTTCTGTAATCTTCCTGTAATATTTGTAATATTTATTATTTGGTATTGCTTTTTGTTTTATTATACAGTATAATACTTACTAGTTGCTTCTATAGCTCAGTAGGTAGAGTGCGGCCTTGGTAAGGCCGAGGTCACGGGTTCAATTCCCGTTGGAAGCTCCAAAAACCTATAAAAATGTAGAATGCTATTTTGCATTCTATTTTTTTACTTTTAATTTATAACTATGTATAAAAAAATTTTTTAAAAAGATAATATAAAAAAGGAGTTTTTAAAGTGATTGCAAAAATAAAATTTAAAAGTAATAAAAAAGGTGAATTAGATAAGTTTTTAAGCAAATTTTATAATACAAATTTAAATATATATGATAATACTATTTGGGAAAAAGATTATCAAAATCCAATTGAAATTTCTGATATCATTGGTGCTTTTATTGATAATATTGAAAATTTTGATATATATTTATGGATTTGTTTAGATAAGGATGTTTTTATAAATGTAAATGAAACTAATGCTAATGATTTAATTAAATATTTATTTGAAAGATATCCTTATTGATATTGCAAAAAAGGATGTAACCATTTGCTACATCCTTTTTATATTACTCTTCTTTATTGTCTGTTGTCTCTGATGGTTCTTCTGAATTTTCTTCGCTTGGTTCATCTTTAACTTCTTCTACAACTTCAACCTCACAAACAACTTCTTCATCCTCTGTTTCTGCCTCTTTTTCTTCTTGTTTTGCTCCACAGCTTGGACAAAATGCATCATTTTTGCTTATTTTTGCTTTACAGTTTGGACATTGTTTATTGTCTCTTAATTCTAATATTTCTTGCTCACATTTTTCAATTTCATCAGCTAAAGTATCTATTCTTTCGCATTCTTCTTTTATGTCTTGCTTTACATCTATTTCTTCATTAGCTGCATGTTTTTGATATATTTTCTTTCCTATTTCTTCATATAAATCATTTATCTTTGATTTATTATCATTCATTTTTAATTTTAATTTAGTTTCTCTAGCTATTTTACTAGTTTTTTCACTAGCTCCTTTATAAGTATCACTTGCTTTTTTAGTTAATTTATCCCAGAAATCCATTTTTATTCCTCCTCTATATATATTTATATTATATATTTTTTTAGAATTTTTATTCACTAATCTTCTTCTTTTTTATCTCTCACCATTAATATTTGAACCGCTTCTTTAGGATCTAAATTATTATATAAAACATCATATACTGCATTAACTATAGGCATGTTTATATTGTATTTTTCGCTAAGTTCTTTTGCAACTTCAATGTTTTCGATACTTTCTATTGTCATTCCAACTTCTATTTTGGCTTCTTCTATTGTCTTTCCTTGGCCTATTAATTTACCAGCTTTTCTATTTCTACTGTGCTCACTTAAGCATGTAACAATTAAATCTCCTATTCCACTTAAACCATAAAACGTCTCTTTCTGTCCTCCCATTACAACTCCAAGTCTACTAATCTCTGTAAGTCCTCTGCTTATTAAAGCTGCAAATGTATTGTCTCCAAATCCAAGTCCTGCTGCTACTCCAGCACAAAATGCTATGATATTTTTTAGTGCTCCACCTAGCTCTACTCCTCTTATATCTTTTGATGTATATATTCTCATAAATTCATTCATAAATGTGTCTTGTACTAATTTTGAGACTTCCTCATCTTCAGATGCCGCAACAAGTACTGTAGGTACTGCAATTGACACTTCTTCTGCATGACTAGGTCCTGATAATGCTCCTACTCTTGCTTTAGGTAATTCTTGTTTAACAACTTCATCTAATGTTAAAGCTGTTTCCCTTTCTATTCCTTTTCCGCAAATAATTATTGGTTGTTTTTGACAATCAACATATTCTTTATATGCCTTTACTGTACTTCTTGTAAATTTTGATGGTGTAACTTGTAAGATTAAATCTGCACCTTCGATAACTTCTTTGTAATTTGTTTTACATTCCACTCCATTAGGAATTACTGCATTAGGCAAAAATTTACATTTTCTTTCATTATTTATTAAATCTGCCTCTTCTTGTGCAAAAGACCATATCTTTACTTTGTGACCCATCTTTGCTAAATGTATAGCTAATGCTACTCCCCAACTTCCACTTCCTATTATAGCTATTGTTTTCATAAAACTATCCTTCCTTATTAATTTGCTTTTTTAAAGCTTAATTTATTTTCTGTTCCGTTCTTTATTCTTTTTATATTCTCTCTATGTTGAAATATTACTAGCAATGCTAATAATATACCAAATACAAAATATTTAAAACCAGTAGCTTCTACAATGTAATGCTCTTTTATAAATAATGTAAGTATTGGGAACAGTACTGCAGCTCCTATTGAACCCATTGATACCATTCTAGTAACTGCAATTATTACTACTGCAAATATTAAACATATCAATCCTATTTTCCAATTTATTGTTAATAGTACTCCTAATGAAGTCGCTACTCCTTTTCCACCTCTGAATTCAAAAAATATAGGAAATGCGTGTCCAATTACAACTAATAACCCAGCTATTTGTACCAATAATACAGCATCCGCATTTTTTGCTATTTTACCAACTATCCAAGCGCTTAATATAGCAACTACTCCCTTTAAAATATCGCATATTAAAGTTACTATTGCTGCTCTTTTTCCTACTGTTCTTAATATATTTGTAGTTCCTGCATTACCGCTTCCTTTTTCTCTAACATCAAAGCCTGCCATTTTTCTGCTTATTATTACAGAAAAATTTATGCTTCCTATTGCATATGCTATTATAGCTATTATTATATATGCTGCCATTATTTTTTCCTCCTATTAATTATTAATAATTTTCTGCTTTTATTTCGAAGAAACTTTGTGGATGATTACAAACTGGGCAAACCTCTGGTGCTTCTTTTCCTATATGAATATGTCCACAATTTCTACATTTCCATATCTTGTCTCCGTCTTTACTAAATACTAATCCATTTTCAACATTTTCTAATAATTTATTATATCTTTCTTCATGTTCTTTTTCAATCTTTCCTACTGCTTCAAATAAATATGCTATTCTATCAAATCCTTCTTCCTTTGCAGTTTTTGCAAATTCATCATACATATCTGTCCATTCATAATTTTCTCCAGATGCTGCATCTTTTAAATTTTCTTTTGTTGATGGTATTTCTCCATCATGTAGTAATTTAAACCATAATTTTGCATGTTCTTTTTCATTTAAAGCTGTTTCTTCAAATATAGCTGCTATTTGCTCATATCCATCCTTTCTAGCCTTGCTAGCATAATATGTGTATTTATTCCTTGCTTGTGATTCTCCTGCAAATGCAGACATTAAATTTTTTTCTGTTTTTGATCCTTTTAATTCCATAATAAATTCCTCCTTATTTTTTATACTTCTATATCATATCACATTTTTGAAAAAAATCAATTGTTTTTAATATATTCTTTTTACTCTTTGCCCCACTGTACAAAGTACCTCATATGGAATTGTTTCTAAATGTTTTGCTACTTCTTTTATGTGTTCTATATCTTTTAACATTACAACTTTATCATGCAATTTTACTTTATCATCTATTTTTACAAAAAGCATATCCATACAAATATTTCCTACAATTTGATATTTTTTATCATTTATATAAACATACCTACCTGTATTTTTTCTTATTATACCATCATCATATCCAATACTTACCACTGCAATTCTTTCGCCATCTTCTTTTGCTGTATAAATTCCATTATATCCTACTGTTTCTCCTTTATTAAGAGTGTTTATTTGTATAACTTCACTATACAATTCAAATGTAGATTTTAAATCTAAATCTTTTAACTCTGTAAACCCATACATAATTATTCCTAATCTACAACCATTAACAAATTCTGGTTTTTTATATAAACTTAATGCATCACTTGCGCTAATATGAATTATACTAAATATATCTTTTGCATTTATATCTTCTAATATTTCTTTAAAAATCTCTATCTGCTTATTATATAATTCTTTGTTTGTTGCTTCATATATATGACTATATATGCCTTCCAATTCCACTCCCATTTTTTTTGCCAATTCTATAACACTTTTAACCTCTTGTTTATCTTTCATTCCTAGTCTATTCATACCTGTGTTTATTTTTATGTGAGCTTTTATTCCATCTATGTCTTTGTTCATTAATTCCTTCATGTAATCCATAGAATTTATTGTTATTGTTATATTATTCTCTTTTACCTTCCCTATAAATTGAACTGGTATTGGACCTAAACATAGAATCGGAATATTTTTTATATATTTTCTAATATATAATGCCTCATCTAATGTTGCTACTGCTAAGTAATTACATCCTCCTTGAACGATTTTTTCAACTGTTTTTATATCATAATGTCCATAACAATTTGCTTTTACAACTCCAAAGTAGTATTTATAATCATTATATCTATTTATTATTTTTTCTACATTACTTTGTATATTATCAAGATTTATTTTTGCATATGTATTCCTTGTTAAGTTCATTTTAGTAACCTTCTTTCTTTAATATTTCAACCAACTTTACAATCGCTTTTTCTCTATGCATATTTTCTAAATATTTATCTTCTATTTCTGATACAGGTTTGTCAAACTTTTCTAATACAAATACTGGATCATAAGTCATTCTACCTAAGTTCCCTGGTTTTTCTAAGATTGTACCCTTACATTCTCCTCTTACAGCTATTGTTTTACCCATTGGTAAAATTGCTGTTATTACACATACATATTTTGCTTTTCTATTTTTTATTCCTGTATTTTCTTCTACTTTTTTCATCTCTTTTAGTAATTTCTCTAATACTATTTCTTGTGGTGCATGATCTCCTGCATATCTTGCACTATATATTCCTGGTCTATCATCTAATTCTTCTACACATATTCCCGAATCATCTGTTATTATTATTCCTTCTATATTATTTTCTACACAGTATTTTTTTATTTCTTTTGCCTTGATTAAAGAGTTTTCTTCAAATGTTGTCCCATTCTCTTCTATGTCTTTATCAAATCCTAATTCTTTTACTGGTACTATATCTAAATCTATATTAGTTGTTTTTATATAATCTCTTACTTGTTTTACTTTTCCTTTATTTCCTGTTCCATATATCAATCTCATCTTTTACCTCCTTTATTTACAAATAAATATATCATATCACATATTAAAAATCAACATATTGTTTACATTTACATAAAACTATGATATAATATAACATATTAATTTCATATATATTTCCTATTTTCACTAACTAGTGAGGAAATATTTTCTTACTTTTTAGTTTACATACATAGTAACAACAATAAAAGGAGGATAAAACTTATGTTAAGCAAAAATTTCTTTCGGAGAGATAATTTTCGTAGGATCACAGCTAAGCAAATAGCATTCGAAAATGGCATTGAGTATATTTCGAATGCTGAAGGACACAAACTATACTTAAAAAATGGAAAACATAAAAAAAACAGGTTCTACCTCAAAAAAAACCGTTATATCTTATTACATCCACCAAACGATATGTTTCTTACGTATCCATTTGAATGGTATGCAAATTTTTATGGTAAGCCTATGATGGTAATGAATAACCAATCAGCGTTTGACTGCATCACTAATTTAAGTGATATACTTTTGCAAATGATTCAATTGTATGATGAATATATTGATGAAAATGTATTCATTGCATCAGCTGGATTTGCTATTAGATTAGATGAAAAATTATGTCCCAATTATCACGGTAAAGCTACATTAGTGATGACTAAGGATTCTATTCGAAATAGCAAAGTAGGATATTATGAGGTTAATGCAGCAAAAAAGTTCTTTATTAATGATTTCTTAGATAATTATATTGCATGGAACTTTGGAGCTACAATTCTAAAAAACCCTGAGCTCGAAAATGCTCTTGTCGATTTAAACAATCTAGCTATTAATAGGGGGTTAAGAGAATATTCAAAGTGTGAATTTGATCTTTGGAGTTCTAAAAATATTGTGCCCTACGAGTTTAAAAAGACATAAGTAAAAAATAGAAAGATGAATATTTTTTCATCTTTCTATTTTTATTAACTATTCTTCATTTTTTTCTTCTACAGCTTCTGCTTTTGGTGCAAATTCTTTCATGGTTAAATTTATTCTTCCTTGTTGGTCAATGTCTAATACTCTAACAGTTACTTTTTCACCAACTTTAACATAGTCTTCAACTCTTCTAATGTGCTCATCTGCAATTTGAGATATATGAACTAATCCTTCTCTACCATTTCCTAAATCAACAAATGCTCCGAATGATGTTATTCTTGTAACAGCCCCATAATAAATTCCATCTGGCTCTATTTCTCTAACAATATCTTCTATCATTTCTAATGCATCATTTGCTTTTTCACTATTAGATCCATAAATAAATACTTGTCCATCTTCTTCTATGTCAATCTTAACTCCTGTTTCTTCGATTATTTTATTTATTACTTTTCCACCAGTACCAATTACATCCTTTATCTTCTCTACTTTAATTCTTGTTGTAATTATTTTTGGTGCATATGGTGATAATTCTGCTCTTGGTTCTGCTATTTGTGGTAGCATTATATCATTTAATATATAATGACGTGCTTTTCTTGTTCTTTCAAATGCTTCTTTTATAACTTCATAAGACAATCCATCTACTTTTATATCTACTTGTATTGCTGTTATACCTTTTTCAGTTCCACCAACTTTAAAGTCCATATCTCCAAAGAAATCTTCTATTCCTTGAATATCTGTTATCATTACATAGTCAGTATCATCTTCTGGATTTGTTATTAATCCTGTTGATATTCCTGCTACTGGTCTCTTTATGGGAACACCTGCATCCATTAATGCTAAAGTACTTCCACAGATACTTCCTTGTGATGTTGATCCATTTGAAGATAATACTTCTGATACAACTCTTATTGCATAAGGGAATTCATCTGTTGATGGTAATACTGGTACTAATGCTTTTTCTGCTAAAGCTCCATGTCCTACTTCTCTTCTTCCTGGTCCTCTTGATGGTTTTGCTTCTCCTACTGAATATCCAGGGAAGTTATATTGATGCATATATCTTTTTGCTGTTTGTGTATCTATTCCATCTAATGCTTGTTCTTCACTAACCATACCTAATGTAACTATTGACATTACTTGAGTTAGTCCTCTTGTAAATAATGCACTTCCATGTACTCTAGGTAATATTCCTACTTCACATGATAAAGGTCTTATTTCATCTAATCCTCTTCCATCAACACGTTTGTGTTCATAGAATATCATATCTCTTACTGTTTTCTTTTCTAATTTATAAATTGCTTCATTTATTGCTGATTTATCTTCTTCTGCTTTCTCTTCTCCATATTTTGCTGTATATTCTTCCATTATTTTGTTTGTTAATGCTGTAATATTATCGTCTCTTTGTGTTTTGTCTTTTTCTGTAACAGCTGTTTTCATATCTTCTTTATAATTTTCTGATAAATATTCGTATATATCGTGATCTACTTCAAATGATTTGTATTCAAATTTTGGTTTTCCAATTTCTTCTTTCATTTTTGAAATGAAATCACATATTTTCTTTATTTCTTGATGCCCTGCTTCTATAGCTTCTAACATCTTTTCATCTGAAACTTCATTTGCCCCAGCTTCTATCATTGCTATTTTTTCTTTTGTTCCTGCAACTGTTAATGTTAAATCACTTACATTTCTTTGTTCTTCATTTGGATTTATTATGATTTCATCATTTACTAATCCAACATTTACTGCTGCTGTTGGTCCACCAAATGGAATATCTGATATTGATAATGCTGCTGATGCACCTATCATTGCTGCTACTTCTGGTGAATTGTCTTGATCAACACTTAATACTGTTGCAACAACTACTACATCATTTCTAAAGTCCTTTGGAAATAATGGTCTAAGTGGTCTGTCTATTGCTCTTGATGTTAATATTGATTTATCTGAAGGTTTTCCCTCTCTTTTCATAAATGAGCCTGGTATTTTACCTACTGAATATAATTTTTCTTCATAATCTACTGATAATGGGAAAAAGTCTATCCCATCTCTTGGCTCTTTTGATGCTGTAACGTTTACCATTACACATGTGTCTCCATATCTAACTAAGACACTTCCATTAGCTAATGATGCCATTTTTCCTGTTTCAATTGATAATTTTCTTCCTGCTAATTCTGTTTCATAAATTTTATACATATTTTCTTCCTTTCTTTTACACCTATAATTTTAAGTTTATTATTAGATTGTAACCTCTATAATATACTGATTTAATTATAAAACGATTTTACTAATTAGTACATTATACAAGCTACTTACCTAATTAATAAACTTTTTGATTTTAATTTTTTGAACAAAATTTTAGCCCTCTACCAAAAGGTAGAAGGCTTTTGGTTTTATTTTCTTAATCCTAATTTTTCAACTATTTCTCTATATCTATTGATGTCTTTTTTAGCTAAATAGTTTAATAGATTTCTTCTTTTTCCAACCATTTTTAAAAGTCCTCTTCTTGAATGATTGTCCTTTGCATGAATTTTTAAGTGTTCTGTTAATTCATTGATTCTTTCTGTTAAAAGAGCAATTTGTACTTCTGGTGAACCAGTGTCTTTTTCTTCTCTTTTATATTTTTCAATGATTTGACTTTTCATTTCTTTTGAAATCATTTTATACACCTCCTATTTTTCTTTCTCCTTTAACTGAGCCAAAAACTAGGTGTTTATTTTTAAGCTAAGTTTAAGGTATTTTGGTTTTTCTTAACCACTTGTTCTATTTTACTATATTTTTCCAGAAAAATCAAGTGTTTTTATATATTTAATTTAAAATAAAAAATAAACCCTATAGATAATATCTATAGGGAAAGAAAATTATTACATTTTGTAAATGGTTACTCTCTTTTTTGGTCGTTCTACAATCATGAACCATTGATGATATGAATACAAAATTACTTTATTATTATCAAATGTTTCATTTATGTATCCTTTTTCTCCGCATTTTCTGATACGCAATTGATCAACTCCTACTTTAATTGCAAGATCAAACAGCCGTGATGTCTGACTCTGTAAAAAAAGTAATTTATAGAGATCATTTAAATTTTGCTTTGCAAAATCTTCATCACACTCTATTGAATGAATGCCAACCTCATGTAAGTCTTTCCATACTTCTTCCATTGTTAAATTCATGTCCATTTACTATAATTCTCCTTTTGAATTTATTTTGTAATTGGTTACTACCAATACATACTATATATTATAGCACATTATGTCAATTATTTCAACTTTTCATATTAACACCAATTATTCCTCCGTATTACTCCACCAACGATTCCGCTGCAAATCATAATTGCCGATTGTAGGTTTAATGAAAAATTGATTTCATTAAATGAACTTGAAAACAAATATATTAGTAACATATAAATAAATCCAACCAAAGCCCCATTTAAAATACCATTTTTATTTGCTCTTTTATTTCCTATTGAACTTCCCAATAAAATACTTATTGCCGTTATTACAATTACAATAGGTTGCATTAAATTTTCGTTTATATTAGTATAAACCAATAAACATGAAAAAATAAATAAAGCAATAAATGTAAATCCTATTGAAATTGCAACTCCTTTAACAATGTTTAATAAACTATTATTCTTCTCATATAAATCCATAATAATCTCTCCTAAAAGTTTTATTATTATATATTCTTTATATATCTCAATTATACCTATTAGACTATATATAATATATTATTATTTGGAAAATACTTATTCATTTGTTCACGCAAAAATTTTTCTCCATCAACTCTTAACTCATTTTTATACATATATTTTCCTTTTCCTCTACCTGTCATTAATTCTTTACTATATAAATTTATAGAATTTGGAAACGCTTCTTCATTTATTTTTGTATGAACATAACTATATGTCATAAAAATAATCTCAAAGAATACATCTTTTTTTACTTCTTCTGATAGCTGCTCATTCAAATTACGTATAAGCTCTCTATACAGTTCTTTCCAATTATCAACCATAACAACAGGTGCTATGAGTATTCCTATTTTATATCCTGCTTTTTTTAATTTATTTATTGCCTCAATTCTTTTACTTAGTTTTGAAGTCCCTATTTCAACTTTGTTTATAATATACTCTGGATTTACACTCATTCTTACTATTATTTTTCCATTATGATTTAAATCTAAAATATCATCAATCATATCAAATTTTGTTGGAAAAGTTAGATATCCATGTTCTGTATTTGCAAAATTCTCTATTGTCCATTTTAAGTTTCCTGTAATTGTATTTTCTAGTACTAAATCACTATTACTTCCTATTTCAAATGTAACTTCTTTTCCTTTTTGTTCAAATTCTTTATTAGCTGTTTTTATTATTTTTTCTAACATTTGCTCTCTATTTACAAATAGCCTCATGTATGCACATTTATTGTAATTACACACCAAATAGCAGTACATACACATTGCTATACACCCCGAAGATGTGTATGGTACTAAATAATCTGATACTTTATGATTTTCTACATATTTATGTGTTTTTCTTGTTCCTATTATGATATTTCTTTTCATGTCTGGAAATTCTCTGTTTTGCTTTTTTCTCATTTCTTCTATATTGTTGTGATTTTCTATTTCAATTTTGGGTGTGTCCTTAAATTTTTCTAATAGTTCTATTCCCAATGGATAATTTTCAATTTCTTTTTCATAATAAATAGCTTTAGGTTTAAACATAAACTCATCTCCTACTTTTATGTTTTCCTAAAGCTATTTTTATATTCATTTTTATTTATATTCTTTCATAAGTCACATACTCATATTCATAAGGATTTTTTTCATCTGTCAAACCTTTTTCTCTTTGAGTAACTTTCCATTTAGATAAATCAATTTCTGGGAATGAAACATCACCATCAAACTCTTGGTTTATCTCAGTTATATACATCTTTTGACATGATGGCATAAGTAATTTATACATTGTAGCTCCGCCAATTACAAAATGTTCTTCATCATCATTTATGTATTTTTCTAATAGTGATATATCAGGTAAAACCTCTACATTTTCATTATCAATATTCATCTTTGCATCATTGCACAATATTATATGATGCCTATTTGGTAACACTCTACCCAAAGATTCAAATGTTTTTCTTCCCATTATTATAGTATGTCCCGTAGTTAAATTTTTAAATCTTTTTAAATCTTCTGGCAAATGCCATATTAATTGATTATCTTTTCCTATTATATTATTTTTTGCTTTTGCAACTATTATACTTAACATATAAAATCCCTCCTAAATTGCTACTGGAATTTTTCCTAGTTTTATGTCTTTATTATAATCATATCCTTGTATTTCAAAATCTTCTACTTTAAAGTCATAAAAATCTTTTGTATCATTTTTTATTACTAATTTAGGTGATACATCCATTGGCTCCGCTTCTATTAATTTTTTAATTAATGGAATATGTCTATCATATATATGACAATCTCCTATATTATGTGTTAGTGTTCCAACTTCTAGCCCTGTACATTGTGCAAACATACAAAGAAGTGCTGCATATTGCATTGTATTCCAACCATTTGCTGCTAACATATCTTGTGAACGTTGATTTAATATTAGGTGTAATTTTCCACCTTTTACAAGCCATTGAGTTCCATATGCACATGGCTCTAAATTCATATCTTTTAAATCTTCAAAATTAAATATATTTGTCATTATTCTACGGCTTGATGTATCATTTTTTAATAAGTTTAGAACAAAATCTACTTGGTCCATTTTCATTATTCCATTTTTTGTTTTAAAATCATATTTTTTTGCCATTTGATACCCATATGCTTTTCCTATAGTTCCATCTTTTCCTGCCCATTGATCCCATATATGTGAATTTAAATCATTTACATTATTTGATTTTTTTTGCCATATCCAAAGTATTTCATCTATTGCTCTCATTACTGTATTTGTATTATTTCTCAATGTTATCATAGGAAATTCTTTTCCTACATCATATTTATTTGTTACTCCTACTATTGATATATAATTCGCTTCTGCTCCATCATCCCATCTTGTTCTTACATTTGTTCCTTCTGAAGAATATCCATGTTCTAATATTTCTTTACATGTTTCTATAAAATTTTTATCTGCTTCTGTCATTTTTTGACCTCCTATGACTTTTTTTATTTAATATATCAAAACACTTATTTTTTTTCAATACTATTTTTGCATTTTTTATTTTTTATTTTATATAAATTATAAGAGGTGGAAATTATGTACAAATTCAAAGTCATAAAAATAAAAAGGTATATCTTGCCTTGTATATTTTTTATATTTACAATTAGTCTAGTGTTATTTTCAACTTCAAATTTAAATGCTGCAAAATCTGGATTAAACCTTTGGGCAAACTCTGTCATACCATCACTTTTTCCATTTTTTGTAGCAACTGAACTGCTATCTCAAACAGAAATACCTTATATTCTTGGCAGATTGTTAAACAATATAATGCGCCCTATGTTTAATATTGGCGGTGAAGGTTCTTTTGGCTTAATTATGGGATTAATTAGTGGATATCCTATTGGTGCTAAAATTGCTGTTAATTTTAGACAAAATAATATTTTACCTAAAGTCGAATGCGAAAGGTTATTAAGTTTTACTAATAACTCAGGTCCACTATTTATTATAGGAACTGTTGGAATCACTATGTTTGGTAATTCTACAATAGGCTTTTTATTACTTATAACACATATCTTAGCATGTTTTACTGTCGGATTTTTATTTAAGTTTTGGGGTAATAGCAGTAGTTTTTCTAAAACTATTTCTCACTCTATATCTTCATCGAAACATATTCCTTTTTCTAATTTAGGTGGTGTACTTGCAGAAGCAATATCCAGTGCCACATCAACTATATTAATGATAGGAGGATTTATAGTATTATTTTCTGTAATTATATCAATCTTAAAAGCAAGTAAAATAATTTATCTATTATCAAATATGATTTTGCCATTGTTTTCTTTTTTTAATTTGCCTACTCAATTTATTACTCCCCTAATTCTAGGGTTATTAGAAATAACAAATGGTATATCTCTAATCTCAGCAATAAAAATAAAAGCAATATCTTTAAATATTATACTTACTTCCTTTCTTCTTGGATTAGGTGGTATTTCTATATTTTTACAAGTATTCAGTATAACTTCCAAAAGTGATTTATCTATAAAACCTTATATTTTAGGAAAATTACTTCATGGAATTATAGCAGCTTTTTATACATTTTTATTTATTCAATTTGTACCTTTTTTTAATTTTAATTTATAAGTTATAAATTTTGCTTATTATAATATATTTATATTTGAATGGAGGTTTATTTATGGAAAGTAATGATTTTTTTAATATGCAGTCAAATGCTGATATGAATGATATTTACAAAGATCCTATGTTTAATCCTGTTATGCAATACGAACAGGCTTACAGCTATTACAAATATTTGTGTATGCAAATGGATTATAAGATAAAATGTAAAGAGTATGAAAAAATGTGTGGTCAAAATAAAAGTAGAGAATAAATTTCAAAAAATTGTAAAAAAGTATTGAATTTATTTTTGTTTTGGTATAGTATATATAGGAATAAATGTGAAATAAACTAGGAGGATAAAAAATGCCAAAAGAAACAAAAGACGTAGAAAAAAAAGAACCTAAAAAAACATCAGTAAAAAAGTCTACAACAGCTAAAAAAACTACAAAAGTTGCTACAACAAAAAAGACTACGACTGCAAAGAAAAAAACTACTACAAGTAAATCTACTGCAGTCAAAAAAACAACAACTAAAAAAACAGCTACAAAAAAATCATCTACAGCAAAAACTACTAAGAAAAGTACAGCTAAAAAAACTACAACAAGAAAAAAAGCAGCAACTAAAAAAGCTTTTATAAATGAATATTATGATTTGCCTTATAGATATAATCAAACAGTAGTAAAAATTCTTGCCCAAACACCAACAAAAATGTTTGTTTATTGGGATATTTCTGATGAAGATAGAATGAATTTTCAAAAAACTTATGGTGATAAATTCTTTGAAGCAACTAAGCCTGTGCTTATAATTCATAATATTACACTTGATTATTATTTTGAAGTAGACATTAATGACTTTGCAAATAGTTGGTATTTAGATCTTAATGATGCAAATTGTGAATATACGGTAGAACTTGGCAGACGCCCTCTTCCATTTAATCAAAACACAAATATTGAACCTGATAAACCAGCAATACCATCATATATCTATATATCATCTTCAAATGACTTGGAAGTACCAAATAATAAGGTTTTATTTAATCCACCAATATATCAAAAGATATATTTTAGAAATGTAAAAACAAATCAAGTTATTGAAAAAGATATTTCTGAATTCCCATTAATGAGTGAATTCTATAGAATTTATGATTTATATAAAAACTTCTACAAAGATGAAGATTTAGATTTTATAAACAATCCATCTTCAGGAGCTACAAGTTCAAGAAGTTATTCATCTTGGAGTAAATAAAATAATAAATATAACTTTAAAGGTTTGAAGTTAGAAAACCATATAAATCTAGCCTCGAGCCTTTTAAAATTAGAAAAAAGGAGAACTAAAAGATGCAAAAAAAAGGATATGTAAGTTTTGTATTACATGCACATCTTCCATTTATACATCATCCAGAAAGTGATGATTATCTAGAAGAATCATGGTTATATGAAGCAATTTCAGAAACATATATACCACTACTTCAAAACTTTCAAAAACTAGTAGATGAAGGAGTAAAATATAAAATAACAATGACAATGACCCCTCCTCTACTTTCTATGTTAGATAGTAAATTATTACAAAGAAAATATATTAATTATTTAAAAGAACATATCGAGCTTTCTAAAAAAGAAATAGAAAGAACAAAAGATAATGAAAGAATGAATAGATTATCTAAATATTATTTTGATAGATATTCAAATGACTTACATTTCTTTAAAGATATATATAAATGTAATTTGATATCTGGATTTAAAAAATTTCAAGATTTAGGTGTTTTAGAAATTATCACTTGTGGAGCAACACATGGGTATTTCCCTATTTTATACGTTAATGAAAAAACTGTTAGAGCTCAAATTGCAGTAGGTGTTCAAACTTATGAAAGATATTTTGGAAAAAAACCTCGTGGAATCTGGCTTCCTGAATGTGGATATGTTCCAGAAGCTGATAAATACTTAAGAGAATTTGGTATTGATTATGCTATAGTTGAATCTCATGGAATATTATATGCTAATCCTACACCAATTTATGGAACATTAGCTCCAATAGTTTCACCTAGAGGATTTACTGTTTTTGGTCGTGATATAGAATCTTCTAGACAAGTTTGGAGCTCAATAAACGGTTATCCTGGAGATTATAACTATCGTGAATTTTATCGTGATATTGGATATGAAGCAGATTATGATTATATAAAACCTTATATAGCACATGATGGAGTTAGAGTAAACACTGGAATTAAATATCATAGGATTACTGGTGATACAGAAAACAAAGACATATATGATATTCAATGGGCAAAAGATTCAGCAGAAAAACAAGCTGGACATTTCTTAGATTCTAGAAATCAACAAATAGAAAACGCTTCAAAATATATGGACAGGCCCCCTATTATACTTTGTCCTTATGATGCAGAACTTTATGGACATTGGTGGTATGAAGGACCATATTGGTTATATATTTTATTTAAAAAAATCTATTATGATGAATGTAATTTTGAATTAATTACTCCATCTGAATATATTGATAAATATCCAGAAATACAACAATGTGAACCATGCCGTTCTAGCTGGGGCGCTAATGGCTATAGTGAAGTTTGGCTTAACCAAACTAATGACTACGCTCATAGACATCTTCATGTTGCAGGAGACAGAATGTGCGAATTAGCAGCTTTATATCCTAATGCTAAAGGATTAAAAAAGAAAGCATTAAACCAAGCTGCTCGTGAATTATTATTAGCACAAAGTAGTGACTGGTTATTTATTATTACAAACGGAACTATGGTTGACTATGCTAAAAAGCGTATTAAAGATCATATTGGAAGATTTACTAAACTGTATAATCAATTAAAAAATGATGAAATTGACGAAGAGTTTTTAAAAGATATTAGTAAAAAAGATGCTATATTCCCTGATATAGATTATAAAATTTATCTGTAAATTAAATTAAGAGAATTCCTATTTAGTGGAATTCTCTTTTACTATATAATTTCTTATAATATTAGTATATATAATTAAATATGAAATTGATACTAAGAATCCTGCTATTACATCACTTGTATAATGTACACCTAAGTATATTCTGCTAATTCCAATAGATACAATCAGTATACTTAAAATTATAATTACTGTATATTTTATGTACTTATTTTTTACAAATTTATATACTAAATATATCATAAAACCATAAAAAGCCATACTATTCATTGAATGTCCTGATGGAAAGCTGTAACCTGTTTCGTCTATTAATCTATACCCAATTGGTCTATCTCTTTGTATAATGTGTTTTAAAACTGTATTTAATAGCGCTGAAATTGATAAATTGGCTACTATTGCTATTCCTATTTCTTTTTTATGCTTTATTATTGATATTAACAATGATACTCCTGCTAATGTAATTAGTGTTATTGTTCCTCCAATATTTGTAATAAATTTTAATATGTTTTTTGTTCCTTCTATCTTTATTAGTTTTGATATTATTTCATATCCCTTTACATCTAATGTCATTATTTCTTTTTCAAATACGTCTTCTAATAACATTAGAAATCCTATTAAACATATAAATATTATTATTAATTTTATGTATTTTTTTGTGTTATTGTTTTTCATTATTTTCTCCTTTTATTTTTTTCTAATTAGTGTACTCTAATATATTATCATTAATTATCTTTTTATTCAATTGCTTTTTTATAAAAAAAATAGTAAGTTCTACACTTACTATCTTTATGGCTCCTCGTGCTGGGCTCGAACCAGCGACCTATCGGTTACGCACTACATTAACTTTCATTAACATTATATTTAATATAATTTGTAGTCTGGACTTGCTCTTTACCATATCTTTCGACTTAGGTAGGTGGTGTAAAGTCTCTACACATAGCTTTCGCCTTGCTCGGTGTTGTCGTGTAATTAATATTACTTACGAGTTTCACCGAATTAGCCACCTTTTTCATCTATATGTTTCCATATAGAGCTGCTAACTCTTTAGTCTTTCGACTTGCTCGACAGCCGAGCGCTCTACCAACTGAGCTAACGAGGAATATATATAAATTTGGCGATAACCTATCTTTCCAGCAGGGTAACCCACAAGTATTTTCGGCACTATTGAGCTTGACTTCTGTGTTCGGAATGGGAACAGGTATTACCTCAATGTAATCATCACCAAAAAATCGATAACTTTTTGATACATTTGGTATTATAATACATTATGAACAATTTTGCAATAGTTTATACCAAAGTTTTTTAATTTTTAGCACACTCAAAAATACATAGATGATTTAGGCAAGTTTTAGTTCTTAACTTTCTTCGATCTTTTGCTTAACTTTTCGTGGTTAAGCCCTCGATTTATTAGTATTGGTTGGCTTAATACATTACTGCACTTACACCTCCAACCTATCTA